>NZ_JAFCVS010000014.1:0-536 GCF_049897165.1 Pseudomonas sp. TWR1-1-4 | reverse complement strand
GATTCATGACTGGGGTGAAGTCGTAACAAGGTAGCCGTAGGGGAACCTGCGGCTGGATCACCTCCTTAATCGACGACATCAGCTGCTCCATAAGTTCCCACACGAATTGCTTGATTCATTGAAGAAGACGATAAGAAGCAGCCCGAAATTGGGTCTGTAGCTCAGTTGGTTAGAGCGCACCCCTGATAAGGGTGAGGTCGGCAGTTCGAATCTGCCCAGACCCACCAATTTTGTGTGGGAAACGCCTGTAGAAATATGGGGCCATAGCTCAGCTGGGAGAGCGCCTGCCTTGCACGCAGGAGGTCAACGGTTCGATCCCGTTTGGCTCCACCACTACTGCTTCTGCGTTATGAAAGCTTAGAAATGAGCATTCCACCAAGACGGTGATGAATGTTGATTTCTAGTCTTTGATTAGATCGTTCTTTAAAAATTTGGGTATGTGATAGAAAGATAGACTGAACGTTACTTTCACTGGTAACGGATCAGGCTAAGGTAAAATTTGTGAGTTCTCTTAACTGAGAAATTCGAATTTTCGG
>NZ_JAFCVS010000013.1:3493-5129 GCF_049897165.1 Pseudomonas sp. TWR1-1-4 | reverse complement strand
TTGTGAGCGTCGAACTTTCGGTTCATTTTCGTCTTCACACACCGCAATCTGATGCTCGTTAGAGTAGTCAAATTGCTTGGGTGTTATATGGTCAAGCCTCACGGGCAATTAGTATTGGTTAGCTCAACGCCTCACAGCGCTTACACACCCAACCTATCAACGTCGTAGTCTTCGACGGCCCTTCAGGGAACTCAAGGTTCCAGTGAGATCTCATCTTGAGGCTAGTTTCCCGCTTAGATGCTTTCAGCGGTTATCTATTCCGAACATAGCTACCCGGCAATGCCACTGGCGTGACAACCGGAACACCAGAGGTTCGTCCACTCCGGTCCTCTCGTACTAGGAGCAGCCCCTCTCAAATCTCAAACGTCCACGGCAGATAGGGACCGAACTGTCTCACGACGTTCTAAACCCAGCTCGCGTACCACTTTAAATGGCGAACAGCCATACCCTTGGGACCGGCTTCAGCCCCAGGATGTGATGAGCCGACATCGAGGTGCCAAACACCGCCGTCGATATGAACTCTTGGGCGGTATCAGCCTGTTATCCCCGGAGTACCTTTTATCCGTTGAGCGATGGCCCTTCCATACAGAACCACCGGATCACTAAGACCTACTTTCGTACCTGCTCGACGTGTCTGTCTCGCAGTCAAGCGCGCTTTTGCCTTTATACTCTACGACCGATTTCCGACCGGTCTGAGCGCACCTTCGTACTCCTCCGTTACTCTTTAGGAGGAGACCGCCCCAGTCAAACTACCCACCATACACTGTCCTCGATCCGGATAACGGACCTGAGTTAGAACCTCAAAGTTGCCAGGGTGGTATTTCAAGGTTGGCTCCACGCAGACTGGCGTCCACGCTTCAAAGCCTCCCACCTATCCTACACAAGCAAATTCAAAGTCCAGTGCAAAGCTATAGTAAAGGTTCACGGGGTCTTTCCGTCTAGCCGCGGATACACTGCATCTTCACAGCGATTTCAATTTCACTGAGTCTCGGGTGGAGACAGCGCCGCCATCGTTACGCCATTCGTGCAGGTCGGAACTTACCCGACAAGGAATTTCGCTACCTTAGGACCGTTATAGTTACGGCCGCCGTTTACCGGGGCTTCGATCAAGAGCTTCGCGTTAGCTAACCCCATCAATTAACCTTCCGGCACCGGGCAGGCGTCACACCCTATACGTCCACTTTCGTGTTTGCAGAGTGCTGTGTTTTTAATAAACAGTCGCAGCGGCCTGGTATCTTCGACCGGCATGAGCTTACGGAGCAAGTCCTTCACCCTCACCGGCGCACCTTCTCCCGAAGTTACGGTGCCATTTTGCCTAGTTCCTTCACCCGAGTTCTCTCAAGCGCCTTGGTATTCTCTACCCAACCACCTGTGTCGGTTTGGGGTACGGTTCCTGGTTACCTGAAGCTTAGAAGCTTTTCTTGGAAGCATGGCATCAACCACTTCGTTAACTAAAAGTTAACTCGTCATCAGCTCTCGGCCTTAAGATCCCGGATTTACCTAAGATCTCAGCCTACCACCTTAAACTTGGACAACCAACGCCAAGCTGGCCTAGCCTTCTCCGTCCCTCCATCGCAATAACCAGAAGTACAGGAATATTAACCTGTTTTCCATCGACTACGCTTTTCAGCCTCGC
>NZ_JAFCVS010000013.1:0-3397 GCF_049897165.1 Pseudomonas sp. TWR1-1-4 | reverse complement strand
GGCCTTAGGGACCGACTAACCCTGCGTCGATTAACGTTGCGCAGGAAACCTTGGTCTTTCGGCGTGGGTGTTTTTCACACCCATTGTCGTTACTCATGTCAGCATTCGCACTTCTGATACCTCCAGCAAGCTTCTCAACTCACCTTCACAGGCTTACAGAACGCTCCTCTACCGCATCACTTACGTGATACCCGTAGCTTCGGTGTATGGTTTGAGCCCCGTTACATCTTCCGCGCAGGCCGACTCGACTAGTGAGCTATTACGCTTTCTTTAAAGGGTGGCTGCTTCTAAGCCAACCTCCTAGCTGTCTAAGCCTTCCCACATCGTTTCCCACTTAACCATAACTTTGGGACCTTAGCTGACGGTCTGGGTTGTTTCCCTTTTCACGACGGACGTTAGCACCCGCCGTGTGTCTCCCATGCTCGGCACTTGTAGGTATTCGGAGTTTGCATCGGTTTGGTAAGTCGGGATGACCCCCTAGCCGAAACAGTGCTCTACCCCCTACAGTGATACATGAGGCGCTACCTAAATAGCTTTCGAGGAGAACCAGCTATCTCCGAGCTTGATTAGCCTTTCACTCCGATCCACAGGTCATCCGCTAACTTTTCAACGGTAGTCGGTTCGGTCCTCCAGTTAGTGTTACCCAACCTTCAACCTGCCCATGGATAGATCGCCCGGTTTCGGGTCTATTCCCAGCGACTAGACGCCCTATTAAGACTCGCTTTCGCTACGCCTCCCCTATTCGGTTAAGCTCGCCACTGAAAATAAGTCGCTGACCCATTATACAAAAGGTACGCAGTCACCTAACAAAGTAGGCTCCCACTGCTTGTACGCATACGGTTTCAGGATCTATTTCACTCCCCTCTCCGGGGTTCTTTTCGCCTTTCCCTCACGGTACTAGTTCACTATCGGTCAGTCAGTAGTATTTAGCCTTGGAGGATGGTCCCCCCATATTCAGACAAAGTTTCTCGTGCTCCGTCCTACTCGATTTCATGACTAAGAGATTTTCGCGTACAGGGCTATCACCCACTATGGCCGCACTTTCCAGAGCGTTCCGCTAATCTCAAAGCCACTTAAGGGCTAGTCCCCGTTCGCTCGCCACTACTAAGGGAATCTCGGTTGATTTCTTTTCCTCAGGGTACTTAGATGTTTCAGTTCCCCTGGTTCGCCTCTTGCACCTATGTATTCAGTACAAGATAACCATCTTATGATGGCTGGGTTCCCCCATTCAGACATCTCCGGATCAAAGTCTGTTTGCCGACTCCCCGAAGCTTTTCGCAGGCTACCACGTCTTTCATCGCCTCTGACTGCCAAGGCATCCACCGTATGCGCTTCTTCACTTGACCATATAACCCCAAGCAATCTGGTTATACTGTGAAGACGACATTCGCCGAAAATTCGAATTTCTCAGTTAAGAGAACTCACAAATTTTACCTTAGCCTGATCCGTTACCAGTGAAAGTAACGTTCAGTCTATCTTTCTATCACATACCCAAATTTTTAAAGAACGGTTCTGAAAAAGATCAGAGCTAATTATTCGATTCGAATAGTTAGCTCTGCACTTTTACAAACGCATGAATCAAGCAATTCGTGTGGGAACTTATGGAGCAGCTGATGTCGTCGATTAAGGAGGTGATCCAGCCGCAGGTTCCCCTACGGCTACCTTGTTACGACTTCACCCCAGTCATGAATCACACCGTGGTAACCGTCCTCCCGAAGGTTAGACTAGCTACTTCTGGTGCAACCCACTCCCATGGTGTGACGGGCGGTGTGTACAAGGCCCGGGAACGTATTCACCGCGACATTCTGATTCGCGATTACTAGCGATTCCGACTTCACGCAGTCGAGTTGCAGACTGCGATCCGGACTACGATCGGTTTTATGGGATTAGCTCCACCTCGCGGCTTGGCAACCCTCTGTACCGACCATTGTAGCACGTGTGTAGCCCAGGCCGTAAGGGCCATGATGACTTGACGTCATCCCCACCTTCCTCCGGTTTGTCACCGGCAGTCTCCTTAGAGTGCCCACCATTACGTGCTGGTAACTAAGGACAAGGGTTGCGCTCGTTACGGGACTTAACCCAACATCTCACGACACGAGCTGACGACAGCCATGCAGCACCTGTCTCAATGTTCCCGAAGGCACCAATCTATCTCTAGAAAGTTCATTGGATGTCAAGGCCTGGTAAGGTTCTTCGCGTTGCTTCGAATTAAACCACATGCTCCACCGCTTGTGCGGGCCCCCGTCAATTCATTTGAGTTTTAACCTTGCGGCCGTACTCCCCAGGCGGTCAACTTAATGCGTTAGCTGCGCCACTAAAAGCTCAAGGCTTCCAACGGCTAGTTGACATCGTTTACGGCGTGGACTACCAGGGTATCTAATCCTGTTTGCTCCCCACGCTTTCGCACCTCAGTGTCAGTATTAGTCCAGGTGGTCGCCTTCGCCACTGGTGTTCCTTCCTATATCTACGCATTTCACCGCTACACAGGAAATTCCACCACCCTCTACCATACTCTAGTCAGTCAGTTTTGAATGCAGTTCCCAGGTTGAGCCCGGGGATTTCACATCCAACTTAACAAACCACCTACGCGCGCTTTACGCCCAGTAATTCCGATTAACGCTTGCACCCTCTGTATTACCGCGGCTGCTGGCACAGAGTTAGCCGGTGCTTATTCTGTCGGTAACGTCAAAACACTAACGTATTAGGTTAATGCCCTTCCTCCCAACTTAAAGTGCTTTACAATCCGAAGACCTTCTTCACACACGCGGCATGGCTGGATCAGGCTTTCGCCCATTGTCCAATATTCCCCACTGCTGCCTCCCGTAGGAGTCTGGACCGTGTCTCAGTTCCAGTGTGACTGATCATCCTCTCAGACCAGTTACGGATCGTCGCCTTGGTGAGCCATTACCTCACCAACTAGCTAATCCGACCTAGGCTCATCTGATAGCGCAAGGCCCGAAGGTCCCCTGCTTTCTCCCGTAGGACGTATGCGGTATTAGCGTTCGTTTCCGAACGTTATCCCCCACTACCAGGCAGATTCCTAGGCATTACTCACCCGTCCGCCGCTCTCAAGAGAAGCAAGCTTCTCTCTACCGCTCGACTTGCATGTGTTAGGCCTGCCGCCAGCGTTCAATCTGAGCCATGATCAAACTCTTCAGTTCAAACATCTTTGGGTTTTTAAGAAACCCTAAACTTGGCTCAGCAATCGTTGGTTACATCTTTGATTTCTCGCGGAGTAACTTGTGATGCTGATAATCTTGTTGACTATCAGTCTGACTCCACAAGCACCCACACGAATTGCTTGATTCAGTTGTTAAAGAGCGGTTGGTTAAGATCTTTCGTCTCAACCGAGGCGCGCATTCTACAGCAGCCTCATTTGCTGTCAAGTGATTATTTT
>NZ_JAFCVS010000012.1:0-26751 GCF_049897165.1 Pseudomonas sp. TWR1-1-4 | reverse complement strand
AGGCCGCCACCCGTACGTCCGCACACCCCGAGGCCCCTGTCGTCGGGGGCTGGCCGGCGCGGGCTTTTGTGCGCACGCCATCGCCGGCAAGCCGGCTCCTACAGGTGAGATTACAGATCTTGTAATAGTTTTGCGTTGTAGGAAGTTTGCGTTTCAGATGTAGGATTCAAGTCCTTTTGTTATTTCAGGATTTGCATGAACACCCTTTCGGAGCCCCCCAGTCGTCTTTCCCCAAGACTTGCGCTGCCGCTGTTCCCTCTGAAGCACCCCGTATTCCGACTGCTAACCTTGTACCGGTCCACTGACCGCGCCTTGCCGTGCCCGGCATTCTGAAAATCGATGACTGAAGAGACTCAATAAATGGAATGGTTAGCGGATCCAACGGCCTGGCTCGGGCTGTTGACCTTGATTGTGCTGGAACTGGTGCTGGGCATCGACAACCTGGTGTTTATCGCGATCCTGGCGGACAAGTTGCCGCCGGAGCAGCGTGACCGTGCGCGGTTGATCGGCCTGTCCCTGGCGCTGCTGATGCGCCTGGGCCTATTGGCGAGTATTTCCTGGCTGGTGACCCTGACGCAGCCGTTGTTCGAGGTGTTCGACAAGAGCTTCTCGGGCCGTGACCTGATCATGTTGTTTGGTGGTGTATTCCTGTTGTTCAAGGCCACCATGGAATTGCACGAGCGCCTCGAAGGCCATGTGGTCCAGCGCACGGGCAATGCCGCCTACGCGATGTTCTGGCCGATCGTGGCGCAGATCGTGGTGCTGGATGCGGTGTTCTCCCTGGATGCGGTGATTACCGCCGTGGGCATGGTGGACGAGCTGGCGGTGATGATGATCGCGGTGATCGTGTCCATCGGCGTGATGATCGTCGCGAGCAAGCCATTGACCCGCTTCGTCAATGCGCACCCGACGGTGATCATGCTGTGCCTGGGCTTCTTGATGATGATCGGTTTCGCCCTGACCGCCGAAGGCCTGGGCTTCCATATTCCGAAGGGCTACCTGTACGCAGCGATTGGTTTCTCGATCCTGATCGAGTTGTTCAACCAGATCGCACGGGCCCGCCGCAAGAAGTCGGCGCAAGGTGTGTTGCCAGTACGTGAGCGTACGGCCCATGCCGTGATGCGCTTGCTCGGCGGTCGTAGTCTGGCGGTGGAAGAGGTGAGCGATGAGGTTGCCGACCTGCTGGGTGAGCCGGATGCTGCGCAAGGCCCGCTGTTTGATCGACGCGAGCGCGTGATGATCAGTGGTGTGCTGCAACTGGCCGAACGGCCGATTCGCACACTGATGACTCCGCGGGCCAAGGTCGACTGCATCGATCTGGCGGACGATCCCGACAGCATTCGCCTGAAACTGATGCATTCGTCCTACTCGCGACTGCCGTTGATCCGCAACGGCGCCGTCGATGAACCGCTGGGCTTTGTGCACAAGAAGGAGTTGCTCAAGGAATACCTGGCCGGTAACGAGCCGAACCTGGAGCACCTGGCACGCCGGGCGATCAACCTGCTGGACAGTTTCTCGATCCTCAATGCCCTGGAGCAGATGCGTCAGGAGTCCACCCACATTGCGTTCGTGATCAACGAATTCGGTGACTTCATGGGTGTGTTGAGCATGACCGACATTCTCGAGTCCATCGCCGGTGAGTTGCCGGACGCCAGCGAAATCGAAGGGCCGGATATTGTCGAGGAGGGCGCTGGTTTCCGCGCCAATGGTGCACTGAACCTCAATCAGGTGCGTCAGCGCACGGGCTTCAACGCGGTTGCGACCGACGATTACCAGACCCTGGCCGGCCTGGTGATGAGTCTGCTGGATCGCCTCCCAGTGGTGGGCGACAGCCTGGAACATGAGGGCTGGCGCCTGACGGTGGCGGCGGTGGAGGACCGCCGGGTGACGCAGGTCAGCCTGCTTCGGTGCGTGGATTCCTGATGGGGGCGTAAGCGGTGTCACTCAGCTTCGATTGATGCCTGGAGTGGCGCCGCCGGGTGTTCTGCCGTCACGTCTAAGCGCGGTTTTTTGCTCTTCGAGCGTTTTTTTCCGAAAGGCATCGACGATGTCTTTCAGGCGTTTGGCGTTTGCAATGCCAAATGCCGGGTGTTTTGGGTGCGACAGCCTTGCGGTCGCGTTGAACAGGCCGGCCAATGCAGTCAGTTCCGAAAGGTCGGATATCGGCCAAAACACCCCGGATGCACTTGCCACCGCCACTTTCATCGGGTGTGCGCCGCCTGCTGCGTCACCCACATGTACGTTACAGAGCAGTTGAAGGTAGTCCGCCATTTGAGCCAGCGGCAGGCCGTGGCGTTTTTCTGCCAGGAGCGTGTGCACGGGGATCGCCGCAGTCAGTTTTAAGTTGGGCTGAGTGATTGCGTCGTAGTAAGTGTAGGCCTCCATAGTGAGCTTTCGCAGGTTTGGAGCAGAGGGCGCGCATGTGTCGGGCCTCTGCGTGACAAAAAAATGCCCTTTTTTTGACTGGTTTATCAGTACGTGGTTGGCTTCTGGATCGATCAGCCACATTAGAATCCCCAGGAATTTGGTGTACTCGGAGCTTCTGGTGCTCATGTCTGATTTGAATTCAATCAGGAAGAACCTGTCTTCATGGGCGGTTAGCACATCGCCCGCTGCACTTTCAGCCTTGCCGTCCAATTTCGCGAGTAGTGGCGGTGTTGCCGCCATTTCTTTCACTGCCAGATCGAGCTTTTCCTTGGCCTTATTACAGGTGTTTTGCTGTGTTTTGTCTGAGGGATTGCACAGCAGTAAATGATTGTTCAATTGGAACCATCCAAGCGCATCTGAAATCAGTGTCTGCTGTTTTTCGCGGTGATGGATCCACTGAGTATCGCGAAATGCCAGAATCAACGTATCTTCCCAGGGCTGGTCAGTATTCTCTGTTGCAGTAGCAGTGCTCATATCCATCCCCTCAGTTAACCGCCACGCCACTGAATTTCACCACGTTATCCTCACCCTTGAGGCTGCGAAACCTGATCTTGAGTGCCGGGATGCTCTCCAGCTTCCCGCGCACGGGCTGGAACACCATCGTCACTCGGGTCGGCACATTGCGTACCAGCGCAAATGCGTTCCACTGGTCAGACTTAGATTGGCCGACCTGCAGTTGCTCGACATCCAGGGAGCCGCCGGTTTTTTCAAATAGGGTGCTTTGCTTAAGGTCGCGCATTTCGCGGTCGACATTGGTGTTGGTCAGTTCCAGCAGGCAGCTCGGTGCCTGGCCAATCTGCTCACACTCCAGCAGTTCGATGCGTACACCGTCGACCAGCTCTATACGCTTGCCAAACAGGTTGGCGCCGTCATTTTCAGTCATCAGCTTTTGCGATTGGGCAAATTCGAAAGTGGGTTTGGCGTACTCACTGCCCAAAATGAAAAAACCGCCGGCGAGCAATACGGCCAGGATCACCGAAAGCGTGCCTTTTATCGCATCCGGCAGGCGACGCGCCTGCCAGCCAATAGACAGTGCCGCGAGGAACAGGAACACGCTGATCACCAGAATCAAGTTTTTCCAGTTGAGAAAGCCAAAGCCGAACACGCTGGGATCGGGAAACACATAGGTGATCAGCGCCCACATGGCGCCCAGCGTTGCGCTGATACCGGCCATGACTTTGGTGATTGCAGCATTGAGGCGTTTTTGCGGAAGCAGAGGAGTGTCCATACGCAGAAGAAAATCCATCGAGGCGGTAGAGGTGGTGCCGAACATTAACTCAATGAAGGCATTGAGCTATTATCCAGTAAGTGGCCGCCCGGTAAAGCATTTCGATGCGCTGTCTATCACGCACGGGGCGTTATCGGTTTATGCGGGCGTGTGAAACGTAAGCGTTGTCAGAATCACCCCGCTGGGGTGCAGATCCGTCGACAAGCCTTCGATTAGCGGACGGGTGCCCAATGTGATGATCGCGATGTAGATCAGCAGGCAGAATGACTTGAGTCGCTCGAAATCATGCTGGGCGAGCTCAAGTTGCAAGGTGGGTGACGGGCGTTTCTCCAAGACTTCAGCTTCAATGGTCTTGAACATTGCCGACCTGGTGGCTGAGACTAATTTGAGCAGCTTAGACGCTAGGTCGTACCGTGCAAGAGGGGACGCTGGACGTAGCGGTCGAAAAGCTCTTCCACAGTTTTTTCCTGATCTTTAATGGGGTCGAAACCCTCGATAATTTCCATCAGTTCGCCCATGACGTAAACCAACAAGGTGGGCGTGCCCTTGACATGGGGGTGTTGCGGAGTGTTTGCGCAGTCCAGCACCAGGCTCACGATATCGGGATGCCTGGCAGCAATCCGTTCGAACAATGGGCCGGTGTCTGCGCACGCAGGGCAGCGAGCTGAAACGAACAATAGAAACACGGGGTGGGAGGTACTCAGTACCTTTTCATATTCCTCGGCGTTGGTAATGGTTGCGGTGGCAATTCCCATGATAGTGGTCCTCCTGGACAGTGCGAGTGTCTGCCCACGCTAAGTCGAGGAATCACTGCCGTCTACTGTCAACCTTCACAGGTCGCTATCGCGCTCCAGGCGTTCCCGCGCCTTGCGCGCCTGGCTTGCGCATTTCTTGTATTCAAGGTTGTCCCTCGAAGCCTTTGCCTGACGGTAGCCGTGGTGGTTCTGGCTGGTGTAGTTGGTGCTCAGGGCTGCGTTGAGCTTGCGCAGTTCTTCCTTGCATTCGCGGCGGTCGTTACTGGCCCAAGCACTGCCGGCCACCAGAAAGGAAAGCAAGACCAGGGTGAGGCGGAACTTCATCAGGGCGGAGTCCTTGTCGGAATGAATGTGCCAAGGCTAGCCCAGCGTGGGGATTTTTCCACGCGCCAGACGCACTGCAACGGTGCGCGGTAACGCCGTCGTAGCGCACGCAACTGGGTCTGTCACCGCTGTGTGGGGCCTTGGGTAGCAAAGTGATTTCAGGTGCTGGCTTAACGCCTTATCGCACATCATCTTTTATCTAGTTGATTTAACACAGATTTATCCATGTCGTTTTTTTCTGTTGCCGCGTGTGGCACACTTTCTGCTGTCTATTCCGTTGTTACATACTAAGTTCCGGTATAGCGGAATACACAACTCCTGGAGTGCTTGTCATGCATCACCGACCTTCCGTGTTTAAAGCGTGTGTTTTTCTCTTCGCCGCATCGGCTTCCTTCGCAAGCATCGTGCAGGCGGCGGACAGCAAGCTCGATGATGTGCTCAAGCGTGGGCACTTGATCGTGGGTACAGGCAGTACCAATGCGCCGTGGCACTTCCAGGGAGCGGATGGCAAGTTGCAGGGGTTTGATATCGACATCGGCCGCATAGTGGCCAAGGGCTTGTTCAATGACCCAAGCAAGGTCGAGTTCGTGGTGCAGTCGTCTGATGCCCGGATTCCCAACCTGCTCACCGACAAGGTCGACATGAGTTGCCAGTTCATTACCGTCACCGCCAGCCGTGCCCAGCAGGTCGCGTTCACCCTGCCGTACTACCGCGAAGGCGTGGGCCTGCTGCTGCCGAACAACAGCAAGTACAAAGAGATTGAAGACCTGCAGGCTGGCGGCGACGGCGTCACCGTGGCTGTGCTGCAAAACGTGTATGCCGAAGAGCTGGTGCACCAGGCGTTGCCCAAGGCCAAGGTCGACCAGTACGACAGCGTCGACCTGATGTATCAGGCCGTGAACTCCGGTCGCGCCGATGCCGCCGCCACCGACCAGTCCTCGGTCAAATACCTGATGGTGCAGAACCCAGGCCGCTACCGCAGCCCGACGTACGCCTGGAGCCCGCAGACCTATGCGTGCGCCGTCAAGCGTGGCGACCAGGACTGGCTGAACTTCGTCAACACCGCGCTGCATGAAGCCATGACCGGTGTCGAGTTCCCGACCTACAAGGCCTCGTTCAAGCAATGGTTCGGTGTCGACCTGCCGGAACCCGCGATCGGCTTCCCGGTTGAGTTCAAGTAAATCGAAAACCTGGGGCGTCGCTGACGGCGCCCCAATCAGGTACTGCTGACCATGAACTATCAGTTGAACTTTGCCGCCGTGTGGCGCGACTTCCCCAGTTTGCTGGCAGGGCTCGGCCTGGGCCTTGAGCTGGCGCTGCTGTCGATCGCCATCGGCTGTGTGATCGGCCTGATGATGGCGTTTGCCATGCTCTCCAAGCACCGTGCGTTGCGGATCTTCGCCTCGGTGTATGTGACGGTGGTGCGCAATACGCCGATCCTTGTGTTGATCCTGTTGATCTACTTTGCGTTGCCTAGTCTCGGGATCCGTCTGGACAAGATCCCGTCGTTCATCATCACCTTGTCGCTGTACGCGGGTGCCTACTTGACCGAAGTGTTCCGCGCCGGGCTGTTGAACATTCCCAAGGGCCTGCGGGAAGCCGGGTTGGCTATCGGCCTGGGCGAATGGCGTATCCGCGCCTACATCACCGTACCGGTGATGCTGCGCAATGTGCTGCCCGCGCTGTCGAACAATTTCATTTCGCTGTTCAAGGACACCTCGCTCGCCGCCGCTATCGCGGTGCCGGAGCTGACCTACTACGCCCGCAAGATCAACGTCGAAAGCTACCGGGTGATTGAAACCTGGATGGTCACGACGGCGCTCTACGTGGCTGCCTGTTACCTCATTGCCATGCTGTTCCGTTACCTGGAACAGCGTCTGGCGATCCGTCGTTAAGCGAGGTTTCCATGTACGAATCCCCCATCTGGCTGCATGAGTTGTGGATCGCCCGGGATACCCTCTGGGCGGGCTTTCAAGCCAGTGTTTATGTGTCTGCGTTGGCGATTATCTTTGGCACCCTGATCGGCATTGTCGCCGGGTTGATCCTGACCTACGGCAAGTTCTGGATGCGTGCACCGTTTCGTCTGTATGTCGACCTGATCCGTGGCACGCCGGTGTTCGTGCTGGTGCTGGCGTGTTTCTACATGCTGCCGGCGCTCGGTTGGCAGATCACCGCGTTCCAGGCCGGTGCGGTCGGGTTGACGCTGTTCTGCGGTTCTCACGTCTCCGAGATCGTGCGCGGCGCGCTGCAAGCCATTCCCCGTGGGCAACTGGAAGCGGGCAAGGCCATCGGCCTGACGTTCTACCAGTCCCTGGGCTATGTGTTGCTGCCCCAGGCGCTGCGCCAGATTTTGCCAACCTGGGTCAATTCCTCCACGGAAATCGTCAAGGCCTCCACCTTGCTCTCGGTGATCGGCGTGGCCGAGTTGCTGCTCAGTACCCAGCAAGTGATCGCGCGCACCTTCATGACCTTGGAGTTCTACCTGTTCGCAGGCTTTATGTTCTTTGTCATCAACTACGCCATCGAGTTATTCGGGCGCTACATTGAAAAGCGGGTGGCCTTGCCATGAACCAACCTCACACCAACCAACCGCTGCTGAACATCCGTGGCCTGCGTAAGCAATACGGCCAGGTGGAAGTGCTCAAGGGTGTTGACCTGTCCATGCAGCGCGGCAACGTGGTGACCTTGATCGGCTCCAGCGGCTCGGGCAAGACCACACTGTTGCGTTGCGTCAACCTGCTGGAAGAGTTCCAGGGCGGCCAAATCACCTTGGATGGCGAGTCCATCGGTTACAGCGAAATCGCCGGCAAGCGCGTGCGCCACCCTGAGCGCGTCATTGCGCAGCACCGTGCGATGACGGGCATGGCGTTCCAGCAATTCAACCTTTTCCCCCATTTGACTGCGTTGCAGAACGTTACCCTCGGCTTGCTCAAGGTCAAGAAAATGAGCAAGGACGAAGCCGTTGCGCTGGCGGAAAAATGGCTGGACCGCGTAGGACTTCTAGAGCGTCGCAACCACTTCCCCGGCCAACTGTCCGGCGGCCAGCAACAGCGTGTGGCGATTGCCCGCGCCATTGCCATGAACCCCAGCCTGATGCTGTTCGACGAAGTCACCTCGGCCCTCGACCCCGAGTTGGTGGGCGAAGTGCTCAGCGTGATCAAGGGCCTGGCGGAGGAGGGCATGACCATGTTGCTGGTCACCCACGAAATGCGCTTTGCCTATGAAGTCTCGGACAAGATCGTTTTCATGAACCAGGGCCGCATTGAAGAACAGGGCACCTCGAAGGACATCTTCGAACGCCCGCAATCGCCGCGCCTGGCGGAATTTCTCAAGAACATTCGTTTTTAATCAGGAGCCTTTTTTATGAGCATTACTCGTTACGGTGCCGGTAGCACAGCCGGCGGTGGCCAACCCCGTCCGTTCGCCCGTGCGGTGGAAGCCGATGGTTGGTTGTACGTCTCAGGCCAGGTGCCTGCGGTGGACGGCGAAATCATCACTGGGGGCATCATCGAACAGACCCGTCAGACCATGCGCAACGTGGTGGCGATCCTCGAAGAAGCGGGTTACGAATTGAAGGATGTCGTGCGCGTCGGCGTGTGGCTGGAAGACCCGCGGGACTTCTGGAGCTTCAACAAAGTGTTCGGCGAATACTTCACCCCGGAACACGCTCCGGCGCGGGCCTGCGTGCAGGCGAACATGATGGTCGATTGCAAGGTCGAGATCGATTGCGTGGCGTACAAGAAGAAGTAAAGATGATCGCCCGTTTGTGGGCGTGGGTTTTCTGTGGTGAGGGGGCTTGTCCCCCGCTGGAGTGCGCAGCGCTCCCGCTCTTTTTGGGGCCGCTTCGCAGCCCAGCGCGAGCAAGCTCGCTCACCACAACAGCTCGCTCACCACAGGTTGATCGCCCGCTTTGAGAATTTATGAGACCGACACTGCCATGACCGAAGACACCATCAAACGCCGCGCCAAAGGCCTGGACCGTGCATTCGATATCCTCGATTTTCTCAAGGAAATGGGCCAGCCCCTGCGCCCGAATGATATTGCCAGTGGCATCGGCAGCCCCAAGTCCACCGTCTACGAACTGGTTGCGTCGCTGCTTGAGCGGCGCATCCTGGAGACGGTGGGCAAGGACGGTCACGTCTACCTCGGCCGCCAGCTGTATTTTCTCGGCCAGGCGCACCTGCGCCATTTCGACCTGACCCGCGAGGCCGATCACGCCTTGCAGGAAATCGTCAGCCAGACCCACGAAACTGCGCAGATGTGCCTGCTCAACGGGCGCAAATACACGGTGGCGCTGATGCGTGAAGGCGAGCGGCATTTCCGTATCTCCTCGGACATTGGCGAAAACGCGCCGATCCCGTGGACCGCTTCCGGGCGCCTGTTGCTGGGGCACTTGAGCGACCAGCAGATCATCGACCTGATCGATCACGACGACTTCATCCTGCCGGACGGTCAGCGCCTGCCGCTGGAGACCTTCCTGGCGCAAATCCGTCAGGCCACCCTCGATGGCTTCTTCTCCTTCGACAGCGTTGCCGACACCTTTACCCACTGCTTTGCCGCCCCGGTGCGGGACGCGCAAGGCATCAGCATCGCGACGCTGTGTATCGTCGCCCCACGCGCCGATGCCACAAAAAACTACAACGACTATCGCCGGGTGTTGATCGACAGCGCCAACAACCTGGCCCGGCGTATCAACGAATAGGAGTTTTCCATGTCTGCCATCAATGCCGTTGAAAAGGGCGCCGCCGCCGTCGGGGCCCACCTGGTCCGTGACGTCAGCCTGCCCGCTCTGGTACTGCACCGTGACGCCCTGGAACACAACATCCGCTGGATGCAGGACTTCGTCAGCAAGAGCGGCGCCGAGCTGGCGCCCCATGGCAAGACCAGCATGATGCCGGCGCTGTTTCAGCGCCAGATCGAAGCGGGTGCCTGGGGGATTACACTGGCCAACGCGGTGCAGACTCGCGCCGCTTATGCCGGTGGCGTGCGTCGCGTGCTGATGGCCAACCAACTGGTGGGCGCGCCGAACATGGCGTTGATCGCTGACCTGTTGGCCGACACGGACTTCGACTTCCACTGCATGGTCGATCACCCGGACAACGTTGCTGACCTGGGTCTGTTCTTCGCCGCCCGTGGCCTGCGCCTGAACGTGATGATCGAATATGGCGTGGTCGGCGGCCGTTGCGGCTGTCGCAGCGAGCAGGAAGTGCGTGACCTGGCCAAGGCGATCAAGGCCCAGCCGGCCCTGGCCCTCACCGGTATCGAAGGCTACGAAGGCGTGATCCATGGCGAGCATGCGATCAGCGGCATTCGCGCCTTCGCCGCCAGCCTGGTGCGCCTGGCCGTGGACCTGCAGAACAACGGTTCTTTCGACCTGCCCAAGCCCATCGTCACGGCGTCGGGTTCGGCCTGGTACGACCTGATTGCCGAGTCGTTTGAAGAACAGAACGCTGCTGGCCGCTTCCTCAGCGTATTGCGCCCCGGCAGCTACGTGGCCCATGACCACGGTATCTACAAAGAGGCGCAGTGCTGCGTGCTAGACCGTCGCAGCGACCTCAGCGAAGGCCTGCGCCCGGCCCTGGAAGTCTGGGCCCATGTGCAATCGTTGCCCGAGCCGGGTTTTGCGGTGATCGCCCTGGGCAAGCGCGACGTGGCCTACGACGCTGGTTTGCCGTTGCCACTCAAACGCTACAAGGCCGGAATTTTGCCGGCGCAAGGTGATGACGTGGGCGAGTGCAAGGTCACGGCGGTGATGGACCAACATGCGTTCATGAGCGTGGCGCCGGGGGTTGAATTGCGTATTGGCGACATCATTTCCTTTGGCACATCCCACCCTTGTTTGACGTTTGACAAGTGGCAAGTCGGCTGCCTGGTGGATGAGCAGTTGCAGGTGATCGAGAGTTTGCATACCTGCTTCTAGACCGCGTCGCTCCCTTCGCGAGCAAGCCCGCTCCCACACTTGAAATGCATTCCAAATGTGGGAGCGGGCTTGCTCGCGAAGGGGCCATCAGCCCCAACCGAGATAATCGCCATGACCACCCAACCCCGCATCGCCCTCATCGGCGAATGCATGATCGAACTGCAACACCGCGCTGACGGCAGCCTGCACCAGAGCTTCGGAGGTGACACCTTGAACGCGGCGGTGTACCTGCGCCGCGAACTGGGCGCTACCGGCCATGTTGACTACGTCACGGCCCTGGGCGATGACAGCTTCAGCGATGCCATGTGTCAGCAATGGGCGCAGGAAGGCCTGGGCCTGGGCATGGTCCAGCGCTTGCCTGGGCGTTTGCCGGGTTTGTACTGCATCCAGACCGACGCCAATGGCGAACGCAAATTTCTCTACTGGCGCAACGAAGCCGCTGTGCGTGACTGTTTCACCACGCCCGCCGCCGAGCCGATCCTGGCCGCTTTGCCGGACTACGACGTGGTGTATTTCAGCGGCATCACCCTGGCGGTGTTGGGTGACATCGGCCGTGAGCGTTTGCTGCAAACCTTGGTCGAGACCCGTCGGCGAGGGGGCAAGGTGGTGTTCGACAACAACTATCGGCCGCGTCTTTGGGCCAGTGTTGAAGCGGCCCGCACGGCGTATCACCGTGTCTTGGCCGAGGTGGATATCGCCTTGTTGACCGAAGATGACGAGCGTGCGTTGTTTGGTTATGCCGACAGTGAACAAGTGTTCGCGGCGTATCCGGGGATTGAAGAGGTGGTGCTTAAGCGTGGGGCGGATGAATGCCTGATTCGTTGCAAGGGCGAGCGCTTTGCCGTGCCGGCGCTGAAGGTGGAAAAGGTGGTGGATACGACAGCGGCGGGGGATTCGTTCAGTGCGGCGTATTTGGCCAGCCGGCTCAAGGATGGCTCGCCGGAGGAAGCTGCGCTGGCCGGGCATCGGCTGGCCAGTCGGGTCATCCAAGTACCCGGCGCACTTATTCCCCAAGCCTGACACCGCCTCTGTAGCAGCCGGCTTGCTGGCTCCTACAGAGGGGTGTTGATCAATCGCGGTAGAACACCTGCACCAGGTGATACCCGAACTTGCTCTTGATCGGCCCGTGAACCACCTTCACCGGCTTCTTGAAGATCACCGCATCAATCGCCCCCACCATTTGCCCTGGCCGCACTTCACCCAGATCGCCGCCGCGCTTGCCGGACGGGCAAGTGGAGTACTTCTTGGCCAGCACATCAAAGGCTTCGCCCTTGGCGATGCGCTGCTTGATTTGTTCGGCTTCTTCGCTGGTTTTCACCAGGATATGACGGGCTTGGGCTTTCATTGATCTCTACCAGGTACGTGCAACGGCGCGCGATTATGCCTGAACTCATTCAACCACGCTGATCATGCTGCGGATTTTCGTGGCCAGCAGGTCGATGGAAAACGGCTTGGCCACCATGTCCATGCCGTCCTCCAGAAAGCCCTGGCGCTCAGCGGCTTTTTCCGCGTAACCGGTCATGAACAATACGCGCAGTCCAGGGCGGTGTTGGCGTGCGATCTCTGCCAGTTGCCGGCCGTTCATGCCCGGCAGTCCGACATCGGTGACCAGTAAGTCCACACGCAAATCCGACTCCAGCAGCGGCAGTGCCGCCCGTGCATCCGCCGCCTGGTGGGCGGTGTAGCCCAGTTCATCGAGCACATTGACCACCAGCATACGCACCGCCGGGTCGTCTTCGACCACCACCACGGCTTCACCGGCCAGGGCCACCGGGGCTTCACCGAGGCTGGCGGGCAAACTGCTTTCCAGTGCAGTGCCATACAGGCGCGGCAGGTACAGACGCACGCAGGTGCCCTGGCCCGGTTCGCTATGAATGGTCACGTGGCCGCCGGACTGTTGGGCAAAGCCATAGATCATCGACAGCCCCAGGCCGGTGCCTTGGCCGATGGGCTTGGTGGTGAAAAAGGGATCGAAAGCCTTGGCCAGAATCTTCGGTGCCATGCCGGTGCCGTTGTCGCACACACCGAGCATCACGTAGTCGCCAGCCTTGACCGGTTCAAGGGTGGCGATGTCGGTGCCGTCCAGGTAGCTATTGGCGGTTTCTATCAGGATTTCACCGCCGTCGGGCATGGCGTCGCGGGCGTTGATCACCAGGTTGAGCAGAGCGTTTTCCAGTTGGCTGGCGTCGGTGTTCACCGGCCAGATGTCGTGGCCCAGTTGTACCTTGAGCGCGATGTGCGCGCCTTTGGTGCGCCGGAACAAGTCTTCCAGCGAGGCGACCAACTGGTTCGGATCCAGCGGGCGCCGGTCCAGCGACTGTCGGCGCGAGAACGCCAGCAAACGGTGGGTGAGGGCGGCGGCGCGATGGGCTGAGGACACCGCCGCGTCAGTAAAACGACCGATCTCGTCACTGCGCCCGGCAGCGATATAACGCTGCATCAGGTCCAGGCTGCCGATGATGCCAGTGAGCATATTGTTGAAGTCGTGGGCAATGCCGCCGGTGAGCTGGCCGACGGCCTCCATCTTCTGCGCATGGCGCAGTGCATCTTCGGCGCGCTCGCGCTCGTACATCTCGTTTTGCAGGCGCTGGTTGGCTTCGGCCAGGGCCTGGGTGCGTTGGGCTACGCGTTCTTCAAGGTTTTCGTTGAGGTGACGCAGGGCTTCTTCGGTGAGTTTGCGTTCAGTCTCATCGATCACAAAAATGTAGAAACCATTCACCGAGCCGTCAGTGCTGAAGCGCGGCAGGTACTTCATCAAGGCGTGGCGTGGGCGGCCGTCGCGGTGCGGAGTAATGGTCATGAAGCTGCACGCCTTGCCCTTGAGCGCGGCGGCGATCTTGTCTTCACGTCCGGCATACACCTCGTCGCCGAGTACTTCGCGGATGGTCTTGCCGTACAGCTCCTGGGGCGTCATGCCGTACCACTCCAGGTACGCGCTGTTGTTCAGGCGAAAGCGCTGTTCATGGTCGACGTAACCGATCAGCACCGGCATGGCGTTGATGATCAGCTGCAACTCGGTCTGGCTCTGGCGCAGGGCCTGTTCGGTGTGTTTGCGCTCGGTCAGGTCTAGCGCGGCCCCGAGGAACCGTGTCGGCCGACCTTGATGATCCTTGTAGCAGCGGCCACGGGCGAACACCCAGCGTATCTGGCCATCGGCCTGCAACAGGCGGTATTCCTCGGCGTACTCGGTGCCGAAGGTGATGCAGTGCTTGATACTGCGCGCCACCATGCCACGGTCTTCAGGGTGTACCCCGTGCAGGTAGTCGCTGATCGGCAACAGGCGCGCATTGCTGGGGTTGACGCCGTGCAGGTAGGCGAAATGCGCGTCGGCGATAAAGCGGTCTTCACCGATATCCCAATCCCAGGTGCCTACCGCGTCGGTGGCGGCCAGGGCCAACTGCAAGCGTTGCTCGGTGTTGTGCTGGGCTCTGCGGCGTTCGTTGGTTTCGATGGCGGTGACGAGGATGCCGGCCACTCGGGTGCTTTCATCGCGGATCGGGCTGTAGGTCAGGTCCAGCCAGATTTCCGTGTCGCGATTGTTGCGCTGCAGCACGAAACGCTGCTCGCTGAAGGTGCGCACCTGGCCGCTGAGTACGGCGTCATAGATCGGCGCGGTAAAGCCTTCCAGCTCCGGCCAGGTCTGATGCGTCGGCTGCCCCATTGCTTCAGGATGTTTGTTGCCGGCCAACTGGGCGAAGCCGTCGTTGTAGAGTTGCGTGAGTTGGTCGCCCCACAGCAGGAGCATCGGCATCGGCGAGTGGACGACGATATCCACGGCGGTGCGCAGGCTTTGCGGCCAACCACTGGTCTCACCGAGCGGGCTTTGCGCCCAGTCCAGCCGCGCAATCAATGCGGCGGCTTCGCTACCGGTGGATGTTCCAATCATGAAAAAGCCCTGAGCGTAACGCTTTGAAAGATGACAACACCCATTATCCCGTGACTTGGGAATGGCTGACTACCCCCGAAAAATAGCATGCATTCGGGGTTTGTCTTCAAATGAGTGCGTCAGGGCTGAAGCCTTTCATCCTCGGGCGAGTTCAGGGCGGTCGCGGAACTGCTCCAGCGCCTTCGGGTTGGCCAGGGCGTCGGTATTCTTCACCGGCTCACCGTGCACCACATTGCGCACCGCCAATTCGACAATCTTGCCGCTGATGGTGCGGGGGATATCGGTGACAGCGAGGATCTTCGCCGGCACATGGCGCGGTGTGGTGTTGGCGCGAATCACCTGGCGGATCTGCTGCTCCAGCGCTTCGTCCAATTCCACACCGTCGTTGAGGCGTACGAACAGCACCACGCGCACGTCGTCCTGCCAGCGTTGGCCGATGGCCAAGCTTTCCTGCACTTGTGGGACTTTTTCCACCTGGCGGTAAATCTCGGCCGTGCCAATCCGCACACCGCCGGGGTTGAGCACCGCGTCGGAGCGCCCGTGGATCAGCAGGCTGCCGTTGGGGCGCTGTTCGGCGTAGTCCCCTTGGGCCCAGACGCCGGGAAACTGGCTGAAATACGAAGCGAGCAGTTTCTTGCTCTCCGGATCGTTCCATAGCCCGATGGGCATGGCCGGGAAATGCCGGGTGCACACTAGCTCGCCTTTTTCGCCGACCAGCGGCTGGCCCTGTTCATCCCACACCTCGATGGCCATCGCCAGGCTCTTGCACTGCATTTCACCGCGACGCACCGGCAGCACCGGGTTGCCGATCACAAAGCAGGAGACGATATCGGTGCCACCGGACATGGACGACAGGCACAGCTCGCCCTTGATCTCGCGGTACACGTAGTCGTAACTCTGGGGCGATAGTGGCGAACCGGTCGAAATCAAGCCTTTGAGACTGCTCAACTTGTGGCTCAGGCGCGGTTGCAAGCCGGCCTTTTCCAAGGTGGCGAGAAACTTGGGACTGGTGCCGAACACGCTGATCTTCTCGGCATCAATCAGGTCGATCAGCCGCTCGGGGCCTGGATGAAACGGCGAACCGTCATACAGCACCGCCGTGGCGCCGATGGCCAGGACCGACACCAGCCAGTTCCACATCATCCAGCCGCAGGTGGTGTAGTAGAACAGGCAGTCCTCGCGGGACAGGTCGGCATGCAGGCCGTGTTCCTTGAGGTGGGTGAGCAGCACGCCGCCGGTGCCGTGGATGATGCACTTGGGGACGCCGGTGGTGCCACTGGAATAGAGGATATACAGCGGATGATCGAATGGCACCGCGACGAATTCAGGCTCGCCGCCGGGCTGATAGAAGTCTTGCCACAGCGCGACGCGGGCGTGGGTCTGATAGTCCTCGATCCTTGCTTGGGGGCGTGCGTACGGCACGATGATCAACTGCTCCAGGGACGGCAGGCGTTCGAGGATTTCATTGAGCTTGGCGGTCTGGTCGATATCGTTGCCGGCATAACGATATCCGGCGCAGGTGATCAGCACCTTGGGCTCGATCTGGCCGAACCGGTCTATCACACCCTGGGTGCCGAAGTCCGGCGATGAGCACGACCAGATTGCGCCGAGGCTGGTGGTGGCAAGCATGCCCACCAGGGTCTGCCAGGTATTGGGCATACACGCCGCGACGCGATCACCCTGGACCACGCCGGCCGCCCGTAGGCTGTTTTGCAGGCCGGCGACATGGGCGGCCAGTTCGGCGTAGGTCAATTGCTCGCGCTGGCCGTCTTCACTGAGGGCGACCACGGCGGGGTGATCGTCGCGGCGGCGCAACAGGTGCTCGGCAAAGTTCAGGGTCGCGCCGGGAAACCATTGGGCGCTGGGCATTTCGGTGTCTTCGATCAGCACCGCGGTGGGCGGGCTGCGAAACTGCACGTCGAAGTACGTCACGATCGCCCGCCAGAAATCCGCGCGCTGGTCGATGCTCCACTGGTGAAGCGCCGGGTAGTCGCTGAGCTGCACGCTGTAGCGTTCGTTGATGTAGCGCCGGAACTGGTCCATCCGCGTGTGGGCGATGCGTTCCGGGGAGGGTTGCCAGAGGATCTCGGACATAGTGGGCCTCTTGTTATTGTGCCAGCCAGCCGCCGTCGATATTCCACGCCGCGCCGCGCACCTGGCTGCCGGCTTCGCTGCACAAGAACAGCACCAGCTCGCCCAATTGCGGCGGCGTGACAAACTCCAGGGACGGCTGCTTCTCCGCCAGCAGATCATGCTGCGCCTGCTGCGGGTCCACGCCGGTGGCCGCGCGATCGTCGATCTGTTTTTGCACCAGCGGCGTCAGCACCCAGCCGGGGCAGATGGCGTTGCAGGTGACGTTACTGGTGGCGGTTTCCAGGCCGACGACCTTGGTCAAACCAATCACGCCGTGCTTGGCTGCCACATACGCGGCCTTGCCCACCGAGCCGACCTGGCCATGCACCGAGGCGATATTGACGATACGCCCCCAGCCCTTGGCTTTCATGCCCGGCAAGCTCAAGCGTGTGCTGTGGAACACCGACGACAAGTTGATCGCAATGATCGAGTCCCAGCGC
Source organism: Pseudomonas sp. TWR1-1-4 (assembly GCF_049897165.1). Lineage (NCBI taxonomy): Bacteria > Pseudomonadati > Pseudomonadota > Gammaproteobacteria > Pseudomonadales > Pseudomonadaceae > Pseudomonas > Pseudomonas sp. TWR1-1-4. The sequence goes on along the minus strand of NZ_JAFCVS010000012.1, from coordinate 9,638 downwards.
TCCGCCGGGAAGTCTTCCACTGCCGCCACATGTTGGATGCCGGCGTTGTTCACCAGGATATCCACGCCGCCGAATTCATGCTCGGCGTAGGCGATCATGTCGGCGATCTGCGCCGGGTCGCTGACGTCGGCCGGATGATGGCCGACCTTGCCGCCGAAAGCCTGCACCTGGGCGATCACCGCGCTGGCGTCGCCGAAGCCGTTGAGGATCAGGTTGGCGCCGGCCTTGGCCAGGCTCAGTGCAATCCCTAAGCCGATGCCGCTGGTGGAGCCGGTGACCAGGGCGGTCTTGCCGTTCAATGTCGTCATGAAAACCTCACACAATGCCGGTGGCGTAGAAAGTACCGATCACCACGAACACCGCGAGGGTCTTGATAATCGTGATGCCGAAAATGTCCTTGTAGGCTTCGCGGTGCGTCAGGCCAGTGACCGCCAGCAGCGTGATCACCGCGCCGTTGTGGGGCAGGGTGTCCATGCCGCCGCTGGCCATGGCCGCGACGCGGTGCAGCACTTCAAGGGGGATATTGGCCGCATGGGCCGCCGAAATAAAGCTCTCGGACATGGCCGCCAGGGCGATGCTCATGCCGCCCGACGCGGAGCCGGTGATGCCGGCCAGCAGGGTCACGGTGATCGCTTCGTTGACCAGCGGGTTGGGGATGCCCTTGAGCCAGTCCGCCAGCACCAGAAAGCCTGGCAGCGAGGCGATCACGGCACCAAAGCCGTATTCGGACGCGGTGTTCATTGCCGCCAGCAACGCGCCGCTGACCGCGCTCTTGCTGCCTTCGGCGAGCTTGCTTTTGATTGCCGAGAAGCCGAACACCAGCACCACGATAATCCCCACCAGCAATGCCGCCTGCACCGCCCAGATCGCGGTGAGCTTGGCGATTTCGGTGGTTACCGGGGTGGTCATGCCTGGCAGGGCAAGGCTGTGGGTCTTGCCGTACCACTGCGGGATCCAGTGCGTGAACAACAGGTTCATCACACCCACCAGGATCAGTGGTGACAGCGCGATCCACGGGTTGGGCAGTGCCAGGTTATCGGCGGTTTCCGGCTCGTTGCGCAGTTCGGTACCGTAGCCTTCACCGGCCCGTTGCGCCTTGTTGCGTTGGCGCGCCAGGTACAGCATGCCGGCGCAAAACACGAAGATCGTGCCGATCAGGCCCAGCCACGGCGCCGCCCAGGCGGTGGTATTGAAAAAGGTGCTGGGGATGATGTTCTGGATCTGTGGCGTGCCGGGCAGCGCGTCCATGGTGAACGAGAACGCGCCGAGGGCGATGGTTGCCGGGATCAGGCGTTTCGGGATATTGCTCTGGCGGAACATCTCCGCCGCGAACGGGTACACCGCAAACACCACCACGAACAGCGACACGCCGCCGTAGGTGAGCAGGGCGCAGACCAGCACGATCACGAGCATCGCCTGGCGGGTGCCGAGCAAGCGAATAGCCGCCGCCACGATCGAGCGCGAAAAACCCGACAGCTCGATCAGCTTGCCGAACACCGCGCCAAGCAGGAACACCGGGAAATACAGTTTGATAAAGCCGACCATTTTCTCCATGAACACCCCGGTAAAGGCAGGGGCGACGGCGGACGGGTCGGTGAGCAAGACAGCGCCGAGGGCGGCGATGGGGGCAAACAGGATAACGCTATAGCCACGGTAGGCAGCCAGCATCAGCAACGCGAGCGCTGCCAGGGCAATGATCACACTCATGGTGTGTCTCCATCGGATTGTTATTTTTGTGGGGTGAGGCTTTGGAGGAGGGCTATAGCGAGATATGTGCCAAATTCATAACTTATTGATATTTATAAAATTTCTATAAATTTGTAGCGGCATTCTTGACTGTTGTCTCTATTTTGAGACGGACAGGGATCAAATGTGGGAGCTGGCTTGCCTGCGATAGCGGTGTGTCAGTCAACAATTGTCCAGCTGAACCACCGCTATCGCAGGCAAGCCAGCTCCCACAGCAGATTATCTTCATATTGAGATTGTTGTCTCTTTAGTGAGACTGAGCGAGACCTAACGCCACCATTTTCTTGTACAACGTCGACCGCCCGAGCCCCAACCGTTTGGCCGCTTCCACCACATTCCCCTCACAGGCCCGCAATGCCGTGCCGATCACCTGCCGATCAAACCGCTCCCGCGCTGCGCTGAAGCTTTCTCCCTCAACCGCCGCTACCGCGCTGCCACGCTCCACCGGCGTAAAGGTGCCGATCGCCGCCCGGATCTCCCCGGCATTCAGCACCAGGTCATCACTCAGCAGCGCCGCGCGCTCCAATACGTTGCGCAGCTCACGGATGTTCCCCGGCCACGCATGCTGCGCCAGCAGCGCCAAGGCTTCACGGTCCAGCTCATGCTGGCTGCGCAACTCCTCAAGAATCGCCTCGCTCAACGCCGGAATGTCCTCCAGCCGCTCACGCAATGGCGGCACCTGGATCGGCAGCACGTTCAGCCGGTAATACAGGTCGGCGCGGAACTCGCCCCGTTTGATCGCCGCTTCCAGGTCCATCGACGTGGCCGCGATCACCCGCACATCGCTATGCAGCATTTCATTGGAGCCGACCGGCTCGAATTCCTTTTCCTGCAACACCCGCAGCAATTTGCTTTGCAACGGCAGGGGCATGTCGCCGATTTCATCGAGGAACAACGTGCCGCCCTGGGCAATCTGGAATTTGCCCGGACGGCCCTTGCGGTCGGCGCCGGTAAACGCACCCGGCGCGGTGCCGAAGAACTCGGCTTCCAGCAGGTCAGCGGGAATCGCTGCACTGTTGATACTGACAAATGCCTTGTGCGCACGGCTTGAGGCGCCGTGAATTGCCTGGGCGAGCAATTCCTTGCCGGTGCCAGTCTCGCCCAGCAGTAACACCGGCGATTCGGCGCTGGCACTGCGTCGCGCACGGCGTTTGACTTCGAGGCTGGCGGCGCTGGTGCCGATAAAGTGCGCGAAGTTGTATTTGCTCTGGCGCGAACGCAGCAAGGAGCGCGTCGAGGCCAGTTCCTGCTGCATGCTCAAGTAACGCTCAATCAACGGGGACAGGTTGCGCAGTTCATCGAACAGCGCAAAACCAATCGCGCCGATCACCGCGCCTGCGTCGTTGTGGATCGGCAAACGCATCACCACCAACGGGCCTTTGGGCGTGTCCTGGATATCCAGCAGGATCGGCTGGTCGTTGCGCACCACCTGGCGTAACAGACTGTTGGAGATTACCTGTTCACACGGCTGGCCGATGGCTTCGTCGGCGCTCTTGAGGCCGAAACGCTTGGCGTAGCGCTCGTTCATCCACACGATATTGGCGTCGCGGTCGACAATCACCGTGCCTTCGCTGGACTGCTCGATGATCTCGAACAGCGACTGGATGGCCAGGCCACGCACCTGCTGATAGTCCTTGAGGTTATCGGTGATGTTCATGTTTAGGCTACCAACACAAATTGGACATGGAGTCGCGATCCTTGTGGGAGCGGGCTTGTTTATAAGGGAATATGCGCCGCTGCTAGCAGCTCTTTGGTGTACGGATGTTGCGGTGCATCGAACACCTCATGGCTGGCGCCGCGCTCCACCACCTGGCCGTCCTTGATCACGATCATGTCATGGGCCATGGCGCGCACCACGGCCAGGTCATGGCTGATAAACAGGTAAGTCAGGCCGTACTTGTCTTGCAGCTCGCGCAGCAACGCCACCACTTGTTTCTGTACGGTGCGGTCAAGGGCCGAGGTCGGTTCGTCGAGCAGCATCAGTGCCGGCTTGAGTACCAAGGCGCGGGCGATGGCGATGCGTTGGCGCTGGCCGCCGGAGAATTCATGGGGGTAACGGTGGCGGCTGGCAGGGTCGAGGCCCACATCCTTGAGCACCTGGATCACCTGCGCATCGCGGTCGGCCAGGCTGCACGGCGCGTGCACTTCCAGGCCTTCGCTGATGATCTGCTCCACGGTCATGCGTGGGCTGAGGCTGCCGTAGGGGTCCTGGAACACCACCTGCATCTGCTTGCGCCATGGGCGCATCTGCTGGTTATTCAGCGGGTCGAGGGCTTCGCCCTGGAAGCGGATGCTGCCGGTGGAGTCCAGCAGCCGCAGGATCGCCTGGCCCAGGGTGGATTTGCCCGAGCCGGACTCGCCGACAATCCCCAGGGTCTTGCCGCGTTGCACGCTGAGGCTGATGCCGTCTACAGCACGCAGGTAGGTCTTGCGCCGGAACAACCCGCCGCCGAGGGGGAACTGCACGGTCAGGTCGTCCACCTGCAAAACGGTTTCGCGTTCGTCACTGCACAGCGCATCACCGTCCGGTTCGGCGTCCAGCAGCAGGCGGCTATACGGGTGTTGCGGCGCATTGAACAGGCTCTGGCAGTCGGCCTGCTCGACAATCTCGCCTGCGCGCATCACGCACACGCGCTGGGCGATGCTGCGCACCAGATTGAGGTCGTGGCTGATCAGCAGCAGCGACATGCCCAAGCGTTGTTGCAGGGACTTGAGCAGCAATAGGATCTTGCGCTGCACGGTCACGTCCAGCGCGGTGGTGGGTTCGTCAGCGATCAGCAGTTCCGGCTCGCAGGCCAGGGCCATGGCGATCATTACCCGCTGGCGTTGCCCGCCGGACAGTTGATGAGGATAGGCCTTGAGCCGCTCCTGGGGTTTCTGGATGCCCACCAGGTCAAGCAATTCCAGGATGCGCGCCTGGGCTGCCTTGCCACCCAGGCCCTTGTGCAACAGCAGGGTTTCGCCGATCTGCTTTTCGATGCTGTGCAACGGGTTCAGGGAGGTCATCGGCTCCTGGAAGATCATCGCAATGCGGTTGCCGCGTAACTTCTGCAGGGTCGCCGCCGATGCGCCGATCAATTCCTGGCCGCGGTACTGGATAGAACCGGTGGTTTCAGTGCCGGCTTCGGGCAGCAGTTGCAGAATCGAGTGGGCAGTCACCGACTTGCCCGAGCCCGACTCGCCCACCAGCGCCAGGCACTCGCCGGGGCGAACGTCCAGACTCAGGTTGCGCACCACGGTCTGGCCGCTGAAGGCGACGCTGAGGTCGCGGATTTCGATCAGGTTCATAGGCGGTCACTCATGAGCGTGGGTCGAAGGCATCACGCAATGCCTCGCCGATAAACACCAGCAGCGACAGGATCAGCGCCAGTGTGAAGAACGCCGTCAGGCCCAGCCAGGGCGCTTGCAGGTTCTGCTTGCCCTGGGCGATCAACTCGCCCAGGGAGGCGCTGCCTGCCGGCATGCCGAAACCGAGGAAATCCAGGGCGCTCAGGGTAGAAATCGCGCCGGTCAGGATGAACGGCAGGTAACTCAAGGTGGCCGTCATGGCGTTGGGCAGGATATGCCGGCGAATGATCTTGCCGTCACCCAACCCCAAGGCCCGTGCTGCCTTGACGTATTCCAGGTTACGCCCGCGCAGGAACTCGGCGCGCACCACGTCCACCAGGGCCAGCCAGGAAAACAGCGCCATGATCCCCAGCAACCACCAGAAATTCGGTTCGACAAAACCGGACAGGATGATCAGCAGGTACAGCACCGGTAGCCCGGACCACACCTCCAGCACGCGCTGGCCAATCAAATCCACCCAGCCGCCGTAATAGCCCTGCAATGCGCCGGCCGCAATACCGATGGCGGCGCTGATCGCGGTGAGCGCCAGGGCAAACAGGATCGACACCCGCGCACCAAAGATCACCCGCGCCAACACATCCCGCGACTGGTCGTCAGTGCCCAGCCAGTTCACCGCCGAGGGCGGGCTGGGGGCAGGGCGGGTCAGTTCGTAGTTGGGCGTGTCGTCGCTGAACGGGATCGGCGGGAACAGCATCCAGCCGCCGTCCTGCTCAATCAGCTTTTTCACGTAGTCACTGCGATAGTCGGCCTGGAACGGCAGCTGGCCGCCGAACTGTTGCTCGGTGTACCGCTTGAACACCGGGAAATACAGTTCGTTCTTGAAACTCAACACCAGGGGCTTGTCATTGGCGATCAACTCACCGCCGAGGGTCAGGATAAACAGGCCGATAAACAGCCACAGCGACCACCAGCCGCGTCGGTTTTTCTTGAAACGCTCGAAACGGCGGCGCGCCACGGGAGACAGGTTAAGCATCAGGCGTTCCTCGCGGCGAAGTCGATACGCGGGTCCACCAGGGTGTAGCAGAGGTCACCGATGAGTTTTATCAAGAGGCCGAACAACGTGAAGATGAACAACGAACCGAACACCACCGGGTAATCGCGGGAGACGGCGGCTTCGTAGCTCATGCGGCCGAGGCCATCGAGGGAGAAGATCACCTCGATCAGCAGGGAGCCGGCGAAGAACACGGCGATGAACGCCTGGGGAATCCCCGAGATCACCAGCAACATGGCGTTGCGAAATACGTGGCCGTACAACACGCGCCTTTCGCTCAGGCCCTTGGCGCGCGCGGTCACTACGTACTGGCGCGTGATTTCATTGAGGAATGAGTTTTTGGTGAGGATGGTCAGCGTGGCGAACCCACCGATGACCAACGAGGTAACTGGCAACACCAGGTGCCAGAAATAATCGGCAATCTTGCCCACGGTACTCAGCTCTTCGAAGTTCTCCGATACCAGCCCGCGCACAGGGAACCAGTTCAGCGACGTACCGCCGGCAAACACCACGATCAGGAACATCGCAAACAGGAACGCCGGCATCGCATAGCCGATGACGATCGCGGTGCTGCTCCACACATCGAAGCTGCTGCCATGGCGCACCGCCTTGCGAATCCCCAGGGGGATCGACACTAGGTAGGTGATCAGCGTAGCCCAGAGGCCGAGGGAGATGGTGACGGGCATTTTTTCCAGGATCAGATCGATCACCGTCTTGCCGCGAAAGAAACTGTTACCAAAGTCCAACTGCGCGTAGCTCTTGAGCATCAGCCACAGGCGTTCCGGCGCAGGCTTGTCGAAGCCGTACTGTTTTTCGATGTCCGCGATCAACTTCGGGTCCAGCCCACGGCTGGCGCGGGAACCGCCGCTGATGCCTTCGCCGGACGAGCCGCCGACGCCACCGCCGCCAATGCCTTGCAAGTGGGCGATGGCCTGTTCCACCGGGCCGCCGGGGGCCGCTTGTACGATCACGAAATTCACCAGCAGGATGATCACCAGCGTCGGGATGATCAGCAGCAGGCGCCGCACGATATAGGCAAACATCAGCGCGCCCCTCCGCGTTTTTTCAGCTCAGCGTTCATTTGTTCGTTGGTCAGTGGGGTAGGGCTGATTTCCCACCAGGTTTCCAGGGCTTCGTCGTTTTTCGCCTCGATGGCCGGGCGGCCGAAGCGGTTCCACCACGCGGCGGACGTGCCGGGCGGGTAGTAATTGGGGATCCACAGGTAATTCCATTGCAGCACCCGGTCCAGCGCGTGGGCGTAGGTGAGCATCTGCGCTTGGGTGTCGGCCTTGACCAGACCCTTGATCAGGCTGTCGACGGCCGGGTCCTTGAGCACCATGTAGTTGTTGGCGCCGGGGTCAAAGGCGGCGGCCGAGCCGAAGTAGTTGTACAGCTCCATGCCGGGCGACGTGGTGACCGGGAAGCCGGTGACGATCATGTCGTAGTCCCGTGCCATTACCCGGTTCACATACTGGGAGGAGTCGATGCGGCGGATATTCAGAGTGATGCCGATCTGCGCCAGGTTGCGTTTGTACGGCAGCAACAGGCGCTCCAGGCCGCTTTGCGCGTTGAGGAAGGTAAATTCCAGCGGCTCGCCCTCGGCGTTCACCAGTTTGTCGCCGTCCGGTTTCCAGCCGGCTTCCTCCAGCAAGGCCAGGGCCTGCAATTGCTTGTCGCGGATCATGCCGCTGCCGTCGGTGACCGGCGCCTTGAATACCTGGGTGAACACCTCGTCGGGCACCTGGCCGCGCAAGGGCTCAAGAATCGCCAGTTCTTCTGGGGTCGGCGGCTGGCTGGCCGCCAGCGGGCTGTTGGAGAAGAAGCTCTGCTGGCGGATGTACATGTTGCGCATCATCTGCCGGTTGGCCCATTCGAAGTCCCACAGCATCGCCAGGGCCTGGCGCACGCGGCGGTCCTTGAACATCGGTTTTTGCACATTGAACACATAACCCTGCGCCGGTTGCGGCATTTCCTTGGCCAAGTGCGCGCGTTGCAGGCGACCGTCATCCAGGGCCGGGCCGTTGTAGCCGATGGAGTAACCGGTGGCGGAAAACTCGCGGTTGAAATCGTAGGCGCCGCCACGCAATACCTGGCGGGCCACTTCGGTGTCGCCGAAATACTCCAGGCTCAGGTGATCGAAGTTGTACAGGCCACGGCTGACGGGCAGGTCCTTGCCCCACCAGTTCGGGTCGCGGGTAAAGGTGATGGTGCTGCCGGAGTCGATCTTGCTGACTTTATAGGGGCCGCTGCCGAGAGGCGCTTCATAGCCGCCGCCGTTGGCGAAGTCGCGGGTCTTCCACCAGTGTTCCGGGAAGACCGGCAGGGTGGCGATGTCCAGGGGCAGGGTGCGGTTTTCATTGCTGGAGAAATCAAAGCGTACCTGACGTTCGCCTTCGACTTCGACGTGCTTGACGTCGGCAAACAGGGTGCGAAAGCGCAGGCTGCCTTGGGTCATCAGCAGGTCGAAGCTGTAGCGCACGTCTTCGGCGGTGATGGGTTTACCGTCCGCAAAACGTGCCTTGGGATTGAGGAAAAAACGCAGCGACAGGCCGTCATCGGCGCGCTCCATTTTTTCGGCCACCAGGCCGTAAACGGTGTAGGGCTCGTCCAGGGAGCGCTGGGCCAGGGGCGCGTACAGCCAGCCGTCGACCTGGGAAACCCCGATGCCTTTGTCGATATAGGGCAACACGTGGTCAAAGCGCCCGATCTCGATGGCCGAACGGCGCAGGCTACCGCCCTTGGGGGCATTCGGGTTGGCGTAGTCGAAATGGGTAAAGCCGGCGGGGTACTTGGCCGGTTCGCCGTACACGGTCAGGTACGGTTGCGGTGCCGCGATCACGGCCGTGCTGGCCAGCAGCAGGGCCAGGGTTGAACTAAAAATGTAGGAAAAAGCCAATCGCATTGTCAGCCTTGAACGCCGTGTGAAGTATAAAAGGGATTTGTACGCTAACGGCATCAGCGTCGCCAGTCATCACATGCACAACGGCCCACCTGAAGGCGGGCCGTTGTTTAGAGCATCAGCGCAGACTGGATCAGTCCTGGCGGCTGGTGACTTCCAGCAGGTGGTAGCCGAACTGGGTTTTTACCGGGCCTTGTACGGTGTTGACCGGGGCGCTGAATACGACAGTGTCGAATTCCTTGACCATCTGGCCTGGACCGAACGAACCCAGGTTGCCGCCGTCGCGGCTGGACGGGCAGCTGGAGTTGGCTTTGGCGATTTCTGCGAAATCGGCGCCGCCTTCGATTTGGGCCTTGAGTTCGTTGCACTTGTCTTCAGTGGAAACGAGGATGTGACGGGCGGTGGCTTTGGCCATGGGGAGTAACTCCTTGAATGAAAAGGGTGAGCGTACCGGATTCAGGCGGTTATTTCTTGGCAAAGTTCCGTTGGGGTGGTTGGTGGTGGTGTACATATCCGTTGCTGCGGTGATGGCTGGTATTGGTTCCGCCCTTACGGCGGGTCACTTTTGAAAAGAGCCCAAAAGTAACCAAAAGGCTCTTGCCCCAACACTCGGCACCTCGCTTAGGCTCGGTGTGCCCTCACTCCGGCTTGAAT
>NZ_JAFCVS010000011.1:0-80612 GCF_049897165.1 Pseudomonas sp. TWR1-1-4 | reverse complement strand
ATGCCGGTTTAGCCGCCCCGCGCCATGGATGGCGCGTGGCGGCGGCCCCCCAAATCCCTGTCGGATTACGGGCACACCGAGCCTAGGCGAGGTGCCGAGTGTTGGGGCAAGAGCCCTTTTGGTTACTTTTGGGGCTCTTTTCCAAAAGTGACCCGCCGTAAGGGCGGAACCAATACCAGCCATCACCCCAATAACGGATATGTACCCAACCCAACCCAATTGGTCACCCATTCTTCCCCCAAATTGGATATTCCCCCTCCAAGGCCCGATGACTAACCTAGCCATCAATCCCCACTGCCCTGGAGCACCCCCATGCAAACCCGTACCGATTTCTACACCGCCTCCCCAGACGCCATGAAAGCCATGCTCGCCCTGGAAGCCGCCGTCGGCAAGCTGTCCATCGAACTGCCCCTGCTGGAACTGATACGCCTGCGCGTCTCGCAGATTAACGGCTGCGCCTTCTGCCTCGACATGCACACCGCCGACGCCCGCAAAGGCGGTGAAACCGAACGCCGCCTGTACACCGTCTCCGCCTGGCGCGAAACGCCGTTCTTCACCCCGCGTGAACGCGCCGCCCTGGCCTGGGCCGAGAGCCTGACCCTGATCAGCCACACCCACGCCCCGGACGAAGACTTCAACACACTGGCCACCGAGTTCAGCCCGCAGGAGCAGATCGACCTGAGCGTGGCCATCACCACCATCAACAGCTGGAACCGGTTGGCAGTGGGCTTTCGCAAGATGCCAAAGTAAGGCTCAACCTGATTTGAAATAGCCCCGTGGCGTGGTGCCGGTCATTCCCTTGAAGAAGGCGATCAATGCGCTGTCGCTGGCAAAGCCCAGCTCAAAGGCGCAGTAGCCGATACTGCGCCCGGTGGCGAGCAACTCGATGACGCGCATCAAGCGCCACTGCTGGCGCCATTGCTGATACCCCAGGCCGGTTTCCCGCAGGAAGATCCGGCCGATGGTCTTGGTGCTGGCGCCAACCTGCTTTTCCAGTGCTTGCAGCATGGGCGGCAAGCGCTCGAGATGGGCCAGCAATGGTGCCAGGCGCTTGTCCTGCGGCAAGGGCAGGAGCATGCGTTGCTCGGCCGCACCCTGGATTTCCTCCAGGCACAACGCCAGCAAATGGGCATATCGGCCGGTGTGCCAATCAGTCTCGAAGGGGGCCATGGCCATCGGTTCCAGCACCGCGCGCAACAAAGCGCTCACTTCGATCACCCGCACCTCTGTCGGCAACAGGGTCGCAACGGCCGGGCTTACGTACACCGAGCGGTAATCTACCGTCTTGCTCATCACCGCACGGTGACGCACACCGCAAGGTATCCACGCCGCGCGGGTCGGTGGCAGCAGGCACAGTTGATTGTCCAGGGTAATGCGGGTGCAGCCTTGTTGGGTAAACAACAGTTGACCACGCCGGTGGTGATGCAGGCCGGAGTCGTGGTCGCCGAGAAGGGCGGTAATGCCGATGACGGGAGCCAGGTGGCTGTCAGGGTCGAAGGATGCGTCGGCGGCGAGCCATGCCATGGTCTGTCCTGATGTTTCAGGACAGCTGGCTGTTCGTGGGGCCGATGCTGCTGGTGGTTCTGGCGTTCGGCATGGCGATTCCCAACGTGCTGGGGGCGGCATTGGTGGGTTATCAAGACCGCCTTGGCACCGCTGCGGCCGTTTTTGGCTTGCTCTATTACCTGGCGATTGGCGCCGGGTTGACCCTGGTTACCTGGGCTCAAGACCTTGGCTGGAGCCTGTTGACGTGCGGCCTGGCGGCGCTGTGGCTGGCAGCGCCGCGTGTGTTCAGAAATTGACCGAAGCACTCAGTCGCGCCGTCAAGGGCGCGCCCTGGAACAGGTAGTCATCGCCCATGTATTCGCCCGCGTCGCGCCAGTAGCGCTTGTCGAACAGGTTGTCGACGCTCAGGCGGAACACCGTCTCATAGCCGCTCACTTTGGTGGTGTAGCGGCTGCCGACGTTCACCACTGCGTAATCCCCCACCTCCACATTGCCGCTACGGTTGGCGTACTTCTTGGCGCTGTATTGCACGCCGCCGAGTACCGCCAGGCCGTTCACCCAAGGCAATGCATAATCGGCATACACACTGGCGCGCAGCTTGGGCACGTTGATCGCTTGGTGGCCCTCATAGTCCGCAGTCCCGCTGCCGGTCACCCGTGCACGAATCACCGCCACGCTGGTTGCGATCTGCAGGCGCTCGGTGGCCCAGCCATTGGCCGACAGTTCCAGGCCGGTGTTCTTTTGCTCGCCCTGTTGCACATAGTCGAATTGGCCAGTGCCGTCCGGCTTGGCGTATTGGTAGGCCTGGCGGGTCTGGAATACAGCGGCGGTGAAGCTCATGCGGCGCCAGTCGTATTTCACCCCGGCTTCGATTTGACGTGAGGTGGTGGGGGCCAGGGTTTCGCCGTCGTTGCGGGTCGTCCAAGGTGCCTCACCGCCCAGGGACAGGCCTTTGCTGTAGCTGGTGTACAGCGACACATTTTCCACTGGTTTGTAGATCAACGACGCCTGGGGCAGAAATTCGTATTGTTGGGTATGGCGTTGCTGATTGCCGTTTTGGTCGAAGGCTTTTTCATCCAGGCGCACTTCACGGCCGCCGAGGATGGTTTGCCATTGCTCGTTGAAGCGGATGCGGTCCGTTACGAACAGGCCATATTGGCGGCTGTCGAGACGCCGGTGCTTGTCGTTCAACGGCACGTCGGTGGGGGTGAAGGTCGGGGCGTCGACGTTGATGTTGGCGCTGCCGATGTATTCGTTGACCGACTTGCGCTTGTCGACCACTCGGCGAAATGCGCTGGTGCCAACGGTCAGTTCATGGCCCAGGCTACCGGTGTCGAACAGCCCAGTCATGGCCGCCTGCACTTCGTCGTCACGGCGGGTGTCGTCGGGGCTGCGGTAGTCGTAGATGTCGTAGTCGCCGGTGGGGCTGAAGAAAGCAGTGCCGCAATCGGTCACATAGAAGCAGCCATAGGCAAACGAGCTGTAATCATCGATCACCACCTTGCTGCGCGCGGCGCTGACACTGCCTTTCCACTGATCGCTGAAGCGATACTCGAACTTGCCGTTGAGGTTCAGTGAGTCAATGCCCACTTGCTTCGACCCGCTCTGGTGGCCCAGCAGTTTTTTCGGCGAAGCATCGTGGGGAACTTGTGTGCCGCCCAGTAACTGGTAGCCCGGCACCGAACGCTGTTGCTTGTTCTGGTATTCCGCATCCAACTGCAACACCGCATCGGGGCTGATGTTCCAGTCGAACGCCAGGGACACAAAATCGCGCTGGCCATTGGCCTGTTCCACATAGGCGTTGAGGTCTTCATGGGCCACGTTGGCGCGCAGGCCGAATTGCTGCTCGCTGCCAAACCAGCCGCCCACGTCGGTGGCGATGTAGCCGCTGCCGCGATCGTCGGTGGAGACGGTCACTGAGCGCACGTCTTCCGGGCGCTTGGTCACGTAGTTGATCACGCCGCTCGGCTCGGAAATCCCGCTTTGCAGGCCGGCCAGGCCCTTGAGCACTTCGACCTGCTGCTTGTTTTCCAGGGCGACGTTCTGCTCGCCCGTGATGGTGCGCCCGTTGATCTTGTAGCTGCTTGCCGCGTTCAGCGAGAAGCCGCGGACCACGAAGTTTTCGTAATAGCCGATGGGCGCATAGCTGTCGCCCACCGAGGCGTCGTTGCGCAGCACTTCGCTGAGCAAGCGCGCCTGCTGGTCCTTGATCAGCGCAGCGTTGATCACCGTGATCGACGCCGGAGTGTCCAGCAGCGGCGCATCATCGAAGCCGGCCACCGAGGCGGTTTCACTGCGATAGCCGGACTCTTCCTGGCCCTGGACGTTCACCGCCGGCAGTTCGATTTCAGCCGCCAGGCTGCTGCCGATGCCGCTGCTGAGCAGCAGGCCGAGGGCGAAACGTGAGGAAGCGACGGGACGAAAACGCAAAACCATGGGGCAGGGCCTTAAAGCGCGGGCGGGGGGCGCATAAGCTAGGCATAAGCGTGGTCTTTTACAAGTCTGCTGCTACGAGGGCGTACTGCGCTTCAGGGTTTCGCTCGGCAGTTCCTTGAACAACGCCCGGTAACTGTTGGAAAACCGCCCCAGGTGCCAGAACGACCAATTCATCGCCACCTCGGCCACAGTAGAGTCCGGTGAACCCAGCAACTCACGCCGCGCCCCGTTCAAGCGGCGCAACCTCAGCCATTGCGCCGGGCTCATTCCGGTGTAGGTCTTGAAGCCCTGTTGCAACTGACGCAGTGGCACGCCGGCAATGTGCGCCAGTTCCAGCAGGTTGACGGTCTCATCCGGTGCATCCGCGGCCCATTCGCCGATGCGCGCCATCAACCGGCGTTCTTCGCTGCGTCGCTGCAACGAGTGGCGGTCCAGGCACACGCAGGCGTTGTCGAGGATGAACAGGCAATCGTCCAGTAACTGTTGGGTGAGAGCGTCACGGCTGGCGGGGTCGATTTCGGCGGACAAGCGGGTGAGGGTGCCACTCAGCCAGCGGCTGAACAGCCCATTCTGCTGGCAGGTCAACGGTGCCATGAACAGGCCTTCGAGCTTCGCCACATCCAGCCCATGGCGCTGCACGAATTGCGGCCCGAACACCACCGCCACTTCACGGTAGTTTTCCGGGGTGATCCAGGTGTTGTGGCTTTCGCCGTTGAGCATATACAGCGCGTTGTCGCTGCCGTCGAAACAGAACGCCAGGGAGCCGGCGGGCGCGTTGAAATGCTGCTCCACGCGGGTGTTCATGCACTCTTCGTACACCTCCACACCCTGCAAATCCAGATAGCGGATTCGCCCGGCAAAATGCCCTGGGGACATCTGCTGGTACTGCTGCACCCAACCGGGTGTCGCATTGCATTGAGCGGCCACATCACCGGTGGTGAAGGCCTGTACGCGCAAAGCTGTTGCCTGTGTCATGGGTAACCTGGGCGCACTCTATTGGTGCGTTGTGGTTCGTGCAAAGTGGATAGATGCCGCAGGGGCGGCGCATCAAGATAGACCTCAATGCGCCAGGAGTACAAGCCGGCGCATGCACCCAACCCATGACGAGGTCCTTATGAACGCCCCCTTCGATCAGCTGTCCGCCTGGCTGAAAGAACACAAGATTACCGAAGTCGAATGCGTGATCAGTGATTTGACTGGCATCGCACGCGGCAAGATTGCGCCTACCAACAAGTTCCTGCATGAGCGAGGCATGCGCCTGCCGGAAAGTGTGCTGCTGCAAACGGTAACCGGGGACTTTGTCGACGACGAAATCTACTACGACCTGCTCGACCCGGCCGATATCGACATGGTCTGCCGCCCGGTGTCCAATGCCACGTATGTGGTGCCGTGGGCGATTGAGCCCACCGCGATTGTGATCCATGACACCTTCGACAAGCAGGGCAACCCCATCGAACTGTCGCCGCGCAACGTGCTGAAGAAGGTCCTGCAGCTCTACACCGATCAGGGTTGGCAGCCGATCGTCGCGCCGGAAATGGAGTTCTACCTGACCCAGCGTTGCGAAGACCCGGACCTGCCGCTGAAAACTCCGATAGGCCGCTCCGGCCGCGCCGAAACCGGGCGTCAGTCGTTTTCCATCGATGCCGCCAACGAATTCGACCCGCTGTTCGAAGACGTCTACGACTGGTGCGAAGCCCAGGGCCTGGACCTCGACACGCTGATCCACGAAGACGGCCCGGCGCAGATGGAAATCAACTTCCGCCACGGCGATGCCCTCGACCTGGCCGACCAGATCACTGTGTTCAAGCGCACCCTGCGCGAGGCCGCGCTCAAGCACAACGTAGCCGCGACCTTCATGGCCAAGCCGGTGGCTGACGAGCCGGGCAGCGCCATGCATCTGCATCAGAGCGTGGTCGACATCGCCACCGGCAAACCAGTGTTCGTCGACGCTGATGGCAACAAGAGCCAACTGTTCCTTCACCACATCGGCGGCTTGCAGAAGTACATTCCCAAGCTGCTGCCGATGTTCGCGCCCAACGTGAACTCGTTCCGCCGCTTCCTGCCGGACACTTCGGCGCCGGTCAATGTCGAGTGGGGCGAAGAAAACCGCACCGTCGGCCTGCGCGTGCCCACCTCCAGCCCCGACGCCATGCGTGTGGAAAACCGCTTGCCCGGCGCCGATGCCAATCCCTACCTGGCGATTGCCGCTAGTCTGCTGTGTGGCTACCTCGGGATGATTGAGCAGATCGAACCCAGTGTGCCGGTGGAAGGTCGCGCCTATGAACGCCGTAACCTGCGCCTGCCGTTCACCCTCGAAGATGCGCTGGCGCGCATGGAGGATTGCGACACGGTCAAACAGTACCTGGGCGACAAGTTCGTGCGGGGCTACGTGGCGGTCAAACGTGCCGAACACGAAAATTTCAAGCGGGTGATCAGTTCCTGGGAGCGTGAGTTCCTGCTGTTGAGCGTCTAAAAAAACCAAAAAAGGGGTGTCGATATGCGTCTTGTGAAACAGCTTCTCCCGCTGGCCCTGGTGGCCGCGTTCAGCAGTGCCAGCCAGGCGGCGCCGACGGTCAGCGTCTATAACTGGACCGACTATATCGGGGAGACGACCTTGGCCGACTTCCAGGCCAAGACCGGGATCAAGCCGATCTACGACGTGTTCGACTCCAATGAAACCCTGGAGGGCAAGTTGCTCGCCGGGCGCACCGGCTACGACGTGGTGGTGCCGTCCAACCACTTTTTGGCGCGCCAGGTAAAGGCCGGTGCGTTCCTCAAGCTCGACCGCGCGCAACTGCCCAACTTCAAGAACCTCGACCCCAAGTTGCTCAAGCTGTTGGAAAAGAATGACCCCGGCAACGCGCACTCGGTGCCGTACCTGTGGGGCACCAATGGCATTGGCTATAACGTCGACAAGGTCAAGCAGGTGCTGGGCATCGACCATATCGATTCATGGGCGGTGCTGTTCGAGCCCGAGAACATCAAGAAACTCAACCAATGCGGCGTGGCCTTCCTCGATTCGGCGGACGAGCTGTTCCCGGCGATCCTCAACTACATGGGCAAGGACCCGCGCAGCGAGAATCCCGAGGACTACAAACAGGCCGAGGCCAAGCTGCTGACGCTGCGACCGTATATCACGTACTTCCATTCCTCCAAGTACATCTCGGATTTGGCCAACGGTGATATCTGCGTGGCCTTCGGTTATTCCGGCGACGTGTTCCAGGCCGCCAACCGCGCCAAGGAAGCCAAGAATGGGGTGAACATTGCTTATTCGATTCCCAAGGAAGGCTCCAACTTGTGGTTCGACCTGCTGGCGATTCCCGCCGACGCGAGCAACCCGAAAGAAGCCCACGCGTTCATTAACTATCTCCTCGACCCTGAAGTGATCGCCAAGGTCAGCGCCTCGGTGGGGTATGCCAACGCCAACCCGGCCGCCAAGGCCTTCATGGACCCGGAACTGGTGAACAACCCCGAGGTGTACCCGCCGCAGGAAGTGCTCGACAAACTCTACATTTCCACCACGCCGACCCCGGCGACCATGCGCCTGATGACCCGGGCCTGGAGCAAAGTGAAGACCAACAAATGATGCAGTCGACTGACCACGCCCGGTCCTACTACCGGGCCACGGCCAACGCCCTGACGGAGCGCCCCGCATTGGGCAGCGACCTGACCGCCGATGCGTGCGTGATCGGCGGCGGGTTCACTGGCGTGAATACCGCCATCGAACTGGCCCAGCGCGGGCTTTCGGTGATCCTGCTGGAAGCCCGGCGCATCGGCTGGGGCGCCAGCGGGCGCAACGGCGGGCAGTTGATTCGCGGTATCGGCCATGACGTGTCGGGCTTCGCCAAGTACGTTGGCGAGGAGGGCGTGCGTTACCTGGAGCGCGCCGGTATCGATTCGGTGGCGTTGGTGGGCGAGCGTATTCGCGAGCACAACATCGACTGCGACTTGCGCTGGGGCTTTTGCGAGTTGGCCAATACGCCGACGCAGTTCGCGGCGTTCAAAGGTGAGCAGGAGCACTTGGCGGCGATGGGGTATGCCCACGAAACACGCCTTGTGGGTCCGCAGGATATTCAGCAAGTGGTGGGCTCGTCGGTGTATGCCGGCGGCCTGGTGGACATGGGCTCCGGGCATCTTCACCCGTTGAATCTGGTGCTGGGTGAAGCGCAGTTGGCCGAGTCTCTCGGGGTGCGGATCTTCGAGCACACTGAGGTGCTTGAACTGATCCACGGCGACACGGTGCAAGTGCGCTGCGCAGGCGGCACGGTACGCGCCGACCACCTGGTGCTGGCCTGCAATGCCCATCTGGAGGAACTGGAACCGCGCCTGAGCGGCAAGGTGCTCCCGGCGGGCAGCTACATCATCGCCAGCGAGCCGTTGTCGGAAGATGTGGCCAACCAGTTGATCCCGCAGAACCTTGCGCTGTGCGACCAGAAAGTCGGCCTGGATTACTATCGATTGTCCGCTGACCGCCGCCTGCTATTCGGCGGCGCCTGCCATTACTCCGGCCGCGATCCGGTGGACATCGCCGCGTATATGCAGCCGAAAATGCTCAAGGTGTTCCCGCAACTGGCCCATACCGCCATTGAGTTTCAGTGGGGCGGCAAGATCGGCATCACCGCCAACCGCTTCCCGCAGGTGGGGCGCCTGAAGCAGTACCCGAATGTGTTTTATGCCCAGGGCTATTCCGGGCATGGGTTGAACGTGACCCACTGGTGCGCAAAGTTGCTGGCCGAAGGTATCCACGCCGGCTACAGCACGGGCCTGGATATTTTCAGCCAAGTGCCACACATGACCTTCCCTGGCGGGAAAGCGCTGCGCTCGCCGCTGCTGGCGTTGGGGATGTTGTGGTACCGAGTGAAGGAGTGGGTCTAGCACAATTCACTGTAGGAGCTGGCTTGCCAGCGATTAGCGGTGGTTCAGTCGACGCATCCGGTGGATGACCTGCCGCCTTCGCTGGCAAGCCAGCTCCTACAGGTGGGGGTTCAATGTGTGAGCACTTTGCGGAAGGTTTCCACCAGTGGCCGCAAGTTGATCCGATGCCACGCCGCCCACAGCGGCGTGGTATAGCTCAGCCACGGCAACTCCCGCAACACCACGCCGGGCGGGGCATTGCGGCTCAGGCCCTTTTGCACCATTGCCACGCCCAGGCCCGAAGCCACCAGGCCCAACGCGGTAAACGGTTCACCGGCTTCCATGGGGATCTGTGGGGTGAAGCCGGCGCGAATGCAGGCGGCAACAAAGTCGTCAGTTGGATGCGCGCCGGGTTTGCGTTGCACGCCGATCCATTCCTGATCGGCCAGATGCTCGGGCAGCAGCTCGCTTTGGCGTGCCAGTGGGTGGTGTTCAGGCAGGGCCAGCAGCATCGGGTCATCCAGCACTTGCCGCGCGATCAGGTCCGGGTCATCGGCGGCCGGTGGTTCGCCAACCAATGCGATATCCAGGCTGCGTTGGCGCAGACCTTCCAGCTGTTCGAGAGACGGCAGGTTATACAGCTTGATATGCACGGTGGGGCGGTCGTCGCGCAGGATGCGCAGGGCATTGGGCAATACACCGGCATGCATGGCGTTTTCGATATAGCCGATGCACAGCCCACCTTCTTCACCGCGGCCCAGGCGCTTGCCCAGGGATTCCAGGCGATTGGCGTGGGTCAGCAGCGCTTTGGTTTCAGCCAGGAAGGTCTGGCCGTCACGGGTCAGGCGGATGCGTTGCTGGCTGCGTTCGAACAAGGTCAGGCCCAAACGCTCTTCAAGCTGGGCTATCTGCCGGCTCAGCGGCGACTGCGAGATGTGCAGGCGTTCGGCTGCACGGCCGACGTGTTCTTCTTCGGCGACCACTTCGAAGTAGCGCAGTTGGCGGAGATCGATCATGTTAGACCTACGAGGACTCAAGTTGGTCGCAGTATGTCTTGGACGGTCCGATCTCTGCAATCTAGGATCTGCTCAACGGTCACAGCGACCCCTGCACCCATTGAGGATCCACCATGAGCTTGAAAGATAAACTTCCCGGCCAACTCGGCTTTGGCACCGCACCGCTGGGCAACATGTTTCGCGCCATTCCTGAAGACGAGGCCCAGGCCACCGTGGAGGCCGCCTGGAGCGCCGGCGTGCGCTATTTCGACACCGCGCCGTTCTACGGCTCGGGCCTCTCGGAAATCCGCCTGGGCCAAGCCCTGTCGCAGTACAACCGCGACGACTTCGTGCTCAGCACCAAGGTCGGCCGGGTGATCCTCGACGAAGTCGAAGACAGCGCCCGTGACCTCGGCGAAAAAAGCGGCGTGTTCGAACACGGCCGCCCGAACAAGATGCTCAACGACTACAGCGCCGACGCCACTTTGCGCTCCATCGAAGACAGCCTGACCCGCCTGAACACCGATCGCCTGGACATCGTATGGATTCACGACATCGCCCAGGACTTCTACGGCGACCAGTGGCTGGAGTACTTCAACCAGGCCTGTACCGGTGCGTTCAAAGTGCTGACTCGCTTGCGCGAAGAGGGCGTGATCAAGGCCTGGGGCCTGGGCGTGAACCGCGTCGAGCCGTGCGAATTGACCCTGGACCTGACGGAGGCGCAGCCCGACGGCTTTTTGCTGGCCGGCCGCTACACTCTGCTGGACCACGATCGTGCCCTGCAACGCCTGATGGACGCGGCTTCGGCCCAGAACGTCGAGATCGTCGTCGGTGGCCCCTACAGCTCCGGCATCCTTGCCGGTGGCGAACACTTCGAATACCAGAAAGCCAGCCCGGCGATCATCAGCAAGGTCGAGCAGATCAAGGCGATTGCCCAGGCGTTCGGCGTCAGTGTGAAAGCCGCCGCGCTGCAATTCTCCCTGGCCCATCCGGCCGTGGCGGCGGTGATTCCCGGTGCCAGCCGTCCGGGCAGGATTGCCGAAGACGTCGCGGCGTTGTCAGAAAAGATCCCGGCAGCCTTCTGGCAGGCCCTGCGCGATGCCCGATTGATTTCGGATCGCGCACCACTGCCGCTTTAACTTCAGGAGTTTCAACCATGAAAATTGATGTAAGCGGCAAAGTAGCGATTGTCAGCGGCAGCACCGCCGGCATTGGCCTTGGCATCAGCCAGGCGCTGGCGCAGTCCGGCGCCACGGTGGTGGTGATCGGGCGTGACGCGGGCAAGGTGGATGACGCCTTGGCGAGCATCCGCCAGGCCGTTCCCGGCGCTGACCTGCGTGGTTTGGTGGCGGATCTCGGTACGGCTGAAGGCGCAGAAAAACTCTTCGCCGCCGAACCGCGTGCCGACATCCTGGTCAACAACCTGGGCATCTTCAACGACGTGGATTTCTTTGAGGCCCCGGACAGCGAGTGGACACGCTTCTATGAGGTCAATGTGATCTCCGGTGTACGCCTGGCGCGGCATTACACGCCGGGTATGGTCGAGCAGGGCTGGGGGCGGGTGATTTTCCTGTCGTCGGAGTCCGGCGTGGCGACCCCGGCGGACATGATCAACTACGGCGTGACCAAGAGCGCCAACCTAGCAGTGTCCCATGGTTTGGCCAAGCGCCTGGCGGGCACCGGTGTGACGGTAAACGCGGTGTTGCCTGGCCCGACCTTTACCGACGGCCTGGAGCAAATGCTCAAGGACGCCACCGCACAATCGGGGCGCAGTGCGCGGGACGAGGCGGATGTGTTTGTGCGTCACGCACGGCCGACCTCGATCATCCAGCGCGCGGCAAATGTGGATGAAGTCGCCAACCTGGTGGCGTACATTGCTTCACCCCTGTCATCTGCCACCACCGGTGCCGCGTTGCGGGTCGACGGTGGTGTGGTCGACAGCATGGCTATCTGAGTTGTTTTCTATTTTCTGGAGTAATTAACGTGGCAACAGCGTCTTCTGTAATTGAAATCCCTGTCTCGGCCGATCAGGTCTGGCAATTGGTCGGTGGCTTCAACAGCCTGCCGGACTGGCTGGCGTTCATTGTCAAAAGCGAGCCAAGCGATGGCGGCCGCGTGCGTCACCTGCAAACCGCCGACGGTGGCGTGGTGGTGGAGCGGTTGCAGAGCTTTGATAACGTTGGGCGCACCTACAGCTACACCATCGAGCAGTCACCGTTCCCTGTGAGTGCGTACCTGGCGACATTGCAGGTTGAGGCCTTGACCGAAACGTCGGCGAAAGTGACCTGGTCGGGTGTGTTCACGCCGGCGACGGGGACTACGGATGCGGCGGTGGAGGAATTGTTTGCCGGTGTCTACAGCGGTGGGCTTGAGGCGTTGCGCGCCAATTTCCCAGACTGAAACTGAACCTGTGGTGACTGGGTTTTGTGGTGAGCGGGCTTGTCCCGCGCTGGGCTGCGCAGCAGCCCCAAAAATCTTGCGAGCGCTACGCACTCCAGCGCGAGCAAGCTCGCTCACCACAGCAAGCCCGCTCACCGAAGTAAATCTCAACAGCGCAAGCTATTCGGGCATGAGCTGCTGGCGGCATTCCAGGACTAATCTGGCACCGCCTTGTTCACTGGTACCCACTTCCAACTTGAACCCATGCAAGTTGATGATCGCCGCCACAATCGACAAGCCCAACCCGAACCCGCCTTGCTGGTCGCTTTCATCCACGCGATAGAAGCGCTGGAACACTGCGTCACGCTCCGCCGCCGGTATGCCGGGGCCGGAGTCGTGCACTTCAATGCGCGTGCTACCGGCATCATTGACCCCACGCAGAATCACTTCGCCGCCCGGTGGGGAGAACTTGATCGAGTTGCTCAACAGGTTGGCCAGGGCCTCGAACAGCAGCGCGCGGTCGCCGGTGATCCATGGCAGGGATTCCGGTGTTTCGAGGCGCAGTTGCAGTTCGCCTTCTTCGGCCAGCGGCAGGTAGAAGTCGTGCAACTCACGCAACAGCGGCAGCGGGTCCATGACCAAAAAGCCTGAGCGGCGCTGGTGGTCTTCCAGTTCGGAGATACGCAACAGCCCGCGAAAGCGCGCCATCAGCGTATCGGTTTCGGCAATCGCGTCATCCAGTTTCACCGCGTAGTCCGACTCCGCCTCGGCCTCCTGCTTGATCCGGTACAACTGCGCGCGCAAGCGTGTCAGAGGGGTGCGCAGGTCGTGGGCGATGTTGTCGCACACGCCCTTGACCTCGTTCATCAGCTTCTCGATGCGATCCAGCATGGCGTTGACGATGGCCGCGAGCATGTCCAGTTCGTCGCGTCGGTTCGATAGCGGCAGGCGGTGGGTCAAGTCGCCGGCAACGATGGCTTCGGCGCTGGCCTGGATCCCGCGAATTCGTCGCAACGGGCGTCGACGCAATAAATGCCAGCCGGCAGCGCCAGGGATAATCGTCAAGGACAACGCCCACAGCAGGGCATGCCAGATGATCCGGGTCACGCCAAACAGCGAACCGTTGGCGCGCACCAGCACCAGCCAGCGGCCGTCTTCGGTGTGGGTGGCGACAGCGTCGCAACTGTCCTTGGGCAACTTGGGGTCGTCGGAGTCGACGCAATTGACCAGGGCGTGGATCTTGCCGTCCAGCGGCAGGTCCGGCGGCACCGCGCGGATCGGCCCACTGAGCGGGCGGAACTGCTCATCGAACAGGCCGTAGGCGTCCACGCCCTTCATGTCGAAGGTCATGCTGGTGGTCAGGGCTTCGACCAGTTCCTCGCCGTCGAAGCGCTGGAACAGGTGCTGGCGCTGCATCAGCGAATGGCGCGACAGGTCGCCCAGGTAACCCGACACCTCGTAATACAGCACCCCCATGAGGATGCAGCTCCAGGCCACGAACAACGAACTGTACAGCGCCAGCAAGCGGCTGCTGGAAGAGCGCCAGCCTTTAGAGGGGTTCAGCAATGACATAACCGGAACCTCGTACCGTGCGGATCAGCGGCGTGAGGCCTGGTGGATCGATCTTCTTGCGCAGACGGCCGATGTGCACGTCGATCAGGTTAGTGCCGGGGTCGAAGTGATAGCCCCAGACTTCTTCGAAGATCATCATCCGCGACAGGATCTGCCCGGTGTTGCGCATCAGGAATTCCAGCAACTTGTATTCGGTGGGCAGCAGGCTCAGGGGCTGATCGGCGCGACTGGCTTCGCGGCTGATCAGGTTCAGCTCCAGGTCGGCCACGCGCAGGGCGGTTTCGAACTCCTGAACCGTGCTTTTGCGCCGCAGCAGCACTTCGACGCGGGCGGCCATTTCATCCGAGGCGAACGGCTTGGTGAGGTAGTCATCCCCGCCGGCACGCAGGCCGCGCACACGCTCATCCACGTCGGAGAGGGCGCTGATCATCAGGATCGGCGTCGATACACCAATCGTGCGCAGCGTGGTGACGATGGCTAGGCCATCGAGTTCCGGCAGCATGCGGTCGAGGGTGATCAGGTCGTAATCGCCACTGACGGCGCGGACCAAGCCTTCACGGCCGTTGTCTACCCAATCTACATCCAGTCCATGGCTACTCAGCTCGGCGACGATCTCGCGGGCCGTTACGGCGTCATCCTCGATGGTCAAAATACGGGTCATAGGATTACCTTTCACACTGGAAGACCGCAATCGCCGGCAAGCCGGCTCCTACAGAAGTGCGGGCATTTTGCCAAGAAATGGCTGAACGCTTCCTAAATAAAACTTCATGTTGGCAAAACCGCCACATTGATCTTCGGGAATGCATAAAGCCCGCCTGCCACTGCTGTTTCTTGCAACTTGCATGGTTCTAGGAAGTTCAAGTTATTTAACCTGTTGAAATATATAGATATTTATTTTTGTGGCGACTGGCATGGTGCCTGCACTGTCCCTTTTGAGACTTGTAACACTATTTTTCTGCCTTGGAGCACAACAACAATGATCACATCCTCATCCACGCTGCAAGAGTCGAGCGCGCTCTCCGGGGTTTCCTGGGGGGCGATTTTTGCTGGGGCGGCCGCTGCGGCCGCATTGTCCCTGATCCTGGTGCTGCTGGGCTTCGGCCTGGGCTTTTCGGCGGTATCGCCGTGGGCTGACAGTGGCATCAGTGCCAAAGGGCTTGGCATTTCCACGATTGTCTGGCTGGCGTTTACCCAGATCGTCGCGTCCGGGCTGGGCGGTTATATCGCCGGCCGGTTGCGGGTGAAGTGGGCGAATATGCATGGCGATGAGGTGTACTTTCGCGACACCGCCCATGGTTTCCTGGCCTGGGCTGTGGCCACGCTGATTACTGCGGTACTGGTAGTCGGTTCGGTGAGCAGTGTCGTCAGCGGCGGCGTGAAAGCCGGTGCCAGCGTTGCAGCCGGCGCGGCCAGTGGCATCACCCAAGCCTCTGGCAGTGCTGCCAAGGGCGTCAACGGTGGCGACTTCGACTACTACGTCGACAGCCTGTTCCGCGATGATCGCCCGGCCGCCGTCAGCGATGACGCCGCCCATGGTGTGGTTGCCCGCATCTTCACCCGCACCCTGAGCAACGACGGTCAACTGGCCCCTGAAGACCGTGCCTACCTGGCGCAGTTGATCAGCCAGCGCACCAACCTCAGCCAGGCGGATGCCGAGGCGCGTATCGACAAGGTCTATGGCGATGCCCGTAAAGCCGTTGAAGACGCCAAGCTCAAAGCCAAGCAAGCCGCTGACACCGCTGCAAAAGTCGCTGCCTATACCTCGCTGTGGACCTTTGTTGCCCTGTTGATCGGCGCGTTCTTCGCCAGCTTCGCAGCCACCTTTGGCGGTCGCCGTCGCGATGCCGTGGTGTATGTCGAAACCGAACACTTCGTACGTTAATTCAAGGAGAACATCATGCGCTCATTACTGCTTTGGTTCCTCGGTGTGCCTATTCCGGTGATCATCCTGATCGCGATCTTCATGCACTGATTGTTGCGTTACCCAAGCCGCGCCTGAGCAACAGGCGCGGCTTTTTGCTGCAAGGCCAGCCAGCTTGTCACCAGCAACACACTGGCCAGTGCCGTCATCATCACCAACGGTGCCGACGTCCCATCGGACAACAGCCCGGTCGCCCAACTGCTCACAGCCGTCAGGAACATCTGGGTAAAAAAGAACAGCCCGGATGCCGTTCCCGCGATTGCACCATAGGGCTGCAGCACCGAGAGCTGACAGGCCGGAATCACCATCCCCACCGACACCATGATCAGCACCATCGGCAGCACGATCGCCAGCCATTCCCCCGGCAGCGCGACGCTCGCCAGCGCGAGAATCCCACTGCCCAGCACGTTCATTGCTATGCCGACGACGATCAAACGGTCTGCCTCGAAGCGCCGCACCAGCCGACGAAACAGGTTCGCGCCCAGCATGTAGCCGCTGATGGTTGCTGCGAACACCAGTGCGTAAGCAGTCGCGGACAGATGAAACCCCCGTTGCAGCAACGCCGATGACTCGCTGATAAACGGAAAATAGGTGCTGTACACGCAACCGATCGCCACGGAGTAACGCAGGAAGTAACGGTCACGCAGCAGTTGGCCGTAAATGCGCAGCAGCCCACGCGGCGGGGCGGCGGCGACTTCCGGTGGGCGGGTTTCAGGCAGACGGCGATACACCACCAGGCACAGCACAGCTCCGATTACGCCCAGCAGCACGAACAGTCCGCGCCAGTGGATGAACGGCAGCATCAGGCTACCCAGTACCGGCGCGGCCATGGGCGAAATTGCCATGGCCATGGAGATCAGCCCAAGCAGGCGTGCTTGCTCGTTGCGGTCGAAGTAATCGCGCACGATCACACGGCCGATCACGGTGGTGCAACAGCCACCCAAAGCCTGGAACAGTCGGGCGATGATCAACACGGCGATGTTGTCCGCCAGGGCACAAGCTGCCGTGGCGAGGACATACAGAAACAACCCGGCCAGCAACACCGGACGACGACCAAAGCGGTCGGTGAGCGGACCACTGACCAGCAGCGAAATCGCCGCGCCGTTGGCCAAGGACATACCCCGTCGGCCTGTGGAGTCTGATCTGCCGGACAGTGGTGTGCAGAGCCATGTGCCCTTTGTCGCACGGCGCCCGGATGCCAGCCTGTTCGATCTGAAGAGCTGGGCCCGCTGTATCACCCGTGGGCTGTTGTCAGTCGGGCCGGGCGTGTTGGAAGCGTCACACCCGGCCGGCCTGCCCGAGTTGCGCGCACAGATCGCCGACTACCTGCGCAGCTATCGCGGCCTGCATTGCGAAGCCGATGAGGTGATTGTCACCACCGGCATCCGCCACGCCCTGGACCTGATCGCGCGCAGCGTGCTCAAGGCCGGCGATAGGGCCTGTGTCGAGGATCCCGGCTACCTGCCGGCACGGCGCCTATTCACGCTGGCAGGCGCCAATGTGCAGGGCATCCCCGTCACCGCCGAGGGCCTCGATACTGCGCAACTTCCCGAGACAGCCCGCTTGGCCTACGTCACCCCGGCGCACCAGGCGCCGCTGGGCATGACGCTGTCGGTGTCCCGTCGCCTGGCGCTGCTGGACTGGGCAGCCCGCGCCGACGCCTGGGTGGTCGAAGACGATTACGACAGCGAGTACAACTACAACACCGCGCCACTGGCCGCGCTCAAGTCCCTGGATTCGGCCGACCGCGTGATCTACTGCGGCAGTTTCAACAA
The DNA here is from genome assembly GCF_049897165.1 of Pseudomonas sp. TWR1-1-4. NCBI lineage: Bacteria > Pseudomonadati > Pseudomonadota > Gammaproteobacteria > Pseudomonadales > Pseudomonadaceae > Pseudomonas > Pseudomonas sp. TWR1-1-4. The sequence goes on along the minus strand of NZ_JAFCVS010000011.1, from coordinate 63,174 downwards.
GAACCTGTTCCCCGGTTTGCGCGTGGGCTTCATGGTGGTGCCCAAGGCGTTGCGTCGCGGGCTGTTGCGCACCTTGCAACTCACCGGGCATTCGGTGGGGGCCACTGATCAATTGGGGTTGGTCGAGTTCTTGCGCAGTGGCGCCTTCGTGCGTCACTTGCGTGCCTCGCGCCAGGCGTACCAGGCCCGTCGCGATGCGTTGCTGGAATGCCTGGACGGGCGCTGCGCGGTCAGTGGCCAGCAGGCAGGGTTGCATTTTGTGTTGTGGTTGCCGGCCGGTGTCGAAGAGGGCGATTTCTGCAACCATGCCGCCGAAGCCGGGTTGACGCTGCAGCCCCTTGGCAAGTTCTGTCACGGCGTGAGCTTGCCGCCGGCGGTGATCATCGGCTACACCGCGTTGACCCTGGCCCAGATCCGCTATCACGGCCGAGTTCTCACGCAATTGTTAATAGCGGCTTAACCCGCGCTTGGCTAGACTCGCGCCCCATGAGCCGCCTCTTGCGTTTAGTCCTGGTCCTGCTGTTGAGCCTCACGCTTCCCCTGACCGGGATGGCGGGTGTGCCGTCGAGCACCGAACCCTGCCCGATGAAGATGTCGGACATGCAGGTGATGACCGACATGAACCCTGACTGCTGCCAGGATGGCGTCGATCACGGCAAGGTCTGCAAACCCGGCCAGGAATGCAAGACTGGCGGCTTGCTGCAACTCTCCTTGCCGGTGCTCAAGGCGCCGTTGACCCTGGCGCATCCGCTGCTTGTCAGCGCCTCTTCGGATTTCATTCCAGACCGCACGCCGTCCGGCGTCTGGCGCCCACCCCGTGCCTGATTCCTGTTGCACCTCAAGACGCATCCCCTGACCGGGATGGCTTTGCTGTGGGCCGCGTAATGCGGCGCGCAGCGCAACGGAACAGGAATTTTCAACATGAATCCCTTCTACTTGCGCGCCCTGGTGGTGGGCGTGCTGGCGTGGCCGGCGTGGGCGAGTGCGCTGACCCTGGACGACGCCCTGCGCCTGGCGCAGAACAACGCACCGTCGCTCGCTGCTGAGTCGGCCAAGCTGCAAGCCGCGACCCAGGCGGCGATCCCGGCGGGCGAACTGCCAGATCCGAAGCTGGTGGTTGGCCTGCAGAACTTCCCCATCGGTGGGCCCAATCGCGGCACGTTGTATGGCGATGACATGACTGAACAAATGATCGGTATCCAACAGCAGGTGCCCAGCCGCGACAAGCGCAAGGCGCGTATCGAGCTGGCCGATGCCACGGTGGAGCGCACCGCGGCCGAAGGTCGGATCGAGCGCCTGAACGTGCGCCAGGCCACGGCCCAGGCCTGGATCCGTGCCTATGCGGTGGAACGCAAGGAGGCCTTGTTCAAGGACTTCTACCAGCAGAACCGCCTGCTGCAAGACAGCGTGCGTGCGCAATTGGCCGGTGGTCGCGGCCAGCCCTCGGATGCGGTGATACCACGACAGGAAGCCGCCGAACTGGCCGGACGCGAAGATGAACTGGTCCAGCAACGCGCCCAGGCCCGCGCGGCGCTCAAGCGCTGGATCGGTCCAGCCGCCAATGAAGCACCCAGCGGCCAGTTGCCCAATTGGCCCATCGACGGGCGTTACAACCTGCATCAACACCCTGAACTGCAAGCTTTTGCGCCGCGCACCCGCGAGGCCGAAGCGCGGTTGCGCGAAGCCAAGGCGCAAAAGACTTCGGACTGGAGTTGGGAAGTGGACTACCAGCACCGTGGCCGTGAATACGGCGATATGGTCAGCCTGCAATTGAGTTTCGACCTGCCGATCTTCCCCGGCCGTCGGCAAAACCCCGGGATCGCCGCCAAGCAAGCCGAGCTGGATCAGCTGGATGCCGAGCGCGAAGCGGTCACCCGCGAACACACCCAGCAACGGGATGATGACCTCGCGCAATACCAGCGTCTGGACCGCGCCGTGCAGCGCAGCCAGGACAGCCTGGTGCCCCTGGCCGAAGAGAAGGTCGCGCTGAGCTTGGCCGGTTATCGCGCTGGCAAGGGTGACTTGCTCAACCTGGTCGGCGCCCGACGTGAGCTGGTCGAAGCGCGTTTCAAGCAGATCGATGCCCTCGAGCAACGTGCCCTGGTTGGCGCGCAGCTGTATTTCGCCTACGGAGAAGCCTCCCATGATTAATCGACTCCTCGCGGTGGCGTTGTTGGGCGGTGGCCTGGGCGCCGGTTACTGGCTTGCGCAGGCACCGGCTCCGGTCGCGGCCATGGCCGACAACAAACCGGCGCTGTACTGGTATGACCCGATGTACCCGCAGCAGAAATTCGACAAACCCGGCAAGTCGCCTTTCATGGACATGCAATTGGTGCCGCGTTATGCCGAAGGCGCTGCAGGCAGCGCCGCTGTGCAGATCGACCCCCGTGTGGCGCAGAACCTCGGTGTGCGCCTGGCAACGGTAACCCGTGGCGTGTTGGCGTCCACGCTGGAGCTGTCTGGCATCCTCGCCTTTAACGAGCGTGACGTCGCCGTGGTACAGGCGCGGGCCAGTGGTTTTGTCGAGCGGGTGTATGACCGCGCGCCGGGCGACGTGCTCAAGGCCGGTGCGCCTCTGGCTGACCTGTTGATACCCGAATGGGCGGCGGCCCAGGAAGAGTTCCTGGCCTTGCGCCGTAGCGCGGATGCGCGTCTGTTGGCGGCTGCGCGCCAGCGTTTGCGCCTTAGCGGTATGCCCGCCGGGTTGATCGCGCAGATGGAGCGAAGCGGCCGTGTGCAATCGGTATTGACCGTCGCCAGCCCCATCGGCGGCGTGGTGCAAACCCTCGACGTGCGCGAAGGCATGACGATGGCGGCGGGGCAGAGCCTGGCGCGCATCAATGGCCTGGATCGCCTGTGGTTGCAGGTTGCTGTGCCGCAAGCTCAAGGTGCTGCGCTGGCTGTGGGGCAAGCGGTGGAAAGCCGCTTTGTCGGGCTGCCGGGGCAAACCGTCAAGGGCACCGTCAGTGCTATTTTGCCGACGATCGCCGGCGACAGCCGTACCGTGCAGGTTCGCGTTGAACTGCCCAATGCCGATGGCACCTTGCGCCCCGGCATGACGGCCCAAGTGCGTTTGGCGCAATCTTCCGCGCAATCCGTGCTGCAGGTGCCCAGCGAAGCGTTGATCCGTACCGGTAAACGCACGTTGGTGATGCTGGCCGAGGAGGGCGGGCATTACCGCCCGGTGGACGTCGAGGTCGGCGCTGAAAGCCAGGAGATGACGGTGATCCGCAGCGGTTTGCAGGAAGGCCAGCAGGTGGTCGCGTCCGGTCAATTCCTGCTGGATTCTGAAGCCAGTTTGCGCGGGATTATCCAACCATGATCGCCTTATTGATTCGTTGGTCAGTCGCCAACCGTTTTCTGGTAGTGCTCGCGACGTTGTTTGTCACGGCTTGGGGCATCTGGGCGGTGCAAAACACGCCGGTCGATGCACTGCCGGACCTCTCCGATGTGCAGGTGATCATCCGCACGCCGTATCCCGGCCAGGCGCCGCAGATCGTGGAAAACCAGGTCACCTACCCGATGACCACCACCATGCTTTCGGTGCCGGGCGCCAAGACCGTGCGCGGGTTTTCCTTTTTCGGCGACAGCTACGTCTATGTGCTGTTCGACGAAGGCACCGACCTGTATTGGGCGCGTTCGCGGGTGCTGGAATACCTCAGCCAGTTGCAGGCGCGCTTGCCCGTATCGGCCAAGCCAGCGCTGGGTCCGGACGCCACTGGCGTCGGCTGGATCTACCAGTACGCACTGGTAGACCGCAGCGGCCAGCATGACCTGGCGCAGTTGCGCGCCTTGCAGGACTGGTTCCTCAAGTTCGAACTCAAGACCCTGCCCAATGTGGCCGAAGTCGCGACCATCGGTGGCCAGGTCAAGCAGTACCAGGTGCAGCTCGATCCGCTGGCCCTGGCCAATCGCGGCATTACCCAGGCACAGGTGGTGGAGGCCATCGGCAAAGCCAACCAGGAAACCGGCGGCTCGGTGCTGAACATGGGTGAGTCCGAGTACATGGTGCGGGCGTCCGGCTACCTCAAGTCGCTGCAGGATTTTCGCGGGATTCCCTTGCGGCTGGACGCGAAAAATGTGCCCGTTACGCTTGGCGACGTGGCAACCATTCAGTTGGGCCCGGACCTGCGTCGGGGCGTCAGCGAGCTGGACGGCGAAGGCGAGGCGGTGGGCGGTGTACTGATCCTGCGCAGTGGCAAGAATGCCCGTGAAGCCATCGCTGCGGTCAAGGCCAAGCTGGAACAACTGAAAAGCAGCCTGCCGCCCGGCGTGGAGATCGTCACCACCTACGACCGCAGCAAACTCATCGACCGCGCCGTGGACAACCTCAGCCACAAGCTGCTGGAAGAGTTCGTGGTGGTGGCGCTGGTCTGCGGGATTTTCCTGTGGCACCTGCGCTCATCCCTGGTGGCGATCATCTCGCTGCCGGTGGGGGTGTTGATCGCGTTTATCGTCATGCGCTTCCAGGGCATCAACGCCAACATCATGTCCCTGGGCGGCATCGCGATTGCCATCGGCGCGATGGTCGACGCGGCGGTGGTGATGATCGAAAACGCCCACAAGAAACTCGAAGCCTGGCACCACGCCAATCCGGGTCGTGAGCTCAAGGGCGAAGACCATTGGCAGGTGATGACCGACGCGGCGGTAGAGGTCGGCCCGGCGCTGTTTTTCTGCCTGTTGATCATCACCTTGTCGTTCATTCCGGTGTTCACCTTGCAGGCCCAGGAAGGTCGCTTGTTCGGCCCGCTGGCCTACACCAAGACCTACGCCATGGCGGCCGCCGCCGGTTTGTCGGTGACCTTGATCCCGGTGCTGATGGGCTACTGGATTCGCGGGCGCATTCCGGATGAGCAGCGTAACCCGCTCAATCGCGGCCTGATCAAGCTCTACCAGCCTGCACTGGAGGCGGTGCTGCGTCGGCCGCGCCTGACCCTGGTGGTAGCGTTGCTGGTGGTCGCCAGTGCGGTGTGGCCGATCTCGAAACTGGGCGGTGAATTTTTGCCGCCGCTGGACGAAGGGGACTTGCTGTACATGCCCTCGGCACTGCCGGGGCTGTCGACGCAAACGGCGGGTGAGTTGTTGCAACGCACCGACCGGCTGATCAAGACCGTACCCGAAGTGGCACACGTGTTCGGCAAGGCCGGTCGCGCCGAAACAGCCACTGACCCGGCCCCGCTGGAAATGTTCGAGACCACTATCGAGTTCAAGCCCCGTGACCAATGGCGCCCCGGTATGACCCCGGACAAACTGGTGAAGGAGCTCGACCGCGTGGTGCAGGTGCCGGGCCTGACCAACATCTGGATCCCGCCGATCCGCAACCGCATCGACATGCTTGCCACCGGCGTGAAAAGCCCGGTCGGCGTGAAGGTGGCCGGTACCAGCCTGATGCAGATCGACGCAGTGACCCAGGCGGTGGAAAAGGTCGCCAAGGGTGTGCCGGGCGTCAGTTCAGCCTTTGCCGAACGCTTGACCGGCGGGCGTTACATCGACGTGGATATCGACCGGGCAGCGGCCGCGCAATACGGACTGAACATCGCCGATGTGCAGTCGATTGTGTCGGGTGCCATCGGCGGGGAAACCATTGGCGAAACCGTGGAAGGCCTGGCGCGCTTCCCGATCAGCCTGCGCTATCCAAAGGAATGGCGCGACTCGGTGACGGCCTTGGCAGACTTGCCGATCTACACGCCGTCAGGCAGTCAAACCACCCTGGGCACGGTGGCCAAGGTCAAGGTGAGCGACGGCCCGCCGATGCTCAAGAGCGAAAACGCACGGCCTTCCGGCTGGGTCTACATCGACGTGCGCGACCGCGACCTGGCATCGGTGGTGAAGGATCTGCGCGCGGTAATCAACCAGCAGGTGCAGCTCCAACCGGGCATGAGCCTCAGCTATTCGGGGCAGTTCGAATTTCTGGAACGGGCCAATCAACGCCTGAAACTAGTGGTGCCGGCGACTTTGCTGATCATCTTCGTGCTGCTGTACCTGACCTTCCGCCGCGCGGACGAAGCGCTGCTGATCCTGGCGACTTTGCCGTTCGCACTGACGGGCGGGGTGTGGTTGCTTTACGGGCTGGGTTTCAACTTGTCGGTGGCGACGGGCGTGGGGTTTATCGCGCTGGCCGGTGTGTCGGCGGAGTTCGGCGTGATCATGCTGCTGTACCTGAAAAACGCCTGGGCTGATCGCAAGGATGGGGATCTGCTGGCCGCCATCACCGAAGGCGCGGTGCTGCGGGTACGGCCCAAGGCGATGACCGTGGCGGTGATCATCGCGGGCTTGTTGCCGATCCTGCTGGACGGCGGCACCGGCAGCGAAGTGATGAGCCGCATCGCCGCGCCGATGATCGGCGGGATGCTCACGGCGCCGTTGTTGTCGCTGTTTGTGATTCCGGCGGCCTATCGGTTGATGCTCAGTCATCAAATCCAACCTGCTCATGAATCTCATCCACCTTCAATTCCAACCGATACGCCACCGCAATAAACAACGCCTGGCACAGGCACAGGGTGGCGCTCAACGAGCGGAAGGCAAACGACGAGCCTTCATTCACCAACAGCACGGCGTTCGCCCGCTTGGCCAGGGGCGACAGGTTGCTGTCGGTGATGATCAGGGTCTTGGCCTGGTGGTGCTGGGCGATGCGCAGACAGTGCTGGGTCTCTTTGCCGTAGGGCGTAAAGCTGATCGCAATCACCAGGTCATTGGCGCGCACGCTGCGCATCTGCTCGCGGTAGCTGCCGCCCAGGCCTGAGATCAGGTGGATGCGCTTGTTGGTGTGCTGCAGGTTGTAGACCAGGTAATCGGCCACCGCAAAAGAGCGGCGCACGCCGACTACGTAGATATTGTCGGCATTCACCACCAGGTCCACGGCTTTGTCGAACGCGACATCATCCAGCTCCAGCCCCAGGCGCTCGATACCCGACAAGGTCGCGTTGACGCATTCGCGCGCCAGGTCGCCGCCGCTGGCCTTCTGCGACTTGTTGGCGATCATGCTGCGGATGCGTTGCTGGTAGTTCTGCACCGGCGTGGTCTTGTGGGTGTAGGCCTCGCGGAACAACGCCTGCATCTCACTGAAGCCACTGAACCCGAAGCGTTGCGAGAAGCGCACGATGGCCGACGGGTGCACCTCGCACTCGCGGGCGATGTCGCTGATGCGGTCGACCATGATCCGGTCGCTCTGTTGGCTCATGTAGCTGGCGATGCGCTTGAGCTGGCGCGGCAGGCTCTCGTATTCGTCGGTGATCAGCTGCAACAGGCGCTCGGCATTGATCGGAGGGCTGGCGAGAGTGTCTTCCAGGGTGGTCTCGGGATCGGTGCGGGACATGGGCAATCCTTCTGGCGTTGTTGTCTGTTGCGCTGATGGGTGGCGCAAGTCTACAGGGTAGGCGCAAAAAAATACCCCGGCATCACGGCCGGCGTGGCCTGCTGAAACGATGCACTGTAGTGGGACTGGCTCTGTACAAGCTTAATGGAAAAAATATTCCAATGAAAAAATATCTGGAATAAATATTGATTGGTGTCGCCGGACGTTCTAGTCTGCTCCCACCAAGAGCGTTTGCCGTCGCCACGTCGGCACAACGCAGGCTGATAAAAATAACAGGAGCCAGCATGGGCCAGACTCGTTTTGCCAGTGGGCGTCAATTGGATCTGATTTGCCTCGGGCGCCTGGGCGTCGACCTTTATGCACAGCAAGTGGGTGCGCGGCTTGAGGACGTGTCCAGCTTCGCCAAGTACCTCGGCGGGTCCTCCGCCAACATCGCCTTCGGCACCGCCAGGCTGGGGCTCAAGTCGGCGATGTTGAGCCGGGTCGGCGACGACCATATGGGGCGCTTCCTGGTGGAGTCCCTGGCCCGCGAAGGCTGTGACGTCAGCGGCATCAAGGTCGACGCGGAACGCCTAACCGCCCTGGTGTTGCTCGGCCTCAAGGACCGCGAAACCTTCCCCCTGGTGTTCTACCGCGAAAACTGCGCCGACATGGCCCTGCGCGCCGAAGACATCAGCGAAGCCTTTATTGCCTCCAGCAAGGCGCTGCTGATCACCGGCACGCATTTCTCCACCGACGGCGTGTACAAGGCCAGCATCCAGGCCCTGGACTACGCGGCCAAGCACAACGTCAAGCGCGTGCTGGATATCGACTACCGCCCGGTGCTGTGGGGCCTGGCGGGCAAGGCCGATGGCGAAACCCGGTTTGTCGCCGACCAGAATGTCAGCCAGCACGTGCAGACCATCCTGCCGCGCTTCGATTTGATCGTCGGCACCGAAGAAGAATTCCTCATCGCGGGCGGCAGTGAAGACTTGCTCACCGCGTTGCGTAAGGTGCGCGAACTGACCCCGGCGACCCTGGTGGTCAAGCTTGGTCCGCAGGGTTGCACGGTGATCCACGGCGCTATTCCAGCGCGGCTGGAAGACGGTGCCATCTACCCCGGTGTGCGGGTTGAAGTGCTCAACGTATTGGGCGCCGGCGATGCGTTCATGTCGGGTTTCCTCAGCGGCTGGCTCAACGACGCGAGTGACGAGCGTTGCAGCCAGTTGGCCAACGCCTGTGGCGGCCTGGTCGTCTCACGCCACGCTTGCGCTCCGGCCATGCCGACGCCGGCGGAGCTGGAATACCTGTTCAACAGCCCGGTGCCGATTACCCGCCCGGACCAGGACGTGACCCTGCAACGTCTGCACCGCGTGACGGTGCCGCGCAAGGCCTGGAAGCAATTGTTCGTGTTTGCCTTCGATCACCGCTGGCAACTGGTGGACCTGGCGCAAAAGGGCGGCCAGGACCCGGCGCGCATCAGCGATGCCAAGCAACTGTTTACCCAGGCCATCGAACGCGTCGAGAAAAAACTCGCCGAGCAAGGGGTGGAAGCCGACGTCGGCCTGCTTGCCGACCAACGCTTCGGCCAGGACGCGCTCAACGCCGCCAGTGGTCGTGGCTGGTGGATCGCGCGCCCGGTGGAAGTGCAGAACTCACGGCCACTGGCCTTCGAACATGGCCGTTCAGTGGGCAGCAACCTGATCGCCTGGCCCCAAGAACAGATCATCAAGTGCCTGGTGCAATTCCACCCGGATGACGAGCCGATGCTGCGCCTGGAGCAGGAGGCACAACTCAAGGCGGTATATGAGGCGTCGATTGTCAGCGGTCATGAACTGCTGCTGGAAGTCATCCCGCCCAAGGATCATCCGTCCACCTACCCGGATGTGCTCTACCGCAGCCTCAAGCGCCTGTACAACCTGGGTATCTACCCGGCGTGGTGGAAGATCGAGGCGCAATCGGCCGAAGACTGGAAAAAGCTCGACGAACTGATCGAGGAGCGCGATCCGTACTGCCGTGGCGTGGTGTTGTTGGGCCTGAATGCGTCGGCGGAATTTCTCGCCGACGGCTTCCAGCAGGCCAGCCAGAGCACCACCTGCCGCGGGTTTGCCGTGGGCCGCACGATCTTCCAGGAACCGAGCCGCGCGTGGATGGCGGGGGAGATCGATGACGAGACCTTGATCCAGCAGGTGCAGGCCACCTTCGAACAGCTCATTAACGCCTGGCGCCAAGCCAGGGACTGACACCACCCCCCTGTAGGAGTCCGGCTTGCCGGCGATGGGGCCTTAAAGACCGCTATCGCCGGCAAGCCGGACTCCTACAAAGATTGATGTCAGCCAAAAGATGAAACCAGACAACAACAAAAAGGTGCAGCCATGCCCGCAATCCGAATTGGCATCAACCCGATCTCCTGGAGCAACGACGACCTGCCGGCCCTGGGCGGTGAAACCCCCTTGAGCACCGCCCTGAGCGAAGGCAAGGAAATCGGCTACGAAGGTTTTGAACTCAACGGCAAGTTCCCCAAGGACGCCAAGGGCGTCGGCGATGTTTTGCGCCCTTATGATTTGGCGCTGGTTTCCGGCTGGTACTCCAGCCGCCTGGCCCGGCGCTCGGTGGCTGAGGAGATCGAGGCCATCGCCGGGCATGTCGAGTTGCTCAAGCAGAATGGCGCCACGGTACTGGTCTACGGCGAGGTGGCCGATTCGATCCAGGGCTCGCGGATCCGCCTGATCGAACGCCCGCGCTTTCACAGCGAACAGGCCTGGCAGGACTACGCCGACAAGCTCACTGAACTGGCGCGCTTCACCCTGTCCCAGGGCGTGCGCCTGGCGTACCACCACCACATGGGCGCCTATGTCGAATCCCCGGAAGACATCGACCAACTGATGCGCCGCACCGGCCCTGAAGTCGGCCTGCTGTTTGACTCGGGTCACTGCTACATGGGCGGCGGCGAACCTATCGAGGTGCTGCGCAAACACATTGAGCGCATTTGCCATGTGCACTTCAAGGACGTGCGCAAACCGGTGGTGCAACTGGCGCGTAACCAGATGTGGAGCTTCCCCGACTGTATCGTCAACGGCACTTTCACCGTGCCCGGCGATGGCGATATCGACTTCGCCGAATTGCTCGACGTGCTGTTGGCTGCCCACTACGAGGGCTGGCTGGTGGTGGAAGCCGAGCAGGACCCGGCAGTAGCCCCCAGCTATATCTACGCGAAGAAAGGCTATGACACTTTGCGCGCGCTTCTCAACGAGAGGACTTGAGTGATGAGCTTGTTGGTCAAAAGCAGCAAACGCGGCCAGACCATGGTCGCCCTGGAAGCCGGGAGCCTGGAGTACGTGGGTTTTTCCGCCTACCGCCTGAGCCTGGGGGAAACCCTGCCGGTCAGCGCCGGTGATAAAGAACTGTGCCTGGTTCTGCTCAGTGGCCGGGTGAACATCCAAGGCGAAGGCTTCAACTGGCAGAACCTGGGTGATCGCCAATCGGTGTTTGAAGACAAATCGCCGTTCGCCGCCTACCTGCCGCCGGGCACCGATGCCCAGGTCACGGCGTTGAGCGACGTGCAGATTGCCGTGTGCGCGGCGCCTGGCACCGAGGGCTACGAGCCACGCCTGATCCGCCCCGAAAACTGCAAGCGCAGCGTACGTGGCAAGGGCGCCAACACCCGCTACGTGTGCGACATCCTGCCTGACAGCGAGCCGGCCCATTCGCTGCTGGTGGTGGAAGTGCGCACGCCGTCCGGGCATTCGTCGAGCTACCCCCCACACAAGCACGACACCGACGACCTGCCGCACCAGAGCTTCCTGGAAGAAACCTACTACCACCAGATCAACCCGCCCCAGGGCTTCGTGTTCCAGCGCGTCTACACCGACGACCGCAGCATCGACCAGGCCATGGCCGTGGAAAACAGCGACCTGGTGGTGGTGCCCAAGGGTTATCACCCAGTCAGCGTGCCCTATGGCTACGAATCCTATTACCTGAACGTAATGGCCGGCCCCAAGCGTGCCTGGCATTTCCACAACGACCCGCAGCACAGCTGGCTGCTGGACCTTTAATCAGCGGTTTGGACGGAGAACAACAATAAATGAAGTCGCCTCTACGTTTCGCCCTTAACCGCATGGTCGCTCCCAACCTGTCCCTGCCGGATTTCATCCAGTTGGCCGCAACGCTCAAATGCGATGCGATCGAGATTCGCAACGACCTGGCCGACAAGCAGATCGAATTCGGCACCCCGGCCAGCCGCGTGCGTGAACTGTGCGCGGTGCAGGGCATTACCGTGCTGTCGATCAACGCGCTGTACCCTTTTGATGTGTGGAACGACGAGCGTCGGGCCCAGGCAATCACACTGGCGACCTACGCCCGTGAATGCGGCGCCCAGGGCCTGGTGATGTGCCCGCTCAATGAGCCGGGCGACACGCGCAATGAAGCCCAGCGTGCCGCCGGTTTGCGCACGGCCTTGAGCGAGTTGGCGCCGATCCTGCGCGACTACGGGATTCTCGGCTTTATCGAGCCCCTGGGTTTTGAAGAGTGTGCCCTGCGGCGCAAGCGCGTGGCGGTGGAGGCGATCAAGTCCATCGGCGGCCTGGATGTGTTCCGTCTGGTGCACGACACCTTCCATCATCACCTGGCCAGCGAACATGAGTTCTTCCCGGAGTTGACCGGGCTGGTGCATATCTCCGGCGTGGAAGATAGCGAGGCGCCGCTCAGTTCGATTCGCGACGGCCACCGCGTGCTGGTGGGCGAGGGCGACATCCTGGGTAACGCCGCACAGATCGACACCTTGCTCAGCACCGGCTACAGCGGCTACCTGTCATTCGAACCGTTTGCCGAGAGCGTGCATGCATTGGCGGATATCCAGCAGGCGTTGGGGGCAAGCATCGCCCACCTGCAGAAACGATAAGGGGCGCGAGATGACCACAACAAGACTGACCATGGCCCAGGCCCTGGTGAAGTTCCTGGACAACCAATACATCGAAGTCGATGGCGTGCAGAGCAAGTTCGTCGCCGGAGTGTTCACGATTTTCGGCCACGGCAATGTGCTGGGCCTGGGTCAGGCCCTGGAACAAGACGCCGGCGACCTGGTGGTGCACCAGGGCCGCAACGAGCAGGGCATGGCCCACGCTGCCATCGGTTTCGCCAAGCAGCATCTGCGCCGCAAGATCTACGCGTGTACGGCCTCCGTCGGCCCTGGCGCCGCCAATATGCTGACAGCCGCCGCGACCGCCACGGCCAACCGTATCCCGTTGTTGCTGTTGCCCGGCGATGTGTACGCCAGCCGCCAGCCTGACCCGGTGCTGCAACAGATCGAGCAGTTCCACGACTTGAGCATCAGCACCAACGATGCCTTCCGCTCGGTCAGCAAGTACTGGGACCGCATCAACCGCCCCGAGCAGTTGATGACCGCCGCCATCCACGCCATGCGCGTGCTTACCGACCCGGCCGAGACCGGCGCGGTGACCCTGGCATTGCCCCAGGACGTGCAGGCCGAGGCCTGGGATTATCCGGATTATTTCCTGCAGAAACGCGTGCATCGCATCGACCGTCGCCCGGCGACCGCCGCGATGATCAGTGATGCATTGGCGGCGTTCCGCGGCAAGCGCAAGCCGCTGATCATCTGCGGTGGTGGGGTGAAGTACTCCGGCGCCAATGCCGCGCTGCAAGCCTTTGCCGAACGGTTTGATATTCCCTTCGCGGAAACCCAGGCGGGCAAGAGCGCCGTGGTTTCCAAGCATCCGCTGAACGTCGGCGGGATCGGTGAAACCGGCTGCCTGGCGGCGAATCTGCTGGCGCCCGAAGCGGACCTGATCATTGGGATCGGCACGCGCTACACCGACTTCACCACCTCGTCCAAATCGCTGTTCAAGCACGCAGACGTTAAGTTTCTTAACCTCAATATCAGCCCCTGCGACGCCTTGAAACTGGATGGCGTGCAGGTGTTGGCCGACGCGCAGATCGCCTTGGAGGCACTGGCAGATGCCCTTGGCGATTACCGTTCCGGTTGGGGTGAGCAGATCAGCGAGGCCAAGGCGCAGTTGGAGGCCGAAGTGGACCGTGTGCATCAGGTCGAATATGCCGGCGACGGTTTTGTGCCTGAGGTCGACGACCACCTGGACCGCGCGGTGCTGCGTGAATTTATCGAGCTGACGGGCTCGTGCCTGACCCAGAGCCGCGTGCTGGGTGTATTGAATGAAACCCTGGCCGACGACGCCATCATCGTCGCCGCCGCCGGCAGCCTGCCCGGCGACCTGCAGCGAGCCTGGCGCAGCAAGGGCGTGAACACCTACCACGTCGAGTACGGCTATTCGTGCATGGGCTACGAGATCAACGCCGCCCTGGGCGTGAAACTCGCCGAACCGAGCAAAGAGGTCTACGCCCTGGTCGGTGACGGCTCCTACATGATGCTGCACTCGGAGCTGGCCACCTCGATCCAGGAGCGCCGCAAGATCAACGTGGTGCTGCTCGATAACATGGCCTTCGGCTGCATCAACAACCTGCAGATCGGCAATGGCATGGACAGCTTCGGCACCGAATTCCGCTACCGCAACCCCGAGAGCGGCAAGCTCGACGGTGGCCTGGTGACGGTGGACTTTGCCATGAGCGCAGCGGCCTATGGCTGCAAGACCTACAAGGTCAGCAGCGTGGAACAGCTGCAAGCCGCGCTGGCCGATGCGCGTACGCAGACGGTGTCCACGCTGATCGATATCAAGGTGCTGCCCAAGACCATGATCCACGGCTACCTGTCGTGGTGGCGAGTGGGCGTGGCGCAGGTCTCCACCAGCGAACGCACGAATGCCGCCGCGAAAAAACTCAATGAACACCTGGCGAAGGCCCGGCAGTACTAATCACAAGAGGAGTGTTTGTATGTCTTTGAAGCTCGGTGTCATCGGTACAGGCGCTATCGGCCGGGACCATATCCGTCGTTGCAGCCAGACCTTGCTCAACAGCCAGGTGGTGGCGGTGACCGACATCAACCTGGAGCAGGCCGCCAAGGTGGTGGCTGACTTGAACATCAGCGCCGAGGTGTACGCCGACGGCCATGCGCTGATCAACTCCCCGGAAGTCGAAGCGGTACTCGTCACCTCCTGGGGCCCGAGCCACGAAGAGTTCGTGCTCGCCGCCATCGCCGCCGGCAAGCCGGTGTTCTGCGAAAAACCGCTGGCGGTCACCGCCGAAGGTTGCCGCAAGATCGTCGATGCCGAAGTGGCCTTCGGCAAACGCCTGGTGCAGGTCGGTTTCATGCGCCCCTACGACGAAGGCTATCGCGCCCTCAAAGCCGTGATCGATAGCGGCCAGATCGGCGAACCGCTGATGCTGCATTGCGCACACCGCAACCCCACGGTAGGTGAGAACTACAAGACCGACATGGCGATCACCGACACCCTGATCCACGAGCTGGATGTGTTGCGTTGGCTGCTCAACGACGACTACGTGTCGGTGCAAGTGGTGTTCCCGCGCAAGTCCAGCAAGGCCTTGGCGCACCTGCGTGACCCGCAGATCGTGCTGCTGGAAACCGCCAAGGGCACGCGCATCGATGTGGAAGTGTTTGTGAACTGCCAGTACGGCTACGACATCCAGTGCGAAGTGGTGGGGGAGACCGGCATCGCCAAGCTGCCGGAGCCGTCCCAGGTGCAACTGCGCAGTGAAGCGAAGCTGTCCAACGCGATCCTGATGGATTGGAAGGACCGGTTTATCGGCGCCTATGACGTGGAGTTGCAGGCGTTCATCGACAGCGTGCGCGCCGGCCAGGTCGGCGGGCCTTCGGCGTGGGATGGCTTTGCGGCGGCAGTGGCGGCGGATGCGTGCATCGAGGCGCAGAACAGTGAGCAGATTGTGAAGGTGAGCCTGCCGGATCGCCCGCGCTTCTACGGCTGATTCACTGGAGAAACCCGGTCAAAAACTGTGGGAGCTGGCTTGCCTGCGATGGCGGTTCATCAGTGTCAGATTCATTGCCTGACACACTGCTATCGCAGGCAAGCCAGCTCCCACAGTTGAATTGGGTTTCCAGTTTAAATTAGGAGTGTTTGTATGAGAATTGGACTGGTTGGCTACGGCCATGGAGGGCGCTTCTTCCATGCGCCGCTGATTGCAACGCTGCCCGGCGCTACGTTTGTTGGCGTCGTTACTCGCTCACCTGAACGCCGCCAGCAGTTGGCGACTGACCATCCCGGTCTCAAGGCTTTCGATTCCATCGGCCAGATCGTCGAGGCGGGTGTCGACGCCCTGGTCATCTCCACCACCCTCAAAGGCCGCCCGGCCCTGGTGCTGGAAGCCATCGAGCACGGCGTTACCGTGGTCAGCGACAAACCCTTCGCCGCCAACGCCGAACAGGCCCAAGCGCTGATCACCGCGGCCGAGCGCCAGGGCACGCTGCTCAGTGTGTACCAGAACCGGCGTTGGGATTCGGACTACCTCACCCTGCGCAAACTCATCGACGCCGGCGCCCTGGGCAAAATCAGCCGCTTTGAATCCCGCGTGGAACGCTACAGCCCGCAAGCCGTAGGTAACGCCAGCGGTGGTGGCTGGCTGCGCGACTTGGGCAGCCATTTGGTCGACCAGGCCTTGCAACTGTTCGGCCCGGTAGATCGAGTGTTCGCCCAGCTGCATTACACCGCCGAACACCCCACGGTGGATCACGGCTTCTTTGTCTCCCTGACTCATGCCAACGGCGTGATCTCCCATCTGTGGGGCAACGCCTTGCAAAACAGCCAGGCACCGCGTTTTCGCGTCAGTGGCAGCGCAGGCTGTTACACCGTCGAAGGCCTGGACGGTCAGGAAGAGGCGCTAATGGCCGGCAAGTCGCCGAAAACCGAAGGCGAGCACTGGGGGGCCGAAGAGCATCGACGCTGGGGCTGGTTCGAACAAGGTTCTGAGCGTGAGCGAGTACCCTCGGAGAAGGGCTGCTGGACGCAGTTCTATCGGCAGTTGCAACTGGCCGTGCAAGGGCAGGGACCGTTGCCAGTGGACGCCTGTGACGCCTTGGAAACCACCCGTATATTGGACGCCGCACGCCTCAGCGCCGAGCGTCAGCAGGTGGTTTCAACAAAAATAGAATAAAATTCTAAA
Source organism: Pseudomonas sp. TWR1-1-4 (assembly GCF_049897165.1). NCBI lineage: Bacteria > Pseudomonadati > Pseudomonadota > Gammaproteobacteria > Pseudomonadales > Pseudomonadaceae > Pseudomonas > Pseudomonas sp. TWR1-1-4. Next base: position 46,817 of record NZ_JAFCVS010000011.1, on the reverse strand, counting down.
ACAGGTTGATATGGAAATTATTTTCCAATAAAGTCTTTTCCAGGTTGCATAAAGTACGTTCGGGCCCGACCCGCGCGACTCAACAAAAACAAGATCAAAAACAACCAGGTACCGTCAGATGAAAATCTTCAACGCTGTACTGCGAGTTTTACGCCCCACTCTTGCGCCACGCGGTCTGCCCCGCGCCCGGCCGTTCTACTTCTCCTTCCTTAATGTGCTGTGCGTCGAAAACAAAGGCGCGCTGGTGTGCTGCATTCCAGGCGCACCGGTCGTCCGGCTGCCTGCCGAGCTCTGATAAACGCAACGTCCAAAAAACCAACAAGAAAGTGGAGACAGACCGTTCATGAAGACCCCGATCCGTTTTACCGCGCTGGCCCTGTCCATGCTGCTCGCCAGCGGTGTTGCCTCGGCTGCTGACCTCAAGATAGGCGTGAGCATGTCCGCCTTCGATGACACCTTCCTGACCTACCTGCGCGAAGACATGGACAAGCAAGCCAAGTCCTATCCCAAGGGGGATGGCGTGCAATTGCAGTTCGAAGACGCGCGTGCCGACGTGGTCAAGCAACTGAGCCAGGTCGAGAACTTTATCAGCCAGAAAGTCGACGCGATCATCGTCAACCCGGTGGACACCGCGTCGACGGCCAACATCATCAAGGCCGCCACCGCAGCGAAAATCCCGCTGGTGTTCGTCAACCGTCGTCCTGACAGCGCGACATTGGCCCCAGGCGTCGCGGCGGTGACGTCCGACGACGTCGAGGCGGGCAAGCTGCAGATGCAGTACATCGCCGAAAAGCTTGGCGGCAAAGGCAACATCGTGATCCTGCTGGGTGACCTGGCAAACAACTCCACCACCAACCGTACCAAGGGTGTGAAGGAAGTCCTGACTAAGTACCCAGGCATCAAGATCGAGCAGGAACAGACCGGTATCTGGCTACGTGACAAGGGCATGACCCTGGTCAACGACTGGCTGACTCAGGGCCGCGAGTTCAACGCGGTGTTGGCCAACAACGATGAAATGGCCATCGGCGCGTCCATGGCCCTCAAATCGGCGGGCAAGAAGGGCGTGTTGATCGCCGGTGTCGATGGTACGCCGGATGGCCTGAACGCGATCACCAAGGGTGACATGACGGTGTCGGCCTTCCAGGATGCCAAGGGCCAGGCCGACAAGTCGGTGGAAACGGCGCGCAAGATGGCCAAGAACGAGCCTTTCGAGCAGAACGTGGTGATCCCGTTCCAGCTGATCACCCCGGACAACGTCAAAGACTTCAAATAGCCCTGCATAACAACAATAAGCCGGCAGGGCGGTCTTGGCCGCCCTGCAGATGGAGTACTTCCCTATGCTCGCTCAAGCGACTGTCTCGCAGCCTCCCGGTCTTCAGCCCCAGCCGCTGGAAGAACCCTACCTGCTGGAAATCGTCAACATCAGCAAAGGCTTTCCCGGCGTCGTGGCCCTGGCCGACGTGCAACTACGGGTGCGCCCCGGCACCGTGCTGGCGCTGATGGGCGAGAACGGTGCGGGCAAGTCGACGCTGATGAAAATCATCGCCGGCATCTACCAGCCCGACGCCGGGGAAATCCGCCTGCGTGGCAAGCCGATCGTGTTTGAAACCCCCCTGGCGGCCCAGAAGGCCGGGATCGCGATGATCCACCAGGAACTCAACCTGATGCCGCACATGAGCATTGCCGAGAACATCTGGATCGGTCGTGAGCAGCTCAACAGCCTGCACATGGTCAATCACCGCGAAATGCACCGCTGCACCGCCGAGTTGCTGGCGCGCCTGCGCATCAACCTGGACCCTGAGGAACATGTGGGCAACCTGAGCATCGCCGAGCGGCAGATGGTCGAGATTGCCAAGGCCGTGTCCTATGACTCCGACATCCTGATCATGGATGAGCCGACCTCGGCCATTACCGAGAAGGAAGTGGCCCACCTCTTTTCGATCATTGCCGACCTCAAGTCCCAGGGCAAAGGCATTGTCTACATCACCCACAAAATGAACGAAGTGTTTGCCATCGCCGATGAAGTGGCGGTATTCCGCGACGGCCACTACATCGGCCTGCAACGTGCCGACAGCATGAACAGCGACAGCCTGATCTCGATGATGGTCGGCCGTGAGCTGAGCCAGTTGTTCCCGGTGCGCGAGACGCCCATCGGCGACCTGTTGCTGACGGTGCGCGACCTGACACTGGATGGCGTGTTCAAGGACGTATCGTTCGATCTGCACGCCGGTGAAATCCTCGGTATCGCCGGGCTGATGGGCTCGGGCCGTACCAACGTGGCAGAAACCATTTTTGGCATCACGCCCAGCAGCAGCGGCGAGATCACCCTGGATGGCAAGGCGGTGCGCATCACCGACCCGCACATGGCCATCGAAAAGGGCTTCGCGCTGTTGACTGAGGATCGCAAGCTCAGTGGCCTGTTCCCGTGCCTGTCGGTCCTGGAAAACATGGAAATGGCCGTGCTGCCGCATTACTCCGGCAACGGCTTTATCCAGCAGAAAGCCCTGCGTGCGCTGTGTGAAGACATGTGCAAGAAGCTGCGAGTGAAAACCCCGTCGCTTGAGCAGTGTATCGACACCTTGTCCGGTGGTAATCAGCAGAAGGCCTTGTTGGCGCGCTGGCTGATGACTAACCCGCGGCTGCTGATCCTCGATGAACCCACCCGTGGCATCGACGTGGGCGCCAAGGCCGAGATCTACCGATTGATCTCATTCCTCGCCAGCGAAGGCATGGCCGTGATCATGATCTCCTCCGAATTGCCCGAAGTGCTGGGCATGAGTGATCGGGTCATGGTGATGCACGAAGGCGAATTGATGGGCACCCTGGACCGCAGCGAAGCGACCCAGGAAAAAGTCATGCAGTTGGCCTCCGGGATGACGGCAGTCCACTGACGTACAGAATAAGAAGGTGATGGGCTATGAACGCAATAACGGATAACAAACCCGCGACGGTACCCACCAAAAGTCGCCGACGCATGCCCACCGAGCTGAGCATCTTTTTGGTGCTGATCGGCATCGGCCTGGTCTTCGAGCTGTTTGGCTGGATCGTGCGGGACCAGAGTTTCCTGATGAACTCCCAGCGCCTGGTACTGATGATCCTGCAAGTGTCGATCATCGGCCTGCTGGCGATTGGCGTGACCCAGGTCATTATCACCACGGGGATCGATCTGTCCTCCGGTTCGGTGCTGGCGCTGTCGGCGATGATCGCCGCGAGTTTGGCCCAGACTTCCGATTTTTCCCGTGCGGTGTTCCCGAGCCTGACCGACTTGCCAGTGTGGATCCCGGTGGCGATGGGGCTGGGCGTCGGGCTGCTGGCGGGGGCGATCAACGGCAGCATCATCGCCGTCACCGGCATTCCGCCGTTCATTGCGACCCTGGGCATGATGGTCTCGGCCCGTGGCCTGGCGCGTTACTACACCGAAGGCCAGCCGGTAAGCATGCTCTCGGACTCGTACACGGCCATCGGTCATGGCGCGATGCCCGTGATCATCTTCCTGGTGGTGGCGGTGATCTTCCATATCGCCCTGCGCTACACCAAGTACGGCAAGTACACCTACGCGATTGGCGGCAACATGCAGGCGGCGCGTACCTCGGGGATCAACGTCAAGCGCCACTTGATCATCGTGTACAGCATCGCCGGTCTCTTGGCTGGCTTGGCGGGTGTGGTGGCCTCGGCACGTGCCGCCACCGGCCAGGCCGGCATGGGCATGTCTTACGAGCTGGATGCGATTGCTGCGGCAGTGATCGGCGGTACCAGCCTGGCGGGCGGGGTAGGGCGCATCACCGGCACCGTGATCGGCGCGCTGATCCTTGGGGTGATGGCCAGCGGGTTTACCTTTGTCGGTGTGGATGCGTACATCCAGGACATCATCAAGGGCCTGATCATTGTGGTGGCGGTGGTGATCGACCAGTACCGCAACAAGCGCAAGCTCAAGCGCTGAAGCGCTTTCTTGTAGGAGCCGGCTTGCCGGCGATAGCATCGACACGGTCTCGCTGAAGGGCCCGGTTGACTGCATCGCCAGCAAGCCGGCTCCTACATTTAACCGTTTGTCTTCTATATAGCTCCACAACACTGAATTTCTTGCTATAAACGCACTCCGATGACCATTCGCCGAGCCCGTCCTGGTGCTTTTGGGGGTTATCTCGGAAAAATTGCCTGTCTTTTCAGTTGCTGCGCCCTCAAGTCGGCCTTAGACTGCCGCCCCTCGTAAATTGAGTGCCGGGTGGCGCTTGAAATGAATGGCGCCCTTCCGAGACCTGCAGAGGCCTTCCGGAACGCTCCCTTATTCGCCTTAATGCACGTATTTTTTATAGAGAAATCAATGACAAAGGAAAAGTTGCTGGCCATGCCGGCGGATGACTACATGAATGCCGAACAGCACGCTTTTTTCGAGCAGTTGCTGCAAGACATGAAAGTGGAACACCACGAGCGCATTGAACAGAACCGTATCGCCATTGAAAGCCTGGACACCCCGGCCGACCCGGCCGACGCCGCTTCTGTTGAAGAAGAGCGCACCTGGCTGGTCAACGCCATTGACCGCGACCAGCGCATGCTGCCGCAGCTTGAGCGCGCACTGGAGCGCATCAAGGAAGATTCCTTTGGCTGGTGCGATGACAGCGGCGAGCCTATCGGCCTCAAGCGCCTGCTGATCAGCCCGACCACCAAGTACTGCATCGAAGCGCAAGAGCGCCACGAGCAGATCGACAAGCATCAGCGCCAAGCCTGATGCGGTGAAGTGGGGGACCGTCCAGCGGTTCCCCGGGAAAGACCCGTTACACCCCGTCTATTGATCTGCTGCAAGCCACCCCACTAAAGGCCCATGGATAATGGCCCGATAGTGGCGTTTAATGCAGCGACAATAATGACAAGCAGTGGGGTAACGAAGATGGCTGGAGACGGATCTCTGATGGGCGCAGCAGTGCCACCGCAAGCGGTGGCGCGCGGGCTGCCCGGCTGGCTGACGCCCCTTTTGCAGAGTACCGCCCTGGTGTTGGTCCTGCTGGGCTTGGCGCTCGCCAGCCTGCCGCTCTACCTTTGCCTGCCACTGGCCCTGCTGGTGATCTGGCTACCTCGATTGAAAAGTCGCACACCTGTTATCGCATCTTCCGATGCCGTCGACGCCATCGGCGAATTGACTCGCGACCTGTCCTACACCACCAGTCATAACGCGTTGTCCGCGGCCGGCGTGGCCTTTTCGGTCAAGCAACTGGCGGCCCGTGTGCAGTCGCAGTTGGGCGCGGCCAAGCAGATTGTCAGCAGCGCCGAGGTGATGATCGGCACTGAAAAGATCACCTCCCAACTGAGCCGCGAAGCGCTTGGCGCCGCCAGCCAGGCGCATCAACGCAGCACTGAAGGCCGCGAAGTGCTGGCCCAGTCGATTACCCGCATGCACCAACTCAGCCAACGCGCCAACGCCAGCCGTGAGCTGATTGAAGCCTTGAGCCTGCGCAGCGAGGAAATCCAGCGGGTGACTTTGGTGATTCAGTCCATCGCCAGCCAGACCAACCTCTTGGCGCTTAACGCCGCGATTGAAGCGGCGCGGGCCGGCGAGCATGGGCGTGGGTTTGCGGTGGTGGCGGATGAGGTGCGTGGGTTGGCGGGGCGTACGGCCACGGCCACCGATGAAGTCGGGGTGATGGTGGCGGACATCCAGCAGCGCACCGCCCAGGTGGTGGAGCAGATTCGCCAGTTATCGGCGGACTTGCATGCCGGTGTCGAGCAGGTGGAGCACGCCGGCGAGCAGTTGCAAAGTATCGCCAGCCTGGCGGCCGATGTGGAAGGCCAGGTGAATGAAATCGCCCAGGGCACCGACACCAACCGCACCCAGCTCGACAGCTTGTTCCATGCCGTGGAACAGATGCGCAGCGACCTGGCTGTCAGCGATCAGCAAACCCGCCAGTTGGCCGACGCTGCCGTGCAGATGGAAGGGCAAGCCGAAACCATCAGCGAGCGCCTGGCGGAAGTTGGGCTGGACGACTACCACCAGCGTATCTACGACCTGGCGCGCGAGGGGGCGAGCCGGATTGCTGGGCAATTCGAAGCCGATGTGCAGCAGAACCGGATCAGCCTGGATGACCTGTTCGACCGCAGCTACACGCCGATCGCCAACACCAGCCCGAGCAAGTACCACACCCGGTTCGATAGCTACACCGACCAGGTGCTGCCGGCGATCCAGGAGGCACTGTTGCCACGGCATGAAGGGTTGGTGTTTGCCATCGCCTGCACGCCCCAGGGCTATGTGCCGACGCACAACAAGGCGTTCTCCCACGCGCTGACCGGTGATGCGCAGGTGGATGCCGTGCAGAACCGCACCAAGCGCAAGTTTGAAGACCGCACTGGGATCCGCTGTGGCAGCCACCAACAGGCCGTTCTGCTGCAGACCTATACCCGTGACACCGGCGAACTGATGCACGACCTGTCGGTGCCGATCATGGTCAAGGGCCGACATTGGGGCGGCTTGCGCCTGGGCTATAAACCCGAGGTAGCAAAAGGCGGGCGATAGGGATTATTGCTGTTTATGCAATGGAGCTATTCCGGGGATAGCTTTTTCCAACTGGAGGAAAACCGTAGCATGGCCAACATTGTTAGCCAGCTAACTAATGCTGCGGAGAAGCTCCATGCAAAACAAAGTCGATGTCGCCGTGATGATTGGCAGTGGCGTTCCCGAAACCTTGCGTGCGCTGGGTCAGAAGGCTTGCTGGGTGGTGTTGCTCAACGGTGAGCAGCGCGGCACGGCGTTCGCCAGTCGCGATGAAGCGGAGGAGTGCAGGGCTGCCTGGCAGGCGCTGTTGCGCCTGGAGCAGTCAGACAGCCTGCATTGACGCCGACTCAGTTCGCTTGATGCAGGCGTTGGTTAAGTTCATCCACGGCAATCGCCCATTCGGCATCGTCGCGAAGCTCTTCCTTGAGAAAACTCGCTTGTTGCGCCGACCAGAACGGTGCATCGATGAGCTTCACGTCTTCAGGCAATGGATGGGCAACGATAAACGCATCGATGGCGTCTGGGGTTGAATCCAGGCCCAATTGTTCAAACAGGGTTTCAAGGGTGGGGATTGGCGCGTCCATTTGGTTCTCCATGCAGGGTGGTCGTTATGCATGGGAGGGTTGTGGCGCAGCAGAGTTCTATCGGATCTCAGGAATTCAGAGCCCCGTCGTCCACGGCAGTCTTTAACGCCTTGGCGGCGTCCTTGGCGGCGATGGCAGCCGCGTCGACGGTTTTGAACCAGCGGTCTTTTTCCACCTGGTGGGTGGTGACAGTGGTCAGCGGAGGCTTGGCCCGCATAATGATCACTGCTTGAAACTCACCGTCTACTTCCCTTGCGTCGCCATGGATGAAAAATTCGCCGATATCAAATTCCGTCACGTAGAGCCTTCCCTTGGAGATAACTGCACTGGAGAAACCTGGCCCGCAGGGCACAAACTTCAGTGGACGGGCCAGTATGGCAGTTGTTGCGGGTCGGCGGCGCAGTTAAGTTATCGGGCGGACGAAACGACCGCTCCATGGTGAGCTTGCAACTGGGCTTCTAGTTTCTTGGCCAGTTCACAAGCCTTGACATGGCCGCTGCGAAAGCCTTTTATTTGGCCGCTGAGCACTTCACGGATGTGGAAGAAGTTTTTACCGGCAGGTACAAACTGGTAAAGAACCGGGTCCGAGTACCCCTCGAAGCCGCCCAAGCGGTAGTATTGAGCCTCGCCCTGGCATGATGAACGGGTGTGCGAAGACATCGCATTGTAGGTTGAGCGTTGCATGGCCTGCTCCTTTCGATCGCTCCGGTTGACTTGATTGCAACGTTTTGGGTGGTTTTGATTGGTGCTGCTGTTTTAGTATTGTCGTCGGCGATCTGCGCCTGGTTCCATGACAGCGTGCTTATTTGCGCTTGCGTGTCGGAAAACTGCATTTTTAACTGGGTTATTCTCTGAAGTGGGTCGGTCCGTATTCTCTGGCCGTTGAACCTGTGATCTCCTGTGGTGCCTGATGACCTTGCACAAGGTCCATCGCGTACGTCTGTACTGGTCTTATGGCGCGGCAGTGGGTTCTTCTTCAGTTTTTTTCAAAGAATGAGTGATGTGATCGTGCCGTAATGGCCGTTTTTTTGTGCTGCCCGCTCTGGCGGACAGCGCTCTTTTTGATGTGGGGGCGTTTCCTTGGCAGTCAGTAATCTGGATATGCACGCGTTGTTCGTGCTGGGTGATTTGCGCGCAAAGTTGGTCAAACAGTTTCAGTCCCGTTTCGTTTACATTACTGAGCAGACGCCGGAAGGTATCTACATCGCCGAGATCGACACCGAGGCGGCGTTGGTCGTGGACGACAAGCCCCGCCTGGAACTCAAAGTTGGCGATCACTTCCGCGCAGCGGTATTGCCCAGCCGTGAAGGTGGCAAATTCGAACTGAAGTTCCGCGATATCAAGTTGACCGTCTATGGCCTGGGTGACTACGCCTTTGTCTCCTCGGCCGAAGGCCAGGGCATTGTGTTCAAGGAAGGCCACAGCGTGATGCTGGTGTTTGCCGCCAACGAGCAACTGCAGGAAGGCCTGACCAAGACCCTGAAAGCCGTGACCGGCAAGGCCGCCAAATGGCGCAAGGGTGAACTGGTGACTTTCAAGGCCAGCGAATAACCATCAAATTCCGCGAACACCCGTTATCTCCCGGAACCTCTACTACAGTTGAGTTGACTTAACTATTCAGAGGCTTCGCGCTTACGCAGCAAAGCCGTCCGCTGTCTGCTGCGATATCGCGAGGTGCAAGGGCATGAAAGGATTGAGAACGCTGTTGGCTGCATCCGTGACGGCCTTGAGTCTGTCCGTGGCCGCACTGCCGGTTTCGGCCGCCGAGACGCCGATACACTTTGCCGATTTGAACTGGGAAAGCGGCAGCCTGATCACCGAGGTACTTCGGGTGATTGTCGAAAAGGGCTACGACTTACCGACCGATACCTTACCGGGCACCACCATCACCCTGGAAACCGCCCTCGCGAAGAACGACATCCAAGTGATCGGCGAAGAGTGGGCCGGCCGCAGCCCGGTGTGGGTCAAGGCTGAAGCCGAAGGTAAAGTGGTCGGCCTGGGCGATACGGTCAAAGGCGCAACCGAAGGTTGGTGGGTGCCGGAATACGTGGTCAAGGGCGACCCAGCCAAAGGCATCAAGCCTCTCGCGCCGGAACTCAAGAGCGTGAAGGACCTGGCGCGCTACAAGGACGTCTTCAAGGACCCGGAATCCCCGGGCAAGGGGCGCTTTCTCAACAGCCCTATCGGCTGGACCTCGGAAGTGGTCAACAAACAGAAGCTCAAGGCCTACGGTCTGGACGACAGTTATGTGAACTTCCGCAGTGGCTCGGGCGCGGCACTGGATGCCGAGATCGCTTCGTCGATCCGCCGGGGCAAACCGGTGCTGTTCTACTACTGGTCGCCGACGCCGTTGATGGGGCGCTACAAGTTGATCCAGCTGGAAGAGCCACCGTTTGATGCCGAGGCGTGGAAGACGCTTACGGATGCGGATAATCCTGATCCAAAACCAACACGCTCGCTGGCATCCAAGTTGAGCATCGGGGTGTCGACGCCGTTCCAGAAGGAGCATCCGCAGATTGCGCAGTTCTTTGAGAAGGTCGAGTTTCCGATTGAGCCGCTGAACAAAGCCTTGGCGACCATGAGTGAAAACCACTCGGCGCCACGGGAAGTGGCCCAGGTGTTTCTGAAGGAACATCCGCAGGTGTGGAAGGCTTGGTTGACCGAGGATGTGGCGCAGAAGGTTGAAGCCAGTCTGAAATAACAGTGCGCATGTACTGTAGGAGCCCGGCTTGCCGGCGACGGCGTTTATCGGACGCCATCGCCGGCAAGCCGGGCTCCTGCGTTCAGGTGTTTAGAACCTGGTTTGTACTGCCAGCTCGAATGTCCTTGGCGCACCCAGGTAGTAAGCAGGCGACACATGCGCAAACTCGGCATACACCTCATTCGTCAAGTTGCGTACCCGGCCCGTCACCGAGGTATGCGAGTCCACTTTGTAGCGCAGGAACGTGCCGAACAGCGTGTAGGCCGGCACCGTCTGGGTGTTGGCGTTATCTGCGTACACCTCGGCCACATAACGCGCATCCACGCCCCCTTGCCAATCCTCGGCAAAATCATAGGTCAGCCACAGGTTCCCCACGCGCTTGGGCACGTTGGTTGGCGTATTGCCTTTGCGCGAGACCACCGCGCCACTGGCGATTTTCTCGTTGAAGTCGTCGTACTCGGCGTCGACCCAGGCGAAGTTACCCTCCGCCAGCAACCTTGGCGTGATGCGTAACGAACTGGCCAACTCGATGCCTTTGGATGACTGTGCGCCGACCGGAATGCTGTTGGTCGGGTCCTGCGGATCGGTCACGGCAAAATCCTTACGCTCGATCTTGTACGCGGCCACGGTGGCCGAGCCACGGCCGTCCAGGTAATCGAACTTGCTGCCCACTTCCCACTGTTTGCCCGTCGAAACATCAAACACTTGCGTGGTGGTGTTCGGCTGCTCGGCGGCGGTGCTGTATTGCACATACACATTGGCCGACGGGATGAACTGGTAAGTCAGGCCGACGCGGCCGGTTACCGGCTCCCAGCTGCGCTTGAAGTGGCGGGGATTGGTCGCGGTGATCGCACGGTGGTTGGTGACGTCCAGCTCGATAGCGTCGTAACGCAGGCCGGTAAGCAGCGAAAGTTTGTCGGTGAGCCCCAGGCGGTTCTCCACGAACACAGCTTTGGTGGTGACCTCGTTGGTCTTGTCCTTGCCGAACTTCTCGCGGGTTCGCGGGATGTCGTAGAAGTGCCCGGGATCGAAGTTGTCTGGATTCACTGTACTGTTGCCTGGCACATTCCAGGGGGTATTGGTGGTGCTGTTGACCTTGTATTCGAAACCGCCAGACCACGTGGTCGACAATCCGAACATACTGTCATCGTGGCGCAGTTCGAACTGGTTGCCGTTCTGTTCGCCTTGATGACGTACCTGATAGGCCGTCGAGCGGTTCACCGCGCTGTTGTCGGCGTTGTACTGATAGGTTTCCAGGTTGCGGTAATCGCGTTGGCTGTCCAGGTGGTAGAGGGTGTTTTTCAGGCTGGTGCTGTCGTTGAGGCGGTAGTCGATGATCGAGCGCGCCCAGATCGTGCGCTGTTCGTAGCGACCGTCAGCAACGTTGTAGTTGTTGAAGCGGTTGTGCTTGTCGATCTTCAGCTCGCCCACCTTGGGGTTGAGCACCGGCGTGCCCCAGTAGGGACTGTCTTCATGCTCATCCTGATATTCAAGCGCCAGGGTGTGAGACAGATTGGGCGTGAGGTCGCTGAGCAGGGAAAACGCCAGGCTCCAGGCCTCACGCTGGTCGCGGTCGATGTAGCTGTGATTGGTGTTGCGGCTTACATCCAGGCGCGCGTAGTGCTGCACATCGGCGCCGGGTTCGGTCAGGGCGTGATTGACACCAAACGCCATGCCGGCGGTGTCATAGCTGCCATAGGTGAGCTGGCCTTCGGCGGCCTGTTCCTCGCGGGTGGCCAGCTTGGTCACGTAGTTGAGCGAACCGCCCACGGAGCCGGCACCGTTGATCAAGGAGGAGGGGCCGCCTACCAGCTCCACCCGGTCATAGATCCATGCATCCACCGGCCGTGCCAGGCCGGTCGCCACATTGATCCCGTTGAACATCTGGGTGATCTGGCTGCTGGTAAACCCACGGTAGGAGACAAACCCGCCAAATCCTGGCGGGGCGCTGGCATTGACGCCAGGCAAGGTATTGGCGGCGTCGCGGAAGGTCTTGGCGCCGCGGCGCTCGATGTCATTGCGGTTGGCGATAGCCACCGACGCTGGGGTTTCGCGCACACTCAAGCCCAAGCGCGAGGCCATGCCGCTGGATTGATCCAGGGCCAGGCCAGGCTCGGCGGTTTGTTCGCCATCAATGGTGGTCGGAGCCAATTCAAGGGCCCAGGCGCAGACGGGCAGGCAGCCGAATAGGCCCGCCAACAGGGGTAGATGTTTCATGGTTGAATCCTGAAAAACTTGGCTTGAAAACAACGCACAACCGCCCGTACTTCCTTGCGGAAACGGTGGTCAGTGCAGATCGGAAAGCGAAGGAATCAGGCGAAAGCAGGCGGTGCGCGCGGATTAGCCGCAGGCCAGGTGAAGCGGGCAGGAATGTCAGCAGCCAGGACAATGGCCGGCGGTGGCGCATGGGGCTGTGGCAACACCGCCACATTCAGGCTTGAACTCAGCGCTGGGCCCATGCCGCCTGTGGAACACAGCGGGCAACCAAACGCCTTGGACAGCGTTGGCAGGTTCTCTTCAGTGGAGTTGGACGGCTTGGGCGCCTGGGTGCGCGGGTCCACTGTACAAAACTGACCGCCGATGCCATTGAGCTGCATCCCGACCATCTGCCCGTGACCGATACTGCAGGCGAACACATTGAACAGGACGCAGCAATAGAGCATCCAGGCAATGAGCGAGCGGTCGGCACGGGCGATTTTCATGGGGCGGCACTTTACCATCAGCCGCCGACGAAATGCCTGCAAAAAATCACCAGGCGACTATCCTCTTTCGCACCTTTTACGGGAGAGCCAGCCATGAGCTTTGTTGTCGCACGATGGATTGTCGGCATTTTCACCTTCATCAGCATGGTGCATTTGTACTGGGCTGCCGGCGGAAAACTCGGCTTCCAGGCCGCTATCCCCCAACTGCCCGGCGAATTCGCGCGTGGGCCGAAACCTGCGTTCAAACCCTCGGCGCTGGCTACGTTTCTGGTTGCCCTGGGGTTGGTGGGCATTGCGCTGATGGTGTGTTTGCGTGCCGGGCTGTATTTCTCGGCGGTGTCCCACGGGGCCTTGCAATGGGGGATCAGCGCGATTTCGGTGGTGATGTTTGCCAGGGCGATTGGGGATTCGGAGTTGGTGGGGTTTTTCAAGAAGGTTGGTGGTTCGCGGTTTGCGAGGTTGGATACGTATTTTTATTCACCGTTGTGTCTGGTTTTGGGGGTGGGGTTGTTGGTGGTGGCGTGGGGGTGAGGGCCTGATGGCTCATCAGGCCGGGTAGTCATCGTCATGATTGAATGAAGTACAAGTTGGACATGGAACCAGGGATTTTTTTGGCTTTTCCTAGTTTCAGGTACTCGCCGAATTCATGCGCCAGGTACTCTTTGTCGGTATATTTCTTGTATTTTTGCGGTAGCTCACAGGCGTAAATATATAATCGCCAAAGGTCAAATCCGTCGACCCTGTCATCAGGGCCATAATCAAAGTCGATGTATAGGCCTGATAGGCGAACGCAACAACCAATGCCGTGCAATTCGTAGGTCACGTCATCAGTGACAGCGCCTCGCTGCGGAATTTTATTGGAGCGCCATAATCCATGAATGTTTTTGGTGCCGAACGATCGCTTGAGTAATTCCGTTGCTTCATCTACATGCCTCAGATATTCCGATATCAGGGTTTCTAGTGTATGGATTTGCATTGTGCTAGCCTTCCAGTCTGAGGAATTGTCTTCGTTTGGGGCAGTGAGCATATAGCTGGATATCGCTGGGATATGTCTGTTTGTTAGAAGGCTTATTTGGGAAGTTAAAGTTTAGAAAAGTAGATGTAACCTTCAAAGGATATGCCCGCTATCCAATCCAAACTTTCTTGAGTTATGTAGGTGTGTTGCGGAATCGTCGAAAATATCCCAAGTGCTGGTGAGAGATGTTTGATGCCTATTGAATAGGCGTCATCAGTGGCGTCACCTATGATAATGACGTCAGATTCTGTGGTGAGTTTGATTTTTTCTACAAGTGCATCCATTGATGTTTTTGATGTTGCTACACCCAGATAGATACTATTTTTTAATAAGCTCCATGCTATGTTGGTCACAGAGAATGGAACGCTCTGACTCATTTTTTCTACCATTAGGTCATGTTTGATTTTTGTTAGGGTAGTGATTTTCGTATTGTTTTTTTTAAAGTATTCAATTATCTCGTCGTCAAGGTAGCTCATTTTTTTGCGAACCTTTTAGTTAGCTGAATCACCATTTTTTCGTTTCCTTCAAATGTAAAATGTGGGCCATTTTCTTTATGGGTCCACACGTTGATATGTGCGCCACTGTTTTGATCATGTTCAACACGATAGCCAGTTTTTCTGTCGGACGTTTGCATTCCTATAGGTTCCCCTTTTCTTTTTCCGAATTTTGCTAACTTTGGCATTTCTGCCCGGAAATCATTTTCCAACAACCATACTAGCGCTTTGTTTAAAGCTTGTTCATAAGTGATTGAGTGAACCGCACCTCCTATTTCAGGGGGCGCTTCCTCATGCCGTTTTTGTGATTTGCTTCTTTGGCCCGGACAATTGCCGCGCTCGCAGGCAAATCCTATGGGGTCTACCCAGCCCGTGGGGTTGGTGGTGTATTGGTAGGCATTGATCCCACCCGCCAACTTCACCGGATCCGGGGTCAGGTAGCGACCAATATCCGGATTGTAGTAGCGATGGCGGTTGTAGTGCAGTCCGCTTTCTTGGTCGAAGTATTGGCCTTGGAAACGAAGCGGATTGTCGACTTTTCCTATGTCGAGACGGCTGATTTCGCCGTAGGCGCGATAGTGTGCGGACCAGACGATTTCGCCATCCTGAGTGGTGAGTTCGTGTGGGGTGCCCAGGTGGTCAAGTTGGTAGTGGTAGTGCCTGGTTTCCTTTGGACCAAAACCTTCCAGCAAAGCTAGCGGACGGAAGCTGTCGGGCTCGTAGAGGTAACTGCGGTGGCGATCCGTCTGGTGTTCGGCGATGAGTTTGTCGCCTTGCCAGAAGAACTCGGTGGTAATGCCATCAACAGCTTTGCTGATACGGCGACCAAACGGATCGTAGCGATAGCTGGCGGTCTGGCCGTTGGGTTTTTTGATGCCGATCAGGCGGTGCTGGCAGTCGTAGCGGTATTCAGTAACGAGTTGATGGCCTTTGCCACGCCGTTCGCGGATAAGGTTGCCGAAGGCGTCGTAGTCGTAATGGTGGTCGCCTTGGATCATCAGGCGGTTGCCGGCCACGATGTCGGGGCCGGGGCGGTTTTGCATGAGCAGGTTGCCGGCGGGGTCGTGGGCGAAGCGTTCTTGCTCGCCTTGCGAGTGGTCGGCGCGGGTGAGGCGGTTTAGCGGGTCGTAGTGGTAGTGGTGTTCGCCTTTGCGGGTGTCTTGCAGGCGGGTGAGGTTGCCGGATTTGTCGTAGTCGTAGTGGCGTTGGTAAAGCGTGTGTTGCTTTTGGGTAACGGCGTGGGCGTGCAGGCGTTGTTGATCGTCGGAGTGGTAGTGGCTGATCAGTTGGCCTTGTTGGCGTTGGTGTTCCTGACCGGCCTTGAACAGGTGGGATGTCAGTAACGTGCCGTTTAACTCGACGGTGGCGAGGTGGCCACCTTTGGTGTGGTTGAACACCAGGCGGTTGTTGTCGGGCAGGCGCAGGTTTTGCAGGTGGCCGCAGGCGTCGTAGCCATAGCGCAGCGTGCCCCAGCCTTGGTGTTCGGCGGTGAGGCGGTTTTGGCTGTCGTACTCGTAGGCCAAAGCCCAGTGGCCGTCCTCGACGCTTAGGAGATTGCCCTGACGGTCGTAGGCGTAATCGACCAGGTTGCCGTCGGGCAGGGCTTTTCTTACGAGCCGTCCGGCATAATCGCGCTCGTAGTGGGTAACCAGCTGACTACCGTCATCGCCATGCTCGGTCTTTTCCTGCAGGTTGCCGTTGAGGTCGTAGAGGTAAGCAGTGCGCTGGCCGTCAAAGCCGGTTTCCTGCTGGATCAGGCCATTGGCGTGATACTGGAGTCGGTAGGTTTCGCCTACCTCGTTTTCGATTTCGGTCAGCAGCAAACGAGTGTTGTCGTAACGGTATTTGACCTGGGTGCCATCAGCGTTGATGCGCCGGCTGATCAGGTGCAGGCCATCGGCGTATTCGTAGCGAGTGACGTGGCCGAGTTCATCGCGTTCGGAGGTGATTTTTCCGTACGCGTTGTAGGTATATTTACGCGTATCACCGCTCGGCAAGACGATTTGGACTAATCGTCCTACGTGGTTCCACTCAAATTGCGTGAGCGCGCCGTGTTCGTCTTCCAGGCTGATTTTTCGCCCGAGATCGTCATAGCGGTAGCGCTTGATTCCGCCATTCGGCAACTGCTCTTCAAGCAATTGCCCGTGCTCATTCCAGACCAGTCGGTGACAGCTGTGATCCGGCAGCCAAACCTGCGTCAGTTGTCCGCGTTTGTTGTAGCTGTAGTCAGTAGCGTTGCCGTCAGGATCGGTCCTACGCGTAACGTCGCCCTGGTCATTACGCTCATACTTCCAAACCGCTTCACCACGCCGCACAACCCGTACGAACCCATTGTCATGCTCGTAGGTCGTTGGCTCATCATCCCCCGGAAACAACGCCACCAAACGCCCAGCTTCGTCGTACTGGTAGGCCGTGATCGCCCCGAGAGGGTCCTGCTCAACCGTCAGCCGGCCTTTCTCATCGTAGGATTTGAAGTGCTCAGCACCGTCAGGATCCACCCGCTGCACCAGCCGCGCCCGCTGGTCATGCACGTAGACTTCCTGGCTGCCATCGGCGTTAAACACCGTGACCTGCCCGTTGTCATCCCAGGCATAGCGCGTGTCCATCTGCGAGAAACTGGCCCAATGCCGGACACATCGCGCCGCCTTACCAGACCTTTCCCACTCCCAGAAGAAACTCGCCCCACCCGCCAAACCACGCTCAAGAATGACGTGCTGCTCGTCGTACCGATAAACCTCGCTTTCGCCTACGGCGTTGGTCGCAGAAACCAGTCGTCCAAAAGTGTCATAGGCGTAGGCAACAACGTGCTGCTCCGTCACCCAGACAAACGGACCGTCATCGACAGCCCGCTCAATCTGGTAGTCCACCGCCACAATGCGACCCAACGCATAGCGCAAAAACAGCGAACGCCCCACGCCGTTATCCAACCGCTCAATCTGCCCCAGGTAATTCCGGGAAATGCGCAACCGGTTGTCATACGCATCGCTAATCGCCGTCAGCACACCGTCGCGAAAATGGTAGAAGCGCGACCCTTGAGACAGGACTAACTCATCGGGCAGCGACCCCAGGTAGATCGCCGCTTCGGCCAGGCTATTGGTGATCGCAGGCCGAGAAACTGTGGGCAGGGGCAGGGTAGTCGACCGATTTTCATGATCGATCCACACCACCGAATCACCGGAAACACTCAGCCGATGCGCCAGCGAGTGACTCCAGCCAAACCCCAACCCACAATCCACTTCCACCGCACTGGTGCGATACAGCCGGGTCCACTCAAACGGCAAGATCCCGTCCAGCTTGCCATCGGTCAGGGTCAGCAGTTCCTCACCCGTGACCATCGACACCGGGCAACCGTTAGTGGCGGTCTTGTCCGACGATGCCGCCGCATCCCCAGCCGGATTCTTCCCAACAGCAGGCACATCATCCACATGCTCCGCCTGCTTCAGCATCGCGTTCTGCCGCGCCTTCCAGCGCATCTGCAGCCTGCCTTGCTTCAACCCACCAACCACCCCGCGAACCGCGACCGCCTTGTAGCGATCCACGGCCTGCATGAACTTCGTCAGAATCCCCAAAAGCCCCCTGACAAAACCCGTCGCCGCATCAAGAATCTGCCCGCCATACTTGACCAGTCGCAGACTCAAATACGCCACACCCGCCGCCGGTAACGCGATGGTCAACACCACGCCGATCACGAGATCAATCAGCAACGACACCACAAACCCTGCCGCCATCTCGGCCATTTCACCGGGCGGCAATGCGTCCAACCAGATCATCGCCGTGCGCAGCATCAGGAACAGCGCCGCTTCATCACTGGCCAGCAGCATCGCCTGTTCCATGACTTTGGGCGCATCGGTGGCGAGCTGCGCCAATTTGGCCGCTTCTGCGCCCAGCTGTTCGACGTACTTCAACGGGTCATCAAGAATCGCCTGCACCAGCTTGATGCTGTCCCACACATCACGAATCGCCGCCCAACTGCCCGCCAGTACGCCGCTGCCAATCGCGCTGGCGGTGGACTGCTCCCAGCGCGGTTTAAAACCCGACCACTCAGAACGAAGCCACTGCTCCAGGTTCCCGGTCAGCCCAGCGTAAGAGGCAAACAACGCGTCCACTTGCTCAGTAGAAACGCCCCCTTGCACCCGCACTTGATAGTGCCCGCCCGCCGCGCAGTGGTGCGAGCCTTTGCCTTGTTCATCCAGCATGATCACGGTAGAACTGCCGTCATCCAGCCCGATCACCTCCACCGGGATGTTGCCAATCGGCACGTCATACACCGACTCGAACAGGCTCTCGATCTTCAGCTCGCCGCCCACCGGGCACTGGGCCACGGTGGAAAAGTCAGCATCCGCAATGCTTACCGCCCGCTGCGATTCCCCCACCCGCAACACCCGATCCATCCCCAGCAGCGACGGCATATCCAGCCCATGGCTCACCGAATCCAGTGCACGCGAGTACCACGCGTCCATGTGCTGGCGATAAATCACCAGGCTCTGATGGAAGCCATCCAGCTCAAATTCGATAAGGGCAATGCGGGAAGGGTGGGTCATCCGTGACGTCTCGGCAAAGGGCAAGGCGTCGGAGCATGCCGTAGCAAAACGCAGCGGGATGAGCGGTTGAGAAATTCAGAAAAGGCTGACTGAACACGGGGGAAAAACGCAAAAAACCAACCCAAAGGGCTACAGAAAAAAGCGACAAAACTGATTGCAGCGCGGCAGCTTAAATAAAAATCGCTCTCATCCTTGCCCGATTTTCCGACATGGCCGTCATGGTTAATAGAACCTCCCTTACGCAGGATTTCCCATGTCGCGCCTTGCTCGTCCCTTGCACCCACTGGCCTTGTCAGTGGCGATGGCTTTTGCCGCCGTGCCGTTGCTGACCGTCCAGTCCTCCTTTGCCGAAGAGAGCAGCAGCGCCGTGCGCAGTTTCTCGATTCCCGCCGGTGATTTGAGCCAGGCGCTCAATAGCCTGGCCGAGCAGGCGGGCCTGGTGCTGGCGTTTGATGCAAGCCTGACGCGCGGCAAGCGCAGTAAGGGTTTGAGCGGGCAATACGACACCGATGTGGCGCTGAACCAGTTGCTCGACGGTAGCGGCTTGCAGGCCTTGAAGATTTCCGCCGACCGCTACCGCCTGGAAGCTATCCCGGATAACGGCGGGGTCATGGAGTTGCAGGCCACCACCATCAGCGGCGCATACCAGACCGAAAGCCCGACCGGGCCGGTGTCCGGCTATGTGGCCACGCGCAGCTTGTCGGGCACCAAGACCGACACCGCGCTGATCGAAACGCCGCAATCGATCTCCATCGTCACCAAAGACCAGATGCGCGCGCAAAACGCCGAGAGCCTCAACCAGATCCTGCGCTACAGCGCCGCCGTCATTCCGGAAACCCGTGGCGCCACCGCATCGCGCCTGGACCAGTTGACCATCCGGGGTTTCTCACCGGCCACTTACCTCGACGGCCTGCGCATGCCCTCGAGCCGTGACGCCTTGCCGCAAAAGGACGCTTTTGACCTGGAACGCGTCGAAGTGCTACGCGGCCCGGCCTCGGTCCTTTACGGCCAGGGTACGCCGAGCGGCGTGATCAACATGGTTAGCAAGCGCCCGCTGGACACCCCGTTTCACGAAGTAGGCGTGGAATACGGCACCTTCAACAAGAAACGCACGACCTTCGACCTGAGTGGCCCATTGGATGATCAAGGCGTGTATTCCTACCGCGTTGCCGGGCTTTTCGACGATGCCGACGGGCAGGTAGAACACACCGAGACGCGCCGCCAGTCGCTATCCAGCGCCTTCACCTGGCGCCCGGACGACGCGACCTCGCTGACCCTGCTCGGGCATTTCCAGAAGGACCCCAAAGGCGCGTCCTACGGTTCGGTGCCGGCCTGGGGCTCGGTGCTGCACAGCCCGACCGGGCGCAGCATCGATGTGGACTTCTACGACGGCGAAAAGAATTTCGAGAAAAGTGACCGCGAGTACTACAGCATCGGCTGGGCATTCGAGCATCACTTCGATGACGTGTGGACCGTGCGCCAGAATGCGCGTTACCTGCGCAGCGAAGGCCAGTACCGCAGCCTCTACAGCAACTACCTGATGGCGGATTACCGCACCATCCGCCGCTCGACCATTGCCAGCGATGTCGACCTGGACGCCTACACCCTCGACAACCAGGTGCAGGCCAAATTCGACACCGGCCCGTTGCAGCACACCTTGTTGATGGGGCTCGATTACCAGAACACCAGCACCGACACCAAGTCCGGCTCGGGCGTTTACACCGCTGGCCCGACCCTGGATATCTTCAATCCGGTCTATGGCGCGTCGGTCCCGGTGCCGGCCTACACCACCGACGGCACCTCGCGCAGCGAGCAGACCGGCGTGTACCTGCAAGAACAGATGAAATGGGACAAATGGGTCCTGTTGCTGGGCGGGCGCTATGACTGGGCCAGCACCGACAGCAGCACCAAGACGATTCGCACTGGCGCCAAATCCGAGTCGTCCCTGGACAGCAAGGCGTTTACCGGCCGTATCGGCCTGGTCTATCTGTTTGATAATGGCCTGGCACCCTATGCCAGCTACGCCGAGTCGTTCAACCCGCAGTCGGGCACCGGCTACGGCGGTTCGGTGTTCAAGCCGACCGAAGGCAAGCAGTACGAAATCGGCATCAAGTACCAGCCGCCAGGCAGCAACAGCTTTATCACGGCAGC
This sequence comes from Pseudomonas sp. TWR1-1-4, assembly GCF_049897165.1. Lineage (NCBI taxonomy): Bacteria > Pseudomonadati > Pseudomonadota > Gammaproteobacteria > Pseudomonadales > Pseudomonadaceae > Pseudomonas > Pseudomonas sp. TWR1-1-4. Next base: position 26,148 of record NZ_JAFCVS010000011.1, on the reverse strand, counting down.
GATCTTCGACCTGCGCCAGACCAACGTACTGACCACCGACCCGGACCCGACTCATCTGTGCGGCTCCGGACGCTGCCAGAGCCAGGACGGTGAAGTGCAATCCCGTGGCTTTGAGCTGGAAGGCAAGGCCAGCCTCAATGACAACCTGGACATCACCGCGGCCTACGCCTACTTGGACAACCGCATCAGCAAGTCCAACAACACCGTGCGGTATGCGCCCGTCAGTGACATCGGCGTAGGCCCGGCCATCGCGGCCGAAGGCACCACCACCTACGGCGTGCCGCGTCACACCGCCTCGGCGTGGGCCGACTACACCTTCCACGATGGCAACCTCAAGGGCTTCGGTGCCGGTGCGGGGGCTCGGTATGTCGGCTCGTCCTGGGGTGATACGGCCAACACCCTGAAGGTGCCGGGCTACACCCTGTTCGATGCGGCGGTGCACTACGACATCCCGAACATCACCAGCCTGAAGGACAACCTGCGACTGGCGCTCAATGCCACCAACCTGGCGAATAAAGAGTATGTCGCGTCCTGCTACTCCTATTCGTGGTGCTGGTATGGCTCGCAGCGTACCGTACAGGCAAGCGCTACGTACCAGTGGTGAGGTAAAAAAAGGCCTTGGCGAGAGGATTCGGGAGCAGCATCGCCAAGGCCGAAACGGGCTAGCGCTTAGCGGGCTCAATCCATTTGTTGACCACCGGCGCCTGCCACCGCCCAAGGGCATCGAGCAGGGCGCCGGGGTTGTCTTCGACGATCAGCATCTGGCTGTGTTCGGCCTTGATGAAGCCTTCCTGCACGCCGTGCGCGAACAGGCCCTGCAACGGCGCGAAAAACTGTGCGGTGTTCAGGCAGGCCACGCCTTTGTGGTGCTCGCCCAATTGCGACAAGGTCATCGCTTCCAGCAGTTCTTCAAAGGTGCCGAGGCCACCGGGCAGGGCGATGAAGCCATCGGCCAGTTCGCTCATGCGCGCTTTGCGGCTGCGCATGTCTTCGGTGATTTCATAGGTGCTGAGCCCTGGATGCATGTGCCCGAGTTCATGCAGCAATCGGGTGATGACGCCGATCACTTCGCCACCCTCGGCCAGTGCGCTGTCGGCAATCACGCCCATCAGGCCTTTGGCACTGCCGCCGTAGACCAGGCGAATACCGCGCCGGGCGATTTCGCGGCCCAGCGCTTTGGCGTCTTCACTGTAGCGAGGGTGGGTGCCGAAGTTGGAGCCGCAAAACACCGTGAGACTGCGCATCAGAAATCCTGGCTGGGGGGTGGGCGTCGCAGTTTCACGGCTGTTGGCCGACAAGAACAGCGCCAAGAAATCACCTGATGACTAGGCCACCAAGCATTCCAGGATGCGCCGGCCCAGTGCTTCGGCGCTGGTCTGGGAGTCGATGTTGGCAAACCCCAACAGCAGGCCGGGACCGGAGTGCTGCACGACATTCCATTCGCTCAAGGCTTCCGCGAAGAGACCGACGCTTGCCAGTTTCTGCACCAGCAAGCGGTCCGATTGCGGGGTCTTGAACCGCAGGATCAGGTGCATCCCGCCAGGTTGTGCATCAATGGAAATATGCGCGCCTAATACCTTGCGCAACCCGTTGGCGGTGGCTTCGCGGCGCTCGCCGTACAGCTTGCGCATGCGCTGGATATGCCGGGCGAAATGCCCTTCGGCGATAAAACTGGCGACGATGGCCTGGGTCAGTTCCGGGCAGTTGCCGAGGAAGCTCTGGCTGACCTGTTCGAAACGCCCGACCTGGGAAGCGGGTACCACTAGGTAGGCCAGGCGAATGCCGGGGAACAGCACTTTGCTGAAGGTACCCGCGTAAAGCACCCGGCCCTCGCGGTCCAGGCTCTTGAGGGCAGGTAATGGGCGGCTGATGTAACGGTACTCGCCGTCGTAGTCGTCCTCGATGATCCAGGCGTGTTCACGGCGGGCCCAGCTCAGCAGTTCCAGGCGGCGCGGCAGCGACAGCGACACACACAGCGGGCTTTGATGGGCCGGGGTGACGACCACGGCGCGGGCGGCGCTGAGGTGCTGTACGCAGAGGCCGTCCTGATCCACAGGCACGGGGATGGACTTGATCTGCAAGTGGTCCAGCAGTGGTCGTGTGGGCAGATAACCAGGGTCTTCGACCAGCACCGCGTCGCCGGGTGAGAGCAACGCATGGGTGACCAGGCTCAGGGTGTTGCGGTAGCCCGACGTGACGAAGATCTGTTCCGGCGTGCAGTGGATCCCCCGCGCCACCTGCAAGTAACTGGCGATAGCGGTGCGCAGCGAAGGCAGGCCGTAGACCGGCGGGTTGGACATGTCCGCCAGTTGTGTGGCACGCACGCAGCGGGCGGCGATTTTCGACCAGATCTTGCGTGGGAAGGCGTCCAGCGCCGGCAGGCCCATCTGGAAGGGGCGCACCTGTGACTGTTGTCGCACTGCGTTGTAGGGCGTGATGACCACGGGCGTAGGTTGGGCGCTCTCGATGCCGTGGGCCACCACCGTGCCTGCCTGGCCGCGAGGTTCAAGGTAACCCTCTGCGGCCAGCAATGCGTAGGTGCTGTCGATCGTGCCGCGCGCCAGCCCCAGTTCCTTGGCCAGCGCCCGTGCTGCCGGGACACGTTGGCCAGGCTTGAGCAGGCCCTCCGCGATGGCGCTGCGAAAGCGCCAGTAAAGCTGGCGGTATATCGGCTCGGCCGAGGTAGGGTCCAAAGGGGGCAACGTGTGCATGGGGGAGATTTCCTGGTCGCGGCTGCCTTAACTGTAGCGGCTGCATGACCTGTACCCAAGGACCATAACTGCAACATTTGACTAGACCATCATGGTCCGGTCACCGGGCCCATTCTTGGCTCTTTAGAGGTGAGCCATGGCGCTGCAACATGGTGCCTTCACTCAACGTCAACAGGATTTATCATGACCACTCGCCTCGATTACACCCAAGCATCCCCGGAAGGCTACAAGGCTTTCGGTGGCGTCTATGTCTACCTGCAGAACAGCGGCTTGCCCAAGGCGCTGATCGACCTGGTTTACCTGCGCGTCTCGCAGATCAACGGCTGCGCCTTCTGCATCGACATGCACTCGCGTGACCTGCTCAAGCAAGGCTTGGCCGTGGACAAGCTGGTGCTGGTGCCGGTGTGGCACGACGCACGGGATGTGTTCACCGCCCGCGAACGTATCGCCCTGGCTTTCGCTGAAGCGGTCACCCGCAGCGACGTCTCGGACGCAGAGTACGCAGCGGCCGCCGCCGAGTTCAGCGCCAAGGAGCTGGCCGACCTGACTTACGGCATTGCCTTGATGAACGCATTCAACCGCCTGGGCATCACCTTCCGCACCACGCCGGCTGCGGCTAACTGAAACCTTGCGCAATAAGGCAATTTAATGGCCCCTTTGTAACAAAATCCTCGCCAGAATCGCTTTTATTTTCAGGTGGTTAGGTGAGGATGCAAATGCGCTCTGTTGGAATCATGCTGATCGCCTGCTCCCTGGCCGGCGGCGCGGCTGCCGTGCAGGCGCGGGAGCTGCGCGAGGGTGACAAGTACATGTGCAGTTGGGGCGCCGGCACCGCCGCCAGGGCCCAGGAACTCAAGCTGTCGGGCGTGTCGTTGTACGCGGCGCGGCAGAAGATCCAAAGCATGAAGTTCAGCAAATCATGGATGCGCATGATGGCTATGGGCATTACCGAACAGACCTACGACAGCCGTTCACGGCTCAAGCCCGAGGCGATCCGCCAGGGCTTCTATCAGGATTGCGTGCGCTACAAAGTCGCACGCAAATAAGGGCTTAACGTGACAGCGGCGAGCTGGCGTCTTCCTGGAAATACACCTTCGCCGTCTCAATAAACCGCCGATTGGCCTGGGACAGGTATTCGCTGGCGCGCCAGCACAGGTTGAAGTGCATGAATTGCGCCGGCTCGAATGAAACGCCGGCCAACCCTGGTTCTTGCTCCTGCACAGATCGCAGCAAGGTGGACACGCCCATGCCGTTGCGCGTGGCGGTAATCACCAACGGCACGAAGTTGCTTTCCAGGGCGATGTTGAAACGCACGCGGGCGTTGCTGCAAAAGGCGTCCAGCAGATGGCGCTGCAGGAAAGTGTTGTCGAACACCAGCATCGGTTCGTGTTGCAGCCGCTGCGCCGAGATGGACGAGAGGCCCGCCAGCGGGTGATCTTCGGCCATGCACAACACCATCTCATCGCTGCCGAGCAGCACCGACTCCCACGCCGGATCAACCCGCCGCGACTCCAACAACGCCACATCGATGTCCCGCGTGGCCAGGCGTTCGCTGATGTCATCGGCGCTGCCTTCCACCACATGCATGGCAATGCCGGGGTACTGGGCGCGAAATTGCATCAGCAGGTCGGGAATATGGCGGATGCCGTACATGGGCGGTACGCCCACGCGGATTTCGCCGCTGTGCAGTTGGGTCAGGTCCTGCAGCTCACGGCGGGCACCGGCCAAGCCTTCAAGGCATGCCTCGGCGCGTGCCAGGAACAGCTGGCCTTCGGCAGTCACGCTGATCTGCCGCGTCGCGCGGTTGAACAGAGCCACGCCCAACTCATCCTCCAACCGGCTCACCGCCATGCTCAGAGCCGGCTGTGCCACGTGCAACGCCTGGGCGGCTTTGGTGAAGCTGCCTTGACGGGCGATCTCGACGCAGTACTCCAGCGCTTTCAGGTTCATGACGGCTCGCATAACAAAGAGTGATGACTGGCTTCACAAATGGATATTTTCTGTGATGAAGGCAAGTCTATAGCCTGTCGGCATTCTTCTCCATGCCGAGTACCCCACCATGCCCAACCATTGGCTCTTCACACTGATTATCGGCGCGCTGGGCGGCAGTCTTGCCAGTTGGGCGGGGTGGCCGTTGCCCTGGGTGATCGGTTCGCTGGTCGCCGTGATGCTGACCCGTTGCGCTGGCAGCCTGGTGCCGGAAATTCCCCATGGCCGCCAAGCCGGGCAACTCATCGTGGCGGTTGCCATCGGCTGTCATTTCACGCTGCCGGTGATGCAGCAGGTGGCGGCTCATCTCGGGCTGATCGTCACGGCGGTGTTGCTGACGCTGGTACTGGCGCTGTGTTCGGTGCTGATCTTGCATCGCTGGGGCGTGCCGTTCGGCACGGCGTTCTTCGCCTTGATGCCGGCCAACTCCAGCGAGATGGTGCACCTGGGCCGCCAACGCCAGGCGGACACCAGCTTTATTGCCGCCGCCCATAGCATCCGATTATTGCTGATTCTTTTGACGGTGCCGGCTGTCGCCACTTTCGGCATGCCCCCCGTCGCTGCGCATGCGCCATTGCCGGTGATCTGGCCCTGGCTGATCTTCATCCTCGCCGTGGGCTGGCTGGCGGCCTTGGGTTTCAAGCAGTGCAAGTTGCCTAACCCCTGGACCTTCGGGCCGTTCCTGATTTGCGCGGTGGGGGTGGGCTGCAATCACCTGTCGATGAGCATGCCGGGTTGGCTCAGCGGCAGCGGCCAGTTGCTGATTGGCTGCGCATTGGGCGTCGCGTTTGACCGCAGTTTCTTCCGCCGCACGCCGGGCCTGCTGGGCAAAGTGCTGCTGCTATTGATCGGTTCGGTGATTGCCAGCGCATTGGCCGCTTGGGCGCTGGGTGCCGGGTTGGGCATGCCGTGGCTGTCGCTGGCCCTGGGCATGATGCCCGGCAGCGCGCCGGAAATGAGCCTCACCGCCGAGGCCCTGGGTCTGGCCGTCACCCTGGTGACGGCGATGCAGGTGATCCGCATGTTGCTGATCCAGGCGGCGTGCCTGCCGTTGTATCGCCTGTTGGATCGGCCTTCTGAAGCACCGTCCAGTGCAAAATCTGCGTAGACCTGTCCAACTTCGCCCCGGCGCCACTCGCCATACTGGCGCCAGCTAACCGAAGAGGCCCATGCCATGACTGACTATGTATTCACACCTACGCCAACCCCCTCCCTGGCCGTGCAGGGCAGCGAAGCACGCTTCCCGCTACGCCGGGTGTTCTGTGTGGGTCGCAACTACAGCGAACATGCTCGTGAGATGGGGCATGACCCGGACCGCGAGCCGCCATTCTTCTTCATGAAACCGGCGGATGCCGTGGTGCCGGCCGAAGGCGTGATCGCCTATCCGCCGCTGACCGCCGACCTGCACCACGAAGTGGAGTTGGTGGTAGCCATCGGCAAGGGCGGTGTGGACATCAGCCCGGAACAAGCGTTTTCCCACATCTGGGGGTATGGCGTCGGCATCGACCTGACCCGCCGCGACCTGCAAGCCCAGGCGAAAAAGCTGTCACGCCCGTGGGATTGGGCCAAGGCTTTCGATGCGTCCGCACCGACGACTGCGCTGCAACCGGTGAGCGTGGTCGGGCATCCGTCCAGCGGCAAGATCTGGCTCAACGTGAACGGTGAACAGCGCCAGGTGGGCGACCTGGCCGACCAGATCTGGTCCGTCAGTGAAGTGATCAGCCATGCGTCGAAGTCCGTCGCGCTCAAAGCCGGCGACCTGATCTTCACCGGTACGCCCGCAGGCGTCGGTGCGTTACAACCGGGCGACGAGATCAGCGCTGGCATCGACGGCATCGGCGAGTTGCGTTTCACCCTCAGCCAGGGTTGAGGCTACAGTGGTGCCCAGGCCACCCGAGAGACCGTTATGCCAGGCACCCGCGTCACCACTTACGGCATGGAACAGCGCAGCGACCGCCCCGACTTCTACATTCGCGACAAACGCGGGCGAGCGGCGCTGACCAGCCCCCATCGCCATGAGTATTTCCAGATCCAGATCAACCTCGGCGGCGACACCGTGCAGCATATCGGCGGCGCGGTGCGGCCGTTTCCGCGCAAGGCCCTGGCGTTCATCCTGCCCCATCGCTTGCATGTGATTCCCCATCCTGAAGATGGCGAATTCATGCTGATCAACTTCAGCCAGGCGTTTTTCCTACCGCAGCTCACCTGCGACCCCCTGGACCTGGAAGACATTCCCATCGGCCAGGCGCCGGAGCTGTCGCCGTTTCGCTTCCAGGAGCAGTTGGACTTCATTCTCGAAGACGCGGCGTTCGAGCAGGTGCAAACCTGGCTTGCCCACATGCGCGAACTCGATGCCCACCGCACCTTCGGCGCCCGCGAACGCCTCAAGGGCTACCTGTTTCAACTGATCGGCCTGGTCTGTGAGCAGTACGCCGAGCCCTTGCAGGCTTTCGCCGCCAACAATGCCACGCGGCGCGGGCGTAAGGATGCGTTGGCACGGGTGCAGGGCTATATCCGCGAGCACTTGCATGAACCGACCCTCAACCTCACGGATGCAGCGGCGGCGGCGTTCCTGTCGCCCAACTACCTCACTCACCTGTTGCGCAAGGAAACCGGCAAACCCTTCTCGCAACTGGTGCTCGACCGGCGCATGCAGATGGCGCGCACCTTGTTGCTCAACAGTGCGCAAATGATTGGCGTGATCGCGCACCGCTGCGGTTTCACCGACGAGGCGTATTTTTCCCGGTGTTTCCGCAAGGCCCATGGGGTGGCGCCAGGGCAGTTCCGTCGACAGCAGCAAAGCGAGGCGCTGTAGGGCGTTTTACAAATCCACGACATTCACTGTGTTTCTATTTGCATACAATTGCGCCCTCTACTAGGGAGGCCAGTATGCAACCGCTCATCCGCCTGGCGACGCAGGACGATGTCGACACGCTCTTCGCCATTCGCACCTCGGTGGTGCAAAACCATTTGAGTGTCGAGCAAATGGCCGACTTGGGCATAACGCCCCAGGTACTGGCTGACAGCATCCGCGCAGCGCCCTGCGTTTGGATCGCCGAGGCGGAGGGTCAGCCTGCCGCTTTTGCCATGGTCGACCTGGCCGAAGGCGAGGTATTCGCGATGTTCGTGCGGCCGGCTTTCGAGAACCTGGGCCTGGGCCGTCAACTGATGGCGGTGGCTGAGGCCGCGCTGTTTGAACACCATGATCGGTTGTTCTTGATTACCGACGGCCGTGACGGAATCCGTGCCAACGGGTTTTATCAGCGGCTGGGTTGGAGCGTGGTCGGCCTGGTGGACGGCGATGATGTGCGTTACGAGAAGAGCAGGGCGCAATAACATCATGAACCCACCCGAGCCGCCGTCGTCCAACAGCTTTCGCTACTTTGTGCTCGGTGTGCTCTGTGCTGCGGTGTTGCTGGGGTTCTATTTTGTGCGGCTCAACGCCGAGATTGACCGCGAGCGGGAAGCCGCCAACGAACGTCTGGCATTGTGCAGGCAGGTAGAAAGTGTAAGGCGCTCGGTACTGCCCAATAGCCTTGAAATACACGAAGCGTGTAAGCATTTGAATGGACGTATATCCAATAGTGCGACGCCGCTATAATCCAATAGCCCTTTTTTATAAGTGGAATTAGTGTCGGTAGTTGCACCAAAAAGTGGCACGCATAGACCGCGCTACCTTAAAAAATGTGTGGTTATTGAATGACTTACAGCGATTTTAATCCGACGAAAGGATTAAAATAATCTTGTTACAGGTTTTTACAATCGTTACTATAGCCGGGCGTTCACCTCCCACGGTTTATGCATTTTTAAATCCCAAGTTTCCATCAGCTACTTGGGATTTTTTTTGCCTGCGATTTGACCTTCGCGTCACACTTCACCGTCAGCGAACTCCGCGCGCATCCGCCCATTGCGTTTGGCTTGATACAACAACTTGTCGACCTCTTCGACAAACCCCAGCATCGGGCTGTCGGGTTTCACGATGCGCGTACCGACGCCCAGACTCAGGGTCAGCAGGTTCGACACCGCCGAAAAACCATGCTCGATCTGCTGCTGGCGGATCAGGTGCAGGCAGCGCTGCGCCACTTGCCTGGCAGACTCTGCGTCGGTTTCCGGGAGCAGCCACACGAACTCTTCGCCGCCGATACGTGCAATGAAATCCCGTGGTCGGTTGGCCGCCTGAGACAAGGTATTTGCAACTTGGCGCAGGCATTCATCGCCCTTGATATGGCCGTAATGGTCGTTGTATTGCTTGAAAAAATCGATATCCAGAATGATCAGCGACAGGGGCAATTGGCTGCGCTGGGCGCTGGCCCATTCGCGCTCCAGCACGGTGTCGAACATGCGCCGGTTGGCGATGCCGGTGAGGCCGTCCTGGTAGGAGTATTCCTCAAGTTGTTTTTGCAGGCGCACCAGGTGCTCTTCGGTCTTCTTGCGCTCGCTGATATCGAACATGAACCCGATTAGCGCCTCGACCTCGCCGTCCTTGCGCACCACATGCACCACATCGCGAATCCACACGTAGTCGCCATTCACGGTCAGCGCGCGGTAGTCCGCTTCGTGGTCCACCCCGGCGCGCGATTGCGACACGCAGAAATTCACCACATATTCCCGATCATCCGGGTGCATGCGCTCGACCCAGTCGTCCACGCTCACCCAACTCTGCGGGGTCCAGCCCAGCAAAGCCTCGATCTGCGGGCCGATGTAGCTGAAGGTCATGCTCTGCCAATCGATACGCCAAGGGATGGCCTTGGTCGACTCCAGCAAGGTCTTGTACACATCGCTGTCGGGCTGGCTCGGAGGGTCGATGCTCATGGTGGTTTGGCTCAGATGATGGCGAAAAGCCAAGAGCGTCTTGTGATCGACGCTTCGAGTCAAGCGCTCGCCAGCGCAGCAGACGAGAGGTCGAACAGCGGGTTTTCTGGCGTCAGTGATTCGGCGTTTTCGAGGCGAAATGAGGCATGGCTAACACTTTTGCATTAATGCTTCCATGCCCGGTAGAACCTCTTCTACTCTGTCTCCATCACAACTACCGGGTGAGGCCCAGGGATGGGAACTTGTCATGATTTCAATCGCTGATCTCAACCGCATCATGGCCTCGGGTTTCCTGCCGCTGGCGTGCGATTGCACGCTCAACAGCGACGGCTCGTTGCGCATCAATATCTTCGAGCCAGTGTCCGGCCGGGTCGACCTGCTGCTGACCGGCGTGTCCCCCGAAGGTTTGGACAGCATCCGTTCCATCTCAAACCTGATTGGCGAGTTGCGCACCGAAATCAAGGCCGGGCGCCGGGGTTTTGCGGCGGTCGGCTAGCCGTTGACGCTGTGGGTCGGCGTATCGAGCGCGCCGTAATAGCGCCAGCAGCAATGGCGGTGTTCCGGCACGATCACGCAGCCGCTGAGGCTGGCAATCAGCAGTGCGGCAACCAGCATATAAAGTCGGCGGGACATGGTGTTTCCTCTTGGGTTGATCAGCGTTAATCCTTCAACGTTGCCACCTGCGTAAATCCGTCGCGAAGCTTGCAAACCTTTCATCAAGCGCCTTCATGCCCTGGGCAATACTGCCTGCGACAATAATCTGCGCGTCCTGCGACGGATTTTTCGACACACCCCGTTCAACCCATCAGCGACCGGCACTTTCGCCCGTTGCATGAAGGAGTTGCCATGAGACCCCTGGCCACATTGCGCTTTGCCTTGCTTGCTCCGCTGGCCCTTGCCGCGTTTGTCAGCACCCCGGTGTTTGCCCAGACCGAAATCATCATCCGCCAGGCGCCGCCACCGGAGCGTGTGGAAATGGTTCCCGTGGAGCGACCGGGCTACGCCTGGGACCGTGGCCACTGGCGCTGGGAAGGGCGTGGCTATGGCTGGGTGCCAGGCCACTGGCAGCCGGTGATGCGCAATGCGCGCTGGGAGCCCGGCCATTGGGAGGCCCACGGTCCCAACTGGTACTGGCGCGAAGGGCATTGGATCCGCTGACCGAGAATTGCCCGATTGAAAGACTCTGATCCGGACGTTGAACTGCTCGCACGTATCGGCAACAACGAACCAGCGGCCGTTAACGAAATGGTGACGCGCAAACTGCCGCGTCTGCTGGCGCTCGCCAGCCGGATCCTGGGGGATGCCGACGAAGCCAAGGACGTGGCCCAGGAAAGCTTCCTGCGCATCTGGCGCCAGGCGGCCAGTTGGCGCAGTGGCGAGGCGCGTTTCGACACGTGGCTGCATCGGGTGGCGCTCAACCTGTGCCATGACCGCTTGCGTCGGCGCAAGGAACGTCCTTTGAACGAGGAGGATGCGCTGGAGCTGGCGGACAGCGCACCACCTCTGGATGAACAATTGGAAAGCGCCGACCGCAATGCGCGCATGGCCGCCGCGTTGGCCGCTTTGCCCGCGCGTCAGCGCGAGGCGATTGTGTTGCAGTACTACCAGGAGCTGTCGAACATCGACGCAGCGGCCCTGATGAATATCAGCGTCGAGGCACTGGAGAGCCTGCTATCGCGGGCCCGACGCCAGTTGCGCAGCCAACTTGCCGATACACCCGGGCTTGCCCGCCCAGGAAGGGGAACATCATGACACCCGAACGATTTGCTTATCTGGCCGACGCCTATGGCGCCAACCTACAGCGTTGGCCCCTGGCTGAGCGCGGGGCGGCTCAGGCGCTGCTCGACGGCGGTAATGTCAGTGCCCGAGAAGTGTTGGATCAGGCCGGTTGGCTCGACGCCCAACTGGACAGCCATCAACTGGCATTCACCGACCCGGCGCTGGCCCGGCAGATCCGCCAGTCGGCGCTGCGCCGGACGTCGTTCTGGTCGCGCTATGCCGCTTGGCTGTCACCGGCGGGACTGGTGGGCGTGGGTATTGCCGGTGTTGTCACCGGCATGCTGGTGGCGTCCATGAGCGTACCGCTGCCGATGGTGTCCGCCGAGGTGTTGCCCAGTGTGTTTGACCAGGGCGATGCGCAAGTCATCTTTACCGTCAATGCCGAGGAATCCGAGCAATGAGTACCCAATCCCTTAAACCGTGGTTGCTGGTCTCGGTGTTGCTCAATGTGTTTTTGATGGGCGGGGTGGGCGGGGCGGTTTACCACTGGATGGCCAGTGCCAAGCCTGCCGAGGCGGCGGTCAACCAGCATGGGCTGCGGCAGGCGATGGTCAAGTTGCCGCCGGAGCGGCGACGGGAACTGCGCCAGTTGTTGCGCCATAACCGTGCCGATAGCCAGCCGCTGGTAATGGCCGGGCGGGAGGCGCGGTTGGGGGTGATCAAGCAGTTGGAGGCACCGACGCTGGACCGGGATGTGCTGGTCACCGAATTGGCCAAGGCTCGCGAGGCGGATATGGCACTTCGTGCCTTGGTGGACACCACGCTGGCGCAGTTTGCCAGCACCTTGCCCCAGGTCGAGCGGCAAAAACTGGTCGAGGCGTTGTACCTGCGCGGGCAGGGCAAACCTAAAGAAAAACTCAAGGAGCCGGTAGCGGACTCAAAATAGCAGGCAAAAAAAATCCCGCCGGGAAGGGCGGGATCGGGATTCAGGGTTGCCCGTGAATCAAGCCGGGAACAGTTCGCTCAGCTTCATCGCCAGCATCATGTCGCCTTCGGTGCGCAGTTTGCCGCTCATGAAGGCCTGCATGCCGTCAGTATCGCCGCTGACGATGCCTTCCATGGTTTCGCCGTCGGTCACCAGGGTAACTTGGGCGTCTGGGTTTTCGCCTTCCAGCAGTTCGCAGGTGTTGTTTTTCACCACCAGCGAGAAGTTCTGGGTGTCGTCGATACGGAAACCGAACACCAGGTCCAGGCCGTCGGCGGCGGCTGGGTTGAATTTGGCTTTCATTGCTTCTACAGCTTTGGCTACGTCAGTCATGGTTTCGATCCTTTAGGGTAGAGTCCAGTGACCTTGGGGTCACGGTTGGCCGCAGTTCATCGGAACGTGATGAGCTGCGGCGCCTTCAACAGTTGCAAGTGGGTATGACTGTTGAAGGAAGCCAGTGCCACCTCGCGACCGCGGAATTTCAGCTGGTTGAGCGAGGTGTTAACAATTTGCCAGTTCAGTTCGAAGGCCTGCGCGGCAGGCATCCGGGTAATCAGGTGGAGCAAGGCGGTGATGGTGCCGCCGGAGGTGAATACTGCAACTTTCTGCGTGTTGTCCGCCGCTTCAAGAATACGTTGCAAGCCGCCCTGGACACGTTCCACAAAGCCCAGCCAACTCTCCAGCCCCAGTGGATCATAGGTGCCGGCCAGCCAGCGCTCGATGATCAGGGCGAAGATGCGCTGGAATTCGCTGCGGTTCTGCGCGGCATTGCGCAGGATCTCCAGGGCGTCGGGTTCGGTGGTGAGCAGATCGGGGAGCAGGGCGCGGATGATCGCGTCGGCATCGAATTCGTTGAAGGCGCTGTCGATTTCCAGCGGCGGCACCGGCAGGCCCAGGGCACTGTACTGCTCGAACGCGGCGGTGGCGGTGTGCTGCTGGCGGCGCAGGTCGCCGGCCACACAGCGGTCGAACACCAGGCCCATGTCGGCCAAGTGGCGGCCGAGCACCTGTGCCTGTTCCACGCCGACGGGCGACAGGACGTCATAGTCGTCTGCACCGAAGGAGGCCTGGCCATGTCGAATCAGATAGATGCTGCCCACGTCCGTTTTCCCGGTACGTTGAAAGTCTGGCGAGGTTATGAGGATGCCTGCGAGCTGTCAATGAAAAAACATACGCTTGTTTTAAAAGCGCGTTGGAGGGCGCCTGGTGGCGGTTTGAGCACTGGCTCCCGGCAAGCCCCGTCGGTATGCTTGGGCAATCCGCGCCTGGCGCACTGCATTTGTAAGGAGAACCATGGATTTTTTGGCCGAATACGCGAGCTTTCTGGCGAAGACCGTCACTCTGGTGGTCGCTATTCTGGTGGTACTGATCAGCTTCGCGGCCCTGCGTAGCAAAGGTCGTCGCAAATCCGCCGGTCAATTGCAGGTCAGCAAACTCAATGATTTCTACAAGGGTTTGCGTGAACGCCTGGAATCGACGCTGCTCGACAAGGACCAGCTCAAGGCCCTGCGCAAGTCCGAAGGCAAGGCCGAAAAGAAGAAGGGCAAGCAGAAAGCCGAGGCCAAGCCACGGGTGTTCGTGCTGGATTTTGATGGCGATATCAAGGCGTCGGCCACCGAGAGCCTGCGCCATGAAATCACCGCTTTGTTGAGCCTGGCCACGCCGAAGGATGAAGTGGTGCTGCGCCTGGAAAGCGGCGGTGGCATGGTCCACAGCTACGGCCTGGCTTCGTCGCAACTGGCGCGTATCCGCCAGGCCGGCGTGCCGTTGACCGTGTGCATCGACAAGGTGGCGGCCAGCGGCGGCTACATGATGGCGTGCATCGGCGAGAAGATCATCAGCGCACCGTTTGCCATCCTCGGCTCCATTGGCGTGGTAGCGCAGTTGCCAAACGTCAACCGTCTGCTGAAAAAGCACGACATCGACTTTGAAGTGCTGACTGCCGGTGAGTACAAACGCACCCTCACGGTGTTTGGTGAAAACACCGAGAAGGGCCGCGAGAAGTTCCAGGAAGACCTGGACATCACCCATCAACTGTTCAAGAACTTCGTCTCGCGTTACCGCCCGCAGTTGGCGATTGATGACGTCGCGACCGGAGAAGTGTGGCTGGGTGTTGCAGCCCTCGACAAGCAACTGGTCGATGAGCTGCAAACCAGCGATGAATACCTGGCCACCAAGGCCAAGACCGCCGAGGTGTTCCACTTGCACTATGCCGAGCGCAAGAGCTTGCAGGAGCGCGTAGGCCTGGCGGCCAGTGGTTCGGTGGACCGCGTGCTGCTGACCTGGTGGAGCCGGTTGACCCAGCAGCGATTCTGGTAAAAATGATCAGCGGTGCGCAGGTTTCATCGAGGCCTGTTGCACTGCTGGTATGGGGTTTTTCATTAATATCCCCACCACCAGCGCCCCCAGCAATCCCAACAACCCCGCCACCCACAGCACGCCACTGAACCCACCCACAAACGCCTGCCGTGCCAGCGGCTGCACCAACAGCCGTGCCGACTCCGGCAACAACCTCATCGCCGCTGGCATATCACCCGCGACTACGCGTGAAGCAATGCCGTTAACCTGAGCCCGCCATTGTGTGTCGATGCTTGCGCTCAACAACTGTTCGCTATGGCTGCTCAATAATGCCCCATACACACCGACCGCCAACATGATCGCGCTGAAGCGCATGGTGGTGCTCATACCGGACGCCATCCCGGCACGGTCTCGCGGCACGCAGGCCATGATGTTTTTTTGCGTATCGCCATTGAGCAGACCTGCCCCGGCCCCTGTCACCGCAATCGCCAAGGCAAAGGGCAGGTAACCCCCCACGTTTACCGCCCAGGCGCTCAAGAGGTTGCCGCAGCCCACCAGGGTCAAGCCGGCCGCCATCATCGTTGCTGGCGCGAAACGCCCCGCCAGGCGGGCGCCAATGCGTGGGCAGATCAACATGGTCAGCGCAAACGGCAGCATGCCCAGGCCCGAGGCGATCGCGGAGAACCCCAGGCCGTTCTGCAGGTAGAACGGCAACAAGGTCATCATCACCTGGGCACAGCCGGCGTAGGCGAACATGCCCAGCAAGGCTCCGATAAACCGCGGGTGACGGAACAGTTGCAGGTCGACCATGGGGCGCTGTTGTACACGTTCGACGACGACAAATACGCCCAGCAAGGCCGCGCCGCCTATGAGCCGGGCGTAGG
Source organism: Pseudomonas sp. TWR1-1-4 (assembly GCF_049897165.1). Taxonomy (NCBI): domain Bacteria; kingdom Pseudomonadati; phylum Pseudomonadota; class Gammaproteobacteria; order Pseudomonadales; family Pseudomonadaceae; genus Pseudomonas; species Pseudomonas sp. TWR1-1-4. The sequence goes on along the minus strand of NZ_JAFCVS010000011.1, from coordinate 10,750 downwards.
TCAACGGGCTGTCCCAGCCGATGCGATTGGCTTCGATCAAACCCCAGATCAGGCACAGCAAAGCGGCGCTGAAGGCCAGGCTGCCCCAAGGGTCGAGTCGCGCCGACTGGGTATCGCGGGATTCCTCAATGGCGCGCAGCACCAGCGCCATCAGCCCCAGGCCCACCGGCAAGTTGAGATAGAAAATCCAGCGCCAGCCCAGGTACTCGGTGATCAAGCCGCCCAAGGTCGGCGCGGCGGTCATGGCCACACCCATGCACGCGCCCCAGAAGGCCCAGGCTTTTGCCCGTTCCACGTCGTCATGGAAGGTGTGGCCGATGGAGGCGAGCGCCGAGGTCAATAGCAGGGCGGCGCCGACGCCTTTGATCGCGCGTGCGATGTCCAGGAACACAGCGTTGGGCGCTGCGCCGCAGCCCAGGGAGGCCAGGATAAAAATGCTCAGCCCCCAAATCAGGGTCTTCTTGCGGCCAAAGCGATCGGCGATGCTGCCGGCGGGCAACAACAGTGCGGCAAAGGCCAGCATATAGGCGCTGACGACCCACTCGATGTCGGCAAAGTTCGCCCCCAGGTCGCGGGCGATGCTGGGCAGCGTCACGGCGACGATGTTGGTGTCGAGCACGATCAGCGAGCAAACGCCGGATGCGGTCAGCAGTGTGAGGCGTGGACTGATCCGGCTCATGGTTGAATTACCTTGCAGGCAATACGAAGAAGGCGGTTGACGGGCATCGCAAGGGCTCTCTAGTGTTCAGGTGCTGTGAGCTTATTCCCTCCCGGCAATGTCTTTGTTAGTCGCCGTGAAGCACTTCATTACCTTTGAGCTAATGCTGTTATGGATATTCGTCATTTTCGCTATTTCCTGGCCGTTGCCCGCCAGCGCAACTTCACGCGGGCCGCGGAGCACTTGGGCATTGCGCCCCCGACGTTAAGCCGTCAGATCCAAGACATGGAAGCGGCGCTGGGGACGCGTCTGTTTGTCCGCCAGCAACGCGAAGTCAGCCTGACCGAAGCTGGTGCTGCCTTATTGATCGAAGCCGAGGCTACCGTGCGCCAGTTCGAGTTCGCCCAGCGCAATGCTCAGCGCGCCGGACGTGGCGAGATCGGCCATATCGAATTGGGCTATGTGGCGTCGGCGGTGTATTCGGGCCTGTTGCAGCGGCAAATGCAGGCGTTCGGCCAGGCGTTTCCGGATGTGAGCGTGAATGTGCGCGAATGTGCGATGGCGACGTTGCCTGGCGCGGTAGCGGACGGGCGTGTCGATATCGGTTACATCCGCTCGCCCATGACGCTGCCGGAGGGGGTCGAGGCGGTGCGCCTGGACAGCGAAGGGTTTGTCTTGGCGCTGCCCCAGGACTCCTGGCTGCTGGGGCTCAAGGCCATCGGTTGCAAGCATTTGGAGAACGAGACATTCATCTTGCCGGAGCAAATCAGCGGCACCTTGCAGGTGGCCGCGCAAGGTGGCTATGCACCGCGCCTGGGGCCGCAACCCGGTGGTTTGGTGGCGGTGGTGGCGCTGGTGTCACTCGGGCAGGGCGTGGCGGTGGTGCCGGCGTCCATGGTGGGGCATGTCAGTTTGCCAGGCGTGGTGTACCGCAGCATTCAGGGCGTTGACGCATCGTCGTGGCTATCGCTGATTCACCGGCGCTTCGAAAAAGCGCCGGCGGTCGCGCGGTATATCCAGCAGGTCAAGCAGACAGTCGCGTCTGCACCGAATCGGCCAGACGCGTGAGGATCAGGCAGCACGACACCGCGCCGGCATCCAGCACGCCGAGGGAACGTTCGCCCAAGCGACTGGCGCGGCCGATCTTGGCCACCAGGTCCTTGGTCGAGTCGCGGCCCTGTGACGCGGCGGCCTTCATCGCATTCAGAGCGTCGCTGAAGGAGGCCCCTGAGGCATGCTCGCGCTCAAAAGCTTCAACCGCCGGGATCAAGGTGTCCATCAGGCATTTATCGCCCACACCCGCGTCCGTGATGTCCTGCAACGAGGTCAAGCCGCCGCGCAGCAAATGAGCAAAGGTTGCGGCGTCGATGTCATCACTGCTGCGCACTTCATCGGCCATGCCGATAAACAGGCTGCCATACAAAGGCCCCATGGAGCCGCCGATGCCTTCCATCAAGCTGAGGGTCAACTCGTCGAGCGCCTCGGCCAGGGTCAGTTGGCGTCCTTCAATGGTGCGCCCGCAATGGGCGAAGCCCTTGGCCATGTTAATGCCGTGGTCGCCATCGCCGATGGCGCCGTCGATTTCACTGAGGTATTCGCGGTTGGCGACGATCACGCTGACCAGGTCGCTGACGATGGCGTCGCCGTCACGGGTGGAAAAATGCTGGCTCATAGTTTACTCCGCCTGGGTCATGCCGATGGAGCGGCAGGGTTGATCGATCAGGGTGGCAAGCTCTGCGTCGAGGCCGAGCAGGGTCAGGGTCACGCCCATCATTTCCAGGGAGGTGAAGTAGTTGCCGACGTAGCAGCGGTGAATCTTCAAGCCTTTGGCCGTGAGTTGTTTTTCGACCTCGGCATAGAAAACATACAACTCCATGACCGGCGTGGCGCCCAGGCCCGAGACCAGTACCACCACGCTGTCGTCCTGGCCGAAATCACGGTCGGCGAGGATCGGCGCGAGCATGCGTTCAGCCATGGCGGCAGCCGCTTCGATCGGGATCACCTCGATGCCCGGTTCGCCATGATGGCCGATGCCCAGCTCCATCTGGCCGTCAGGGATCTGGAAGTTCGGCTTGCCCACTGCTGCAATGGTGCAGGGGGTCAGGCCGATACCAATCGAGCGGCAGTTATCCACGGTTTTCTGTGCGACCCGGATCACCTCGTCCAAGTCGTAGTGCTGCGCGGCAGCAGCGCCACCGATCTTCCACATGAAGATCTCCCCGGCCACGCCACGGCGCTTGGCAATCTCGGCCTTGGGGGCGGACGCTACGTCGTCGTTGGCGACCACCGTGCGGATGCGCATGTCTTTGCTGGCGGCCATTTTCATCGCCAGCTTCACGTTCATGTTGTCGCCAGCGTAGTTACCGTAAAGGCAGGCCACGCCTGCGCCATGGTCGGCGGCGCGGAAGGCGTCGAAAAAACTCTTGGCGGTGGGTGAGGAAAAGATCTCACCGACCGCCACGGCATCCACCAGGCCCGGACCGACATAGCCAAGGAAGGCCGGCTCATGGCCCGATCCGCCGCCAGTGACAATGCCCACGCGGCCAGGCGCAGAAGGCTTGGCCTTGACGATCACGCGTGGGTTGGTCTCGAACTGGCGCAGTTCGGGGTGCGCGACCAGAATGCCGCGCAGCATGTCCTCGACCACCTGGTCCGGATCGTTGATGACTCGATTCATAACGCGGGTTCCTGTGTTCTTTTTATAAGGAATGGGCGGTTCAAGGTTCCAATACCACTTTGAGTGACTTGTCTCCACGCTCCATGACGGCAAAGGCTTCCTTGAAGTCCGCCAGCGCAAATTTGTGGGTCACCACGTCGCGCATGTCGATCTTGCGGTTGCCGATAAAGTCGATGGCACGTGGGTACATATACGGCCCCAGGTGTGAGCCGAGAATGTCGAGTTCCTTGCGGTCACCAATGATCGACCAATCTACTGTGGCCTCGTCATTGAACACACTGAATTCGACGAAACGCCCCAGTTTTCGCAGCATTGCCAGGCCCTGGTTCACTGCCTTGTGGTGCCCGGTGGCTTCGATATAGATGTCGCAGCCATAGCCGTCGGTGATCTCGCGGATCTTCGCCAGCACGTCCACCTCGGCCGGGTTCCAGACTTCGTCGGCGCCCATGCGCAGGGCCAGGGCGGCGCGTTCGGGTTTCATGTCCAGCACGATGAGCTTTTTCGGATTGCGCAGGCGCACGGCACCGATGATGCCCAAGCCCAGGGTGCCGGCGCCGGCGACCACCACGATGTCGTCGTGGTCGACATTGGCGCGTTCCGCCGCGTGCAGCGAGCAGGCTAGCGGCTCGATCAAAATCGCTTCGTCGGGGGCAATGGACTCCGGCACTGTGTGGATGATGCCTTCCTTGGTGAAGATCATGTACTGGGCCATGGCGCCCTGCACATTGTTCTGGAAGCCATACAGGTCGTGCTTCTGGCACATCCAGTATTGGCCGTGGTTGCAGAAGCGGCAGCCCCAGCACGGCACGATCTGTTCGGAAATCACCCGATCACCGACCTTCACTCCGCGTTTTTCTGCACCTGGGCCCAGGGCAACCACGCGGCAGACGAATTCATGGCCGGGGATCATCGGCGGCTTCACGTAGCGGGGTTGTTCGGCGTCACCCCAGAACGACGGGGCGCCGCGATAGGTCTTGATGTCGCCCATGCAGATGCCGCACAACTCGACTTTGGTGAGGATTTCATCGGGGCCGGGCGTAGGCACGTCGACGGTTTCCAGGCGGTAATCTTCCGGGCCATGGCACACCACGGCCTGCATGGTTTTCGGGATGACTGGGGACAGTTGTTCGGGTGTGCGTTCGGTAACGGTGGACATGACAAAACCTCACGACAAGAAGATGAATTACTGAATGCTGTAGCCGCCGTCGATCACCATGTTGGCGCCGGTGATCATCTGCGCCGCATCACTGAGCAGGTACAACGCCAGCCCGGCGATTTCTTCCGGCTGGGCAAAGCGGCCCGCCGGGATCTGCAACTTGGCCTTTTCACCCACGTCACCCGCCCAGGCTTTCTTGCCCAGGGCTGTCTCCACAATGGTCGGGGAGATGGCGTTGACGTTGATGTGGGGGGCCCATTCCATGGCCAGTACTTTGCTCATGCCGACAATCGCGGCCTTGCTGGCGCAATAAGCGACGTGCCGGTCCAGGCCGATCACGGCGGCCTGGGAGGCGAGGTTGACGATGCGTCCGCTGCCTTGGGCGAGCATGTGCCGGGCGCAGGCCTGGGCCACGAAGAAGCTGGCCTTGAGGTTGATGTCCAGGGTGGTGTCCCAGGCGCTTTCGCTCACGTCGATGGCCTTGTCCAGCAGTACCACGCCGGCGCTGTTGATCAGGTAATCCAGGCGTTGGAAGTGTTCGAAAACCGTGTCGATGGTGGGTTGTATCTGGCCGATCTGGCCGAGGTCGACGGCAATGCCCAGATGCCCGGCGCCCAGGCTGGCGGCTACCTCGACCACTGCCGGCTCACGGTCCAGCAGCGCCACGCGGGCGCCGCGTTCTACCAGCAGGCTGGCACAGGCCAGGCCGATCCCGGCAGCGCCACCGGTAATCACCGCGCAACGGCCGGTGAGGTCGAAGGCTTGGTTCCAGAATCCAGACATGAATGACTCCATTTTTGAAAACGGTGGAGATCCAATGTGGGAGCGGGCTTGCTCGCGAAAGCGGTTTGTCAGGGGGTATATCAGTTGGCTGATCCACCGCTTTCGCGAGCAAGCCCGCTCCCACATTTGGAATGCATTTATAGGCCGAAACCGTTATTTGCCGCCGCTGACTTGTTTGTACAGCGCATCGGCGTTGGCATTGGTGACCGGCACCCACGGCAGGATGTAGTTCTTCGCCGTGCCGTCCCCCCATTTCACATCCTTGGCATAGCGCTCCCAGATCACCGACTGCGGCTTGTAGTCCTTGCCGGCCAGTGCACGCAGCGCCACGTCCAGCGCGCCCTGGGACTGGGCCTGGGCGTCTTGCAGGAAGGTGGTGACTTCGTCTTTTTTCGCCGCCTGGATCGCGTCCGGCATACCATCGATCGAGGTGACCGGCACGTCCTTGGAGGTCAGCCCGTGGGACTTCAGGGCCTGCACGGCGCCGAGGGCCATGTCGTCGTTCTGCGCGATCACGCCGTTGATGCCTTTGGGGTGGGCGTTCAACCAGTCTTCAGTGAGCGCCAGGGCCTGGGCGCGGTCCCAGTTGGCGGTCTTTTTCTCGATGATCTTGATGTCCGGGTGTTTGCCCAGCACTTCCAGTTCGCCTTTTTCCCGGTCGATCTGCGCCGACTGGCCAATCGGCCCCTGGATAATCACCACGTTGCCTTTGCCATTAAGTTTGTCGACCATAGCCTGGGCCTGCAGGCGGCCGCCTTCGACATCATCGTTACCCACATACGGCACAGAGGCATCGGCTACTTTCGTATTGGAGGCGATGACCACCACGTCGTTGCTCATGGCCGCCTTGACGGTGCCGACGCCGGCCTTGGTGTCGATCGGTACGAACAGGATGGCGTCGTAGCGTTGGGTCACCATGTTTTCGATCTGGTTGTTCTGGGTGAGGGCGTCGTAGTTGCCGTCGAACACGGTCAACTGCACGGTGCCGTCCTTGACCGCCGGGTGTTCCTTGAGCTCGCGGACCCAGTTCTGCATGAACTGGCCCTTGAGGCCGTAGACGGCTGCGCCGACCTTGTAGGTCTTGCCATCGGCGGCCAGGGCGATACTGCAGGCGAGCAGGGAGAGGGCCGCTGTGGCGGCCAAGGTGGTACCAAGTTTCATGAGTAGAACTCCGGTTATTGTTGTGGGTCGTTCTCTAGCGTTTTTTCTTGCGCCACACGTCGATCAGTACTGCGAACACAATGATCAGGCCCTTGGCGACCTGCTGGTAATAAGAGGACACGCCGAGCAGGTTCAGCCCGTTGTTGATCACCCCGATCAACAGTGCGCCGAACAGCGTGCCGACAATGCTGCCGGTGCCGCCCGACAAGCTGGTGCCGCCGATCACCACGGCGGCAATCGCGTCCAGTTCATAGGACACCCCGGCCTGGGGCAGGGCAGAGGTGGTGCGGGCCGAGAGCACCACGCCGGCCAGTCCGGCGAGCAGGCCCGAGACCACGTATACCGAAAACATCACCTTGCGCACGCCGATGCCAGAGGTGCGTGCGCTCTTTTCATTGCCGCCGACCGCGTACACATAGCGGCCGTAGGTCGTGTAGCGCAGCACCATCCAGAAGATCAGCGCAACCACGGCGAAGATGACGATTGGCACGCCGATCGGGCCGATCTTGCCGATGCCCAGCGCCAGGTAGGCGTCGGGCAGGTCGGTGATCGGGCTGCCATCGTTAAGGATGAAGGTCATGCCGCGCGCAATGCTGAGCATGCCCAGGGTGGCCACGAAGGGCGGGATCGACAGGTTCGCGACCATGAAACCGTTCACCACGCCGAGCATCGCGCCGGCAAACATCCCGGCACTGACCGCCGCCAGCACGCCGTACCCCTGGGTCGCGACCATGGCACTGCACAACCCGGCAAAGGCCAGGATCGAGCCCACGGACAAGTCGATGCCCTTGGTCAGGATCACATAGGTCATGCCCACCGCAAGGATGCCGTTGATCGAGGTCTGGCGCAGGATGTCCATCCAGTTGCGCCAGGTCATGAAGTATTCACTGGAGAACGCCATCACCACGCACAGCAGGATAAACACCAGCGGCAGGCCGAAGCGGTCGAGGGACAGACGCAGGCGATTGCGCGGCGCGGCAGTGACAGGTGCTGCGAGGGTTTTGGCATTCATGAGGCAAGACTCAACAAGGCTTCCTGGGAAAGGGCGGTGTCGGTGCTGATGGTCACCAGCCGGCCGCCCTTGAATACGGCGATGCGATCGCTCAGGTGCAGCAGTTCCGGCGCTTCCGACGACACCACGATGGCAGCGCCACCGCCGCGTACGAATTGGTCGAGCAGGTGGTAGATCTCCTGCTTGGCGCCTTCATCAATGCCACGGGTCGGTTCGTCACACAGCAGGCAGACCGGCTCGGTGGACAGGCATTTGGCGAGCACCACTTTCTGCTGGTTGCCGCCACTCATGGATGCCACCGGCAATTCCAGGGCCGTGGTCTTGATCTGCAGGCGCTTGACCATGTCCTGGGCCAGCTGGGTTTCCTTGCGCGCATTGATCAGCGACCAACTCGAAAGGCGCTTGTAGGCCGACAGGGCAATGTTGGAAAGAATGCTGCCGGTGAGCACCAGGCCACTGTCCTTGCGATCTTCGGTGACCAGCGACATGCCGGCATTGATGGTCGCCTTGGGCAGCCCGATCGGCATGGGCTTGCCTTGCAGGGTGACACTGCCGGAGTCCGCGACCGTCAGGCCATAGATGCAGTTGAGGAACTCGCTGCGCCCCGAGCCCATCAAGCCATAAATGCCGAGGATTTCGCCTTGGCGCAATTGCAGGCTGATGTCGTGGAACTCCCCGGTGCGGCTCAGGTTGTCGACTTGCAGGCACGTGTTGGCAGCGCATTCGCGACCGACCTTGTGGTCGATGCGAGTCAACTCCTGACCGACGATTCCGCGTACCAAATGGTCGCGATCAATGTCCGCCATGCGTCCGCTTTCGACGAAGGCGCCGTCGCGGAAGATGCTGTAGTCGTCGGCGATCTGCGCCAGTTCGCTGAGGCGGTGCGACACATACACAATGCCGGCGCCCCGGGCCGTCAGGCGGCGGATGGCCTTGAACAGGGTTTGCGCCTCGTGTTCGCCAATGGCCGAGGTGGGTTCGTCCATGATCATCACCTGGCAGTCATGGCTGAAGGCCTTGGCGATTTCTACCAGTTGGATCTGCGCGACGCTCAAGCGGTGCATGGGGCTGGTGGCATCGACGTCGAACTCCAGGCTTTCCAGCAATTCGCGGGTGCGCCGGTTCAGAGCCTTGTTGTCGACGATGCAACCGGCGCGGCGTGGTTCTCGCCCCAGCCAGATGTTCTCGGCGACGGTCATATAGGGGATGGGTTCCAGCTCCTGGGTGATCATCGCGATCCCCGCTGCCAGCGCTTCACTCGGGCGGTTGAACTGCACCGGTGCGCCGTTGAGCAGAATGCTGCCGGCGTCACGCTGGGTGATGCCCATCAGGATGCTCAGAAATGTCGATTTGCCTGCGCCATTGCCGCCGCACAGGGCGTGGACGCTGCCGGCCCGCAGAGAGAGGCGCCCGTCACGCAGGGCAGGGACCCCGGCGTAAGCCTTGGCGACGTGTTCAGCCTGGAGCAGTAATGGCGTGGCCATCGGCGTGTCCTCGTGCTGTGAATTCTTATTAGGTCGCACAGTCATGTTTCGCTGTGATCATATGTGTATCAAATGAAATTCTGATCAGTCAATCTCTTTCATGTAAAAGCACTGATTCTCGTCTTGTCCGTCAATAATGCCTTTTTAGGCGCCTTTGACTGGCAGGTCAGTTAAATCATGCTTGACAGTGAGGGGTGGTTGGCGGCGAAATGCCTGAGCGAAATTTCATTGAGTGATCATATGATCAGTCATAAGTACGATCACGGCAGCGGAGCCAGACGCCATGAACACACCTTTCCCGGTGGCTATCGGATGCGATGAAGCGGGTTTTGAGCTCAAAGAGCTGTTGAAGCGCCATATCGAGGCGCTGGGTTACCCGGTGACCGACTTCGGCACCCATTCCACCGCGCCGGTGCTTTACCCCGACATCGCCCTGGCCGTGGCCAACGCGATCAATGCCGGGCAGCAGCGCCTGGGTGTGCTGGTGTGTGGCACCGGGATCGGCATGGCCATTTCCGCCAACAAGGTGCTGGGCATTCGTGCGGCGCAGGCCCATGACACCTATTCGGCGGAGCGGGCGCGTAAGAGCAACGATGCGCAAATCCTGTCCATCGGCGCGCGAGTGATCGGTGCGGAGCTGGCCAAAAGCATCGTCAAATCATTCCTGGAGTCGGAGTTCGAGTCGGCGCGTTCCGGCGCCAAGGTCGAGCGCATCAATGCGATCGAGCGCGACGGGCATCAGTAGTGGACTAAACGGGGCAAGAGTCGGGAGAATGCGCCTTTGACGCCGAAACGGAAGCCCGTCCCCATGAGTGACAGTACCCAGCGCATTGCCAGCGATATCGATCAGATGACCGAAGTGGCAATGCTCTATTACCTTGAGAACGTCACTCAGGAAGCCATTGCCAAGCGCTTTGACCTGTCGCGGGCGAAAGTCAGCCGCTTGCTCAAGCGTGCGCGCGATGAGGGGATCGTCGAGGTGCGCGTGCTGCAGCACCCGGCCATGAACAACGAGCTGGAGCAGGCATTGGTGCAGCGCTTCAAGCTGGACCGCGCCTTGATTGCCGTGGACCACAGCGACCCCGACACCCAGCGCTCGGCCGTTGCCAGTCTGGTGGCCAACTACCTGAACAAGACGCTCAGCGATGGCATGATTGTCGCGGTAGGCATGGGGCGTAACGTCGGCGCAGTGGCGGACAACGTATTCTTGCCGGTGACACGCAATTGCACATTTGTCTGCGCCATCGGTGGTTCGCTCAAGGCCGGCGAATACATGAACCCCGACCATATCTGCCGGCGCCTGGCGCTGCGCTTCGGGGGGGAGAGTGAAAGCTTGTATGCCCCGGCCCTGGTGGCGAACCCGGAGTTGCGCGGGGTGCTGATCAATAACGACACCGTGCGCTCCACGCTGGACCGGGCGCGGCGCGCGGACATTGCGTTGATCGGTATTGGCGACATGAGTGAGAACAGCAACATGGTGCGCATGGGCTGGTTCTCACCGCAGGAAATCGCCCAGGCCCGGTTGTCCGGCACCGTGGGTGACATGATGGGCTATGACTTTATCGACATTCACGGGCAACCTGCGGTTAACGCGATCCAGGGGCGGGTGATCGGGTTGACGGTGCAGGAGTTGTTTCGCATACCGGATGTGGTGGCGATTGCCAGCGAAAATACCAAGGCGGCGGCGACGCTGGGGGCGTACCCGGACGTGCTGTCCTGGTTGATGCAATCCACGCCGCACAGCGAGTTCTTCAACACCCTGGCCGGGGTGCGGCGCATCCTCGAACCGGAAATCGCCGCCATGGCTGCGACCACTGCC
>NZ_JAFCVS010000010.1:0-111023 GCF_049897165.1 Pseudomonas sp. TWR1-1-4 | reverse complement strand
CGATGCATCGCCGATGGTAGTGTGGGGTTTCCCCATGTGAGAGTAGGTCATCGTCAAGATTAAATTCCGAAACCCCATTTGCGAAAGCAGATGGGGTTTTGTTTTGGGCGGTCGAAAAGACAGCTAACATCCCAATTCCTCCAACAACTGCCCACAGTGCTAAAGTCGCACCCTCGATTTTTGCTTTTCCCAAGGAAGCCGTTATGCCGGATGCGACGTCCCTCAGCCCTGGATTCATGGTGGTTCACGGCAACCGCTTGGACGAACTGCGCAGCCTGGTGGTCAGTTGGATGCGCCGCTATCCCCTGGCGCCCCTGGAAAACGAAATTGCCCTGGTACAAAGCAACGGCATCGCCCAATGGCTCAAGCTGGCCCTGGCTGAAGATCCGGAAGAAGACGACATGGGCGGCTGCGGAATAGCCGCAGCAATCGATGTTCAACTGCCTGGCAGCTTCATGTGGCAGCTCTATCGTATGGTCTTGGGCAAAGATGAAATTCCGCCCAAGTCCCTGCTCGACAAAGCCCCGCTGACCTGGCGCCTTATGCGACTGCTCCCGGAGCTTATCGATCAGCCGCACTTCGAACCGCTGCAGCGTTTTCTCACCCACGACACCGATTTGCGCAAACGCTACCAACTCGCCGAGCGCCTGGCTGACTTGTTCGACCAATATCAGGTCTACCGCGCCGATTGGCTCGAAGACTGGGCTGCCGGCCGCCACCAACTGCGCAACGGTCGAGGCGAATCAAAACCGCTCAACCCAGCCAACTGCTGGCAAGCCGAACTATGGCGCGCACTGTTGCTGGATGTCGGTGAAGAAGGCATGGCCGAAAGCCGCGCCGGCGTTCACCAACGCTTTATCGAGCGCATCAATACAATGGAAACAGCACCCGAGGGCCTGCCATCCCGAGTCATAGTTTTTGGCATCTCCTCGTTGCCCGCCCAGGCCCTTGAGGCCCTCGCCGGCCTCGCGCGATTCAGCCAAGTCCTGCTCTGCGTGCACAACCCCTGCCGTCACCATTGGTCTGACATCGTCGCCGACAAAGACCTGCTGCGTAACGAATATAAACGCCAAGCGCGTAAAGCCGGCATGCCGGTCACCATCGACCCACAAACCCTGCACCAGCACGCCCACCCGCTACTGGCCGCCTGGGGCAAGCAAGGCCGTGACTACATCAGCCTGCTGGACAGCTACGACGACCCCAACAGCTATCGCGCTGCATTCCGCGATGGTCGCATTGACCTGTTCAGCGACAGTGAGCCCACCACACTGCTCAATCAGCTCCAGGACGACATCCTGGAACTGCGTCCACTCAACGAAACCCGCGAGCTATGGCCTGCCGTTGATCTGGATCACGATACCTCAATCCGCTTCCACATTGCCCACAGCGCCCAGCGCGAAGTGGAAATCCTCCACGACCAACTGCTCCAACGCTTCAGTGCCGACCCCTCGCTGCGTCCGCGAGATGTCATCGTCATGGTTCCGGATGTCGACAGCTACGCGCCGCACATTCGCGCCGTGTTTGGCCAACTCGAACGCAATGACCCACGCTTCATCCCGTTCACCCTGACCGACCAAGGCCAACGCGGCCGCGACCCGCTGCTTATCGCCGTCGAACACCTGCTGAAACTGCCCGACAGCCGCTTCCCCGTCAGCGAGATCCTCGACCTGCTCGACGTTCCGGCCCTGCGCGAACGCTTCGCCATCAAGGAGCGCGACCTGCCTACGCTGCATCGCTGGATAGAAGGTGCCGGCATCCGCTGGGGGCTCAACGCCGAACAACGTGCCGGCCTGGGCCTGCCAAAGGAGTTGGAACAAAACAGCTGGCGTTTCGGCCTGCGGCGCATGTTGCTCGGTTACGCCGTAGGCACCGGCGCAGCGTGTGAGGGTATCGAGCCCTACGATGAAATCGGTGGCCTCGACGCAGCGCTCATTGGTCCTCTGGTCGCTTTGCTCGACGCACTTAACGACGCGCATCAAGCATTGTCGCTACCGGCTTCTCCGACGGAGTGGGGCGGTCGTCTGCAACGCCTGATGCAACTGTTCTTCCTACCCAGCAGCGAACACGATGACTACCTGCTGGGCCAACTTGAACAACTCAGGGAAACCTGGCTGGAAACCTGCGAATCTGTCGGCCTGCAGGACGAGTTACCTCTCACCGTAGTCCGCGAAGCCTGGCTCGCGGGTCTGGATCAAGGTCGCCTGTCCCAACGTTTCCTCGCCGGGGCTGTCAATTTCTGTACTTTGATGCCTATGCGAGCGATCCCATTCAAGCTCGTTTGCCTGCTCGGCATGAACGATGGCGATTACCCGCGCGCGCACCCCCCGCTGGACTTCGACTTGATGGGCAGCGACTACCGCCCCGGCGACCGTTCGCGCCGCGAGGACGACCGCTACCTGCTGCTCGAAGCGCTGCTTTCAGCCCGCGACCAGCTGTACATCAGTTGGGTAGGTCGTAGCATCCGCGACAACAGCGACCGCCCGGCCTCGGTATTGATAGGCCAACTACGCGACCATCTCGCCAGCGGCTGGCACCACGCCAACAGCAACGCATCGCTTATCGAAGCCATGACGCAAGAGCACCCACTGCAACCTTTCAGCGCCCGCTACTTCCATGAGGGCGACGCGCTGTTCAGCTACGCCCGTGAGTGGCAATTACTGCACGAAACGCCGGATGCCATGCAAAAAGAAGAGGAACTCAGCTCGCATCAACAGGACGAACCCCTGAGCCTCGGTCAGCTTCAAGACTTCCTGCGCAACCCGGTCAAACATTTCTTCAGCCAACGCCTGAAAGTGTTCTTCGAAGCCGCCGAAGTACCACTGGCCGACGAAGAACCCTTCGTCCTCGATGCCCTGCAACGCTACAGCCTGAGCGACAGCCTACTGAGCGCCGCACTCACCCAGCCTGATCATCTCGACCAGGCACTGAACGCCCAGGCCCTGCGCCTGCAGGGGAGTGGCCTGTTGCCGATGGTCGGTTTCGGCGAATGCCTACGCAACGAACTGATCGAACCGTTACCCGATCTGTTGCGACGCTATCAGCAATTACTCGCCCTCTGGCCCACCCCGCACACCGGTGCCGAACCGGTCATTTTTGAGCATAATGGCGTTCAGTTGGAAGGCTGGATCAGTGGTCTGCATCGACGCAGCGATGGCGGGTTGCTCAGCGTCACCACCATCCCTAACAGCATAGGCTCGATCAAGACCCGCAAGTGGCATCGCCTGATTCGCCCCTGGGTCAATCATGTGGTTGCCTGCGCCTGCGGTCTGCCATTGAGCACCGGCTTGGTGGCCAGCGATGACACCCTGTTGCTGCCGCCGCTGGATAAAACCAATGCCCAGGAACTACTCGGTAACCTATTGCTGGCCTGGCATACCGGGATGAGCCAGCCGCTGCCCGTCGCCGTCAAAACCGCTTTCGCTTGGCTTAGCCAAACCGATCCTGCCAAGGCCCGGGCGGCCGCCAGCAAAGCTTACGAAGGCGATGGCCTGACCACCGATGGTGAGCGCCGCGAAACTCCGGCGCTTACCCGGCAATTCCCCGACTACGCCACGCTGATTGCCAGCGAAGAATTCGAAGGTTGGTGCGAAACCCTGTATCGCCCGCTGCTCAACGCCCCATGGCGATCACTCACTGGCGAGGAGGCCGGCGCATGACCAGCAAACCCTTGGCCCTGGCCTTCCCGCTCAAAGGCAGCCAGCTGATTGAAGCCAGCGCTGGCACCGGCAAGACCTTCACCATCTCCGCCCTCTACCTGCGCCTGGTCCTCGGCCATGGAGGCGATGAATCAGGCTTTGGCCGCGAACTGCTGCCACCGCAAATCCTGGTAGTGACTTTCACCGATGCCGCCACCAAAGAACTGCGCGAACGCATCCGCATCCGCCTGGCCGAAGCCGCGCGGTTTTTTCGTGAAGAGATTGAACAGCCAGACGCCCTGATCGCCGATCTGCGCGCCGATTACCTAGCCGAACAATGGCCCGCCTGCGCCAATCGCCTGGACATTGCCGCCCAATGGATGGATGAAGCCGCCGTCTCGACCATCCACAGTTGGTGCCAGCGCATGCTGCGCGAACATGCCTTCGACAGTGGCAGCCTGTTCACCCAGACCCTGGAAACCGATCACAGCGACTTGCTCGGCGAAGTATTGCGCGATTACTGGCGACTGTTCTGCTACCCGATGCACGACGATGCGCTCAATTGGGTGCGCAACAACTGGAGTGGCCCCGCCGCGTTGATGCCGCGAGTGCGCGCTTTGTTCGGCAGCGAACGGCCGACGGATGAAACCCGCGAGCCCGCAGAACTGATCACGGCCTGCCTGCACGAGCGTCGAGAAGCGCTGACAACCCTCAAGATGCCTTGGCAACAATGGGCCGCCGAGCTGCGCGACATCTGCCTGCAAGCCGTAGCCGCCAAAGCCGTCGACGGGCGCAAGATGCAGGCGCGCTACTTCGAGCCCTGGTTCGAAAAGATCAGCGCCTGGGCTGCTGACGAAACCCTCGAACAACTCGACATCGGCACCGGTTTCACGCGCCTGACACCCGACGGCATGGCCGAAGCCTGGAAAGGTGAGCCACCGCAGCATCCCGGTATCGACGCCATGGCCGGCCTCAAGGCGGCGCTTGATGCGCTGCCAACCCCCGACGCCGCCGTGTTGCAACACGCGGCCGGCTGGGTCGGCAAACGCTTTGAAGAAGAAAAACGCCGTCGCGCCGAAATGGGCTTCGACGACATGCTCATCCGCCTCAACGCCGCGCTGCACGCTGACGGCGGCGAACGCCTGGCCAGCGTGATTCGCGAGCAATTTCCGGTGGCCTTGATCGACGAGTTCCAGGACACCGACCCGGTGCAATACGCCATCTTCGACAGCATCTATCGCATCGAAGAAAACCACCTCGACAGTGGCCTGTTCCTGATCGGCGACCCCAAGCAAGCGATCTACGCCTTCCGCGGCGCCGATATCTACACTTACCTGCGCGCCCGTCAGTCCACCACCGGTCGTCACCACACCTTGGGCACCAACTTCCGCTCCAGCCACGCGATGGTCGACGCGGTGAACCACGTGTTCCAGCGTGCGGAAACCGGTCGCGGCGCGTTCCTGTTCCGCGAGCCCAATGGTGAAAACCCGGTGCCGTTCCACTCGGTACTGTCCCAAGGACGTAAAGAACAATTGCAGGTAAATGGCCAAACGCTGCCAGCCTTGAACCTCTGGCACTTGCCTACTGACCAGCCGGTTTCCAACGTGCTGTATCGTCAGCAGCTTGCGGCGGCCTGTGCCACGCACATCGTTGAATTGCTCAACGGCGGGCAGCAAGGCAGCGCAGGCTTCCTACAACCGGACGGCAGCTTCAACGGCGTGCGCCCGTCAGACATCGCCATCCTCGTGCGCGACGGCAAAGAGGCCCAGGCCGTGCGCGCCGAGTTGGCCGGCCGTGGCGTGCGCAGCGTCTATCTGTCCGACAAGGACTCGGTCTTCGCCGCCCAGGAAGCCCACGACCTGCTGGCCTGGCTCAAGGCTTGCGCCGAGCCGGATGTCGAGCGCCCGCTGCGCGCCGCACTGGCCTGCGTCACCCTGAACCTGTCACTGCCGGAGCTGGAGCGTCTGAACCGGGATGAACTGGCGTGGGAAAGCCGAGTCATGCAGTTCCGTGGCTACCGTGCGATCTGGCGTACCCAAGGCGTGTTGCCGATGCTGCGTCGTCTGCTACACGACTTCAAACTGCCGCAAACCCTGATCGCGCGCAGTGACGGTGAGCGTGTGCTGACTAACCTGCTGCACCTCAGCGAACTGCTGCAACAGGCTGCCTCTGAACTGGATGGCGAACAGGCGCTGATCCGCCATCTGGCCGAGCATCTGGCGCTCTCGGGGCAGGCGGGTGAAGAACAAATCCTGCGCCTGGAAAGTGATGAGCAACTGGTCAAGGTCGTGACTATCCACAAATCCAAAGGCCTGGAATACGACCTGGTTTTCCTGCCCTTCATCTGCTCAGCCAAACCCGTGGATGGCAGCCGCTTACCGCTGCACTACCACGATGAAAACGGCAAATCTCAAGTCAGCCTGCGCCCTACGCCTGAGCTGATCGTCCAAGCCGACAATGAGCGCCTGGCCGAAGACCTGCGCCTGTTCTACGTAGCCCTGACCCGTGCCAAGCATGCGTGCTGGCTCGGAATCGCCGACCTCAGACGCGGCAACAGCAACAGCTCCGTGCTGCACCTGTCGGCGCTGGGCTATTTGCTCGGTGCAGGCGCCTCGTTGGGTGAATCCGCCGGCTTGGCGCGCTGGCTCCTGGACCTTCAAGAAGGTTGCACCGCAATCAACTACGTCCAGGTGCCCGAAGCGCAAGACATCCTTTTCCACCCTCCGCGCAACGAAGCCACACTGCGAGCGCCCTTGCTGCCCAAGCGCAAGGCTGCAGAAAACTGGTGGATAGCCTCCTACAGCGCCTTGCGCATTGGCGACAGCATGAGCGCTGCCACGCTCGAAGCACCGGAAAGCCCGCAGGCCCAGAAACTGTTCGATGACGAACGCCTCGACCCCGACGCACCCCGCGAAGTGGCGGCATCCGGCGGCGATATTCATCGTTTCCCTCGTGGCCCTAACCCAGGGACCTTCCTGCACGGCCTGCTGGAATGGGCTGGGGAGGAGGGTTTCAGCGTTACGCCCGAGGCCATCGAAAAGGCCGTGGGTGCCCGCTGCAACCGGCGCAACTGGGAAGGTTGGATCATCACCCTCAGCAGTTGGCTCGGCCACCTGCTGCAAACGCCACTGCCTGTGGACAACGGCCACGTCTCCCTCAGCGCTTTGCAGCAGTACCAGATCGAGATGGAGTTCTGGTTTGCCAGCCACAAGGTCGACGTACTCGCCCTCGACAAGCTGGTGTGCCAATACACCCACAACGGCGTTTCCCGCGTCGCCGCCGAGCCTGTGCTGCTCAACGGCATGTTCAAGGGCTTCATCGATTTGACCTTCGAACATGACGGCCGCTATTACGTGGCCGACTACAAATCCAACTGGCTTGGCCCCGACGATTCGGCCTACACCTTGGATGCCATGGAACAGTCGATCCTCGATCATCGGTACGACCTGCAATACGTGCTTTACCTGCTGGCCCTGCACCGCCAACTCAAGGCGCGCCTGCCGGACTACGACTACGACCGCCATGTCGGCGGTGCGCTGTACATTTTCCTACGGGGCACGCAGTCCGCGAGCCAGGGTGCGTATTTCACCCGACCGCCGCGGGAACTGATCGAAGGCCTGGACCTGCTGTTCCAGGGCAAGCCCATCCCGCCCAAGGTTGAGCCTGCCTGGGAACAAGGAGTGTTGTTATGAGCCTGTCGCCGTTACCGCTGGAGGAGCTGACGCCCCTCAGCCGCGCCGCCGACCTGGTGCAATTGCTGGAGCGTTGGGTCGACCGTGGCTGGTTGCGTGCTCTAGACAAAGCCTTCGTCGGCTTCCTGCACGAACTCGATCCACAGGCCGACCCGTTGGTGCTGCTGGCTGCCGCGCTGACCAGCCATCAACTGGGCCATGGTCACGTCTGCCTCGACCTGTTCGAAACCCTCAAGGCGCCGGACTTTGCGCTGTCGTTGCCGCCTGAAGGCGACCTGCAAACCGGCGCCATGTTGCTGCCGTCGCAGTTACTGGAAGGCCTGGACGGCGCCCACTGGTGCCATGCACTGGCCGCCAGTCATCTGGTCGCGCTGGCGGTCGATGGCAGCGAATCCGCGCAGAGTCGGCCTTTGGTCCTGTCCGGCAAGCGCCTGTACCTGCGCCGCTATTGGACTTACGAACGGCGCATCGACAGCGCCTTGCGCCTGCGTCTTGCCACTCAGGAAAACGTGGCCGTCGATTTGCCGCAGCGCCTCAACAGCCTCTTCGATCAACCGCCGCCTGACGGCGTGATCGACTGGCAAAAGCTCGCCTGCGCCCTGGCTACACGCGGCGCATTCAGCATCGTCACCGGCGGCCCTGGCACTGGCAAAACCACCACCGTGGTGCGCTTGCTCGCGCTGTTGCAGGCGCCGGCTGTGGAGTCCGGCAGTCCATTGCGCATTCGCCTGGCCGCGCCCACCGGTAAGGCCGCCGCACGCCTCACCGAGTCCATCAGCCAACAAGTGCTGTCACTGAAAGTGCCGGACAGCGTGAAGGAAAAAATCCCGACCCAGGTCACCACCGTTCACCGCTTGCTGGGTAGTCGCCCAGGCACGCGACATTTTCGTCATCACCTCGGCAATCCGCTGCCCCTGGATGTGCTGGTGGTGGACGAAGCCTCGATGATCGACCTGGAAATGATGGCTAACCTGCTCGACGCCTTACCACCCCATGCGCGCCTGGTACTGCTGGGCGACAAGGACCAACTCGCATCGGTGGAGGCGGGCGCCGTCCTCGGTGACTTGTGTCGCGACGCCGAAGCCGGTTTCTACAGCGCCGAGACCCGCCAATGGCTGCAAGCCGTCAGCGGTGAAGACCTCAGCGCCAGCGGCCTGCAGGAAGACCTCGACGCCAGCCATCCCTTGGCCCAGCAGGTGGTGATGCTGCGTTACTCGCGACGTTTCGGCGAAGGCAGCGGCATCGGCCAACTGGCGCGTTGGGTCAACCAGCAAAACGCAGAGGAAGCCCGCAAACTGCTGGCCGCGCGGAGTCACGCTGATCTGTTTTGCGTCAGCCTCAAGGGCGAACATGATCACGCCCTGGAACGCTTGGTGCTGGACGGGCAGGGTGAGGGTGCCGAGGGCTATCGCTATTACCTCAACCTGTTGCAAAGCGCCCGTCCGTCGCCGGATACGCCCCGTGAAAGCCAAGCCTGGACCCACTGGGCGCAACAACTGCTGCAAGCCTTCGACGCTTTCCAACTGCTCTGCGCGGTACGCAAAGGCCCCTGGGGCGTGGAAGGCCTGAACCTGCGCATCACCGCCGCCCTGCGCAAGGTGCGGTTGATCGAAGGCGACGAGCAATGGTACGAAGGCCGCCCGGTGCTGATGACCCGTAACGATTACGGCCTGGGCCTGATGAACGGTGACATCGGCATCGCGCTGAAACTGCCCGAAAGCGACGGCGGCCCCCAGATGCTGCGCGTGGCCTTCCCACGCAATGACGGTCAGGGCGGTGTGCGATTTGTGCTGCCCAGCCGTCTGAACGATGTAGAAACCGTGTACGCCATGACCGTGCATAAATCCCAGGGCTCGGAATTCACCCATACCGCGCTGATCCTGCCGGATGCGTTGAACCCGGTGCTGACCAAGGAGCTGATCTACACCGGCATCACAAGGGCCAAGCGCTGGTTCAGCCTGATCGAGCCCCGTGGCGGCGTGTTTGAAGAAGCCGTCAGGCGCAAGGTCAAGCGTTTGAGTGGGTTGATGCTGGAGTTGGGTCACGAATCCGAAAATAACTGACTGCTAGGTCATGTCAGATTTCTGGTTCAGTCGCCTGATTTTTCTGGAAAAATAGCGCCCCCTGCGAAGACCTACTCTTCGCGGGGTTTTCCGCCGCTGTGCTATCGTTGCGGCATCATCTAAAAAACACCTGAGAGAATCGCTGCATGAACGTGGCTGTCTCGCCCACAGAGCGCAGTTTGAGCTGGAGACGCATGCTGCTGGTGGCGGTCCTGTGCGTGGTCGCGCCACACACCTTCGCCCAGGCGTCCGACCCTGCGAGCCTTGCCGCCCATCGCGCGCAGGCCGTCACCCAAGTGGTACTCGGTATCCTCAGTTATGCGCGCTGGCCGGTAGAACCTGCGCAATTGCGCCTGTGCATCGTCGGCCCGACTCAATACACCGACGACCTGATCAAAGGCACCACCCAGGCCACCGGTCGCCCAGTGGTGGTGCAGCGCCTGCTGGCCAGCCATCCCGATATCGTCAATGCGTGCGACGCGGTGTACATCGGCAAGCTCAGTGCTGATGAGCGCAGCCAGCTGTTCACGTCGTTGATCGGCCATCCGGTATTGAGCATCAGCGAAGGCGGCGACCAATGCACCGTGGGCAGTCTGTTCTGCCTGCGCGTGAGCGATGAGCAGGTGTCGTTTGAGGTCAACCTCGACTCCGTCGCCCGCAGCGGCGTGCGCATTCATCCCAGCGTGCTGCAGTTGTCCCGTCGCCGAGCGCCGGCGTCATGAAAGCCGTCAAAGCGCGGCCGACCCTGCGTTCCGTCATCGGCCGGGGGCACATGATCCTGGCGCTGGTGGCGGTGGCGCTGGCGAGCGTCTCACTGACCCTGCTCGGCGTACTGGCGCTGCGGGTCTATGCCGAGCACAACCTGCACCTGATCGCACGTTCTATCAACTACACGGTGGAAGCGGCGGTGGTGTTCAACGACAGTGCGGCGGCCACTGAAGCCCTCAGCCTGATCGCCTCCACCGAAGAAGTGGCTGAGGCCGAAGTATTCGATGTCAATGGCAAGCTGTTGGCGAAGTGGATACGCCCGGAAACCGGCATGCTCTCGCGGGTCGAGTTGGAGTTGGCGCATACCCTGCTCGAACAACCCATCAGCCAGCCGATCCTGCATCAAGGCAAAGCCGTCGGCAGCATTCATCTCACCGGCCACGGCGGTAGCCTGCTGCGCTTCCTGCTCAGCGGCCTGGCCGGGATCCTCATCTGCACCGCGCTTAGCGCGTGGATTGCCCTACACCTGGCGCGACGCCTGTTGCGCGGCATTACCGGCCCGCTGCAAAGCCTTGCCGCCGTGGCCCACGCCGCCCGCAGCGAGCGCGACTTCGACCGCCGCGTGCCGCCGGCGCGTATCGCCGAACTCGACAACCTGGGCAGTGACTTCAATGCCTTGCTCGGCGAAATGGAAGCCTGGCAAAGCCACCTGCAAAGCGAGAACGAATCCCTCGCCCACCAGGCCAACCACGACAGCCTGACCGGCCTGCCCAATCGTGCGTTCTTCGAAGGCCGTTTGATCCGCGCCCTGCGCAGCGCAGCCAAGGCCAAAGAACAGGTGGCGGTGCTATACCTCGACAGTGATCGTTTCAAAGAGATCAACGACAGCTTTGGCCACGCCGCCGGCGACGCCGTCCTCGTCGCCGTCGCCGAGCGCGTGCGTGCGCAATTGCGTGAAGATGACCTGGTGGCACGCCTGGGCGGCGATGAGTTCGCCATCCTGCTGGCGCCGTTGCACAAGGCGCAAGACGCCGAGCGTATTGCCGAAAAGATCATCGCCAGCATGGACCTGCCCATCCCCGTGCCCGGCAACACCCAGGTATTGACCTCCCTCAGTATCGGCATTGCGATCTACCCCGAGCATGGCGCCACCCCTGGCACCTTGCTCAACGCCGCCGACGCGGCGATGTATCAGGCCAAGCGTTTATCCTCGGGCGGCCAGCAAACGGCGGAGTCGGATAACCCCGTCGTCAACGTTCAACACAGGAGTTGACCCCTTGTTCACGACCGCACGTTTCATGTTAATCACCCTGCTGGTAGCACTGCTCGCCCTCGGCGGCTGCCAGACGCCGCCCCCCAAAGGCCTGACCGCGGAGCAAGTGGCCGTTCTCAAACAACAAGGTTTTGAGCTGACCGACGACGGTTGGGCATTCGGCCTGTCCGGCAAAGTGCTGTTCGGCAGCGATGTCGAAACCCTCAACCAACCCAGCACCGACATCGTCCAGCGCATCGGCAAGGCCTTGCTGAGCGTTGGCATCGAACGCGTACGCGTCGACGGTCACACCGATGCGTCGGGCAAGGAAACCTACAACCAGCAACTGTCCCTGCGCCGCGCAAAAAGCGTGGCGGCGGTGTTGACCGGTGTGGGTATGAAGGAAGAGAACATTCAACTGCGCGGGCTGGGTAGCAGCGAGCCGGTGGCGCCGAATACCACGGTGGCGGGGCGCACGGAGAATCGGCGGGTGTCGATTGTGGTGATTGCGGACTGAACCCGTCCCGCCAATCACAATTTGAAACCCAATCAACTGTGGGAGCTGGCTTGCCGGCGATAGCGGTGTCTCAGTACCGGATGTACTGGCTGACACACAGTCATCGCCGGCAAGCCAGCTTCCACAGTTGGTTTTGCGGTGTGCATGAAACAGCGTTTGCTAAGTAATTTCTCCGTAGGAAAGCTCTGCCATGACGAATTTTGATGGCTAGGCTGACGAGGTTTCGCTTTCTCGCAAATGGTGGGCTTAGTTAAATGAACGCTCCAACTAAGCACCGTAAAGGATTGCGATGAACATGAACGTCAGTGATTTCCGGCAAGCAGTTTCAAAAGTTAAACTTTCAAAATTCGCCTTCGATGAACTTTTGAGCGCAAGAGAGTTGCTGAAAACTGAAAGTCAGGGGGCTCGGTTCGATACCAAGACTGCCTACATCAATTCTCTACAATCATCCGTCTTGAGTGAGGAGCTAGATAGAATCCGAACCATGATCGACCATGAATGCCATGTCTTGATTCTTGATGGTTTTAAGGTCGAGAAACTTGAGACCTTTAAATCACTGATATGGACATTTGGTTCGCTACTCGGCGTACCCATGGTACAGAATCATCTGGGTCACAAGGTGATTGAGGTTTATGACAGAGGCGGTAAGAGTATTGAGGAGGGGGCGAGATACCATCAAACCCGTCAAGGTGCGTACGTACACAACGATGGAGTGAGCGATCCGCTACCTATCGATTACTTGATCCTGGCTTGCGGACAGCAAGCGCTTTTGGGCGGCGAGAGCATCCTGATTGATGCAAGCGCGGTATACGCGGAGCTGATGGCGTTTCCAGAAATATTGGAAGAGCTTAAATGCAACTTCTTTTTTGAAAACCGCGGTATGTCAGATGAAGAGCAGCTTTTCAAGGCGCCCATTCTGAGTTTTTCCAATGAAGGCATTCCGCTGATCAGATACTTTCGGGTCTACATTGAATCCGCCCATATCAAGGCGGGAGTACCGTTAACGGTGGCTCAATGTCAAGCGCTGGACTTTCTGGATACTGTTCTCGATCAGTCATCCGTTCAGCAGCGAGTGTTGCTGGAACCAGGGCAGGTACTTATTTCGGCCGATAATAAGTTTCTTCATACTCGCACGCACTTCATTGACAGGAATACGCCACGTTGTGTGATAGATGATGCTGAGTCTTTGAGCGATCTAAATCGCTACATGCTACGGATGTGGTTGCGTAAACAATGATACCTCGATGCCCATAGCGTACATCCTCTACTATCCGCCATAAGCCGAGCCCCATGGACAACTCCGATATCGCGATCACGCTGGTCTTGATCTCAGCCTTCATGCACGCCACTTGGAACGCTGTCGTCCGCGCCGGCAGCAGTCGCTTCATGACCTTGGCCATGGTGGATGGCACCGCGCTGGTGATATGCCTGTTGGCGTTGCCGTTTGTCAGCGTGCCGAGCCTGGAGGTGTGGGGCTACATCCTCGTCTCCGTGGGACTCAATACGGCCTATCGGCTATTTCTGATCAAAGCCTACGAAACGGGAGATTTCGGGCAGGTGTACCCGGTGATGCGTGGGATACCGCCGGTACTGGTCGCGTTGTTTTCCTACTTTCTGTTGCATGAGCAGTTGTCACGCGAGGCGCTGGCGGGTGTGGTGTTGATTTGTGTGGGCATCATCAGCCTGACCTTTGTGCGCAGGATGACGGCGCAAATGTTCAAGCCGATTTTGATGGCAGTGTGTGCCGGGGCGTTTATCGCGGCTTACACGGTGGTGGACGCCAAAGGCGTGAGAGCCAGTGAAACGGTGTTGCAATACATCATCTACCTGACGGTATTCCAGAGCATTCCGATCCCGGTGCTGGCGTTTTCCAGGGAGCGTTTGGCCTTGATGCGTGCGATACGTGGGCATTGGCGAGTCGGCCTGTTGGGCGGTGTTTTTTACCTGGCGTCTTACGGATTGGTGTTGTTTGCGTTGTCGCTGGACGCGGTGGCCAAGGTCTCAGCGCTGCGGGAAACCAGTGTTATTATCGGCGCCATTATTGCCGCGCTGTTCTTTCACGAACGGTTCGGTTGGCGACGGATGCTGTCGGCATTCGTCATTGTTTGCGGGATCATCTTGATCAAAGTGAGCACCTGATGGCCCAGCGTCCGCCTCCCACTCCGATGCTTCAAGCGTTCGTCAGCGCCGCGCAAACCGGTAGCTTTGCGCGTGCGGCGTCGCAGCTTAACCTCACCGCCAGTGCCATCAGCCATCAAATTGCAGGCCTGGAGGAATGGTGGGGCGTGCAGTTGTTTGAGCGGCATTCGCGCGGCGTCAAGCTGACGTCAGCAGGGCAGGCTTTGTTGCCGGTCACCGACGGATTTTTCAAGGCGCTGGATGGGGTCTTGCATTCACTCAACCCCGCAAAGTCCCGACCGCTGTACCTCTCATGCACGTCCTCGCTCTGTTCGACATGGCTGATCCCCAGGATGCACGGCTCTCACACTGAGGCTTCGTTCAACCTTGATCTGGTGTTGACCAGCGCCGACATCAACAGCACCAGTCTGGAAGCGCATCAATACGATGTCGCGGTGGTGATGGGGTATGGCGATTACCCGGATCATCATGTTGAACTGCTGATGCGTGACGCGGTGTTCCCCGTTTGCTCGCCGGAATTTCTCAGGCCGAAGGGGGATATTGCGCCGGAGGATGTCGCCCAATACCCGCTGATTCATAGGGTGGACGATCAGGTGTGTCCGGGGTGGGAAAGCTGGTTTGCGTTTCAGGGCCTGCCGACGCCGCCTTATCACCATGGGCCGCGCTTTCCGGATTCGAGCCTGGCGATCAGTCTGGCGGTAAAGGGCACAGGGATTGCGCTGGGCAGGACTGCGTTGGTGTATGACCAATTGGAAAACGGTGCATTGGTTGCGTTGAAAAGCCCCGTGATGATGTCCCCAGCGGCCTACTACATCATTTGTCGAAATGGGCGGCAGTCAGAGCCGGATATTGCGCGTCTGATTGAATGGCTCAAGACCCGTGCGGGTGAGTTCCTGCGCGAAGTTCGGGCTCGGTATCCACAAATAGCCGGGACCACCGCCGTTTAAATGTTGGGAGGAGCAGGGCTCCTCCCGCATGCGAACGGTGTTCGCTTAACGACTTGGCGTCATCGCTTGCGTCAGGTCATCGACCACGGCCTTACCCATCTCACACAGGTAATGCGCGGCCCACGCGTATTGTTCGCCGCGCACATCCATGGCGGCTTCCATCGCGAGTTTCTTGGAGTAGAAGAGCAGAGTGGAGGCGTGGTCTAAAGCTTCCTCAATCGGCATGCCAGCGTTGACGCGGAACAGCGGTTTTTGGTTTTCGCCGTAGTTGCCGAAGGTGACGACGCCGAGGGTGGTGATGGAGGAGAGCGGTGGATCGGGGACGATTTTTGACATGATGTTTCCCAAATTTGCAGTAGGGGTCACCACGGCATGTCGCTAAACATGAAGAGGTGGCAGCTGTACACGGGTTAGCGAACCGGTAAATTTGGGAACCCGGCAGACCCGAAGGCCTCCCGCGTACAGCCGCCATAAAATGGTAGAGACAGGTAAAAAGCCTGGCAATACTTTGGCATCACATCCCAACTAATCCGAGTCGCTAAACCCGATCGCTGATGAGCAGCGAAGTCAGGAGGCTAGTGACCCAAACGGTAAGGCGCAATGGGGTAGAGAGTCTCTAGGAAACGTCCTGCAAATTAAAGCGAATCATCGTTGATGGCCCTTTAATCCGCAAACCTGATCTCCCGTGTCTCCCCCATCAACAACCCCTGATTCTGCTCCGTCACTTCCCTGATGTAGTCCCACAACAACGTAATCCGCTTCAACTTCCGCAAATCCTCCCGGCAATACATCCAGAACTGGCGAGTGATGGAAATCTGCTCCCCCAGCACCGGTAACAACCGTGGATCCTGCGCCGCCAAAAAACACGGCAATATCGCCATCGACCGACCCTGCTGCGCCGCCACGTACTGCGCGATCACGCTGGTACTGCGCAGGCTGGCGCTGGCGCCGGGCACCACGTTGGCCAGATACAGCAACTCCGAGCTGAACGCCAAGTCATCCACATAGCTGATAAACGGATGCTCGGCCAAATCCGCCGGTTTGCGGATCGGTGGGTGCTGGTCGAGGTATTCCTGGGTCGCGTACAGCTGCAATTTGTAGTCGCACAGTTTGCAACACACATACGGCCCATGTTCCGGCCGTTCCAGGGCGATGACGATGTCGGCTTCGCGCTTGGACAGGCTGATGAAGTGGGGCAGGGGCAGGATGTCCACTGAGATGGCCGGGTAGGTGTCGACGAAGTGGCTCAACTGCGGGGTGACGAAGAAGCTCCCGAACCCTTCGGTGCAGCCCATGCGCACATGGCCCGACAGCGCCACGCCGGAGCCGGAGACTTGCTCGCAGGCCATGTGCAGGGTGCTTTCGATGGACTCGGCGTAGCCCAGCAAACGCTGGCCCTCGGTGGTGAGCACGAAACCGTTGGTCCGGGATTTTTCGAACAGCAGGGTGCCGAGGGACACTTCCAGTGAACTGATGCGCCGCGACACGGTGGTGTAGTCCACCGCCAGGCGCTTGGCGGCCACGCTGGCCTTGCGGGTGCGGGCCACTTCGAGGAAAAACTTCAGGTCATCCCAGTTCAGGGAGCCCAGCGACGTGATGTTTTTTTGCATATTGGTCCGGCTTTTATGTGCGTTCTTATTAGAGATTTGCACATCTATACTCCAAAAACAGTCCGAACGCCTCATTTCCCAAGGCGGTTACGCGCCTTGTCTCTGCATAAATATAAGATTGGAGACCACATGAACGCATCTGCCGATATTTCCGTGCAACAGGTCAAGTTGCTGATCAACGGCGAGTGGGTCGAGTCCAAGACCACCGAGTGGCAAGACATCGTCAACCCGGCCACCCAAGAGGTGCTGGCCAAAGTCCCGTTCGCTACTGCCGATGAAGTCAACGCTGCCATCGACGCTGCCCACCGCGCCTTCCAGACCTGGAAGCTGACGCCGATCGGCGCGCGCATGCGCATCATGCTCAAGCTGCAAGCCTTGATCCGCGAACATTCCAAGCGCATTGCCGTGGTGCTCAGCAACGAGCAGGGCAAGACCATTGCCGATGCTGAGGGCGATATTTTCCGCGGCCTGGAAGTGGTGGAGCACGCCTGCTCCATCGGCACCCTGCAGATGGGCGAGTTTGCTGAAAACGTCGCAGGTGGCGTCGACACCTACACCCTTCGCCAACCCATTGGCGTGTGCGCCGGCATTACTCCGTTCAACTTCCCGGCGATGATCCCGCTGTGGATGTTCCCGATGGCCATCGCCTGCGGTAACACCTTCGTTCTCAAACCGTCCGAGCAGGACCCGCTGTCAACGATGCTGCTGGTGGAGTTGGCGCTGGAAGCTGGCGTGCCGGCTGGCGTGCTCAACGTGGTGCACGGCGGCAAGGATGTGGTGGATGCGCTGTGCACTCACAAAGACATCAAGGCCGTGTCCTTCGTGGGCTCGACCGCAGTGGGCACTCACGTCTACGACTTGGCCGGCAAACACGGCAAGCGTGTGCAGTCGATGATGGGCGCCAAGAACCACGCCGTGGTGCTGCCGGATGCCAACCGTGAACACACCCTCAATGCTCTGGTCGGCGCCGGTTTCGGTGCGGCGGGCCAACGTTGCATGGCGACCTCGGTGGTGGTGCTGGTGGGCGCGTCCAAGCAATGGCTGCCGGACCTGAAAGTGCTGGCGCAAAAGCTCAAGGTCAACGCGGGCAGTGAAGCGGGCACTGATGTCGGCCCGGTGATTTCCAAGCGCGCCAAGGCACGTATCCTGGAACTCATCGAGAGCGGCGTGAAAGAAGGCGCCAAGCTGGAACTGGACGGCCGCGACATCAAGGTGCCGGGCTTCGAGCAAGGCAACTTTGTCGGCCCGACCCTGTTCTCGGGCGTGACCACCGATATGCAGATCTACACCCAGGAAATCTTCGGCCCGGTGCTGGTGGTGCTGGAGGTCGCGACCCTCGACGAGGCCATCGCCCTGGTCAACGCCAACCCGTTCGGCAACGGTACCGGCCTGTTCACCCAGAGCGGTGCGGCGGCACGCAAGTTCCAGAGCGAGATCGATGTAGGCCAGGTCGGCATCAACATTCCTATCCCGGTGCCGGTCCCTTTCTTCAGCTTCACCGGCTCGCGCGGTTCCAAGCTCGGCGACCTGGGCCCGTATGGCAAGCAAGTGGTGCAGTTCTACACCCAGACCAAGACCGTCACCAGCCGCTGGTTCGATGACGACACGGTCAACGATGGCGTCAACACCACCATCAACCTGCGCTGATTCTGGGAGACGACCATGAAGATTGCATTTATCGGCTTGGGCAACATGGGCGCACCCATGGCCCGCAACCTGATCAAGGCCGGCCATGCGCTGAACCTGTTCGACCTGAACCAGACGGTGCTCAAGGAACTGGCCGAGCTGGGTGGCACCATCAGCGATTCGCCGCGTGATGCGGCCACCGGTGCTGAACTGGTGATCACCATGCTGCCCGCCGCCGCCCATGTGCGCAGCGTCTGGCTGAATGAAGACGGTGTACTTGCCGGCATCGGTAAAGGCGTACCGGCGGTGGATTGCAGCACCATTGACCCGCAGACCATCCGCGACGTAGCGGCTGTGGCGGCCAAACAAGGTGTGGCCGTAGCCGACGCCCCCGTCTCCGGAGGCACGGGCGGCGCCGCAGCCGGGACGCTGACCTTCATGGTCGGCGCTACCCCGGAACTGTTCGCCACCCTACAACCGGTGCTGGCGCAGATGGGCCGCAACATCGTGCACTGCGGTGATGTGGGCACGGGGCAAATCGCGAAGATCTGCAACAACTTGTTGTTGGGGATCAGCATGGTCGGCGTCAGTGAGGCCATGGCCTTGGGCGATGCGCTGGGCATCGACACCCAGGTGCTGGCCGGCATCATCAACAGCTCCACCGGACGTTGCTGGAGTTCCGATACCTACAACCCATGGCCGGGCGTGATCGAAACCGCACCGTCGTCGCGTGGTTATACCGGTGGGTTTGGTGCTGACCTGATGCTCAAGGATTTGGGCTTGGCCACCGAAGCGGCGCGTCAGGCCAAGCAACCCGTGATTCTGGGCGCTGTGGCCCAGCAGTTGTATCAATCGATGAGCCAGCGTGGGGAAGGGGGCAAGGACTTCTCGGCGATTATCAACAGCTATCGCAAGCCCAAATAGGAGCGTTTCCGGGAGCCTGCTAATAGTGGGCTCCCGGGTTTTTGCGGCTCAAGCAAACACAAAATACTTACGCACTGTCTCCACAACTTCCCACGTCCCCTTCATCCCCGGTTCCACCACGAAGATATCCCCAGCTCGCAAGTGAATCGGCGCCAACCCCTCGGGCGTGATGATGCAGTAGCCTTCCTGGAAGTGGCAGTATTCCCACTTCACGTAGTCCACGTACCACTTGCCCGGGGTGCAGATCCAGGTGCCCATGATCTTGCTGCCGTCTTCGCTGGTGTAGGCGTTGAGATTGACGGTATGCGGATCGCCTTCGAGTTTTTCCCATTTGCAGGCGTCCAGGACCGGCAGGGGGTGGGTGTCGCGCAGTACGGTGATGGGCTTGGACATGATGTCTCCGAGGCAGGGAATGGAAAGATGCACCCTAAGGCCTCGGGCGTTGTGTCAGTGGTCTGAACTCGACATCGGGATGCTCAGAAGCGCAGCGGTGTGATGATCCGGAAATTACCGCGAACCCTTGTGGGAGCCGGGCTTGCCCGCGATAGCGGAGTGTCAGGCTATGAGGATGCAAGCAGTGCCACCGTCATCGCGGGCAAGCCCGGCTCCCACAGGGCACGGTGACGCATCCGGACGATATATTTGTGCGATTTCTCGTCCGTTCTTCGCAGTAAGTGCGAAAGATTTCCTGCTTCACGCCAGAATTCGCAAGAAAATTCGCAGCTGGCCCTCGTATCATTCACCCCAGTAACCGCCGAGAGCCTTCAAATGAACCCAATAAAAACGTGGTGGGATATCAGCCCGCCCTTGAGTACGGCGACCCCGACCTGGCCGGGGGATACGCCGTTCCAGGAAGAGCGCGTGTGGCAGTTTGGCCCGGAGTGTCCGGTGAATGTCGGGCGTATCACCTTGTCTCCGCACACCGGCGCCCATGTGGACGCGCCGCTGCATTACAGCGCGGACGGTGCGCCAATTGGCGAAGTGTCGCTGGATGTGTACATGGGCCCATGCCGGGTGCTGCATTGCCTGGACAGCGGCGCGCTGGTGCAGCCGCATCAGTTGGAAAGCCGTGTGGATAACCTGCCCGAGCGTGTGTTGCTGCGCACTTATCCACAAGCGCCGCTGACTGAATGGGATTCGAATTTCACCGCCATCGCTCCACAAACCATCGAACTGCTGGCCAGTCTGGGGGTGCGCTTGATCGGCATCGATACGCCCTCGCTGGACCCGCAGCAGTCCAAGACTATGGATTCTCACAACGCCGTGGCCCGCCATGGCATGGCGATTCTCGAAGGCATCGTGCTCGATGACGTACCGGAGGGCGACTATGAATTGATCGCACTGCCGCTGCGGTTTGCCAACCTGGACGCGAGCCCGGTCCGCGCCATTCTCCGCCCGCTCAAGGAGCCCACGCGATGAGCCAATGTCCTTTCTCTGCTGACTACCAGCCGCCTGAAGAATGGCATAACGCCGAACTGAATTTCTCCGAGTCCATGAGCTACGGCGATTACCTGGACCTGGGCAAAGTCCTCAGCGCCCAGCACCCGCTGTCGCCGGACCACAACGAAATGCTCTTCATCATCCAGCACCAGACGTCCGAGCTGTGGATGAAACTGATGCTCCACGAACTCAAGGCCGCCCGCGAACACGTGCGCCTGGGCGAGTTGCCGCCGGCGTTCAAGATGCTGGCGCGGGTGTCGCGGATCTTCGATCAACTGGTGCATGCCTGGGCCGTGCTGGCGACGATGACGCCGTCGGAGTACAAGTCGATCCGTCCGTTCCTGGGGCAGTCGTCGGGGTTCCAGTCGTTCCAGTACCGTGAGATCGAATTTATCCTCGGCAACAAAAGCGCGGCGCTGTTGCGGCCTCACGCCCATCGGCCGGAGCTGTTGAACGAGTTGAAAGTGGCGATTGCCACGCCGTCGCTGTACGACGAAGCGATCAACCTGATGATCAAGGCTGGCCTGGCGATTGACCCGAAACGTGCCGAGCGCGACCCGACGGCGGCGACGGTTCACGATGAATCGGTGGAGGCGGCGTGGCGCGAGGTGTATCGCGATCCGAACCGCTACTGGGACCTGTATCAGTTGGCCGAGAAGTTTATCGACCTGGAGGACTCGTTCCGCCAATGGCGCTTCCGCCATGTGACGACGGTAGAGCGGATCATCGGCTTCCAGCCCGGCACGGGCGGCACGGAAGGTGTGGGGTATTTGCGCAAGATGCTCGACACGGTGTTGTTCCCCGAGTTGTGGCGAGTGCGCTCAACGCTGTAAACAAAAAGCCCCGGAATTCCGGGGCTTTTTATTGGATGAAACACGCCTTTTGTAGGAGCCCGGCTTGCCGGCGATGGCGTCCTCAAAATTACCGCAAGGCTTGAGGCCTATCGCCGGCAAGCCGGCTCCTACAGGTTTTATGCGGTCACGGCTTTTGCGTTTCTCACCCGCAAACGGTAGGCAATGTAGATAATCCCCACCCACACCGGCATCGCATACACCGACTCGCTGATACCTGGAATCGCCAGCATCACGCTGATGATCATCACCATGAACGCCAGGCACAGGTAGTTGCTGAACGGGAACCAGAAGGTCTTGAACGACGGCGTCAGGCCTTGTTCGCCCATGGCTTTGCGGAACTTGATGTGGGTGATGCTGATCAGCGCCCAGTTGATCATCAACGAGGCAACCACCAGCGCGAACAGCAGCTCCAGCGCGCTCTGCGGTGCCACATAGTTGACCACTACACACAGCATCGTCACCAACGCTGAAATCGCCAGGGCGCGGATCGGCACGCCTTGTTTGTTCAGCTTCATCAGCGATTTCGGTGCATCACCTTGCTCGGCCAGGCCGAACAGCATGCGGCTGTTGCAGTACACGCCGCTGTTGTACACCGACAGCGCCGCGGTCAGCACCACGAAGTTGAGGATGTGTGCGGCGGTGTCGTTGCCGATCAGCGAGAAGATCTGCACGAACGGGCTACCACTGTAGGCATCGCCCGACGCGCCGAGGGTTTGCAGCAGTTGGTCCCACGGGTACAGCGACAGCAGCACGGTCAGGGCACCCACGTAGAAAATCAGGATCCGGTAGACCACCTGGTTGATCGCTTTCGGGATCACTTTGCGCGGCTCGCTGGCTTCGGCGGCAGTGATGCCGACCAGCTCCAGGCCACCGAACGAGAACATGATGAACGCCATGGACATCAACAGCCCCATGCCGCCATTCGGGAAGAACCCGCCGTGGCTCCACAGGTTGCTGACCGTGGCTTGCGGGCCGCCGGTACCGCTGAACAGCAGGTAGCAGCCGAGCACGATCATGCCGACAATCGCCACCACCTTGATGATCGCGAACCAGAACTCGGCTTCACCAAAGAACTTCACGTTCAGGGTGTTGATCAGGTTCACCGCGACAAAGAACACCAGTGCACTGACCCAGGTCGGGATCTCCGGCCACCAGAACTGGATGTACTTACCCACCGCCGTCAGTTCGGCCATGCCCACCAGCACGTAGAGCACCCAGTAGTTCCAGCCCGCCAGGAAGCCTGCGTAGCCGCCCCAGTATTTGTGGGCGAAGTGGCTGAAGGAACCGGCCACCGGCTCTTCGACGATCATCTCGCCGAGCTGGCGCATGATCAGGAACGCGATGAAACCCGCAATCGCGTAACCCAGGATCATCGACGGCCCCGCCGACTTGAGCACCCCGGCCGAGCCGAGGAACAACCCCGTGCCGATCGCCCCTCCCAAGGCGATCAGCTGAATGTGCCGGTTCTTCAGGCCACGCTTGAGGCCTACCGGGTTAACCATGTCATCCGCCATTAACATTCCCTTCTACTTGTTTTTCTCAGGGTTGAGTGCACGCCGCATCAGCCCCTCAGAAGTGCTGAGGGGTCAGATATTACTCTGCGTAAACTTTTCGTAATACAGCTGAACGCCATCAAGTGCCTGATCCGCCAGCCATTGCTGGATGGATTCGACCATTGGAGGGGGGCCGCACAGGTACATATCCGCCGAACTGTCCCGTAATTCGGCCAGGTCAAAATGCTCGGTGAGGTAGCCGCGCTTGCCGGGCCAATCGTCGGAGGGGGCGCTGAGGACTTCGGTGTAGCGAAAGCCTGCGATTTTTGCAGCATAACCCTGGATACGCGCCGCTTCGCACAAGTCCTCGGCACCGCGCACGCCGTAATACAGGTGCACCGGTTGGTCGCAACCATTGGTGGCCAGTTCATCGAGCATGCCCAGTAGGGCCGACAACCCAGTGCCACCCGCCACCAGTAGCAATGGCTTGGTGACGTGGCGCAGGTAGAAGGCGCCGAGGGGCGCTTCCATCAACAGCTCATCGCCCACCTGGCAGCGTTCGCGCAGGTAGTTGCTCATTACCCCATCGGGCAACAGGCGCACTAAAAATTGCAGGTGATTGCCCGGCAGGTTGGCGAAAGAATAGGACCGCCAACTGTCCGTGCCAGGCACCGCTAGGCGCGCATATTGGCCCGGCAGAAAATCCAGTGCCTGATCCAACTGCACCTGCAGGATCGCCGTGCTGGCCGACACCTGTTCCATCGCGCTCACGGTACCCTTGACCTGAACCGGCCCCGGCGCGTTGCACAGGCTCGAATCAAAGTCGAAGTAAAACGTTGCGTCAGACTTCACCCGCGTCTGGCAACTGAGCATCTTGCGCTGTTGCAGGTCGAGGCTGGACAGGGCTTCTTCGTCTACATAGTCCTGGCTGTAATCGCCGGACTCGCAACGGCCCTGGCAGGTGCCGCACACACCTTCACGGCAATCCAGTGGGATTTTGATGCCGTTGCGCAGTGCCGCATCCAGCAGGATTTCATGGGCGCCGACGGGGAAGAACAGGGTCTTGCCGTCGGCAAAGCTGAAGGCCACTTTGTGATTCATCCACCATTCTCCATGGATTCAATAACTGTAGGAGCTGGCTTGCCAGCGATAGCGGTCTGTCGGGCGACAGTGTTCAACAGGTCAGACGCCATCGCCGGCAAGCCGGCTCCTACAGGGTTACAGGTGATAGAAATCCAGCACCGAGTTGATGGTGTCGTTGAGCAGCAACGCGTGTTTGCGGGTGATCAACCAACTGTCGTCATGGGGCTTGAGGCTGTAGGTAGCCTGTCCGTAGAACTGCTCCGACGTAGCCAATCGATAGAACAACGTGTGCCAGTTCAATTTCACCTCCAGCGTTCCATCCGCCTGCTCGGCAATGCGCACGTTATTGATCAGGTGCAAGGTGCGCGGCATCGGTGTGGCCGACGCGGCTTTGCCGGTGCGCAAACGGAACACACGGTCTTCCAGGCCCGAGCGGTTGGCGTAGTAGATCAACGACATCTCGCGCTTGGGATCACGGGTGTAGACGTGTTCCGAGTCCCATTGCGGCAGGTGGAACTCACTCTGCGGGTCGAACAGCTGCACATAAGCGTCCCAATCCTGGGCGTCGCACAGCTCGGATTTACGGTAGAAGAACTGCTCGATCTGGTACTGCAGTTGCGCATTCATCATTCCACCTCCCGCAATGTCAGCGCTTGTCTGTCCAGGCCCTTGAGCAGGAACTGCTGCCAGTTGCGGTGCTGGTTCACGTAAAGGCCTTCATGGGTGAATTCGGTGCCGGTCATGGCCGGTTGGATGCCGATGGCTTCGCTGTTCGGCGTGGGGCCGGTTTCCCAGCGATGGCTGCCGCGTGAGATGTCGCTCCAGCGTTCCAGGCGGCCCTGGAAACCGCGTTGGGCTTCGCGAAATTCCACCAGGTCATCCGGCGTGCCCATGCCCGAGACGTTGAAGAAGTCCTCGAACTGGCGAATACGGTTTTCGCGATCCGCGTCGGATTCGCCCTTAACCCCCAGGCACTGGCTGATGATCTCGGTCTTGTTCCACGCCACCGGGCGGATGATGCGCAGTTGCGAGCTGATCTGGTCGAGAAAGAACAGGCTCGGGTAGATATTCAGGTTGCGCAGGCGGTGCATCATCCACTCGGCCTTTGGCTGGCCGTGTTCTTCCACCAGGCGCGGCATGATGGTGGCGTAGCCGGAGCGCACGCTGGGGTTGGGCATGTCGCTGAACAACACACTGTGACCATTGTTGAAGGCAAACCAGCCGTCGTCGGTGTTGGCGTCACCCGCGCCAAGCTTGCTGTAGTCCAGGGTGCTACCTGCGCCGGTGCCGTTTTCGGTGTTTACTTGCTGGCGATGCTGCACCGTGGCCACGTAGTTGTAGTGCACGGTGCTGACGTGATAACCGTCCAGGCCGTTCTCGTTTTGCAGCTTCCAATTGCCGTCGTAGGTGTAGGCGGATTTGCCTGGCAATACCTCCAACTCGCCGGTAGCGGACTGGGCGACCATCATGTCGAAGAACACTTTGGCGTCGCCCAGGAAGTCTTCCAGGCTGTCGGTGCCCGCCACATCCAGGCTGATGAACACAAAGCCTTTGTAGCTCTCGATGCGTGCCTTTTTCAGCCCGCGCGTC
The DNA here is from genome assembly GCF_049897165.1 of Pseudomonas sp. TWR1-1-4. NCBI lineage: Bacteria > Pseudomonadati > Pseudomonadota > Gammaproteobacteria > Pseudomonadales > Pseudomonadaceae > Pseudomonas > Pseudomonas sp. TWR1-1-4. The sequence goes on along the minus strand of NZ_JAFCVS010000010.1, from coordinate 85,450 downwards.
GCCTTGTCGAAACCCTCCGGGTATTCCCCCGGCGCCTTGACCTTCACCAGCCGGCCATCGCTCTTGTAGCACCAGGCATGGAATGGGCAAGTGAAGGTGGACTGGTTGCCCTTGCCGACACGGGTAAGCGTGGTGCCGCGATGTTGGCAAGCATTGATCAGTGCATTGAGCCGACCTTCGCCGTCGCGGGTGATGATCATCGGCTGGCGCCCGGCGCGCATCGTCACGAAGTCATGGTTGTTCGCCAGTTCGCTTTCGTGGCAGGCGTAGATCCAGTTTTTTTCGAAGATCAGTTCCATCTCCAGATCGAACAGCTCCGGCTCGGTGAACATGTCACGGGCGATGCGGAACACTTCATCCGCCGGGCGAAAATCCAGACAACCTTCGATAAATGTTTTCCACTGCTCGACGCTTCTTGCACCACTCATGGGAGGCACCTTTTGATAGGGCTAATCGGTGGTTTATTAGAGGCAGCGGGGCAGGGCGCGGGCTATCCGCTTAGTGGGGGAACCTGCGCCGGATAATTGGGCAGCAAATACCCAACCCGGTGCGCAGCGGTGACGGGATGCGCTACTGTCTGGCAGGGCAATGGCCGTAAAAGTCGGCGTCTTATCCACTTAGTCGACCATTGCTATCCACCCGCTGGCCATTGCGTCGGCGTGGCGCATTATTTGCTGTCGAACAACAACGACGCGCCATCAGAGCGCGCAACAGCCTAACCGCCGTGGGTGCACCCTGATGAGCAGCCAAACGATTCAACGCTTCGACCTGGAAGGCGCACGCAGCTGGATGTCCGGCATCTGCGGGCCCCATCGCCTGGCCACCGCCACGCCCGAGCGCCTGCGTTTCCACCACAGTGCCAATATGTTCAAGTCCCGCGCCACCACCTTGGGTGTGATCGAATACGGCACCGACGTGACCATCGACATCGAAGACGCCGAGCACTTCAGCAGCTACAGCCTGAGCCTCCCGTTGGTGGGCGAGCAGGAGTTGAGCAAGAACGGTGAGCGCCTGAACTCCAACCGCGACCAGGGCGTGATTATCTCGCCCAACGAGCACCAGGTACTGGCGATTTCCGGCGACTGCCGCAAGTTGCAGGTGGTGATCACGCGGGCGGCGATGAGTGAGTCGCTGGAAGGTTTGCTGCAACGGCCGATTGATGCGCCGCTGCGCTTTGAGTCGGGGATGGACGCGGTGGACGGCGCTTCGGCGGCGTGGTGGCGCATGGCGCGCTACTTCATTGCAGAACTGGAGCACGGCAGCGAGTTGTATGAGCAGGCCGCCTTTACCCGCGACCTGGAAAGCTCGTTGATCAAGGGGCTGATCCTGGCCCAGCCGAACAACTACTCCGAAGAGCTGCGCGATGTACTGGGGGTGAAACTGCCGCATTACCTGATCCGTGCGCGCCAGTACATCCACGACAACGCCCGCGAAGCGGTGCACCTGGAAGACCTGGAAGCCGCTGCGGGTGTGTCGCGGTTCAAGCTGTTCGATGCGTTTCGCAAGTACTTTGCGCTGTCGCCGATGGCTTATTTGAAGAAGCATCGGCTTTCTGCGGTGCGCCAGGCAATCCTTGAGCACGGCTCTACACGCACCATCTCTGAGATTGCCCTGGGCTGGGGCTTTACCCACCTGGGGCGGTTCTCGGCGGAGTACCGCAAGCTGTTCGATGAGTCGCCGAGCCAGACCCTGCAGCGCAATGATGCGCGACGCCTGCGTGGCTAGATCAACTCTTCCACCAGTTGCAGGCAATGACTGAGCCCCGGCGATTGATCATTCACCCGTCGGCTGAGGATGATCGGCGAGGTCGCAGTCGCCTCCACAATCGGCGTGTAGCCGATGTCCGCACGGTGCAACACCTGCACCGACGCGGGCACCAGCGTCACGCCCATGCCGGCGCCGACCAGGCCGATGGCGGTCTGCAATTCGTTGGTCCACTGCGCCACCCTGAGGCTCAAGCCATGGGCGTCGAACAGTGCGATCACATGGTCGGCGTAGCTGGGGCGTGGGTTGCCGGGGTAGAGCACAAAAGGCTCGGCGGCCAGTTGGGCGAGGGTGGTGGGCGCGCCCAGCAACGGATGGCCGGCAGGCAGCACAGCGACCAGCCGATCCTCGACCAAGACGCGTTGGACAATGGCCGGGTCGTCGATGCGAATCCGCCCGAATCCCACATCGATGCGCCCGGCCTTGAGCGCTTCGACCTGCTGCAAGGTGGTCATTTCCGACAACCCCAACTCCAGCTCCAGCGCCTCATGGGTGCGCAGCCGGCGAATCAGTTCCGGCAGCACGCCATACAGGGTCGAGGGCGCAAAGCCGATGCCCAGCCAAGTCTTTTCGCCCTGGCCGATGCGTCGCGTGTTGTCGCAGACCTTGTTCAGTTGTTCCAGCAGCACGTTGGCGTGTTCATAAAAAAACCTCCCGGCCTCGGTCAGCCGCAGCGGTCGGCCACGCTCAAGCAAAATGACGCCCAGTTCATCCTCCAATTGCTGGATCTGCCGGCTCAACGGCGGCTGGGCGATGTGCAGGCGTTCGGCCGCGCGGGTGAAGTTGAGGGTCTCCCCCAGCACCTGGAAATAGCGCAGGTGACGCAGTTCCATGACGGCTCCTTTCATACCTTGAGGGTATTGTTCGAGACCCATTCTATATTGGAACCCTTGAAAGATACGGCACAGAATCGGCTCAAATCTATAAAGAACCCAACGGGTATAGCCATGCCGATTTGCGCCATCGAGTCGATCGACACGATCATCGTCGACCTCCCCACCATCCGCCCGCACAAGCTGGCGATGCACACGATGCAAAACCAGACCTTGGTGGTCATCCGCCTGCGCTGCGCCGACGGCATCGAAGGCATTGGCGAGGCCACCACCATTGGCGGCCTGAGCTACGGCAACGAAAGCCCCGACAGTATCAAGGTCAACATCGACCGCCACTTCGCGCCGCTGCTGATCGGCCAAGACGCGAGCAATATCAACGCGGCCATGTTGCGCCTGGAGCGCAGCATTCGCGGCAACACCTTTGCCAAGTCCGGGATCGAAAGCGCCTTGCTCGATGCCCTGGGCAAACGCCTGAACCTGCCGGTCAGCGAACTGCTCGGCGGCCGTGTGCGCGATGCCTTGCCGGTGGCCTGGACCCTGGCCAGCGGCAACACCGAAAAGGACATTGCCGAAGCGGAAAAGATGCTCGACCTGCGCCGCCACCGTATTTTCAAATTGAAGATCGGCGCCGGTGAAGTCAGCCACGACTTGGCCCATGTGATCGCGATCAAAAAAGCCCTGGGCGACCGCGCCAGTGTGCGCGTCGACGTCAACCAGGCCTGGGATGAAGCGGTGGCACTGCGTGCCTGCAAGGTGCTCGGCGACAACGGCATCGACCTGATCGAGCAGCCCATTTCACGCAACAACCGCGGCGGTATGGCGCGGCTCAACCTGTCGAGCCCGGCGCCGATCATGGCGGATGAGTCCATCGAGTGTGTCGAGGATGCGTTCAACCTGGCCCGCGAAGGTGCGGCCTCGGTGTTCGCCCTCAAGATCGCCAAGAACGGCGGCCCGCGTGCGGTGTTGCGTACGGCGGCGATTGCCGAAGCGGCGGGCATCGGCCTGTACGGCGGCACCATGCTGGAAGGCGGCATCGGCACCCTGGCGTCGGCCCATGCCTTTCTCACGCTGAGCAAACTGGCGTGGGACACCGAACTGTTCGGCCCGTTGTTGCTCACCGAAGACATCCTCACCGAGCCGCCGGTGTACCGCGATTTCCAGCTGCATGTCTCCACCGCACCGGGCCTGGGCCTGGCCATCGATGAAGAGCGTCTGGCGTTCTTCCGTCGTGACAAACACTAAGAGGCACCTGCCATGTTGTTCCACGTAAAAATGACCGTGAACCTGCCCCTCGATATGAACCCCGAGCGCGCCGCTGGCCTCAAGGCCGAGGAAAAAGCCTTGGCGCAGCGCCTGCAACAGGAAGGCAAATGGCGCCACCTGTGGCGCATCGCCGGGCACTACGCCAACTACAGCGTGTTCGATGTCGACAGCGTGCAGGACCTGCACGATTTGCTGATGCAACTGCCGCTCTTTCCCTACATGACCATCGAAGTGAATGCCCTGTGCCGTCACCCGTCGTCGATCCATGAGGATGACCGCTAAGCCGGTTTTCACCCTAATAACTACAAGATGAGGAATGCACCATGTCCATCCGACTGTCCAAGACTGCCCATGCCCAACAGTTTCTCGAAGAAGCCAGCGGCAACCTCAACGACGGCGGTAACCCGCGCACCAAGGCGCTGATTTACCGGATCCTGCGCGACACCGTGAACATCATCGAAGACCTGGAAGTGACCCCGGAAGAATTCTGGAAGGCGGTCAACTATCTGAACGACTTGGGCAAGAACCAGGAAGCCGGTCTGCTTGCCGCCGGGCTGGGCCTGGAGCATTACCTCGACCTGTTGATGGACGCGGCCGATGAGGAGGCCGGCAAATCCGGTGGTACGCCGCGCACCATCGAAGGCCCGTTGTATGTGGCCGGTGCGCCGCTGTCGAAGGTCGAGGCACGGTTGGATGATGGCAACGATGAAGCGGTGCCGCTGTTCATGCGCGGGCAAGTGCGTGACACCGAAGGCAAGCCGCTGGCTGGGGCGATTGTGGATGTGTGGCAGGCCAATACCGGTGGTACGTATTCGTGGTTCGATCCGACACAGTCCGAATTCAACCTGCGCCGACGCATCGAGACTGATGCCCAGGGCAACTACCGATTCCGCAGTATCGTGCCATCCGGCTACGGCTGCCCGCCGACCGGGCCGACCCAGCAACTGCTGGATCAACTGGGGCGCCACGGGCAGCGGCCGGCGCATATTCACTTCTTCATTTCGGCGCCGGGGCATCGGCACCTGACCACGCAGATCAACCTGTCGGATGACCCGTACCTGCATGATGATTTTGCCTATGCGACGCGGGATGAGTTGATCGCCGAGATTCGCTTCAGTGAAGATCCGCAGTTGGCGCGAGAGTTTGGCGTGGAAGGGCGGTTTGCGCAGATTGATTTTGACTTTGAGTTGCAAGTGGCGGATGCGCCGGTAGAGCAAAAGCGCATGCAGCGCGTGCGTGCTTTGGAAGATTAAACACGGTTAAAAATGTGGGAGCGGGCTTGCTCCCACAGAGTTTTGTGGTGTTGCCGCTATTTGCGGATGACCAGGTCAAGCACCTCATCCCGGTCCTTGATCTTCTGCAACACAATCTCCGAGCGTATATCCATCACCCCCGCCGTGCGGTTCAGGTGGTTCACGATAAAGTCCGAAAAGTGCTTGAGGTTGCGTGCCTGCACCCGCAGCACATAGTTGCTGGCGCCGGTGATCACATAGGCGCTGGCCACTTCCGGCCAGCCCTGCACCTTCTTGATGAACGTCTCATGCCAATCCTCCACATCCTGGCGCAAAGACAGGTGGACGATGGCCTCCAGTTCAATCCCCAGTTGCTCTGCGTTCAACACCGCGCGATAGCCGCTGATGATTCCCTCGCTCTCCAGCAAGCGCAAACGGCGCAGGCAGGCGGACGGCGACAGCGCGACTTTTTCTGCCAGTTCCTGGTTGCTGATGCGGCCATCCTGTTGCAGGAAATGCAGGAGGCGCAGGTCGGTGGCGTCGAGAATCATGGTTAGAATAAATCCGCGTGTTTAGGGGTTAAATTCGAATTTCCTACAGCTTAATTAGCCTGTTGCTACTCACTTTGCACGAAAATTCTCTAAAACTTCGTTCATTATTTGGTCCATTCTTACTTATAAAAACCAGGATCGCCCATGACCACTCGAAGCCATTGCCAAGCCCTCGATGCCCAAGACCCACTGGCGCCCTTGCGCCGCCAGTTCGCCTTGCCGCAGGGCGTGATCTACCTCGACGGTAACTCCCTCGGCGCACGCCCGGTGGCGGCGTTGGCGCGGGCGCAGGCGGTGATTGCCGAAGAGTGGGGCAACGGGCTGATCCGCAGTTGGAACAGCGCGGGCTGGGCGGATTTGTCCCAACGCCTGGGCAATCGCCTGGCGCCGTTGATTGGCGCGCGCGACAACGAAGTGGTGATCACCGATACCACCTCGATCAACCTGTTCAAGGTGCTGAGCGCCGCGTTGACTGTGCAGCGTCAACGCCAGCCGCATCGCAAGGTCATCGTCAGCGAGGCGAGCAACTTTCCCACCGACCTGTACATCGCCGAGGGCCTGGCCGAACTGCTGCAGCAGGGCTATTCCCTGCGCCTGGTGAGCAGCCCGGATGAACTGCCCCAGGCCATCGACCAGGACGTGGCGGTGGTGATGCTCACCCACGTCAACTACAAGACCGGCTACATGTACGACATGCAGGCGCTGACCGCCTTGAGCCATGAGTGCGGTGCGCTGAGCATCTGGGACCTGGCGCATTCGGCCGGCGCGGTGCCTATCGACCTGCATCAGGCGGGCGCCGATTATGCGATCGGCTGCACCTACAAGTACCTCAACGGCGGCCCGGGTTCCCAGGCGTTTGTGTGGGTCAACCCGGCGTTGGTGGATGTGGTGCGCCAGCCGTTGTCAGGCTGGTTCGGGCATACCCGGCAGTTCGCCATGGAGTCGACTTATGCACCGAGTGCCGGCATCGCTCGCTACCTGTGTGGCACGCAGCCGATTACTTCGCTGGCGATGGTTGAATGTGGGCTGGAGATTTTTGCCCAGACCGATATGGCGAGTTTGCGCAGCAAGTCCCTGGCGTTGACCGACCTGTTTATCGCGTTGGTCGAAGCCCGTTGCGCTGCCCATGACTTGAAGTTGATCACCCCACGTGAGCACGCCAGGCGCGGCAGTCATGTGAGCTTCGAACACCCCGAAGGCTACGCGGTGATCCAGGCCTTGATCGCCCGTGGGGTGATCGGTGACTACCGCGAGCCGCGCATCATGCGGTTTGGTTTTACGCCTTTGTACACCAGCTTTACCGAGGTGTTTGACGCCGTAGAAATCCTCGGCGACATCCTCGACCACCACACCTGGGACCAGCCGCAATTCAAAGTTCGCAACAGCGTCACTTAAGAACGACCCCTCCCTTGTAGGAGCCCGGCTTGCCGGCGATAGCGGCCTTGAGATCGCCATCGCTGGCAAGCCGGGCTCCTACACAGGACGGCGCAAATTTCCTGTGCAATCACAATAATAAAGGGGCACCCCACGTGACCACGCCAGACAACGGCTTTGCAGAGATCACCCACCGCGAACTGGGCCTGCGGCGCCAGCTCACTTCCGGCCAGATGAGCATGATCGCCATCGGCGGCGCCATTGGCACTGGGCTGTTCATGGGCAGCGCCTACGCCATCGGTTATGCCGGGCCCAGCGTCTTGGTGAGCTATGCCATTGGCGCATTGATCACCTTGCTGTTGATGGGCTGCCTGGCGGAGATGACGGTGGCCCATTCCACCTCGGGCTCCTTTGGTGCGTACGCCGAGTTCTACATCAGCCCGCTGGCCGGGTTCCTGGTGCGTTATGCCTACTGGGCGGCGATTGTGCTGGCGGTGGGCGCCGAGGTCACGGCGGTGGCGATGTACATGAAGTACTGGTTCGCCAACGTGCCGGAATGGGTGTGGATCGTGTCGTTTTCCAGCGTATTGATCCTGCTCAATGCGATCAGCGTGAAGACCTTCGGCAACTTCGAATACTGGTTTTCGACGATCAAGATCAGCGCCATTGTCGGCTTCATTATCCTCGCCGTGTACGTGGTGTTCGGCTCCGGCAACCCGGAATACGGGGTGCAGAACTATACGGCCCACGACGGCTTTTTCCCCCATGGCCTGAGCGGTATGTGGATCGCGGTCATCGTGTCGATCTTCAGCTACCTGAGCGTGGAGATGATTGCCGTGGCGGCCGGTGAAGCCGCTGATCCGGAACAGGCGGTGAAGAAAGCCTTCCGCGCCACCATCGTGCGGCTGGTGGTGTTTTACCTGCTGACCCTGGCGCTGATGCTGGCCATCGTGCCTTGGAACCAGGCTGGACAAACCCAGAGCCCGTTCGTCACGGTGATGCAGACCATCGGCATTCCCGGCGCCACCGGGGTGATGAACTTCGTGATCCTGATCGCGGCGCTCTCGGCGATGAACAGCCAGCTCTACATCACTACCCGCATGATGTTCAGCCTGTCCCGCGCCGGCTTTGCCCCCAAATCCATGGGTGCGTTGAGCAAGAGTGGCATCCCGCTGAACGCGTTGCTGTTGTCCAGCTCGGGCATTGCGCTGGCGACGTTGCTCAACGTTGTGTACCCGGAAAGCTCGTTCACCCTGATGATGGCGATCTCGATGTTTGGCGCGATCTTCACCTGGTTCATGATCTTCCTCACCCACCTGTTTTTCCGTCGCTACCGCAAGCGTCACGGTGGGCCGAAGCTGTCGTTCCAACTGCGGCTGTTTCCCTACAGCACGTCGCTGGGTCTGGTGCTGATGGGCGCGGTGATGATCACCACGTATTTCACCGAGGCGTTCAAGATGACCCTGGTGTTTGGTGTGCCGTTCCTGTTGATTCTGTCGGCGGTGTATTACGGGTTTTTCCGCAAGGGCAGGGCCAAGGCGTCGAACAAGGCCTTGGCATAACCGGGCAGCTGTTCGAACGAGCGCGCGCATAACAGCAGTTTCCGACAGGCCCACTCTTCTTGCAGAGGGTGGGCCTTGAAGGTGCGCTTCTGCGGCCAGCGCTCCAGCGCGGCTTGGGGCACGATGCCCAAGCCAGCGCCACGGGCGACCATGCGAATCACCCCGTCAAAGCCCTCGGCACGGATGCGAGTCTGCAGGCGGAAACCCGCGTGCAGTGCCTGTTCTTCGAGGTAAACCGTCAACGCGCTGTGCGTGGCGAGGCCGACAAATTCGTGTTGCAGGCTATCGACAAAACTCCCCTCGGTGAACGGATGATCCAGTGGCGCGATCAGCACCAGCGGGTCATCACGGAAGGGCTGGGTCTGCAGGCCGTGGGTGTCCACGGCGTCGGAGATGATCCCCAGATCCGCCGTGCCCTGGCGCAAGGCCTGGGTGATACGCAGGCTTGGCAGCTCTTGCAGGTCGATGTCGAGGTTGGGGTGCTCGCATAGAAAGTCTGCCAGCAGTTCCGGCAGGTATTCGCTGAGGGCGGTGGTGTTGCACAGCAAGCGCACCTGGCCTTTGATGCCGTTGGCGTATTCCGCGAGGTCCTGCTGCAGGTGTTCGGCCTGTTGCAGTAACAGGCGTGCGTGGCGGGCCAGGGCTTTGCCGGCGGGCGTTGGGGTGACACCTCGACGGTTACGCTCCAGGAAATCGATACCCAGCGAAGCCTCCATCGCCCGGATACGCGCACTCGCGGCGGCCAGGGACAAATGGCTGCGCCCGGCGCCAGCGGTGATGTTGCCGGTGTCGAGGATGTGCAGATAAAGGCGCAGGTCGATCAGGTCAAAGTGCATGCCGGTGTTCTCGGGTGACTGGACTGGCCCCTTCGCGAGCAAGCCCGCTCCCACATTTGGAACGCATTTCAAATGTGGGAGCGGGCTTGCTCGCGAAGGCGGCATCAGCCTATCACAAAACAAGAGGCTGCCTCAGTATATGGCGAATTTCAGCCTTCAGCGAAAAGCCGCACAATCCCCCCATGAGTACCTTCCTCGCGTTCTACCAACAAATCGGCCCCGCCTTGACCCTGCTGGTGATCGGCACCTTCGTGCTGGCCGGCACCGTCAAGGGTGTGATCGGCCTGGGCTTGCCGACAGTCTCCATGGGCTTGCTCGGCCTGGCTATGTTACCGGCGCAGGCTGCGGCGTTGCTGATCATCCCTTCGACGATCACCAACCTGTGGCAATTGGCGTTCGGTGGGCATCTGAGTGCGTTGCTCAAACGCCTGTGGCCGATGCTGCTGCTGATCTTCCTCGGCACCGGGTTTGGCACGCTGTGGCTGGGCATGAGCGGGGGAAGCTGGGTGGGCCATGCGTTGGGCGGTGCGTTGCTGGTGTATGCGCTGAGCGGATTGTTCCTGCCGACGCTCAAGGTAAAACCTGAGACTGAACGTTGGCTGGGCCCTCTGTGCGGGGTCATCACGGGAGTCATCACTTCAGCGACCGGTGTGTTCGTGATTCCTGCTGTGCCCTATCTGCAGGCCTTGGGCTTGAACCGTGATCAGTTGGTACAGGCGCTGGGGCTGTCGTTCACGGCTTCCACCCTGGCATTGGCGGCGGGGCTGGCCTGGCGCGGCACCCTCGGTGGAGGGGAAATCAACGCGTCACTGCTGGCGCTGGTGCCGGCACTGCTGGGCATGTGGCTGGGCCAGGCGGTGCGTCAGCGCATCAGTGCCGTGTTGTTCAAGCGCGTGTTTTTCGTCGGCATGGCCTTGCTGGGCGCGCATCTGCTGATCAGCGGTTAACAATGGGTGGTGCATTCGTGCTTTGCGGTCAAATGTATTTTGCCGTGCCGCCGCTTATTCCGAGGGGCCAATGTCGATAGCCTGCCGGCAGACATTTTCCCATGAAAAAAATCCTCCTGCTCAACGGCGGCAAAAAATTCGCTCACTCCGATGGCCGCTACAACACCACCCTGCATGATGCCGCCGTGGCCGTGCTGGACCGCGCCGGCCTCGACGTCAAAGTCACTCACATCGACGAAGGCTACGACGTGGCCGAAGAAGTCGCAAAATTTCTCTGGGCCGACGTGATCATCTACCAGATGCCCGGCTGGTGGATGGGCGCGCCGTGGATCGTCAAGAAATACATCGACGAAGTCTTCACCGAAGGCCACGGCAGCCTGTACGCCAGCGACGGCCGCACGCGCTCCGATGCCTCGCAGAAATATGGCAGCGGCGGCCTGATCCAGGGCAAGCAGTACATGCTCTCGCTGACCTGGAACGCGCCGCAGCAAGCCTTCGACGACCCGACCGACTTCTTCGAAGCCAAGGGTGTGGACGCGGTGTATTTCCCGTTCCACAAGGCCAACGAATTCCTTGGCATGACTGGCCTGCCGACCTTCTTGTGCGTGGACGTGATGAAGCGCCCGGCGATCGAGGCTGACGTAGCACGCTATGAGCAGCATCTGGCGCAGGTGTTCAATTTCTCGGTGTAAGCTGCTGTGAACCGATAACGAGGAGCGCCTGTGAAAGCCCGATCCGATGAGCTACAGATCTTCGTCAGCGTGATTGAATGCGGTTCGATTTCCGCTGCCGCGGAACAAGTCGGGCAGACGCCCTCGGCGGTCAGCCGCACCTTGTCACGCCTGGAAGCCAAGCTCGACACCACGCTGATCAACCGCACGACGCGACGCATGGACCTGACCGAGGAAGGCAAGTACTTCTTCGAACAGGCCAAGGTGATCCTGGCGCAGATGGACGAGTTGGAAGAACGCCTGTCGTCACGCCAGAAAAAACCGGCGGGGCGCCTGCGCATCAATGCGGCGGTGCCCTTTATGCTGCATGGGATCGTGCCGTATATCGCAGAGTTTCGCAGCCTTTACCCGGATATCCAGCTGGAGCTGAACAGCGATGACCTGATCATCGACCTGTTGGAGCAGAGTACCGACATCGCCATCCGCATCGGTGCGTTGGCCGACTCCACCCTGCATGCGCGCGCGCTCGGTTGTACGCCGCTGCATATCCTCGCCAGCCCCGACTACCTCAAGCAGTACGGCACGCCGACTACGGTCGCCGAATTGGCGAACCACACCTTGCTGGGGTTCACCCAGACCGAGACCCTCAACCACTGGCCGCTGCGCCATGTGGAAGGCGACCGCTGGTTGATCCAGCCCGGCGTGGCCGCGTCCAGCGGTGAAACCGTGCGTCATTTGGCGCTGGAAGGGCAGGGCATCTGCTGCCTGTCGAACTTCATGACCATCGACGACATTGAAGCCGGGCGCCTGGTGCCGGTCTTGGAAGCTTTCAACAGCGGTTATCGTCAGCCGATCCACGCGGTGTTCTACCGTAACTCGCAGCTGGCCTTGCGCATCCAGTGTTTCCTCGACTTCATCCAGGCCAAGCTGGCGCGGTATGCCTGCTGATTCGTGACCTTCGCGCAAGAGTGAATTGGGCAATAAGGGCTTATTCGTCAGGGATCGGCCCTTGATACTGGTGCCATCACTTACTCACTCAGGAGCACTCTCCATGAACGTATTCGTCACCGGCGCAGCAGGTTTTATCGGGGGTTCCATCGCAACCGGCCTGGTCAAGGCAGGCCACAGCGTGACTGGCCTGGTGCGCAGCGCTGAGCAGGCGGCCGAGATGACCGCATTGGGTATCACCCCAGTGATCGGCACTCTGGATGACGCCGCTGTATTGACCGAGCAAGCGCACAAGGCCGATGCCGTGATCAATGCCGCAAGCAGCGACCATCGCGCAGCCGTGGAAACCCTGCTGGCAGCGTTGAAGGGCTCGAACAAGCCATTCCTGCACACCAGCGGTTCAAGCATCGTGGGGGATGCGTCGGGCGGCAAGTCCAGCGATGTCATCTACTTCGAAGACAACCTTCCGGAGCCGACCGTCGACAAGGCCGCTCGCGTCGCTATCGACAACCTGATCCTGGCGGCTGCCAACGAAGGCGTGAACTCGGCGGTGATCTGCAACACCCTGATCTACGGTCACAGCCTGGGCGTGAAGCGCGACAGCGTGCAATTGCCGCGTCTGCTCAAGCAGGCGCGCAAGAGTGGGGTGGTGCGCCATGTGGGCAGTGGGCAGAACATCTGGTCCAACGTGCACATTGAAGACGTGGTGGCGCTGTACCTGCTGGCACTGAACAAGAACGTACCGGGCACCTTCTACTTTGTGGAAAGCAGCGAGGCGGCGTTTATCGACATGACCACCGCCATCGCCGAAGCCCTGGATCTGGGCAAACCCCAGGATTGGCCATTGGCCGATGCTGAAGCCGAGTGGGGCTACGAAATGGCCAACTATGGCCTGGGCTCCAACAGCCGGGTGCGTGGCAAGCATGCCCGTGAACTGCTGGGCTGGGCGCCGAAGCGTACGTCGGTGGTGGAGTGGATACGCCACGAGATGGTGTGATGTTCGCTTGATACCGGGGCGCTTCTTTCGCGAGCAAGTCGAATCGTCGCACCGCCGCTTCCACACTGACTGCATTTCAAAGCCGGAACTCGGTCAAATGTGGGAGCGGGCTTGCTCGCGAAGGGGACGATACGGTCTTCGAGACTAGCCCCATTCCCTTCAATTCCGTACCATTCCCCGCCTTATCCCCCGCAATGCCCTGGTACCTCATGAATCTCACCCGTCTGCGCGCCGATGCCCTGGCCGGCCTCACCACGTCTTTTGCGCTGCTGCCCGAATGCATCGCTTTTGCCCTGGTGGCTCACCTTAATCCGCTGATGGGGCTCTATGGCGCCTTTATCATCTGCACCCTTACGGCATTGTTCGGCGGCAGACCCGGCATGGTGTCCGGTGCGGCCGGCTCGATGGCGGTGGTGATCGTGGCGCTGGTGGTGCAACACGGTGTGGAATACCTGCTGGCGACGGTGTTGCTGGGCGGGTTGATCATGGTCGCCTTCGGCCTGCTGCGCCTGGGCAAGCTGGTGCGCATGGTGCCGCACCCGGTAATGCTAGGGTTCGTGAATGGCCTGGCGATCATCATTGCCCTGGCGCAGTTGGAGCATTTCAAGAGCGGTGAACACTGGCTCAGCGGCACGCCCCTGTACGTGATGATCGGCCTGGTGTTGGTGACCATGGCCATCGTCTACCTGTTGCCACGCATCACCCGCGCGGTGCCGCCTGCATTGGTGGCGATCCTCGGCGTGGGCCTGGCGGTGTACCTGCTCGGCCTGCCGACCCGCACCCTGGGCGACATGGCCCATATCGCTGGTGGCCTGCCCACCTTTGCCCTGCCGCAAATCCCCTGGACCCTGGAAACCCTCGCCATCATCGCGCCGTACGCGTTCCTGATGGCCATGGTCGGCCTGCTGGAAACCCTGCTCACCCTGAATCTCACCGACGAAATCACCGAGACCCGTGGCTACCCGGACCGCGAAAGCGTAGCCCTGGGCGCGGCCAATATGGTCTCGGGCCTTTTTGGCGGCATGGGCGGTTGCGCGATGATCGGGCAAACCGTGATCAACCTTAGCTCCGGTGGGCGCGGGCGTTTTTCCGGGGTGTTTGCCGGGGTGATGATCCTGCTGTTCATCCTGTTCCTGTCGCCCTTTATCGAGCGGATCCCGCTGGCGGCGCTGGTGGGCGTGATGTTCGTGGTGTCGCAGCAGACCTTCGCCTGGGCGTCCTTGCGGGTGATCAACAAAGTGCCGTTGAATGACGTGCTGGTGATTATCGCGGTGACGGTGATCACCGTGTTCACCGACCTGGCCACGGCCGTGTTGTGCGGGATTGTGATTGCGGCGCTGAACTTCGCCTGGCAACAGGCGCGCGAGCTGTATGCCGATGAGCATCTGGAGGCCGATGGCAGCAAGCTCTATCGCCTGCATGGCACCTTGTTCTTTGCCTCGACCACGCCGTTCCTCAACCAGTTCGACCCGGCCAACGACCCGGCCCAGGTGACGCTGGATTGCCGTCACCTGAGCTTTGTCGACTATTCAGCGATTGCAGCGCTGATGACCCTGCGTGAGCGTTACACCAAAGCCGGCAAGCACCTGCGGGTACTGCATTTGTCGGAGCGCTGCAAGAAACTGCTCAAGCGCGCCCGGGTCCATCATGAGTAAGTGATCACGGCCCGACCAGGTCTTCGAGTTCCTGGGCGCGGGTCTGGGTCATGTCCAGCACGCAGCCGGAGCCGTTGACCTGGTCGATGGTGCCGCCGGTCGCGGAGCCGGCGAAGCCGCAGTTGGCATCACGGTATTTTATCCACAGGCGCTGCACGTCTTGCAGTTGCTGCTTGCGCGCACCTTCCTGGGCGGCGAGGGCGGTCTTGTAGGCCTTGTTCAGGCGCGTGTCCTGGACCTTGGCTTCCTTGGCGTTGCAATTGACCATGTTCGCGGTCGTGTTGGCGCTGTCCATGCATTTTTTCAACGCGGCGTTATCAGCGGCCGCAGCACTGCCGCACAGGGCGAGAAACAAAGCGCTGACGGCTAGGGATGTGCGAATCATGGTCGGTTTTCCTGGGCATGAGGGGAGGCGCATTCTATGACTCGATGGCGGCGTTTGAGTTTCCAGCATCTTCTGATCTTCATGTAAGAACACCCCCCGAATTTTCATAGGCGACCGTTGGGCATATCCCAGCGCGACAGCGCTTATCCGTGGGCGAAAATTACTTTCATAAAAATTGAAAATACTCTTCGGTAATGATTTATGAGTTTCACAACCAATTCGACGTGACCCTTTCCGAGGAGTACCGCATGGCCGCATCACCGGGCTTCGGGCTATTGGCATACGCTGCCATCGCCATCATTGCTTTGATCGTGCTGATAGCACGTTACCGGCTCAACCCGTTTATCGTCATCACCCTGGTGTCCATTGGCCTGGCGCTGATGGCCGGGATGCCGGCAGACACCATCATGGGCTCGTATGAAGCGGGCGTCGGCAAGACCCTGGGGCACATTGCCCTGGTGGTGGCGCTAGGCACCATGCTGGGCAAGATGATGGCCGAATCAGGCGGTGCCGAGCAGGTGGCGCGCACACTGATCAACCGTTTCGGCGAGCGCAATGCGCACTGGGCCATGGTGTGCATCGCCTTCCTGGTAGGGCTGCCGCTGTTTTTCGAGGTCGGTTTTGTGCTGCTGGTGCCGATTGCTTTTACCGTGGCGCGGCGTGTAGGCGTATCGATCCTGATGGTCGGTTTGCCGATGGTCGCCGGCCTGTCGGTGGTGCATGCGCTGGTGCCACCGCACCCGGCGGCGATGATGGCAGTGCTGGCGTACAACGCGTCGGTGGGGCAGACCGTGCTCTACGCCATCCTGATCGGTATTCCGACGGCAATCATCGCAGGTCCCGTCTACGCCAAATTCATCGTGCCGCGTATTCATCTGCCGGCGGAAAACCCGCTGGAACGCCAATTCATCGAGCGCGAACCGCGTACTCGCTTGCCGAGTTTCACGCTGACCATGGGCACCATCCTGTTGCCGGTGGTGCTGATGATGATCGGTGGTTGGGCCAACGTGATTTCCACGCCGGGCACCGGTTTCAATCAGTTCCTGTTGTTTATCGGTAACTCGGTGATCGCGCTGCTGGTGGCGACCCTTGTCAGCTTCTGGACCTTGGGTATCGCCCAAGGCTTCAACCGCGAATCGATCCTCAAGTTCACCAATGAATGCCTGGCGCCGACCGCGAGTATCACCCTGCTGGTGGGCGCGGGCGGCGGTTTGAATCGCATCCTGGTGGATGCGGGTGTGACCAACGAAATTCTCGGCCTGGCCCATGCTTTCCAGCTGTCGCCTTTGGTAATGGGTTGGCTGTTTGCCGCGCTGATGCGTATTGCCACGGGCTCGGCCACCGTCGCCATGACCACCGCGTCCGGTGTGGTAGCACCGGTTGCCATGGGCCTGGGTTATCCACACCCTGAATTGCTGGTGCTGGCCACCGGCGCGGGTTCGGTGATCTTTTCCCACGTGAACGACGGCGGCTTCTGGCTGATCAAGGAATACTTCAATATGACGGTGATCCAGACCTTCAAGACCTGGACCGTGTTGGAGACTCTGATTTCTGTTGTCGCCTTCGGTCTGACTTACGGCCTGTCTCTTGTTTTATGAGCCGCATTTTGTAACCGGAGAGCCCATGGACATCCTCTACCAGATCCGCGCCCGCCAGGACTCTTTCAGCGCCGGCGAAGGGCGTATCGCCAAACTGATGCTCGAGGACGTGGGCTTTGCCGCGTCGGCCAGCCTGGAAGCGTTGTCCCAGCGGGCCGAGGTCAGTACGGCCACCTTGTCGCGGTTCGCGCGCAGTGTGGGTTGCCGGGATCTGCGGGATTTGCGTCTGCAATTAGCCCAGGCCAGCGGGGTCGGCAGTCGCTTCCTCGACCCGGCGGGGTTGCCGGAGCAATCGGCGTTTCATCGGCAGATCCTGGGGGATATCGAGGCGACGTTGCGTCAGCACTTGTCGGGGTTCAACCAGGCGGGTTTTGTCGATGCGGTCAACCTGCTGGGCAAGGCGCGGATGATCCACGCGTTCGGCATGGGCGGCCCGTCGAGCCTGTGCAGCGATGAGTTGCAGGTGCGCCTGGTACGCCTGGGTTATCCGATTGCCGCCTGCCATGACCCGGTAATGATGCGCGTCACGGCGGCGACGCTGGGACCGGAGCATGCGTTGATCGTGTGCTCCCTGACCGGCCTCACCCCCGAGTTGCTGGACGTGGTGACGCTGGCACGCAACTACGACGCGCGCATTGTCGCCATCACCCTGGCCGAGTCGCCCCTAGCCCAGTTGGCGGACGTGCTGCTGCCGCTGCAACCGGCCGAAACCAGTTTTATCTACAAGCCCACTGCGGCGCGCTACGGAATGCTGCTGGCCATCGACTTGCTCGCCACCGAGTTGGCATTGGCCCTGCCGGACGACAACCAGGAACGCCTGCGCCGGATCAAGCTGGCCCTGGACGATTATCGCGGCGGCCCCGACAGCCTGCCGCTTGGAGACTGATATGAAGTACGACACGTTGATCCGCCAGGCGCTGATCATTGATGGCAGTAACACCCCAGGCTACGTCGCCGATGTTGGGCTGCGCGACGGGCGCATCGAGACGATCGGCGACTTGTCGACGGCTGTGGCCGAGCATGAAATCGAGGCGTGCGGACGTGTGCTGGCGCCGGGGTTTATCGACGTGCATACCCACGACGATACCGTGGTGATCCGCCATCCGCAGATGCTGCCCAAACTGAGCCAGGGTGTGACCACGGTGATTGTCGGCAACTGTGGCATCAGCGCGTCGCCGGTGACGTTGCGCAGTGATCCGCCGGATCCGATGAACCTGTTGGGCAGTGCTTCGGCGTTTGTGTATCCGCGTTTCACCGACTATCGCACGGCGATCGAGAACGCTCACCCGGCGGTCAACGTCGCAGCGTTGGTCGGCCATACGGCGCTGCGCAGCAACCACATGGATGACCTGCACCGCACTGCCTCAGCGGATGAAATTGCCGCCATGCGCGCGCAGTTGCAAGAGAGTCTCGAAGACGGTGCCCTTGGTTTATCCACAGGCTTGGCCTACGCCAGTGCATTCAATGCCGAGACCGATGAAGTGCTGCAACTGAGTGAAGCACTCACCGCATTCGGCGCGGTGTACACCACCCATTTGCGCAGTGAATTCGAGCCGGTGCTGGAGGCGATGGACGAGGCGTTCCTGATCGGCCGGCATGCCAAAGCGCCGGTGATCATTTCCCACCTCAAATGTGCCGGCGCCGGTAACTGGGGGCGTAGCCCGCAGTTGTTGGCGTCGCTGGAACTGGCGGCTAAAACCCATCCCGTGGGGTGTGATTGCTACCCCTATGCGGCGAGTTCTTCGACCCTGGATCTCAAGCAGGTGACTGACGCCTTTCGGATCACCATCACCTGGTCGACACCACACCCGGAAATGGGCGGGCGTGATTTGCAGGACATCGCCGCTGAGTGGGATGTTTCGTTGATGGACGCAGCCCGTCGGCTACAACCCGCAGGGGCGGTGTATTACGGGATGGATGAGGCGGATGTGCGACGGATCCTGGCGCATCCGTTGTCGATGGTCGGGTCGGATGGGCTGCCCGAGGACCCGTTTCCACATCCACGTTTGTGGGGGGCATTTCCACGGGTATTGGGGCATTTCAGCCGCGACGTCGGGTTGTTCCCATTGCATACCGCCGTGCACAAGATGACGGGCCTTTCAGCCGCGCGTTTTGGCCTGGCGGAGCGGGGTGAAATCCGCGAAGGGCACTGGGCCGACCTGGTGTTGTTCGACCCGTTGCGCGTGCGCGATGTGGCGGACTTCAAGGAACCGCAGCGCGCGGCCGAGGGCATCGATGGGGTGTGGGTCAACGGGGTGTTGAGCTACAGCGATGGGCAGGCGAACGGCCAGCGGCCGGGTCGGTTCCTGGCGCGCAGTGGGGATTTGCGTCGGGGTTTTTCGCCTCTATAGTGGACGCTTATTTAGACGGAGCGGTTGCCATGCACTTAGGAAAAGTCACCCCCATCCTGCGGATTTTCGACGAGGCCAAGGCGTTGGAATTCTACGTCGACTTCCTGGGATTCAAGGTGGATTGGCAGCATCGTTTCGAGGCCAATTTCCCGCTGTATTTGCAGGTGTCGTTGGGCGACTGTGTGTTGCATCTGACTGAGCATCATGGTGATGCGTCGCCGGGTGCGGCGGTGCGAATTCAGGCGCAAGGCGTGGACGCCTATCAGCAGCAGTTGGCGGGCAAGGACTATCGGTATGCCAAGCCTGGGGTTGAGGAAACGCCATGGGGCTCGCGGGAGATGAGCATCAAGGACCCGTTTGGGAATCGGGTGGTGTTTGTTGAGGAAGGCGAGGGCTGAGGGGTAAATCGCAGGCAATAAAAAACCGCCTTAGTAGGGCGGTTTTTTTTGCAATCCCGGTTAGTGGCTGGGGTTGCGATCTCAAACGGCGCATTCGACCTGCAAGCCGGTATTAACGCTGGTCATGTCACCACGCAAGACCGAACGATGACCGACATGGAGGGTTTCCAGGCGTTCTATTACACCCGGAAATGACTGACCATCTGCTGCAACTGGCTACCCAACCGCGCCAGTTCAACACTCGACTTGGCCGTCTCGTCACTCGCCGTAGCGGTCTGCTCCGACACATCCCGCACATTCACAATGCTGCGGCTGATCTCTTCAGCCACGGCGCTTTGCTGCTCGGCGGCGGCGGCGATCTGCTGGTTCATCGACTGGATATTCGACACCGTACGGGTGATGTTCTCCAGTGACACACCGGCCTTGCGCGTCAGCTCGACACTGCTGTCGGTGAGGCTACGGCTGTTGTTCATCACGTTGGCCACTTGTTGGGTGCCGTTCTGCAAACCGGCGACCAGGCCTTCGATTTCCTCGGTGGATTTTTGCGTGCGCTGGGCCAGGCCGCGCACTTCGTCGGCGACCACGGCAAACCCACGCCCGGCTTCACCAGCCCGTGCGGCTTCGATCGCCGCGTTGAGGGCCAGCAGGTTGGTCTGTTCGGCGACGGCCTTGATCACGTCCATCACACTGCCGATCTTGTTGCTCTCTTGTTGCAGGTGGGTCATGGCGTCGGTGGAACGCGCCACTTCAGCGGCCAGACGCTCGATCTGAGCGATGGCCTCGGCCACCACCTTGTCGCCTGCGCGGGCTTGGCCATCGGCATCGGCGGCCGCCTGGGAAGCTTGCTCCGCGTTGCGCGCCACTTCCTGCACGGTGGCAGTCATTTCGTGCATCGCGGTGGCGACCTGGTCGGTCTCGATCTTCTGACTGTTTACGCCGGCGCTGGTCTGCTCGGTCACGGCCGACAGTTCTTCGGCGGCGCTGGCGATCTGTGTCACGCCGTCACGAATACCGCTGATCAACTCACGCAAGGTGGTGCCCATGCGCTGGATACCTTGTTGCAACACGCCCAGTTCATCGCGACGAGTGACCTGGATGTTTTGGCTCAAGTCGCCGGAGGCAATGCGCTCCACCACCGCCAGGGTTTCCTGGATCGGGCGGGTGATCTGGCGGGTGATGACCCATGCTGCGATGACGCCAACCAATAGGGCCAACAAGGTGCTGATCAGTTGAAGGCTGCGGGCCTGGGCGCTTTCTGCGTCGCGGCGGGTCAGTTGGATGTCATACAGTTTGTCGCTGATCGTGACGATATCAGCGCCCTGAGTGGTCATTTCGGCGCGGGCAGTGACGATGTTGGCGTTGGCTGCCTTGTAGTTCTGAACGGCGCTGCGATAGGCGCCCAGGGCCGTTTCCAATGCGGTCAGCGCGCTTTGCTGGCTGGCGCCGAATGCGGCGCTGAGGTCTTTCACGCCGGCGATGGCTTTTTCAATCTGTGCAGCCGCGCGTGCTTCGGTCTCCGGGCTGACGTTACCGGTGTAGCCGCGTACTTCGTAGCGAGCCAACTGGAACTGCATCTTGGCGTCGGCCACCGCCTGGAACTGTGCCAGGTGCTCCGAACTGTCGGGCATTTGCTTCACGCTGGTTTCCAATGCGTTGATCTGCGCATTGGCGATATCCGCCTTGTCGCCCATCACCTGGCGCGAGGCGTTGCCGTTACGGTAGGCCTCGCGCATTTTGTTCAGCGACTGCTGGTAAGCGGTGATGATGGACTTTTGCTCGTTGAGCAGCTTGAGGTTTTCCGGGCTTTTGAAGCTGTCGAGCAGCTTCTGTTGCTGGGCAGCGAACGCATCCAGGTTGGTCTGTACGTTCTGGGCCACGGCTTCATCGCCGTTGGCGAGCATGTACTGCAGGCGCACAATACGCAGCTTGGTCAACGACGCATTGAGCTGAGTGATGTCGCTCATCCAGTTGCTGCGATCAATCAGGCCGCCCAGGCTGGTCCAGCCGGTCAGGGCCAGGATCGAGGTGAGGACCAGTACCAGGCCGAAGCCCAGGCCCAGTTTGAGATTGACGCTAATGTTGCCGAACCAGCTATTCATCGAATGCTCCGCAAGAATGATGGGGGGTGCTGGACGGTTATTGGTTTTGGAGCCAGCTGCTGTGTAGGGCTGTATCGGCGGCAGGTGTTGAATCTGAAATGCTAATTCGTAAGGTGCGACGAAGGGTCGCCGCCGCAGTGGCTGGCCGGGGAGGGGGCTGATCTTGGGCCGGTCTTGTGTGCTAGTCTGCGGGCCCTTTTAGTTCTGGATTGCGCGGGAAACCGTGTTGTCCTACAGCGGAGCCTCTTCATGTCCGAAGTTAATCTGTCCACCGACGAAACCCGCGTCAGCTACGGTATCGGCCGTCAGTTGGGCGACCAACTGCGCGACAACCCGCCACCGGGTGTGAGCCTGGACGCAATCCTGGCCGGCCTGACCGACGCCTTCGCCGGTAAGCCAAGCCGTGTTGACCAAGAGCAAATGGCCGCCAGCTTCAAAGTGATCCGCGAAGTCATGCAAGCCGAAGCGGCAGCCAAGGCTGAAGCGGCTGCTGGCGAAGGCCTGGCGTTCCTGGCTGAAAACGCCAAGCGTGATGGCATCACCACTCTGGCTTCCGGCCTGCAATTCGAAGTGCTGACCGCCGGTGACGGCGCCAAGCCGACCCGTGAAGATCAAGTGCGCACTCACTACCACGGCACCCTGATCGACGGGACTGTGTTCGACAGCTCCTACGAGCGTGGCCAGCCTGCGGAATTCCCGGTAGGCGGCGTGATCGCCGGCTGGACCGAAGCCCTGCAACTGATGAATGCCGGCAGCAAATGGCGTCTGTACGTGCCGAGCGAACTGGCTTACGGCGCTCAAGGCGTTGGCAGCATCCCGCCGCACAGCGTTCTGGTGTTTGACGTCGAGCTGCTCGACGTTCTGTAAGACCTGCTGATTACTGCGCCTGGCTTTGTGTGGGAGCCGGGCTTGCCCGCGATGCCGGCGACTCGGTCTGATGTCTTACCGAGTTGATGCCATCGCAGGCAAGCCAGCTCCCACATAAAGCAGGTGCATTCAACCTCGCTCATGGATGGAACTTGCCATTCAGCTCTGTCGCCGGGCGCAACGCTCGGGCATAGCAGAACAGAAACAGATTGCGCACCACCTCCTTCAACACGCCAGGTTCGCTCGAACTCAGCCCATTGACGTCCAGGTCGCCCTGGTCCTGCAGTTCATTCAGTGCTTCTTCTTCCAGCACGGCACAGACTTCACCGGTTTCCCGATGCAGGATCCGCAGGTAAGGCTGTGGGCGGTCCAGCCAGGCATCTATCAAATAAGTCATGGGTCTCATCTCCTTGATGGGTTTCAATGAGAATAATTCTTATTCATAGAATAGCAAGTGCCTATTGGCGGTTTCTGGGTTTTTCTGTGTGGATATTGCGCGGGATCAAACGGGAGGGCGAAACGCCATCCCGCGGCGGGCGCGGGATGGGGGGCAGCATATTCAGACTTTGCGCACGAACTCGGACTTGAGCTTCATCGGGCCGATACCGTCGATCTTGCAGTCGATATCGTGGTCGCCGTCGCACAGGCGGATGTTCTTGACCTTGGTGCCGACCTTCACCACCAGGGAAGTGCCCTTGACCTTGAGG
The DNA here is from genome assembly GCF_049897165.1 of Pseudomonas sp. TWR1-1-4. Taxonomy (NCBI): domain Bacteria; kingdom Pseudomonadati; phylum Pseudomonadota; class Gammaproteobacteria; order Pseudomonadales; family Pseudomonadaceae; genus Pseudomonas; species Pseudomonas sp. TWR1-1-4. The sequence continues at coordinate 62,412 of NZ_JAFCVS010000010.1, read as the reverse complement.
TCCTTGATCACGGTGATGGTGTCGCCGTCCTGCAGCACATTGCCGACGGAGTCTTTCTTCACGGTTTCGTCGCTGGCTGCTTCGGCCTCGCCATTGGCGGACCACTCATGGGCGCATTCCGGACAGATCAGCTGGGCGCCGTCTTCGTAGGTGTATTCGGAATTGCATTTCGGGCAGGGTGGCAACGTGCTCACTAAGGCTCCTTGAGAGTCAGGATGGCTAAAGGGCGCACATTATATAGGGTTTTGCAGTCTTACAGGTTGTATGAAATCTAAATGTGGGAGGGGCCCCTCCCACATAGGCCGCGCTTTAGTGAGTACGCGCGACCGCGAACTCACTCAGCTCGACCAGGGCGTCGCGGTATTCGCTGGCGGGCAGGGCTTCCAGGCACTGGATGGCACGGGCCACGTAGTCACGCGCCAGTTGTGCGGTGTACTCCAGCGAACCCGAGGCTTCCACGGCGGCACGGATGGCCTCGAGGTCTTCGATCCCGCCTTTCTGGATCGCCTTGCGCACCAAGGCGGCCTGTTCCGGCGTGCCTTCGCGCATGGTGTAGATCAGCGGCAGGGTCGGCTTGCCTTCGGCCAGGTCATCACCGACGTTCTTGCCCAGGGTTTCAGCGTCGCCCTTGTAGTCGAGCAGGTCGTCGACCAATTGGAACGCCACGCCCAGGTGGTCTCCAAAGGTGCGCAGGGCTTCGGCCTGTTCGGCCGTTGCGCCGCACAGCGCGGCGGCGCTGTGGGTGGAGGCTTCGAAGAGCATCGCGGTTTTGCCGCGAATCACTTCCATATAGGTTTCTTCGGTGGTGCTGGCGTCGCGGACCTTCGACAGTTGCAGCACTTCGCCTTCGGCGATGATGCGGGTGGCCTGTGAAAGAATCTTCATCACCGGCATCGAGCCGAGTTCAACCATCATTTCGAACGAGCGCGAGTACAGGAAGTCGCCCACCAGCACACTAGGGGCGTTGCCCCACATGGCATTGGCGGTCTCGCGGCCACGGCGCATGCCGGACATGTCGACGACGTCGTCATGCAGCAGGGTGGCGGTGTGCAGGAATTCGATAGTGGCGGCCAGCAGGCGCAGGTCATCGCCTTCGCGACCCAGGGCCTTGCCGCACAGCAGCACTAATAAAGGACGCAGGCGCTTACCGCCCGCCGACGTAATATAGTCACCAATTTTGGAGACCAGCGGCACTTTAGACGTCAGCTGCTGCTTGATGATGCCGTCGACGGCGCTAAAATCGTCCGCGACCGCGCGGTAGAAAGCTTGGGGTTGCATCAGCGACAGTCGCTCCAGAAGGGTTGCGCGGCATGCTAGGACCCACGCCCCGTAGTGTCAAGGCGCGATAGACGGCCACTTGCAACGCATCAAAGCCTTGCGTACAATCGAGCACCCTGAACTTCCTGGGCAGCACCTGCCTTACGCAATTGCATTCGGGACGTCCATCCCATGCAGCCATGCCAGCCAATACCTCTTCTTATAAAGCGCTGGGTGAGCAGGATTATCGGAGAAATACCATGTCGTACGCAGTAATTGTTACTGGTGGCAAGCAATACAAAGTCGCCCCAGGTGAATACCTGAAGATCGAAAAACTGGAAGTCGCTACCGGCGAATCCGTTACTTTTGATCGCGTTCTGTTGGTCGCCAATGGCGATGACGTGAACATCGGCGCTCCAGTTGTTGCTGGCGCTACCGTTGTGGCTGAAGTGATCTCCCAAGGTCGTCACGATAAAGTCCGCATCATCAAGTTCCGTCGTCGTAAGCACCACATGAAGCGTATGGGCCACCGCCAGTGGTACACCGAGATCAAAATCACCGGTATTCAGGCTTAATTTCAGCCTAATTCCTCACTAGGAGAATTGACTCATGGCACACAAAAAAGCTGGTGGTAGTACCCGTAACGGTCGCGACTCAGAAGCCAAACGCCTTGGCGTGAAGATGTATGGCGGCCAGAAAATCATTCCGGGCAACATCATCGTGCGTCAGCGCGGCACCCAATTCCACGCCGGTTACGGTGTTGGCATGGGTAAAGATCACACCCTCTTCGCGAAAATCGAAGGCGTGATCAAGTTTGAAGTAAAAGGCGCGTTCAACCGCCGTTACGTGAGCGTTGTCGCAGCTTAATTGCGAGATCGCTGGAAAAGCCCTGTCTTGCGACGGGGCTTTTTCGTTTGTGGAGTGAGTCTCTTGCAAAGCTGTTTGTAATGGGCTCAGGCGCTGGTTTGCGGTCGCTGATTGAGGTCGCTGCGCTCATTTTTGCAAGAGTCTTATGTCTTGGTTCTTTAAGCTCGTCCATGCGACGAGAGGCGTTTTGTTATGAAGTTCGTTGATGAAGTTTCCATCCGAGTAAAAGCAGGCGACGGCGGTAACGGTTGCATGAGTTTCCGTCGCGAAAAGTTCATCGAAAACGGTGGCCCCAACGGCGGTGACGGCGGTGACGGCGGTTCCATCTACATGATGGCCGACGAAAACCTCAACACCCTGGTCGACTACCGTTACACCCGGCACTTCGATGCCGAGCGTGGCTCCAACGGCGGCAGCACCGACTGCACCGGTAAAAAAGGCGAAGACCTGGTACTGCGCGTACCGGTCGGTACCACGATTATCGATTCTGCGACCCAGGAAGTGATCGGCGACCTGACCAAGGCTGGCCAGAAGCTGATGGTTGTACAGGGCGGCTGGCACGGTCTGGGTAACACCCGATTCAAGTCCAGTACCAACCGTGCGCCACGCCAGACCACGCCAGGCAAGCCGGGCGAGCAGCGTGACCTCAAGCTGGAAATGAAAGTACTCGCTGACGTGGGCCTGCTGGGCCTGCCGAACGCTGGTAAAAGTACCTTCATTCGCTCGGTTTCGGCCGCCAAGCCGAAAGTCGCCGACTACCCGTTCACCACCCTGGTGCCAAACCTCGGTGTGGTCAGCGTCGACCGTTGGAAAAGCTTTGTGATCGCCGACATTCCCGGCTTGATCGAAGGCGCCTCCGATGGCGCCGGCCTGGGGATTCGCTTCCTCAAACACTTGTCGCGTACCCGTTTGCTGTTGCACCTCGTCGACATGGCGCCGCTGGATGACACCAGCGCACCGGACGCCGCCGAAGTGATCGTCAGCGAGCTGACCAAGTTCAGCCCGGCCCTGGCTGAGCGTGATCGTTGGTTGGTGCTGAACAAGTGCGACCAGATCCTGGAAGAAGAGCACGAAGAGCGCGTCAAGGAAATCGTTGACCGCCTGGAGTGGGAAGGTCCGGTCTACGTGATCTCGGCCATCGCCAAAGAAGGCACCGAGCGCCTGACCCGTGACATCATGCGCTACCTCGAAGACCGCGCCGACCGCCTGGCGGCCGATCCGGTGTTCAAGGCCGAACTGGCTGAGCTCGATCAACAGATCGAAGACGAAGCCCGCGCCCAGTTGCAAGCGCTGGACGACCAGCGTGCCCTGCGCCGCAGCGGCGTGAAGTCGGTCCATGACATCGGTGACGACGATTGGGACGAAGAAGACGTGGATGATGAAGACGGTCCTGAAATCATTTACGTGCGCGACTGAGTCGTTGCGATAAACTTGAACGCCGCTCCTGTTAGAGCGGCGTTTTAGTATCCGGGTTTAACGTTATGGGCCGCGCTGGGTCGCGCAGCCCTCAATCTAAGGTTGAAGATGATGCGGAGCAAAGTGACAGGTGCGCAGCGCTGGGTCGTAAAGATCGGCAGTGCGTTGCTGACGGCGGATGGCAAGGGGCTCGATCGTGCAGCCATGAGCGTCTGGGTCGAGCAGATGGTGGCCTTGCATGAGGCCGGTGTGGAGTTGGTGCTGGTGTCGTCCGGAGCGGTTGCCGCCGGGATGAGCCGCCTCGGCTGGACTGCGCGACCCAGCGCGATGCACGAACTGCAAGCCGCCGCCGCCATCGGTCAGATGGGCCTGGTGCAAGCCTGGGAATCCAGCTTTGCCGAGCACGGCCGGCACACGGCGCAGATCCTGCTGACCCACGACGACCTGTCCGACCGCAAGCGTTACCTCAACGCCCGCAGCACCCTGCGCGCGCTGGTGGAACTCAAGGTTATCCCGGTGATCAACGAAAACGACACCGTGGTCACTGACGAAATCCGCTTTGGCGACAACGACACCTTGGCCGCCCTGGTGGCCAACCTGGTGGAAGCTGACCTGCTGGTGATCCTCACCGACCGCGACGGCATGTTCGACGCCGACCCGCGCAACAACCCCGAAGCCCAGCTTATTTATGAGGCTCGCGCCGATGACCCGGCGTTGGACGCCGTGGCCGGCAGTGTTGGCGGCGCCCTGGGCCGCGGCGGCATGCAGACCAAGCTGCGTGCGGCGCGCCTGGCGGCGCGTTCCGGCGCCCACACCATCATCATCGGCGGGCGCATCGAGCGCGTGCTGGACCGGCTCAAGGCGGGCGAGCGCATCGGTACGCTGTTGTCGCCGGAACGCGGCATGCTGGCGGCGCGCAAACAATGGCTGGCCGGTCATCTGCAAACCCGTGGCACCCTGGTGTTGGACGATGGCGCCGTATCGGCGTTGTCCCAAGGCAACAAGAGCCTGCTGCCGGTCGGCGTCAAGCTGGTGCAGGGCAGCTTCCGCCGGGGCGAGATGGTGGTGTGCGTGGCGCCGGACGGTCGTGAGATCGCCCGTGGCCTGGCCAACTACAGCGCCCTTGAAGCCCAGAAAATCATTGGACAATCCTCCGATGCGATTGTCGGACTACTCGGTTACATGGCCGAACCAGAGCTGGTTCACCGCGATAACCTGATCCTGGTCTAACCAAAGGAATACACGATGCGCGTAATGAAGGGATTGCTCGGCCTGCTGCTGGTCATGCCGCTGTTGGCCTCGGCAGAAGAAATCGGTCAGGTGTCGACAGTGTTCAAGTTTGTCGGCCCCAACGACCGGATCGTGGTTGAAGCCTTCGATGACCCCAAGGTCGACGGCGTGACCTGCTACCTGTCGCGTGCCAAGACCGGCGGCGTGAAAGGCGGCCTGGGCCTGGCCGAAGACCGCGCCGAAGCCTCGATTGCCTGCCGTCAGGTCGGCCCGATCCGCTTCAAGGGCGAGCTCAAGGACGGCGACGAAGTGTTCAAGGAACGCACCTCCCTGGTGTTCAAGACCATGCAGGTGGTGCGCTTCCTCGACAAGAAGCGCAACACCCTGGTTTACCTGGTGTACAGCGACCGCCTGATCGAAGGCAGCCCGCAAAACGCCGTGACCGCCATTCCGATTTTGCCCTGGCCGACCGCTCAGTAACTCGCGGGCGGGTTTTGCAATCGGCGTCTATGATTGCAGGCTTGCGGGTTGTAATCTCGACGTGCCGCAATGCGAAGAACATGGGATATCTGGAGTTCGTCATGAGTGCTTTCCACGACCTGAAACTCAAAGCTTTGGACGGACAAGAGCTACCGCTGGCGCCCTTCAAGGGGCAAGTGGTGCTGGTGGTCAACGTGGCCTCCAAATGTGGTTTGACCCCGCAATACTCCGCGCTGGAGAAGCTCTACCAGCAGTACAAGGACCAGGGGTTTACCGTACTTGGCCTGCCGTGCAATCAGTTTGCCGGTCAGGAACCGGGCACCGAGGAAGAAATCCAGGCGTTCTGTAGCCTGAATTACGGGGTGACCTTCCCGTTGGGCAGCAAGCTTGAGGTCAATGGGCCTGACCGTCATCAGCTGTACCGCTTGCTGGCGGGCGAGGGGGCCGAGTTTCCTGGGGACATCACCTGGAATTTCGAGAAGTTCCTGCTGGGCAAGGATGGGCGGGTGCTCGCACGCTTTTCCCCGCGTACTGCGCCGGATGATCCGACGATCGTCCAGGCCATCGAAAAAGCCCTGGCCTGAAGACATCCAGGAGGCTTTTGTGGTGAGCGGGCTTGTCCCGCGCTGGGTGGCGAAGCCGCCCTAAAATCAGACGCCGCATTTCTAGACAGAACGCGGCGTTTTTACTGGGGCGGCTTCGCCACCCAGCGCGGGGCAAGCCCGCTCACTTCAGGTTAGCGGCAACCGGTTGTGCCACTTTTACCCCTTAATCACCCAGATCAATAGTGCTACCCAGCACCTTGCGCTCCCCATATTATCCACATCATAAACCCCGTCTTCCGTGGAGTGCTCCCATGCCCGTCCAAGCTTTGTTCAAACCCTTTCAGCTCGGTGCATTGCAACTGTCGACCCGGGTCGTCATGGCACCGATGACCCGCTCGTTCTCGCCGGGTGGCGTTCCCAACGCCAAAGTCATCGAGTACTACCGTCGCCGCGCCGCTGCCGGCGTAGGCCTGATCATCACCGAAGGCACCGTGGTCGGTCATCAAGCCTCGAATGGCTACCCCAATGTGCCGCACTTCTACGGTGAAGCCGCGCTGGCTGGCTGGAAAAAAGTCGTCGACGCGGTACACGCCGAAGGCGGCAAGATCGTCCCGCAGTTGTGGCACGTGGGCAGCGTGCGCCGCATCGGCACCGAGCCGGATGCCAGCGTGCCGGCCTATGGCCCGATGGAAAAACTCAAGGATGGCAACGTGGTCGTGCACGGCATGACGCATCAAGACATCAAGGAGGTGATCAACGCCTTCGCCCAAGCCGCCAAGGATGCCCAGAGCATCGGCATGGACGGCGTTGAGATCCACGGCGCCCATGGCTATCTGGTCGACCAGTTCTTCTGGGAAGGTAGCAACCAGCGTACCGACGAGTACGGTGGCAGTCTGGCCAACCGGTCGCGTTTCGCCATTGAGCTGATTCAGGCCACCCGCGCCGCCGTGGGTCCGGACTTCCCGATCATCTTCCGGTTCTCCCAGTGGAAGCAGCAGGATTACACCGCGCGCCTGGTGCAAACCCCCGAGGCGCTGGGCGAGTTTCTCAAGCCATTGTCTGAAGCGGGTGTGGATATTTTCCACTGCTCCACCCGTCGTTTTTGGGAGCCAGAGTTCGAAGGTTCCGACCTCAACCTGGCAGGCTGGACCCGGCAGCTCACCGGCAAGCCGACCATTACTGTAGGCAGCGTCGGCCTGGATGGCGAGTTCCTGCAGTTCATGGTCAACACCGACAAGGTCGCGCAACCGGCGAGCCTGGAGAAGTTGCTGGAGCGCCTGAACAACGACGAGTTCGATCTGGTAGCCGTGGGCCGTGCCCTGTTGGTGGACCCGGACTGGGCCGTGAAGGTGCGCGAAGGCCGCGAGAGCGACATCCTGCCATTCAGTCGTGACGCGTTGACGACCCTGGTGTAAGTGGCAACAGGGCGGGCACCGGGTGCCCGTCCTTGCATACCCCGCGCAGCTGGCGCTCGAACTGCTCGATTATCGCCGGCCAACCCTGGCGACTCGCATGCTGGCGCGCGTTCAGGCGCATACGACGCAGGCTTTCAGCGTCTTCCAGCAGCCAGTTGGCCGCCTCGCAAAACGCATTCTCATCCCCAGGCATCGCCAGCACACCGTTGTAGCCATGGCGAATATGCTGGGTCGCAGCGGCTTGGTCGTAGGCCACCACGCCCAACCCCGACGCCATTGCTTCCAGCACCACGTTGCCGAAGGTTTCAGTCAGGCTGGGAAACAGGAACACATCGCCTGACGCGTAATGCCGTGCCAGTTCTTCTCCACGCAAGGTGCCGCAGAAAATCGCCTCTGGCAGTTCCTTTTCCATCGTCGCGCGTTGCGGGCCATCGCCGACGATGACCAGCTTCATCTGACGCAGGGGATAGGTGTCTTGCAAGGCCTCGAAGCAGCGCTTTAGCAAGCCCAGGTTTTTTTCCTGGGCCAGTCGGCCCACATAGAGCACGGCGGTTTGCTCACTGTTCAGTGCCCAACTTTCCCGCAGCGCGCTATCGCGTTTGGCGGGATGGAACAGTTGGCTGTCCACTCCGCGCGCCAACATCCCCAGACGCTCGAAATGCTTGCGTTCCAGCTCCAGGCGCTGGCTGGCGCTGGGTACCAGGGTCAGCGTCGAACGATTGTGGAACCAGCGCAGATAGTGAGTGACCATCCGGCTCAACAGGCTCATGCCATATTGGTTCGAGTACTGCTGGAAGTTGGTGTGAAAGCCGCTGACCACGCTGATCCCCAGGCGACGCGCGGCGCGCAGGGCGGACAGGCCCAAAGGCCCTTCCGTGGCGATGTACAGCACGTCCGGGCGCTGACGGGTCCAGCGCCGCAGCAACTTGTGCATCGACGACTGCCCCCATTGCAGCCCCGGATAACCCGGCAGCGGCCAGCCACGGCACAGCAGCAAGGCGTCGTCGCTGGGGCGGCTCTGGTCGACACCTTGGCGCGGGCGCACCAGCTCGACTTGATGGCCGCGGGCCCGTAACCCCTCGCACAGTCGACCAAGGGTATTGGCCACCCCGTTGATCTCAGGCGGGAAGGTTTCGGTAATGAGGGTGATGTGAAGCGAAGCTGTCGTCATGACCCACAGTGTCACCGCGGGCCATGTCGTCATTGTGTCATCGAGATGATGGATTTATGACTGGGTTATCTTTTGCTGCTGCGCCATCGCTTCGGCACCTTGCTCACGCACCCAGAACAACGTCGCCCCAGCCACCGCTGCCGGCATCATCAGCAGGTTGACCACCGGTACCAGCAGCACCAGGTAAACAATCCCGCCGAAGCTCATGCTCTGCCAGCGTTTCTGGCGCAGCCAGGCGAGCATCTCGTTCCAGCCAAGCTTGTGGTTGTCCGCTGGGTAGTCGATGTATTGGATCGCCATCATCCACACGCCGAACAGCAGCCACAGCGGGGCGGCGATCAGGTTGACCACTGGTATGAACGACAGGATAAACAGGCCGATGGCCCGTGGCAGGAAGTAACCCAGCTTGCGCATTTCCCGGGCCAGTGTACGCGGGACCATGGCGATCAACTCGCCCCAGCTGAAGGCCGGGAAGTCATCGGTGCCGCGTACCACCACTTCCACTTTCTCCGAGAGAAAACCGTTGAAGGGCGCGGCGATGATGTTGGCCAGCATGGTGAAGGTGAAAAACACCATCAGTACCACCAGCACGACAAACAGGGGCCAGAGTAGGTAATTCAAAAAGCTCAGCCAAGTCGGCAGCGTCGGCATCAGATGATCGACCCACAGGCTGAACTGATGACCGGCGAAATAGATCAAGCCGACGAACAGCACCAGGTTGATCGCCAGCGGCAACAGCACAAACAGACGCAGGCCGGGGCTCAGCACCAGTTTGAGGCCTTCACGCAGGTATTGCGGGCCGGAAAGAGCGGGGGCGGGCATGGAGAACTCCGAACAAAGTGACGAACGCGCCGACCTTACCGGCTTTGTTTAACAGGCGAAAGCGGCGACATCAGTGGTAACAAAGGTGTTGATCAACAGCGGTAACTGCATAGAGACCACCTATGAGCTGGATTGTTATTCCGTATTTCCTTAATCTTGCCCCCCTCGATACGCTGCACCCATTATTTTTCAGGGTCTGCGAGTTGAAGCCTTCCCCAAGTGCTTCGTGGTCCCTTTTTTATTCCAGCCGCCTTGTAGTCCGGGCGGTCGATAGGAGTGAGTCATGTCTGATACCCGTCATTCGCGAGTGATTATCCTGGGTTCCGGCCCTGCCGGTTACAGCGCTGCGGTCTACGCTGCCCGGGCCAACCTGAAGCCGCTGCTGATCACTGGCATGCAGGCGGGTGGTCAACTGACCACCACCACCGAAGTCGACAACTGGCCGGGCGATGTCCACGGTCTGACCGGCCCGGTGCTGATGGAACGCATGAAAGAACACGCCGAACGTTTCGAAACCGAGATCGTGTTTGACCACATCAACCAGGTCGACTTCTCCAAAAAGCCTTACAGCCTGACCGGCGACAGCGGCGTTTACACCTGTGACGCGCTTATCATCGCCACCGGCGCCAGCGCCCGCTACCTCGGCCTGCCGTCGGAAGAGGCGTTCATGGGCAAAGGCGTTTCGGCCTGCGCGACCTGTGATGGTTTCTTCTACCGCAACAAGCCAGTCGCCGTAGTCGGTGGCGGCAACACGGCCGTGGAAGAAGCGCTGTACCTGGCCAACATCGCCAGCACCGTGACCCTGGTTCACCGCCGCGAGACCTTCCGCGCCGAGAAGATCCTGATCGACAAGCTGCATGCCCGTGTCGCTGAAGGCAAGATCATCCTCAAGCTCAACGCCACCCTGGACGAAGTCCTGGGCGACAACATGGGCGTGACTGGTGCCCGCCTGAAGAACAACGACGGCAGCTTCGACGAACTGAAAGTCGACGGCGTGTTTATCGCTATCGGCCACACCCCGAACACTTCGCTGTTCGAAGGCGTGCTGGAAGCCAAAGACGGTTACCTGGTGGTGCAGGGCGGTCGTGAAGGTAACGCGACGGCCACCAACATCGAAGGTATCTTCGCTGCCGGTGACGTGGCAGACCACGTCTACCGCCAGGCCATCACCTCGGCTGGCGCCGGCTGCATGGCGGCACTGGATGCCGAGCGTTATCTCGACGGCCTGCAGAACGCTTCGTTCTGAACCCGTTGAACTAAAAAAACCGGCTGAAAGGCCGGTTTTTTTATGTCCGCTGTTATCCGCTGTAGGAGCCGGCTTGCCGGCGATAGCGGTGTGTCAGTTACCACCGCTATCGCGGGCAAGCCCGGCTCCCACACTGACCAGGTTTTCAAATTGATTTAGCGGCGTGTCAGAGGTTGCTGGTCAAATTTCACACCGGCCAACCCATGGGCGATCAGCGCACGGATGTTGCCGTGCTCACTGCCCTCAGGCGTCGCCACTACCGAGCGGTAATGCTCACCAAACGCCAGCAGTGCTTCCTGGTCGCTCAGACCTTCCAGCAACGCCAAGCCCAAGGTCTTGCACGACCCTTCGTTCTGCCCCGCGGCATTTTCCACGTCGCCATTGGTAAAGGCTTGCGGCTGGTAGTCATAACCGGCAGCCACAAACGCCAAGGTATCGGCAAAAACATGTTTGCCACTGTTGAGGCTGGCGCGCAGGGTGTTCAAATCAGTCATGGGTTTTTCCTTTGGCGAACGCAGCCTGTTGGTCGGCGCTGGCTTCTTTCTGGTATTGGGCTTTCCACTCGGCGTACGGCATGCCGTACACCACTTCACGGGCGTCATCGAGGCTCAGCTCGATCTGGCGCTCGTCGGCCTCGGCCTTGTACCACTTGGACAAGCAGTTGCGGCAGAAGCCCGAGAGGTTCATCAGGTCGATGTTCTGCACATCCTTGCGGCTGTCCAGATGCGCCACCAGTCGGCGGAAGGCGGCGGCTTCAAGTTCGAGACGTTGTTGGTCGTTCATAGGGCTCACTGACAATTCAGGGGTTAGCGGCTGGCCGCCAGGGTAATCGAAACCGATTCGGCAAAGCGCAGTGCATGGGGCTTGTCCACTTCGACCTCGGCGTACAGCACCGACTCATTGCTCATCACCAGGTCCAGCAGTTCCTGGGTCAGGCGCTCCAGCAGGGCAAAGCGGTTGCCCTCGACGTGGGCGATGATCGCCTTGGTGATGGTGCGGTAGTTCAGCGCATGATCAATGTCATTGTCGCGTACGGCTTCCTGGGCGGCATACAGGATGGTCAGGTTGATCAGCACATCCTGCTTGTTGAGGATCTCGTCCTCGTTGATGCCGATGTACGTGCGCAGGCACAGGTCCTTGACCCGGATGCGCGCCATGCCTGGTTGAAGTTGTGGCATTGCTACTTGCTCCGTCCGATCAGTTGCAGGAACTCCATGCGCGTGGTGTTCGACTCGCGGAACGCGCCGAGCATCACCGAGGTGTTCATGGTTGAATTCTGTTTTTCCACACCGCGCATCATCATGCACATGTGCTTGGCTTCGATCACCACGGCCACGCCGGCGGCCTGGGTCACGTCCTGGATCGCGTCGGCGATCTGCCGCGTGAGGTTTTCCTGGATCTGCAGGCGTCGGGCGAACATATCGACGATGCGCGCCAGCTTCGACAGGCCCAGCACCTTGCCGGTGGGGATATAGGCCACATGGGCCTTGCCGATGAAGGGCAGCAGGTGGTGCTCGCACAGCGAGTACAACTCGATGTCCTTGAGGATCACCATCTCGTCATTGTCGGAGGTGAACAGCGCACCGTTGACGATCTCTTCCAGGTTTCGCTCGTAGCCGTGACACAGGTACCGCATGGCCTTGGCGGCGCGCTTGGGAGTGTCGAGCAAGCCTTCGCGTTCCGGGTCTTCGCCCAGGCCTTTGAGGATCTCGCGGTAATGGTGGGGCAGGGTCATACAACATCCTCACAAACGGCTACTTGATATGCCGCCCGCCGTTGACGGTCAGGGTGGTACCGGTGACATAAGGGTTATCCAGCAGGTAACGCACGCTCTGATAGATCACCTCGGGCCCGGGCTCGATGCCCAGTGCCGACTTGGCCAGCACCTTGGCGCGGTAGGCTGCGTCGTCGCCTTCGTTGAACATCACCATTGCCGGGGCGATGCCGTTGACCTTGATCGACGGCGCGAACTGCGCGGCAAATGACAGCGTGAGGCTGTCGAGGCCGGCCTTGGTGGCGCAATAGGCAATGTGCTGGCGGCTGCCCTTGCGCACCACGTCATCGCTGATGTGCACGATGTCTGCGGGAGAAGAGCGTTGCAGCAAAGGTGAACAATGCAGGTTGATCAGATACGGCGCAAGCATGTGCACGCTGAACATGTCGGTAAAGGCGCGACTTTCTTCGTCGGGCGTTTCGGCGATCCAGGCCGAGGCGTTGTGGATGATCGCGCGCAGGCGTTGGGTATGGGTGTTCAGTTCAGCGATAAACGCCAGGATGCCGGCCTCGCTGGAGAAATCGGCAAACACCCCAATCGCTCCGCGTTCGCGTAGGGCCTGTACGCCGGGCCGCTCGCTGCGGTAGCTGAAAATCACCGGATAGCCGTCGTCCAGCAGGCGCTGGGCGCAATGCAGACCGACACGCTGGCCGGCGCCGGTGATCAGGATCGGGGCGTTCGTTGCAGTCATGGGAGGCTCGAGTCGCTGGCAGATTGAAACTATACCAGCGACCGGGCGCCCCTGTACTCAAGCAGCGGCTTCGCTGGCCTTGCGCGGGGTCGGAACAGGATGCAGCCAATTGGCCAACAGATGGGTCGACAGCGGGATGAACCAGTACACCATCAGCGGCGTAAGGGCCATTGTGCTGACCAGAACTCGCGGCGCCAGGTCGAGCTCGCTGAGCAGCGGTCCGAGGACAAAGTTGAACAGCAGTGACACTGGGAAAAATGCCAACCAGATCGCCACCGCCTGCTTCCAGCGTGGTGGGCGGGCGCCGACTGCGCCGAACCAGCCATCGATACCGCGTACGCGGTGCTCGGACGGGTCGGCAAACAGCTCGCTGCCACGGCTCAACCAGGCACTGCGGGACGCCGAAAACTCCCAGGCATGCAGGGTCTTTTCATCGGCAAAGCGGAAAATGATCTGGAATTCATCATCGTTGGGCGGCGGTGCAAGGACACCTGAGCCCAGGTAGCCGGGAAAGTCTGTGGCCAATTGCTCGCCTTCGCGCAGCCAGGCCATCAGTTCTTCGTAGCGACCTTTGGCCACGCGGCGCGCAACCATCAGGGTGACGGGAGAGGTAGACATTGTGTATCTCCAAATAAGCGAGTGCGCTGGGCCGGGTAGGCGGCACACGAACGAGGCTGCGGGGTGTTGCAGCGACGTAGAAAAAACAGGCAAGGATTATTCCTGTTTTAGCGAAATACGCCAGATACTTTGGTCGGCTCGTCGTGCTCCTTGAATCAACCCGTCTAATAAGCGTTAAATAGTATCCAAACTGACACGGACGTTTTTGACCTCTGATGCCCGAAACTATTGATCTTCAGCGCGAAACGACTTCCGACAACGGCACCGTTTCCGATGATCTTTTCCCTATCCGCGAAGTCGCCCGGCTGACCGGCGTCAACCCGGTGACCTTGCGTGCCTGGGAACGGCGCTACGGCCTGATCCAACCCACTCGCACCGAAAGCGGGCATCGGTTGTACTCGCGCCTCGATATCGACACCGTGCACCGGATTCTCGATTGGATCGAACGCGGCGTGGCGGTGAGCAAAGTCGGCAGGATCCTGGCGCGCGACGCGTTGCTCAGCGAACCTGATGCCGCCCTCGGCGCGCAGGCGGAGTGGGAGCAATGGCACGGGCAATTGCGCCATGCAATCAGCGCGTTCGATGACCGCCAATTGGACCGTTTGTACGGCCAGATCTTTTCCGCCTATCCCCTCGCCGTGGTGTTCCAGGACATTTTCATGCCGCTCTGGCAGGCATTGTTGCGTCACCAAGGCCGCTTCGGCCAAGCCAGTGAGTGGGTGTTCTTCGATAATTTCCTGCGCTCGCGTACCGCACAACGTCTGCAGATGGCCGCCGCTGCGCCGCTGCCTCGCGTATTGCTGGCGGCTGTTGCAGGGGAGTGCCGCGAGTTGGAGTTGCTGGTCGCGGGCCTGCTGATGTCCGGGGAAAAACAAGCGGTCAAGATCTTGGGTGTGGGGCAGCCATTCGATGAGTTGACGCTGATCTGTGAAAAGACCCAACCCAGTGCCTTGGTGCTGTTTTCCAATCGCGCCCCCAGCAGCGAGTTGCCGCTACGGCTCAAGCGTCTGGCGCTGACCCTGCATTGCCCGCTGTTGCTGGCCGGTGATGCAGCGGACTTGGCGCAGGAAAGCCTCGCCGGGTCATCAATCGGCTGTCTGGGGAATGAAGGCCGGTTGATGCAGCGCCGCTTGCAGCAGTTTCTGGGCGGCGGCCTGGATACCTGATCTCAAGCGTGGACTTCAGGATGGACCAGACGGTGCTGGTGCAGGATGAATTGGCGCAGGCGCTCGGTTTCGTCGATGTCGCCCTGGCTCAGCCGATAGGCGAACAGCCCCCGTGCGGTTTCTCGTTCGAAGGTTCCGCGCAGCGCGATGCGTTCGTAACCTGAAGGACTGAACCACAGGGAAAAGGTTTTCGGCGGCTTGACCCGACCGCGAATCTCCACCAGCACACCCTTGAACGACACCTCATGCACCCACAACGCACCTGCGTTGCCCCTGATGTTTTCCAGCGCCACCGGTGTTTCAAGCGCCAGGCGCCACGGCCGAATCATCGGGCCGTCTTCGAAAATACTCGGTACGCCCAGACGCAGGTGAATCGCATGGAACTCATCTTCCACCAGATGCAGCGGAAAAGTGAGTTGCTGGTTGTCGAATTGCGCCTGGATGGTGACGTGGTCATGAGCGGCCAGTCGTGTGAGCAAATCGCGAATTTGCGCGCCCCCGTTGACCGTTAAGCTCGACGACGCATCCCGCAGGTTCAGTTGCGGGTTGTGTTGCATATTCTGAATGAAGTCCAGCTCATCCTGGGTCAGAAGCGCGTCACGCTGCATCACTCATGCTCATTAGGGGGTATTAAAATGCCATTATCCCCCCTAATGACCGCATTTTCTAAATTTTGTTAGATCCGCTCGTCGCTCTGAACATCGCCAGTTCAGCCTTGACCTGCGCCAGTTCGCTCTCCAGTTGGGCGACGCGGTGCTGGGCTTTGACTTGCAGGGTAACGTCCTTTTGCACACCGACGAAATACGTCTGCTTGTCCGCCTCGTTGTACACCGACGACAGCGACAGCTCGTTCCAGAAATGGGTGCCGTCCTTGCGGTAATTGCGCAGGATTTCCCGGCAGGCCCCGCCACTCTCCAGTGCCTCCCGAATGGCCATCAGGGCCGGCTGGTCACGGTCGCCCGATTGCAGGAATCGACAATCCTGATAGAGGATTTCATCCAGGGTGTAGCCGGTCAGGCGTTCGAATGCCGGGTTGACATAGATCAGCGGCTTGTCCTTGCCTTCGCGCTCGGCGACGACGATGCCGTCGTTGGAAGCGTTGACGACCAGTTGCATCAGCTTGGCGTTAATCATTGAGCGGTCCATGGCTTGTTTTTGAGCCTGAAGTTTATGGCAATTGTCGAATGTTGCACGGGCTGCGCCGAAATATTTGCCTCAGCTGTTAATATCCCACGCTTTCGCTCAACTACAGGATCAGATTGATGAAAGTCGCCATCCTTTCCGGCTCGGTCTACGGCACTGCAGAAGAAGTCGCCCGCCACGCCGCCGACCTCCTCAAGGCCGCCGGCTTCGAGGCCTGGCACAATCCACGCGCCACGCTGGCGGATGTGCAAGCCTTCGGCCCCGAAGCGTTCCTTGCGGTGACATCCACCACCGGCATGGGCGAGTTGCCCGACAACCTGCAACCCCTGTATTCGACCATTCGCGACCAACTGCCTGCCGCCTGGCGCGGTCTGCCCGGCGCGGTGATCGGCCTGGGTGACGCCAGCTACGGTGATACCTTCTGTGGTGGCGGCGAACAAATGCGCGAGCTGTTTGGTGAACTCGGCGTGCGCGAAGTGCTGCCGATGCTGCGCCTGGACGCCAGCGAAAGCGTCACCCCCGAAGCCGACGCCGAACCGTGGTTGGCCGAGCTGGTCACTGCACTGCGCGGCTGACCGGAAATTCCCGCAGCAACGCCAGCCAGGCCTGGGCGGCCTTCGACAGATAGGCGCCCGCACGCCAGGTAAACGCAATGTCCCAGCGCAGGTCGTCGGGTGCCTTGAGCGTCAGGCGCACCACGCCCGGTCGCACCAGTCCACGGGCAACCACGCTGGGCAACAGCACCACGCCCTGTCCGGCCGCGACCAGGGCAGCGAGGAAGTCGGCCTGGCCGCTGCGCCCGATTTCCCGGGGAGTGAAACCTACCTGCTGGCAGGCCTGGATCAACCGATCATTGAGCACAAAGCTGCGCTGGTACATCAGGAACGGCGTGTCCGCCAGTTCCTCCAGGCGCACCTGAGCGTTGTGTGCCAGCGGGTGATCCATCGGCAGCAGGGCGTCGAGCGGTTCATCGCAGAAGGCTTGTCGGGCGAAGGCCGGATCACTGGAGTTCAGGCAGCCCCCCACATCCAGTTCACCATTGAGAATCGCCTGTTCGATCGTGCGACTGCCGCCCTCCAGCAACTGGATGGTGACTTTCGGGTAGCGCTTGCGGTACTCGGCAAACAGCCCGGCAAACAGCGTATCGCCCGCCAATAGCGGCAGGCCCAGGCGTAACTCGCCGCGGGTCAGTTGCTGCATATCATCCAGCTCACTGAGCAGTTCTGTGTGTAAGCGCAGCATGGCTTCAGCCCGTTGCAGCACCACTTCGCCGGTGGCGGTCAGGCGGATGTGTGAGCCGGTACGTTCCAACAGCGGTGTGCCCAGGCTCTGCTCCAGTTGTGCCACTTGTTTACTGACGGCGGATTGACTGATGTGCAGCGTTTTTCCCGCTTGAGTGAAGCCACCCCGGTGGATCACTTCTACAAAACTGCGCAGCTGTTTGAATTCCATCTACTGAATTCCTGTTTGGAATGGCTGGCAGTCTAACAATTCGCTGTGGGGATAGGGCGCGCCTCTCTAAAATGAAGGCCTGCGAGGACCCAAAGCCCATGAAACGTTTCATCCGTCTGTTGATTGAACTGGTCGTGTTGTTGGCCATTTACCTGCTCGGTTGCCAGTTGGCCGTCTGGCTGGCGTGGCCGATCCCTGGTGGTGTAGTAGGCCTCGGCTTGCTGCTTGCAACCTTCGCCAGCGGCCTGGTCAAACCGGCGGCCCTGCAATTGGGCGCCGGTGTATTGATGGCTGAAATGTTGTTGTTCTTCATCCCCGCGCTGATGAGCCTGCTGGACTACGGCGGCCTGTTGCGCAATGACGGCTGGCGCATCTTGCTGGTAATTGGCTTCAGCACCTTGGCGGTGATGTTGGTGACCGCGTTCACCGTCGAACTGGTGTGCCGTTGGAGGCTGCGCCATGAAGCTTGAATGGATGCCGGTATTCTGGCTCGCCTTGACCTTGGGTGCGTACATTTTCAGCCGCTGGATCTACCGCCGTACCGGCCTTTACCTGTTGTCGCCGCTGATCCTGGTGCCGGTACTCTTGCTGGCCGTGGCGGTGCCGATGAACACCGCCTACGCCGAGTACTCCGCCGACACCCACTGGCTGATGCTCGTGCTGGGTCCGGTGACGGTGGCGTTCGCGGTGCCGATCTGGCAGCAGCGCACGTTGCTGGCGCGTTACTGGCCGGCCTTGTTGTTGGGCATGATCGCCGGCAGCGTGGCCTCTATCGCCACCTCGTTCGGCCTGGCCAAAGCCCTGGCGTTGGACAGCTCGGTGACGATGTCCCTGGTGCCGCGCTCCATCACCACACCGTTCGCTATGCCCGTGTCGTCCGACCTGGGTGGCGTGCCGGAACTGACGGCCGTGTTCGTGATGTTCACCGGCGTATTCGGCGCCATGCTCGGCGGCGTGCTGCTCAAGTGGCTGCCGCTGCGCACACCCTTGGCGCGCGGCGCGCTGTTTGGCGTGGGTGCCCACGGTGCGGGGGTGAGCCGAGCCCACGAAGTCGGCGGCGAAGAGGGCTCCGTCGCGGGCTTGGTGATGGTGCTGACGGGGTTGCTCAACCTGTTCGCCGCGCCTTTATTGACGGCACTTCTCTGACGTCGCTTGGATGGATCTCAACTATTCTCAACGCTGACTCGTACGGTCATCAAGCTGGCTGCCAAGGCAACTACGGCGGCAGAGACGTCTGACTAGACTGGCCCATCACCCAAAATAACAAGAAGAAAATGTGCCAAGGAGGTCGTTGCCGTGAGTCATGCCCCCGTTCTATCGCCACAGAATGTCAAAGATCAGGTCAGCGCTGCCGAATGGCAGACCCGTGTCGACCTTGCCGCCTGCTACCGCCTGGTGGCGATGCATGGCTGGGATGACCTGATCTTCACCCACATCTCGGCCAAGGTGCCGGGCACTGATGACTTCCTGATCAACCCCTACGGGCTGATGTTTCATGAGATCACCGCGTCGAGCCTGGTGAAGGTCGACCAGGCCGGCAACAAGCTGATGGACAGCCCCTACGAGATCAACCCGGCGGGCTACACCATTCACAGCGCCATCCACGAAGTGCGCCACGACGTGACCTGCGTGCTGCACACCCACACCGCTGCCGGTGTGGCGGTGGCGGCACAGAAGCAAGGCATATTGCCGATCAGCCAGCAGTCGATATTCGTGCTGTCGAGCCTGGCTTATCACGCCTACGAAGGCGTGGCGCTGAATCATGAAGAGAAGGTCCGCCTGCAGGCCGATCTGGGCGACAACAACTTCCTGATGCTGCACAACCATGGCCTGCTGACCTGCGGCAGCACCATTGCCGACACCTTTCTGATGATGTTCACTTTCCAGCGCGCCTGCGATATCCAGGTGCTGGCGCAAAACGGTGGCGCTGAATTGATCAACATCGGCCCGCAGATTCTCGCTGGCGCCAAGGCGATGGTGGCGGCTGTCACAAAGAGCGCGCAAGGTATGGGAGGCGCGCTGGCCTGGCCGGCGTTGCTGCGTAAGCTGGACACTCAAGACCCTGGGTATAGAAGCTGATGCCACTCGCCGAGATCCCGCTGAGAGCCTGGCGCAAACGCAGCCAGACGTTCGACTTCCATGGCCGCACCCTCCGTTATTGGGTGGCGGGGCAGGGCGAGCCGTTGCTGCTGATCCATGGCTTTCCCACCGCCAGTTGGGACTGGCACTACTTGTGGCAGCCCTTGGCCCAGCGCAACTTGGTGATCGCCTGCGACATGCTCGGTTTCGGCGACTCGGCCAAGCCACTCGACCACGGTTACTGCCTGCTGGAGCAGGCGGATTTGCAACAAGCATTGCTGGAACACCTGCGCGTTGAGCAGCCGGTGCACGTGCTCGCCCACGACTACGGTGACAGCGTCGCCCAGGAACTGCTGGCCCGGCACTACGAGGGTCGCTTTCAGATGGCCAGCTGCGTGTTCCTCAACGGTGGGCTGTTTCCCGAAACCCATCGCCCGGCGCTGGTGCAAAAACTCTTGCTGAGCCCGCTGGGCTGGATGATCGGTCGTGCCTTTGGGCGCAATGCCTTGGCGAACAGTTTCAACCAGATCTTTGGCCCTGATACCCGTCCCAGCGAAAGCGCTCTGGATGATTTCTGGAGCCTGATCGACTGCCATGACGGCACGCGCATCCTGCACAAACTCATTGCCTACATCCCTCAACGCCGCCGTATGCGTGAGCGTTGGGTGGCAGCGATGCAACAGGGCGATGTGCCGCTGCGGGTGATCGATGGCGAGATCGACCCGATTTCGGGCGCTCATATGGTGGCGCGTTACCGCGAGTTGGTGCCCCACGCCGACACGGTGCTGCTGGCCAATATCGGCCACTACCCACAGATCGAGGCGCCGGTGCAGGTGCTCAAACACTACCTGGCGTTTCGTGACCGGATTGGGCAACCGACACCTCGATTGGCCTATTCCTGAGCTGACGATTATCCCCCAGCCTTATCGAGCACCATTCAGCCCTGGCCGGCTTTATTGTGACCAGCGCCCCCTTGCCTGACACTCGACCTATTCCCATTGTCGCCATTGGAGTTCGGTATGAGTGAATCAGTGCAGTTCCAGGATAAGGTCGTGATCGTCACCGGTGCCGGCGGCGGATTGGGCCGTGCCCATGCGCTGCTGTTCGCCAAACATGGCGCCAAGGTGCTGGTCAACGACCTGGGCGGTTCCACCCAGGGCGAAGGCGCCAACGCTTCGGCTGCCGATCGCGTGGTGGCGCAGATTCGCGAAGCTGGCGGTATTGCTGAAGCCAACCATGACTCTGTCACCGACGGTGACAAGATTGTGCAGAACGCCCTCGATGCGTTTGGCCGTATCGATGTGGTGGTCAACAACGCCGGCATCCTGCGCGACAAGACCTTCCACAAAATGGACGACAGCGACTGGGACCTGGTTTACCGGGTGCATGTCGAGGGCGCCTACAAAGTTACCCGCGCCGCTTGGCCCCATCTGCGCGAGCAAGGTTACGGCCGGGTGATCTTCACCGCATCCACCTCGGGCATCTACGGTAACTTCGGCCAGTCCAACTACGGCATGGCCAAGCTGGGTCTGTACGGGCTGACGCGGACCCTGGCGCTGGAAGGTCGCAAGAACAACATCCTGGTCAACGCCATCGCCCCGACAGGCGGCACGCGCATGACCGAAGGCCTGATCCCGCCTCAGGTATTCGAGCGGCTCAAGCCGGAGCTGGTCAGCCCATTGGTGGTGTACCTGGGCAGCGAAGCGTGCCAGGAAACCTCGGGGCTGTTTGAAGTGGGCGGCGGCTGGATCGGCAAGACCCGTTGGGAGCGTAGCCTGGGGGTGGGCTTTGATCCGGAAACGGGCTTCTCGCCTGATGACGTGGCGGCGCATTGGCAGCAGATCTGCGACTTCGAAGGGGCGGCGCACCCCAAGGACAACATCGAGGCGTTGAAGGAGATGATGGCCAATTTGCAGAAGTTCAGCCTGTGATCGTTGCTTGAATAAGCTTGAATCCTACGGGGCGCTGATGGCGTCCCGTTTTATTCCAGGCATAAAAAAGGCCGCTGCATAGGCAGCGGCCGAAGTAAGACGTTGGATCAAGGAGCGACAAATCAACGTCAGTGAACACGGGTAACAGACTGAAAAAAGGCATCAATCCATTTGAATCTGGCTTTTCTTCCCGATGGGGAAGCGGGCTATTTGCCCTGAAAGCCCGACAAGAATAGCCGCTTGTAACAAAATGAGTAATGCCGATTCGTGACAAGGACTGTTGCGCAATCAGCAACAGTTGCGCAGTCCTCCATACATCCCCCTGATAACCCTCCATCCACCTAATGCATGCCTGCGCCCGGAGCCCAGGCCAGAGCGCCGTGTCATCCTTTTGGGCGACAACACGAATCCCTCCTTGGTGCGCTTATCGCTCCCGTTGGGCGGCAGTAGGGTGGGGCCTTCTGTCACTCACCGGGGAAGACGCATGACAAGAACAACAATGCGCGCCATCTTCAGGCCACAGGCGCTGGCCGCTGCGGTTGCGTTGGGGTGCTGTGCCCAGGCACAGGCTGTTTCGTTCAACATTGGCGAGATCGAAGGGCAATTCGACTCCTCGCTGTCGGTGGGCGCGAGCTGGGGCATGCGCGACGCCGATAAAAAGCTGGTGGGCACCGTCAACGGCGGCACTGGCCAGGCGTCTACCGGGGATGACGGGCGCCTGAACTTCAAGAAGGGCGAGACCTTTTCCAAGATCTTCAAGGGTATTCACGACCTGGAACTCAAGTACGGTGACAGCGGCGTGTTCGTTCGGGGCAAGTACTGGTACGACTTCGAGTTGCAGGATGAAGATCGCGAATTCAAACAGATCAGCAATCACCACCGCGATGAAGGCGCGCGGTCTTCCGGCTACGAATTGCTCGATGCCTTCGTCTATCACAACTATTCCATTGGCGATCAGCCAGGGAACGTGCGGCTGGGCAAGCAAGTGGTCAGTTGGGGCGAGAGCACTTTTATCGGTAACTCCATCAACAGCATCAACCCCATCGACGTTTCAGCCTTTCGCCGCCCCGGTGCGGAGATCAAGGAAGGGCTGATTCCGGTAAATATGCTGTTCGCTTCCCAGAGCTTGACCAACCAGCTGACAGTGGAAGGTTTTTACCAACTGAACTGGGAAAATACCGTACTGGATAATTGCGGCACATTCTTTGGTGGGGATGTGGCGGCCCACGGCTGTAATGACAACTACACGGTCGGTAACCCGGCGATTGCGCCGTTGCAGCCTGTAGCCGCCGCGTTTGGACAGGGCTTTCAAGTGACCCGTGAAGGTGTGATCGTGCAGCGTGCACGGGATCGTGATGCCCGTGACAGTGGTCAGTTCGGTACGGCGTTGCGTTGGTTGGGAGATGACACCGAATACGGCCTGTACTTCATGAACTACCACAGCCGCACCCCGACGGTGGGCACCATCACCAACAATACAAGCCTGGCCAGGCTCGGTGCGATCTCCGGCGCAGCCAATGGCATCGCGCCCGGCTCGGGTGCAGGTCTGGTCCAGAGCCTGATGCTCGGTCGTGGCCAGTATTACCTCGACTACCCGGAAGACATCCGCCTGTTCGGTGCGAGCTTCTCCACCACCTTGCCTACCGGCACGGCCTGGACCGGCGAGATCAGCTATCGCCCCAATGCCCCCGTGCAACTCAACACCACCGACCTGACCCTGGCCCTGATCAACCCGGTTGCAGGCCAACTGGCCTCGCCGATCCGCAGCAACTTTGGCGACGACAACAAAGGCTACCGCCGCAAGGAAATCACGCAGATCCAAAGCACCATGACCCAGTTCTTCGACCAGGTGCTGGGGGCCGAACGCCTGACGCTGGTTGGCGAGGCTGCGTACGTGCACGTCGCCGGGCTGGAAGACAAATCCAAACTGCGCTACGGCCGCGACTCGGTCTACGGTGCCTATGGTTTTCAAGGCGACACCGACGGTTTTGTCACAGCCAATTCCTGGGGCTACCGAGCGCGCGCGATCCTTGACTACAACAATGCACTTTTCGGGGTGAACCTCAAGCCCAACCTGTCGTGGTCCCATGACGTGGCCGGCTACGGCCCCAATGGTCTGTTCAACAAAGGCGCCAAGGCCATCAGCATCGGCGTGGACGCGGACTACCGCAGCACCTACACCGCCAGCCTGAGCTACACCGACTTTTTCGGCGGCGACTACAACACCCTGACCGACCGCGACTTCCTCGCCCTCAGCTTCGGCGCGAACTTCTGACCTGGCTTAAAGAAGGACAAGCATCCATGCGTAAGACAATTGCAGTGTTGGCCCTCAGCCTGTTGGCCACCCACGTGATGGCAGCGGTGTCGCCGGAAGAGGCGGCCAAGCTCGGCACGACCCTGACCCCGGTCGGCGCCGAAAAAGCCGGCAACGCCGACGGCTCAATCCCGGCCTGGACCGGTGGCATTCCTAAAAATGCCGGCGCCGTCGACAGCAAAGGCTTCCTCGCCGACCCGTTCGCCAGTGAGAAACCGCTGTTCGTGATCACCGCGGCCACTGTCGACAAGTACAAGGACAAACTTTCCGACGGCCAGGTGGCGATGTTCAAGCGTTACCCTGAGACCTACAAAATTCCGGTGTACCCAACCCACCGCACGGTCAACCTGCCGCCGGAGATCTACGAGTCGATCAAGCGCAGCGCGCTGAACGTCAAGCCGATCAACGACGGCAATGGACTGGAAGGTTTCACCGGTAACCGCTACTACGCGTTCCCGATTCCGAAGAATGGCGTGGAAGTGCTGTGGAACCACATCACCCGCTACCACGGCGGCAATTTGCGCCGCATCATCACCCAGGCCACGCCGCAGACCAACGGCAGCTACACGCCGATCCGCTTCGAAGAGGAAGTGGCGGTGCCGCAATTGATCCCGGACATGGACCCGGCCAAGGCGGCCAACGTGCTGACCTTCTTCAAACAGTCGGTGACGGCCCCGGCGCGCCTGGCGGGCAACGTGCTGCTGGTGCATGAAACCCTCGACCAAGTGAAGGAGCCGCGCCTGGCGTGGATCTACAACGCCGGCCAGCGTCGCGTACGCCGCGCGCCGCAAGTCGCCTATGACGGGCCGGGCACCGCCTCCGACGGCCTGCGCACCTCGGACAATTTCGACATGTTCTCCGGTGCTCCGGACCGCTACGACTGGAAGCTGGTGGGCAAGAAAGAGATGTACATCCCCTACAACAGCTACAAGCTGGACCAGCCGACACTCAAGTACGACGACATCATCAAGGCCGGCCATATCAACCAGGACCTGACCCGCTATGAGCTGCACCGCGTGTGGGAAGTGGTGGGCACGGTCAAGCCGAGTGAGCGGCATATCTACGCCAAGCGCCATATGTATATCGACGAGGACAGCTGGCAGGTGGCGCTGGTGGATCACTACGACGGCCGTGGTCAACTGTGGCGTGTCGCCGAAGGTCATGCGCAGTTCTATTACGACCACCAGACTCCGGCCTACACCGTGGAAACCCTCTACGACATCATCGCCGGGCGCTACATCGCGCTGGGCATGAAGAATGAGGAGAAGAGCAGCTTTGTGTTTGGCTTCGCGGCCAAGGCGGCGGACTACACCCCGGCCGCATTGAGGGCCGAAGGGGTTCGTTGATCCTTGATGTAAAATGCAGGTCCAATGTGGGAGCGGGCTTGCTCGCGAACGCGGAGTGTCAGTCACCGAATTCATAGACTGATCCGCCGCCTTCGCGAGCAAGCCCGCTCCCACATTGGGTTGTGGATACCTTGAATTTTATGGCTGGAAATCACCCTGCTGAATACTTCTTCAACAACCGCCGACCACAGGACTAGGGTAGGCGCCACGTTGCATAACAATAAAAAAGCAGGATGCAGCAATGACCGCCATGACACGCTGCCTGGACCGTCCTGGATTCATGCCTCGGCTGTCCGCCCACCATCTATTGCGCCCACGTTTGGCCGAGCCTTTGCTGGCGGCGCAGGTCAGGGTCAAGTTGCTCTGCGCGCCGGCTGGCAGTGGCAAGAGTGCGCTGCTCGCCGAGTGCGCGTTGCAGGCACCCAAGGATTGCCCGGTGTACTGGCTGCCGCTCAATGGCGTTGCCCTGAGCCCCGTCGATCTTTGCCAGCGCTTGGCGCAGAACCTGGGTTTGCCGTTCACCGATGAAGCCACCCTGCTGTCGGACCTTGCGCGTTGGCAGGCCCCGGCGTGGGTGTTCCTCGATGACTTCTGCCGCTTGTCCGCGCCGGACACCGACGCTTTGCTCGATCGCCTGTTGACCGCCAGCAGTCCAGCCCTGACCTGGTGGCTGGGCGCGCGGCGTCGGCCACTGTGCAATTGGCCGCGGTTGCTGCTCGACGACGAGTTGCTGGAGTGCGGCGCAGACTTGGCGTTCAGCCCTGTCGAGATCCAGCATTTGCTCACTCATGCCCCGGGGCAATCCGTCGACAGCGTGTTGCAGTTCAGTGCTGGTTGGTGTGCCGGCGCGCGCATTGCCTTGTTGGGGGACGGCCACCCGGAAAAGACCTTGCTCGATTACCTGCAACACGAACTGTTCAGCACCTTGCCACCCGAACTGGCCGAAGCCTGGCGCGTGCTGGCCCATCTGCCGCGCTTCAACGCTGGGTTGTGCGAGCACTTGTTCGGCTTTGGCGACGGTGATCAGTACCTGCACGATCTGCAGGCCTTCGGCGCGTTTATCCAGCCCTGGGAAGACACCGACTGGTTGCAGGTTTTTCCTCCGCTCTCCCATTTGCTGCGTGATGAGCCCTGGCCGGCCAAGCGTTCATGGCATCGCCGCGCCTGCCAATGGTTCACCGCCGAACAGGACTGGCAGGCCGCATTTGAACAAGCCTTGCTCGCCGAAGAATATGAAGTGGCGGTGAGCCTGTTGCAGCACTTCAGTTTCGAAGACCTGTTCCGCCAGCAGAACGCGATGCTGCTGTTGCGCCTGCATGAACAGCAGGGCGACGAACTGATGCTCGGTTCGGCGCAATTGGTCGGGCTGTTGACCGCGGCGTTGCTGTTCGCCGGGCGCTTCGAGCAGGCCGCGCAATGCATCCATCAACTGGCACGCTTCGCGCCGCAACCGACAGCGGCGCAGCAGCGCTATCTGCTGGCGCGCTGGCAGGCGCAGTGGGGCTGGCTGCTGCATCTGGGTGGCGATGCCGAACGTTCTCGCGAACACTTCCTCGAAGCGCTTCAAGCCTTGCCCGACAGCGCCTGGACGTCGCGGTTGATGTGTCTTTCGGGCCTGACCCAGCAAGCCTTGTTGCGCGGTGAACTGGACGTGGCCCAGGCCCTGAGCCGCGAAGCCTTGTGCCTGGCCCGTGCCCACGGCTCGTTGCTGCTCGAAGCCTTGTTGGAGCTGGATCACGCGCAACTGCTGGAGCAGCGTGGCGCTCCTTATCGGGCGCAAAGCCTGCTGGAGAATGTGCAGGCGATGCTGCTCGAGCAGCGCCTCAAGGCCGGGCCTCTGGTCGGGCGCATCGCCCTGCGGCGCGGGCACCTGGCGTTGCGGCAAGGGCAGGACAGCCTGGCTGCCGAGTGTTTCGAGGCGGGCTTGAAGATGTGCCTGCACAGCCAGGACAAGCGCGTGCTTTACGGATTTCTTGGACTGGCTCTGCTGGCCGCCAACCGTGGCGATTACGCCCAGGCCTTTGTGCAACTGCGCGACGCCGAGCGGCTGATGCAACAGCGTCAGGTGCCCGACACGGTGTACCGCGCGGTGTTGCTGTTGGTCAGCGGGCATTTCTGGTTGCAGCAGGGGCGTGCCGAATTGACAGTGGAAGCGGTGCGCCGCGTGCTTCGCCACTTTCGTGGGCCCCAGGCCAGACAGGCACCGCCGGCCACTCTGGAACTGGTGCCGCGCCTGGAGTACCTGCTGGTGCTGGCGGAAGTCAAACTGGGTTGCGCCGATCAATCGGTGGAGCGGCTCACGGCCTTGCTGGAGACCGCCCATCAGCGCGGCATGCTCTGCCTGGAAACCGAGCTGCACCTGGTGCTGGGCGAAGTGGCCTGGCAAGTCGGTGATTGCGCGCTGGCACGCCGCTCGCTGCAAACCGGGCTGGCGTTGGCGGCACGCTGCCAAGTGCAGCAAGCGATTCGCGAACTGCGGTTGCGCTCGCCGGGGTTGTTGAGTGAGCTGGGCATGGAGCCGCAAGCGCCAGGGTCGGGAACGGTAGAGAGCCCACTCAGCCAGCGCGAGTTGGAAGTCCTGCAGTTGATCGCCCTGGGCAATTCCAACCTGGAAATCGCCGACCGGCTGTTTATCTCCCTGCATACGGTCAAGACCCACGCGCGGCGTATCCACAGCAAGCTCGGCGTGGAGCGACGTACGCAAGCCGTGGCCAAGGCCAAGACGTTGGGGTTGATGACCTAGGCGCAAAACGCCTGTCGGTACTCGCCGGGCGTGGCGCCCATGGCTTGGCGGAAGCGATGGGTGAAGTGGCTGGCGCTGGAGAAACCGCACATCAAGGCGATTTCACTCAAGGGCAGGGCGCTGCTGCGCAGCAGGGCCTGGGCACGGGTGAGGCGGCGCGCCAGCAGGTATTGGTGGGGCGGCAGGCCGAAGCTTTGGCGGAACATCCGCGCGAAATGGTATTCCGACAGCGCACACATCCCGGCGAGCTGGCCCAGGCTGATCGGGTCTTCCAGGTGCTGGTCGATGTAGTCCACCAACAGCCGTCGCTGATGCGCCGCCAGCCCGCCTTTCAATCGCAGCCCATCGCGGGCGCCGACCTGGCTGAGCAGGGTGTGGCTGAGCATTTCATGGGCCAGGCTACTGGTCAGCAGGCGCTCGGCGGGCTCGTGCCAGTTCAGCGCGATCAACTGGTGAAAGCGCCGGGCCTGGCTGGCGTCTTCCAGGAAGGTGCTTTCGCGCAATTGCAGAGTGCGCGGTTCGCGGTCGAGCAGGGTGACGCAGCCCAGGGCGAATTGCTCCGGGCTGAAGTACACATGGGCCAGGCGGATTTCGCCGTTGATCACCCAGGCCGACTGATGCTCGGCGGGCAGGATGCACAACTTGTCGGGCCCGCCCTTGGTGCCCGGCTGGTCACGCCGAAAGGTGCCGGTGCCACCGCCGATGTAGCACGACAAGGTGTGATGGCTGGGAGCCTGGTAATCCTGGGCATCGTGATGGTTGCTCCACAAAGCCGCAGACAAGCCGTCACCGAGCTCGGCGCAGGCTTCGAGGCGTGCATTGGGCGAGCGGTTAAGGGCTTGAAAGACGTGCAGGGATTCCAGATCAGGCATGGTTCGTACTCTCCGACGCCTTGCATCCTACTCCGCGCGTTGAGTGCTGTGCGCCCACCGTCCGACAAAAGCGCAAGATTGTGCAAGAGCGCGCCATGAATCGCAGGCCACACTGTGGCTCAATCGATGGAGCCCGCTATGAACCTTTCCCTGTATTTACTCACCGTGCTGATCTGGGGCACCACTTGGATCGCCCTCAAATGGCAACTGGGCGTGGTGGCGATTCCTGTGTCCATCGTCTATCGCTTCGGCCTGGCGGCGCTGGTGTTGTTTGCGCTGTTGCTGGTCAGCCGCAAGTTGCAGGTGATGAACCGGCGCGGGCATTTGATCTGCCTGGCCCAGGGGCTGTGCCTGTTTTGCGTGAACTTCATGTGTTTCCTGACGGCCAGCCAATGGATCCCCAGCGGGTTGGTGGCGGTGGTGTTTTCCACGGCCACGCTGTGGAATGCGCTTAATGCCCGGGTGTTTTTCGGCCAGCGGGTGGCGCGCACTGTGTTGATGGGCGGCGGGCTGGGCTTGATGGGCTTGGGCCTGCTGTTCTGGCCGGAACTGGTGGGGCATACCGCCAGCCCGCAAACCTTGCTCGGTTTGGGATTGGCGCTGCTGGGGACGATGTGTTTCTCGGCTGGCAATATGCTCTCGAGCCTGCAACAGAAGGCCGGTCTGAGACCGCTGACCACAAATGCCTGGGGCATGTTGTATGGTTCGTTGATGCTGGCGACCTACTGCGTGGTGCGTGGGATTCCGTTCGAGATGGACTGGAGTGCGCGGTACATCGGCGCGCTGTGGTACCTGGTGATTCCCGGCTCGGTGATCGGCTTTACTGCATACCTGACGTTGGTCGGACGTATGGGGCCGGAGCGTGCGGCGTATTGCACGGTGCTGTTCCCGGTGGTGGCGTTGAACGTCTCGGCATTTGCCGAAGGGTACCAGTGGACTGCACCAGCGCTGGCGGGGTTGGTGTTGGTGATGCTGGGCAATGTGTTGGTGTTTCGTAAGCCCAAGCCGGTCGTGGTTGCCTCACAATCCTTGGCCTGACCCATCACTGTATGAGCCGGCAAGCCGGCTCCTACAGAGGGTGGGGTTATTTGAGGCCGAGGCGCTTGGCCATGCGGCCTAGGTTGGCGCGGTCCAGGCCCAGTTCTCGGGCGGCGCTGGCCCAGTTGTGCTGGTGGCGCTCCAGGCAGGCGCTGATGATCTGGCGTTGATAGTGTTCGGTGGCTTGGCGCAGGTCGCCGGTCACGCTGGGCACCGCATCGACCGGTTCGTCGATCACCGGCGCACTGACATCGGGCAGATCCAGGTCCTGGGCGTTCAGGCTCAGAATCTTCGGACGCTCGCGACAGTTTCCCAAGGCTTTGAGTGCGCTGCGTCCGATCAAATGTTCCAGCTCCCGCACATTGCCTGGCCAGTTATAGGCCAGCAGCGCCGCCTGGGCATCGCTGGTCAGGCGCAGACTGCCCAAGCCCATGCGTGACCTGTTCTGCTCAAGGAAAAAGCCGGCCAGCAGCAGCACATCGCGCCCGCGCTCGCGCAGCGCCGGCACTTGCAGCGGGTAGACGCTGAGGCGGTGATAGAAGTCGGCGCGGTAGCGACCATGGCGCACTTCGTCAGCCAGGTCGCGGTTGGTGGCGGCGATCAGGCGCACGTCCACCTGGTGTTCCTTGTCCGAGCCCAGGCGTTGCAATTGACCGCTTTGCAGTACTCGCAGCAGCTTGGCCTGCACGGTCAGCGACAGTTCGCCCACTTCATCGAGAAACAGCGTGCCGCCATTGGCCAGTTCGAACTTGCCACGACGTTCGTTCAACGCGCCGGTAAAGGCCCCGCGTACGTGGCCGAACAGCTCGCTTTCCACCAGGGTTTCCGGCAGGGCGGCGCAGTTGAGGCTGATCAGCGGTTTATCGGCGCGGGTTGAGGCGGCGTGGATGGCCTGGGCCACCAGTTCTTTGCCAACTCCGGTTTCGCCGGTGATCAGCACAGTGAGGTCACTGCCGCCCACCAGTTTGATCTCTTCCACCAGGCGCTTGTGGGGTTTGCTCTGGCCGATCATCTCCTTGTGCTGCTGGCCGCTGGCCTCGCGGTAGATTTCGGCGCGCAGGGTCAGGCGTTCGATGCGTTCGGCCACGTTGACGGTGGCTGCGGCGAGGCTGGCGAAGGCTTGCAGGGCGTCCAGTTCGACGCGCTCGAAGCGCTCGGTGTCGAGGGCGTCCAGGGTCAGCAGGCCCCAGGGCTGATCGTCGACGAACAGCGGGCAACCCATGCAATCGTGGACTTCCAGGTGCCCGTGCAGTCCATCGACCAGGCCGTCGTAGGGGTCGGGCAATTCGCTGTCACTGTCAAACCGCGTAGGGCCTGGGCTGCTCAGTAACACGGCGAAGCGCGGGTGTTCGCTGACTTTGAAGCGTCTGCCCAGGGTGTCTGCGCTCAAGCCGTCGACGGCCAGCGGCACCAGCCATTCGCCGTCCAGGCGCAACAGCGCGGCGGCGTCACAGGGCAGCAGGGCGCGCATGGCTTGTAATAGACGACGATAACGCTCGCCTTCGGGCAGTTCACGGGACAGGTCGGCGACCAGAGGCAGCAGGGTGGTGAGCAGCGATTGCGCAGTCATAATGACTCCTTGTAGTCCTTACGACTATACGTTGCAGGAAGTCATACTGACTACAAATTGCATAACTTATTGAAATTAAAAGATTTATTTGTTGGCACGAATACTGAGTAGGTAAAGGCAATCAGTAAAGAAGCCCAGGAGGCTCCCATGCTTAGTGCCCAAGACCGTGCCATCGTCAAATCCACCGTGCCCCTGCTGGAAAGCGGCGGCGAAGCGCTGATCACCCATTTCTACCGCATGATGCTTTCCGAGTATCCGGAAGTTCGCCCGCTGTTCAACCAGGCCCACCAGGCCAGCGGCGACCAACCCCGCGCCTTGGCCAACGGGGTGTTGATGTACGCGCGGCATATCGACCAGTTGGACCAACTGGGCGACCTGGTGGCCAAGATCATCAACAAGCATGTGGCCCTGCAGATCCTGCCGGAGCATTACCCGATCGTCGGCGCGTGCCTGCTGCGCGCGATTTCCGAAGTGCTAGGCAGTGAGATTGCGACGCCCGAGGTGATGAACGCCTGGGGCGCGGCCTACGGCCAACTGGCCGACATCCTGATCGGCGCCGAGGCGGCGATCTATGAAGAGAAAGCGCAGGCCCCGGGTGGCTGGCGGGGGGCGCGGCCGTTCATCATCGTCAAGCGCGTGGTGGAGAGTGACGAGATTATCTCCTTCTACTTTGCCCCGGTGGACAACGGTCCGATTCTTGCCGCTGCACCGGGCCAATACATCGGCATGAAACTGGTGCTGGATGGCGAGGAAGTGCGCCGCAACTATTCGCTGTCAGCCCTGACCGATTCGGGCCTGTACCGCATCAGCGTCAAACGCGAGGCCGGCGGGCGGGTGTCCAACTACCTGCACGACCAACTGCACGTCGGTGCGACTATTGACCTGTTTCCGCCTTCGGGGGAGTTCACCCTGGCGGCCAGCGACAAACCGCTGGTGCTGATCAGCGGTGGAGTAGGCATCACGCCGACCTTGCCGATGCTCGAAGCGGCCCTGGCTACCCAGCGCCCGGTGCACTTCATCCACTGCGCGCGTAACGGCGGGGTGCATGCGTTCCGTGATTGGGTCGATGCCCTGGCGGCCAAGCACCCACAGCTCAAGCGTTTCTATTGCTACGCCGAAGATGATGGCGTGAGCCCGGCGGCGGACAAGGTCGGCTTGCTGAGTCAGGAACAATTGGCGGCATGGTTGCCCGAGCAGCGCGACCTCGATGCCTACTTCCTTGGCCCGAAAGGCTTCATGGGCGCGATCAAGCGCCATCTCAAGGCGCTGGGTGTACCCGAGAAGCAAAGCCGTTATGAGTTCTTCGGCCCGGCTGCGGCGCTGGAATAACACGCTCAAAAATGTGGGAGCGGGCTTGCTCGCGAATGGGATAGATCAGTCACTTACAGGTCGACTGACAAACCGCATTCGCGAGCAAGCCCGCTCCCACATTTGCTTATCTATTCCTCCAGGTTAATCCCCCGTTAACCCCCTCTGTTTAAACCACTCCCTGTGTGTAAACTTGCGGCCATTGGCACAACCAAACAAAGGGAAACGGTGATGAGTGACGAATTGCGTTTAGGCAGGGAGCGGCGCTTTCTGGTGTTGCTGGGCATCATCTGCCTGGCGCTGATCGGCGGTGCGCTTTACATGCAGGTGGTACTCGGCGAGGCGCCGTGCCCGCTGTGCATCCTGCAACGCTACGCCTTGCTGTTGATCGCGATCTTCGCGTTCATCGGTGCGGCGATGCGCACCAAAGGGGCGCTCACGTTTTTCGAAGGGCTGGTGATACTCAGCGCCCTCGGCGGTGTGGCCGCAGCCGGTCACCACGTGTACACCCAGTTCTTCCCCCAGGTCAGTTGCGGTATTGATGTGCTGCAACCGATCGTCGATGACCTGCCACTGGCCAAAGTGTTCCCCCTGGGGTTCCAGGTCGATGGCTTCTGCAGCACCCCGTATCCGCCCGTGCTGGGTCTGTCCCTGGCGCAGTGGGCACTGGTTGCGTTCGTGCTGACGGTGATCCTGGTGCCGTTGGGGATTTACCGGAATCGCCAGCGCAAAGCCTGAGCCCATCCCTGAAACGCCCCGGTCCTTCGTGAGGGACGGCCGGGGCGTTTTTGTTTGTAGGGATTTGTGAATAGAACGTGACGCCGGACAATTTTAGGTGCGCGCAGTGTGCGACATGTTGTCACACGGAAGCTGCCGCAGGACGTTTCTGACCCGCCGAACGGCCGCTTAAATTTGCATAAAACGGCCAAGATGTGCTGTCAGTTCGTGGTTCCGGCGAGGCCAGGAACCTCAGGCCACGTCAGCAATTGCGTGATGTCCGAATGCCTTGTTTTATGGGGGCTTGCATCGCTTTGGCTTACCCTTACAGCCCATATGGGCTGCGACGGGTCGCCCTATAACACGGCATTTTTTGTGGTTTTTGTTGAGAATCGAACACGATAAGATCGCGAACCTTTGCAATATTGGTGAAGGATTATTGCTGTAATCGATAAAAATTATTTCTTTATAAGACATGGTTTATACATCGCTAGCTAACTACAATCGCCCGCACTGAATGTCCGGTGCTGTTCAATATTTGAGCACTGGAGCGGTCGAGGGGCAGATGGACGGCTCTGTGCGACCCCAAGGTTCCGACAGCCTTTCAACTATCCGCACCAAATGGAATTGGTCTGTAACAAGGCCTTTAACCACGAAATCGAATAAGAACTCACCGCAGGTCCGTGAAACGCCACCTAATGGCGCGATGGGCAGGCTCTTATTCAATCGAAGAGAAATGCCAACCCTTGGCAGGGTGAAGTGTTGGCGATCAAAACCCAACTGCATTGCGCAAGCTGCTTTAGAGGTCGTGAGATGAGTAAAAACAGGTACCCCCGATTACTAGGCTTTTTGCCGCTGCTTGGCATGATGTTAATGCTGGGAGGCTGCAAGTGGACCTTGATGGACCCAAAAGGACAGATCGGTCTGGATCAACGAAACCTGATCATCACCGCCACCCTGCTGATGTTGTTGGTTGTGGTGCCTGTGATCATCATGACCTTCGCCTTCGCCTGGAAATACCGAGCGTCGAACACCAGCGCGACCTACGCGCCGAAGTGGTCGCACTCCACCAAGATTGAAATCGCAGTGTGGCTGGTGCCGATCCTCATCATCATCGCCCTGGGTTACATCACCTATAAGTCGACCCATGAGCTGGACCCGTACCGTCCGCTGGAATCCGACGTCAAGCCGATCAACATCGAAGTGGTCGCGCTGGACTGGAAGTGGCTGTTCATCTACCCGGACCTGGGTATCGCCACCGTCAACGAAATCCAGTTCCCAGAGAACACTCCGCTTAACTTCCGGATCACCTCCGACGCCGTGATGAACTCGTTCTTCATCCCAGCCCTGGGCGGTCAGATCTACGCGATGGCAGGCATGCAGACTCGCCTGCACCTGATCGCCAACGAAAAAGCTGAAATGGAAGGCATCTCCGCAAACTACAGCGGCGCTGGCTTCACCGGCATGAAATTCAAAGCGATCTCGACGAGCCAGGAAGGTTTCAACGCCTGGGTAGCCGAAGTCAAGGCCGCACCTAAACAGCTTGATCAAGCTGAATACGATGCCCTGACCAAACCAAGCCAGAACAACCCAGTCGCTCTGTACTCCGCGTATGAGCCGGACCTGTTTCAGAAAATCGTCGACAAGTACGAAGGTATGAAGCCAGGCAAGCCGGTCAAGCACGAGAAGAAAGAAGTGGCCGCGGTTGAAGGTTCTGACACGGGCTCGCATTCAACTGCTGGGGCAGAGGAGTAAACGATGTTTGGTAAATTAAGTTGGGATGCGGTCCCGTTCCACGAGCCGATCGTAATGGTGACCATCGCCATGATCGCGCTGGGTGGTCTGGCACTGTTTGCAGGTATTACGTACTTCAAGAAGTGGACCTACCTGTGGACCGAGTGGTTGACGTCGGTCGACCACAAGAAAATCGGCGTCATGTACGTCATCGTTGCCATGGTCATGCTGCTGCGTGGTTTTGCCGACGCCATCATGATGCGTACCCAGTTGGCCATGGCCACCGAGGGTTCGCCTGGCTACCTGCCACCTGAACACTATGACCAGATCTTCACCGCTCACGGTGTGATCATGATCATCTTCATGGCGATGCCATTCTTCACCGGCCTGATGAACCTTGCCTTGCCGCTGCAGATTGGCGCGCGTGACGTTGCCTACCCGTTCCTGAACTCCCTGAGCTTCTGGCTGCTGGTTTCCGGCGTGGTGCTGATCAACGTGTCCCTGGGCGTCGGCGAATTCGCCAAGACCGGTTGGGTTGCGTATCCGCCGTTGTCGGGCCTGCAATACAGCCCTGGCGTGGGTGTGGACTACTACATCTGGGCCCTACAGTTATCAGGACTCGGGACGACACTGACGGGGGTCAACTTCCTGGCCACCGTCCTGAAAATGCGCGCCCCTGGCATGAAACTGATGGACATGCCGATCTTCACCTGGACCTGCACCTGGGCAAACGTGCTGATCGTGGCTTCGTTCCCGATCCTGGCCGCTACCATGGCGCTGCTGTCGCTTGACCGTTACCTGGATTTCCACATTTTCACCAACGAGCTTGGTGGCAATCCAATGATGTACGTGAACCTGTTCTGGGCATGGGGTCACCCTGAGGTGTACATCCTGATCCTGCCAGCGTTCGGTATCTTCTCCGAAGTGATCTCGACCTTTACCGGCAAGCGCCTGTTCGGTCACCACTCGATGGTTTATGCATCGGGCGCAATCTCGGTACTGGGCTTCATGGTGTGGCTGCACCACTTCTTCACCATGGGTTCGGGTGCCAGCGTCAACGCCTTCTTCGGCCTGGCGACGATGCTGATTTCCATCCCGACGGGGGTGAAGCTATTCAACTGGCTGTTCACCATCTACCACGGTCGTCTGCGCATGACCAGCCAGGTCCTGTGGACCCTGGGCTTCATGGTGACCTTCGCCATTGGCGGCATGACCGGCGTACTGCTGGCCATCCCGGGTGCTGACTTCGTGCTGCACAACAGCCTGTTCGTGATCGCTCACTTCCACAACGTGATCATCGGTGGTGCTGTCTTCGGTTACATCGCTGGTTTCAGCTTCTACTTCCCGAAAGCGTTCGGCTTCAAGCTGCACGAAGGCTGGGGCAAGGCTGCATTCTGGTTCTGGATCTCGGGCTTCTTCGTCGCGTTCATGCCGCTCTATGCACTGGGCTTCATGGGCATGACCCGTCGTCTGAACGCTACCACCAACCCTGAGTGGGTGCCGTACCTGTACGTCGCCATGTTCGGTGCGGTGATGATCGCTGTGGGTATCGCCTGCCAGTTGATCCAGTTGTACGTGAGTGTCCGTGACCGTAAGCAGAACGCTTGCGAATCCGGTGACCCATGGAATGGCCACACCCTGGAATGGTCGACTTCGTCGCCACCGCCGTTCTACAACTTCGCCGTGATCCCTACTGCGAACACCATTGATGCGTTCACCGAAGCCAAGGAAGACGGTACTGCGTACCAGCGTCCTAAGCACTACGAACCGATCCACATGCCAAACAACACCGCCACTGGCGTGGTGATGGGCGCGCTGTTGACCGTGTTCGGTTTCGCGATGATCTGGCACATCTGGTGGCTGGCAATCGCGAGCCTCGTGGGCACCATCGGCTACTTCATTGTCCACGCTGCACGTGATGATCAAGGCTACATGGTGCCGGTCGAGACGATCGAACGCATCGAAGCCGAGCAACACGCTCGCCTGGTCGCCGAGAAGAAAATCCCGGCCAACCGTGTAGAAACCTCGTTGGAACAGGCTTAAACCATGTCGAACTTAGTGACCAATGCTGGACACGCCCATGTCGATGACCATGGGCACGATGACCATCACCACGACTCGGGGCCGATGACCGTTTTCGGTTTCTGGCTCTACCTGATGACCGACTGCATCTTGTTTGCGTCGATCTTCGCGGTGTACGCGGTACTGGTAAATAACGTAGCGGGTGGCCCGTCGGGCCACGACATCTTCGAACTGCCTTACGTGCTCGGCGAAACCGCCTTGCTGTTGTTCAGTTCGATCACCTACGGCTTCGCCATGTTGGCCTTCTACAAGGGCAACAAGAAAGGCGTACTGAGCTGGTTGGCACTGACCTTCCTGTTCGGCCTGGGCTTCATCGGCATGGAGATCAATGAGTTCCACCTGCTGATCTCCGAAGGCTACGGCCCGCACCGTTCCGGCTTCCTGTCGGCGTTCTTCACGCTGGTAGGTACCCACGGTCTGCACGTAACGGCTGGCCTGCTGTGGATGGCGGTGATGATGTATCAGGTCAATAAACACGGCCTGACCAACACCAACAAGACTCGCCTGAGCTGCCTGAGCCTGTTCTGGCACTTCCTGGACGTGGTCTGGATCTGCGTCTTCACCGTTGTTTACCTGATGGGGACTCTGTAATGGCTAATGCACACTCCCATGACCATGACAGCCATGATGCAAGCCACGGCAGCGTTAAGTCGTACGCCATCGGCTTCATCCTGTCGGTAATCCTGACGCTCATCCCGTTCGGTCTGGTGATGTACCCGACCCTGCCTAAGTCGATCACCTTGATGATCGTGCTGGCATTCGCGGTGATTCAGGTTCTGGTTCACCTGGTGTACTTCCTGCACCTGGACCGCTCCAAAGAGCAACGCGATAACGTGATTGCGTTCGTGTTCGCAGGGTTGGTAATCCTGCTGCTGGTTGGCCTGTCGATATGGATCATGTTCAGCATCCATACGTTCATGATGGCGAAGTGAGGTAAGACCCGATGTCGCTTAAGCACTTTATCCAAATCACCAAACCGGGGATCATTTTCGGTAACGTGCTTTCTGTGGCGGGCGGTTTCTTCCTGGCCTCCAAGGGACATGTCGATCTGGCCATCTTCCTGGCTGCAATGATCGGCACTTCCCTGGTGGTAGCTTCCGGTTGTGTGTTCAACAACTGCATCGACCGTGACATCGATATCAAGATGGAACGCACCAAGAATCGTGTGCTGGTCCAGGGCCTCATCTCCCTGAAGCTGGCACTGATCTACGCGACCGTCCTCGGTGTTGCCGGCGTGGCGTTGTTGTACAAGGTGGCCAACCCGCTGGCGGCGCTGTTTGCCGTGATCGGCTTTGTCATCTACGTCGGCCTCTACAGCCTGTACCTCAAGCGCAAGTCGGTTCACGGCACGCTGGTGGGCAGTCTGTCGGGAGCGATGCCGCCGGTGATTGGTTATGTGGCTGTGACCAATAGCTTCGACATGGCCGCGCTGACGCTACTGGTGATGTTCAGCCTGTGGCAGATGCCGCACTCGTACGCCATCGCGATTTTCCGCTTCAATGACTACCTGGCTGCTTCGATTCCGGTTCTGCCGGTCAAGCGTGGCATCCAGGTCGCCAAGAAACACATCCTGCTGTACATCCTGGCCTTCCTCGTGGCGACCTTGATGTTGACCTTCAGTGGCTACGCCGGCATGAGCTACCTTGCCGTCGCCGCCGCCATGGGCATGTACTGGTTGTACATGGCCTGGACCGGCTACAAGGCGGTGGATGACACCGTCTGGGCACGCAAGCTGTTCGTGTTCTCGATCTTCACCATCACCGCGCTCAGCGTGATGATGTCCCTGGATTTCCAAGTGCCGAAAGAGCTGTTGCTGACCTACGCTCACTGAGTGGTCCTGCACTGAAAGAGCCCCGCCTTCGAGAGAAGCGCGGGGCTTTTTCTTGGGCGTCGGTTTAAATCTGCGGATGTTTATCTCGTCATACCCCTCTGTACGTGCTCTGCGAATCCACCACCCGCCAACAAGGAGTTGCCCCATGTTCAGCGTTAGTCGTCGATCCCTTCTCGCCCTGGGCGCCGCCCTGCCTTTATTGGGGCGCCTGGATTGGGCGGTCGCGGCGCCGCCGCCGGCAAAGTCTGACGAGGTGCGACTCAACTACAACGAAAGCCCCTACGGACCCTCACAGGCCGCCCGTGAAGCGATGCAGCGTGGTATCGCGACGTCCGGGCGTTACCCCTACAACCACATGTATGCTTTAGCCGGGCTATTTGCTCAGCAGCAAGGCATTGCCGAAGAACAGGTGGCAGTGTTTGCAGGCTCAATGGCGGCCTTACGTTATGCGGTGCTGGCATTCACCAGCGAAACTCGCGGCCTGGTGATGGCTACGCCGTCCTACGAAGTGCCGCACCAGGCGGCGCAGGCGAACAAAGCTGCGGTGAAGG
Source organism: Pseudomonas sp. TWR1-1-4 (assembly GCF_049897165.1). Lineage (NCBI taxonomy): Bacteria > Pseudomonadati > Pseudomonadota > Gammaproteobacteria > Pseudomonadales > Pseudomonadaceae > Pseudomonas > Pseudomonas sp. TWR1-1-4. Next base: position 23,003 of record NZ_JAFCVS010000010.1, on the reverse strand, counting down.
AAGTCAGCCTGAACGCCGACCACGCCCACGACATCCCGGCCATGCTCGCCGCCGATCCACAGGCCGGCATGCTCTACCTGTGCAACCCCAATAACCCCACTGGCACCGTTACGCCCGTCGACGCCATCCGCCACGCGTTGGCGAATAAACCCAAAGGCAGTGTGCTGGTGGTAGACGAGGCTTACATCGACTTCGCCGACGTACCCAGCGTGGTCAGTTGGGTCAAGGACCACGACGACCTGCTGGTGCTGCGCACTTTCTCGAAAATCTACGGCATGGCCGGTGCCCGCCTGGGCTTGGCGGTCGGGCATCCGGCGTTGCTGGAACGCCTCGCCGTATTTGGCGGCGACAACGTGCCGGCCGGTACCACTCTGCTCGGCGGCCTTGCCAGCCTTGAGGACGTCAAACTGCTGCCGCAACGCAAGGCGCTCAATAAACAACTGCGCGATGAGACTGTGGCCTGGCTGCAGGGGCGTGGTTTCACCTGCACGGCCTCCCAGGCCAACTGTTTCATGATCGACGTGAAGCAACCGGCGGAGCAGGTGATCGAGAAACTGGCAGCCCAAGGCGTGCTGATCGGCCGTGTGTTTAAAAACTGGCCGCAGTGGGTTCGGGTGACGGTGGGGAACAAGCGGGAGATGGCACGGTTTCGTGAGGTGTTTGCGGCACAAGTCGAACGCGCGGGTTAAACCGATGCAAAACAAATGTGGGAGCTGGCTTGCCTGCGATGCAGACGCCTCGGTATATCAATGAGACCGAGGTGATGCTATCGCAGGCAAGCCAGCTCCCACATTTGATTCTGCGGTGTCGCTTGCCTTGGGTTACTGCTGCGCGATGCTGTACCCATCAAATGCGGTCTGCTGCTGCAGCGCAGTGATCACGCTCTTGCGGCTCAGCGGCTGCTCGGCGCCGGCGTTATCCACAAAGCTCTCAACCGCAAGCTCCGCCTCATCCCCTTCACCCACAAAGCTGAACCCCAAAAACTCGAACGCCTCACGGTCGACATTCAGCTTGGAGCGCGGCGTGCGCAGCGGCAGGGTGACGCTGATGCCATCCTTGCTGATCACAAACACTTCAGCTTCTTTCTTGGGCCGTGAGGCCTTGCTCTTGCCGGCGCTTGGGTTGCTGATGGCCTGGTGGCTCTGGTTCAGCACTTTCAACGCCAGGCCGTAGACCAACTCCTGGAATTCGGGGTCGTCCTTGAAGCTGGACAGGATGCGGCTGATCGAAAACTTGCTGCTCAGGTCTTCCAGGGCTGCGTTATCGGCGGCTTCGGCGTCCTTGAGTTGCTTGAGCTGGCCCATCAGGTCGTAGGCCTTGTCGTCATCGAAAGCATCGTGGGCCTGGCGGATGGCCACGCGCAGCTCGCGGATCTGGTCGCTTTCCTTGGACGTGTGGAACGCGTCCAGCACCATCTCACTGATGATCTTGGCTGCTGGCAGATGCTGTGAAAGATTGATGGCGTTTTCGTATTCGGCTTTGGCGTGCAAGGCGACTACGGATTCTTCGGGGGCGGATTTTTCGGTGTAAGAATCGGACATTGAAATTTCACTACTTCAGTAAACGAGGACAAAAAAGCGTCGGGCATTTTCAGGGGGGAGGGAGGTCAGGTCAAGGCAGCACAATGCCCTTATCCCGACGCAACGCCGTCAGCGCCCGCTGCAGCCGTACGGCTCGTCCGCAAAACAGACCTACGGTAAACCCCGATATGCCGCCCACTGCCATCAACATCGACGGCGTGCTCAGCAGCAGCGGATGCACGGCTTGCTGGTAACCGAAGTAGTACTTCACCGCAAAGAACAGTTGCGAGATCAGCAGGGTTTTCCAGGTGCCCGGCAATACCAGGGTCTCGCCATTGGCATCCAGCCGCGCCCCCTCAACGTTGAACAGCACCATCCCCACCAGGCTGCCTAGCACCGCGCCGGCAACCCAGGCGCCGCTCGACAAGATTGAAGGCGCCAGCGACATCAACGACCACACCACCAGCACCACCGGCAGGATTACCAGCGAGCGGCGATTTTCGCGTCCACCCAGGCAGGCCTTGATGCCGTAGTAGCAAATCCACAGGTAAATGGCGTAGACCCAAATGGGCGTGCCTTGGAGGATGTCGAGCATGGTGTGCGTCCGTGCAGAGGGGAGGTGGTGGATAGTCGTTGAGTATTGACGCCTTTGTCCAGCGATCTGCCCCTGACCCACATCAACACTCCCCGCCTACAAAACCGTTACAACACAGAGGCCTGATGAACCCATAAAAACGACCACTGACCTGCGCCGAGGGGACCGCCCCACGCCAGGTTGTTAAAGGACTAATGCGATGGCGCTTTCCCTTTCTCGCCTGGCCTTGCTGGGGGCGACGCTTTGCCTGTCTCTTCCCCTACACGCCAACGTTCCCGACGCTTCGCTGATCGAGCAGGGCAAATACGTCGCGCAACTGGGCGACTGCATCGCCTGCCACACCGCCAAGCAAGGTAAGGAGATGGCCGGCGGCCTGGAGCTGAGCACGCCGATGGGCACGATCTATTCGAGCAATATTACGCCGGACCGAGAGACAGGGATTGGCGCCTACACCTTCGAAGCGTTCGACCGCGTCATGCGCGAAGGCGTGACGCCGACGGGCATGAACCTGTACCCGGCGATGCCGTACCCGTCCTACGCCAAGATGAGCGAAACCGACATGCGTGCCCTGTTCACTTATTTGATGCAAGGCGTCGAGCCGGTGCAGCAGGCCAATCTTGAGGCGGACATGGGCTTCCCGTTCAACCAGCGCTGGGGTCTGGCGTTGTGGAATTTTGTCTTCCTCGACAAACAACCCTTCAAGCCGGATCCGGCACGCGATGAACAACTCAACCGTGGCGCCTACCTGGTCCAGGGCCTGGGCCACTGCGGCTCCTGTCACACGCCACGGGGCATTGCGTTCCAGGAAAAAGCCATGAGCGACGAGGGCTCCAGTGGCCAGTACTACCTGGCCGGCGAAACCGTCGAGCATTGGCGCGCCCTGAGCCTGCGCAATCTGTGGACGGTGGAAGACACCGTGCAACTGCTCAAGACCGGGCAAAACCGCTTTGCCACGGTCGCCGGCAACATGGCCGATGTGATTCACCACAGCACCCAGCACTTCAGCGACTACGACCTGACGGCTATCGCCAGTTACTTGAAATCCCTACCCCTCGGTAAAGACGACTTGCCCATGCCGTCCGTGGCCCAGGCCCCAGCCGTGCCACCTGCAGATGTGTTCACCAGTCGCGGCGGATTGGGTTACATGCAGTTCTGCAGCGACTGTCATCGCAGCGATGGTGCGGGCGTGAAAGGTCTGTTCCCACCTTTGGCCGGCAATCCGAGCATTGCGTCCAGCAACCCGACGTCACTGCTGCACATCACCCTCACCGGCTGGGAGACCGCACAAACGGCAACGCACCCACGGATCTACACCATGCCGGGTTTCGCCCGCTTGAACGATCAGGAAATCGCCGAGATCCTCAGTTTCGTACGTACCCGTTGGGGTAACGAAGGCACGCCGATCAGCGCCGGCCAGGTGAAGAAATTGCGTGACCAACTCAACCCGGCCACCACCGATTCATCGGCCTTCGAAACCCCGCGCCTGGCCGAGTTGCTTGCGGCGCCCAACGCCGACCAGGTGATTCGCGGCATGCGCCTGCATCTGCAAACCAAAGAGCTGCTGCCCAGCAATGTCGGCAATTCACTCAATTGCACCAGTTGCCATCTCAACGCTGGCACGGTAGCGGATGGGTCTCCGTTTGTAGGCGTCTCGGCGTTTTTCCCCAGCTATGCGCCGCGCGCAGGCAAGGTGGTGACCCTGGAAGAACGAATTAACGGCTGCTTCCGCCGCTCGATGAATGGCAAACCACTGCCGCCACAATCGGCAGACATGCAAGCGATGGTCGCCTATTTCGATTGGATGAAAAACAACACCCGCCCCGAAGACAAAGTAGCCGGGCGCGGCGTGGGCAAGGTCGACCCGGCGATCAAGCCGGACCTGGCCAATGGCAAACAGGTCTACGCCAAGCAATGCGCGGTGTGCCATGGCGACAACGGCCAGGGCCTGGCACGTGCCGATGGAGAGCTGATCTACCCGCCGCTGTGGGGCGACCAATCGTTCAACATCGGTGCCGGCATGGCTCGCACCTACACGGCAGCGGCGTTCGTCAAACGCAACATGCCGATTGGCTTCCACGAGAAATTCCCGCTGGGGCAGGGCGGTTTATCGGACCAGGAAGCCGTGGATGTGGCGGCATATTTCTCTGGTCAACCGCGCCCGGACTTCCCGGACAAGATCAAGGACTGGCCGAACGGCGGTAAACCTGTCGATGCGCGTTACTAGTCCAACTGTTTGAGGCAGGCCTCGAGAATATCCAGGCCTTCCTCCAGCACCGCAGGCTCGATGGTCAGCGGTGCCAGCAGGCGGATGATATGCCGCGACTTGCCGCTGGGCATCAGCAACAAACCGGCGTCCCGCGCCAGGCCGAGCAACTGGGTCAGCTGTTTCGACGCGGGTGTGCCGTCGGCGTTGGCCAGTTCGATGCCGCGCATGGCGCCCACGCCGGTCAGACGGCCGAGGTAGGGTGTCAGGCCTTGCGCACACCAGGTCTGATAGCGGCTGACGATGGCTTCTTCCTGCTGTAAGCCCCAGGTTTTCAGGTGTTCATCGGTCATGGCATCGAGGGTCGCCAACGCTGCCGCGCACGCAATGGGGTTGCCGGAATAGGTGCCGCCCAGGCCACCTTTGGGCAGATTGTCCATCAACGCCTTGCGCCCTACGACGGCGCCCAACGGCACACCGCCGGCGATGCTTTTACCCAGCAGGATCAAGTCCGGCTCGATCCCCAGGCGCGAGAACGCAAAACGCTCGCCGGTACGGCCAAAGCCCGATTGGATTTCATCGACAATCAGCAAAATGTTGTTCTCGTCGCAAAAGCGCCGCAGCGCCTGGGCGAATTCGATGTCCAGCGCCAGGAACCCCCCTTCGCCCTGTACCGGCTCGATGATGAAACAGGCCACGTCGTTGACATCGATTTCCACGCTGAACAAGCGGTCCATGGCCTTCAGCGCCTCGGCGCAGGTCACGCCGTTATCGGCACTGGAGTAGGGCAGGTGATACACCGGGCCTGGTAGTACCCCGACCTTTTGTTTGTAGGGCGCGACTTTGCCATTGAGGTTGAGCGTGGCCAGGGTACGGCCGTGGAAGGCGCCGTCAAACGCTATCACTGCGGTGCGGCCGGTAGCGCCGCGTACGATCTTCAGCGCGTTTTCCGCCGCCTCCGCGCCGCTGTTGGTGAGCATGCCGCTGACCGGGTAGTCCACCGGCATAAATGCGGTAAGACGATCCATCAGCTCGATGTAGGGCGCGTGAGGGGCGGCATTGAACGCGTAGTGCGTCAGTTGGGTCGCCTGGTCGCGAATTGCCTCGACCACGCCGGGATGGCAGTGACCGAGGTTGAGCACACCAATGCCGCCGACAAAATCGATGTAGCGTTTACCCGAGGTGTCCCAGACCTCAGCGTTTTTACCGTGGCTGAGGCTGATGGGGTGAACAATGGAAATCGATTGGCTGATGGTATCGCGGCTCATGAATCGGGACTCGGCAGTGACGGGCTTGTTTTTATCTAAGCCGGGCACCCGCACTTGCCGCAAACGAAATAAAGTCGCCGGGTCATGACTGAAAGTCGGGATGTGTGCCGATGTACTCCACCATCCAGTTGAGGAAGGCTTTCACCTTGGGAATCTCACCGGCATGTTCGGCATGGGCGATGAAGTGCGCGCCACTGCTGGGCATCGCGTAGTTCCACGGAATCATCAGGCTACCCTGCGCCAGTTCATCCGCCACCAGATACTGCGGCACCAGCGCTACGCCATAGCCCGATTGTGCCGCGCGGATGCACATGTAGAACGTGTCGAAACGCGGGCCGTGGTAGCTGTTTTGCGAGTGCAGGCCCTGTTCCAGGAACCATTCGTGCCAGGCTTCCGGACGCGAGGTGCATTGCAGCAAGGTGTGGCGCGACGACGCATCGCTGCCTTCGGCGACGAATCCTGGCGCACACACCGGCACTACCGCCTCACGGAACAGCTCGATGCAGGTTGCGCCTGGCCATGAGCCTTGGCCGAAGAAAAACGCGATATCGGCCTTGGCCTGCAATACGTCGAAAGGCTCCAGCTCGTTGCGCACGTCCAGATGGATATTCGGATGTTTCGCCGCGAAATCCTTGAGCTTGGGCACCAGCCAGCGGTCACCGAAGGTGGGCTGGGTGGCGATGCGCAGCACTTCAGTCTCGCCGCCGTAGGTGAGGATGTAGCGGCTGGAGATGTCCACCTGAGTGAGGATCTTGTGCACCTCGGCAAGGTACAGCGAGCCCGCCGGCGACAGGTACAGGCGCTGACGCACCCGTTCGAACAGATTGTGGCAAAGCATCTCTTCCAGCTGCGCCACCTGCTTGCTCACCGCACTCTGGGTCAGGTGCAGCTCTTCGGCGGCGCGAGTGAAACTCAAATGGCGGGCGGCGGCTTCGAAGCATTGCAAGGCGGTCATCGATGGGGTCAAGCGTTTTGAAATCATGCAGTTCATTCCAAATCGGAAGGAGCCTTTGCCTAAAGGTCGTTTGTGGCAGTAGCGCAAAGCCGTTGATACTGCCCCGCAGCACTATAAACCGGCGCGGGCTGTGGGGCGCCGAATAATAAGGAATGACAGGGAGCGCCTTGCATGAACCCATTCAAAACCACCTTGGCCGCCATCGGCGCCACCGCCGTTTTCGGTTTGGCGAGCACCGCCCAGGCGGGCACGACCTTGGACGCCATCCAGAAAAAAGGTTTTATCCAGTGCGGCGTCAGTGACGGACTGCCGGGTTTTGGCGTACCGGACAGCAAGGGCAAGATGACCGGTATCGATGTGGACGTGTGCCACGCGGTGGCGGCGGCTGTTTTTGGCGATGCATCAAAAGTGAAGTTCACCCAGTTGACCGCCAAGGAGCGCTTCACTGCGCTGCAATCCGGTGAAATCGACCTGATCTCACGCAACACCACCTGGACCAGTTCCCGTGATTCGGGCATGGGCCTGGTGTTCACCGGCGTCACCTACTACGACGGCATTGGCTTTCTGGTGAACAACAAACTGGGCGTCACCGCTGCCAAGCAACTGGACGGCGCCACGGTGTGCATCCAGGCTGGCACCACCACCGAGTTGAATGTCTCGGACTACTTCCGCACCCATGGCATGAAGTACACGCCGATTACCTTCGACACCGCCGACGAAAGCGCCAAGGGCCTGGAAGCCGGGCGTTGCGACGTGCTGACCACCGATCAGTCGGGCCTGTACGCCCAGCGCATCAAGATGGCTCACCCGGACGAGTTCGTGGTGTTGCCGGAAGTGATCTCCAAGGAACCACTGGGTCCATTGGTGCGCAAGGGTGATGACGAGTGGTTCAGCATCGTCAAATGGACCCTGTTCGCGATGCTCAACGCCGAGGAAATGGGCATCACCTCGCAGAACGTCGAGGATCAGGCCAAAACCACCAAGAATCCGGATGTCGCGCGGTTGCTGGGGACGGACGGCGAATACGGTAAGGATTTGAAGCTGCGCAAGGATTGGGTAGTGCAGATCGTCAAGCAAGTGGGTAACTACGGCGAAGTGTTTGAACGCAATATTGGCCAGGGCAGCGTGTTGAAGATCAAGCGCGGGCTCAACGCGCTGTGGAACAACGGTGGCATCCAGTACGCACCGCCGGTTCGCTGAGACGCTGGGGTGTTATTCGGACACCCCATCCTTCCCCGCCGCTTTGGCGCGATACAACGCCTGATCGGCGCGCGCTATCAAGGTGGCGGGGGGCTCATCCGTTTGACGCTCGGCCACGCCCAGGCTCAGGGTGACCTTGAAGTCATCCCGGTGCGGGCTGTTCTTCAACTTCAGACGCACACTCGCCGCCATTGTTTTTGCGATTTCCACCGAGGTTTTGGGCAGGATCAGCACAAACTCATCGCCACCCCATCGAGCCAGCAGGTCACCTGGGCGAATACAGCTTTGCAGGCATTCAACCACCTGCACCAGCGTTTGATCGCCCACACCGTGACCGTATCGATCATTGATCGACTTGAAATCATCGATGTCCATGGCGATCAGCGCCAGCGGCAGGCGAAAGCGCTGGGCGCGGTCGCACTCTTCCAGCAACACTTTTTCCAGGCGGTAGCGATTGGCGACCAGAGTCAGGGCATCCCTTTCGGCCAGGGCGCGGTTTTCATCCAACTGCAGTTGCAACTGTTGATTGACCCGTGACAGCTCGCGGGTGCGTTCGGCCACCAGCGCTTCAAGGGATTGATTGCGCCGTTCCAACTGTTCGACGGAGCATTTCCTTAGATGAATATCGCGGTGGGCGCCCACCATGCGCGCCACCGAGCCATCCTCATTGCGCGCAATCACGTAGCCGCGGTCTTCGATCCACAGGTAGCTGTCATCTTTTTTGCGGCAACGGTACTCGGCCTGGTAGTGAGGGGCGCGACGGTGGATGTAGTCGTCGAACCGTTTCATCACCTGGGGGTAGTCATCCGGGTGGATCACGTTCTCCCAGGTGAATACGCTGTTCTCCAGTGCGTGGCGATGATAGCCAAGCATTTCGTACCAGCCGGGGTTGCGGTAGACGAACCCGGTATTGGCGTTCCAATCCCAGATTCCATCGCTGACCAGCTCCAGGACGGTGTGCAGCATGTCGGCGTTGAATTGAGAGAAATCCTGCTTTAACGGATTGTTGTCGGAGGTCTCGTTCATCTGCGCGTTTCCTTGCGTAGGCAAGCATCTGAAGCCCGCCATTGTTGTCGCCGATACTCCGTGGCTGAGGCTACTGTACAACGAGGTCTGGAGGCTTTGAATAGGGCAGATGTACGGCTTACGATTGATGGCTATAGGCTATTAATTTGGGGCCGCCATCCTCGTCGGCACCTTCCCATCCGCGTTGTGCTGGTAAATCGTTTCTGGCTGGCCCTGATCATTGAAAAATACCTGGCCGATACCCGCCGAATTCCATAACCGTTCGCCCGCTTCGGCATGCTCGGGAATATGTGGCACCACCTGCATGGTGCGGCGGCGCGTGAACCAGTTGAGGGGCGAGCGGGGCGAGTAGAGCCAGCGGTTGAGGCGGTCGAACCACTCCAGTAATCGTGGTGGGAATTCGTTCTTGATACCGCTGCTGGTGATCTGCCAGATCCTGGGGCCGGCGTTGCGATGGCGGATCAGCACTTCGTAGACGAACGAGTAGTGCACGTCACCGGAGAGGATCACGTAGTTACCCGGCGTGCGCGAGTGGCGGAAGATATTGAGGATCACTTGGGCGGCGCCACGATGGGCCATCCAGTTTTCCGCATCGACGAGCAAGGGGTGGCCGCACCAGCTGAAGACTTTCTGCACCGTCTCGATCAGCTTGACGCCAAAGATCGGCGCGGGTGAGACGATGATGGCCGAGGGGTGGTCCAGCAGTTCCTGTTGCAGCTCGCTCAAGGCTTCCCAGTCCAGCAGGCCGGAAGGTTGCTTGAGCGTGAATTCGCTGCGCCAGCGGCGGGTGCGGGTGTCGAGCACCACCAGGGCCGGCGTGGTAGGCAATACGTAATGCCAGCGTTGAAATTCCAGCAGTGTTTCGAGCAGTTCATCCTGCGCGGTGGCGTCAAGATGGTTGGCTTGTGGTTGAGCAGTGAGCGCTTGGGTCTGGTTGATCAGTTCCCCAAATGCATCCGGTTGGTTGCCCCAACCTTGGCATAGCAGGTAGGCCAACAGGGCGTTGCCGATGATGCGCTTTGAAAAGGGATGGCCGTAGGCGGTTTCTTCCCACTGGGCACTGAGGTTCCAGTCATCGGTGATGTCGTGATCATCAAAGATCATCAAGGTGGATAGGTGCGCAAAGACCCGCGCGACGCCTGGCAGGCCGTCGCGGAATCGCTCTATCTGGGTCTGTTCACGGGCGTAACGCTGCTGTCGTTCTGCATTCAGATGCGGAGGTTGAGGCGCAATCAGCGTCCAGGGCGTCGGCGACCACACCAGCAAGTACATTGCGATGACTTCGGCGAAGGTCACCAGGTGGTTGTCGGCGGTGCTGCTGGTAAAGATTGGTTTTTTCACACCGCCAAAGAAGCGTTCGCGCAGGGTTTCGTTGCTGTCCAACGCCGGCAGCAAGTCGGCGCGATGGTAATAACTGGCGCTATGTCCATAGAGGCTGGCGCTGTCATCTACCACAGCGCCCTCCAGGTATTCATCGAACAAACCCAGGCGTGCAATCAATGCATGGATTGCCCGCAGCATCGGCCCAGCGACATCGTCGGCGTAGACTTGGTCGCCGCTCATCATCAACAGCGCCGGGCGGTCGGCAGGCGTTTGGGCATCGGCCAACAGGCGATCGACACACAAAAGACCCTCGTCGGCGGTGTGATGGGGTTTGCGGCATGAGCCGTGCACCAATTGATGAATGCGGCTGTGCAGCACAAAGCTCGGTAACTGGGCGTTGGCGTACAGCAGGTGCGGTGCCCAATCGGCGATGCCGGTGTTGTCGAACAGCAGGTCGTAGCTGATCTCCACGTCCAGGGGCAGTGCGTTGTCCAGTGTCACATCGATCAGGTGGATAAAGGCATGGCGCCCCACGGGTACGACCTGACAGTGGTCAAGGGGGACCTCCAGGATTCGTGAGGGCAGATGGAGCCTTAGGGTCAATACCAGCGCTTGACTCCCCACCAGCCACACCACCAGGCGCCGTGGTTCGAGGCGTCGCAGCAGCGGTCCAGCCAGTACGACGGGCAGTGTGTGGGTGAGCGGCATGCAGGCAAGATTTCCAGACTGGATTGAACCCGCGAGATTAATCCAGTGAATGTCATGATTTTGTTAAGGGAAAGTACGAAGGGCCGTGCACTGCCCTTCGTCTAATGCGGTTTACAGCAGATTGCCTCCACCGAGGCTATCTAGCCCACCTCCGGTTTTACGGCGCCGATCATTGGCGGCCGAGCCTTCAGGATCAGAGGCGCTCTGTTGTGTATGTGTTGCTTCAATGCTGCGCTTCCTGCGCTGGGGCTCTGCATCATCCTGCTGCAGGGGAGGGTATTGAAAGCTGCCCAGTGAGTGATTGATTGCGCTAAGCATGAATGTTTCCTTCTTGTGAGTAGACGGTTACTTCGCCTGTTGGAGCGAAGTGAGGCCAAACTTATAGAGGACGAAACGGGTCAGCTATAAACGCGCTGCTGCAAGATATGACCAGGAGGTGGCTGGCGCTTTCAGAAGTCATCCGAGGCGCTGTTCGCGCAACTGTCTAGACCGGGAGAGGTAGCGCCTTGCTTGCCCTCCCGCACAAACGCCGCGCGATTGTCCGCCACCACATTACGCAACGCACTGTAATAATCCGGCAGTTTCTGCAGGCTGTCGGTGAGCGGCAACAATGACGCCCGTGTATCGACCGTACCGCCGACCAGGCTGAGGGTGCCCAAAGTCTGCACCGTGTCGCTGTCCCCCAGTGGCGAAACCAGGAAACTCAAGACCTTGCCCGCAGCGTCCCGGCTGTTGCTGGTGCCCAGCAATGGCAACTCGACAATGGGGCCGTTACCCATGCCCCACACGCCGAATGTCTGGCCGAAGTCAGCTGTGTGGCGCGGGATGCCCAGGCTATCTGACACATCAAACAGCCCCACCACGCCTACCGTCGTGTTCACTGCGAAACGCCCCAGGGTATTGACCGAGCGTCGCGGGTTGCCTTGCAGCAGATCGTTGATAAACACCTTTGGCTCGCTGAAGTTGCTCGCGAAGTTATGCACACCCTGCTGGAAAAAATCCGGTAGGTAACGGTAGCCGCGGGCTACGGGAGCCAGTGCGTAGTCGTCCACCGCACGGTTGAATGCAAACACCCCGCGGTTGACCGGTTCCGCCGGGTCATACACCGGGTAGTTCACCTGTGCGCACTGCGTGGCGGGCGTTACGGGCGCCGGGCTCGCACAGCCCGTCAGGTAGGACACAGTCAGCAACAGCACGGCCTGGCGGGCCAGATGTTGGGGGTAGGTTAGCGAGCGCATGGGGGACGGTCTCCGCAAAAAGGAAGCCGATGCTGGCACTGCCGTCTTGCGCAAAGATGTCTGGTTTATTGCGCCGGTGACGCTTTATTGCACGGTTGAAATATATGACGAGCCGCGCCGAATGGTTTTAGATGGCACCTTGTCCCAGCCCAGTGAAGACCGTCGGTGAGCAACCTGTTGATCGTGGACGATGACCTTGAAGTCCTCGCCCTGCTGAAGAAATTTTTCCTGCAACACGGCTATGCGGTCGAGACCGTGGCCAGTGGCATCGAGCTGTGGGCGGCCATGGAGCGCCAGCCCGCCGACCTGATCATCCTCGACCTGATGCTCCCCGGCGACAACGGCCTGCTGCTGTGCCAGCGCCTGCGCCAGCAATACGCCACGCCAGTGATCATGCTCACCGCTATGGGTGAACTCAGCGACCGTGTGGTGGGCCTGGAAATGGGCGCCGATGATTACCTGAGCAAGCCTTTCGACGCGCGTGAATTGCTGGCCCGAGTGCGCGCGGTGTTGCGCCGGGCGGGGGAGAGCCGGCCGCCCTTGGGCGATGCCGCGCGCCCGCTGATCCGTTTTGCCGGCTGGCAACTGGACCTCACGCGCCGCGAATTGCGCTCGCCCGATCAGGTGATGATCCCATTGTCATCCGGCGAGTTCGACCTGCTGCTGGTGTTTGTCGAACACCCCCAACGGGTGCTCAGTCGCGAGCAATTGCTGAACCTGGCGCGTGGCCACAGTCATGATGCATTCGACCGCAGCATTGACGTGCAAGTGAGCCGCCTGCGCCGCAAGCTGGAATTCGATACCAAGCGCCCGGCGATGATTCGCACGGTGCGCAACGGTGGCTACCAATTCACCGCCAGTGTGACCCGCTCATGAGGCGCCCACGCGATACTGTGGCGCGCTGGATCGCCCTGACCATTCTGATTGCGATGTTGACTGCATTGGCGTTCAACGCTTTGTTTGTGCAAATGGCAGGTGTGTGGGCGCGACCACCGCTGACTGAAATCGGATTGTTGGAAAGGATCGCCGTCGTTGTGCGCGTGGTCGAGGCCTCCGACCCGTCGCAACGTCCACGTCTGGCCCAAGCGGTAGGTGACGAAACGTTCAGGGTGACCTGGGCCGCGCAGCGCCAGGCATTGGGGTTACCCGTTCTGGCCGACCCTGATTTCCACTCGGGCGAGCAGGTGTTCAAGCACCTGCTCCAAGGGCCACCTCGTCCGATGGAGGCGTATGAGCCGTCTGACTGGCCCGGCGGCAACGGCCGCTATGCGCTGCTGGTGCAATTGGCTGACCGCTCCTGGCTGATGTTCAGCGCGCCGTCGCGCAGTTGGGGTTTGGACGATGGTGCACGCAGCCTGATCGTGGTGTTGCTGGTGCTGATATCGACCGCGCTGGTCACCCTGGTCGCGACCCGCCGCCTGGCCCGCCCTCTGCAGCACTTCACTCAGGGCGCGCGGCGCTTTGGTGCCGACTTTCGGGCACCGCCCATCGAGCCGGTCGGCCCGCACGAAATCCGCCAGGCGATCCTCGCTTTCAACAGCATGCAGGCGCAGTTGCGGCATTTCATCCAGGACCGCACCCAAATGCTCGCGGCCATTTCCCACGACTTGCGCGCGCCGTTGACCCGCCTGCGCCTGCGTGGTGAGTTCATCGAGGATGTTGATCAACAGCAAAAGCTGTTTCGCGATGTGGATGAAATGCAGGCCATGATCAACACCGCGCTGGAATTCTTCCGCGACGATGCCCGCCTGGAACAAGCCACCCAACTGGACCTTGCGGAATTGCTGCAAACCCTGATCGACGACTACCGCGACCAGGCCATTGACCTGACCTTTCGCGGCCCGCCGCGCCTGGTGTACTTCGGCCGACCGTTGGGCCTCAAGCGCGTGATGACCAACCTGATGGACAACGCGATTCACTACGGCACCGCGCCGGAGATCGAATTGCAGCAAAAAAATGGAGAGGTGGTGGTTCGCGTACTGGATCGCGGGCCAGGCATTCCCGTTGAGCATCGTGAGCAGGTGTTCCTGCCGTTCTATCGCCTTGAAGGGTCACGCAACAAAAGCACGGGCGGTGTCGGCTTGGGACTCTCCACCGCTCGGGCGATTGTGTTGGAACATGGCGGCACCTTGACCCTGGCCGAGCGCCAGGGTGGGGGGTTGGAGGCGGTGGTGGTGTTACCTGTTTAACCCAAGGTCCGTCAGGTATGCGAGTCGTCAATCACCTTCGGCACTGTGAACCGGAACTCACTGCCGCGACCCACCTCACTCTCGGCAACGATCTTGCCGCCATGGGCCTGGACGATGCCTTGCGTGATGTACAGTCCCAGCCCGCTGCCGGTCGGGTTGTTTTCTGTTTGCGTCCAGTAGCGATCGAACACGTGAGGCAGTTGCTCCGGTGCAATACCTTCGCCGGAGTCGCGCACCGAGAACACGATTTCTTCGCCATTGCTCATGGCGCTGATACCGATATTGCCCTGGCGCGGGGTGAACTTGATGGCATTGCCGATCAGGTTCGACAGCACCTGAAACAGACGCTCCGGGTCGGCATTGATTTGCAGGCCCGGTTCAGCGTTGAACGACAGATCGATGCCTTTCTCCATCGCCAGGGGCGCCAGCAACGAGTAGGCCTCGTCGAAAATCTGGCTCACATCCAGGATCACTGGCCGCACCACGTAACGTCCGGCCTCGATTTTCGAGGTATCGAGCAAGTCTTCCAGCAGCACATTCATGCGCCCGGCGGCCTGCTGCATGGTGTCGATGGCCGAGGAAATCCGTCGCGATGTGTGTGGGCCGGCAGAGCTGAAGGCCTTTTGCATCATGCCGCACAGCATGGAGATCACCGTCATTGGGTTGCGCAGGTCATGGGACACCACCGCCACCAGCTCGTCGCGGGCGCGCACGGCTTGTTGTTCGCGCAACACCTGGCGCGCCAGGTCGTTTTCCAGGGCCGAACGGCGCAGGTCATTGGCGGCGAAGTGGTCGCCATGGCTCCACTTGGTGGAGATGCCGGCCATCTCCACCTTCCAGATTTCAAACGAGGTGCGTGGGCGAAGGCGTAAGCCGGCGTCGGAGTTTTCCAGGTCCAGCGGTTTTTTCGGATCGCCGCTCCAGTTGATGTTCTCCTTCACCTCCGGGCGGAACCACAGCACGCCGTTATCCACAGGCTTGGGCAGGCTCATGGCTAGCACCCCACTGGCTACCTGCTGAAACTCGGCGGCCGGCGGGTACACCGACGACAGGTTATGGCTGGAGAACACCGGCTCGCCACCCTCTTGCAGCCACTTGTGCAAAGCACGGATCTGCGCCGGCTCCGGGCAGTTTCCGTAGCGGTGCAGTTGCTTGTCTTCGATGATCGCCACGCCGCCGGACAGGGTCAGGTCCATCAGCAACTGACCTTGCTGGGCCAGGCCGTCGAACACGTTTGCTTCCGAGCGCTTCATCGCCTGGTCCAGTAAGGCCAGGGCCTCGACTTTCTCTTCACGCTGACGGCTCAGGTCGAGGGCTTCCATGGCGCTGATCTGCAACGACAACACCTGGCCGATGGTTTGGCAGGCCGTACGCAGGTCATTAGGCACCAGCAACGGCTCACGGTTGCCGCAACTAATCAGGCCCCACAGCCTGTCGCCCTTCATCAGCGAGATACTCATGGACGACAACACGCCCATGTTCTGCATGTACTGGCAATGAATCGGCGACACGCTGCGCAGTGTGGCGAAGCTCAAGTCCAACGGCTGGCCGGTGTCCGGGCGCAGCTTGGGCAGCAGTGGCACGGGCTCGTAGGCCGCGTTCGGGATGATGCGTAGCCAATTGGTGCGATACAGCTCGCGGGCTTGCTCCGGGATGTCGGACGCAGGGAAGAACAGCCCGTTGAACAGCTCCATGGACGGCGCCGACGCTTCGGCGATCACTTGGCCATGGCCTTCGTCTTCGAAGCGATAGATGAGTACCCGGTCGTACCCGGTCATGGCCTGGATTTCATTCACGCTGATTTCGTACAGCGCTTGCAGGGTTTTCGCCGACTGCAAGCGCTGCAGCATTTTGCCCAGGTCACTGGTGCGACCATTCAGCGCCCGCGGGCGGAAATCCTTGAGCAGCGGTTCGAACTCCAGCACCAGCACATTTTGATGGCGATGCAGCAGACCTTCGAATTCCGCGCCGTTGAATGTGACATGCAAAGGGGGGGCATCGAAGAACGTATGGTTTTCGGCCATGACGGCAACCGCCTTGGCGTGCTCCGCGCCTACCAACGTGTGCAGTGGCTGGCCCAGCAGCGCCTCGGGGGCATGGCCGAACAAAATGCCGATGTTGGCGCTGACCTGGATGATGTTCAGGTCCGGCTCCGACAACGTCAGCAGCACACCGTGGGGCTGGATCGCTCCAGGAAAACGGATGGGCTCGTCGGCACAGTTGGCAAGCAGCTCTTCAAAATCTTCGGGTTTCATAGCAGTACCTCCTGGCTGTCGAGCCAATGCTCAAAGCAGCTGAATGTTGACCGGGCAGCGTCTACTGCGCGCTGCCTGGCTGGCGCGTCCAGTGGCTGGACGCCCAGGTAGTCGAGAAAATCTTTCCAGCGCCGACCGGTTTCGGCTCCGTACACATTGAGAAACGCACCACCGTTGTCGGCGTTTACGTTCAGGCGCTGAGTGATTTCCCGACGCAATACCTGGCCGCCCAGGGTCGCGCCTTCCAGTACATACAGAGCACCGAGGCAGGCGGCGGGGGTATTGAAGGTTGGTAGTTCAGTACAACGGGGCACGGTGTTGATGGCTGGGGCATCCAGGCCCAACGCATTGAGATCGCACACCAACGTGGGTGTTTTCACACGCAGCGCTGTGTCGAATCCATCTGGGATCAAGCCACTGTCATACAGGGCGGACTCCATCGGCTGATAAAACCCGTAATACGCCTCGAGCAAGCGCACGTACCAATCGGCATCCAGTCGTTCTGAGAAAAACGGCAGGCGCTTTTCCAGCGCCACATGCAACAGGGCCGTGCCTGTGCGCAACGCTTCCAGCAATGAGGGCGCACCAACGTCATGGGCCTGTGAATGCATTCAATGAGCTCGAACTGTGGGCCTCTCGGCCATGAATGACGCGTCGAAATGGGCGACGATTCTACACACCTCAAAGCCTTCATCTGTACGCACAAGGCGAAAAGGCTGACCAGCGGATCAGAAAAGTCGCTCCTTGCCTCATTAATGACCGCAGGGCTTGTCGCGAAGTTCGGTTTCAGTGATGTCGTGATGCTATTAATGCATGGACAACCCCTGTTGGGTTAGGGCAGTTTTCACGCATTCAATCAGGTGTTCTCTGCTCCACGGCTTGGGCAGAAAGCGCACGGATCCCCCCAACTGAGCCGCCAGCCTGGTATTACCCGACGTCAGCACCACCGGCACGCTCGGCCAACGATGGGCGACTACCCGACTCAAGTCATAACCATTGAGCAACCCCGGCATCTGGATATCACTGACAATCAAGTCCACCGGGTCATCGCCCCGTTCCAGGTAAATCATCCCTTCATCCGCCGAAGGAAACGACGTCACCAGCGCGCCGAAATCCTCCAGCACATCCACCATCAATGATCGAATGATCTCGTCGTCTTCCAGCACTAAAATCGATGGCTGAGCCATGATCCTTACTCCACCATCAGGGTTCATAGAGGTGGAGTAGAACACGTCTATATAGGTTCGATTGGATATCTATGGGGCGATGGATGGTCGTTTTAGAGGCACTATCCGGTAAAGTGCGGGGCTTGCTTCTACGTGCTCAAGGATTGACATGTTTATTCGTAACCCTATGGTTCCAGAACTGATCGTTACCACCCTCAGTGCCAGTCTGGATTTCTGGGTGCACAAGTTGGGTTTCACCCTGGCTTACCAGCGCGTTGAGGAAGGCTTTGCATACCTCGACCTGAATGGCGCGCAAATCATGCTGGAGCAATACGACCCCAACGCCGGGCAATGGTTGACCGCATCTTTGGATCGACCTTTCGGACGAGGTATCAACCTGCAGATCGACGTACCCGTCGTCGCGCCGATTTTGCAACGTTTGGCCCGTGTTGACTGGCCGCTATTCAAGGATGTTGAGCAAGCCTGGTACCGCGCGGGCGATGTGGAGGCCGGGCAGCGCCAGTTCATTGTGCAAGACCCGGACGGTTACCTGGTACGCCTGGTTGAACGGCTGGGGGAAAGGCCTTTAGTACCGGCATAATTACCTCGACCTTTGTCGCCGCAACGCTTGAAATGGAGTCCCCATGAAGTACCGCGCTTTGATGACCCTCGCCCTGATCCTCACCACAAGCCCTGCCTTCGCAGCCGGCGACGCCGAGGCCGGTGGCAAGCTCTTCACCAAGACCTGCGGCGGTTGCCACAGCATCGGTGAAGGTGCGCGAGGTGGGTTCGGGCCAGAACTCAACGGCATCATCGGCCGACCCGCCGGGACCACCACGGACTACCAGTATTCCGACGCGATGAAAAACTCCGGCGTGGTCTGGACCCGGGACAAACTCGCTGCCTACATCGAGGCACCGAAGAAGGTGGTGAGTGGCACGCGGATGATCTTCTGGGGCATTAGTGATCAGGAGAAAATCGAAAACATCCTGGCGTACCTGGAAACCTTCCAGCCTAAGTGATCATTCGCGCACTCTCATACAGCCCTCGGGTCAGCCCTTACCGGCGTTGAAACTCTTAGGAGTGTTGTTCGGCCAAGGTCTTCAACTGGATTGCCAAGGTCAACCAGACGGTGGCGAGCGCGGGGTTCAAGCGGTTTCCTCAATTGGATATACAGGCGGATCCTGGCAAGAAACTCACCGTGTTCAGCTCGGCGAGAAGCCAGGGCAATGGGACTTACTACAGCTGCGGGCCAGTGATGAGCACGTTCAGCCCGCAGAAGGCCAAGGTGTATTGGGTGGAGTTCCAGTT
The DNA here is from genome assembly GCF_049897165.1 of Pseudomonas sp. TWR1-1-4. NCBI lineage: Bacteria > Pseudomonadati > Pseudomonadota > Gammaproteobacteria > Pseudomonadales > Pseudomonadaceae > Pseudomonas > Pseudomonas sp. TWR1-1-4. The sequence goes on along the minus strand of NZ_JAFCVS010000010.1, from coordinate 4,046 downwards.
CCGGCTTAACAGCGTGTGCGCTGCAGGTGTTTGATATTACGGATCCGGGGAATCGGTGTTGATCGGGGGGGCGGGGACTGAGGTGAAGGAGGGGTGATGGTGGGCGTTGGCCTCCGTTTGCGTGGCAAAGGCTGGGCGAATACCACACCGTTGAAGGTGTGGGTGTAGCCATCGCAAACGGGGTTCATCTGCTCGGGCGTCAGCTGTGGATTGACCTTTTGCAGCAGGCCCGCTTCGTCGACACATAAGCCGCTGTAATAACTATTTTCATCCAATACTACGTAGTCCCGCTTGTCGCTTTCATGTAGCGCAACCATCCAGAACACAGGATCCGGACGATCCAGACGGGCGTTGGCTTCGTTGAAAACGTTATCCCATTGATGACCGACTTTGGATAAGAGGAAGCGGAATAGCGGGGGTGTAATCAAGCCTGTGCTGATGATGGCTGTGCATTGAGGCACGGGTTGATAGTGCGCGCTGGTAAGCGCTGCAACTCCCGTGGCGTACGCCATGGGTTCGGGTGTTGACTGAGCGGTAGAGGAGGGGCTTCTGCAGTACAGGTCTCATTGCATCAAAACTCCTTGTTAGGTTGCTTGGGAGGTGGTGGCCAGGCGCCTTGGTAGCGGAAGGAGATTTGATAATCGAAGTGGTCGGGTTCAATCATGTGTTGGAAGTAAGGTTGAATAATCGCTAGCCACTTAGGCAATACGTTGAATACATCTGCATATATCGCAGTTTCTTCAGCTAAATCCAACGCTTCAAAAACACCGTCTGAATCTTCGATGTCCGCTGAGTACTCATGCGCTTTCAAGTCATTGCTGTGCTTTTCGTACCATCGTAATTTGATTTTCATCACCATTTTCCGAGTTCCTCGTTATCTGTAGATTCGACGTTTCGGGTCCGCCGGGCCTCGACGTTCGGCGGTGTAAGGGTCAAACGCGCCAAGGTGTTCTAGATCACTGTTCCGATAGACTTCCAGCTCGCCTTTCTTGGAATCCCATTCAAATATCTTTCTTCCTTTTGCGTCTATCCAGCGTTCACGTAAGCCTGCTCCACCTCTTCTTGGTGTCACAGGTTTTTGCGGAATCAGACCTGGGAAGCCTGTTATGTTTTCGATTTCGGGCGCAGGGAAGTAATCATGGTCTGGGTTTTTGAGCCCTTTCCTTGGATTATTGATTACCACATACAGCGGCCGAACCCCCGACTCCACCGGGAACACCAGAATAAAATCCCGATACTCCGGCGGGTAAATCGGGTTCACCAGAATCTGCGCCGCCTTCTCCGTCGGCGGATAAATCCAGATCACCGGCGCTTGCGGCGCAGCCTCCAACGCCGGAATACCTAACGTGTCACCTGGATCAACGGCAGGTGTCCAGATCAGCTCCACACCCTCACCCAGATCCGCCACAAACTGATCGCCACGGCTTTGAAACTGCACCACATCAATCATCTGCCAGTCAGGGTTATTGCCTGTGTAAAACCCATACCCCTTGAGCGTGCCGTCCTCCCTTTGTTCGACATGCAGCCGCATCTGCGAACGCGCCCGCTGCATCGAGCGCAATTGCGCTTCGCTGTAGAGCGCGCTATCGCCCAATTCCGACGGCCAAGCCAGAGCCACCAAACCTGTCAACAATCCACCAGCAGCGGACACGACGGCAGTGGCCGCCGACTCCAGAACCGCCGAACGCAATGCCAATTGCCCCAACCCAGCAGGCAAAGCGCTACCACTGATCTTGCGTAAGACAACCGTCCCCCGGCTGTCCACTTCACGCCCACCCAACAGGCTTAAATGGCTGTACTCCTTGATCAACTCCAGTGGGACATAACCGGCGGGGTTGAAGTAATGAGTGATGCCGTCAGGCAGTTGGCAGGGTTTGATAAAGACGCAGCCGGGAGGTTTGGCTATCGCGGGTGGCGGGGCAGGGGATGCCTCGAAGTAATCAACAGACGGCGAATAAGGCGCACGCGATGGCTGCGGGGTCAGGATCCGTCGCTTGCTTAACTCTTCTTCTGTGGGTGGGTAAAAGCGTTCTGACATGTCGGCTCACTTCCTTGTGGGAGAGAGTGAGCGTACGAGGGGTAGTTAAAACCTTATGTCGGCATCAATCGGTGATTGATGTGGGAAAAGTGGACTGACGCTTGAGTGAAGGCGTCTGTTTCTGCAGGTTGATCAGGTCAGCAGGTGCTTGGAAATCAACCGTGAAATTTCGACGATCGAGGTCCTCCCAGTAAATTCGAATTTCACCTTGCCCAGCGAAGAAAAGTAAATCTCCAACTCCGAGTCCAGATCAAACGTCCCGGACGTCTCCACCGAATAAGCGACGATGTTCTTGTACGGCAGCGACGTGAAGTCCTTCTTGCTGCCGGTAATCCCCTGCACATTCACCGCGATAATCCGCTTGGTGGTAAACACCACCCCATCACGCATGGCCTTGTACGCATCCACCACTTCTTCACCGTCCAGCAGCAGGTCGGCGACGCGTTCGGCGTATTCGTTGTTTTGCTTGAGTTTGAAGAAACCTTTGTTGTTGAAATCGATCATGGGCCTGCCTCTTGGGTGTATGCCGTTTTGCTCGCGGATCTGTATCTAACACGGGCATTTTGAACGCCCTACCATGGCGGCCAACCTTGCAACCTTGGCCAGATGTTTCAAAAACGGAGCCCCATCATGCCTGAACTCTCCAATTGGCTGGCCTATGCGCTGATATCACTCGGCATGGTGCTCACACCCGGCCCGAATATGATCTACCTCATTTCCCGCTCGATCTGCCAAGGGCGCACGGCCGGATTGATCTCACTGGGCGGCGTGGCGTTGGGGTTTCTGGTTTATATGCTGTGCGCGGCGCTGGGGATCACGGCGTTGGTGATGGCGGTGCCGTTTGCCTACGACGCGCTGCGCTTCGGCGGGGCGATGTACCTGGCGTATATGGCTTGGCAGGCGATCCGGCCGGGTGGGCGTTCACCCTTCCAGGTGCGGGACCTGCCCAAGGACAGCCCGCGCAAGCTGTTCACCATGGGCCTGGTCACCAACCTGCTGAACCCCAAGGTGGCGGTGATGTATTTGTCATTGCTGCCCCAATTCATCGACCCGAACGGTCATGGCAGTGTGCTGGTGCAATCGCTGGTGCTGGGTTTTACGCAGATTTTTATCAGCGTGAGCGTCAATGCGGTGATTGCCTCCATGGCGGGCTCCATCGCGGTGTTTTTCGTCACCCGACCGGGGTGGCAGGTGGTGCAGCGTTGGTTGATGGGGTCGGTGTTGATGGGGTTGGCGGTGCGGATGGCGGTGGAAGGGCGGCGGTAAGTTGTTCTTTATAGGATGGCTTTCAGATAGTCCTTGAGTGCGCTGAGCGGGGCATTGAGTTCATTCAGTGTCGACGCTTGGCGCACATCCACCGCCAGCCGTTGCAGTTCGCGACCCAGCACAGTATCGGCGCCGCCCAGGGAGTCTAGCGCCAACTTCAGGCATTCATTGAGCTTCAACTGAATCCCAGCCAAATCCCCCTGCCGCACCAACAACCCAAACACTTCGCGGTCATACCCCTCCATCACCGGATCATCCCGTAAAACCGTGCTGCCGCCTTCCGTCTCGTGCACCAGCTTCAGTGCAAAGAGCGCAGCCGCTTCCAGCGTCAATTCCATGGTCTCGGTTCCTCGGCGTCTTTGGGGATAGTAGGGGAGGGCGATGATCCCTGTTCCGTGGCGGAAAAAAAAGACCTGGGGCTACTACTATTATGTGTAGGCAGGCAACTGGAATGCTTATGGCGCGCCGCGGAACTTCATGACGCGTTTCAAGCTCACCTTCTTACCGTGCTGCCCGGAGATGTTGTACAGGCCTCGGACATTTTCAGAGTGGCAACCTGAGCTCTTCGGTAAGTAAAAAAGAATTTCCATGCAGGGGTTGACCACGAATTTTAAAGCTGTATTATTCGCCTCCCGCTGACGAGAGATCGGAAGCGCAAGTGGTTGAAGTTGTTGAAGAAATCTTCGAAAGCTTCTGAAAATAATCACTTGACAGCAAATGAGGCTGCTGTAGAATGCGCGCC
>NZ_JAFCVS010000009.1:0-311377 GCF_049897165.1 Pseudomonas sp. TWR1-1-4 | reverse complement strand
TCAGTAGTGAAACGATGCATCGCCGATGGTAGTGTGGGGTTTCCCCATGTGAGAGTAGGTCATCGTCAAGATTAAATTCCGAAACCCCATTTGCGAAAGCAGATGGGGTTTTGTTTTGGGCGGTCGAAAAGCACAAAGGCGTCCATTTCGACGACCTTCAGTACTAAAGTCCCGCGTTTCTATGCAATGACCCTGCGCATGGCTATCATGCGTGCCTCATTGTGAGGCGATATTTGCATGCTGACGCTGTTAAAACTTCTGAAAGATGGCCGATTCCACTCGGGGGAAGCGCTTGGCGCCGCCCTGGGTGTCAGCCGCAGTGCTGTCTGGAAGCAACTCCAGCACCTAGAGGCAGAACTCAATCTGCCCATACATAAGGTGCGAGGTAAGGGGTATCAGTTGGCGTCACCGCTGGTGTTCTTGGCTGCTGAAGATATTGCGTTGAATGCGCCCTCCTTGACGTGGCCCATTTGTATCTCTGACTCCGTTGACTCCACTAATGCCGAAGCCTTGCGTCTTGTTGATGCCGGGCACTCGGCGCCGTTCCTGGTGCTTGCGGAGCAACAAACAGCCGGCCGGGGTAGGAGAGGTCGGAAGTGGGTAAGTCCATACGCACAAAATGTGTATTACAGCCTCGTATTGCGCATCGAGTCGGGCCTGCGACAGTTGGAGGGGCTGAGCCTGGTTGTGGGCTTGGCGGTCATGCAGGCCTTGCGCGAGTCGGGTGTGCAGGGCGCTGCTCTGAAGTGGCCAAACGACGTTTTGGTAGGGCAGAAGAAAATTGCCGGGATTTTGCTGGAATTGGTAGGAGACCCCGCTGATATCTGCCACGTTGTCCTCGGAATAGGCATCAACGTGAATATGCAAAGGGCTGACGAGGTGGACCAGCAATGGACTTCGATACAGTTGCAGACAGGTTCTCCGGTGAATCGCAATGCGTTGGTGGCGCAGTTGGGGCTGCAACTGCAAGGCTACCTTGAGCGGCACCGGCAGGGTGGTTTTGTCGCACTCAAAGATGAGTGGGAGCAGAATCACGCCTGGCAGGGGCGGTCGGTATCTCTTATCGCGGGTGTCAGCCAAGTCGATGGCGTTGTACTGGGTGTAGACCACCAGGGGGCGCTGCGCTTAAGCGTTGATGGTGTTGAGAAAATATACAGTGGTGGTGAGTTAAGCCTGAGGTTGCGTGATGATTCTTGAGCTCGACTGTGGGAATAGCTTTATCAAGTGGCGTGTGCTTGATTTGGGTGGTACGAGTGCATCGGCGGAAGGGGTTGTCGGTTCTGATCTGGCATTGATTGACAGTCTTGTGGCGCTTCCCGGGCTGTTGCTGACGCACTGCCGATTGGTGAGCGTTCGTGCCTTGGAAGAAACAAGCAAGCTCGTTGCGGCTCTGCATGAGGCTTTCGGAGTTGCCGTTTCCTGCGCTGCTCCAGCACGTGAGATGGCCGGAGTACGCAACGGCTACGAAGATTTTGAGCGTCTGGGTCTTGATCGCTGGTTGGCAATGCTGGGCGGATTCAAGCTGGCGCGCGGCGCTTGCCTGGTGCTTGATTTCGGCACGGCAGCCACGGCGGATTTTATTGCGGCGGATGGCGAGCACCTCGGCGGTTTCATTTGTCCTGGTATGCCCCTCATGCGCAACCAGCTGCGAACTCATACACGCAAGATACGCTACGACGACGCTGCGGCTGAAAGGGCGCTGGAGCGCCTATCTCCAGGTCGCACAACGGTAGAGGCGGTGGAGCGAGGTTGTACGCTTATGCTCAGAGGGTTTGTAATGACTCAGTTGGAGTTGGCGCGAAGCTACTGGGGCGATGATTTCACTGTGTTTCTCACCGGAGGAGACGCCGATTTGGTGGCAGGTGCAGTGCCGCAGGCCCGACTCGTTCCAGATCTGGTTTTTGTCGGTTTGGCGATGGCTTGTCCTTTGTCCTGAGGTGATTATGCGTTGGTTGTTTTTGCTCTTACTTGTCCTTAACGCCTTCTACTACATTTGGCATCAGCAAGAAGCGCCGTTGCGCGCCAAAGATGTCACGCCCTTAAGCCTTTATAAGGGTGGGCAGCAGGACATCCGCTTGCTCAGTGAGTCCTCTGATGCCGTGGTGCGCAGAGATCGTGCAAAAGCGGCAGAGGCGCAAAATACCTGTTTGTACATCGGTGGTTTCGCGGATCAGCGACAGGCTCAGACTGTAGAGCAGCGGCTCACAAGCCTGGATATAAAGGCCAAGCTTCAATTGCTGAATACGGCTGAAGCTTCCGGCTATTGGCTGCGCGTAGCCCCTGAAAGCCGACGCCTGGCTGAGGATCTGCCTTTTGAGAACCTTGCTAAGGAATTCAATGAGTTAAAACATAAAATAATGTTGTGCGAAGGCGTTGCATCTCTCGAATAGTTTGCATAGAATGGCGCCCGCTTCGCAGTGAAGACCTTTAAGGTCTACAGCGTGAAGCGAAGGTCAATGCAGCTAACCTCATATTTTTAAATGAGAAAATGCTTGACAGAAGGTCGGCGTAATGTAAAATGCCGGCTCGCTTAGGAGGGGTTCCCGAGCGGCCAAAGGGATCAGACTGTAAATCTGACGTCTACGACTTCGAAGGTTCGAATCCTTCCCCCTCCACCATTTTTAGCGTGAGCTGCAAGCTCCGCGGGTATAGTTTAGTGGTAGAACCTCAGCCTTCCAAGCTGATGATGCGGGTTCGATTCCCGCTACCCGCTCCAAGTTTGCAGGTTGTGCAAGGTGTTTCGCTCTTGTAGCTCAGTTGGTAGAGCACACCCTTGGTAAGGGTGAGGTCAGCGGTTCAAATCCGCTCAAGAGCTCCATATGACAAGGCAGATATGAAAATATCTGCCTTTGTTTTAACAGCTGCCTCGGCTTGTTGGTGTTGCGTCTGGCTTTATCGCCGGGTGATTTCAAGTCTAGTGGGGTTGGTTGTTGTAAAGTCTTTTTCAGGCCTGCATAATGGTCGGCCTGATTTTGTTTTAGGTCAGTAGCTCAATTGGCAGAGCGACGGTCTCCAAAACCGTAGGTTGGGGGTTCGATTCCCTCCTGACCTGCCAGATTCACGTGGTGTATCTGGCTTTCTTTTCACAGGATCTTCATAGATGACTCCTAAGGCTGAAGCTCAAAGCTCTCGTTTCGATCTGGTCAAGTGGCTCGCTGTAGTTGCCTTGGTGGTCGTAGGCGTTGTTGGCAATCAGTACTATTCTGCTTCGCCGATCCTGTACCGCGTCCTCGCTTTGCTTGCTCTTGCTGCTGTTGCTGCCTTTGTAGGCCTGCAGACTGCTAAAGGTAAGTCTTTCGCGGTCCTGGTAAAGGAAGCTCGCACCGAAATTCGTAAAGTCGTTTGGCCGACTCGCCAAGAAACCACGCAGACCACGTTGATTGTTGTGGCTGTTGTTCTGGTTATGGCGTTGCTGTTGTGGGGGCTTGATTCCCTGCTCGGCTGGCTTGTTTCCTTGATTGTTGGCTAAGGGTGTCCCGTGGCTAAGCGTTGGTACGTTGTGCATGCTTACTCGGGTTACGAGAAGCATGTTATGCGCTCTTTGCTAGAGCGCGTAAAGCTGGCAGGCATGGAAGATGGCTTCGGCGAAATTCTGGTTCCCACTGAAGAAGTGGTTGAAATGCGGAATGGCCAGAAGCGCAAAAGCGAACGCAAGTTCTTCCCTGGCTATGTGCTGGTTCAGATGGACATGAATGAAGGTACTTGGCACTTGGTCAAGGATACCCCTCGTGTCATGGGTTTTATCGGCGGTACCGCTGACAAGCCTGCTCCTATCACTGACAAAGAGGCAGAAGCGATTCTGCGTCGCGTTGCTGATGGTAGTGACAAGCCTAAGCCGAAGACGTTGTTCGAGCCGGGTGAGGTTGTTCGTGTCACAGATGGTCCGTTTGCTGATTTCAACGGTACTGTCGAAGAAGTTAACTACGAAAAGAGCCGGATCCAAGTGGCGGTGCTCATTTTCGGTCGCTCTACTCCGGTGGAGCTAGAGTTCAGTCAGGTCGAGAAGGTCTAGCTGAACAAGCATCCCAACCCCGCAGCCTTAGGCTGTGGGGTTTTGTCGTCACTGGGATAAACGCGCAAGTAACCGGGGAGCCTTTCGAGGCGTTTGAACCCGTAATTGGAGTGCCTCATGGCCAAGAAGATTACCGCTTACATCAAGCTGCAAGTGAAGGCCGCTCAGGCCAACCCTAGTCCACCTGTCGGCCCGGCTCTGGGTCAGCACGGCGTGAACATCATGGAATTCTGCAAGGCCTTCAACGCCCGTACTCAGGGTCTTGAGCCAGGTCTGCCGACTCCAGTGATCATCACTGTATACAGCGACCGTAGCTTCACCTTCGAAACCAAGTCGACCCCGGCTTCGGTTCTGTTGAAGAAAGCTGCTGGTCTGACTAGCGGTTCCGCTCGTCCTAACACCGTTAAGGTTGGCACCGTGACTCGTGCTCAGCTGGAAGAAATCGCGAAAACCAAAAACGCGGATCTGACTGCAGCTGATATGGATGCAGCCGTGCGTACCATCGCCGGTTCTGCTCGTAGCATGGGCCTTAACGTGGAGGGTGTGTAATGGCTAAGCTGACCAAGCGCCAAAAGGCTATCGCTGGCAAAATCGAAGCGGGCAAGTCCTACAACTTTGTAGACGCTGCTGCCCTGCTGACCGAGCTGTCGACTGTCAAGTTCAGCGAGTCCGTTGACGTTGCTGTAAACCTGGGTGTTGACCCACGTAAATCCGACCAGGTCGTTCGTAGCGCAACTGTGCTGCCACACGGTACTGGCAAGACTGTACGTGTAGCTGTCTTCACTCAAGGCCCAGCAGCTGAAGCTGCTCTGGCCGCCGGCGCTGATCGCGTTGGCATGGACGACCTGGCTGCCGAAATGAAAGGCGGCGACCTGAACTATGACGTAGTTATTGCTTCCCCGGATGCAATGCGCGTTGTAGGTCAGTTGGGTCAGATCCTGGGTCCACGTGGCCTGATGCCTAACCCTAAAGTTGGCACCGTAACTCCAGACGTAGCTACCGCGGTTAAAAACGCCAAGGCTGGTCAGGTTCGTTATCGCACCGACAAAAACGGCATCATTCACACCTCCGTTGGCAAAGTCGGCTTTGATGCCGTCAAGCTGAAGGAAAACGTTGAAGCCCTGATCGCTGATCTGAAGCGTATCAAGCCAGCTTCCTCGAAAGGTATCTACGTCAAGCGCGTTACCCTGAGCACCACTATGGGCCCAGGTCTGGTCATCGACCAAGGCTCGCTGGACGTATAAGGCACAGATTGGCGCGAGAGATCGCGTCAATTGAAAAAATTGGGGTCCCTGCCTGGCGGGGGCTATCCAAGACCGTAGGCGACGCAAGTCTTAAACCACAAGCCTACGCAGATGGTGCTCCCGGTTCCTTACCGAATCAGACACCAAAACGACATCCGGCTCCGGCCAGATGAAACGGTAACAAGCAGGAGTTAAACCCGTGGCAATTAATCTCGAAGACAAGAAGGCCATCGTCGCTGAAGTCAACGAGGCTGCCAAAGCTGCTCTGTCCGCTGTCGTGGCTGATGCCCGTGGTGTGACAGTAGGCGCTATGACCGGACTCCGTAAAGAGGCTCGTGAAGCTGGCGTATACGTACGTGTTGTACGTAACACCCTGCTCAAGCGCGCTGTTGCTGACACTGAATACAGTGTCCTCAACGACGTGTTCACCGGCCCGACCCTGATTGCGTTCTCCACCGACCATCCTGGCGCTGCTGCCCGTTTGTTCAAAGAGTTCGCCAAGGGTCAGGACAAGTTCGAGATCAAGGCAGCTGCGTTCGAGGGCAAGTTCCTCGCAGCTAACCAAATCGACGTACTGGCAACACTGCCGACCCGTAACGAAGCTATTTCGCAGCTGATGAGCGTGATTCAAGGCGCTACCAGCAAGCTGGCTCGTACTCTGGCCGCAGTTCGCGAGCAAAAAGAAGCTGCCGCAGCCTAAGGCTGAGCAACTTCTCTCGCGGTTTTTTGTTTATTTCGATGGCCGAGTAGGCCGTCCCCCAATTCAGGAAATACAGCAATGTCTATCTCCCAAGACGATATCCTCAACGCCGTAGCTGAAATGTCGGTTCTGCAGGTTGTTGAGCTGATCAAAGCTTTCGAAGAAAAATTCGGCGTTTCCGCTGCCGCTGCTTCCGCTGGCCCAGCTGTTGCTGCTGTTGCTGCTGAAGAGCAAACCGAATTCAACGTCATGCTGCTGGAAGCTGGCGAGAAGAAAGTAAACGTGATCAAGGCAGTACGTGAACTTACCGGTCTGGGCCTGAAAGAAGCCAAGGCTGTAGTTGACGGCGCTCCTGCCCAGGTTCTGGAAGCAGTGTCGAAAGACGCAGCTGACAAAGCCAAAGCAGCACTGGAAGAAGCAGGCGCTAAAGTCGAGCTGAAGTAAGCATCGACCTTGCGTCTCCAGCCCAAGCGTTAAGCTGAAGGCTGATGGCTGGTGGCTCTTGCCACCGGCCTTTTTCCGTTCTTGGCTGTCGACTCGGTCGCCGCCATTAACGCGCTGTAGCCACCCGATGCGGTGGTGCAAACCATGGGGTTTGCGAGATTTTCTGGCTGCTCCCGTCGGGAGGGCCAAACAAGCAGGTGACCAAGCTGGGGAACGCTGATGGCTTACTCATATACTGAGAAAAAACGTATCCGCAAGGACTTTAGCAAGTTGCCGGACGTCATGGATGTCCCGTACCTTCTGGCTATCCAGCTGGATTCGTATCGTGAATTCTTGCAGGCGGGAGCGACCAAAGATCAGTTCCGCGACGTGGGCCTGCATGCGGCCTTCAAATCCGTTTTCCCGATCATCAGCTACTCCGGCAATGCTGCGCTGGAGTACGTCGGTTATCGCCTGGGCGAACCGGCATTTGATGTCAAAGAATGCGTGTTGCGCGGTGTTACTTACGCCGTACCTTTGCGGGTAAAAGTGCGCCTGATCATTTTCGACAAAGAATCGTCGAACAAAGCGATCAAGGACATCAAAGAGCAAGAAGTCTACATGGGCGAAATCCCATTGATGACCGAGAACGGTACCTTCGTTATCAACGGTACCGAGCGTGTGATCGTTTCCCAGCTGCACCGTTCCCCGGGCGTGTTCTTCGACCACGACCGCGGCAAGACGCACAGCTCCGGCAAGCTCCTGTACTCCGCGCGGATCATTCCGTACCGCGGTTCGTGGTTGGACTTCGAGTTCGACCCGAAAGACTGCGTGTTCGTGCGTATCGACCGTCGTCGCAAGCTGCCTGCCTCGGTACTGCTGCGCGCGCTCGGCTACACCACTGAGCAAGTGCTGGACGCTTTCTATACCACCAACGTGTTCAGCCTGAAGGATGAAACCCTCAAGCTGGAGCTGATCGCTTCGCGTCTGCGTGGTGAAATTGCCGTCCTGGACATCCAGGATGAAAAAGGCAAGGTCATTGTTGAAGCTGGCCGCCGTATCACTGCGCGCCACATCAACCAGATCGAAAAAGCCGGTATCAAAGAGCTGGAAGTGCCTCTGGACTACGTCCTGGGTCGTACTACCGCCAAGGTCATCGTTCACCCGGCTACAGGCGAAATCCTGGCTGAGTGCAACACCGAGCTGAACACCGAGATCCTGGCCAAAATCGCCAAGGCTCAGGTCGTTCGCATCGAGACCCTGTACACCAACGACATCGACTGCGGTCCGTTCATCTCCGACACACTGAAGATCGACTCCACCAGCAACCAATTGGAAGCGCTGGTCGAGATCTATCGCATGATGCGTCCTGGTGAGCCACCAACCAAAGACGCTGCCGAGACCCTGTTCAACAACCTGTTCTTCAGTCCTGAGCGCTATGACCTGTCTGCGGTCGGCCGGATGAAGTTCAACCGTCGTATCGGTCGTACCGAAATCGAAGGTTCGGGCGTGCTGTGCAAGGAAGACATCGTCGCGGTACTGAAGACCCTGGTCGACATCCGTAACGGTAAAGGCATCGTCGATGACATCGACCACCTGGGTAACCGTCGTGTTCGCTGTGTAGGCGAAATGGCCGAAAACCAGTTCCGCGTTGGCCTGGTACGTGTTGAGCGTGCGGTCAAAGAGCGTCTGTCGATGGCTGAAAGCGAAGGCCTGATGCCGCAAGACCTGATCAACGCCAAGCCAGTGGCTGCAGCGGTGAAAGAGTTCTTCGGTTCCAGCCAGCTCTCGCAGTTCATGGACCAGAACAACCCGCTCTCCGAGATCACCCACAAGCGCCGTGTTTCTGCACTGGGCCCGGGCGGTCTGACCCGTGAGCGTGCTGGCTTTGAAGTGCGTGACGTACACCCGACGCACTACGGTCGTGTTTGCCCGATCGAAACGCCGGAAGGTCCGAACATCGGTCTGATCAACTCCCTGGCTGCTTATGCGCGCACCAACCAGTACGGCTTCCTCGAGAGCCCGTACCGCGTGGTGAAAGACGCTCTGGTCACCGACGAGATCGTGTTCCTGTCCGCCATCGAAGAAGCTGATCACGTGATCGCTCAGGCTTCGGCCACGATGAACGACAAGAAAGTCCTGATCGACGAGCTGGTAGCTGTTCGTCACTTGAACGAGTTCACCGTCAAGGCGCCGGAAGACGTCACCTTGATGGACGTTTCGCCGAAGCAGGTAGTTTCGGTTGCAGCGTCGCTGATCCCGTTCCTGGAGCACGATGACGCCAACCGTGCGTTGATGGGTTCCAACATGCAGCGTCAAGCTGTACCGACCCTGCGCGCTGACAAGCCGCTGGTAGGTACCGGCATGGAGCGTAACGTAGCCCGTGACTCCGGCGTTTGCGTCGTGGCTCGTCGTGGCGGCGTGATCGACTCTGTTGATGCCAGCCGTATCGTGGTTCGTGTTGCCGATGACGAAGTTGAAACTGGCGAAGCCGGTGTCGACATCTACAACCTGACCAAATACACCCGCTCGAACCAGAATACCTGCATCAACCAGCGTCCGCTGGTGAGCAAGGGTGATCGCGTTCAGCGTAGCGACATCATGGCCGACGGCCCGTCCACCGATATGGGTGAACTGGCACTGGGTCAGAACATGCGCATCGCATTCATGGCATGGAACGGCTTCAACTTCGAAGACTCCATCTGCCTGTCCGAGCGTGTTGTTCAAGAAGACCGTTTTACCACGATCCACATTCAGGAACTGACCTGTGTGGCCCGTGACACCAAGCTTGGGCCAGAGGAAATCACTGCAGACATCCCCAACGTGGGTGAAGCTGCACTGAACAAACTGGACGAAGCCGGTATTGTTTACGTAGGTGCTGAAGTAGGCGCAGGCGACATCCTGGTCGGTAAGGTCACTCCGAAAGGCGAGACCCAACTGACTCCGGAAGAGAAGCTGTTGCGCGCCATCTTCGGTGAAAAAGCCAGCGACGTTAAAGACACCTCCCTGCGTGTACCTACCGGTACCAAAGGTACTGTCATCGACGTACAGGTCTTCACCCGTGACGGCGTCGAGCGTGATGCTCGAGCACTGTCCATCGAGAAGACCCAGCTCGACGAGATCCGCAAGGACCTGAACGAAGAGTTCCGTATCGTTGAAGGCGCGACCTTCGAACGTCTGCGCTCCGCCCTGGTAGGCCACAAGGCTGAAGGCGGCGCAGGTCTGAAGAAAGGTCAGGACATCACCGACGAAATCCTCGACGGTCTTGAGCACGGCCAGTGGTTCAAACTGCGCATGGCTGAAGACGCTCTGAACGAGCAGCTCGAGAAGGCCCAGGCCTACATCGTTGATCGCCGCCGTCTGCTGGACGACAAGTTCGAAGACAAGAAGCGCAAACTGCAGCAGGGCGATGACCTGGCTCCAGGCGTGCTGAAAATCGTCAAGGTTTACCTGGCAATCCGTCGCCGCATCCAGCCGGGCGACAAGATGGCCGGTCGTCACGGTAACAAAGGTGTGGTCTCCGTGATCATGCCGGTTGAAGACATGCCGCACGATGCCAATGGCACCCCGGTCGACGTCGTCCTCAACCCGTTGGGCGTACCTTCGCGTATGAACGTTGGTCAGATCCTTGAAACCCACCTGGGCCTCGCGGCCAAAGGTCTGGGCGAGAAGATCAACCGTATGATCGAAGAGCAGCGCAAGGTCGCAGACCTGCGTAAGTTCCTGCACGAGATCTACAACGAGATCGGCGGTCGCAACGAAGAGCTGGACACCTTCTCCGACCAGGAAATCCTGGATCTGGCGAAGAACCTGCGCGGCGGTGTTCCAATGGCTACCCCGGTGTTCGACGGCGCCAAGGAAAGCGAAATCAAGGCCATGCTGAAACTGGCAGACCTGCCAGAAAGCGGCCAGATGCAGCTGTTCGACGGCCGTACCGGCAACAAGTTCGAGCGCCCGGTTACTGTTGGCTACATGTACATGCTGAAGCTGAACCACTTGGTAGACGACAAGATGCACGCTCGTTCTACCGGTTCGTACAGCCTCGTTACCCAGCAGCCGCTGGGTGGTAAGGCTCAGTTCGGTGGTCAGCGTTTCGGGGAGATGGAGGTCTGGGCACTGGAAGCATACGGTGCTGCTTACACTCTGCAAGAAATGCTCACAGTGAAGTCGGACGATGTGAACGGTCGGACCAAGATGTACAAAAACATCGTGGACGGCGATCACCGTATGGAGCCGGGCATGCCCGAGTCCTTCAACGTGTTGATCAAAGAAATTCGTTCCCTCGGCATCGATATCGATCTGGAAACCGAATAACACGTGACGCGAATCGAGAGCGGGGCCGTTTAGCCCGCTCTCTGCTCCGCCAGGAGGAAAGGCCTTGAAAGACCTACTGAATTTGCTGAAAAACCAGGGTCAAGTCGAAGAGTTCGACGCCATCCGTATTGGACTGGCATCGCCTGAGATGATCCGTTCGTGGTCGTTCGGTGAAGTTAAAAAGCCGGAAACCATCAACTACCGTACGTTCAAACCTGAGCGTGACGGCCTGTTCTGCGCCAAGATCTTTGGCCCGGTTAAGGATTACGAGTGCCTGTGCGGTAAGTACAAGCGCTTGAAGCATCGTGGTGTGATCTGCGAGAAGTGCGGCGTTGAAGTTGCACTGGCTAAAGTTCGTCGTGAGCGTATGGCGCACATCGAACTGGCTTCGCCGGTTGCTCACATCTGGTTCCTGAAATCGCTGCCGTCCCGTATCGGCTTGCTGATGGACATGACCCTGCGTGATATCGAACGCGTTCTCTACTTCGAGAGCTATGTCGTTATCGATCCAGGCATGACCACCCTTGAAAAAGGTCAGTTGCTGAACGACGAGCAGTACTTCGAAGCGCTGGAAGAATTCGGTGACGATTTCGATGCCCGCATGGGTGCCGAAGCTGTCCGCGAACTGCTGCACGCTATCGACCTGGAACACGAGATTGGCCGCCTGCGTGAAGAAATTCCGCAAACCAACTCCGAAACCAAGATCAAGAAACTGTCCAAGCGTCTGAAGTTGATGGAAGCCTTCCAGGGTTCCGGCAACTTGCCAGAGTGGATGGTGCTGACCGTTCTGCCGGTTCTGCCGCCAGACCTGCGTCCGCTGGTACCGTTGGACGGTGGTCGTTTCGCGACGTCCGACCTCAACGACCTGTACCGCCGCGTGATCAACCGTAACAACCGCTTGAAGCGTCTGCTTGATCTGTCCGCTCCGGACATCATCGTGCGCAACGAAAAGCGTATGTTGCAAGAAGCTGTCGATGCCCTGCTCGACAACGGTCGTCGTGGCCGCGCTATCACCGGTTCGAACAAGCGTCCTCTGAAATCCTTGGCTGACATGATCAAGGGTAAGCAAGGTCGTTTCCGTCAGAACTTGCTCGGTAAGCGTGTTGACTACTCCGGTCGTTCGGTAATTACCGTAGGCCCGACCCTGCGTCTGCACCAGTGCGGTCTGCCTAAGAAGATGGCACTTGAGCTGTTCAAGCCATTCATCTTCGGCAAGCTGGAAATGCGCGGTCTCGCGACCACCATCAAAGCGGCCAAGAAAATGGTCGAGCGCGAACTGCCTGAGGTTTGGGACGTTCTCGCTGAAGTGATCCGCGAACACCCGGTTCTCCTCAACCGTGCACCGACCCTTCACCGTCTGGGGATCCAGGCGTTTGAACCGGTACTGATCGAAGGTAAGGCTATCCAGCTGCACCCTCTGGTCTGTGCTGCGTACAACGCCGACTTCGACGGCGACCAAATGGCCGTGCACGTACCGCTGACACTGGAAGCCCAGTTGGAAGCGCGTGCGTTGATGATGTCGACCAACAACATCCTGTCGCCAGCCAACGGTGAGCCAATCATCGTTCCGTCGCAGGACGTTGTACTGGGTCTGTACTACATGACCCGTGAAGCGATCAACGCCAAAGGCGAAGGTCGTGTGTTCGCTGACCTGCAAGAAGTTGACCGTGTGTTCCGTGCCGGCGAAGCCGCACTGCACGCCAAGGTCAAAGTGCGGATCAACGAAACCGTCAACGACCGTGACGGCGGCAGCGTGAGCAACACTCGTATCGTCGACACCACTGTCGGCCGTGCGCTGTTGTACCAGGTTGTGCCAAAAGGTCTGTCGTACGACGTCGTCAACCTGCCGATGAAGAAAAAGGCGATCTCCAAGCTGATCAACCAGTGCTACCGCGTGGTTGGTTTGAAAGAGACCGTGATCTTCGCTGACCAGTTGATGTACACCGGTTTTGCTTATTCGACCATCTCCGGCGTTTCCATCGGTGTTAACGACTTCGTTATCCCGGATGAAAAAGCTCGCATCATCGCGGCTGCAACCGATGAAGTGAAAGAGATCGAAAGCCAGTACGCCTCCGGCCTGGTAACCCAGGGCGAGAAGTACAACAAGGTAATCGACCTCTGGTCGAAGGCGAACGACGAAGTTTCCAAGGCGATGATGGCCAACCTCTCGAAAGAGAAAGTCATCGACCGTCACGGCGACGAAGTTGACCAAGAGTCCTTCAACTCGATGTACATGATGGCTGACTCGGGCGCACGGGGTTCTGCTGCGCAGATCCGTCAGCTCGCCGGTATGCGTGGCTTGATGGCCAAGCCGGACGGCTCCATCATCGAAACGCCGATTACTGCGAACTTCCGTGAAGGTTTGAGCGTACTCCAGTACTTCATCTCGACTCACGGTGCTCGTAAGGGTCTTGCGGATACCGCGTTGAAAACTGCTAACTCCGGTTACCTGACTCGTCGTCTGGTAGACGTTGCACAAGATCTGGTTGTAACCGAGATCGATTGCGGCACCGAGCATGGCCTGCTGATGACACCGCACATTGAAGGCGGTGACGTTGTAGAGCCGCTGGGTGAGCGCGTATTGGGTCGTGTTATTGCCCGTGACGTATTCAAGCCAGGTACCGAGGAAGTTATTGTTCCTGCCGGCACCCTGGTAGACGAGAAGTGGGTCGAGTTCATCGAGCTCAACAGCATCGACGAAGTGATCGTTCGCTCGCCGATCAGCTGCGAAACCCGCTACGGCATCTGTGCCAAGTGCTACGGCCGTGACTTGGCTCGTGGTCACCAGGTGAACATCGGTGAAGCGGTCGGCGTTATCGCTGCCCAGTCCATCGGTGAGCCGGGTACCCAGCTGACCATGCGTACGTTCCACATCGGTGGTGCGGCAAGCCGGACCTCCGCAGCCGACAGCGTTCAGGTGAAGAATGGCGGTACCGTCCGTCTGCACAACCTGAAACACGTTGAGCGAGTGGATGGCCACCTGGTTGCTGTGTCCCGTTCCGGTGAGCTGGCAATCGCTGATGACTACGGTCGTGAGCGCGAGCGTTACAAGCTGCCGTACGGTGCTGTGATTTCGGTTAAAGAAGGTGACAAGGTCGACGCTGGCGCAATCGTGGCCAAGTGGGATCCGCACACTCACCCAATCGTTACCGAAATGAAAGGTACCGTGACCTACGTGGGCATGGAAGAAGGCATCACGATCAAGCGTCAGACTGACGAATTGACCGGTATGACCAACATTGAAGTACTCGACGCGAAAGATCGTCCAGCTGCCGGTAAAGACATCCGTCCTGCCGTGAAGATGGTCGATGACAACGGCAAGGACTTGTTGCTGCCAGGCACTGACGTAATCGCTCAGTACTTCCTGCCAGCCAACGCCCTGGTCGGTGTAGCGGATGGTGCGAAGATCGCGATCGGTGATGTTATCGCGCGTATCCCGCAAGAGACTTCGAAAACTCGAGACATCACCGGTGGTCTGCCGCGTGTTGCCGACTTGTTCGAAGCGCGTCGTCCGAAAGAAGCGTCGATTCTGGCTGAAGTCAGCGGCACCATCGCGTTCGGTAAAGAGACCAAGGGCAAGCGCCGTCTGGTCATTACTCCGAACGACGGTACCGATCCGTACGAAGAGCTGATTCCGAAGTGGCGTCACCTGAACGTCTTCGAGGGCGAACAGGTAAACCGCGGCGAAGTTATCTCCGACGGCCCGAGCGATCCACACGACATCCTGCGTCTGCTGGGTGTGAGTGCGCTGGCCAAGTACATCGTTAACGAGATCCAGGACGTTTACCGCCTGCAGGGCGTGAAGATCAACGATAAGCACATCGAGACCATCCTGCGTCAGATGCTGCGTAAAGTTGAGATCGCTGAATCCGGCGATTCCAGTTTCATCAAGGGCGACCAGATGGAACTGACTCACGTACTGGTAGAGAACGAGCGTCTGGGCGCGGAAGACAAGTTTGTCTCCAAGTTCACTCGCGTGCTGCTGGGTATCACCAAGGCGTCGTTGTCCACTGAGTCGTTCATCTCGGCGGCCTCCTTCCAGGAGACCACTCGTGTACTGACCGAAGCAGCGGTAACCGGCAAGCGCGATTACCTGCGCGGCCTGAAAGAGAACGTGGTTGTGGGTCGTCTGATCCCGGCCGGTACCGGTTTGGCTTACCACAGCGAGCGTAAGCGTCGCCGTGATGCTGACAAGCCGCTGCGCGTAAGCGCCAGTGAAGTGGAAGCTGCACTGACCGAAGCGCTGAACTCTAGCGGTAACTGAGTTCTGCACTAGATAAGTCTGGGCCCCGGCAGCCCCACTCGTCGGATCGAGGCATTTTTGCCCCGGTTCGGGGAGTGGGGATGTCGGGGCCTTGCCTTGACTGGGGGCAAGATCCTCTTTAGACTCTTGTACCCCTAAATTTGGCGGGAATTCGTTCCTGCCATTTTGCTTTTCTTGCAAGACAATAGCGTCGCAAGACAACAGTGGAGCTAGTAGATGGCAACTATCAACCAGCTGGTACGTCAGCCGCGTAAGCGTATCGTCGAGAAATCCGACGTACCTGCGCTGCAGAACTGCCCGCAACGTCGTGGCGTATGCACCCGTGTGTATACCACCACGCCGAAAAAACCTAACTCGGCACTGCGTAAAGTATGCCGTGTGCGCCTGACCAACGGTTTCGAGGTTTCCTCGTACATCGGTGGTGAAGGTCACAACCTGCAAGAGCACAGCGTGGTACTGATCCGCGGCGGTCGTGTAAAAGACTTGCCAGGTGTTCGTTACCACACCGTACGCGGCTCCTTGGATACTTCCGGCGTTAAAGGTCGTAACCAGGGTCGTTCGAAGTACGGTACCAAGAAGCCTAAGTAGTAGCGGCTTTTTGTAAAACTGAATCATCTTATTTTCTGAGTCGATAAGAGTAAGGTCGGAGGCGTCCCGCAAGGGCACCGATTCCGAACGAACCTGAAGACCGTTTGAGGGCTTATCCATGCCAAGAAGACGCGTAGCAGCCAAGCGCGAAGTGCTTGACGATCCAAAATACGGAAGCCAAATCCTGGCCAAGTTCATGAACCACGTGATGGAAAGCGGCAAGAAAGCCGTTGCCGAGCGTATCGTTTATGGCGCGCTGGAAAAGGTTAAAGAACGCAAGAACAGCGACCCCCTGGAAATCTTCGAGAAAGCTCTCGACGCCATCGCTCCGCTGGTCGAAGTGAAGTCGCGCCGTGTAGGCGGTGCTACTTACCAGGTTCCGGTCGAAGTTCGCCCGTCCCGTCGTAACGCTCTGGCAATGCGCTGGTTGGTAGACTTCGCCCGTAAGCGCGGCGAGAAGTCTATGGCTCTGCGTTTGGCCGGCGAGCTGTTGGACGCTGCTGAAGGTAAAGGTGCTGCTGTTAAGAAGCGTGAAGACGTGCACCGTATGGCTGAAGCTAACAAAGCTTTCTCGCACTACCGCTTCTAATCTTAGCTTCACTAATTTTGCGAGGGCTTTATGGCTCGTACTACTCCGATTAGCCGCTACCGTAACATCGGTATCGTTGCTCACGTGGATGCTGGTAAAACCACCACCACCGAGCGCGTACTGTTTTACACCGGCAAAAGTCACAAAATGGGCGAGGTGCATGACGGCGCCGCGACCACAGACTGGATGGTTCAGGAGCAGGAGCGTGGTATTACCATTACTTCTGCTGCTATTACCGCCTTCTGGAAAGGTTCCGAGAAGCAGTACAAAGACGAGCATCGCTTCAACGTAATCGATACCCCAGGCCACGTAGACTTCACCATTGAAGTTGAACGTTCCCTGCGCGTACTCGACGGCGCTGTCGTTGTGTTCTGCGGTACCTCGGGTGTTGAGCCTCAGTCGGAAACCGTATGGCGTCAAGCCAACAAGTACGGCGTTCCACGTCTTGTTTACGTAAACAAGATGGACCGTGCTGGTGCCAACTTCCTGCGCGTGATCGGTCAGATCAAGCAGCGTCTGGGTCACACCCCGGTGCCAATTCAATTGGCTATCGGTTCCGAGGACAACTTCCAGGGTCAGATCGATCTGATCAATATGGAAGCTGTTTACTGGAATGATTCCGACAAAGGTATGGTTCCTGTTCGTAAGCCTATCCCTGCAGAGTTGCAGGAACTGGCTGACGAGTGGCGCAACAATATGGTTGAGGCTGCTGCCGAAGCCAGCGAAGAGCTGATGAACAAGTACCTCGAAGGTGAAGAACTCACCAACGTGGAAATCAAGGCTGCTCTGCGTCAGCGTACTATTGCTGGTGAGATCGTCTTGGCTGTTTGCGGTTCTTCGTTCAAGAACAAGGGTGTTCCCCTGGTTCTCGACGCCGTTATCGACTACCTGCCGGCTCCAACCGACATTCCTGCTATCAAGGGTACCAACCCTGATAACGAGGAAGAAGAGATGGAGCGTCACGCCGATGACAGCGAGCCTTTCTCGGCTCTGGCGTTCAAGATCGCAACTGACCCATTCGTGGGTACTTTGACCTTCGTCCGCGTTTACTCGGGCGTGTTGGCCTCCGGCGACGGCGTGATCAACTCGGTTAAAGGCAAGAAAGAGCGCGTGGGTCGTATGGTGCAAATGCACGCAAACGCCCGTGAAGAGATCAAGGAAGTGCGCGCTGGTGACATCGCGGCCCTGATCGGCATGAAGGACGTCACCACTGGTGAGACTTTGTGCGACGCTGCCAAGCCAATCATCCTGGTTCGTATGGACTTCCCGGAGCCGGTTATTTCGGTTGCCGTAGAGCCTAAGACCAAGGATGACCAGGAAAAAATGGGTATCGCTCTGGGCAAACTTGCTCAGGAAGATCCATCTTTCCGCGTCAAGACTGATGAAGAGACTGGTCAAACGATCATCTCCGGCATGGGCGAGCTGCACCTGGACATCCTGGTTGACCGGATGCGCCGTGAGTTCAACGTCGAAGCCAACATCGGTAAGCCTCAGGTTTCCTATCGTGAGCGCATCACGAAGAACTGTGAAATCGAAGGCAAGTTCGTTCGTCAGTCCGGCGGTCGTGGTCAGTTCGGTCACTGCTGGATCCGTTTTGCTCCTGCTGACGAAGGTCAGGAAGGTCTGCAATTCGTGAACGAAGTGGTAGGTGGTGTTGTTCCTAAGGAATACATCCCTGCCATCCAGAAGGGTATCGAAGAGCAGATGAAGAACGGTGTTGTTGCCGGCTATCCGCTGATCGGCCTGAAAGCAACCGTTTTTGATGGTTCTTACCACGACGTCGACTCCAACGAGATGGCGTTTAAGGTGGCTGCTTCCATGGCAACCAAGCAACTGGCCCAGAAGGGCGGTGGTGAGTTGCTTGAGCCAATCATGGCGGTAGAAGTTGTTACACCTGAAGACTATATGGGTGATGTCATGGGCGACCTTAACCGTCGTCGCGGCATGATCTTGGGTATGGAAGACACGGTTTCCGGCAAAGTGATTCGCGCCGAGGTTCCGCTGGGTGAGATGTTCGGTTATGCGACCGACGTTCGCTCCATGTCCCAGGGTCGCGCAAGCTACTCTATGGAATTCAAAAAATACAACACAGCTCCGGCGCACATCGCTGAAACTGTATCCAAAAAACAAGGCTGATTCAGTCCTTTAGGCAAGGAGTTAATTGTCGTGGCTAAAGAAAAATTTGATCGTTCCCTACCGCACGTCAACGTTGGCACCATCGGTCACGTTGACCACGGTAAAACCACTCTGACTGCTGCTCTGACTCGCGTTTGCTCCGAAGTTTTCGGTTCCGCAATCGTTGATTTCGATAAAATCGACAGCGCACCAGAAGAAAAAGCTCGTGGTATCACCATCAACACCGCGCACGTTGAATACAACTCGCTGATCCGTCACTACGCTCACGTTGACTGCCCAGGTCACGCTGACTATGTGAAGAACATGATCACCGGTGCTGCTCAAATGGACGGCGCTATCCTGGTTTGCTCGGCCGCTGATGGTCCGATGCCACAAACCCGTGAGCACATCCTGCTGTCCCGTCAGGTAGGCGTTCCGTACATCGTGGTTTACCTGAACAAGGCTGACCTGGTAGACGACGCTGAGCTGCTGGAACTGGTTGAGATGGAAGTGCGCGATCTGCTGAGCACTTACGACTTCCCAGGCGACGACACTCCGATCATCATCGGTTCTGCTCGTATGGCTCTGGAAGGCAAAGACGACAACGAAATGGGCACCACGTCCGTTCGTAAACTGGTTGAGACTCTGGACAGCTACATCCCAGATCCAGTCCGTGTTATCGACAAGCCGTTCCTGATGCCAATCGAAGACGTATTCTCGATCTCCGGTCGCGGTACTGTTGTAACTGGTCGTATCGAGCGCGGTATCGTTAAGGTTCAAGATCCACTGGAAATCGTTGGTCTGCGTGACACTACCGTCACCACCTGCACCGGTGTTGAAATGTTCCGTAAACTGCTCGACGAAGGTCGTGCTGGCGAGAACTGCGGCGTTCTGCTGCGTGGTACCAAGCGTGACGACGTTGAGCGTGGCCAGGTTCTGGTTAAGCCAGGTTCGGTTAAGCCGCACACCAAGTTCGAAGCTGAAGTGTACGTGCTGAGCAAAGAAGAAGGCGGTCGTCACACTCCGTTCTTCAAAGGCTACCGTCCACAGTTCTACTTCCGTACTACCGACGTAACTGGTAACTGCGAACTGCCGGAAGGCGTAGAAATGGTAATGCCAGGCGACAACATCAAAATGGTTGTCACCCTGATCAAAACCATCGCTATGGAAGACGGTCTGCGTTTCGCAATCCGTGAAGGCGGCCGTACCGTTGGTGCTGGCGTTGTAGCTAAAATCATCGAGTAATTATCTCTTCTGAGATAGCTCTGATGTTTTGAAAAGGCCCCCGCTCAGCGGGGGCCTTTTTTATTGGGTTGACACCTATCAGGGCCGTCTATAGAATTGCGCCTCCTTTTAACGGGCGTATTGCGCTCGCTGGGAATAGCAGCCGGAGTCTGAAATCCAATGCAAAATCAGCAAATCCGTATCAGGTTGAAGGCTTTTGACCATCGCCTGATCGACCAATCCACCCAGGAAATCGTGGAAACCGCGAAACGTACTGGTGCACAAGTGCGTGGTCCAATTCCACTGCCTACCCGTAAAGAGCGGTTCACCGTTCTGGTCTCCCCGCACGTCAACAAAGACGCGCGTGACCAGTACGAGATCCGTACTCATAAGCGCGTACTGGACATCGTCCAGCCAACGGATAAAACCGTTGATGCACTTATGAAGCTCGATCTGGCGGCCGGTGTGGAAGTACAGATCAGCCTCGGCTAAGACTTGGGTCTTAGTCGTGTAACGCTCTGAAATGGGCGGCCATAGCGGGTGAAAGCCCCGTACACTCATGAGGTTTACAACATGACTATTGGTGTAGTCGGTCGTAAATGCGGTATGACCCGTATTTTCACCGAAGAAGGTGTCTCCATTCCGGTCACGGTCATTGAGATCGAGCCGAATCGCGTCACCCAGTTCAAAACTGAAGAGACCGATGGCTATCGTGCAGTGCAAGTCACTGTCGGCGAGCGTCGTGCTTCGCGCGTGACTGCTGCTCAAGCAGGTCACTTCGCTAAAGCAAACGTTGCAGCTGGTCGCACTGTTATGGAGTTCCGTCTCGAAGACGGCGACTACCAGGCTGGCGATCTGATCAACGCTGAAATCTTCGCTGCTGGTCAACTGGTTGATGTAACCGGTCAGTCCAAAGGTAAAGGCTTCCAGGGTACGATCAAGCGTTGGAATTTCCGTGGCCAAGACAACACTCACGGTAACTCCGTTTCCCACCGCGTCCCGGGCTCTATTGGCCAGTGCCAGACTCCTGGTCGTGTATTCAAGGGCAAAAAAATGTCCGGTCATATGGGCGCTGAGCGCGTGACCGTGCAGTCCCTCGAAGTAGTGCGCGTCGACGCTGAACGCAATCTGTTGTTGGTCAAGGGTGCTGTTCCTGGCGCTACTGGCGGCAACCTGGTTGTACGTCCGGCGGCCAAGGCTCGCGGTTAAGGGGAAGCTGACATGCAATTAAATGTAAATGACGCTCAAGCGATCGAAGTTTCCGAACTGACGTTTGGCGGCGAGTTCAACGAGACGCTGGTTCACCAAGCAGTCGTGGCCTACATGGCCGGCGGCCGTCAAGGCAGCAAGCAGCAAAAGACCCGTTCCGACGTTCGTGGTGGCGGTAAGCGCCCTTGGCGTCAGAAAGGTACTGGCCGTGCTCGTGCCGGTACTATCCGTAGCCCAATCTGGCGTGGCGGTGGTACCACTTTCGCAGCTCGTCCGCAGGATCACTCGCAGAAGCTCAACAAGAAGATGTATCGCGCAGCTCTGCGCTCCATCCTTGCTGAACTCGTGCGTACTGACCGTCTGGTCGTGGTTCAGGACTTCGCTGTTGAGAGCCCGAAAACCAAAGATCTGCTGGGCAAACTGAACAACATGAGCCTGACCGACGTTTTGATCGTGTCGGAAGCTGTTGATCAGAACCTGTACCTGGCTGCTCGCAACCTGCCACACGTTGATGTACGTGACGTGCAAGGTTCCGATCCAGTTAGTCTGATCGCATACGACAAGGTGTTGATCACCGTGTCGGCCGTGAAGAAATTCGAGGAGCTGCTGGGATGAACCAGGAACGCGTATTTAAAGTTCTGCTTGGCCCGCACGTTTCCGAAAAGGCTACGGTTCTGGCTGACAAGAAAGGCCAGTTCGTTTTCAAGGTTGCAACTGACGCAACCAAGCTGGAAATCAAGAAGGCCGTCGAAAGCCTGTTCAGCGTGAAAGTAGAGCGTGTTACTACCCTGAATGTTCTGGGTAAGAGCAAGCGCACTGCTCGCGGTCTGGGCAAGCGTAATGACTGGAAGAAGGCAGTTATCTCCCTTCAGCCAGGCCAAGATCTCGATTTCAGCAGCAGTGCTGAGTAAGGAAGGGGTGCATCATGGCAATCGTTAAATGCAAACCGACTTCCCCTGGCCGCCGTTTTGTGGTCAAGGTGGTCAACCAGGAGCTGCATAAAGGCGCTCCTCACGCACCGCTGCTCGAGAAAAAATCGAAGTCTGGTGGTCGTAACAACAATGGTCGTATTACCACTCGTCACATCGGTGGTGGCCATAAGCAGCATTATCGTCTGGTCGATTTCCGTCGCAACGACAAAGATGGCATCGCTGCCACTGTCGAGCGTATCGAATACGATCCAAACCGTACTGCTCACATCGCTCTGCTGCTGTACGCAGATGGCGAGCGTCGCTACATCATCGCCCCTAAAGGCGTGAGCGCTGGCGACCAGCTGATCGCAGGTGCTTTGGCACCGATCAAGCCGGGCAACGCTCTGCAACTGCGCAACATTCCAGTTGGTAGCACCGTACACGGCATCGAATTGAAGCCAGGTAAAGGCGCGCAAATCGCTCGTTCCGCTGGTGCTTCGGCTCAGCTGATCGCTCGTGAAGGTGTCTACGTGACCCTGCGTCTGCGTTCTGGTGAGATGCGTAAAGTGCTGGCTGAATGCCGCGCGACCCTGGGCGAAGTCTCGAACTCCGAGCACAGCCTGCGTTCGCTGGGTAAAGCTGGTGCCAAACGCTGGCGTGGCGTTCGCCCAACCGTTCGTGGTGTTGCCATGAACCCGGTTGACCACCCACACGGTGGTGGTGAAGGTCGTACCTCTGGTGGTCGTCATCCGGTATCGCCATGGGGCTTCCCGACTAAGGGCGCGAAGACTCGTGGTAATAAGCGTACCGACAAAATGATCGTCCGTCGTCGCAAGTAAATAGAGGGATACGACAGTGCCACGTTCTCTGAAAAAAGGTCCTTTTATTGATCTTCACCTACTGAAGAAGATCGAAGTGGCGGCGGAAAAGAACGATCGCAAACCAGTTAAGACCTGGTCGCGTCGTTCGATGATCCTGCCACAAATGGTCGGTCTGACCATCGCTGTACACAACGGTCGCTTGCACGTCCCAGTTCTCGTGAACGAAGACATGGTCGGCCACAAACTAGGCGAGTTTGCCGGTACCCGCACTTATCGTGGGCACGTGGCAGACAAGAAAGCCAAGCGTTAAGGGGTTAGGAAATGGAAGTAGCCGCTAAGTTGTCGGGCGCTCGAATCTCCGCCCAGAAAGCCCGCTTGGTCGCCGACCAGATCCGCGGGAAGAAGGTGGGCGAAGCGCTCAACCTGTTGGCTTTCAGCAGTAAGAAAGCCGCCGAGATCATGAAGAAAGTGCTGGAGTCGGCCGTAGCCAACGCCGAGCATAACGAAGGCGCAGACGTTGATGACCTGAAGGTCAGCACCGTTTTCGTCAACGAAGGGCGTTCGCTGAAGCGCATCATGCCACGTGCCAAAGGCCGTGCTGATCGCATCGTCAAGCGGTCTTGCCATATCACTGTCAAGGTTGCTGACAAGTAACGGAGTCGAAGAGATGGGTCAGAAAGTACATCCCATTGGCATTCGCCTGGGAATCGTCAAGGAGCACACCTCCGTCTGGTACGCAGACGGTCGGACTTATGCGGACTATTTGTTCGCTGATCTGAAGGTGCGTGAGTATCTCCAAGACAAACTAAAAAGCGCGTCCGTAAGCCGTATCGATATCCATCGTCCGGCCCAAACTGCACGTATCACCATCCACACCGCTCGTCCAGGTATCGTTATCGGGAAGAAAGGTGAAGATGTTGAGAAACTGCGTCAGGACCTGACCAAGCAAATGGGTGTGCCTGTGCACATCAATATCGAAGAGATCCGCAAGCCGGAACTCGACGGTATGCTGGTTGCGCAGAGCGTAGCTCAGCAGCTGGAGCGTCGCGTAATGTTCCGTCGCGCTATGAAGCGCGCTGTACAGAACGCCATGCGCATTGGTGCCAAAGGCATCAAAATCCAAGTGAGCGGTCGTCTCGGCGGTGCTGAAATCGCACGTACTGAATGGTATCGCGAAGGTCGTGTGCCACTGCACACCCTGCGTGCCGACATCGACTATGCCAACTACGAAGCTCACACCACTTACGGTGTGATCGGTGTAAAGGTTTGGATCTTCAAAGGCGAAGTAATTGGTGGTCGCCAAGAAGAACTGAAACCACAAGCACCAGCGCCTCGTAAAAAAGCTGCTAAGTAAGGGGTACGCCAAATGTTGCAACCTAAGCGTACGAAGTTCCGCAAGCAGATGACAGGCCACAACCGTGGTCTGGCTCAGCGCGGTAGCAAAGTCAGCTTCGGCGAGTTCGCGCTGAAGTCTGTAGCTCGTGGTCGTCTCACCGCTCGTCAGATCGAGTCAGCGCGTCGTGCTCTGACCCGTCACGTAAAACGTGGCGGCAAGATCTGGATCCGTGTATTCCCGGACAAGCCGATCTCCAAAAAGCCTCTCGAGGTTCGGATGGGTAAAGGTAAGGGTAACGTGGAATACTGGGTAGCCCAGATTCAGCCAGGCAAAGTCCTGTATGAAATCGAGGGTGTTTCTGAAGAGCTGGCGCGTGAGGCTTTCGCCCTGGCTGCTGCAAAGCTGCCGCTCGCCACCTCCTTTGTTAAACGGACGGTGATGTGATGAAAGCGAATGAACTTCGTGAAAAATCCGCACAGCAGCTGAACGAGCAACTGCTCGGCCTGCTGCGCGACCAGTTCAATCTGCGTATGCAGAAAGCAACTGGCCAGTTGGGGCAGTCTCATCTGCTCTCGCAAGTTAAGCGTGACATCGCTCGCGTGAAGACTGTGCTCAACCAGCAGGCAGGTAAGTGATCATGGCTGAAGCCGAAAAGACTGTCCGTACGCTGACTGGCCGTGTTGTCAGCGACAAGATGGACAAAACCATCACCGTTCTGATCGAGCGTCGCGTTAAGCACCCGATCTACGGTAAATATGTTAAGCGTTCGACTAAGCTGCACGCGCACGACGAAACCAATCAGTGCCACATCGGCGACAAAGTCACTATTCGTGAAACTCGTCCGCTGGCCAAGACCAAGTCTTGGGCACTGGTTGATGTTCTCGAACGCGCTGTGGAAGTCTAAGGACTAGGGGTCGGAGAAATTATATGATTCAGACTCAATCCATGCTCGATGTGGCCGATAACAGCGGCGCTCGCCGCGTTATGTGCATCAAGGTGCTGGGTGGCTCCCATCGTCGTTACGCTGGTATCGGTGACATCATCAAAGTTACCGTGAAGGAAGCAATTCCTCGCGGTAAAGTGAAAAAAGGCCAAGTGATGACTGCTGTTGTAGTCCGCACTCGTCACGGCGTACGTCGTGCTGATGGCTCCATTATCCGCTTTGATGGCAACGCTGCTGTTCTTCTGAACAACAAGCAAGAGCCGATCGGCACCCGTATCTTTGGGCCAGTGACCCGTGAACTTCGTACTGAGAAGTTCATGAAGATCGTCTCGCTCGCCCCAGAAGTGCTGTAAGGAGATCCGACATGCAAAAGATTCGTCGTGACGACGAGATCATCGTGATCGCCGGCAAAGACAAAGGTAAGCGCGGTAAGGTGCTTAAGGTTCTCGCTAATAACCGTCTGGTTATCGGTGGTCTGAACCTGGTCAAGCGTCATACCAAGCCTAACCCGATGTCGGGCGTGCAGGGCGGTATCGTCGAGAAAGAAGCTCCGCTGGATGCTTCTAACGTCGCCATCTTCAACGGCGAAACCAACAAGGCTGACCGCGTTGGTTTCAAAGTAGAAGACGGTAAGAAAATTCGTGTCTTCAAGTCGACCCAAAAAGCGGTTGATGCTTGAACACTGCTAGGTAGATTAGACCATGGCACGACTACAAGAGATTTACCGGAAGGAAATCGCCCCTAAGCTTAAGGAAGAACTTAAGCTTGGGAACGTGATGGAAGTTCCGCGCGTTACCAAAATCACCCTGAACATGGGTCTGGGCGAAGCGATCGGCGACAAAAAAGTCATCGAGCACGCTGTTGCTGACCTTGAAAAGATCACCGGCCAGAAAGTCGTTGTGACCTACGCTCGGAAATCCATCGCTGGCTTTAAAGTCCGTGAAGGTTGGCCGATCGGCGTCAAAGTGACCCTGCGCCGTGAGCGTATGTACGAGTTCCTGGATCGTCTGCTGTCGATCTCCCTGCCTCGGGTTCGCGACTTCCGCGGCCTGAATGCCAAGTCCTTCGATGGTCGTGGTAACTACAGCATGGGCGTGAAAGAGCAGATCATCTTCCCGGAAATCGACTACGACAAGATCGATGCTCTCCGCGGTCTGGACATCACCCTGACCACCACTGCCAAGAACGATGATGAAGGTCGCGCCCTGTTGCGTGCTTTCAAATTCCCGTTCCGCAACTGATTGGAGTAGGACCATGGCCAAGATGAGCATGAAAAACCGCGAGCTGAAGCGTCAGCTCACGGTTGCCAAGTACGCCAAGAAGCGTGCAGCACTGAAAGCAATCATCGTTGATCTGAACGCAAGTCCAGAAGCACGTTGGGAAGCTACAGTTGCCCTGCAGAAGCAGCCACGTGACGCAAGCGCTTCGCGCATGCGTAACCGCTGCCGCCTGACCGGTCGTCCACACGGCGTTTACCGCAAGTTCGGCCTCGGCCGTAACAAACTGCGTGAAGCGGCAATGCGTGGTGACGTACCAGGTCTGGTTAAAGCCAGCTGGTAAGTACTTTCAACGTCCAGGTGGCCAATATCGCAAGATACTGACCGCCGGTGACCTTGAATCTGGAACAAGCCCCTTTTGGGGCTTGTTTCATTTCCGGAGTGTGTCTAAAATACGCGGCTCGCCTGAGCCCGTGTTTTTTACCCGGAGATTCTCGGCGACATATGTAGCCGCAAGGCTAATTTTTTTGTATTAGGAGCGTCTAGCCCATGAGTATGCAGGACCCGTTAGCGGACATGCTAACTCGTATCCGTAATGCCCAGATGGCTGAAAAGTCCGTCGTAAGCATGCCATCTTCCAAGTTGAAGGTAGCTGTTGCCAAAGTCCTGAAAGACGAAGGCTACATTGCGGGTTATCAGATCAGCAGCGATGTAAAAGCACTGCTGTCCATCGAGCTGAAGTACTTCGAAGGCCGTTCGGTCATCGAGGAAGTGAAGCGCGTTAGCCGTCCAGGCCTGCGTCAGTACAAGTCCGCTGAAGATCTGCCGAAAGTTCGTGGCGGTCTGGGCGTGTCTATCGTCTCCACCAACAAAGGTGTGATGACGGATCGTGCTGCGCGCGCTGCCGGTGTCGGCGGCGAAGTTCTTTGCACTGTGTTCTAAGGGGGGATAAGCATGTCTCGCGTCGCTAAGAACCCCGTTAAGCTGCCAGCCGGTGTCGAAGTCAAATTCGCAGGCCAACAGCTTTCGGTGAAGGGTGCCAAGGGTACTCTTGAACTGAACATCCATTCGTCCGTTGAGATCGTTGAAGAAGCTGGTGAGCTGCGTTTCGCTGCTCGCAATGGCGATCAACAAACTCGCGCAATGGCCGGTACCACGCGTGCGTTGGTAAACAACATGGTCCAAGGCGTAAGCCAAGGCTTCGAGCGTAAGCTCCAGCTGGTCGGTGTTGGTTACAAAGCGCAAGCAAAAGGCACGGTTTTGAACCTGGCCCTTGGCTTCTCGCACCCTGTGGATTACGAACTGCCAGCGGGCATCACTGCTGAGACCCCTAGCCAGACCGATATCCTGATCAAGGGCATCGATAAGCAGCTGGTAGGTCAAGTGGCCGCTGAGATCCGCGACTTCCGTCCACCAGAGCCGTACAAAGGCAAAGGTGTGCGCTACGCGGACGAAGTCGTCCGTCGTAAAGAAGCCAAGAAGAAGTAGGGCATAGCAAATGACCGACAAAAAAGTTACTCGACTGCGTCGCGCTCGCAAAGCACGCCTGAAAATGCACGAACTCGAAGTCGTGCGTCTCTGCGTGTTCCGCTCGTCGCAGCACATCTACGCCCAGGTCATCTCGGCCGACGGCAACAAAGTCCTGGCAAGCGCCTCGACTTTGGATAAAGAACTGCGTGATGGTGCCACTGGCAACATCGACGCGGCCACAAAGGTTGGCCAGCTGGTCGCTACGCGTGCTAAGGCCGCTGGCGTCTCGCAAGTGGCTTTCGACCGCTCTGGCTTCAAGTACCACGGTCGCGTGAAAGCGCTGGCTGATGCTGCTCGTGAAGCTGGGCTGGAGTTCTAAGTTATGTCAAATAACGACCAAAAGCGCGACGAAGGCTACATTGAGAAGCTGGTTCAAGTTAACCGCGTAGCCAAAACCGTTAAAGGCGGCCGTATCTTCACCTTCACCGCGTTGACCGTGGTAGGTGATGGTAAAGGCCGTGTTGGCTTCGGCCGTGGCAAGTCACGTGAAGTGCCTGCTGCGATCCAGAAGGCAATGGAAGCTGCTCGTCGCAACATGATCCAAGTTGATCTGAACGGCACCACTCTGCAGTACGCAATGAAGTCCGCCCATGGCGCTTCGAAGGTGTACATGCAGCCGGCTTCTGAAGGTACCGGTATCATCGCTGGCGGCGCTATGCGTGCTGTCCTCGAAGTTGCTGGCGTTCAGAACGTTCTGGCCAAGTGCTATGGCTCGACTAACCCGGTAAACGTGGTTCACGCCACTTTCAA
The DNA here is from genome assembly GCF_049897165.1 of Pseudomonas sp. TWR1-1-4. NCBI lineage: Bacteria > Pseudomonadati > Pseudomonadota > Gammaproteobacteria > Pseudomonadales > Pseudomonadaceae > Pseudomonas > Pseudomonas sp. TWR1-1-4. The sequence continues at coordinate 283,187 of NZ_JAFCVS010000009.1, read as the reverse complement.
AGGTTTGAAAGCTATGCAATCTCCTGAGTCCATCGCTGCCAAGCGTGGTCTGACTGTCAAGGAGATCTTCTGATCATGGCTACCGTTAAAGTAACGCTGATCAAAAGCATGACCGGCCGCATCCCTAACCACAAACTGTGTGTTAAAGGTCTGGGTCTGCGTCGCATCGGTCACACTGTAGAAGTCCTGGATACTCCCGAGAATCGCGGGATGATCAACAAGGCTTACTACATGCTGCGTGTAGAGGGTTAATCGATGAAACTCAATGATCTGAGTCCAGCGCCGGGTTCCCGTCGCGAAAAGCATCGTCCGGGCCGTGGTATCGGTAGCGGTTTGGGTAAGACTGGTGGCCGTGGCCACAAAGGTCAAACCTCCCGCTCCGGTGGCACCATTGCTCCAGGCTTTGAAGGCGGTCAACAGCCGCTGCATCGTCGCCTGCCTAAGTTCGGTTTCGTATCCCTGAAGGCCATGGACCGCGCAGAAGTGCGTCTGTCCGAGCTGGCTAAAGTGGAAGGCGACATCGTTACTGTGCAGACCCTGAAAGATGCCAACGTGATCAACGTCAACGTACAGCGTGTGAAAATCATGCTGTCCGGTGAAGTGACTCGCGCTGTCACTATCGGCAAGGGAATCGGCGCCACCAAAGGTGCGCGTTCGGCTATCGAAGCAGCTGGCGGCAAGTTCGAGGAATAAATGGCTAAGCAAGGTGCTCTCTCAGCGCTCGGCAAAGGCGGTATGTCTGAACTTTGGGCTCGTCTGCGTTTTCTGTTCCTGGCGATTATCGTCTACCGAATAGGCGCACACATCCCGGTTCCAGGTATCAACCCGGACCGACTCGCAGACCTGTTTCGACAGAATGAGGGGACCATTCTTAGCTTGTTCAACATGTTTTCCGGCGGCGCGCTGGAACGGATGAGCATCTTTGCACTGGGGATCATGCCGTACATTTCGGCATCGATCATCATGCAATTGATGACCGCCGTCAGCCCGCAGCTGGAGCAGTTGAAGAAGGAAGGTGAAGCTGGCCGTCGCAAGATTAGCCAGTACACCCGCTACGGCACTGTCGTCCTCGCCTTGGTTCAAGCTATCGGCATGTCCGTTGGCCTGGCAGGGCAGGGCGTTGCGTTCACTGGTGACTTTGGCTTCCATTTCGTCGCGGTATCCACATTTGTGGCTGGTGCGATGTTCATGATGTGGCTGGGTGAGCAGATTACTGAGCGTGGTGTTGGCAACGGTATCTCGATGTTGATTTTCGCAGGTATCGTCGCCGGTCTTCCGAGAGCGATCGGGCAGTCTTTCGAGTCTGCACGTCAGGGTGATATCAACATTTTCGCCCTGGTTGCCATCGGTTTGCTGGCAGTAGCGATTATCGGTTTTGTGGTGTTCATTGAGCGTGGCCAGCGTCGTATTGCTGTTCACTACGCCAAGCGTCAGCAGGGCCGTAAGGTTTTTGCTGCGCAGACCAGCCACTTGCCGCTGAAAGTGAATATGGCCGGTGTTATTCCGGCAATTTTCGCGAGCAGCATTTTGCTGTTTCCGGCTTCGTTGGGTACCTGGTTTGGTCAGTCCGAAAACATGGGCTGGCTGCAGGACCTCTCTCAGTCGATCGCTCCTGGTCAGCCGTTGAATATTCTGCTGTTTAGTGCAGGGATTATTTTCTTCTGCTTCTTCTATACGGCGTTGATGTTCAATCCGAAAGACGTAGCGGAAAACCTGAAGAAGTCCGGTGCCTTTATTCCGGGCATCCGTCCAGGTGAGCAGTCTGCACGCTACATTGATGGCGTTCTGACTCGTTTGACCCTGTTCGGTGCTCTATATATGACGGCCGTGTGCTTGTTGCCCCAGTTTCTGGTGGTTGCAGCAAACGTTCCGTTCTACCTTGGCGGGACCTCGTTGCTGATCGTGGTCGTGGTTGTGATGGACTTCATGTCCCAAGTACAATCGCACCTCGTTTCGCACCAGTACGAATCCCTGATGAAGAAAGCCAACCTGAAGGGCTACGGCAGCGGCATGTTGCGCTGAGTACCCCATAAGGTTCGAGGAGTTGGTGATGAAAGTTCGTGCATCGGTGAAAAAGCTGTGCCGTAACTGCAAGATTATTCGCCGCGAAGGTGTTGTTCGAGTAATTTGCAGCGCGGAACCGCGTCACAAACAGCGCCAAGGCTGAGTGTGATCCGCTTGAAGCCCGGCAGCTAGTGCGCTGCCGGGTTGATTATTTGTTATTACAGCGATATTATCTCGCGCCCTATTTCTTGGCTTCCGGGGCGTAGGTAGCTGTCAATTGGAGTCCCACTGAATGGCCCGTATTGCAGGCGTTAACATTCCAGATAACAAGCACACTGTTATCTCGCTGACCTACATCTATGGTGTTGGTCGCACTACTGCGCAGAAAATTTGCGCAGTTGCTGGGGTAAACCCAGCCGCTAAGATCAAGGATCTGAGCGACGAGCAGATTGAACAGCTGCGTGGCGAAGTGGCGAAGTTCACCACTGAAGGTGACCTGCGTCGCGAAATCAACATGAAAATCAAGCGTTTGATGGACCTCGGTTGCTATCGCGGTCTGCGTCATCGTCGTGGTCTTCCAGTACGCGGTCAGCGTACCAAGACTAACGCGCGTACCCGTAAAGGTCCGCGTAAGCCGATCCGCAAGTAATCGCCCCAGCGAATCGACAGGAAAATTATCATGGCAAAACCTGCTGCTCGTCCTCGTAAAAAAGTTAAAAAGACAGTGGTTGATGGCATCGCCCACATCCATGCTTCTTTTAACAACACAATCGTGACCATCACCGACCGTCAAGGTAACGCGCTTTCTTGGGCTACCTCCGGTGGTTCGGGTTTCCGCGGTTCCCGCAAGTCCACCCCGTTTGCTGCTCAAGTAGCTGCTGAACGTGCTGGTCAAGCTGCGCTGGAATATGGCCTGAAAAACCTCGACGTTAACGTCAAGGGTCCAGGTCCAGGTCGTGAGTCTGCTGTCCGTGCTTTGAACGGCTGTGGCTATAAGATCGCCAGCATCACCGACGTGACGCCAATCCCGCACAACGGGTGCCGTCCGCCGAAGAAGCGCCGCGTGTAATCCAGGAGATTGTAAAGAATGGCTCGTTACATTGGTCCAAAATGCAAACTCGCTCGTCGCGAAGGCACCGATCTCTTCCTGAAGAGCGGCGTGCGCGCGATCGAATCGAAGTGCAACATTGAAGCAGCACCTGGTATCCACGGCCAACGCCGCGGTCGCCAGTCCGATTACGGCACCCAACTGCGTGAAAAGCAGAAGGTCCGTCGTATCTACGGCGTTCTCGAGCGTCAGTTCAGCGGCTACTACAAAGAAGCTGCTGGCAAGAAAGGTGCAACCGGTGAAAACCTGCTGCAACTGCTCGAATGCCGTCTGGACAACGTTGTATACCGTATGGGCTTTGGTTCGACTCGTGCCGAATCCCGTCAGTTGGTATCGCACAAGTCGATCAGCGTTAACGGTCAGACCGTAAACGTTCCGTCCTACCAGGTTCGTGCTGGTGACGTGGTCGCAGTTCGCGAGAAAGCAAAAAACCAACTTCGCATTGTCCAAGCTCTCGATCTGTGTGCCCAACGTGGCCGCGTAGAATGGGTAGAAGTAGACACTGAGAAGAAGTCGGGCGTTTTCAAGAACGTTCCTGCTCGCAGTGATCTGTCCGCCGACATCAACGAAAGCCTGATTGTCGAGCTCTACTCCAAGTAAGGGCTAGAAAATAGGTGCATCCATGCAGATTTCGGTAAATGAGTTCCTGACACCCCGCCACATTGATGTGCAGGTTGTCAGTCCAACCCGCGCCAAAATTACTCTCGAGCCTCTCGAGCGTGGTTTTGGCCACACCCTGGGCAACGCGCTGCGCCGCATCCTGTTGTCCTCAATGCCCGGCTGTGCAGTAGTCGAGGCCGAGATTGACGGTGTGCTCCACGAGTACAGCGCCATCGAAGGTGTACAGGAAGACGTAATTGAAATCCTGTTGAACCTTAAAGGTCTGGCTATCAAGCTGCACGGCCGTGACGAAGTTACGCTGACCTTGTCGAAGAAGGGTTCGGGGGTGGTTACCGCTGCCGATATTCAGCTGGATCATGATGTCGAGATCGTTAACCCCGATCACGTAATCGCTAACCTGGCGTCTAACGGCGCCCTGAACATGAAGCTCACCGTAGCTCGTGGTCGTGGTTATGAACCGGCCGACTCGCGTCAGAGCGATGAAGATGAAAGCCGCAGCATTGGTCGCTTGCAGCTTGACTCTTCGTTCAGCCCGGTTCGCCGTATCGCATACGTGGTGGAAAACGCCCGTGTCGAGCAGCGTACTAACCTGGACAAGCTGGTTATTGATCTGGAAACCAACGGTACTCTGGATCCTGAAGAGGCTATCCGCCGCGCTGCAACCATCCTGCAACAGCAGTTGGCTGCGTTCGTCGACCTCAAAGGTGACAGCGAACCAGTGGTAATCGAGCAGGAAGACGAGATCGATCCGATCCTGCTTCGCCCGGTTGACGATCTGGAACTGACTGTACGTTCGGCTAACTGCCTTAAGGCGGAAAACATTTACTACATCGGCGACCTGATTCAGCGTACCGAAGTAGAACTGTTGAAGACTCCGAACCTGGGCAAGAAATCCTTGACTGAAATCAAGGACGTTCTGGCCTCCCGCGGTCTGTCCCTCGGCATGCGCCTCGACAACTGGCCGCCTGCAAGTCTTAAGAAGGACGACAAGGCGACTGCCTGATCGTCGTAATCACCGAACGTGAGTTTGGTAAGGAATGAACCATGCGTCATCGTAAAAGTGGTCGTCACCTGAGCCGTACCAGCTCGCACCGCAAGGCCATGTTCCAAAACATGGCGGTGTCGCTGTTCGAGCACGAGCTGATCAAAACTACACTGCCGAAAGCTAAAGAACTGCGTCGCGTTGCTGAGCCGCTGATTACTTTGGCCAAGACAGACAGCCTGGCTAACCGCCGTCTGGCTTTCGACCGTACTCGTTCGAAAGCTATCGTTGGTAAGCTCTTCAACGACCTGGGCAAGCGTTACGCTACCCGTGAGGGTGGCTACCTGCGCATCCTCAAGTGCGGTTTCCGCGCTGGCGACAACGCGCCTATGGCGTACGTCGAGTTGGTTGATCGTGCTACTGCCGGCGAAGCTGTAAGCGCCGAGTAAGACGACAAGCTGTATCGAAGAACCGGGCCTAGTGCCCGGTTTTTTGTGCCTGTGATAAAAGCGTGTTCAATACAAGCTTCCGAGGATTGTGCTTGGCACTATGGGAGAAGGAGTGTTCGGTAGGAAATATCTATCGACGCCTACAATTTAATGAATTTGTAGGTGTCATGTTGATGATCAATACTCCTTCCAAGCCGATTAGCCGGCAGTTCCAAGTCCGACCTGAGGGAAATTGTGCATGAGCCAGAATAAAATCCTTACCACCGCCAGCGGCGCCCCCGTTGCGGACAACCAGAATTCCCGTTCCGCCGGCCCGCGGGGCCCATTGCTGCTCGACGATTTTCACCTGATCGAGAAGCTCGCTCACTTCAACCGTGAAAACATTCCTGAGCGTCGTGTGCACGCCAAGGGTTCGGGGGCTTACGGTACTTTCACGGTCACTACAGACATCACGCAATACACCAGCGCCAAGCTGTTCGAGTCCGTTGGCAAGCAAACCCCTACCTTCCTGCGGTTTTCCACCGTTGGCGGTGAGCGTGGTTCGGCTGATACCGAGCGCGACCCACGTGGTTTTGCCTTGAAGTTCTATACCGAAGAGGGCAACTGGGACATCGTGGGTAACAACACCCCTGTGTTCTTTATTCGCGATCCTTTGAAGTTCCCGGATTTCATCCACACACAGAAACGCTTGCCGCAAAGCAATCTGAAAAGCGCGCAAATGATGTGGGATTTCTGGTCGCACTCCCCTGAGGCGCTGCACCAGGTCACTATCCTGTTCTCGGACCGTGGCATCCCTGACGGCTACCGTCACATGCACGGCTTCGGCAGTCACACCTACAGCCTGATCAACGCCAAGGGTGAGCGTCACTGGGTGAAGTGGCACTACAAGACCAAGCAGGGCATCAAGAACCTGGCGCCGGCTGAAGCTGCTCGCCTGGCTGGTACTGACCCTGATTACGCCCAGCGTGATCTGTTTGGCGCGATCGAGCGCGGTGATTTCCCGAAATGGCGCGTATGCATCCAAATCATGACCGAGGCCCAGGCCAACGCTCATTACGAGAACCCTTTCGATGTGACCAAAACCTGGTCGCAGAAGGAATTCCCGTTGATCGAAGTCGGCGAGTTGGAACTGAACCGCAATCCGCAGAACTACTTCGCTGAAGTGGAACAAGCTGCATTCGGCCCAAGCAACATGGTTCCTGGTGTTGGTCTGTCGCCAGACCGCATGCTTCAAGGTCGTGTGTTCGCTTACGCTGATGCGCATCGCTATCGTGTTGGCACTAATCACCAGCAACTGCCGGTGAACGCGCCGCGTAACCAGGTGAATAGCTACCAGCGCGATGGTTCGATGGCCTTCGGCAGCAATGGCGGCGCAGCGCCTAACTATGAGCCAAACAGCTACACCGATGCACCAAAGCAAGCACCGCAGTATGCGGAGCCTGCATTGGCCCTGAGTGGCGCAGCTGACCGTTACGATCACCGTGAAGACACGGATTACTACAGCCATGCCGGTGCGCTGTTCCGCTTGATGAACGATGAGCAGAAGGCCTTGCTCACCAACAACATTGCCGGCGCGATGGGTGGCGTTTCCAGTGATGTGGTTCAGCGCCAACTGCAGCACTTCTACAAGGCCGATCCGGCTTATGGAGAAGCAATCGCAAAGGCGTTGGGTGTATCGCTTAACTGACTCTAAACGATAAGCAGAACCGCCCTCATTTGGGCGGTTTTTGCGTTATTTCAGCTACTTTTCTCCGAAAAACATCACTTTTCTGCCGTCGATCCCGTGACCTTCAAGTCATCATGGTTCAAACTACAGACTTTCAAGCAGGGAGATGTAGGGCGATGCAAGGTCACCCCGACGTAATCGATTACCTCAACACGTTGCTGACGGGCGAACTGGCTGCTCGTGACCAATATTTCATCCATTCGCGCATGTACGAAGACTGGGGCTTTACCGAGCTCTACGAACGTATCAACCACGAGATGGAAGAAGAGGCACAGCACGCCGACGCACTGATGCGCCGTATCCTCATGCTCGAAGGCACTCCGCGTATGCGTCCTGATGATCTGGATGTGGGTACCACGGTGCCTGACATGCTCGCTGCCGACCTGCGCCTCGAGTACAAGGTCCGTGCCGCGCTCTGCAAAGGCATCGAGCTCTGTGAGCAGCACAACGACTATGTCACCCGGGAAATCCTGCGGGTACAGTTGAATGACACCGAAGAAGATCACACCTACTGGCTCGAAAAGCAGTTGGGCCTGATCAAGCTGATTGGCCTGGAGAATTACCTGCAATCGCAGTTCTGATTCCCGGCTACAAAAAAAGCCCCTGTCACCGCAAAGTGACAGGGGCTTTTCTTTGGGCCCGAAAAAGTCAGGCCCGGTCGCGTTCCAACAACGGTTTCAAGTAGTAACCGGTGTGCGACTGCGGCATTTCGGAGACTTGCTCCGGCGTCCCCACGGCAATGATCTGGCCACCTTTGGAGCCACCTTCCGGCCCCAGGTCTACCAGCCAATCTGCCGTCTTGATCACATCAAGGTTGTGCTCGATCACCACCACGGTGTTGCCGTGGTCGCGCAAGCGGTGCAGCACGTCCAGCAGTTGCTGGATGTCCGCGAAGTGCAGGCCGGTGGTCGGCTCATCGAGGATGTACAGGGTCTTGCCGGTATCGCGCTTGGACAGCTCGCGAGACAACTTCACCCGCTGCGCCTCACCACCTGACAGCGTGGTCGCCGACTGCCCCAGCTTGATGTACGACAAGCCCACGTCCATCAGCGTCTGCAGCTTGCGCGCCAACGCCGGGACCGCGTCGAAGAACACGCGTGCTTCTTCGATGGTCATCTCCAGGGTTTCGTGGATGCTCTTGCCCTTGTACTTGATCTCCAAGGTTTCGCGGTTGTAGCGCTTGCTCTTGCATACATCGCACGGCACGTAGATGTCTGGCAGGAAGTGCATTTCCACCTTGATCAGGCCATCGCCCTGGCACGCTTCACAGCGCCCGCCCTTGACGTTGAACGAGAACCGGCCCGGCCCGTAACCCCGTGAGCGGGATTCCGGAACCCCGGCAAAGAGCTCACGGATGGGCGTGAACAAGCCGGTGTAGGTCGCCGGGTTGGAGCGCGGTGTACGACCAATGGGGCTTTGATCAATATCGACCACCTTGTCCAGGTGTTCCAGTCCCTTGATGCTGTCGTGAGCAGCGGCTTCCAGGGTGGTCGCGCCGTTCAGGGCGGTGGCACTCAAGGGGAACAACGTATTGTTGATCAGCGTCGATTTACCCGAGCCGGAAACACCAGTCACGCAGGTCAGCAGACCCAGTGGAATTTCCAGGTCGACATTGCGCAAGTTGTTGCCACGCGCGCCCTTAAGGTGCAACGCCAGCTTCTTGTTACGTGGCGTGCGTTTGGCCGGCACTGCAATCTTCACACGACCAGACAAGTATTTGCCGGTCAGTGAGTCCGGATGAGCCATGACTTCGGCCGGCGTGCCTTCAGCGACTATATGCCCGCCATGCACACCCGCCCCCGGGCCAATGTCGACCACATAATCCGCCAGGCGGATTGCATCTTCATCGTGCTCGACCACGATCACCGTATTGCCGATATCCCGCAGGTGTTTCAAGGTGCCCAGCAGGCGATCGTTGTCGCGCTGGTGCAAGCCAATCGACGGTTCATCGAGGATGTACAACACACCCACAAGGCCAGCACCAATCTGGCTGGCCAGGCGAATCCGCTGGGCTTCACCGCCGGACAAGGTGTCGGCACTGCGATCCAGCGACAGGTAATCCAAGCCAACGTTGACCAGGAACTGCAAGCGCTCGCGGATTTCCTTGAGGATCTTGTCAGCGATTTCGCCACGGCGACCGGTCAGCTTGAGCACACCAAAGTACTCACAGGCATCGCCGATTGGCAGGTTGGTCACCGCCGGTAGTGTCTTCTCGCCCACCCACACATGCCGCGCCTCGCGACGCAGGCGAGTACCACGGCAATCCGGGCACGGCTGGGTGCTGAGGAATTTCGCCAGCTCTTCGCGCACGCTGGCCGATTCGGTCTCGCGGTAGCGACGCTCCAGGTTTGGCACAATGCCTTCGAAAGGATGGGAGCGCTTGACGATATCGCCACGGTCGTTCAGGTATTTGAAGTCGACGTTCTGCGAGCCGCTGCCATGCAGGATGACCTTCTGCTGATCCGCCGGCAGTTGGTTGAACGGCACTTCCAGGCTGAACTTGTAATGCGAGGCCAACGACCCGAGCATCTGGAAGTAATAGACGTTGCGCCGGTCCCAGCCGCGTATCGCGCCCTCCGCCAGCGTCAGGTCGCCATTGACCAAGCGCTTGATGTCAAAGAACTGCTTCACGCCCAGGCCATCGCAAGTCGGGCAGGCGCCGGCCGGGTTGTTGAAGGAGAACAGCTTGGGTTCCAGCTCGCTGATTGCATGGCCGCAAATCGGGCAGGCAAAGCGCGCGGAGAAGATGATCTCTTCGCCCGGCTCGTCGTCCATCGGTGCAACCAATGCAATGCCGTCGGCCAGCTTCAACGCGGTTTCGAAGGATTCCGCAAGGCGCTGCTGCAGGTCGGCGCGCACCTTGAAGCGGTCGACTACTACATCAATCGTATGCTTCTTTTGCTTGTCGAGCTTCGGCGCTTCATCCAGCTCATACAGCTTGCCGTTGATGCGTGCGCGCACAAAACCCTGGGCCCGCAGTTCTTCGAAGACGGAAAGGTGTTCACCCTTGCGCTCACGGATCACTGGCGCCAACAGCATCAGCTTGGCGCCCTCCGGCTGGGCCAGCACCAGGTCGACCATCTGGCTGACGGTCTGGGCTTCCAGGGGAATGTCGTGGTCCGGGCAACGCGGAATACCCACGCGTGCATACAGCAGGCGCAGGTAATCGTAGATTTCGGTAATGGTGCCCACGGTGGAGCGCGGGTTATGGGAGGTCGATTTCTGTTCGATGGAGATCGCTGGCGACAGGCCTTCAATGGTGTCGACGTCGGGTTTTTCCATCATCGACAGGAACTGGCGGGCGTAGGCCGACAGCGATTCCACATAGCGACGCTGGCCTTCGGCATACAGCGTGTCGAACGCCAGGGACGATTTGCCGGACCCGGACAAGCCGGTGATGACGATCAGTTTGTCCCTGGGCAGGGTCAGGTCGATGTTCTTCAGGTTGTGGGTTCTAGCCCCACGAATCAGGATCTTGTCCAAGATGGCCTCGCACGGCGGGCGTGAATAATGCCGGAGTATACGGCTAAAGACTGGATGAATATACACTGTCAAAAGGCCGCTTGCAGCCTTAGATGAAAGCTGCGCGGCAAACCGCCGCATATACCCTCTCAATCGATGGGACTGGTAGAATCGCCGCCGGTTCACACGAGGTTTTTCCATGCACGATCCCCACAGCGAACGCATGAGTAGCGGCGAGACCCGAGCGGCAAGCGGTCTGGCCCTGGTGTTCGCCTTCCGTATGCTGGGCATGTTTATGGTGTTGCCGGTGCTGGCGACCTATGGAATGGATCTCGCAGGCGCGACCCCCGCATTGATCGGCCTGGCCATTGGCGCCTATGGCCTGACCCAGGCGATTTTCCAGATTCCGTTCGGGATCATTTCCGACCGCATTGGCCGTCGTCCGGTGATCTACCTCGGGCTGATCGTGTTCGCCCTCGGCAGCGTGCTCGCGGCCCAATCCGACTCTATCTGGGGTGTGATTGCCGGACGGATCCTGCAAGGCGCCGGCGCGATTTCCGCAGCGGTGATGGCCTTGTTATCGGACCTGACCCGCGAACAACATCGCACGAAAGCCATGGCCATGATCGGCATGACTATCGGTCTGTCGTTTGCCGTGGCCATGGTGGTCGGTCCCTTGCTGACCCGTGCGTTCGGCTTGCATGGCCTATTCCTTGCCACCGGCGGTATGGCGCTGTTTGGCATCGTGATCGTTGCCTTTATGGTGCCGCGCTCCACCGGCACGCTGCAGCATCGCGAGTCGGGCGTCGCACGCAAGGCGCTCTTGCCGACGCTCAAGCATCCTGACCTGCTGCGCCTGGATTTAGGTATCTTCGTATTACACGCGATGCTGATGTGCAGCTTCGTCGCCTTGCCCCTGGCGCTGGTTGAAAAAGCCGGCCTGCCCAAGGAGCAGCACTGGTGGGTCTACCTCACTGCGCTGCTGATTTCGTTCTTCGCCATGATCCCGTTCATCATCTATGGCGAGAAAAAACGCAAAATGAAACGAATCCTGCTCGGCGCCGTCACGACGCTGATGCTCACTGAGCTATTCTTCTGGCAGTTCGGCGACAGCCTGCGGGCGCTGGTAATCGGCACGGTGGTGTTCTTCACCGCGTTCAACCTGCTGGAGGCTTCATTGCCTTCGCTGATCAGTAAAGTTTCACCCGCTGGCGGCAAGGGCACGGCGATGGGGGTGTATTCCACCAGCCAGTTCCTCGGTTCTGCACTGGGCGGCATCATGGGGGGCTGGATGTTCCAGCATGGCGGTTTGTCGGTTGTGTTCCTTGGATGCGCCGGGCTGGCTGCACTTTGGCTGGCCTTTGCTGTTACCATGCGCGAACCTCCCTACGTCACGAGCCTGCGTTTGCCGCTATCGCCTGAGGCGATCCGCGAAAGTGGTCTGGTAGAGCGCCTCAAGGCAGTCGTAGGGGTAACAGATGCAGTCGTGGTCGCGGAAGAAGCGGCCATTTACATCAAATTGGACACCGAATTATTGGATCGCGCGACGCTCGAGCAACTGGTCAACCCAGTGCCGACAGCGCGCCCAGCCTAGGAGAACGTTATGGCCCGTGGGGTTAACAAAGTCATATTGGTCGGTACATGCGGCCAGGATCCCGAGGTTCGCTACTTGCCTAACGGTAACGCCGTGACCAACCTGAGTCTGGCGACCAGCGAACAGTGGACCGACAAGCAGACCGGCCAGAAGGTCGAGAAAACTGAATGGCACCGTGTGTCGATGTTCGGCAAGGTTGCTGAGATCGCTGGTGAGTACCTGCGTAAAGGTTCGCAGGTGTACATCGAAGGCAAGTTGCAAACCCGCGAGTGGGAAAAAGACGGCATCAAGCGTTACACCACTGAAATCGTGGTCGACATGCAAGGCACCATGCAACTGCTGGGCGGCCGTCCACAGGGCGACCAACAGGGCCAGGGCGGCATGTCCAACTCGGCACCGCGTCCACAGCAGTCGCGTCCACAGCCAAGCCAGCAGCCACAGCGTGAGTCGCGTCCAGCGCCACAGCAGGCCGCTCCGCAGCCGGCTCCGGATTTCGACAGCTTTGATGACGATATCCCGTTCTGAGGACTCTAAAGTCCGGAACACGCAAAACCCCCGTTTGGCTCAGGCCTCGGGGGTTTTTTATTGGCCGTGATCAGCGTCAGTCGAAGCGGCGATGACAACCATATCCTTGAACCGGCCTAACACGGCCGAACCGTCATCGATACGCGTCGCCAAATGCAGTGGCGCCACCAGGCTCTGGCACTCCGTCAGCTCCCGATACACGATGCCGTCCCCGCGCAGCCGCTGCATCGACGCTGGCACGATGGACACACCAAGTCCTGCCGCCACCAGGCTCAATGTCGCCGTCATGCGCGGTGCTTCCTGGACCACCTGCGGGCTGAACCCCGCTTCACGACACGCCACCAGAATCGCGTCATACAACCCCAACCCCACGCGACGGCGATAGAGCACGAAGGATTCGGTCGCCAGTGCCTTCAAGGGTAGGGGAGAGCCTGCATCAAGCGCCAGCGGATGCTCGGTGGGCAGCGCCAGCAGCATCGGTTCCACCAGAATAGGTTCGTCCTGCAGCGACTGAGTCCCACTGAGAGGCGAGCGGATAAACGCCGCGTCGAGTTTTTCGTGTACCAAGGCATCCAGCAGTTCGCCGGTGCCAGCTTCCTCCAGCACCACTGTGACGCCGACAAAGGTTTCGCGAAACAGCCGCAGCACACTCGGCACAAAAGGATGCAGCGCCGCCGAACTGGTGAAGCCGATCGCCAGGCGCCCACGTTCACCGCGTGCGGCACGGCGTACCACCTCTGCAATCCCTTCAGCGTGCGCAAGGATCTCCCGGGCTTCATCCAGCAACGCGAGCCCGGCGGTGGTGGGGCGTACACCACGGGGCAGGCGCTCCATCAACACCACGCCCAACTCGGCCTCAAGGTTTTGCAACATCCGCGTCAACGGGGGCTGCTGCATGCCCAGGCGTTCCGCCGCGCGGGTGATGTAGCCTTCTTCAGCGATGGCAACGAAGGCCTTGAGTTGGCGAAGCTCCAGCATAGGAATACTTTTCAGGTATGGGAGGGCTTCAATCCTGGCATTTGTTCTCATGGCTCACAAGATTTACGCTGTGGCCAACCTCAAAAAGAAGGAAAGCCGTGATGACCTGGTCTGCCAAGCAATACACGATGTTTGAACAGCAGCGCACCCGTCCCGTTCGCGACCTGGTGGCGGCCATTCCAAACACTGACGTCCGCACCGCCGTGGACCTGGGCTGCGGCCCCGGCAACTCCACCGAGGTGCTGGCCGAACGCTTCCCGCAAGCCCACGTCACGGGCATGGACAGCTCCGACGACATGCTGGCCGACGCCCGCAAGCGGCTGCCGGCGCTGAACTTCGAGTTGGCGGATATCGGCGCCTGGAACCCGGCGCAAGCATTCGATGTGATCCTGGCCAACGCGTCCCTGCAATGGCTACCGGACCACGCCACGCTTTACCCCCACTTGGTCCACCAACTGACGCCCGGCGGTACGCTAGCGGTGCAAACCCCGGACAACCTCGATGAGCCCGCCCACCGGCTTGCCCGCGAAGTCGCGGCAGAGGGTCCATGGTCGGCCAAGATCGGAACGGTCAAACACAACGAGCGCCACACCGCGAGCTACTACTACGAACTGCTGAGCAAGCATTGCAGTACGGTCGATGTGTGGCGCACCACCTATCAGCACCCGCTGGTGGATCACGCAGCCGTGGTGGAGTGGTTCAAGGCATCGGCGCTGAGACCGTTCCTCGCGCCTTTGACCGACAGCGAAAAAGCCGCCTTCCTGCAGGAATACCAGGCGCGGATTACACAGGCCTATCCAGCCCTAGCTGATGGCACGGTGTTGCTGCCGTTTCCGCGCCTGTTCATCATTGCCACTGCGTAGGCCGTGGTGACGCTATCGACGGCAAGCCGGCTCCTACACGGGGGCGAGGAACTCATCGGTCGATACTACGGTTGCGTAGCCGAACGCCAGTGATGCCATGTAAGCGTCATGCACCTGAGCAGCCGGGATCACCTTGCCATTGAACTCCAGATCCCGCGTGGCGCAGGCGTCATGGATCAGCGTGACCTTATAGCCCAGGTCCGCTGCTGCACGTACCACCGCGTCGATGCACATATGGCTCATGCTACCGACCACCACCAGGTCCGTGATGCTGCGTTGTTCCAGCAGTGCGCGCAGGTTGGTTTCGCGAAACGCATTCACAAAGTGTTTAAGCACCACCGGCTCATTGCCTTCGTTCAGCACTTTGCTGTGCAGGTGCGCACCCTCGGAACCCGGCGTGAAGAATGGCGCGTCCTCGGAGGTGAACTCGTGACGCACATGAATCACCGCATCACCCGCCTGGCGAAACGCCTGCAGCACCTGCGCGGCCTTGTCTGCTGCGGCGTCCACGCCGTCGAGTGGCCACTTGCCCTGAGGGAAGTAGTCGTTCTGGATATCGATTAGGATGAGCGCTTGCTTGGCCATGTGTATTGCCTCGTGATGGGTTGATGGGCCCAGTATCTTAGCTGGCGCCTGCACCGGGGATTGGCTGCACCGACAATAACAGGGGGAAAACTGACAATGGCGGTCGTCGAGCTGGGCGTGTTGATCTACCAAGGTGCGCAGTTGGCGGCCGTGCATGGCTTGACCGACTTGTTCGGCGTGGCTAACCGCATCGCCGCCGAGCATCAGTCCGCGCAATTGCCGTTGCTGCGGGTCAGCCATTGGCAGGTGGATGTTACCGGCAAACCGGCGCGCGTATTCAGCAGCCATCCCGGCCCTGACCAGCCGATGATGGCCGTATTGGTGCCGCCGTCGATCGGTGAATTCACCGAAGACCAGGCGCCGCCCGCGCTACTGGAATGGATCCGCCAGCAACACGCGGCAGGCATGGTACTGGGCGGTGTGTGCATTGGCTCGATCATGCTGGCGCGCAGCGGGTTGCTCGACGGACGCAGTGCCACGACGCACTGGTCTTCCGCCAAATCCTTCGCGGCCCGTTACCCGGCGGTGCGCCTGGAGGCGGATAAGCCCATCGTCGATGACGGCGACCTGATCACCACCGCCGGCTTGATGGCCTGGTCCGAACTCGGCCTGCGCCTGGTCGATCGCCTGATGGGCCCGAGCATCGCGGCCGATACCGCGCGTTTCCTGGTGATCGAGCACAGTGACAGCGCCAGCCAATGCGGCAGCAACTTCGCGCCGATACTCGGCCACGGCGACGCGGCCATCCTCAGGGTTCAGCACTGGCTTCAAGCCAGTGGCGCGGTGGATGTTTCCCTTACGGCAATGGCCCAGGAAGCGGGTTTGGAAGAGCGCACTTTCCTGCGGCGCTTTCGCAACGCGACGGGCTTGAAACCCACCGAGTACTGTCAGCACTTGCGTGTGGGCAAGGCGCGGCAGATGCTGGAGTTTACCAACGGCACCATCGACCATATCGCATGGACCGTGGGTTACCAGGACCCCGGTGCCTTTCGCGCCACCTTCAAGAAGATCACCGGCCTTTCGCCCAGCGACTACCGCAGCCGTTTCGGCGTGTGAATCGTGCAGAACGCCGCCGCGTTAACGCGTCGTCGTGCAGAATAAAACAGGCCAACTGCCATCGGTTTTTCGGCAACTGGTTGATTTGAATGCAATCCCGTGCGAACGCGCCTTGGCTTGATCTCTGCAACGTTCCGTCTACACACATGGCGGGATGGCCAAGGGGGACGCATGACCCCGACTCAACGCAAGAAGCTGGTGGTAGCTCACTCCACACGTGAGGGGGCGCCGCTACATGAGGTCGAAACCAACCGCGCCCTGGCGCGCTGGTTGGCGCAGATTCTCGGGCTCAAATTCGGCGGCAGCTACGACCCTGATCTGCACGCGGGGCGGGCGCTGTACCTGCTGCCCACACAAACCCTGGTCGGTCAGGCCCAGGCGCGAGCGCTGAATATCAAAGGCCCGGAGGATTTGTGGGGCGGTTACGTCGACCACGACTTTATTTGCACCAAGGCCATCAGTCATGGCTTGCTCGGCCCTGACGCTAAAGCGCCGGAAGGTTGGTCGGCGTTGTTCTGCGAGCGTGTACGCAATGTCGTGCTGGACGGCTTGAGCGTCTTCGCACTGGAAGACGCGCGGCTCGCCGCCACACGCTTGCTCCACAGCGGCCCCATCCGCTTGAAACCCGTGCACGCCTGCGCGGGCCGAGGCCAGGAAGTTATCCACAGCCTGGATGAATTCGAGGCCGTGCTGGCGCGATCCGAGGCCGCAAAACTCTTCAACGAAGGGGTTGTTCTGGAGCAGGATCTGCACGATGTGGTCACTCACAGCGTTGGCCAAAGTTTTATCGGCGACCACGTGTTCAGCTACTGCGGCGAGCAATACCTGACGAAAGACGGGCAGGGCGAAGAGGTCTACGGCGGTTCCAACCTGCTGGTCGTGCCCGGCTATTACGAAGACCTGTTGCAACTCGAACTGGCCGACGACGTACGCGAAGCCATCGAACAAGCCCAGGTGTTCGACACGGCCGCCGATGAGGCCTACCCCGGCTTTTATGCCTCGCGGCGTAATTACGACATCGCGCAAGGCCTGGACAGTAATGGCCAACGCCGCAGCGGCGTGCTCGAACAATCCTGGCGCATGGGCGGGGCCAGTAGCGCGGAAGTCGCAGCGCTGCAAAGTTTTATCAACAACCCTGGCCTGCGTGCGATCCATGTGTCCTCGGTGGAAACCTATGTGGACCAACCGCTGCCGGCCAATGCCATCGAGGTGTATCGCGGCCCGGCGCAAAGCAGCGAGTTTCTTCTCAAGTACGTGACGGTTACCTCTTATGACGGCTAGAAGTGAAAGCATTGCGATCGATATCGACGACGAACAGATGAGCGGCACCTTCCTGAGCCCCAAATCCAAAGTCCCCGGCGTGTTGTTTGTGCACGGCTGGGGCGGCAGCCAGGAGCGAGACCTCGAGCGGGCCAAAGGCATCGCCGGCTTGGGCTGTGTATGCCTGACCTTCGATCTGCGCGGGCACGCCGGCACCGGTATTCCATTGTCCCGCGTCACCCGCGAAGACAACCTGCGCGACCTGATGGCGGCCTATGACCGACTGCTGTCCCACCCGGCGATCGACACCTCGGCAGTGGCAGTGGTGGGTACCAGTTACGGCGGCTACCTCGCGGCGATTCTCACCTCATTGCGCCCGGTGCGCTGGCTGGCACTGCGCGTGCCGGCGCTGTATCGCGACCAGGAATGGCTCAAGCCCAAGCGTGAACTGGATAAGGCTGACCTGATGGACTACCGCAGCACGTTGGTCCACGCCGAAACCAATCGCGCCTTGCATGCGTGTTCGGCGTTTACCGGTGATGTGCTGATCGTCGAATCGGAAACCGATGACCACGTGCCCCATGCCACCATCATGAGCTACCGCGCGGCGTGCCAGCAGACCCACTCCCTGACCCACCGAATCATCGACGGCGCCGACCATTCCCTCAGCGACCCAGTCTCCCAGCAGGCTTACACCTCAATCCTGGTGGACTGGATCACCGAGATGGTGGTGGGCGAGCGGTTGAGCATCATTCAGTCCCGTTAAAGCGTTCAGGCGGGTGTCTTCTTCACCCGCAACGCCTTCGCCTTGGCCTCCACGCCCAGGTACATCACTAGCGCGATCAGCAACGGCAAGATGAAGTAAATCGCCCGATACGCGATCAGCCCGGCAAGCAAACTGCCCCGCGACGCCTCATGCTGCAACAGCGCAATAAACACCGCCTCCAGCACGCCCAGCCCGGCCGGAATGTGGGTGAGCACTCCGGCAATCGCGCTGATCAATAACACGCCCAGCACCAGCGGATAGTCCAGCTTGGCCGGCAACAGGGTAAAAATCACCGCCGCCATCAGCGACCAATTCAACGCGCCCAGCAGCAACTGCAAGCACGCCATGCGCACCGACGGCAGGTTGATTTCCATGCCGCGAATCGTCCACGCACGTTTCTTCGAAAACTGGCAGGCCACCAGATAACCCAGGCTGGCCAGTACCAACAACGCGCCAATGCCCTGCAAGGCCGTGGTGCTGACCTTCCACCCCGGCGGCATGGTCACCAAACCGCTGCTGAACACCACCCCGGCAATCGCCATGTAGCCAAACCAATTGGTGGCTAGGCTCAGGCCGAGGATCTTGGCGATATTGCCGGTACTCACCCCCAAGCGCGAATACAGCCGATAACGCATGGCGATGCCGCCGACCCACGCGCTCAGGTTGAGGTTGAAGGCGTAGCTGATGATGCCCACTGGCAGGATCTGCTTCCACACCAGGTTCTGGCGAATGTAGGTGCGGCCGATCAAGTCGAAGCTGGCGTACACCAGAAAACTGCACAGCGTCAGCGCGCCTGCGATCACCAGTGTGCGCACCTTGAAGTCGCCCAGGGTCTGCACCACTTCGCTCCAATCGATACGCCGAGCGAGCAGGGTGAACAGCACGATCAGCATCAGGAAGAAGGCGATGGTCAGCGGTTTCTTCCAGCGCTTGAATCGGGATTCAGCGGTCATTGGACTGGCTCTCGATGGGTTTCAACCGTGGCTTGTGCGCCGGCAACCATCCCGTCAAGGCCGGGAAGTGGCGCATCACATGAAACACCAGGAAACCCACGGTCAACCGCCACAGCCACAGGCGCGGCTTGCGGTTCTCCGGCATGGTCTGGCAGTGGTCTTTGGCGAGTGTTTCCAGGCGTTCGTAAAGTTGTTGATTGAACGCGCGGTCACGAATCAACACATTGGCTTCCAGGTTCAGCGACAGGCTCAACGGGTCCAGGTTGCTCGAACCCACGGTGCTCCATTCGTCATCCACCAACGCGACTTTGCCGTGCAGCGGGCGCTGGCAGTATTCGTGGATCACTACGCCATCTTTGAGCAGATAGTCGTAGAGCATCCGCGCCGCCAGCTTGGCCAGC
Source organism: Pseudomonas sp. TWR1-1-4 (assembly GCF_049897165.1). NCBI lineage: Bacteria > Pseudomonadati > Pseudomonadota > Gammaproteobacteria > Pseudomonadales > Pseudomonadaceae > Pseudomonas > Pseudomonas sp. TWR1-1-4. Next base: position 263,854 of record NZ_JAFCVS010000009.1, on the reverse strand, counting down.
AGCACATCGGGCTGGCCTTGCATGATCAGTTGCACCTGCACGCCACGGCGCGCGGCATTGCGGATTTCGCGCAGCAGGCGGTAGCCGGGGAAGAAGTAGGCGTTGGCGATCACCGCACGTGTTTGCGCCTTGCTCAGCGCGTGGATATAGGCTTCTTCAATGTCATCGCGATGCTGCACGTTGTCGCGGTAAATCAAGCGCACCAAGCCATCGCCCTGGTCGGTGGACCACAATGGAGGCCGTTGCTGGCGCCGCCGCCAACCCCGTCGCGTGCGGACTTGGCGACCACTTTGCGCCAAAGCGAAATGATGTAGGTCTGCTACGGCCGGACCCACCACCTGCACCGCGTAGTCCTGCTTGGCTTCGGGACCGAAATCTCCCAGGTGATCGGCGGAAAAGTTGATCCCGCCGATAAACGCCACCTCCGCATCCACCACCACAATCTTGCGGTGCAGGCGACGAAACCAGTTGGTGCGAATGCCCAGGGTCTTGGACGCCGGGTCAAACATCTGCACCGTCACGCCGGCGTCCGCCAACTCGCCCAGAAATGACGGGCTCAGTTCGCCGCAACCAAAGCCATCGAGGCTCACCACCACCTTGACTCCACGCTGCGCGGCCTCGATCAGGATGCCGTGCAGCTCATGGCCCACCTTGTCTTCGAAAAGAATGAAGGTCTCCAACAGAATTTCCCGGCGGGCCGCGCGCAGGGCTTCGAACACCTTGGGAAAATACGCCTCGCCGTTCTCCAGTAACTCAACCTGGTTGCCACGCTGCCAGCCGTAGTCCAGGTCGCGGGCCTTGGCTTCGTCCGGCGGCTGGTCGGTGGAGATATGTTCCACGGCCACGTTCATAGCTCGACCTCCACTGACAGCGGCACATGGTCGGACAGGTGCGACCAAGGCCGCGTCGTTAGCACCCTAGGGTTATGCACCTTCAGATTGCGCACATAAATCCGGTCCAGCGGCAGCAACGGCAGGCGCGCCGGGAAGGTGCGTGCGGGTTTGCCCATGGATTCAATAAACACTTCCTTCAAACCGGCCTTGCTCAGGTCGGCCTTCTGGCGCCAATCGTTGAAGTCACCGGCCACCACCAGCGGCGCGTAGGCTGGGATCTCGCTGATGCGCTGCTCGATCAAGCGCAGTTGCTGCTGGCGGTGCACCTCGCGCAAGCCGAGGTGGATACAGATCGCATGGATCTCCTGGCCGGTGCCCGGCAGGCGTAGCACGCAATGCAGCAGGCCACGGTTTTCATGGCCGCTTTGGGAGATATCGAGGTTGTCGTGGCGCACGATCTGGAATTTCGACAACAGCGCGTTGCCGTGGTCGCCGTGGGGGTAGACCGCGTTGCGGCCGTAGGCGAACTGCGGCCAGATGCTGTCGGCGAGGAATTCGTATTGCGGCATGTTCGGCCAGTCGCTGAAGCGCTGTGGATGGCGTTCGTGGGTGCCGTGGATTTCCTGCAAAAACACCATATCCGCGCCCACGCTGCGCACCGCTTCACGCAGCTCGGGCAGGATGAAACGTCGATTCAGGGCGGTAAAGCCCTTGTGGATATTGACCGTCAGCACCGTGAAGCGAGTGATGGCGACGCTGGGGGTGATGGGCACCCAGTCGGGAATCGCAGCCATGATTGCTCCTGTGAAAGAAGTGGGGGCCTGGCCCCCGTTTATGGCTGACTCTGATTTTTGGCTGAAAGTTTCCAACGTCCTACAGACGGCACAATGATGCCGCTGAAGGGGAACGATCAACGCGCAAACCCGTCAGTTCCTTACAGACCCTTCTGAAGGAGATCGGTGTTTTGCTGAATCTAAAGACCGCATTACTGCTCGGCGCACTGCTGTTTTGTGGCAGTGGCGCACTGCAAGCGGCGGCCACTGCGCCGGAACCTGAAGCGCCGGCCAAGCCGGAATTGCTGGTGGAGGGCGGGCTGCTGGGGGCAATCAGTTCCAGCATCGATGATGTACAGCAAAAGCTCGACCTCAATCAGAATCTGATCGATGAATGGCGCCTGCGCGCGGACCGAGCGGCCGACGAGGTCGGGCGGCTGGTCAACCAGACCGCTGCGCGCTCACCCTGGAGCGTGGCGGGGGATTTCCTGCTGCTGTCCGGCGTGTGGGTTGGCGCTTTTGTGGCGATGACGCTGCTGGGGCGATTTATCGTACAGCGCCTGGGCCGTCGCTCGTTCTTCGAGCGGCGCAAACGTCTGCTGGCGGTGCTAGGGTATGTGATTCCCTATACGACTCCCGCGCTTATCTGTCTGCCGCTGACGCTGTATGTCAGCCACTTTCTGCCCACCTCTGTAGGCCGTGCGCTGGCGCTGTGTTTTGCCTACGCCACCAGTAGCGGTATCTTTTCCACCTCGATGCTGTTGTGCGTCATCGTCATGTTCAATGTTGGCCACAAGCGCCCGGCGGTGCAGATTATTCGCGACTACTGCCCCAAACCGCTGTTCCTGATCGGCTTCCTCGCCGCCCTCAGCGATGCGCTGACCAGCCCGCAAATCGCCCGTCAGTTGGGCGGCAATATCACCAGCAGCATTGCCGTGTTTACCGGGCTGTTTGCGGCGGTGATTTTCGGCATGCTGGTGATCCGCCTGCGTCGTCCGGTCGCCCATCTGATCCGCAATCGACCACTGGCCCAGCGCCTCAAACACCCGGCGTTGCAACAATCGCTGCGGATATTTTCCGGCCTGTGGTATTGGCCGATCCTGTTGATGGTGCTGGTGTCGGCGATCAACCTGATCGGTGCTGGTGACGATAACCAGAAAGTCCTGCGCTGCGCACTGTTCACCACGATCCTGCTGATCGGCACGGTGTTCCTCAGCACGGTGCTGCAACACCTGTTCAAGTCCCGCAGCCAAGTGGCGATCCAACGCAGCAGTGCGTACAAGGAACGCTTCCTCAGCCTGTTGCACGCGATCCTGCGCATTGTCATGGCCATTGCGTTTATCGAAATTCTCGGGCGGATCTGGGGCGTGTCGCTGTTCGAGTTCGCCCAGCGCAACTCGGTGGGCCGGGCCATCAGCGATTCTCTCAGCAGCATCGGCCTGATCCTGCTGATGACGTGGCTGTTCTGGGTGGTGCTCGACACGGCGATCCAGGAAGCGCTGAAACCGCCGGTCAACAAACGCTCCAGCCGCCAACCGAGCACGCGGGTGAAAACCATCCTGCCGCTGCTGCGCAATGCGGTGAAGATCATCCTGGTGGTGATCTGCGCGATCACCACCATGGCCAACCTCGGCATCAACGTCGCGCCGCTGCTGGCCGGTGCCGGCGTGGTCGGCCTGGCCATTGGTTTTGGCTCGCAGCAACTGGTGCAGGATGTAATCACCGGGCTGTTCATCATTATTGAAGACACCCTGTCCATTGGCGATTGGGTGGTACTCGACTCCGGCCACGCCGGCACCGTCGAAGGCCTGACCATCCGCACCCTGCGCCTGCGCGATGGCAAGGGTTTTGTGCACTCGGTGCCGTTCGGGCAGATCAAGGCGGTCACCAACCAGTCGCGGCAATTTGCCTATGCGTTTTTCTCGGTACAGTTCACTTACGACACGGATGTGGACAGGGCGGTGGAACTGATCCGCGAGGCGGGGCAGTCGATCCGTGACGACGTTTTCCTCAAGTACAACCTGCAAGGTCCGCTGGAAGTATTCGGCGTCGACAAGATGGACCTCAACGGCGTGGTGCTCACGGCGCAGTTCCGCACGGTGTCGGGCGGGCAATATGCAGTAAGCCGTGCATTCAACCAACGCTTGAAAAAGCTTGTGGATAACTGTGACCAGGTGCATTTCGCGCAGACTTATCCACAGCAGGTCATGGTGCCTGCGCGGACGGCCCTTGAGCATGAACCTACCGAGGCTGGCGCGAAGATAGTTAATCCGTGACGGTTGCGCTACAAACCCGCAAAATGCAACGATTCTGGCCAAGACCAGAAAACCTTCGTTCCAAACAGACCGGGCCTGCTCAATCTATGCGAATGCGCCTTATGTTACTGGGCGGCGGGAATGCCCTCGGGCAGGCGCTGATTCGCCTCGGTGCAGAGGAAGACATCGGTTTCCTCGCACCCAAACCGCCCCAAGACGGCTGGGATGCCGCGAGCCTCACCCAATTGCTCGACGACACCCGTCCCGATGCGTTGATCAACCTCGCCTACTATTTCGACTGGTTCCAGGCAGAAGCGGTCAGCGAAACCCGCCTGGCTGCCCAGGAATTTGCCATCGAGCGCCTGGCCGAGTTGTGCCAGCACCACAGCATCACCCTGTTGCAACCGTCCAGCTACCGCGTGTTCGATGGCTCCCGCGCCACCGCCTACAGCGAAAAGGACGAGCCGGTGCCCCTGGGCCTGCGCGGCCAGGCGTTGTGGCGCATCGAGCAGAGCGTGCGCGCCACCTGCCCGCAACATGTGCTGTTGCGGTTTGGCTGGCTGTTGGATGACAGTGTCGACGGTACCTTGGGGCGCTTCCTGGCTCGGGCGGAGAAACCGGATGAATTGCTGATGGCCGACGACCGTCGCGGCAACCCGACGCCGGTGGACGATGCGGCACGGGTGATTATCTCGGTGCTCAAGCAGCTCGATTGCGCGGCACCGCTGTGGGGCACTTATCACTACGCCGGCCAGGAGGCGACTACACCGTTGGCACTGGGCCAGGCGATTCTCACTGAAGCGCGCAACTACCATCCGCTGGCGATCGAATCCCCTACCGCCCAGGCGCACGCGGCCCGGCCGGATGCGAGCGAAGAACCGCAACACGCGGTGCTCGCCTGCAAGAAAATCCTTCACACCTTCGGCATCAAGCCACGGGCATGGCGGGCAGGGTTGCCGGCATTGCTGGATCGGTTCTACCGTCATACCTGACCCCCAAACGCGTAGGAGCCGGCTTGCCGGCGATAGCATCACCTCGGTTTAACTGAAAGACCGAGGTGTCTGCATCGCCGGCAAGCCGGCACCTACAAGGGGGGGGCAGTGTGGTTTAGAACTTGTAGCCGATACCCACCATGTAAACCATCGGGTCCACGTCCACATTGACCTTGGCGCGAGTGCCTTGGCCCAGGGCGTTGTTGTCCACAGTCGCCTTGGTGCTGATGTCGATGTAGCGCGCCTGGGCGTTGATCATCCACTTGTCGTTGATCATGTAGTCCGCACCGATCTGCGCGGCCCAGCCCCAGGAATTTTCGGCCTTGAAGTTGCTGAAGCCTGCGCCTTGGGCACGGCTGCCAACGTGTTCGTCGTAGATCCAGGTGTAGTTGATACCGGCGCCGACGTACGGCTGGAAGGCCGACTTGTTGTCCAGCGGGTAGTACACGATGCTCAGGGTCGGCGGCAGGTGTTTCAGGGTGCCGAGCTTGCCGTTCGCGGCGCCGAGGGCGGTGTTCTTGATCTTCACATCATGCTCGAACGGCGTGGCGGCCAGCAGTTCGATACCGACGTGGTTGGTCAGCATGTAGGCGAAGTTCAGGCCCAGTTGGGTATCGCTGCTCATGGTCGCCTTGCCGCCCAGGTTGGCGCCGGCCAATGGGCCCTGGTCAACTTTGACATGGCCGCTGTCCGCCTTCGGGTTCACGGTGATTGCACCGGCGCGCACCAGAATGTCGCCCGCTTCGTGAGCGTGTGCAACGGGGGCGACGAGGGCGAGCGCGAAGAGGGACGCGCCGAGCAGAGACTTGTTCATGGGAGCTCCAAAGGACGTTTAAAAGTTGTACGTCCAATGGTAAAGATCGTTCCGTCCGGTCTTTTGACTCAGCTCAATGAAAGGGCGATCAGCGCTATTCGGGCAGCTCGTACATATAAATTTTCTCAGCGTCCATCTGGTAACCGGCGTCGGCCAGTTCGCTGGTGGACGGTTTGACCTGCATCGCGCCTTCGATCCAGTACGGCTGGTACAGCTCATCGAGCTTCACGCCGATTTCGCTTTTGACATGCACGATCTGGTTCGAGGGTGGCGGCGGTACATGGATGCACGCGCCGAAATACGGCACCAGCAAGAACTCCGTCGTGCGGCCTTCCTCACTGACTTCCAGCGGCACGATGTAGCCCGGCAAGCGGATGTGCTGGCCGTCGAGGCTTTGCACCACCGGGGCGTTGGGCAAGTCCTGCTTGGCCGCTGGCGCTGCCTCGACCGATAACGCATCGGCCATGTTCGACAAGTCGTGCAGCGGTTTCATGTTGGGGATTTCCGGCGGCGCGTCTGGCGGGATCATCTCCTGCCAGGACAAATCCTTGGGCTGATCTTCCGCCCAGGTGGGAACTGCCACCAGCAGCAACAACGCAAATAGCGCACGACGCATCGCAACCTTCCTCATAAACGTATGGACAGGCCATCGGCCAGGGATTGCCGATAGGCGCGCCACGCGGGCACGCTGCCCATCAACAGCGCGGCGGCCAGGATACCGGCGAGCAGCGTCCATTCATATTCGCTCGGCCAGGCCATCGGCAGGTCCAGGCCGTAATTGGCCTGCAAATACCCGCGCGAGGCGGCGATGCACACATACAGTAAACCGACCCCGGCGATTACGCCGGACAGTGCCAGGGCGAAGGCTTCGAAGATCAGCAACGTTGCGATATGCCACGGTCGCGCACCCACCGAGCGCAAAATTGCCATTTCGCGGCGGCGCTCGTTGAGGCTGGTAAGGATCGCCGTGAGCATGCCGATCAAGCCTGTGAGCACCACGAACAGCGAGATCACGAACAGCGCCTTCTCGGCAGTGCCCATCATGCTCCACAACTCTTGCAGCGCCACGCCGGGCAGGATCGCCAGCATCGGTTCGCCACGGAATTCGTTGATCTCGCGCTGCAGGGCAAACGTGGAAATCTTGTTGTTCAGGCCGAGCATGAACGCGGTGATGGCCTGCGGCGTGAGGTCCATGTTGCGCGCCTGGTCGGCACTGATGCGGCCTTTGCCTTGGGCCGGTACGCCATTGTGCCAGTCGATATGGATCGCCTCCATGCCGCCGAGGCTGATGTGCAACGTGCGGTCTACCGGCGTGCCGGTGCGCTTGAGAATGCCGACCACGGTGAAGGGTTTGTCATCGTGTTTCACCAGGCTGACCACCGCCACGCCATGAGCCAGCACCAGTTTGTCGCCAAGTTTGTAATGCAGCGCGTCAGCCACTTCGGCACCGAGCACCACTTCAAACGGGTCGATGGCGAAGGCGCGGCCGCTGGCCAGTTCAAGGTTTTGCTTGCGGCCGTATTGGTAGTGCTCGAAGTAGGATTCGTTGGTGCCCATCACGCGGTAGCCGCGATGGGAGTCACCGAGGGAAATCGGGATCGCCCACTTCACCTGGGGGTTGGCGGCGAAATGTTCGAAGCTGTCCCAGCGGATGTTGTTGGTGGCGTTGCCGATGCGGAACACCGAGTACAGCAGTAGGTTCACCGAGCCGGAGCGCGCGCCGACGATCAGGTCGGTGCCGCTGATAGTGCTGGCGAAACTGTTGCGCGCTTCAACGCGCACACGTTCCACCGCGAGCAACAAGCAGACTGAAAGCGCGATGGCGAACGCGGTGAGGATCGCGGTAAAGCGGCGGTTAGCCAGGCTGGCCATGGCTAGACGGAACAGATACATCTCAAACCTCTGCGGGCGTGGCGGCGCGATTGAGTTCGGCCAGCGACAGGTTGCGGTCGAACAGCGAAGCCAGACTCTGGTCATGGCTGACAAACAGCAGGCTGGCGCCGGCTTCGCGGCATTCGGCGAACAACAGCTGTAGGAAGGCTTCGCGGGCGTCGTAGTCCAGAGCCGAAGTGGGCTCGTCGGCGATCACCAGCTCCGGCTGGCCAATCAACGCACGGGCGGCGGCGACGCGTTGCTGCTGGCCGATGGACAGCGAGTCGGCGCGGCGATCCAGCAGGTTTTTGTCTTTCAACCCAAGGTGCGCAAGTAAAGCAGCGGCGGCTTGGTCGACACTGCCGTGGCGCTGTTTCGCCCGCTGTGCACGCAACGTGGAAAAGTGGCAGGGCAGTTCGACGTTCTCGCGCACCGACAGGAATGGCAGCAGGTTGAACTGCTGGAAGATGTAGCCGGTGTGGTCGACGCGGAAGCGGTCGCGGGCGCCGGCCGATAGCTCGGTCAGCTCCTGGCCGAGCAGGCGGATGCTGCCCTGGTTGGGTGTCTGCACGCCGCCGAGCAGGCCCAGCAGCGTGGTTTTGCCACTGCCGCTCGGGCCCTTGAGAAACAGGGTTTCCCCCGCTTCCAGGCGGAACGCGGGGATGTCCAGCAACTGGGGGTGACCGGGCCAGTTGAAGCCCAGGTCAGACAGTTCGATCAATGCGTGTGTCATGGGAACTCAGAACTTCAAGGTGGCTGCTGTGGCCGTGGCTTCCACACCTTGCTGGCCACTCGGACCGATCAGTTGTACCTGAATTTTCTGGGTGGCGGGGAAGGTCTTGAACACCTGGGTCAGGTCAAGGTTGCTCAGGGCCGTCGGCGTGGCGCAGGTGAACTGGTAGTGGGCGTGAATTTCGCTGTGGTCGTGATGATGCTCGTGGGCAGCCGCGCCTTTGCCGTCGGTGGCGTGGTCATCATCGTCGTCGTCATGATCGGCTTCCGGCTTGTCACCGAACAACGGGCTGTTGAGTTCCTGGCTGCTGACCACGCAACCGGCGCCCTTGGGCAAGTTGAACAGGGCGACAGGGTTTTCCAGCTGTTTGCGCACGGCGGCGACCTTGGCTTTGTCCGCCGGGGTGGTGGCCAGGTGTTCGAAACCCACCAGGTTCATCGCCGGGCTGTCCAGTTCCAGCTCCAGGGCCTGGCCGTCAAGCACTGCGTTGAGACGGCCGACGCCATGTTCGTGGGCGCCAAGGCTACCGTGTTCATGGTCCTGATCATCATGAGCGTGGGCAACCGCCAGTGGCAGCAGGGCAAACGGCAAAGCAAGCAACAGACGGCGCATGAGAAGGCTCCAGAAGATGAAAGTTTTGTTATGTGATCTTATAACAATTGCCGCTGAGTTTGACCGCCCGCTTGGCGTTGCGCAAGCCGCATGGGAGCATGCTTGTCAGAAAAGTGCAGGAGTAAGGACGATGTTGCGAATTCGTGGAACGGTCGGCGACTTGCCGGTGGACTTGACCCTGGAGCTGGACGACGGCGATTGGGCACGGCTGGGCGCGCAGTTGCAGGCGACGCCTGTCCCCGCCGCAGCGTCAGTGGCACCGGTCAAGCAGAATGACGACCTGTGGCAGAACGCCCAGGACCTGTTGCGCAAGGCCGGCCAGCTCAGCGGCCTGGAGTTGCTGGATCAGTTGGAAGGCTTGGCCGGCGATGCGGCGTCAGGCAAGCGCCTGCTGGTGCGCCTGCGCCACAGCTCGAACGTAAAAGTGGCCAGCGGCGCAGATACGCCGCTGTACAGCTGGGTTGGCGATTAGTACAACGCGGCAAACAACTTGCGACGGTACACGGACACCAGTGGGTGATCATTGCCCAGCAGTTCGAACACCTGCAGCAAGGTCTTGTGCGGCAGGCCTTCGCTGTAGCTGCGGTTGCGAATGAACAGCTTGAGCAGACCTTCGAGCGCCGCGTCGTACTGCTGGCGCGCCAGTTGCTGGATCGCCAGTTGGTAGGCCGCTTCGTCATCCTGCGGGTTTTGCGCCAGGCGGCTTTTCAGCTCGGCGGCATCCGGCAGATCGGCAGCCTGGCGCAGGAAGGTGATCTGTGCCTTGGCCCCGGCGAGGGCGGCTTTGTGGTCGTCGCTTTTCACCGCGTCCAGCACGGTCTGGGCTTCGCCCAGTTCACCGCGCTCGGCCAGGCAGCGTGCGTAGAGGATCAGCGCAGCAGCGTTGGTGTTGTCCTCGCCCAGCACTGTCACCAGCACGGCTTCTGCATCGGTGATGCGACCTTCGGCAAACAACGCCTGGGCCTGCTCCAACGGATCCGCCGCCGCCGGTGGCGGCATCTGTACATGGGGCTCCAGCATCGCGCGCACCGCCGACTCCGGCTGCGCCCCGGCAAACCCATCCACGGGCTGGCCGTCCTTGAACAACACCACCGTCGGCAGGCTTTGAATGCCAAAGCGCGCAACGATATCCTGCTCGGCCTCGCAATCGACCTTGGCCAGCAGCAACTCACCCTGATAACTCTCGGCAACTTTCGCGAGCATCGGCATCAACGCCTTGCACGGCGCGCACCACTCGGCCCAGAAATCCACCAGCACGGGTTTTTCGAAGGAGTTCTGGATCACTGCCTGGTCGAAGGTGGCGGTGGTGACATCGAAGATATACGGCGTGGGTTGACTCATGAGGCGTCTCGAATAAAGCGGGAATGGGGCAACTATAAGGGCTGGCGAGCCTGGCTGAAAGTGCGGCGGATTCGGCACCGCTTTCGCGAGCAAGCCCGCTCCTGCAGGGGGAATGCGGTCACATGTGGGAGCGGGCTTGCTCGCGAAGGTCTCACGAGCGCCGGGAATGGTACAGACTCACCTTGCGAAACTCCCAAGGCTCCGCCAGATCCGGCAACGTCAGCGCATCAAGAATCGCCAGCCGCTGGTAATCCGGGTGCTGGAAGTCGCGCACGCGCGAATCTGCCACCAGCGCTTCGCGGCCTCGGGTCAGGAACTGGTCGAGCAGCGGCAGGTTCGCGCGGTCGTAGAGCACGTCGGCGACCATGATCAGGTCGAAGCGGTCGGCTTCGGCGAAAAAATCGGCGGAGTAGCCCAGCTCCACGTCGTTGAGCGCGGCATTCGCCCGGCAGGCCGCCAAGGCCAGCGGGTCGAGGTCGCAGGCCACTACTTCCAACGCGCCGGCCTTGACCGCCGCAATCCCGGCCACGCCGGAGCCTGCGCCAAAATCCAGCACGCGCTTGCCGGCGACCCACTCGGGTTTCGCCGCCAGGTACCGCGCCAGCGCCAGGCCGCTGGCCCAGCAAAAACTCCAGTAGGGCGGTTCATGCAGGATGCGCTGGGTTTCTTCGGGACTGAAGGCGCGGTCCATGTTGTCTGCATCCAGCAGCCACAACGACAGCTCGGTGCCCGGCAATGGGCAGGGCACCAGCTGCGCGTCGCCGATCAGTTCGCTCAGGGCCGCTTGCAGGTCCAGCGGTGGCGTCATGGTGCCTTGACGAGTTGCAGGGGGCCGGTGGTCTGGGTGATCGCTTGGGTGATGCGCACGGCGGGCAGGTGCAGGATCAGTTGGCCGGACTGGCTCGCGCGCCCGCGCAATTCAACCCGCGCACCGGCTGGGAACGCCTCGGGGTTAAAGCGCAGGCGGAAAGCCAGGGGCTGGCCGTTGCCGGTCAGCACGCTGCTGGCGAGCAATTGCTGTGGGCGCGAACGATCGTCGATCACCAGCAGGGCCATTTCGACTTCGGCACCGGCCGGAATGTTGGTCAGGCTGCCGCTGATTTCCCGCTGGTAGGCGGGCAGGGGGCCCATGTCTTCAATGCCGGGGACTTTTTTCTCTTGTGCCGGCGTGGGCTGAGGTGCGGCCGGCTTGGGGGCTTCGCTGCTGCAGGCGACCAGGAAACTGAACAGGGTGAGCAAAACAAGTGGTCGTAACTGCATGTACGGCTCCAGAAAGGACAAAATCCGTGGCTTTAAAAATATGAAACATAATAGTCAGCCTATATACCGTAAAGGCTATGGCTTGTCTTGCCACAGGGATGCGCTACCATGGCCCTCCCTTTATTTGTTGCCTGCCTACCATGCACTGTCCCTTCTGCGGTGCCAACGACACCAAGGTCATTGACTCGCGTCTGGTCGCCGAGGGCGATCAAGTGCGTCGCCGGCGCGAATGCCTGGCCTGCGGTGAACGTTTCACCACCTTCGAAACCGCCGAACTGGTATTGCCACGTCTGATCAAGTCCGACGGCAGCCGCCAGCCTTTCGACGAAGAAAAACTGCGCGCCGGTATGCAGCGCGCCCTGGAAAAACGCCCGGTGAGTGTTGAGCGGCTGGAGGCGGCGCTGGTGCATATCAAGCACAAGCTGCGCGCCACCGGCGAACGCGAGGTCAAGAGTCTGGTGGTTGGAGAACTGGTGATGGGCGAGCTGCAAAAGCTCGACGAAGTTGCCTACATCCGATTCGCCTCGGTGTATCGACGCTTCCAGGATCTCAATGAGTTCCGCGAAGAGATCGACCGCCTGGCCCGTGAGCCTGCCAAAGAATGAACCCACCGTCTGCCGAACAAGCTGTGCTCGACGCCCATTACATGGCCCGCGCCCTGGAACTGGCGCGCAAGGGCCTGTACACCACCCATCCCAACCCACGTGTGGGTTGCGTGATTGTGCGTGATGGGCAGATTGTCGGCGAAGGCTGGCATGAGCGGACCGGCGAACCGCATGCCGAGCCCAATGCCCTGCGCGCCGCCGGTGCCAAGGCCCGAGGTGCCACGGTGTACGTGACCCTCGAACCGTGCAGCCATCACGGGCGCACGCCGCCTTGCGCTGATGCGTTGGTCACCGCGGGTGTCGCCCGCGTGGTGGCCGGGATGCAGGACCCGAACCCGGAAGTGGCGGGGCGCGGCATGCAGCGCCTGGCTCAAGCCGGTATCGAGGTGCGCAGCGGTGTGTTGGAAGCTGAAGCACGCGCGCTGAATCCGGGTTTCCTCAAGCGCATGGAACACGGCCTGCCCTTCGTGCGTGTCAAGCTGGCGATGAGCCTGGATGGCCGCACCGCGATGGCCAGTGGCGAAAGCCAATGGATCACCGGTCCGGCTGCCCGCGCCGCTGTGCAACGCCTGCGCGCCGAGGCGAGTGTGGTGCTGACTGGCGCCGACACGGTGCTGGCCGACGGCGCCCGCCTGACTGTGCGCGCCGCCGAACTCGGCCTGGATGAAGCCACCACCGCCCTGGCCATGTCGCGCCCGCCGTTGCGCGTGCTGATCGACGGCCGCCTGCGGGTGCCGCTCAATGCGCCGTTTTTCAAGGCTGGCCCGGCGTTGGTCATCACCTGCGTGACCGCGGAAAACCAATTCCCCCGTGGCCCCGAGTGCCTGGTAGTGCCGGGCGTCGATGGCCAGGTCGACCTGCGCTCGGCGCTGGTGGCGCTGGCGGCCCGTGGCGTCAACGAAGTACTGGTGGAAGCCGGCCCAAGCCTGGCCGGTGCATTTGCCCAGCAAGGCCTGGTGGATGAATACGTGATTTTCATCGCCGGCAAGTTCCTCGGTTCCGCCGCGCGGCCTTTGTTGGACTGGCCGCTTGAGAAACTGGCCGATGCCCCCCAACTCAAGATCACTGAAATGCGCGCTGTGGGCGATGACTGGCGAGTCACTGCCATCCCTGTGCCAGCAGCGAGCGTATAATTTTCTGCCTGCGCCCAGCGCGGTAACGTTTTCCAGGAGAAGGCCATGTTCACCGGCATCATCGAATCCATCGGCAGCATTCGTGCAATGACCCCAAAAGGCGGCGACGTTCGCTTGTCGGTTGAAACCGGCAAGCTCGACCTGGGCGACGTCAAGCTGGGCGACAGCATTGCCATCAACGGCGTGTGCCTGACCGTCATCGAGCTGCCAGGCAACGGTTTTGCCGCCGATGTCAGCCGGGAAACCCTGGACTGCACCGCGATGAACGACCTCAAGGCCGGTAGCCCGGTCAACCTGGAAAAAGCCCTGACCCCGACCACTCGCCTCGGCGGTCACCTGGTCAGCGGCCACGTCGACGGCGTCGGCGAAGTGGTCGCGCGCAGCGAAAACGCGCGGGCCGTGGAATTTCGCATCCGCGCGCCAAAAGAGCTGGCCAAGTACATCGCCCACAAAGGCTCGATCACCGTCGACGGCACCAGCCTGACCGTGAACGCCGTGAATGGCGCCGAATTTGAACTGACCATCATTCCCCACACCCTCAGCGAAACCATCATGGCGTCTTACCAGCCTGGTCGCCGGGTGAACCTGGAAGTGGACTTGCTTGCCCGTTACCTGGAGCGCCTGTTGTTGGGCGATAAGGCCGCAGAGCCAACCGGAAGTAACATCACCGAAAGTTTTCTGGCCGCTAACGGCTACCTGAAATCCTGACCAAGGGGGTGCCGCGTGGCGCTCAATAGCATCGAAGAACTGGTTGAAGACATCCGCCAAGGCAAGATGGTCATCCTGATGGATGACGAAGACCGCGAAAACGAAGGCGACATCATCATGGCCGCCGAGGCCTGCCTGCCTGAGCACATCAACTTCATGGCCAAGCACGCCCGCGGGCTGATCTGCATGCCCATGAGCCGTGAGCGCTGCGAGTTGCTCAAGCTGCCGTTGATGGCGCCGCGCAATGGCTCGGGTTTTGGTACCAAATTCACCGTCTCGATTGAAGCCACCACCGGCGTCACCACGGGCATCTCCGCCGCCGATCGCGCCCGCACCGTGCAGGCCGCCGCCGCGAAAGACGCCAAGGCCGAAGACATCGTCAGCCCCGGCCACATCTTCCCGTTGATGGCCCAACCGGGCGGCACCCTGGCCCGTGCCGGCCACACCGAAGCCGCCTGCGACCTGGCGCGCATGGCCGGTTTCGAGCCGAGCGGGGTGATCTGCGAAGTGATGAACGATGACGGCACCATGGCGCGTCGTACCGAACTCGAAGCCTTTGCCGCCGAACACAACCTCAAGATCGGCACCATTGCCGACCTGATTCACTACCGCATGATCCACGAACGTACCGTTCAGCGGATTGCCGAGCAGCCACTGGACAGCGAACTGGGCCAATTCAATTTGGTGACCTACCGTGATTCAGTGGAAGGCGACGTGCACATGGCCCTGACCCTGGGCAGCATTTGCGCCGAAGAACCGACCTTGGTGCGTGTGCACAACATGGACCCATTGCGCGACCTGCTGATGGTCAAGCAACCGGGCCGCTGGAGCCTGCGCGCCGCTATGGCTGCGGTCTCCGAGGCTGGCAGCGGTGTGGTGCTGTTGCTCGGTCACCCGCTGGATGGCGATGTCTTGCTGGCGCATATCCGCGAAACGGCTGACCACGCGCCGGTGAAAAAACCGACCACCTACAGCATCGTCGGCGCCGGTTCGCAGATCCTGCGTGACCTGGGCGTGCGCAAAATGCGCTTGATGAGTGCGCCAATGAAATTTAATGCGATATCCGGTTTCGACCTGGAAGTAGTAGAATACGTGCCCTCCGAATAAAGGCTGGCGATTTTCGCCCCTTGTTCGCGGTTCAAATATCACTAAGGGACGCGTCATACACGCGTCCCGGCTCTTTAAGAGATTTGTCGAATGACCCTGAAGACCATCGAAGGTACCTTCATCGCCCCCAAAGGCCGCTACGCCCTGGTGGTTGGCCGCTTCAACAGCTTCGTGGTTGAAAGCC
Source organism: Pseudomonas sp. TWR1-1-4 (assembly GCF_049897165.1). NCBI lineage: Bacteria > Pseudomonadati > Pseudomonadota > Gammaproteobacteria > Pseudomonadales > Pseudomonadaceae > Pseudomonas > Pseudomonas sp. TWR1-1-4. The sequence continues at coordinate 248,632 of NZ_JAFCVS010000009.1, read as the reverse complement.
TGGTAAGCGGTGCCGTGGACGCCCTGGTTCGCCACGGTGTGAGCGAGAGCGACATCACCATCATCCGTGCCCCTGGCGCCTTCGAAATTCCACTGGTTGCGCAGAAAGTTGCCCAACAGGGTGAGTACGCGGCAATCATTGCCCTGGGCGCAGTCATTCGTGGCGGTACTCCGCATTTCGAATATGTGGCCGGTGAATGCACCAAGGGCCTGGCCCAGGTGTCCATGGAGTTCGGTGTGCCAGTCGCCTTCGGCGTGCTGACCGTTGATTCCATCGAGCAAGCCATCGAGCGTTCCGGCACCAAGGCCGGTAACAAAGGCGCTGAAGCTGCCCTGTCCGCCCTGGAAATGGTCAGCCTGCTGTCGCAGTTGGAGGCCAAGTGATTTCCGACGAGAGCGACAACTTCAACCCGCGTGAGCCACGTCCAGCCGATGCTGGCAAGCCGTCCAAGAACGAGAAGCGTCGCGCTGCTCGTCAGTTGGCGACCCAGGCGCTGTACCAGCGTCACCTGGCGGGCGCTTCGTTGAACGAGATCGAAGCACAGTTTCGCGTCGACAACGACTTCACCTTCGCCGACCTGCCGTACTTCCACGACATCCTGCACGGTGTGCATGCGCACCTGACCGAGATCGACACGGCCTTGGCACCTTGCCTGGACCTGACCATCGAAGAGCTGGACCCGGTTGAACTGTGCGTGATGCGCCTGTCCGCGTGGGAACTGCTGTATCGCGTCGACGTGCCGTACCGCGTGGTGATCAACGAAGGTATCGAACTGGCGAAAGTCTACGGTTCGACCGACGGCCACAAGTTCGTCAACGGCGTACTCGACAAGCTGGCCCCGCGCCTGCGTGAAGCCGAAGTGAAGGCGTACAAGCGCTAAACCGCGCTTGAATCCTTGATGGGCGAGTTTGAGCTGATCCGCAATTACTTCGCCGCCGCGCCCTGTGCGCAAGGCGGCGAAGGCATTGCACTTGGGATTGGTGACGACTGCGCCTTGCTGGCGCTCCCCGCCGGGGAGCAGCTGGCAATCTCCACCGATACCTTGGTGGCCGGGGTGCATTTTGCCGACCCCTGCGACCCGTTCCTGCTGGGCCAGCGCTCGTTGGCCGTGGCGGTAAGCGACCTGGCCGCCATGGGCGCCAACCCCCTCGCCTTTACCCTTGCTCTCACCACACCGACGGTCGATGCCGATTGGCTGCAACGCTATGCCCAGGGTTTGAACCTGATGGCGCAAAGCTGCGGCGTGGGCCTGGTGGGCGGCGATACCACCCGTGGGCCGTTAAGCCTGACCCTGACTGTGTTTGGTCGCGTACCCGCCGGGCGAGCCTTGACCCGCAGCGGTGCGCAGCCGGGTGACCTGCTGTGTGTCGGCGGCGAGCTGGGCAATGCGGCCGGCGCGTTGCCGTTGGTATTGGGCGAGCGCAGTGCTGACGCGGCCATCGCTGATCCACTGCTGGCCCACTACTGGTCGCCGCAACCGCAGTTGGGCCTGGGGCTGGCGCTGCGCGGCAAGGCTACGTCTGCCATGGATATTTCCGACGGCCTCCTGGCTGATTGCGGGCATATCGCCACAGCCTCGGCTGTCAGTCTGTTGATCGAGCGTCAGCGCTTGCCTTTGTCTCAGGCGCTGTTGGCGTTTGTCGGCGATGACGCGGCGCGCATAGCGGCGTTGAGCGGGGGCGATGACTATGTGCTGGTGTTCACCCTGCCACCCGTCGAGCTGGCGCCGTTGCTGGCCGACGGCTGGCCGGTCCATGTGATCGGACGGGTCGAGGCGGGGCAGGGCGTGACACTGCTGGACGCCAACGGGCAAGACATCACGCCAGCCATTCGTGGTTATCAACATTTTCGCGGGATGCCCTGAATCGGCGAGCTGCGCTACCCTCTATAGCGTAATTAAGGATGCAAGGCCCTGTAGGAGGTCGCCACCATGGATGTGCGCCGTTGGCTGCTGATAGTGCTGTGTGCCTTTACGTCGTTGGTCCAGGCACAGGGCGTGCCCGGCAAGGTCATGCTGGCCAGTGAAGAGTGGAACGACTACACCAACAAAGACGGTAGCGGCCTGGCCTGGGACGTGCTGCGCAAGGTGTTCGAACCTGCCGGAATCACGCTGCAGACGCGCTCGGTGCCCTACACCCGCTCGGTCGGCCTGGCCCAGCGCGGCGAAGTGGATGGCTGGGTCGGGTCCTATCGCGATGAAGCCACGGGTGTGTTGTACCCCCACTGGAATTTCGATTCCGACCACATCTACGCCCTCGGCCTGGCCAGCACGCCAGCGCCGACGGTAGCCACGCTGGGCAATTACCGCCTGGCCTGGGTGCGTGGCTACAAGTACGAGGAGTACTTGCCCAATGTGCACCGTTTCAACCAGATCGAGCGCCGCGACGGTATTTTGCCGATGCTGGAACACGCGCGGGCCGACTTCTACATCGATGCGCTGACCGAGGCCAAGTACGTGCTCAATCAGGCAGGTGATCCGTCGAAGTTCGCACTGACTCACATCGCCGAACTCCCGTTATACATCGGGTTTGCCGATAACGAACGGGGCCGCGCCTTGATGGGCGTCTTCGACCAGCGCATGGCGGCCCTGGTGAAAAGCGGCGAGTTAAAGGCGATTTTCGAGCACTGGAAACAACCCTATCCGTTCTAGATCCCCTGTAGGAGCGAGCTTGCTCGCGAAAAACGCAAGCACGCCGCGGTCACTCAGAATGCTTGCGTCATCGTTGACGATTTTTCGCGAGCAAGCTCGCTCCTACATAGAATCAATAAGAAGGCCAATCGAACCTATTGATCTTTATCAGCGATAATTCAGCTTAAGCGTCTGTAGGAACCTGCTGTTACAATGGCCGCCATCGTAAAAACTGAAATCAGGAGCACACGGTGCCCGTCGTTTTCGTCGCCGCTTCCAAGCTGCCTACCCCTTTTGCCACGTTCACCATGAACGGCTTTCTCGAAGAAGCCACCGGGCGCGAGCACGTTGTGCTGAGCTTGGGCGATATCGCTGATGGCGCGCCGGTGCTGGGGCGTGTGCATTCCGAATGCCTGACCGGCGACGCGCTGTTCAGCCAGCGCTGCGACTGCGGTTCGCAACTGGAAGCCGCCATGCGGGCCATCGCCCGTGAAGGCCGTGGCGTGCTGCTGTACCTGCGTCAGGAAGGCCGTGGCATTGGCCTGATGAACAAGATCCGCGCCTACGAGCTGCAAGATGGCGGCGCCGATACCGTTGAAGCCAACGAGCGCCTGGGCTTTGCTGCCGACCAGCGTGACTACGCGATCTGCCTGCCGATGCTGGAGCATTTGGGCGTCAAGTCCCTGCGCCTGATGACCAACAACCCGCGCAAGGTCAAAGCCTTGACCGAGATGGGCATCACCGTGGCCGAGCGCGTGCCGCTGCACACCGGGCACAACCCGCACAACAAGCTCTACCTGGCCACCAAGGCCAGCAAGCTCGACCACATGATGGGCAACGAGCACCAGGGCGAGGTCGACCGCGCGTGACCCGAGGCCAGGTGAAACGGCGACTGTCCTTCAATTGGTGGCAGTACCTGGCCCTGGCGCTGCTCCCCCTGTTTGTGATCAACCTGGTGTTCGGCCAAGCCGAATCCTTGCTCCCGGTGCTGGCCATGCCGTTCTTCATTGCCGGCGTGGCCTCGATGTTTCTCAGCCTGCGTTACTTCCACGGCTATAAGCACGCGTTGATCGCCACCTCCAAAGCCCTCGATACCCCGGAAGAACCGGCTGCCTGGATTACCTTGGCGGCCCGTCGGCGTACGGCGTTGCTGGTGGCAGCCGTCCCGGCCTGGATCGGCGCGCTGGCGGTGTTCGTCGGCCTGGAGGCGGTGCCGCTGTTCCTGCTGGCACTGTCGACGCTGGTGCTGTTCTACCTCTACCGCATCCCCCGTCAACTGGGATGAGACGTCGCTGGCTGGCGGTTTTGCTGCTGGCGTGCTCTGCCCAGGCTTTGGCGGCCGAGCGGGTGGTCAGCCTGGCACCGTCCCTGACTGAAATCGTCGCTGAATTGGGTGCTGCCGACGTGCTGGTGGGGGTACTCGATGGCGGCGATCGTCCGGCTGCGCTGGCGCAAGTGCCGTCAGTGGGACGTTACGGCCAATTGGACATGGAGCGCCTGCTCAGCCTCAAGCCGGATCTGATCCTGCTGTGGCCCGGCAGCGTCGGCCCGGCCCAGCGTGCGCAGTTGCAGCGGCTGAACATCCCGGTTTATGTCGCTGAGCCCCATAGCCTTGAACAACTCACCACCCAGGTCCAGGCCATCGCCGAGCAATTGGGCCGTGCTGAAGCCGGCCGGCAATTGGCCGCGCAATTACGCCATCGCTTGGTCGAACTGCGTCAGCGCTATCAGCGTGCCGAGCCATTGCGTGTGTTTTACCAGGTGTGGAACCAACCGTTGTATACCGTGGGCGGCGGGCAGATCATCAGCGATGCGTTGAATGTGTGCGGTGCGCGCAATGTGTTCGATGACCTCAGGCTGCCCGCGCCGCAGGTGAGTATTGAGTCGGTGTTGCAGCGTGATCCCGAATTGATTCTGGTCGGGGATCAAGCACAGAAGGAGGCCTGGAAGGTCTGGCCAGCGATGGCGGAACGGGTGCGAGTGGTGCCGGATAAGGGCCTGGAGCGGCCCAGCGGGCAGATGCTGGAGGCGGTGGCGCGGTTGTGTGAGGTGATCGCGCCTCGCTAGAGGTCCGGCGTCCAAGTCACGCCAACCATCAGCGCACGGCCCTCTTCCCGGTAGCCAAATTGCTGGCCTTGATACTGATACAGCGCCCGGCTGTAGGCTTTGTCCAGCAGGTTATCGACCTTCATGTTCAGCATGATTTCGCGGTTCAGCGCCCAACTGGCGCGCAACCCGAGCAACCCATAGCCACCCAACGGCTGCTGGTTTTTCGGGTCGTCGTAGCTGCTGCTGACTGCCTGCCAGCTGGCGCCGATGCCGAATTGGTCGAATTGGCGATCCAGGTCCAGGCTCACGGTGCGCCTGGCGCGACGCGCCAGCGTACGTCCGGAATCGCGGTCTCGTGGATCAATCATTGCCAGTCCCAAGCTGCTTTGCCAGCCGAACAGCTCTTGCTTGAGCGCGGCTTCGAAGCCGTTGATGCGCGCCGAACTGACGTTTTGCGGGCCGTCGCTGCCGAACACGATCGCATCTTGGATATCGGTGCGGTACAGCGAAGCTTCCAGGCGGCTGGTGTCGCTGAGTTGGCTACGCCATTGCACTTCGTAGCTTTTCGAGGTTTCGGGCTTCAGGTCAGGGTTACTGTTCTTGAAGCCGTATTCGTCCGGGTAGTACAAGTCATTGAACGTAGGGGCGCGGAAGCCCTCGCTGTAGCTCAGCAGCAGGTCATTGTCCGAGTTGATCGGTAAGGTCAGGGTGCCGCTCCAGCTGTTCTGCCCGCCAAACTGCTGGTTCTGGTCGCGCCGCAGGCCCAGCTCGGTGGAAAACCCTTCGCCGTGGAAGCGATGCTGCACAAAGGCTGCGCGGTTCCAGCGGCTGTTCTCGGTAAAGGTGGTAGAGCCATGGAGGCGGTCTTCGTACCAGTCACCGCCGAGTATCAGGCTGTTTTGCTCATTCAGTGTCAGATCGTTCTGCCAGTTGATCGAGTCGCGGTAGGTGTTGAACACGCTGAAATCGTCACTGAGGGTGTCGCGCTTGGTATCGCGGTTCTCGCTGTGGCCCAGTTCCAGGCGCGATTGCCAGCGTTCGTTGAGTTTGGCATCCACGTAGCCGCTGGCGCTGCTCACGGTGTAGTCGGTGTAGGGCTTTTGCCCCAGCGTTTGCCCGGTGGCGAAGTCGTAGCGGCCGAAGCTGTTGTCGTACTCCGACTTGCCACGGTTATCCAACAGATTGAAACCCGCTTCCAGCTCATCGTTGAAGGCGTGGCTAAGGTTCAGGCTGATGGACTGGTTGCGGTAGGCATCATGGTCGCCATCGCTGGGAAATGACGTGTGCGTCGAGTTAATTCCGGCGGTCTCATCCAGGCTCGCGCCGAGGTTGAAGCGCGTGTGTTCATCGCCACCGGACAGACCGAGGCTGCGCTCCCAGGTTTGGTGACTGCCAAAGCCCATTTTCAAGCGCGGCTGTAGACCCTGCTCGGCATTACGTCGAGTGAACACCTGGATCACGCCGCCAATCGCATCGCTGCCATAGATCACCGAGCGCGAGCCGCGCAGCACTTCAACCCGTTCAATCTGATCGACGTTCAGGTACTGCAGGCCGCTGTCGCCGGAAGTGGTGTTGGCGATGCGCTGGCCGTCCACCAGCACCAGGCTTTGTGCGGATTTGGTGCCACGGATATAAATCCCCGGCAGGCTGCCACGGCCACCGGTCGGCGCGACTTGTACGCCAGGCACGCGGCTGAGCAGGTCAGTCACGCTGGTGGGTTGCAGGCGGTCGATATCGTCGCGGGTGAAGACGGTGTTGGCGGCGCTGCTGTCGTTGCGGGACTGGACCTGCCGGTTGGCGCTGATGACCACATCGGGGAGTTTCAAGGCGTCGTCGCGGGTGTCGGCGAGCAGGTCGGTGGCAGGCAGAAGAAGAAAGGGCAGGGCAAAGTGCAGACGATTCATAGGCTGTCCATAGCGTTGTAGGAGCCGGCTTGCCGGCGATGGCGGTCTGTCTGACACACTGATGTTGAATGTGCGGCCGCTATCGCTGGCAAGCCAGCTCCTACAAGTGTTCGGGGTGTTACGGGCCGAGTAGTGCCATGCGCTCGCGCACTGACGCTTCGATGCCGACCTCATCCAACCCGCATTCCGCCAGCATCTGCGCCGGCTTGGCGTGTTCGACGTACACATCCGGCAAGCCCAGGTGCAGCACCGACTTGAGGATATTCTCCCGCGCCAGGAGCTCGCTGACGGCCGCACCGGCACCGCCCATGATGGCGTTTTCTTCGACGGTCACCAGCAGCTCATGGCTGCCGGCAATCTCACGCACCAGGTCTTCATCCAGCGGTTTCACGAAGCGCATGTCGACCACGGTAGCGTCGATTTTCTCGGCTACTTTCAGCGCTTCCGCCAGTTGCACGCCGAACACCAGGAACGCAGTCTTGCTGCCTTGGCGACGCACGATGCCCTTGCCGATCTCGATAGGCTCAAGGTCTTTCTCGATCACTGCATTCGGGCCATTGCCGCGCGGGTAACGCACAGCCGCCGGGCCGTTGTACAGGTGGCCGGTGCTGAGCATCTTGCGCAGTTCGTTCTCGTCGCTCGGTGTCATCACCAGCATGCCGGGGATGCAGCGCAGGTATGACAAGTCGAAGCTGCCGGCGTGGGTCGGGCCGTCTTCGCCCACCAAACCAGCGCGGTCGATGGCGAACAGTACGTCGAGGTTCTGCACCGCCACGTCATGTACCAACTGATCGTAACCGCGCTGCAGGAAGGTGGAGTAGATCGCCACCACCGGCTTGGCGCCTTCACAGGCCATGCCGGCGGCGAAGGTCACCGCGTGCTGTTCGGCAATCGCCACATCGAAGTAGCGCAGCGGGAAACGCTCGCTGAAGGCCACCAGGTCGGAGCCTTCCTTCATCGCCGGGGTAATGCCTACCAGGCGCGGGTCGGCGGCGGCCATGTCGCACAGCCATTCGCCAAACACACCGGAATACTTCGGCCCGCTGGCCTTTTTCGGCGCAGCGGCGGGAGCGTCCAGCGGTTCCAGCTTGGTGATGGCGTGGTAGCCGATCGGGTCGACTTCCGCCGGGGCGAAGCCTTTGCCTTTTTTGGTGACGATATGCAGGAACTGCGGGCCCTTGAGGTCACGCATGTTGCGCAGCGTAGCGATCAGGGTGGGCAGGTCGTGGCCGTCGATCGGGCCGATGTAGTTCCAGCCCAGCTCTTCGAACAGGGTGCCGGGTACCAGCATGCCCTTGGCATATTCTTCGGTACGGCGGGCAATTTCCCACGCGCCAGGCAGACGCGAGAGCACCTTCTTGCTGCCTTCGCGCATGCTGGCGTAGGTGCGGCTGGAGAGGATCTTGGCCAGGTAATTGGACAGGCCACCGACATTGCGCGAGATCGACATGTCGTTGTCGTTGAGGATCACCAACATGTTGGCGTCCACTTCCGGCGCATGGTTCAGCGCTTCGAACGCCATGCCGGCGGTCAGCGCGCCATCACCAATGACCGCAATCGCCTTGCGGTCGCTGCCTTGCAGGCGGGCGGCAATCGCCATGCCCAGCGCGGCACTGATGGAGGTGCTGGAGTGGCCGACGCCAAAGGTGTCGTACTCGCTCTCGGCGCGGCGCGGGAAGGCGGCAATGCCGTCCTTCTGGCGCAGGGTGCCCATCTGCTCGCGGCGCCCCGTGAGGATTTTATGCGGATACGCCTGATGGCCCACGTCCCACACCAGCCGGTCATCCGGGGTATCGAATACGTAATGCAGGGCGATGGTCAGCTCGATGACGCCCAGGCCGGCACCGAAATGCCCACCGGTCTGGCCGACCGTGTAGAGCAATTCCAGGCGCAACTCATCGGCCAGGGTTTCCAGCTCGGCTTCACCCAGTCGACGCAGGCCGACCGGCGTGACAGCACGGTCAAGCAGGGGCGTGGACGGGCGCTTGCGGGGAATCTCTTGAAACGTCGTGGGCATCAGGCGAATCGTTATAGGTATAGAAGAGGCGGCAGTTTACCTCAAGCATCGCAAACTGCCCACGCAGAGCACCGAACTTGGCCGATATGCGGCCGCAAAGGCCGCCGTTATCAGTGCCGACGTTCGACGATATACCGCGCCAAGTCACGCAGTGGCTCTGCTGCCGCGTCGAAAGGTCGCAGGGCGTTCAGGGCCTGGTCACGCAGTTCCAGGGCATAAGCCTTGGCGGCTTCCAGCCCAAGCAGTGCCGGATACGTCGGTTTGTCCCGTGCGATATCGGCGCCTTGGCGTTTGCCCAGGGTGGCCGTGTCACTTTCTACGTCGAGAATATCGTCCTGCACCTGGAACGCCAGGCCGATGGCCAGCGCGTAGGTCCTCAACGCCGTCAATTGAGCGCCTTCGGCACGCCCACTGGCCAGCGCGCCCAGATGCACGGCGGCTTCGATCAAGGCGCCGGTCTTGTGGCGGTGCATGTACTCCAGGGCTTGTTGATCGAGCTTCTGGCCGACCGAACCCAAGTCGATGGCCTGGCCACCCACCATGCCGGCCGGACCCGCTGCCACGGCCAGCGCCGTGAGCATGCGCAAACGGATCTCGGCGTTGACGCTGCTCAGCGTCGGGTCCAGTAGTGCGCTGAACGCCAGGCTTTGCAGGCCGTCACCGGCGAGGATCGCGCAGGCTTCATCAAAGGCTTTATGGGTGGTTGGCTGGCCGCGACGCAAATCGTCGTCGTCCATCGCCGGCAAATCGTCATGCACCAGGGAATAGGCGTGGATCAACTCCACCGCACAGGCCGCGCCATTGGCCTGCTCGGCGTCTGCGCCCAAAGCTTCGCACGCCGCATACGCAAGCAACGGACGCACGCGCTTGCCACCATTCATCACGCTGTAGCGCATGGCTTCGTAAAGACGCTTGAGTTCGGGGCTTGGCGCAACAAACAAGGGTTCCAACGCCGCATTGACCCGGGCTTGGCTACTGGCCTGATACGCGTCGATCATTCGGGCTGTTCCGCATCGAAAGGTTCTTCGGCCAACTCCCCGTCACGTTCCAGCAGCACCTGCACCTTCTGCTCCGCCTGCGCCAAGGCGCTCTGGCAGTCGCGGGTCAGGCCGATGCCTTGCTCAAACGCCGTCAACGAGTCTTCCAGCGACAACTCGCCGTTCTCCAGACGCTCGACCAGGGTTTGCAGGTCGGCGAGGGATTGTTCGAAATCGAGTGCAACTTTTTTGCGGGCCATGGCGGCTATTCCGGTAGACGGTAAACCGGCGCGACACTAGCAGACATGGGGATTCTGGGCAAATGAGTGGGGGAGGGTGTTCAGGCGGTGAGCCGAATAAGCGCCCTATTCGGCTCATCAAATGAGCCGAATACCCATTTTATTCGGCTCACCGCCGGTCAGGATCTTTGCGCCATTGACGAGCACTGTTCTTGTGATGTTTTCAACTGTGCTTGAAATGTCTGCAATCCCACGTGCATTTCCTGTAGCGCGGCAATTTTCAGGGCTAGTTCCTGCTTCTTGTCTGCGATTGCCTGGTCCGCCCGCTCCCAGGGCAATACATCGCCTATGTGGCCTGCAAGAATTTCCTGCAACTCCTTGAGCTTGAACCCCAATTGCTGCGCGCACTTGATAAACATCAGCAGCTCAACGTTTTGCGCCGAATAGACCCGGTATTGGCCCTGACGCTGTGGCGCAGGCAGCAGCCCAATTGCCTCATAGTGACGAATCGCCTTGATGGTCGTGCCCGACAACTGCGCGGCTTTGCCGATGTACATGAAAACTCCTTTTTTCCGTTAAAGCGCCGACCTGTTTCAGCCATGTATCCCGCTGCGCCGCAGTGGAGCCCAACACCGGCCCGAACAGCAGCGTCTTTGCAGTCTTGACACCACAAAGCCCCAGCGTGGTCTTGCGCATCTGGTGAATGCCCGGCATGCGATAGAACCAACGGTAATACCATGGCGGCGTGTCCAGGGTCACCAGTAAATGTGCCGTTCGGCCGTGGAGCAGTTTGTCAGGAAAAGCCTTGCCCGCTCGGTATTTAAAGGCAAAACCGGGTAGGAAGATTCGGTCGATAAAACCCTTCATCAACGCCGGGATGCCACCCCACCAGATCGGGAAAATAAATGTCAGGTGAGTGGCCCAGAGAATGTCGGATTGCGCGCTGAGCAGGTCGGGCTCCAGCGGCTGAATCTGGGTGTAACCGTGATGAAGGACGGGGTCGAAAGCCAAGTCGCCCAAGCGTACGACACGTACTTCATGGCCGGCGTTTTTTGCCGCCTGGATGTAGGTATCGGCCAGGGCTGAACAAAAGCTGGAGGCGGAAGGATGGCCGAGGATCACCAGGGTACGCGGGGTCATGGGGAGGTCCTGAACAGGGCGTTCCAGGGTAAAGGCTGCTGTATAGGGGAGAGTCAAGTCAGTAGTCCGCAATGGCCAGCAGGACGTTTCTGTAGTTATTGAAGGGTCCTTCTTGGAACGACCTTCGCCCCTTGTGACAGTCAATGTGCCTGACTAGCCTGCCTCAAAAATCCAGAGTGACATGGCATGAGCGAACCCTGTATCGGCTTGACTACACCTCCAGCGGGCTACAGTGACTGGCTGACCGACCTGAAAGGCCGTATTCATGCGGCGCAACAGCGCGCAACACTGGCAGTGAATCGGGAATTGGTATTGCTCTATTGGCAGATCGGCCACGACATTTTGACCCGCCAGGCGGAGCAGGGCTGGGGCAGCAAAGTCATAGATCGACTTGCCCAGGATTTGCGTGCGGCCTTTCCCCGAATGAAGGGTTTTTCGCCGCGTAATCTCAAGTACATGCGTGCTTTTGCCGAGGCGTGGCCAGATGCTGAATTTGTGCAACAGGCTGCTGCACAATTGCCTTGGGGCCACAATGTGGTGTTGCTCGACAAACTCCCCGGCCCCGAAACCCGCCGCTGGTACATAGCCCAGGCGATAGAGAACAACTGGTCGCGTAACTCGCTGGTGATGCAAATCGAAAACCGCTTGTTGGAGCGCAGTGGCAAGGCGGTCAGCAACTTCGAGACCCACCTGCCCAAACCACAATCCGACCTGGCGCGTGAGTCGCTGAAAGACCCTTACCGTTTTGACTTCCTCAGCCTGGCCCTGGACGCGCAGGAGCGCGACATAGAAAACGCCTTGATCAAGCACGTCACCGACTTTTTGTTGGCGCTGGGCGCCGGTTTCGCCTTTGTCGGCCAGCAAGTACTGCTGGATGTCGGAGGCGATGAGTTCTTTGTCGATCTGCTGTTCTATCACGTGAAGCTACGCTGCTATGTGGTCATCGAACTGAAAGCCGGCACGTTCAAACCCGAGCACCTGGGGAAGCTGAGCTTTTATCTGGCTGCCGTCGATGCCCAGCTTAAACATCCACAAGATGGGCCCACCATCGGCCTGCTGTTGTGCAAGAGCAAGAACGAAGTCGTCGCCGAATATGCGTTGCGCGATAACAATCGACCGATTGGTGTAGCGGAATATCAACTGGTTGAGTCGTTGCCCGCAGAGCTGCGAACCAGCCTGCCAAGCATCGAGCAGATCGAGCGGGAGCTGGCGGGTTAAAACCGACTGATAGCCTCAAAACCCCGGCGGAATATACCCCGGCACAAATGGCACATTCAGGCACTTGCCATGCAGGATCCGGCCATCCTCAATCCGGAACAGCACGATCTTCTTCGCCTTATCCACCGTGGCTTCCAGCTTGCAATCCGAACTGTGCCCGACCTGCTGGTAATACTCCGTGTACACCATCCCGTTCCCGGTGTGATTCATTGAAGTCCCGGCGGCTTCAGTGGTCGTCCATGAAGAGGATTTGTGCCAGGTCATCACCACCTGCGTGTCGCCATTGGGCGCATTCTGCTTCTTCATCGAGTCGGGCTTGCCGAATAAATCCAGCGCCTCTTGCACGTCACGGCCTTCCCAGCGCGACTGTGCAATCAAGTGACACCCGTTTATAAACAGCACGGCGGGCAACAAAAGCCCAGCCAGCAACAGCCTTGTCCATGTAGGCATCGTGAATCCTTCTTGTAGGTGAGTGTTGCTCAGCGCTTGTTGCCCAGCATGTCGTCGAGGTCATCGATCATCTGGCTCTTCTCCTGAGTCGGCCCCAACTGCTCGAACATGGCCTTGGTGGTCTGGATCATCTGCAGGTGGGTCATCTTGCCCATGGCGATGGTGTCCTTGCTCTTGCCCGGTTCGCAGACATACGCGAGCGTGCGGTCGAGCCAGAACTCCTTTGGCGTCTGCCACGTGTTGGAGACTTTCAAGTGCGTAAGGGTGTAGGAAAACGGTGCAACCGACTGGCCATTGAGAAAGCGCACCTTGCGCGTGGAGCACTGCACTTCGATGTTGTACACATCGATCATCGGCTTGCCCGGTTCTTCATACACCACCGTGACGGCCACCAGTTTCGCGCCCTTGTTGTGGTTCGACGGCACCACGGAGGTACGGTCGGCCACATACATCACATTTTTATGGGCGCGGCCGCTGCCGTAGATGATCGACCAGTCGCCGATCGGTGTTTCTTCATCGGCCACTACCGACGTTGTGTTGATCAGCAAGACGGGCAGCAGTGCCAGGCAGCGTCCGACTTTGGTTAAGGTATTCAATAGCGTCCTTCCTTGAGGCTCGAAATAAGCGAAGGACTTTAGTGGTGAGGCGGTGCCGTCACAATTAGGGCGAGTGTGCTAATGGCGCATTGCTAGTTAACCAAAAAAAGCCTGCGTTTTAAGGCAGGCTTAGTGTGTGCAGCAGTTGAGTTAGTCCTTACGCGCCGTCAACGCCGAGTAACCATTCATCAAGTTGCGATAGTTGGGAATGCGCTGGGACAACAGGTTCCCCAGGCCTTCGATATCGTTGCGCCAGTCGCGGTGCAACTCACACGCCACCGAGAACCAGTTCATCAACTGCGCACCCGCTTGCGTCATCCGGCTCCACGCCGCCTGCTGCACCGTGGTATTGAACGTGCCCGATGCATCGGTCACCACAAACACCTCAAACCCTTCCGCCAGCGCCGACAAGGTCGGGAACGCCACGCACACATCCGTCACCACGCCCGCAATGATGATCTGCTTACGACCAGTGGCCTTGATCGCCTTGACGAAATCTTCGTTGTCCCACGCATTGATCTGGCCTGGGCGGGCGATGTAGGGCGCGTCCGGGAACATCTCTTTCAGCTCTGGCACCAGCGGGCCATTTGGGCCTTGCTCGAAGCTGGTGGTGAGGATAGTCGGCAGGTTGAAGAACTTGGCCAGGTCGGCCAGGGCCAGCACGTTGTTCTTGAACTCGTTGGGCGAGAAGTCCTGCACCAGGGAAATCAGGCCGGTCTGGTGGTCGACCAGCAGAACAATGGCGTCGTCTTTGTTGAGGCGGTTGTAGGTTGCAGTGCTCATGGTTGAATCCTTTTATGTTTAGGTTGGTTGGGCGTTGCGTTCAACATGGGCACAGATTAATGGGTGGGGGTCGGGGGATAAATCGGGTGAAACCGGTAATACCGTCAACTCAGAGGTGACAATGGTTGGAGGGCCAGCAGTATCAGTCCCTTTCATTTGAAGGACGTTTCCGAGAGAATCCCAAGCGCATTGCGCCAGCGGGAGTGCGTGACTAGGCTGCGGGTCGTCATTGGTTTATTCAGTGATCGGGTTTAGTCGCCCGGACTTCGCTAGGCGCACGCGCCATCCCAAAGACAGGTGTCTTCTCACCTGCACTTTATGGTGGCTGTGCGCAGGGCACCTCCGGGTGCGCCGGTGCCTAGCGGCCGGTCGACTAACCTGCGTACAGCCGCCACCTCTACTCGTTTAGTCGCGAAAAGACGGTGGTATTCACTTACCGCTAGAGGTTTTGCTATGGATAACGATTGTTCGGATTCACGCTCGTCGCGTGCAGCCAACCCATTTGTAGTCAATGAAGAACTGAGCTTTGAGGATGCCTGGGTGCGTGTGGCGGAGTTGCTGCAGTGTGCGGTGGCTACGTCGCAGGTACTTGGGGAACCGCTGGGTGCGCCACAGAGGGCGGTGATGCATTTGGTGGAGTTGGCGAAGATGGTGGCGGATCGGGCGGTGGAGTGTTTGCAGCCTAGCTAAACTGCCCGCTTTGGGTCATTCAATTGTCCAATAGCCTGTTGGACAATTGACTTGGGTTTCTTGCAGACATTAAAAAGCCGGCTTGTGGCCGGCTTCTCGGGGACTGCTTCAGCTTGTTTTTGACAAGCCTCACCAGCCTTCAAATCGCTCAGCCCACGTTGCGTCGGGCTGAATAGTAGGGGCATCAGCGGGAACTCCTCCGCATCGCCGAGCAGGGTGAATAGCCTAAAGCCACCCCCTGCCAAATGTGCGGCGCATGATACCCATATTCACCTCAAATGCCCACCTCCGGATCCGATTTAGAGCCGTCCCAGCCCAATAAATGCTCATCCAGCGGCACGGGCGGGCGGCGGTTATTCAGCGTGGACCACCAGAACACCCACCCCACAATCTGGAAGTTCTGCTCAAACCGTTGCTCGTACGTCAGGTACTCGTCGGGATGTTCACCGGCATTGTGGCTACGCATCCTCAACCCACCGCCAGGTCGGTTGTAGAGGTATTTGATGCGCAGCATGCCGTCGTGTTCTACGGCATAGATCTCGCCGTCGATGATTTGGGTGCGGCCTCGGTCGATGGCGAGGGTGGCGCCTTGTTGGATGATGTCGATCATGCTGTTGTCGACCATGTAGGCGCACAGGGCGCGGTCGGGTTTGACGGTGAGGGCTTGCAGGATGTGCAGGGTGACGCGGATGCGTTCGGTGGAGATGAATGAGGGGTGGAGGTCGATCTCCACGTCGATTTTTTCTGGATGACAGGCGGGGCCTGTGAGGTATTTGCCGCTTCCTTCGCGGGTGGTGGGCAGTCCTTTTCGGGTCGTCGGGCCTTCCAGCAGGAAGTTGGCCGGTGGGTGTTTGGGGCCTTCGCCGGTGCGCAGCCAACGGCTGGAGATGCACAGCAGTTCTGCGATCTCGTTGAGTCGGCCCATGGGTACACCGCGCTTGAACCAGTTGTTCACGTGTTGAGGCGTGACGCCGCGGTTCTTGGCGAAGTCGGAGGCGGAAAGATGGACTTCCCGCAGTAGCGCTTTTAAACGATCACCTGATGTATTCATAAACACAAAGCTTACTGACCGGGAAAACAGATCAAATAAACCATGCGTTGAGTTGGTCATGTAGGTCTTTGCTTAGTTGTAGTCTGATACGTCGGATTAAAACTTAAATTAAACATCTTCTATAAATAATTGAACTTGCTGTTTAATTTTTCCCACAAAAAAGCCCCGAATGATCGGGGCTTTTTCAATTGCCGGGGCAATGAGGAGCGGGTATCAGCCTTTGTAGGCAGCGACCGACTTCAGGATCTCGGCGCGGGCGGCATCTGCGTTGCCCCAACCGTCGATCTTCACCCATTTGCCTTTTTCGAGGTCTTTGTAGTTCTCGAAGAAGTGTTTGATCTGCTCCAGCAACAGGGGCGGCAGGTCGGTGTATTCCTTCACGTCCACGTACAGCTGGGACAGCTTGTCGTGTGGCACTGCGATAACTTTGGCATCGCCGCCGCCGTCGTCGGTCATGTTCAGGATGCCGACTGGGCGCGCGCGGATTACCGAGCCTGGGGTAACCGGGTAAGGGGTTACGACCAGCACGTCGAGGGGGTCACCGTCGTCGGCCAGGGTGTTGGGGATGAAACCGTAGTTGGCCGGGTAGAACATCGGGGTGGCCATGAAACGGTCAACGAACAGGCAGTCGCTGTCTTTGTCGATTTCGTATTTGATCGGCGCGTGGTTGGCCGGAATCTCGATGGCGACGTAGATGTCGTTCGGCAGGTCTTTGCCAGCCGGAATCTTGCTGTAGCTCATTGGGCGTTGCCCCCGTTAATTGGCCATTAAACATGGCCGGATTGGCCTAAAAGTGGCGGCGATTATAGGCACATTCTGACGCCGATGCCACGCGCCAGACGTCGTACGGTCATTCGTCTTGTGGCTGGTAGCGCGGGTCGCTGGCTTGCAGTTGGGTGAGGCGGGCCAGCGGATCCTGGCGATAGAAGCGGCTGAGTTGCGCGTACACCTGGGGATAGTGGCTGACCAGCAAATCCGGGGCGCTGAAAAAATATTCGCTGGTGACGGCAAAGAATTCAGCCGGGTTTTCGGCGGCGTAGGGGTCGATCTCAGTCTCGGCGTCCGGGTTGGCGTCCAGCTGACGGTTGAGGTCGTCGTAGGCGCTCTGCATCACGCTGGCCCATTCCTGCACGCGCATGTCGTTGTGCAGCGGCGGCAAGCCGTTGGCGTCGCCGTTGAGCATGTCGAGCTTGTGTGCCAGTTCGTGAATGACCAGGTTGTAGCCTTCCCAGTTGCCACTGGCCAGCACACCGGGCCAGGCGAGGATCACCGGGCCCTGTTGCCAGGCTTCGCCGCTGTGTTCGCCGTCCCATTCGTGTTCGATGCCACTGCTGTCGCGATGGCGCTGCGGGCTGACGAAGTCGTCGGGGTACAGCACGATTTCGTGGAAGCCCTGGTACCAGTCGAGGTCACCCAGATTCATCAGCGGCAGTTGCGCCTGGGCGGCGAGCAGCAGGCGTTGTTCCTGGTGCAGTTCGACGCCGGGCAGGGCGGTCAGGTGTTTTTCCGCAAGAAACACCACGCAGGCTTCGCGCAGCCACTGGTCCTGCTCGGCACTGATGCCGTCGAGGAAGGTCAGGTGGTGGCGCACCCGCTGCCAGGTGTCTTCGGCAATCGGGTGCTTGGCCAGCAAGCGCCGGCGACGCCAGGCGCTGAGGGACCACATCGCAGGTTACTGCGGCTTGGCTTCGGAGGATGTGCGGCCAAACCGGCTGCGGAACACACCAATGATCATCGGCACCAGCGAGAGCAGGATGATGAACACCACCAGCAGCGACAGGTTTTTCTTGATAAAGGGCACGTTGCCGAAGAAGTAACCCAGGGTCACCAGGCCACCGACCCACAGGATGGTGCCGAATACGCTGAAGCCGAAGAAGCGCGGGTAGGGCATTTTCGCGATGCCGGCAACGAACGGCGCGAAGGTGCGCAGGATCGGCAGGAAGCGCGCCAGGGTTACGGTTTTGCCGCCGTGCTTGTCATAGAAGTCGTGGGTCTTTTGCAGGTAGTCGCGGCGGAAGATTTTCGAGTTCGGGTTGCTGAACAAGCGTTCTCCTGCCGTTCGTCCAATTACATAATTGGTGCTGTCGCCCAGGATCGCCGCCAGCATCAGCAGGCCGGCCAGCAGCACCGGGTCCATGCCGCCGCCTGCGGCCACGGCGCCGGCGATGAACAGCAACGAATCACCCGGCAGGAACGGCATGACCACCAGGCCGGTTTCGCAAAAGATGACCAGGAACAGAATGGCGTAGATCCACGGACCGTAATTGGTTACCAGCAGGTCGAGGTAGACGTCGAGATGCAGGATAAGGTCGAGCGGGTTGAAATCCATGGATGGCACCTGTGTGAATGGCCCGGCTCAGCAGGCCTGTGCGGAAGCTCGGGTAATAAGGCTACAAGTGTATGCCGCAATTCTTACAACCCTGAAAGGTCCGCATTATACGGATTGAGCGGTGAAAAGCGTGTTGGTTTTGTAGCGGGGGATGTCGCAATGCCGCGGCGGTCGCTGCTCACCTGTAGGCGCTGGCTTGCCAGCGATGCAGGCGCCTCGGTGTAGCAGTGAGACCGAGGTGATGCTATCGCCGGCAAGCCGGCTCCTGCAGGTGATGGGGGTGTTCAGTCTTCGCTGATCGGCAATACGTAGTTCTTGAACTCCGTATCTTCGCGAAACCCAATCGACTCATAGGTCTTCTGCGCCACTTCATTGTCGCTGCTGGTCGATACCCGCAACCGTACCGCGTGGGTCTCCTTGGCCATTTTTTTCGCCGTGCGCATCAGGTTATCCGCCACCAGTTGCCGGCGTGCGTCTTCAGCCACATAGATGTCATTGAGGATCCACACCCGCTTGAGCGACAACGACGAAAAGCTCGGGTACAGCTGGCAAAAGCCCAGCAGTTTTTTGTCGTCATCATCCGCCAGAGCCAGGTAAATCACCGATTCCTTGCGGCGCAGGCGCTTCTCCAGAAAGGCCCGTGACGAATCCGGGAAGGGCAAGGCCCCGTAGAACTCACGGTATTTGACGAACAGCGGGGTCAACAGGTCCAGGTGTTCCAGGGTCGCTTGAGTAATCCGCATGCCAGGCCTCAACTTCCAAATGGGGTATGACCACACAAGCGGCCGTGACTCGATGCTGCCTAATGGCGCGAAAAAGCGCAATCGTGCCGCGATCAGTCATCCGGTGAACTGAGCAGGAAATTGCCTTTCATCAGGTCCGGATCTTCCGATTCAATGGTCTGGACCTGCGCCTCGTCCTTGAGATTGACCCCCGACAGCTGGCGACGACACGCCTCTCGCATCAAGTACAGCAAACGGTGGGCGGCCATGCCATAGCTCAGGCCTTCCAGGCGCACATTGGAGATGCAATTGCGATAGGCGTCGGTGAGGCCGACCTTGGGGTTGTAGGTGAAGTACAGCCCCAGGCTGTCCGGTGAACTGAGCCCCGGCCGTTCGCCGATCAGGATCACCACCATCTTGGCACCAAGCAATTGCCCGATTTCATCGGCCACCGCCACGCGGCCTTGTTCCACCAGGATGACCGGCGACAAGGACCAACCTTCCCCGTGGGTTTGTTCTTCCATGCGTGTCAGAAAGGGCAGGGTATGTTTATGCACGGCCAGGGCGGATAAACCATCGGCCACCACCACGGCTAAATCCACGCCGCCGGGGTTGGCTGACGCATGGTCGCGCAGCGCTTGGGCGGATTCATCACTCAGGCGCCGACCCAAGTCCGGGCGTTGCAGGTAGCTGTGTCGGTCGGCAGCGGCACTGTGCAGCAACAGCGATTCACGCCCGCGCTCGGCCAGCTGGCTGCTGAGGCCCGCATGGTCAAAAGGTAAATGCACCGCGTCCCGCGCCTGGGCGTGGGCAAACTGAAAATCCAGCTGCGCATTGGTAGGAATGCTGGTGCCGGTGCGGCCCAGGGCAATGCGCGCCGGGGTCAGGCGGCGCAGTTCCAGCCAGGGGTTGTCAGGCAGGTCGAGTTGCACGGGCGGCTCCTTCATCCCAGTTGCGCCAAAGCTTGGCGAAAGGCCGGTGGCAGGCTGTTGCCGAAGTGCACCTTGCCGTCGGCTTGCGTGAAGATACCCATTTTTGCCAGCCACTGTTCAAACTCCGGCGCCGGTTTTAAACCCAATGTTTGCCGGGCGTAGAGCGCGTCGTGGAACGAAGTGGTCTGGTAGTTGAGCATGATATCGTCGGAGCCGGGGATGCCCATGATGAAGTTGATCCCGGCCACGCCCAGTAGGGTCAGCAGGGTGTCCATGTCGTCCTGGTCGGCTTCGGCGTGGTTGGTGTAGCAGATGTCGCAACCCATGGGCACGCCGAGCAGCTTGCCGCAGAAGTGGTCTTCGAGGCCGGCGCGGATGATCTGCTTGCCGTTGTAGAGGTACTCCGGACCGATAAATCCTACGACGGTATTCACCAGAAACGGTTTGAAATGTCGGGCTACCGCGTAGGCGCGGGTCTCGCAGGTTTGTTGGTCGACGCCAAAGTGCGCATTGGCCGACAAGGCGCTGCCCTGGCCGGTCTCGAAATACATCAAGTTCTGGCCCAACGTGCCGCGATTGAGGCTTAAGCCCGCCTCGTAGCCTTCCTGCAACACGCTCAGGCTGATGCCGAAACTGGCGTTGGCCGCCTCAGTGCCGGCGATCGACTGGAATACCAGATCCAGCGGCACGCCACGGTTGATGGCCTCGATGGAGGTGGTGACGTGGGTGAGTACGCAAGCCTGGGTCGGAATCTCATAGCGCTGAATGATCGCGTCGAGCATCTCCAGCATGGCGCAGATCGAGGCGATGCTGTCGGTGGCCGGGTTGATGCCGATCATGGCGTCACCGTTGCCGTAAAGCAGGCCGTCCAGAATGCTCGCGGCGATGCCCGCCGGTTCGTCTGTAGGATGGTTCGGTTGCAGGCGTGTGGATAAACGCCCGCGCAGGCCCATAGTGCCGCGAAATTGCGTGACCACGCGGATCTTCTGCGCCACAAGCACCAGGTCCTGTACGCGCATGATCTTGGACACGGCGGCGGCCATCTCTGGTGTCAGACCTGGCGCCAAGGCGCGTAAGGAATGTTCGTCGGCCGCATCGCTGAGCAACCAGTCGCGCAGACCGCCCACGGTCAAGTGGCTGACCGCGGCAAACGCTTGTCTATCGTGGGTGTCGATGATCAGGCGGGTGACTTCGTCGCTTTCGTAGGGGATCAGCACTTCTTGCAGGAAGTGCTTCAGCGGGATATTTGCCAGCGCCATCTGCGCCGCCACCCGTTCACCGTCGTTCTGTGCGGCGACGCCGGCCAGAAAGTCCCCGGAACGCGCGGGGCTGGCCTTGGCCATCACATCCTTGAGGCTGTCAAAACGGTAGGTTTGTGCACCGACCGCGTGGGAAAAGCTTGCCATACAGTGTCTCCTTGACGACGCGGGCGGCTGCCCGCGTCGAGGTTTACGGCAGTTAGTGCAAGGCGGCCTCTGCGGCCTGGATCGCCGCGAATTCTTCTTCAGGCGTGCCTGCTACCAAGTGATGCCGGCTGTAGAAAGCAAAGTAAGCAATTAATACTCCATAGATGATCGCGGCGCCAATCACCACCCGTGGATCCACCAGAAAGCCCGCTACCACGGCCACGCAGGCCAGCACCAGCGCAACGCCGGAGGTAAAGATGCCGCCCGGTGTGCGGTACGGACGGTCCATTTTGGGGCGACGGATGCGCAGGGTGATGTGCGCGGCCATCATCAGCACGTAGGAAATGGTTGCGCCAAACACCGCCACCAGAATCAGCAGGTCACCCTGGCCGGTCAGCGACAAGCCAAAGCCGATGATGCCGGGGATCACCAAGGCCAGTACCGGCGCCTTGCTTTTATTGGTCTGGGACAGTTTGCGCGGCAGGTAGCCGGCGCGGGACAGTGCGAAGATCTGCCGCGAATAGGCGTAGATGATCGAGAAAAAGCTCGCGATCAGGCCCGCCAGGCCGACCAGGTTGACGAAACTGCCCATCCAGGTCGAGCCGCCGTAAGACAATGCCAGTGCTTCAACCAGCGGGTTGCCGGATTTGATCAGCGCGTAAGTACCCGCGCCGCCCGGTGCAATCACGAGGATAAGCAGGGCAAAACTGGTCAGCACCACAATGGCGCCGATCAGGCCGCGAGGCAGGTCGCGTTTTGGGTTCTTGGTTTCTTCGGCGGCCAGGGGCACACCCTCTACCGCGAGGAAGAACCAGATGGCATAGGGAATTGCGGCCCACACACCTACATAGCCAAACGGCAGGAAAGTGCTGGCGCCCTTGGCCTCGGTCACCGGAATGTCCAACAGGTTGGCGACATTGAAGTGCGGCACCATCGCGACCAGGAACACACCCAATGCAATTGCGGCCACGGCGGTGATCACAAACATCAACTTCAGGGCTTCGCCCACGCCAAAAATGTGGATGCCGATAAAGATGATGTAGAACGCCAGGTAAATCATCCAGCCCCCGATACCGAACAGCGACTCGCAATACGCGCCGATAAACACCGCGATGGCAGCGGGGGCGATGGCGTATTCGATCAGGATCGCAGTGCCCGTGAGGAACCCGCCCCACGGCCCGAATGCGCTGCGGGCGAAACCGTAGCCGCCGCCAGCGGTAGGAATCATGGAAGATAGTTCGGCCAGGGAAAAACACATGCATAGGTACATGGTGGCCATCAGCAATGTGGCGAGGAACATCCCGCCCCAGCCGCCTTGGGCCAGGCCGAAGTTCCAGCCGGCGTAGTCGCCGGAGATCACGTAGGCAACGCCGAGGCCGACCAGCAACACCCAGCCGGCGGCGCCTTTTTTCAGTTCGCGTTGTTGGAAGTATTGAGAGTCGACTTTTTCGAAGTCGACGGAGGATCCAGTAGGTTCGCTAGGCATGAGAAGTACCGTCCGTTCTTATTGTTTTGGTTGAGCGCGAACAGGCGTGGGCACCGGTGGACCGGTGCCCACGAGAGGGTCAGAAGAACCCGAGTGGATTAATGTCGTAACTCACCAGCAAGTTCTTGGTCTGCTGATAGTGATCCAACATCATCTTGTGCGTCTCACGGCCCACGCCGGACTTCTTGTAACCACCAAACGCGGCATGCGCCGGGTACAGGTGATAGCAATTGGTCCACACGCGGCCCGCCTTGATCGCGCGGCCCATGCGGTAGGCGCGGTTGATGTCGCGGGTCCACACGCCGGCGCCCAGGCCGAACTCGGTGTCGTTGGCAATTGCCAGGGCTTCGGCTTCGTCCTTGAAGGTGGTGATGCTCACCACCGGGCCGAAGATTTCTTCCTGGAATACGCGCATTTCGTTGGTGCCCTTGAGCAGGGTCGGCTGGATGTAATAGCCGCCGGCCATGTCGCCGGTGAGCTTCTCAACCTTGCCGCCGGTCAGCAGTTGCGCGCCTTCGCCTTTGGCGATTTCCAGGTAGGACAGGATCTTGTCGAACTGCTGCTCGGACGCCTGGGCGCCGACCATGGTGTCGGTGTCCAGCGGGTCGCCGCGTTTGATCGACTCGATTTTCTTCATCACGACTTTCATGAAGTCGTCGTAGATCGACTCTTCCACCAGCGCACGGGAAGGGCAGGTGCACACTTCACCCTGGTTGAAGAACGCCAGCACCAAGCCTTCAGCGGCTTTCTCGATAAAGGATGGCTCGGCTTTCATGATGTCGGCGAAGAAGATGTTCGGCGACTTGCCGCCCAGTTCCACGGTGGACGGAATGATGTTCTCGGCCGCCGCATGCATGATGTGCGAGCCGACGGGCGTCGAGCCGGTGAAGGCAATCTTGGCAATGCGCTTGCTGGTGGCGAGGGCTTCGCCGGCTTCTTTGCCGAAGCCTTGAACCACGTTCAACACGCCAGGTGGCAACAGGTCTCCGATCACCTCCAGCAGCACGGTGATGCCCAGCGGGGTTTGCTCGGCGGGCTTGAGCACCACGCAGTTACCGGCGGCCAGGGCCGGCGCGAGTTTCCACGCGGCCATGAGGATCGGGAAGTTCCACGGGATGATCTGGCCGACCACGCCCAGCGGTTCATGGAAGTGGTAGGACGCGGTGTGTTCGTTGATTTCGGCGCTGGTGCCTTCCTGGGCGCGGATGCAGCCGGCGAAGTAGCGGAAGTGGTCGGCGGCCAGTGGGATGTCGGCGTTGAGGGTTTCACGCACGGCCTTGCCGTTGTCCCAGGTTTCGGTGATGGCCAGCAGTTCGAGGTTCTGTTCGATGCGGTCGGCGATTTTCAGCAGGACCAGCGCGCGGTCCTGGGCCGAGGTCTTGCCCCAGGCGTCGGCGGCGGCATGAGCGGCATCCAGGGCCTTGTCGATGTCTTTGGCGGTGGAGCGCGGGAATTCGGCGATTGCCTTGCCATTGACCGGCGAGGTGTTGGTGAAATAGTTGCCGTCGACCGGCGCAACGAACTCGCCACCGATGTAGTTGCCGTACTTGGCCTTGAACGAAACGATGGCGCCTTCAGTACCGGGGTGTGCGTAACGCATGGTGGGTATCTCCTGGCTTTTATGTTTATTCGGAGTGCAGCGCTGCTGCGCTTACAAAGCGTAGAGCAAAGGTTGGGCCACCGCTTCGCCCGCCAGGTAAATCAACGGGTTAGGCTTTGTAGCAAGGCGTTGCTGTGGCAGGCGCGATACAGGCGATGTGACAGTTTGTGCCACAAACGGTACAGCCTGTGACCGGTGGGTCGCCCTGGGATTGCATTGGCTGGATGGCTGGGGGATGCTGGCAGTTCTCACGCAGGGAGAATAATAAGAAATGCACAACGATCATTTCAGTCGCCATGCCCAGCAAGTCCTCACCGTGGCCCATGGCCGCGACCCGTCCAGCGATCCATCCATCGCCCGCTCCTGGCTGCGTTGCCTGGAGGACTACCACCTCGACCCTGCGCAAACCATTGCACCCACTGTGCTTGAACATGGTCGCTTGCTGGAAAGCCGCGAGCGTCTGCAGCAAGTGCTGCACATCGCCGGCAGCGAGATGAACAGCTTGCATCAACAGCTCTCGGGCGCCGGCCATGCGGTGTTGCTTACGGATGCGCGCGGGGTGATCCTCAACTGTGTCACCGCGCCGTCCGAGCGCAAGATTTTCGAGCGCGCCGGGTTGTGGCTGGGTGCGGATTGGAGCGAGGCCTGCGAAGGTACCAATGGCATCGGCACCTGCCTGGTGGAGCGCCAATCCCTGACCATTCATCGTGACGAACACTTCCGTGGCCGGCATACCGGGCTGACCTGCTCGGCGAGCCCGGTGTTCGACCCTCATGGGGATCTGCTGGCGGTGTTGGATGTGTCCTCGGCGCGGGAGGCGGTGTCGCGCCAGAGCCAGTTCCACACCATGGCGCTGGTGAACCTGTCGGCGAAGATGATCGAGAGTTGTTACTTCCTGCGCCATTTCGAAAACCATTGGCTGCTGCGTTTTCACCTGCAGGCCGAGTCGGTGGGGCTGTTCAGTGAAGGGCTATTGGCGTTCGATGGCGAAGGGCGAATTTGCGCAGTGAACCAAAGTGCCCTGAACCTGCTTGGGCAGTTGCGGGGCGGTTTGCTGGGACAGCCTGTGGAGGGGTTTTTCGACTGTTCCCTGGATCAATTGCTCGGCCGCGCCAGCGCCAATGCCACGGCCAGTTGGCCATTGCGCACCCGCGATGGTCGACAACTGTTTGCCGCATTGCGCGGGCAAGTGCGCAGCGTACCGGCGCCTTTCATCAAGCCTGCGCCTGCGCCGTTGCCCGGCATTTGCCTGGGCGATCCGACGCTGCAACAAGATTTTCGCAAGGCGCTGCGGGTGTTCGAACGCGATGTCCCGTTGTTGATCAACGGCGAAACCGGTTCCGGCAAAGAAGCCTTCGCCAAGGCGGTGCACCTGGCCAGCCAACGTGCCGACAAGGCGTTCGTCGCACTCAATTGCGCCGCCATCCCGGAAAGCCTGATCGAGAGCGAGCTGTTCGGCTATCGCGGCGGCAGCTTTACCGGTGCGCGCAAAGAGGGCATGCAAGGCAAGTTGCAGCAAGCCGACGGCGGCACCCTGTTCCTCGATGAAATCGGCGACATGCCCCTGGCGTTGCAAACCCGGCTGTTAAGGGTGCTGGAGGATCGGCTGGTTGTCCCGCTCGGCGGTGAGCCCCAGGCGGTGAACGTACGAATTATCAGCGCCACCCACCGGAATTTGCTGGAGCGTGTGCAGGACGGCAGCTTCCGCGAAGATTTGTATTACCGGCTCAATGGCCTGGAAGTCGGCTTGCCGCCTTTGCGCGAGCGTAGCGATAAGTCCCAGCTATTGGATTTCCTGCTGGCCCAGGAGGCCAATGGTGAGTCGGTCGCCCTCGACCCGTCGGCGCGTGGGGCGTTGTTGGCGTTTGCCTGGCCGGGTAACGTCCGGCAGTTGCGCACGGTACTGCGCACCCTGGTGGCGCTGTGTGAGGGTGGGCGTGTCGGCCTGGAGGATTTGCCCGCGCAGATTCGTCAGGCCCGACCCGTGTCGGTCACGCAGGCCAAATCGATGGAATCGCCGTTGGAAGACGCCGAGCGCCTTGCATTGCTCACTGCTTTACAGCAACAGCGTTGGCACATGACGCACACGGCAGAGCAACTGGGCGTCAGCCGCAACACACTGTATAGAAAGCTGCGCAGGCACGGCATCGCACGTCACGCCCTCAGCTAAAGGGTGCGATTTTCGCCCCCCTGCGCTAACCTGCCTCGATGTTTTACGAGGTCGACTATGCACATTCATATTCTCGGTATTTGCGGCACGTTCATGGGCTCGATGGCAGTACTGGCCAAAGAGCTGGGCCATCACGTGACAGGCTCCGACGCCAATGTCTATCCGCCCATGAGCACGCAACTCGAGGCCCAGGGCATCGAGCTGACCCAAGGCTACGACCCATCGCAATTCGATCCGGTCCCGGACCTGGTGGTGATCGGCAACGCTATGTCGCGTGGCAACCCGGCGGTCGAATACGTACTCAATAAAGGTTTGCCTTATGTGTCCGGCCCGCAGTGGCTGGCCGACCATGTGCTGCAAGGCCGCTGGGTACTCGCGGTTGCGGGCACTCATGGCAAGACCACCACCAGCAGCATGCTGGCCTGGGTGCTGGAACATGCGGGCATGAGCCCGGGCTTCCTGATCGGCGGTGTACCGCAGAACTTCTCGGTGTCGGCGCGCCTGGGCGATACGCCGTTCTTTGTGATCGAGGCGGATGAATACGACAGCGCCTTCTTCGACAAGCGCTCCAAGTTCGTTCACTACCGCCCGCGCACGGCGATCCTGAACAACCTGGAATTCGATCACGCCGACATCTTCCCCGATCTGCCGGCCATCGAGCGTCAGTTCCACCATTTGGTGCGCACCATTCCAAGCGAAGGCTTGGTGATCCACCCGACCACCGAACCCGCCTTGCAGCGTGTGATCGAGATGGGCTGCTGGACCCCGGTGCAAACCACCGGCGCGGGCGGGCAGTGGCAGGTCAAGCTGCTCAGCGAAGACGGTTCCAGATTTGAAGTGCTGTTCGAAGGCCAAGCCCAAGGCATCGTCGAATGGGACATGACCGGCCAGCACAACGTCGCCAACGCCTTGGTCACCCTCGCAGCTGCGCGGCATGTAGGCGTGGTGCCGTCCATGGGCATTGCAGCGTTGAGCGCTTTCAAAAGCGTAAAGCGCCGCATGGAAAAAGTCGCTGATGTGAATGGGATTACCATTTATGACGACTTTGCCCACCACCCCACGGCCATTGCTACTACGTTGGATGGCCTGCGCAAACGGGTCGGTGATGCGCCGATCATCGCGATTGTCGAGCCGCGCTCCAACTCCATGAAGCTCGGTGCCCACCGCGATGGCCTGCCGGAAAGCGTCAACGATGCCGACCAAGTGGTCTGGTACGCGCCGGCCAACCTCGGTTGGGACCTGCCGGCGATTGCTGCCCTGTGCACTGTGCCGTCCATCGTCTGCGACTCCATCGAAGGCATCATTGAACACGTCAAGCACCAGGCCAAGCCGGGCACCCACGTGGTGGTCATGAGCAACGGCGGTTTTGGTGGCCTGCACGGCAAACTGGCCGAGGCGCTGAAATGAGTGGCCCGGAACGCGTCACGCTGGCGATGACCGGCGCCTCCGGTGCGCCTTATGGTTTGCGCCTGCTGGATTGTCTGGTGCGTGAAGACCGTGAGGTGCACTTCCTGATCTCCAAGGCCGCGCAACTGGTGATGGCCACCGAGACCGACGTGGCGCTGCCGCCCAAGGTACAGACGATGCAGGCCTTCCTCACCGAATACACCGGTGCGGCGGCGGGGCAGATCAAGGTGTATGGCAAAGAGGACTGGATGTCGCCCGTGGCGTCTGGTTCGGGTGCGCCGGCAGCGATGGTGGTAGTGCCGTGTTCCACCGGAACCCTGTCGGCGATTGCCACGGGTGCCTGCAACAACCTGATCGAGCGCGCAGCGGACGTGACCTTGAAGGAGCGCCGCCAGTTGATCCTGGTGCCCCGTGAAGCGCCGTATTCGAGCATTCACCTGGAGCACATGCTCAAGCTGTCGAACATGGGCGTGACGATTTTGCCGGCCTCGCCGGGTTTCTATCACCAGCCGCAGACCATCGATGACCTGGTGGATTTTGTGGTGGCGCGCATCCTCAACCTGCTGAACATTCCCCAGGACATGCTGCCGCGTTGGGGCGAACACCATTTGAGCAGCGATGAATAAGGCGCTGCTGATCGTGCTGGCGCTGCAACTGACGGGCTGCGCCACGGCGCGCACGTTGGACGCGGCGCAACCTGGCGCGCCGGTGGTGTATGCCGGCACGCGGTTGGATTTGTATGCAATGAATGGCGGTTGCTGCGCCAAGGACCGATTTGGTGCCGAGGCGCCGGCTTATCCCGGTGTGGATCTGCCGGCGAGTGCGTTGCTCGATACGTTGTTGTTGCCGCTGTCGGTGTTGACGGTGTTGGGCGTTGGCTTCAACGCCACAGGCGGTTTGTAGGAGCGAGCTTGCTCGCGAAGATCGTTAAGGAAAGCGCGGGTGTCCTGGAAGAACTCGGCGCCTGGGCGTTCTTCGCGAGCAAGCTCGCTCCTACAGGTATTTGAAACCTATTATTTACCTAGCTTGCGCAACTCATCCGACTCCACCACCCGCACCCCATCCTGCTCTTCCAGCGCCAGGCGCCACATGGCCCGGGCCAGTTCGCACACTTCGATGCCACGGTATTTGCCGGGAATCAGCTTCGACAACGGCCCGGCCAGTTGTTCGGCCAAGCGCGGTTCCAGCCGTTCCCCCAACAGCAACGATGGCCGCACGATGGTCAGTTGTGGCCAGTCCTGGGCTTTCAACGCCTCTTCCATTTCCCCTTTGACACGGTTGTAGAAGATCGAGGATTTCGGGTCGGCGCCAATCGCGCTGATCACGATCAGGTGGCGTGCGCCCATTTCCCGCGCGCGTTTGGCGAAGGCCACGACCATGTCCAGGTCGACGGCGCGAAAAGCCGCTTCGGAACCCGCCTGTTTGAGGGTAGTGCCCAGGCAGCAGAAGGCGATATCCACCTGGCCGCTCAGTTGCGGCAGGAACACTGCCGGGTCGCCCACCGGGTTTTCCAGGTGCGGGTGTTCGGCCAGTGGCTTGCGGCTGGGCGCGAGCACCCGGGTCACGGTAGGTTCGTTGAGCAGGCGGTCGAGCAGGTGTTCGCCGGTGAGGCCAGAGGCGCCAGCGAGCAAGATATGCTGCGGTGTCAGGTACATGGTGTTTCCCCCTCGTTACACATTACAGCTTAGTTGCCTTTGGCTTCCTTGCTATTCATTGAGACGCTTTCGAGCGCCTTTCGTGCCTGCTGTTTGCGTAATAATTGCCAGTGGGCGATCACGCCCTTGGGGGCCCAGATTTGCGGTTCGGAGGCTTCGAAGTTGTCCGCCTGTTCGCGTTCGGCCACATGCAGTTGCGCCAGCTTGAAGGCTTGCTGCAAGTCGTCGGTCTGGTTGAAGGCTTGGGCGAAGAGGGCGTCGCCAAAGTAGGTGAAGTCAGCTTCCTCGGAGCAACCGAAGGACACGCGATCGGCACGGGACGCGGTCATGATCAAGGTACGATCATCCTTCAAGGCCGGGATGAAACCACCGGAGTAGCAGGCGGAAATCACCACGATCTTGTCCCGGTTCTTGAGCGGCGCCAGCACGGCGGCCAACTCATCGGCGGGCAGGTCGGCCAGCTCCATGCGCGGTTGGTCCAGCACCAGCTCGTGTTCGTGGGTGCCGTGGCTGGTCATGTAGATAAACACCAGGTCTTCCGGCCCGGTGCGGTCGGCCAGGGTCTGCGCGGCGCGGCGCAGGCTTTCGCGAGTGGCCAGGGGGCGGTCGGCAATGTGGTCGCGGTGGTTGACCAGGCGAATCTGTCCGCGTGCGCCAAAGCGGGTGGCGAGCATGTTGCTGACATAATCGGCTTCGCGCAGGAACACGCTCTGCTTGCCGTCGCCGGCCACGGCCAGGGTGTACAACTCCACGGCCGGAGTGGAGGTGGGCACGGCGGCGAGGGCGGCGTCGAGCAAGCGGCCCTGGGCGAGCACGCCGATCTCCAGCGGGTCGGGCAGCAGTTTGCCGTCGGCGTCACGCACGCGCATGCCGTTGACCCAGGTGCCGGCCTGTACGGTACCGTCGGTGAGGACCAGGGTGCCTTTACCTTGATAGCTGTCGCTGTCGAAACCGCCGATATAGAAGCTGCCGTCGGTGAGGTTCAGGCGGCCTTCACCCGTGAAACGCCAATCGCTGAACTGGCCGACATAGTGGCTGCCGTCGACGCCGATCAATTCGCCCTTGCCGGTGAGCGCGCCTTCCTTGAACTGGCCGATCCACACGTCGCCGTCGGCGTTCTCGTAGCGGCCTTTGCCGTTCAGTTGGTTTTGTTTGAACTGGCCGACATAGATGTCGCCGTCGGCACTGTTGAACGTGCCATTACCTTCCAACTGGCCATCAACGAAATGACCGCTGAACTGGTTGCCGCTGTCGTCGTTGCGCTGGCCTTCGCCATTCGGCTTGCCGTGGGCGAATTGGCCCTGATATTGGCTACCGTCGGCCAGTTCCAGGCGACCGAGGCCGGAATACTGGTCGTCCTTGAACTCGCCGCGGTAGGTCATTTGCCCCTCTTTAAGGGTGCCTTCACCGTTGCGTCGACCATTCTTGAAACCGCCCACATAGTGGCTGCCCGCCGTGGTCAGGCTGCCCTGGCCGTCGAACAGGCCCTGCTTGAACTGGCCTTTATAGACTTCGCCGTTGCTGCCATGCCACTCGCCCTGGCCGTGCCACTGGCCTTTGTCGAACTGGCCGGCGTACCAACTGCCGTTGGGATAGTCCACGCGGCCCTGGCCTTGCAGCAAGCCATCGACCACATCGCCCCGGTAACGGCCGCCGTCGGGCAGGCGCGCATCGGGCGGCAACAGCGATTCGCCGTCTCCGCAAGCGGTGAGCAACAGGGCAAGGGCGAGGGGAGCGAGTGGGCGCATAGCGGGATCCGGATAATTGAGCGCCGAGTATGCCGCAGCTGCGAGTTTCATACATAAATTTACATACACTGTGGTGAGGATTTTGCCTCTACACAGACCCGTAGGAGCCGGCTTGCCGGCGATGCTCTTCAACGATGGCGCAGGCATTCGGAGGGAATGCGGCGGCTGTGCGTTTTTCGCTGGCAAGCCAGCTCCTACAGGGCGGGGGGTTACACAAAGTAGAGTGACAACGACTCCGCAATGTAAGCCGGTTTTTCCTGGCCTTCGATTTCCAGGGTGGCAGTGGCCTTGAGCAGCCATTGGCCGGGCTTTTTCTCGGTGACGTCATTGAGCGTCACGTTCAGGCGTACCTTGGAATTGACCTTGACCGGCTGGATGAAACGCACGCTGTCCAGGCCATAATTGACGGCCATCTTCAGGCCTTCGGGCACGATCAGCAGGTCTTCCATCAGCTTGGGCATCAGTGACAGCGACAGGAAACCGTGGGCGATGGTGCTGCCGAACGGGGTTTGCGCGGCCTTGACCGGGTCGACGTGGATGAACTGATGATCGCCAGTGGCTTCTGCGAACAGGTTGATACGCGCCTGGTCGATGGTGAGCCATTCGGAACGTCCCAGTTCCTTGCCGACATAATCTTTGAGCTGCGCTACGGGTACATAGGGCATTGCGTCTCTCCTTGGTTCATCACGCTGTGTACAACGTCTGGTTTTTTATGGGTTACAGAGAACCAATGTAGATCATCATGGCCAATCGGCTCGGTCAACCCACCATGCTTTTGGCGAATGCCGGTGCATAGGGCGGGCGTGCTTATAATGCGGGCGAGTCTTGAGGGGGAAGAACGGATGCTGTTACGTGGCCTGACCTGGCTGGTGCTGTTTCAACTGATCGGCACGGCGATGAATCATTTGCTGTTGCCGGTGCTGCCGGGGCCGATCATCGGCTTGCTGCTGATGCTGGGTTTCCTGATCTGGAAGGGCGAAGTCGGCGAGCCCTTGAGCCTGGCCGCCAGCAGTCTATTGCGTTACTTGCCGTTGCTGCTGGTGCCGCCGGCGGTGGGGGTGATGGTGTATGCCAAGGACATTGCCGCGGATTTCTGGGCCATTGTTGGCGCGCTGGTGCTGTCGCTGGTGATCGCCATGGGCTTCGTCGGTGTGTTGATGCAGCAGATGGTCAAGCGCAAGGAGAAGGATCAATGATCTTCGACTGGCAGGGCGCGTGGACGGCGGTGATTCATCACCCGTTGTTCGGCATCGGCATCACCCTCGGCGCTTATCAGCTGGTACTGGCAGGGTTTGAGAAAACCCGCTGGATCTTCCTGCAACCGGTGCTGGTGTCCATGCTGCTGGTGATCGGCGTGCTGATCAGCTGTGGCCTGAGCTACGCCGAGTACCGCAAGAGCACCGAGATCATGGGCATCCTGCTCGGCCCGGCGACGGTGGCCCTGGCGGTGCCGCTTTACCTGAACCTGCGGCGCATTCGCCAATTGTTCTGGCCGATTTTTACTACGCTGGTGATAGGTGGGGTGTTGGCCACCGGCCTGTGTGTGCTGCTGGGTTGGTGGTTTGGCGCCGAACACATGATGCTGATGACCATGGCCCCCAAGTCGGTGACGTCGCCGATCGCCATGCTGGTGGCTGAACAGATTGGCGGCGTGGCGGCGCTGGCGGCGGTATTTGTGCTGATCACCGGCGTGATCGGCGCGATGATCGGTCCGGCGTATTTGTCCCGCCTGGGTGTGCACAGCCCCGAGGCGCGCGGCATGGCGCTGGGCATGACGGCCCACGCGGTGGGCACCTCGGTGGCCCTGCAGGAAAGCGAAGAATGCGGCGCCTTTGCAGCGCTGGCGATGAGTCTGATGGGCGTGGCCACGGCGGTATTCCTGCCGCTGGCCGTGTCGGTGATCGTTTAAACCGGGTTTAAGGAAACCTTTATGAGTCTGGCGCTGTTCCCGCTCAATACCGTGCTGTTCCCTGGCTGCACCCTCGACCTGCAACTGTTCGAGGCGCGCTACCTGGACATGGTCGCGCGTTGCATGAAAAAGGGCGAAAGCTTCGGCGTGGTGTGCATTCTTGACGGCCAGGAGGTGGGCACGGCACCCGACGTCTACGCATTGATCGGCTGTGAAGCGCTGATCCGTGACTTCAAACAACAAGACAATGGCTTGTTGGGGATTCGTGTCGAGGGCGGGCGCCGCTTCCGCGTGCGGGACGCTGGCGTGCAGAAAAATCAGTTGCTGGTGGCCGAGGTGCAATGGCTCGAAGAACTGCCGGATCAACCCTTGGAAGAGGAAGACGCCGACCTGCTGGCGCTGCTCCAAGCGTTGGCCGAGCACCCGATGGTGGCCTCGCTGGACATGGACGCCCACGCCGACGGGCAGCAAGCCTTGGGCAATCAGTTGGCGTATCTGCTGCCCTTTACCGAGGCCGACAAGATCGACCTGCTGCAACTTGATGACCCGCAGCAGCGCCTGGATGCGATCCAGATGCTGCTCGACGAGTTGCAGGGCGAACTGTTCACTTAATAGGCGTAGCGCAGCAGGGCGTGGGGCGTGCCGGTGAGCGCGATGAAACTCAGCACCGCGACCAGCGCCGGCAGCAACAGCCACCAGGTTTTTTGCGACATGGCCGGCAGCGGGCTTCGGTACTGGCTGACGCCCAGGCTGAACGCGCACACCGTCATCGCCAGCAGTGTGCCAGCCAGGATGTCCGTGGGCCAATGGGCACCGAGGTAAACCCGCGACAGCGCAATGAACGCGGCGGGAATGCAGCCCAGCAACATCCAGGTCAGGCGCAACCGCACGGGTTGCCCGCGACCGGCCAGGATCGCCAGGGCCAGGAAAAACGCGAACGCCCCGGACGCATGGCCACTGGGCATGCTGAAACTGGTCAACGGGTCTGTCAGAATTTCCGGGCGGCCTCGCGCGAAAAACAGCTTGGTCCCCGTGTTGATCACCGCAGCCCCGGCCAGCGTTGCGCCGACAAACACAGCATGGCGCCATTGTCGCGCCAGGAGCAAGAGACCGGTGAACACGGCGCTGGCGAAGAACATCTTCTTGAATTCGCCCAGTTGGGTGATGCGTACCATCACCTCGTCCAGCCAGGGGCTGCGGTGTTCCTGCACCAGGGCGCTGAGACCTTTGTCGAAGTTGTCCAGCGAGTGGTAGCCAATAAACAACGCAATCAACAGCACCAGGCTGGCACAGCCAATCCACAAGGTGGCGCGACGATGGCCGCGCAAGCTGCTGTTCAGGCTCAGTCCAATCAATACCGCAAGGCATCCCGCAACTACTGCCGCTTCGGGCCAGAAACCTTCGGGCAAAGGCAGACGGAAAGCCGCGCCGGTTGCCCAGCCTGGCAGCAGATACGCCACCGACCAGCCTGCGGCCGCGACGATGCTGACAATCGCAAAGCGCGGGAAGGGCATGTCGCACATCCCGGCCACCATCGGCAGCATGGGCCGCAGCGGGCCGATGAAGCGGCCGACCAACAGGCTGGCGATGCCGTACTTGTGGAAGTAGGTCTCGGCGCCGTTCATCCATTCAGGGTGGTGACGTAAGCCGGGCAAGCGCCGGATGTTCTGATGGAAATGTCGGCCCAGGAAGTAGGAAACCGCATCACCCAGTAGACCGCCGAGGAAACCCAGCAACAGGGTTTCACTGAGTGACAACGCACCGCTGCCGGCGAGGGCGGCAATGGCAAACAACAACACCGTGCCCGGCACGATCAACCCGGCGATGGCCAGGCACTCCACGCACGCGACGATAAACACCGCGACCGCCAGCCATTCGGGGTTCAGGGTCAACCAGCCGGTAATGCTATCGAGCCATTGGCCCATACAATCCCCTCCATCCAGGTTCGTGCACCTTGTAGGAGTCCGGCTTGCCGACGATGGCGACCTTGAGATCGCTATCGCCGGCAAGCCGGACTCCTACAGGTCGTGTTAAGTCAAAAAGTAGTCGCGGCCTTCGACCTGGCCGCGGCGCAGCGGGTTCCGCGTGCAATAAGGCGCGTAGCCAGCATCGACGAAGCGGTACATCAGGTGTTCATCACGGCCGCTGGGGATGCCCAGGCGCGTGGTCTGGATAATCTGGGTCGGGGTCTGGCCGACGTCTTCAACGTAGAGCAGTTCCTGATCGAAGCGCTTGGCGTCCCACATCGGCACCTTCAGCCCCAAGGCTTTGCACAATAGTGTCTGGCCAGCGCACAGCTTTTGCGACGCGCGCGGGCTGCCGTCGGCATTCGGGTTGTTCAGCAGCATCTGCGCAAGGCTCGCCGGGCCGGATAATTCATCGACCCACGGATAGGCCGATTTGATCAACACGGCATTGCCCGGTCCATGGGCGCTGAAGTTCAGGGAATCGCCGCCACGGGCGTAGTACATGTAGATATGGCCGCCGTCCAGAAACAAAGCCTTACGTTTTTCTGTGTAGCCCAATGACGCGTGACTGCCTTTTTCGGCCACGTAATAGGCTTCGGTTTCAATAATTCGCGCCGAAAGCCAGATTTTTCCGACGCGATGGCGTATGACTTTTCCGAGCAAATCTCGCGCGAGCGTTTGTGCGTCACGGTCGAAAAAGCTATCGGGCAGGGCGCTTGCGGGGAGTTGGGGCGATGAGCTGGGCATGGCAGTCAGGGGTAAATACGGCTAAATGTGACGGAATCATAACAACTCCCACCTTAATTACCGCTGAACCCCAGGTTTTTACAGTTCATTTCGACCATCCGCCCCTCACCGCTGTCAGTCGGGCGGCGTCACAGCTATAATCTGCCGCTTTCCTCTCTGCCAAGACTCCCTGACCATGACTGAGTCCGTTCTTGACTACATGACCCGCCTGGGTCGCGCTGCCCGTCAGGCCTCGCGGTTGATCGCCCGTGCGAGCACCGCGCAGAAGAACCGCGCCCTGCTGGCCGCCGCCGACGCTCTGGATGCTTCGCGCTCCGAGCTCACCGCCGCCAACGAGCAAGACCTGGCCAACGGCCGCGCCAATGGCCTGGAACCGGCCCTGCTGGACCGCCTGGCGCTGACCCCGGCACGTATCGACGACATGATCGAAGGCCTGCGTCAGGTAGCCAAGCTGCCTGACCCCATCGGTGAAATCCGCGATATGCGTTACCTGCCGTCCGGCATCCAGGTCGGCAAGATGCGCGTGCCCCTGGGCGTGATCGGCATCATTTACGAGTCGCGCCCGAACGTGACCATCGACGCCGCGAGCCTGTGCCTCAAGTCTGGCAATGCCACCATCCTGCGTGGCGGTTCCGAGGCGATCAATTCCAACCGTGCCATCGCCGCGTGCATCCAGCAGGGCCTGGCCGTGGCCGAGTTGCCCGCCGAAGTGGTGCAGGTGGTAGAAACCACCGACCGCGCCGCCGTGGGCGCGCTGATCACCATGCCGGAATTCGTCGACGTGATCGTGCCACGCGGTGGCAAGAGCCTGATCGAGCGCGTCAGTCGCGACGCCAAGGTGCCGGTGATCAAGCACCTGGATGGCGTGTGCCATGTCTACATCGACATCGCCGCCGACATTGACAAGGCGATCCGCATCGCCGACAACGCCAAGACCCACCGCTACGCCCCATGCAACACCATGGAAACCCTGCTGGTGCACGTCGGCATTGCCGAGCGCGTGCTGCCGCCGCTGGCTGCCATCTACCGTGACAAAGGTGTTGAGCTGCGCGGTTGTGAGCGCACCTGTGCGCTGTTGGGCGCGGACGTAATTGAGGCGACCGAGCTGGACTGGTACACCGAATACACGGCGCCGATCCTGTCGATCAAGCTGGTCGACGACCTGGACGAAGCCATCGAACACATCAACACCTACGGCTCCAAGCACACTGACGCCATTGTTTCCGAGCATTTCAGCGATGCCCGGCGTTTCCTCAACGAAGTGGATTCCGCTTCGGTGATGATCAACGCCTCGACGCGTTTTGCCGACGGCTTCGAGTACGGCCTGGGGGCGGAGATCGGTATCTCCACCGACAAGCTGCACGCACGCGGCCCGGTTGGTCTGGAAGGCCTGACCAGCGAGAAGTACGTGGTGTTCGGCGACGGTCATGTGCGCACTTGATGGGTAAACGCATCGGGCTGCTCGGCGGTACTTTCGACCCCGTGCACATCGGCCATTTGCGCAGTGCCCTGGAAGTCGCGGATGCCCTTGCGCTGGACGAGTTGCGTGTGATGCCCAACGCTCGGCCGCCCCATCGCGATACGCCGCAAGTGTCACCGCAGCAGCGCCTGGAAATGGTGCGCCTGGCGGTGCAGGGCATATCGCCGTTGGTGGTGGACGACCGCGAGCTCAAGCGCGATAAACCGTCCTACACTGTTGACACCCTGGAACTGATGCGCGCCGAGTTGGCCGCGGATGACCAGTTGTTTCTGCTTTTGGGCTGGGACGCATTTTGCGGCCTGCCCTCTTGGCACCGCTGGGAGGAACTCCTCCAGCATTGCCACATCCTGGTTTTGCAACGCCCGGATGCCGACAGCGAACCGCCGGATGCCTTGCGCAACCTGCTGGCCGCGCGGTCGGTAAGTGACCCCTTGGCCCTGACCGGGCCGAACGGGAATATTGCATTCGTCTGGCAGACCCCGCTTGCGGTGTCCGCCACCCAGATCCGTCAACTGCTGGCCAGCGGTAAGTCGGTACGTTTCCTGGTGCCTGACGCGGTCCTGGCCTACATCGATGCGCACGGGCTTTACCGTGCGTCGAACTGAAAAGGCGCGCTTGAACGCACGAATCAATGTGCAGCGAGCGCCCGAACATACGAGCAAAACGAGTTTTATATGACGAACAAAGACGTAAGCAAAGTTAAGCGCAAAGGCACCTTCAAAAGCGCTCCGCTGCCAGTAGAAGCCCACACCGGCCCTGAGCTGGCCGGCGAAGAGCTGGTAAAAGTCGCCGTGGCCGCCCTGGAAGACGTTAAAGCCCAGGACATCCAGGTGCTTGACGTGCGCGACAAGCAGAGCATCACCGACTACATGATCATCGCCACCGGTACCTCGAACCGCCAGATCGGCGCGATGCTGGACAAGGTCCGCGAAGCCGTCAAAGCCCAGGGCGTGAAGCCATTGGGTGAAGAAGGCAAGGGCGACAGCGACTGGGTGCTGCTGGACATGGACGACGTGATCGTTCACATGATGACCTCCAACGCCCGCCAGTTCTACGACCTGGAGCGTCTGTGGAAAGGCGCCGAGCAGAGCCGTGCCGCCGATGGCAAGCACCACAGCCCGGAAGTGGGCCACGCGCACTTCGACAAGCTGAACAAAGACCAGGAATAAGGAACGGCTGTGCGCCTGCGTCTGATCGCTGTCGGTTCACGCATGCCCAAGTGGGTGGAAGAAGGCTGGCACGAGTATGCCAAGCGTCTGCCCGCTGAGCTGTCGCTTGAGCTGGTGGAAATACCGCTTAACACCCGGGGCAAGAATGCCGATGTGGCGCGCTTCATCCGTCAGGAAGGCGAAGCCATGTTGGCCAAGGTCGGCCCCAACGAGCGCATCGTCACCCTTGAAGTGCACGGCAAACCCTGGAGCACCGAGCAGTTGGCGGTGGAACTGGATCGCTGGCGCCTGGATTCGCGTACCGTCAACTTCATGGTCGGCGGCCCCGAAGGGCTGGCGCCGGAAGTCTGTGCGCGAGCAGATCAGCGTTGGTCGTTGTCGGCGCTGACGTTGCCGCACCCGTTGGTACGGATTCTGATCGGTGAACAGCTGTATCGCGCCTGGACAGTTCTGTCCGGGCACCCTTACCACAAATAATCTGCGCCTCTCCCGATGACCCAGCCGATCCGCATCAAGGACCACGAGAAAGACGCACGTCTTGTACGCGCTCGCGTGGTGTTTGGCGCAATCATGGTGGTGGCGTTGTTGGGCGTGCTGATCGCGCGCCTGTATTACCTGCAGGTGATCCAGTACGACTATCACTCCACCTTGTCGGAAAACAACCGGGTGCATGTGCAACCGATTCCGCCAACCCGTGGGCTGATTTTCGACCGCAATGGCGTGGTGGTGGCGGATAACCGGCCCAGCTTTAGCCTGAGCATGACTCGAGAGCGGTCCGGCGACTGGCAGCAGATCCTCGATGTGATCGTCGAGGTGCTGCAGCTGACGCCGGAAGACCGGGTGATCTTCGAAAAACGCATGAAGCAGGGGCGCCGGCCGTTCGAGCCGGTGCCCATCCTGTTCGAGCTGACCGAAGAACAGATCGCGCGGATCGCGGTGAACCAGTTCCGTCTACCGGGTGTGGAAGTGGTGGCGCAGTTGGTGCGGCATTACCCGCAAGGGCCGCACTTTGCCCACTCTGTCGGCTACATGGGGCGGATCAACGAGAAAGAGCTGAAGACCCTCGATCCGGTCAATTACAGCGGCACCCACCATATCGGCAAGACCGGCATCGAGCGTTTCTACGAGCCGGAGTTGCACGGCCAGGTGGGTTACGAAGAAGTCGAGACCAACGCCCGTGGCCGCGTGCTACGGGTGCTCAAGCGTACCGACCCGGTGCCGGGCAAAGACATCGTGCTGAGCCTGGACATCAAGCTGCAGGAAGCTGCCGAAATGGCCCTGGGTGGTCGTCGTGGCGCGGTGGTTGCCCTGGACCCGAAGACGGGCGAAGTGCTGGCGATGGTCAGTCAGCCGAGCTTTGACCCCAACCTGTTCGTGACCGGCATCAGCTTCAAGGCCTACGCCGAATTGCGCGATTCCATCGACCGGCCACTGTTCAACCGCGTGCTTCGCGGCCTGTATCCGCCGGGATCGACGATCAAGCCGGCGGTGGCGATTGCGGGGTTGGACGCGGGTGTGGTGACGGCCTCCAGTCGAGTCTATGACCCCGGCTACTACATGCTGCCCAACTACGATCATAAATACCGTAACTGGAACCGCACCGGTGACGGCTATGTCGACTTGGACACCGCGATCATGCGCTCCAACGACACCTATTTTTACGACCTGGCGCACAAGCTGGGGATCGACCGCCTCTCTGCCTACATGGGCAAATTCGGCCTCGGTCAGAAAGTCTCCCTGGACATGTTCGAAGAGTCACCTGGCCTGATGCCGTCGCGCGAATGGAAGCGCGCAACCCGCCGCCAGGCGTGGTTCCCGGGTGAAACCCTGATTCTCGGTATCGGCCAGGGCTATATGCAAGCCACGCCGCTGCAATTGGCCCAGGCCACGGCACTGGTAGCCAACAAAGGCATCTGGAACCGTCCACACCTGGCAAAGACCATCGAGGGCGAGAAGCCTTTGGACGAAAACCCGATCCCGGACATCGTGCTGCGCGACCCGTCCGACTGGACCAAGGTCAACCATGGCATGCAGCAAGTGATGCACGGCGCCCGTGGTACTGCGCGCAAGGCCGCGATTGGCGCTCAATACCGCATCGCCGGCAAGAGCGGTACGGCCCAGGTCGTGGCGATCAAGCAGGGCGAGAAATACGACCGCACCAAGGTTCAGGAACGCCACCGAGACCACGCCTTGTTTGTCGGCTTCGCCCCGGCGGACGACCCGAAAATCGTGGTAGCGGTGATGGTCGAGAACGGCGAGTCCGGCTCCGGCGTCGCGGCGCCCGTTGTGCGTCAAGTGATGGACGCCTGGCTGTTGGCCGACGACGGCAGGCTCAAGCCCGAATATGGCGGCCCCCCTTCAAGCACCGAGGTTACGGCCCGTGAAGAGTAATTTTGACCGCATCCTCTCCAGTGAGGATGTGATGCGTCGCCGTGCGACGTTGCTGCAGCGCATGCACATTGATGGCCCGTTGCTGATCCTGCTGCTGACCCTCGCGGCGGGCAGCCTGTTTGTCCTGTATTCGGCCAGCGGCAAGAACTGGGACCTGCTGATCAAGCAGGCCTCGTCGTTCGGCCTGGGCTTGTTGTCGATGGTGGTAATCGCTCAGCTTGAGCCGCGCTTCATGGCCCGTTGGGTGCCACTCGGCTATGTGGCAGGCGTATTGCTTTTGGTGGTGGTGGACGTAATGGGCCACAACGCCATGGGCGCGACCCGCTGGATCAACATTCCGGGGGTGATTCGCTTCCAACCGTCGGAATTCATGAAGATCCTGATGCCGGCGACCATCGCCTGGTACCTGTCCAAGCGCACCTTGCCGCCGCAGCTCAAGCACGTGGGGATCAGCCTGATCCTGATCGGCGTACCCTTCATCCTGATCGTGCGCCAGCCCGACCTCGGCACCTCGCTGCTGATCCTGGCGGGCGGTGCGTTCGTGCTGTTCATGGGCGGATTGCGCTGGCGCTGGATCCTCAGCGTACTGGCCGCCGCCGTACCCGTGGCCATCGCCATGTGGTTCTTCTTTATGCACGACTACCAGAAGCAGCGGATCC
The DNA here is from genome assembly GCF_049897165.1 of Pseudomonas sp. TWR1-1-4. Taxonomy (NCBI): domain Bacteria; kingdom Pseudomonadati; phylum Pseudomonadota; class Gammaproteobacteria; order Pseudomonadales; family Pseudomonadaceae; genus Pseudomonas; species Pseudomonas sp. TWR1-1-4. The sequence continues at coordinate 207,112 of NZ_JAFCVS010000009.1, read as the reverse complement.
TCACCTTTCTCGACCCGGAAAGCGACCCGCTGGGCACCGGCTGGAACATCATCCAATCGAAGGCCGCCATCGGCTCCGGTGGAGTATTTGGTAAGGGTTGGTTACTGGGTACCCAGTCGCATTTGGACTTTTTGCCGGAAAGCCATACCGACTTCATCATTGCAGTAATGGGCGAAGAGTTCGGCCTGGTGGGCATTTGCGCGCTGTTGCTGATCTATTTGCTGTTGATTGGTCGCGGCCTGGTGATCACCGCCCAGGCGCAGACACTGTTCGGCAAATTGCTGGCCGGTGCCTTGACCATGACTTTTTTTGTTTACGTTTTCGTCAACATCGGTATGGTCAGTGGCCTGTTGCCGGTGGTTGGGGTGCCGTTGCCGTTCATTAGCTACGGCGGAACTTCGCTGGTGACATTGCTGTCAGCGTTTGGGGTTTTGATGTCGATTCATACGCATCGCAAATGGATCGCGCAGGTTTGAATAAGGTGAAGATGTCAATGCAAGTAATGCGCGGCTGGGCGACTCGGCACGCGTCCTGGATGGGCCTGATTGGCCTGCTGGGCGCAACGCAAGAGGCGCAGGCCGGTGACTACGATGGTTCACCCCAGGTCGCCGAGTTTGTCGGTGAAATGACCCGCGACTATGGTTTCGCCGGTGAACAACTGATGGGCGTGTTCCGCGAAGCCCAGAAAAAGCAGGCGATCCTCGACGCCATCTCCCGCCCTGCCGAACGTGTGAAGCAGTGGAAGGAATACCGCCCGATGTTCCTGACGGACGCCCGTGTGGCGCGGGGTGTGGATTTCTGGCGCCAGCACGAGGCCGTACTGGCACGCGCCGAGCAGGAGTACGGTGTACCGGCCCAGGTGATTGTCTCGATCATTGGCATCGAAACCTTCTACGGGCGCAATACCGGCAGCTACCGGGTGATCGACGCCTTGTCGACCCTGGGCTTCGATTACCCGCCGCGCGCTGACTTCTTCCGCAAGGAACTGCGCGAATTCCTGCTGCTGGCCCGTGAAGAACAGGTCGACCCGCTGACACTCAAAGGCTCCTACGCCGGTGCGATGGGCTTGCCGCAGTTCATGCCGAGCAGCTTCCGCGCCTATGCGGTGGATTTTGACGGCGACGGGCATATCAACATCTGGAGCAACCCCGACGATGCCATCGGCAGCGTGGCCAGCTACTTCAAGCGCCACGGCTGGGTAGCCGGCGAGCCGGTGGTGATCCGCGCCGATGTCACCGGTGACCGCGCCGATGAAGGCCTGACCCAGGGCATCGAGCCGGCCAAGACGGTCGGGGAGTTGCGGGCGCTGGGCTGGTCGAGTCAGAATGCGCTGCCGGATGATATGCCAGTCACGGCGTTCCGCCTTGAAGGCGAAAACGGCCCGGAATACTGGATGGGCCTTAAGAATTTCTACGCAATCACGCGTTATAACCGCAGTGTGATGTACGCCATGGCCGTGCATCAGCTGTCAGACATGCTGGTCCAAGCACGGGGCAACAAGTAATGCGGGCATCGCCGTTCAATCAACCGCTCAAGCTGGTGGCGTTCGCCGCGTTGTCCCTGCTGGTCGTCAGTTGCTCCACCAGCCGTGGCCCGGCGCCGAAGTCCGGGGGCGCGGTTGTCCGTTCCCAGCCGGGTCTGGATATCAACCGCGCGCACAAAGACGGCGCGCCGTGGTGGGACGTCGACGTGTCGAAGATCCCGGATGCTACGCCGACCCTGCACACCGGTCCGTACAAGGCCAACCCCTACACCGTGCTGGGCAAAAGCTACTTCCCGTTGCAGGAGTCCAAGACCTACGTGCAATCGGGTACGGCGTCCTGGTACGGCACCAAGTTCCATGGCCAGAACACCGCCAACGGCGAAGTGTATGACCTGTACGGCATGAGCGCGGCGCACAAGACCTTGCCGCTGCCCAGCTATGTACGCGTGACCAACCTGGACAACAATCGCACAGTGATCCTGCGCGTGAACGACCGTGGCCCGTTCTACTCGGACCGCATCATCGACTTGTCCTACGCCGCCGCAAAGAAACTCGGTTACGCCGAAACCGGCACTGCGCGCGTGAAGGTCGAAGGCATCGACCCGGCGCAGTACTGGGCCCAGCGTGGCAAGCCGGCACCGCTGATGCTCAATGAGCCGCAAACCCAACAGCCGCAAGTGACTGCTTCCACCGGCAAGATCGAGCAATGGACGCCGCCGCCGGCACAGCACGCGCCTGATACGGTGGTCGTGCCGCATGCGGCGCCTGGTGCGTCCATGGCTGGCGGGCAATACCTGCAGGTCGGCGCTTTCGCCAACCCGGATGCGGCAGAACTGTTAAGGTCCAAGCTCAGTGGCATGGTCAACGCGCCGGTGTTCATTAGTTCCATCGTGCGTAACCAGCAAACCTTGCACCGTGTACGCATGGGCCCGATCGGCTCGCCGAGCGAAGTGGCACACGTTCAGAACAGCGTGCGCATGGCCAACCTGGGGCAACCCAGCGTCGTCACTGCCGAATAATAGAGAATTGATGGTTCAGGCTCGTGCGCGGGCTCGAACCCTGGTTGTTGGCTCGTTAGACAATAAAAACCCAGGGGCAAGGGGTGAGCGGGCAACCGAACACGCGACAGTCTGGCAACGGGCTGTCTGAATAAGTTTTGCCCGCGAGGGCAAGTTTCCATAAGCAATTTCGAGAGACGGATGAACATCACCACCTTAGCCAAACGCACGTGCCTGCTTCTTTCGCTGATCATCACCCCGGCCGCCTGGGCCGTTGAAATGGTGCCGGCTTCCCCGCAACTGGCCGCCAAGTCCTGGGTCCTCATGGATGCCGCCAGTGGCAACGTGCTGGTCGAGAGCAACGGTGACCAGCGCCTGCCGCCGGCCAGCCTGACCAAACTGATGACTGCCTACATCGCGACCCTGGAAATCCGTCGCGGCCAGATCGGCGAGAACGACCCGGTTACTGTCAGCGAAAACGCCTGGCGCACCGGCGGTTCGCGGATGTTCATCAAGGTCGGCTCGCAAGTCACCGTGAGCGACCTGCTGCACGGCATCATCATTCAGTCGGGTAACGACGCCAGCGTCGCCCTGGCCGAGCACATCGCCGGTAGCGAAGACGCATTCGCCGACATGATGAACAAAACCGTGGCCGACCTGGGCATGACCAACAGCCACTTCATGAACCCGACCGGTCTGCCGAACCCAGAGCACTACTCGTCGGCTCACGACATGGCGATCCTGGCGCGCGCGATCATCCGTGTCGACCCGGTGCACTACGCGATCTACTCCCAGAAAGAGTTCTTCTGGAACAACATCAAGCAGCCTAACCGCAACCTGTTGCTGTGGCGTGACAAGACCGTCGATGGCCTGAAAACCGGCCACACCGACGAAGCCGGCTACTGCATGGTGTCGTCCGCCGTACGTGATGGCCAACGCCTGATCGCCGTGGTCTTCGGCACCAACAGCGAGCAGGCCCGTGCGGCCGAAACGCAGAAACTACTGACCTACGGTTTCCGCTTCTTCGAAACCCAGACCTTCTACCAGAAGGGTGCTGAACTGGCGACCGCGCCGGTGTGGAAAGGCGCAACCTCCCAAGTCAAGGCCGGCCTGGCTGAAGACCTGACCCTGACCATGCCTAAAGGCCAGCTGAAAAAGCTCGCTGCCAGCATGACCATGAACCCGCAATTGGTTGCTCCAATCGCCAAGGGTGACGTGATTGGCAAGGTCGAAGTGAAACTGGACGACAAGGTGGTGCACAGCGCCGACCTGATCGCACTGGACGCCGTCGACGAAGGTGGTATCTTCCGCCGCGTGTGGGATAGCATCCGTCTATTCTTCTACGGCTTGTTCAACTGATTGTGTGCACCTGCAAAGCCCCGCGTTGATCCGACGCGGGGCTTTGCCGTCGCCACGGCTTACCGCTTACGAGGCCGTTCTGCCATGACCGATAAAGAAGTAAAGGCGCCAAAGATCGAATTTCCGGTGGTGGACTATCCCATCAAGGTGATCAGCGATACCGGTGTCGGCCGTAAAGACCTGATCCTCGAGATCGTGCGCAAACACGCAACGATCAACGATCAGCGCGTGGATGAGCGCTCCAGCTCAACCGGCAAATACACCACGATCCAGTTGCACATCGTTGCGACCGATCAAGACCAGCTCTACAACATCAACAGCGAACTGCGGGCCACCGGCTTCGTGCACATGGTGCTGTGATGTCTCACGTCCTGGGCTTTCGCGAGCTCGGCCGGATGGACTACGAGCCCGTCTGGCACGCCATGCAGCGGTTCACCAATGAACGCGGCACCTCGGCCCCCGATGAAATCTGGCTGGTGGAACACCCGCCGGTCTTCACCCAGGGCCAGGCCGGCAAGGCCGAGCATCTGTTGCTGCCGGGTGATATTCCGGTGGTGCAGGTCGACCGAGGTGGCCAAGTGACTTACCATGGCCCGGGTCAACTTGTCGCATACCTGTTGCTGGATGTGCGCAAGCTGGGGTTTGGCGTACGCGACTTGGTCAGCCGCATGGAGACATGCCTGATCGAGCTTTTGGCCAGTTACGGCGTGACCGCCGCGGCCAAGCCCGATGCACCGGGTGTGTATGTCGACGGCGCGAAAATCGCCTCGCTGGGGCTGCGGATTCGCCACGGCTGTTCCTTTCATGGCCTGGCCCTGAATGTGGACATGGACCTGGCCCCGTTCCGGCGGATCAACCCGTGTGGCTACGCCGGGTTGGCGATGACGCAACTGAGTGACCATGCTTCACCGATTAAATTTGCCGAGGTGAGTGCCCGGCTGCGTGCGCAGCTCGTCAAACACCTCGACTATGCTGAGCAGACGACCCTTACGGGCGGAATCGACTGATTATGACTACTGATGCAGTGCAAACCATGATCCCGACGGTGGACGTTACCGACCGTCCGGCCCCGGCCCCGCGTGCCAAGGTGGAAGCCGGCGTCAAGCTGCGCGGCGCCGAGAAGGTTGCACGCATCCCGGTGAAGATCATTCCGACCACCGAACTGCCGAAGAAACCTGACTGGATCCGCGTGCGCATCCCGGTTTCGCCGGAAGTCGACCGTATCAAGGCCCTGCTGCGCAAACACAAGCTGCACAGCGTGTGCGAAGAAGCGTCCTGCCCGAACCTGGGCGAATGCTTCTCCGGCGGCACCGCCACCTTCATGATCATGGGTGACATCTGCACCCGTCGTTGCCCGTTCTGCGACGTCGGCCACGGCCGTCCGAAGCCATTGGACGTCAACGAGCCGGAAAGCCTGGCCATCGCCATCGCCGACCTGCGCCTCAAGTACGTGGTGATCACCTCGGTAGACCGCGACGACCTGCGCGACGGCGGTGCCCAGCACTTTGCCGACTGCATCCGCGAAATCCGCAAACTGTCGCCAAACGTGATGCTCGAAACCCTGGTCCCGGACTACCGTGGCCGCATGGACGTGGCGCTGGAAATCACCGCCGCCGAGCCGCCGGATGTGTTCAACCACAACCTGGAGACCGTGCCGCGCCTGTACAAGGCTGCGCGTCCGGGTTCGGACTACCAGTGGTCGCTGACCCTGCTGCAGAAATTCAAGCAGATGATGCCGCACATCCCGACCAAATCCGGCCTGATGCTGGGCCTGGGCGAGACTGACGAAGAAGTCATCGAAGTCATGAAGCGCATGCGCGAACACGACATCGACATGCTGACCCTGGGCCAGTACCTGCAACCGTCCCGCAGCCACTTGCCGGTGCAGCGTTTCGTGCACCCGGACACCTTCGCCTGGTTCGCCGAGGAAGGTTACAAGATGGGCTTCAAGAACGTGGCGTCGGGCCCGCTGGTACGTTCCTCGTACCACGCGGACGAGCAGGCCAAGCTGGTCAAGGCAAGCCTGGTTTCTTAAGTCGCGCCGCAGCCCCAATGTGGGAGGGGCTTGCTGTGGTGAGCGGGCTTGCTCCGCGCTGGGCTGCGAAGCGGCCCCATCAACTGATGAGAACCATGGATGACTCAACTGACCGCTGCAGTACCTGCCCTTCGCAGCGAAGGCACCGTCGCCTTGATCGCCCCCGCCGGCCCCGCCACCCTGGACGTCGAAAAAGCCGGCCAGTGGATGCGCACTCGCGGCTACGAGCTGCGAATCTTCCCCGGCGTCTATGAACGCGACGGCTACCTCGCCGGCAGCGATAAAACCCGCCTCAACGACCTGCACAACGCCTTTGCCAACCCTGACATCGACGCCATCTTCTGCCTGCGCGGCGGCTACGGCACGCCACGCCTGCTCGATAGTCTGGACTTCGGCCTGCTGCGCGCCAACCCCAAGCCATTCGTAGGCTACAGCGACATCACCGCGTTGCACCTGGCCATCAGTCGCTACGCCGGTTTCGTGACCTTCCACGGTCCGATGCTCAACGCCGACCTGTTGGGTGACAAGCAGCCACCTACCGAGTCTTCATTGTTCAGCATGCTTCGTGGCCAGTTGGGTGCTGGCAGCGTACTGGCGCACCCCGCAGCCTACCCGCTGACCACTATTGAACCGGGTATCGCCTGCGGGCGTCTGCTGGGTGGCAACCTGTCGATGATCGCGGCAGTCATGGGCACGCCTTTTGAGATCGACGCCGAAGGCATCATCCTGCTGATCGAAGACGTCAACGAGCCGATCTACCGCATTGACCGACTGCTGACGCACCTGCGCCTGGCGGGCAAGCTGGCGCAGGTGGCCGGTGTGCTGGTCGGGGATGTGGCGGGTGTGGACAGTGCCGCGCTGGAGCGCCTGCTCAAGCAGACCTTCGAACCGTTGCGCATTCCGGTGTTGTCCGGCTGGCGCAGTGGGCATTGCGATCCGAACCTGACGCTGCCGATGGGTGCGTTGGTACGGCTGGATGCGGGGGAGCAGCAGTTGGTGTTGGAGCAGGATGTAGTGTTAAAGCCGTAGCCTGTTGTCGCCCGTTAAACCGCCTTCGCGAGCAAGCCCGCTCCCACATTCAACCGCATTCCAAATGTATGTACTCGGTCAAATGTGGGAGCGGGCTTGCTCGCGAAAGCGGTAGCAGCCATAAGCCGATCTAACGGTTCTGCAGCGACTCCAGCAACTTCACCGTCGGATACCCGTCCGCCGGCCAGCCCAGCGCCTGCTGCGCCGCACGAATCGCCTTGCGCGTATTGGCGCCGATAATCCCATCCGGGTTGCCCGCGTCATAGCCATTGGCACTCAAGGCCGTCTGCAGGTCGATACGCTGCGAGCGGCTCAATGGCCGCTCATCCTTCGGCCAATCGCCACGAATCACACCACCACCACCGAAACGTTCCGACAACAGGCCGACCGCCAAGGCGTAGGACGACGAGTTGTTGTACTTGAGGATCGCACGGAAGTTATCCAGCACCAGGAACGCCGGGCCACGATAACCTGCGGGCAGTAGCAGAGCGGCGGACAGTTGGTCGACGTTCGGCGGCATGCTCGCGCCAAAGGGCAGCTGAATACCGAGTTTCATCCACTCGGCAACGGTTTTGCGGATGCCACCATCGGCCAGCGCGTAATCGAAGTTCGCCGGCAGTTGTTTCACCTCAAAGCCCCATGGCTGGCCTTTCTGCCAGCCGGAGCTCTGCAGGTAGTGCGCGGTGGAGGCGAGGGCGTCAGCCGGGCTGTTCCAGATATCGCGGCGACCGTCGCCGTCGAAGTCCACGGCGTGGGTGTTGTAGGTGGTCGGGATAAATTGGGTCTGGCCCATGGCGCCGGCCCAGGAGCCTTTCATCTGGTCGGCCTGGATATCGCCGTGCTGGATGATTTGCAACGCGGCCAGCAATTGCGCCTGGGCGAATGCCGGGCGACGCCCTTCGTAAGCGAGGGTCGCCAGGGAACGGATCACCGAGTTATTGCCTTGGAACTGGCCGAAGTTGCTCTCCATGCCCCATACCGATACCAGCGCCTGGCGGTCAACGCCATAACGTTGTTCGATGCTTTGCAGGGTATCGGCGTACTTGATCAGCAGCGCCTGGCCGTTACGCACGCGCAGCGGCGAGAGGGCGCCGTCGAGGTATTCCCACACCGGGCGGGAAAACTCCGGCTGGCTGCGGTCGGCACGGATCACTGCCATGTCGGGGGTGACATTGGCGAAGGCGTTATCGAATACAGCGGCGGTGATGCCGGCCTGCAGGGCTTGCACACGGAAGCCAGCCTGCCATTCGGCAAAGGTCTGGGTCGGCTGGATGTCCAGATTATCCACCGCCAGCGGGGCCACAACAGCGGGCGCTACCACAGGGGCGGTCTGGAGCTTGGGCAGGGGTTGAGCGTCGGCGGCAGTGGGTTTTTCCGCGCAGGCGACGAGCAGAATGAGGCTGGAGGCAGCGATCAATTGGCGAATGTGCCAACGACGGGAAAGACTAGAGGGCATGCACAGGTCCAGGGATTACAAATCAGGTGCAGACCTTATCATGTCGGAGGGGCGCTTGCCTTCAGGCAGCCAGAAAGTAAGAAGCCTCCCAGCTATTAGACTGGAAGGCTTCGCGGCGGTAGCTGCCTTTGCCCTTGCCGGCGCGTTCCTGACGGCTGCGGAACAGTGGCTGGGCGATGATGGATTTGGCCTTGTTGGGGCCATGCTTGGATGGCTTTTTGCTCATGGTCGTTACTCTCGATAGGTGGGATGGAGCGGTGCAAATCATCTGCCGATGTTGGACTGCTGTAAAGCCCGGCGATAGGTAGGAAGGTCACGCATCACCTGTAGGAGCCGGCTTGCCGGCGATGGCGGTCTTGGGATCACCGTTACCGTCAACGGCCCCATCGCCGGCAAGCCGGCTCCTACAGAGAGCGGTGGTTACTCGGCGGGAAGGGTCAGGCGCTGGCCGGCCATCAGCAGCGACAAACGGCTCAGGCTCATCCACGGCGAACCGGCCGCCTGGCCCTTGATCTGAGCGTCGATGCGCTGCGCTTCCAGCAAGAGCTGCGCCCAGCGTTGTGCAGAGTGCCGTTGCAGCGCTTTGCTCATCAGCGGTTTGCGCTTGTCCCAAACCGGCGGTCGGGCTTGGCTGAAGGCCTTGTCCAACGGCGTGCCCTGGCTGTATTGCAGGGCAATATTGGCCAGTACGCGCAGTTCCCTGGCCAGGGCCCAGAGAATCACCGGAGGCTCCACGCCTTCACCGCGCAGGCCTTCGAGCATGCGCAGGGCGTGGGCGGGTTCGCCATTGAGGATCGCATCCACCAGCCCGAACACATCAAAGCGCGCACTATCCGCCACGGCGCCCTGGACGGTCTCGACGGTAATCTGCCCGTCTTCGGCCATCAGCTTGAGCTTCTCGATCTCTTGGGCGGCGGCCAGCAAGTTGCCTTCGACCCGAGCCGCGATCAGCTCCACTGCGTCCTGGGTCGCCGACAGCCCCGATTGGGACAGGCGCTGGCGTATCCATTGCGGCAACTGGTTGCTGTCCACTGGCCAGATCTGGATGAACTGGGTTTGCGGCCCTTCCACCAGGGCCTTGCCCCATTTGGTTTTCTGCGCGCTGCCGTCGAGCTTGGGCAGGCTGATCAACAGCACCGTGTCTTCGGCCGGTCGCGAGCAGTACTCCATCAGGGCGGCGGCACCTTTGTCGCCCGGCTTGCCCGAAGGCAGGCGCAGCTCCAGCAAGCGTTTCTCGGCAAACAGCGACATGCTCGCGCCAGCTTGCAGCAGCGTGCCCCAGTCGAAGCTGGCGTCGGCGCTGAAGACCTGGCGTTCGTCGAAGCCTTGCTGACGTGCAGCCGTGCGGATGGCGTCGGCGGCTTCCTGGCACAGCAGCGGGTCATCGCCGCTGACGATGTAGACAGGCGCAAGGCCACCTTGCAGGTGTTTGGCGAGTTGGGCGGGAGCAAGTTTCATAGGCAGGGCGAACGGGGCGCTTGGGGCGCCCCGTCTGGCTTACTCGACAGGAACTTCAACAGGCGATTGTTTCGGTGTGTTGTCTTCGTACTCTTTGGCGGCTTTCAGCGCGTCAGCATCGGCCTTGGCCTTGTTGTCAGCTTGTTGCTGCAGGGCTTCCAATTGCACCGGCGTCAGCAGTTGCAGACGCAGGATCATGCGCTGAACCAGCTCGCGACGCATTTCCTTGCGCACCTGGACGATTTCCGAGTCCGAGCCCACCAGGTTGTTGCCATCGTGGCTCACGACCTTCTGGACCTGGATCTTGTCACCCATCAACGGCAGATGGTCGCGACCCTGGATTTGAAAGCTCAATTCGGTGCTCAGCTCGACGTCGGATGCACGCCCGGCGCTGGCGTAGCTCAGGTTACGCTGGGTTTCTCTCTCGTCTACCAGGAACAGTTTGTACGTCGCGCCGGTATAGACGTGCACGCCGCTGTTTTCCAGAACCTGGCGCAACTGCGTCACGGTTTCGCCGTAGGCATTGCGGGCGCTGACGTCCAGTTCCTTGATCGCCAGGTCGTTGGTGCCGGTGCCGCGCAGCTGGAAGCCGCAAGCGCTCAGCAGCACGGCAAGGCCCATCACCAGCAAATTGCGTTTGATCATTTTGTTGCTCCCCTTGAAACCATGTGGGCCTTATCGAGGCCCTGAAGGCTTTGTTCGGCGCAGGGTTTGAACCCTGCGCCCGATCCGATTAGCTAGCGACGATATTGACCAGTTTGCCAGGCACCACGATCACTTTGCGGATCGTCAGGCCTTCGGTAAAGCGCAGCACGTTCTCGTTGACGCGGGCAGCAGCCTCGACGTCTTCGCGGCTGGCCGTGGCCGGCATGTCGATCTGGCCACGCAGTTTACCGTTGACCTGGATTACCAGTTGCAGCGTGTCCTGTACCAGGGCGCTGTCATCCTGCACCGGCCAGCGCGCATCGATGACGGCGTCGCTGTGGCCCAGGCGGTTCCACAGGTCGTGGCTGATGTGCGGCGTGATCGGTGCCAGCAGCAGGGTGACCGTTTCCAGGCCTTCCTGTACCAGTGCGCGATCCTGTTCGGTGGCTTGTGGCGCTTTTTCCAGCACGTTCATCAGCGTCATCACCTGGGCGATGGCGGTGTTGAACTTGTGGTTTTGGCCCACGTCCTGGCTGGCTTGCTTGATGGCCAGGTGGGTGCTGCGGCGAATCAGTTTCTGCTCGTCGCTCAAGGCGGCCACGTCCAGCTTGCGCGGCAGGCCCTGGCTGATGTGGGCGTGCGCCAGGCGCCAGACGCGCTTGAGGAAGCGGTGCGAGCCTTCGACGCCGGAGTCGGACCATTCGGCGCTCATGTCAGGCGGCGAGGCGAACATCATGAACAGGCGGCAGGTATCGGCGCCGAACTGATCGATCATCGACTGTGGGTCAACGCCGTTGTTCTTCGACTTGGCCATCTTCTCGGTGCCACCGATTTCCACGGGCAGGCCGTCGGCGATCAACTTGGCGCTGATGACCTTGGCCTTGCTGTCGCGCTCAAGCTCGACGTCCGCCGGGTTGAACCAGGTGTAGGCACCGTTGGCTTCGCGACGGTAGTAAGTCTCGGCGACCACCATGCCCTGGGTCAGCAGGTTCTTGAACGGCTCATCGGAGCTCACCAGGCCTTCATCACGCATCAGCTTGTGGAAGAAGCGCGCGTACAGCAGGTGAAGGATGGCGTGTTCGATACCGCCGATGTACTGGTCCACCGGCAGCCAGTGGTCAGCCGCGGATTTTTCTACCAGGCCGCCCTCATAGTGCGGCGAGGCGTAGCGGGCGTAGTACCACGAGGACTCGACAAAGGTGTCCATGGTGTCGGTTTCACGCTTGGCAGGCTGGCCGCATTTCGGGCAGCTGCATTCGTAGAACTCGGGCATGCGCGCCAATGGCGAACCGGCGCCGTCCGGCACCACGTCTTCCGGCAGGACGACTGGCAGTTGGTCTTCCGGTACTGGCACGTCGCCACAGCTTTCGCAGTGGATGATCGGGATCGGGCAGCCCCAGTAGCGCTGGCGGCTGATACCCCAGTCGCGCAGGCGGAACTGGGTGCGCGAGGCGCCGAGGTTTTTCTTGATCAAGGCGACTTCGATGGCGTCGAAGGCGCCTTGGAAGTCCAGGCCATCAAACTCGCCGGAATTGATCAGCTCACCGTGCTCGCCATAGGCGTCTTGCCACGGGGCCGGGTTGGTATCGCCCGAGCTGGTGCGCACAACGGATTTGATCGGCAGGCTGTACTTGGTGGCGAATTCGAAATCGCGCTCGTCGTGAGCCGGCACTGCCATTACGGCGCCATCGCCGTAGTGCATCAGCACGTAGTTGGCGACCCACACCGGCAGCTTCTCGCCGGTCAGGGGGTGTTCGACGAACAGGCCGGTCGGCAGACCTTTTTTCTCCTGGGTGGCGACGTCGGCTTCAGCCACGCTGCCGCCTTTGCATTCAGCGATGAACGCCTGCAGTTCAGGATTGTTCTGTGCGGCCTGGGTGGCCAGCGGGTGCTCGGCGGCCACAGCGACGTAGGTCGCTCCCATTAAAGTGTCCGGACGGGTGGTGAAGACTTTGAGTGCGCCCGCTTCGCCGATCGAATCGACGTTGTACGGGAACTGCACTTCCATGCCCTTGGATTTGCCGATCCAGTTGCGCTGCATGGTCTTGACCTGTTCAGGCCAGCCCGGCAAATCGTCGAGGCTCGACAAGAGCTCATCCGCGTAGGCGGTGATCTTGAAGTAGTACATCGGGATTTCGCGCTTTTCGATCAGCGCGCCGGAGCGCCAGCCGCGACCGTCGATCACTTGCTCGTTGGCCAGTACGGTCTGGTCCAACGGATCCCAGTTCACGGTGCCGCTCTTCTTATAGATCACGCCTTTTTCGAACAGGCGCGTGAACAGCCATTGTTCCCAGCGGTAGTAGTCCGGCTTGCAGGTGGTCACTTCGCGGGACCAGTCCACCGCGAGGCCCAGGCTGCGCAGTTGGGTCTTCATGTAGGCGATGTTTTCGTAGGTCCACTTGGCGGGGGCCACGTTGTTTTTCATCGCGGCGTTTTCCGCCGGCATGCCGAAGGCGTCCCAACCCATGGGTTGCAGGACGTTCTTGCCTTGCATGCGCTGGTAGCGGGAAATCACGTCGCCGATGGTGTAGTTACGCACGTGCCCCATGTGTAGCTTGCCGCTGGGGTAAGGGAACATCGATAGGCAATAGAAAGTCTCCTTGCCTGGCTGTTCACTGACTTCAAAGGACTTTTGCTCGTCCCAGAAGGTTTGGGCGGCATTTTCTATTTCACGGGGCTGATATTGTTCGTGCATGGCTACTTTTGAACTGAATAGGGGTGGCCTAATCCTCTTCGGTGCAACGTTCAGGTTGATCGACACCAAAAAGCGGCGCGTCCGTGCCCAAACCCTGCGGGAAGTGGAGTTACAGGAAGCGCCGTAGCATACATGACCCCACTCTATCGAGGGAAACCCTGATTGCGCAGGCAGGGCCGTCTGTCGCGGCGCCAGGCGCGCGCAGCCACGAGGACTACGCTGTTTATTGGGGAGCAAGTCTTTCTTCAATGAGGTGAGGGGATGGTTGAATCGCAAAGAATCGTATCGAAACCGGATGTCTACGAAGGACTGATCGACCGCTTGGGTCGTGCATTGGATGCAGCGAGGACAGCAGGCCGATTGCGTGATGAACGGCCTGTGGAGTTGGAACTGCGCGGTCTTAGTTGCGCGGAGCTGGAACTGATCAAGGTATATCTGGAAAGGAATGGGCGCAGTGCGCCTCCTCTGGTGGCAACCCCGCCAATCAAGGAGCCTGCGCACTCAGCCAAAGTGGTGTGGCTCAAGGACTTGTCGGCCGGTCGTGGCCCGGAAAAGCTCCGGTCCGCCCGCTACAAGTAATTCACTGCCCCTTGGACGGCTTCACCACGCCGTTTCACTGTAAAGCATGTCACCGTAAAGATTGTCGCTAAACCCCGTTACACCTTAGGCTTCGGGCATCTATGGAGATGCCCGATGCCTATTCGTTATTTCATCAAACAACTGCTCCTGCCGCCCGGCATTCTCTTGCTGCTGTTGGCACTTGCCTGGTGGTTTCGTCGCAGCCGCCCGCGCTTGGCCGCGTGCTGCTTTGCCCTGGGTTTTGGGGGGCTGTGGTTGATCAGCCTGCCGGTTGTGGTGGAGCGGGGCGCACGGGCCCTGGAAACCGAACCGGCATTGCCCCGGGAAGACTGGTCGACGCTGGCCCAGCGCGCCGACGCGATAGTGATATTGGGCTCCGGACGTGAGCGCGGTGACCCGGCCTGGGGCACCGACCAGCCCACCGGGATCGGCCTGGAGCGCCAGCGCTACGCCGCACGATTGGCCAAGGCTTCCGGCTTGCCGGTGCTGACCAGCGGCGGCCTGCATTACGGCACACCGCCCAGCGAAGCGGAGTTGATGGCAGTGTCGATGCAGGATGACTTCGGTGTAGCGGTGCGCTGGAAGGAAGAGCGCAGCCGTACCACTTGGGAAAATGCGCAGATGAGCGCAGAGATTCTGCTGCCAGCGGGCATCAAGCGCGTCGTGGTGGTGACCCAGGCCTGGCACATGCCGCGTTCGGTGTGGAGCTTTGAGAGAGCGGGCTTTACCGTGGTGCCGGCGCCCGTGGGTTTTCTGGGCGTGGACAACGCACGGCCACTGGGCGGGTGGATGCCTGAATTCGTAGCGGTGTGGCGCAGCGGGCAGTTGATCAACGAAGCGGTGGGGCAGGTGGGCTACCGGTTGTTCTACCGCTGAACATGTAGGAGCCGGCTTGCCGGCGATGAGTCCCTTGAGACCTGTGTTTACTTTAAGGACGCCATCGCTGGCAAGCCAGCTCCTACAGGCGTTAGACCGTTTTCGACATCCGGCCCGCCAGCAGCGTCCAGCCAAACAGCCCCAGGCACACAATGATCAACGGCCATGAGCGCCATTGCAGGTACGGCGTGAGGTTGTGCATCGGCACCACTTCGCCGTAGAGGATGCCGCGCTCGAATTGCGGGATCTGCGCGGTGATCTGCCCAAACGGGTTGATCAGCCCGGTCACGCCATTGTTGGTGGCGCGGATCATCCAGCGACCAGCTTCCAGTGCACGCATCTGCGCCATTTGCAGGTGCTGCAACGGGCCGATGGAGCGGCCGAACCAGGTGTCGTTGCTGATGGTCAGCAGCAAATCGCTCTGCGCCGACAGGCCTGCGGCGAACTCCGGGTACACCACTTCGTAGCAGATGAACGGCGCAATCTGATAGCCCTTGGCCTGCAGCATCGCCTGGTCGGACGGTCCGCGTGCGAAGTCCGACATTGGCAGATCAAAGAACGCAATCAGGCCGCGCAGCATGTCCTGCAGCGGCACGTACTCGCCAAAGGGCACCAGCTTCTGCTTGAGGTAGGTGCCGTCGCCTTCGCCAACCACGGTGATGCCGTTGAAGTAGCGCTTCTGGTGATGCACTTCCTGGCGGATTGGCACGCCGGTGATCAGCGCGGTGTGCCGGTCGGCGGCGAACTTGCCCATCATGCCCAGGTAGCCTTCGACAGACTCTTTGAGCACCGGCACGGCGGTTTCCGGCCACACCAGCAGGTCGACGGGCTTGGAGGTGAAGCTCATGTCGCGGTACAGCGCGAGCTGTGCGTTGAGCTGCTCCGGGTCCCATTTCATGCTTTGTTCGACGTTGCCCTGGATGGCGGCCACGGTCAGTGGCGCACCGGAGGGGCTGGTCCAGGTGTGATGCTTGAGCGCCAGGCCGATGGCCCAGGGCGCGACCAGCAACACCAGGCCTGCGCCGATAAATGCGTTGCGCTTGCCAGCCAGCAGACGCGGCAGGTTGCACAGCAGCGCTGCTGTCAGTGCCAGGGCAAAGGAGATCAGCCACATGCCGCCCACTGGGGCCAAGCCCGTCAGCGGGCCGTCAAGCTGGCTGTAGCCGGAGTATAGCCACGGGAAACCAGTGAGGAACCAGCCGCGAAATGCTTCCTGGCCCACCCACAAGGCGGCAAACGTCAACGCATCCGCCAACGGCGCCTCATTGCGCCGCAACCAGCGCGCCCACAACCAGGCGGGCAGGGCGAAGAACCACGCGATAGCGGCGGTAAACAGCAGCATCAGGAAACCCGCCAGCAGCACCGAAGCGCCGCCGAAGTGGTGGATGCTGTAGTAGATCCAGCTAGTGCCGGCGCCGAACAAGCCGAAGCCGAAACACCAACCGCGGCCCAATGCCTGGCGCGGGCTCAGGTCCCGCAGCCCGACATAGAACAAGCCGACCGCGACCAGCGCAAACGGCCACAGGTCGAACGGCGCCAGCGCCAGGGTGGTGATGGCGCCGGCCACCACGGCCAGCAAATTACCGGGCCAGCCGGGGCGGGTTAGGCGCTGCATGTCATTCCTTAGCGGGCAATAGGTGTCAGGCGGATCAGATGGATGCGACGGCTGTCGGCATTCAGGATGCGGAAGCGATACGCGCCGATCTCGGTGGTCTCGTTACGTTTTGGCAGATGGCCAAACGCACTCATCACCAGGCCGCCCACGGTATCGAACTCGTCATCGGAGAATTCGCTGTCGAAGAACTCATTGAAGTTCTCGATCGGCGTCAGCGCCTTGATCAGGAAGTCACCGCTGGGCAGCGGCTTGATGTAGCTGTCTTCTTCGACGTCGTGTTCGTCTTCGATGTCGCCGACGATCTGTTCCAACACGTCTTCAATCGTCACCAGCCCAGCTACGCCGCCGTATTCGTCGATCACGATGGCCATGTGATTGTGGTTGGCGCGGAATTCACGCAGCAACACGTTCAGGCGCTTGGACTCGGGCACGAAGGTGGCCGGACGCAGCAGGTCCTTGATGTTGAAGCTGTCGCCGTTCTCCTTGAGGATCAACGGCAGCAGGTCCTTGGCCAGCAGGACGCCCATGACGTCGTCATGGCTTTCACCGATCACCGGGTAGCGCGAGTGCGCCGAGTCGATCACGGCCGGGAGGAATTCCCGTGGGGTCTGGGTCGCCTTGATGCTGATCATCTGCGAGCGCGGGACCATGATGTCGCGTACTTGCAGGTCAGCCACCTGGATGGCGCCTTCGACGATGGCCAGCGCTTCGCTGTCCAGCAACTTGTTCTGATGGGCCTCGCGCAGCAGCTCAAGCAGCTCCTGGCGGTTTTTCGGCTCGTGGGCAAAAGCCTGGGTCAGCTTACCCAGCCATGACTTCTGCCCGTTGCTCGATCGGTCTTCGCTCATAGCGATTACTCTGAATCCTTTATTGTTACAGTTGAGTGTTTTTAAACTTCGTCGTCCGCATACGGGTCCGGATGACCCAATTCTGCAAGCAACGTTTGTTCCAGTGTTTCCATTTCCTCGGCTTCGTCATCGTCTATATGGTCGTAACCCAAGAGATGCAAGCAGCCGTGGATGACTAGATGGGCCCAATGGGCCTCAAGTTCCTTGCCTTGTTCTTTTGCTTCGCGCTCCACCACGGCGACACAGATGACCAGATCGCCCAGCAGTGGGATATCCAGCAGCTCATCCGGTACGTCGGCAGGGAAGGACAACACGTTGGTCGCATAATCCTTCTGGCGCCAGGTGTGATTCAGTTCACGGCCCTCGGGCTCGTCCACCAGTCGAATGGTCAGTTCCGAATCGGCGGTGCGCTGGCGCAGGGCCAGGGCACACCATTGGCGGAACTGGGCTTCACTGGGGGCGGGCGCATCGGTGGCCAGCTGCAGGTCAAGCTCAAGCATCGCGGCGAACGTCCTTGGACAGCCCGTCATCGCGGTGTTCGAAGCGCTCGTAGGCTTCGACAATGCGCTGTACCAGCGGATGGCGCACCACGTCCTTGGGCGAGAAGTGCGTGAAACTGATGCCCGGCACGTCCTTGAGTACTTCAATCACATGGCTCAAGCCCGACTTGGTGCCCTTGGGCAGGTCAACCTGGGTAATGTCGCCGGTGATAATGGCCGTGGAGCCGAACCCGATGCGAGTCAGGAACATTTTCATCTGCTCGACTGTGGTGTTCTGGCTTTCGTCGAGGATGATGAAACTGTTGCTCAGGGTGCGGCCGCGCATGTAGGCCAGCGGGGCGATCTCGATCACCTGGCGCTCGATCAATTTGGCCACGTATTCAAAGCCAAGCATCTCGTAAAGTGCGTCGTAGAGCGGCCGCAGGTACGGGTCGATCTTCTGGGCCAGGTCGCCGGGCAGGAAACCGAGCTTTTCGCCGGCCTCGACCGCTGGGCGCACCAGCAGGATGCGGCGCACTTGCTCGCGCTCAAGGGCATCCACTGCACAGGCCACGGCCAGGTAGGTCTTGCCGGTACCGGCAGGGCCGATGCCGAAATTGATATCGTTACCGAGGATTGCCTTGACGTACTTCTGCTGGTTCAAGCCCTTTGGGCGAATCATGCCTTTTTTGGTACGCAGGGCCACGCTGGCTTCAGCCACCGGATTGTTGGCCAAGTCTTCCACAGCCGATTCCTGCAAATACAGGTGCACGATTTCTGGCGACAGCTCGCTACCCTTGGTTTCGCGGTAGAGACGGCGCAGCAGGTTTTCTGCGGATTTAGTGTGCAGGGCCTCACCAATGAGCTCGAACTGATTGCCGCGATTGCGGATCTCGATGCCCAGGCGTTGTTCGATCAGGCGCAGGTGCTCGTCGAACTGTCCGCACAGGTTGGCGAAACGGAGAGCCTCAAAGGGCTCGAGGATGAAACGATGGGGTTCTGCTATGGGTGCGTTCAAGGTCGCTTTTAGCCGCCCTTTGGCTGTTGAGGTGAAATAGAGAATAACGCCAGCCGGCTGTGTGCGAAAGCACTTAAACGGCACATGTTGGCTGGCGATAATTCAAAAAGTGATTATGGGATCAACGACCCACGCAGCGAATGGGGCTGCGCCGCGTCGATGTGTACATCGGCAAACTGGCCGATCAGGGTCGGATTATCGCAACGGAAGTTTACGATTCGGTTGTTCTCGGTACGGCCTTGCAGTTCGCCGGGGTCTTTTTTCGAGTAGTCGGTGACCAGGATGCGCTGGGTCGAACCGACCATTTGTCGGCTGATCTCGAAACCCTGCTGGTTCAAGCGGTGTTGCAGCGCGTTGAGGCGCTCTTTTTTCAGCGCTTCCGGGGTTTCGTCCAGCAGGTCGGCCGCCGGGGTGCCGGGGCGCTGGCTGTAGACGAACGAGTAGGAAAAGTCGAAGCCGACGTCTTCGATCAGCTTCATGGTCTGCTGGAAGTCTTTCTCGGTCTCGCCGGGGAAGCCGACGATAAAGTCCGAGCTGATGCAGATACCCGGCACCGCCGCGCGCAGTTTGCGCAGTTTGGATTTGTACTCCAGGGCCGTGTGGTTGCGCTTCATCGCCGAGAGGATGCGGTCAGAGCCCGATTGCACCGGCAAGTGCAGGTGCTTGACCAGTTCCGGCACTTCGGCGTGGGCCTGGATCAGGCTGTCGGAGAACTCCAGTGGGTGCGAGGTGGTGTAGCGGATGCGCTCGATACCGTCCACGGCGGCGACCACGCGGATCAATTCCGCCAGGTCGGCCAGGCGGCCGTCGTGGGTCTGGCCGCGATAGCCGTTGACGTTCTGGCCCAGCAGGGTCACTTCGCGCACGCCGTTTTCGGCCAGGTGGATGATTTCCGACAGTACGTCGTCAAACGGCCGACTGACTTCTTCGCCACGGGTGTAAGGCACCACGCAGAAGGTGCAGTACTTGCTGCAACCTTCCATCACCGACACGTAGGCGCTCGGCCCGTCAATGCGCGGCTCGGGCAAATGGTCGAATTTTTCTATTTCAGGGAATGACACGTCGACTTGCGGCAGCTTGGTAACACGCGCGGCGTCGATCATTTCCGGCAGGCGGTGCAGGGTCTGCGGGCCGAAGACCACGTCAACATAGGGCGCGCGGTCGCGGATCGCGGCGCCTTCCTGGCTGGCCACGCAACCGCCGACGGCGATCACCATGTCCGGGTTGGCCAGTTTCAATTCGCGCCAGCGGCCCAGCTGCGAGTACACACGGTCCTGGGCCCGCTCGCGGATCGAGCAGGTATTGAGCAGGATCACGTCGGCATCTTCGGCGCGGGCGGTGACTTCCAGGGCCTGGTGTTCGCCCAGCAGATCGACCATGCGCGAGCTGTCGTACTCGTTCATCTGGCAACCGTGGGTTTCGATGTAAAGCTTCTTGGCCATGGGAATCGTCAACTGGTGGTAAAGAACCGCGCATTATAGGGGGCATGCCCATTGGTTCCTAGCGTTGTGCATCGGGTGCCATGCTATAGTTCGCGCCCTCTTTTATATCCCCGATGTGTTATTCGCCCACCATGACCAAACGTGAAGCTCCAATCTACAAGGTGATTTTCCTCAACCAGGGCCAGGTGTTCGAAATGTACGCCAAGCAGATCTATCAGAGCGATCTGTGGGGTTTCCTGGAGGTGGAAGAGTTCGTCTTTGGCGAGCGCACCCAGTTGGTCGTCGACCCGGGCGAAGAGAAGCTCAAGGCGCAGTTCGAAGGCGTGGTGCGCAGCTTTGTGCCGATGCATTCGATTGTGCGCATCGATGAGGTCGAGCGTTTGGGCACGCCGAAGATCAGCGAAGCGCGTGGCACCAGTAACGTGATGCCGTTTCCGATGCCGATGCCTGAAAAGTAAAGTCCATTGTAAATTTGTAGGACACTTCTGAAATGTTCCTGTTGTGCATGGACATTCTGCTGGAAAAGTAGCAGTTTTCGTCTGTGCGCAGAGGGCGTCATAGATGCATTAATAATAAAGCGCCTCGAAGTTTCCCTTACTTCAGCACAGTTACACCTCGCCACTAGTTAACACCGAGTTTCTTAATCACGCAGTCATTAACGAACGTACCTGTTCGGGAGTAGCCCTGTGCGCGATCCTCGTTACGACATTCTGTTTGAACCGGTACAAATCGGCCCGGTTCGCACCCGCAATCGCTTTTATCAAGTGCCCCACTGCAATGGCATGGGTCATGTGCATCCGTCGGCTATGGCCCGCATGCGGGGGTTAAAAGCCGAGGGTGGGTGGGGCGTGGTCTGTACCGAGGAGTGTGAGATCAGCCCGCTGAGCGAGTTCTCGCCCTACATAGAAGCGCGGTTGTGGGATGAGCGCGACATTCCGGCACTTGCGCGGATGTGTGAGGCGGTTCACCACCACGGTTCTCTGGCCGGCGTCGAGTTGGCGTTCAACGGTTACTCCGCGCCCAACCGCTACAGCCGTGAAATCCCCTGGGCACCCTCCAATACACCGGTGCGGGGTTATGACCCCGTGCAGGCGCGGGCCATGAGCCGTGCCGATATCCAGCAACTGCGTGCACTGCACCGGGCAGCTGCGCTGCGTGCGCGGGACGCGGGTTTTGACATCATCTATGTTTACGCCGGGCATGATCTGGGCCTGCCATTCCATTTCCTTACGCCACGTAACAACCGGCGCACTGATGAGTACGGCGGTGTGTTAGAGAACCGGGTGCGCCTGTTGCGCGAACTGATTGAAGACACCCGCGACGCAGTGGGTGACCGGTGTGCCGTGGCAGTACGCCTGGCGGTGGATGAGCAGATGGCGGGTGGCTTGAGTCGCGAGGGCGAAGGCGCTGAGATCTTCTCGATGTTGGCGGACTTGCCGGATTTATGGGATGTGAATGTCGCCGACTGGTCCAACGACAGCATGACGTCGCGCTTTGCTCCGGAAGGTTACCAAGCGGACTTCCTGCAGGGGCTTAAGGCGCTGACCCGCAAGCCGGTGGTTGGCGTCGGGCGGTTTACTTCGCCGGACACCATGGTCTCCCTGGTCCGCAGTGGGGTAATCGACCTGATCGGCGCAGCCCGCCCTTCGATTGCCGATCCTTTCTTGCCGAAGAAGATTGAAGAGGGGCGCGCGGAGGAAATTCGTGAGTGCATAGGCTGCAACGTGTGTGTCAGTGGTGATCACACCAGCACGCCTTTACGTTGCACCCAGAACCCGACCATGGGCGAGGAGTGGCGGCGCGGCTGGCACCCCGAGTCGGTCCAGCGAGCGCCTCAGCCTGGGCGCGCGCTGGTGGTCGGCGCCGGGCCCGCAGGGCTTGAGTGCGCACGGATATTGGGGGCGAGAGGAATGGATGTAGCGCTGGCCGACAGCCTGCGCACGCTGGGTGGGCGCGTGACGCTGGAGGCGCGCCTTCCCGGACTGGCGAGTTGGGCTCGGGTCGTCGACTATCGACTGGATGCCTTGAGCCGCCTGGCGTCGGTCGAGATTTATCGGGAAAGCCCCATGCAAGTCCAGGATGTGCTCGACTTCGCTGCCGAGCACGTGTTTATCGCCACCGGCTCCCACTGGCGGCGGGACGGCTTGGGACGCGCCCTGCGTCACCCTATGCCGGGCCTGGAGTGCCTGCCCGTACTGACGCCGGACGACGTGATGGCCGGTGTGTTGCCGCCGTCACCGGTGCTGTTGTTCGACGATGATCATTACTACATGGGCAGCGTGCTGGCCGAGCATTTGGTGGCGCGGGGTGTGGACGTAATCTTCGTTACCCCGGCGGCAGATGTAGCGGCCTGGACCCATAACACCCTTGAACAGCATCGCATCCAGCGTCGCCTGCTGGAGTTGAGTGTCACGAT
Source organism: Pseudomonas sp. TWR1-1-4 (assembly GCF_049897165.1). Lineage (NCBI taxonomy): Bacteria > Pseudomonadati > Pseudomonadota > Gammaproteobacteria > Pseudomonadales > Pseudomonadaceae > Pseudomonas > Pseudomonas sp. TWR1-1-4. The sequence goes on along the minus strand of NZ_JAFCVS010000009.1, from coordinate 184,681 downwards.
CATCGCGTCTCACACGCTGGTCGGCGGCATGCCGGAGGGCGTGGTCGCCGGGTGTGTCTACACCGAGCGAACCCGCTTCGTTCCCGCCGCGTCCTTGTTGTTGGTCACCTCTCGAGCGCCCGAGCAAGCGCTGTATCAGGCGTTGCATAACGGCCCCGAACAAATGCGCGCGGCCGGTATCACCACGCTGGCGTTAATCGGCGACTGCGTGGCGCCGGGCACCATTGCAGCCGCTGTGTATTCAGGGCATCGCATGGCACGAGAGTTCGATGCGCCTGCTGATTCATTAGTTGTACGTCGAGAAATTCCTTTTATCGAAGTGTAGTCAGTCCTGCTGTTTCATTAATGACGAGGCCTATAATAATGAAAAAAATAATCCTGACGTTATTTGCAACACTGTTTATAAATACATTTCTCTTTGCCAATGAATATACGGTAATACGTTTTGGTGTTGACCCTAACTACGCCCCGTTTGCCTACAAGGACACTAAGGGGGCGTTGACAGGTTTCGAAGTTGATGTGGGTACTGCCATTTGCAGTAACCTTAACGTTCGCTGCCAATGGGTCGAAAGCGATTTCGACGGCCTGGTCCCCAGCCTGAATGCCGGCAAGATTGATGCGATCCTGGCTTCAATGACGGTCACTGACGCACGACAAAAGGTGATCGATTTCTCCTCGGAGGTTTTTTCCAGCCCCACCGCCATGGTGTTCCGCCCAGGCACCGAGCTGTCCAAGAGCAAGGCCGTAGGCTATTTGCAGGGCAGCACCCAGGAAACCTACGCCCGGCAAGTGCTCGCCAAGCAAGGCTTGAGAATCGTGGCTTATGCCGATCAGGAGCAGGTGTATGCCGACCTGGTGGCGGGTCGTTTGGACGCTTCATTGCAGGACGCCCAGCAGGCGCAGAGCGGTTTTTTGCGATCCAACCAAGGAGCGGGGTTTGTGCTGGGGCCGTTGATTGAAAGCGAACTGATGCCTTCCAAAAGTGCCATCGGCATAGCCAAAGGCAATCAGGCCTTGAAAACCCTGCTGGATAAGGGGCTGGCGGCATTGCACGCCGATGGCACCTATGCCCGGCTGCAAGAGCAGTATTTCCCGGGTGTGGACATGTTCAGCGGCCAATGACCGGCGAGGGCGCAACATGCTACCCACTTTTACGCAATTCGCCGCGACCCTGGACGGTTTTGCACCGCTGTTATTGCGCGGTGTCTGGGTAACGCTGCAACTGGCGTTGCTGTCATTGCTGCTGGGGCTGGTCTTCGGCTTGCTGGGGGCCGGCGCCAAGTTGTCCAAGGTCAGGTCCTGGCGCATCTGCGCACAGCTCTACACCACCCTGATCCGTGGGGTGCCGGACCTATTGTTGATGTTGTTGATCTTCTATGGGCTGCAAACAGGCTTGAGTCGTCTGACAAATGCGCTGGGTTGGGCCTACATCGAAATCGACCCCTTCAGCGCGGGCGTGCTGACCCTGGGGTTTATCTACGGCGCCTATTTCACCGAGACCTTTCGCGGCGCCTTGCTGGCCGTGCCTCTTGGCCAGTATCAGGCCGCCAAGGCCCTTGGCATGACCTTCTATCAAGGCTTTGTGCACGTGATATTCCCGCAGATGATGCGCTTCGCCCTGCCAGGGCTGGGCAATAACTGGATGGTGTTGCTCAAGGCCACCGCGCTGGTGTCGATCATCGGCTTGGCGGACCTGGTGAAAGTGGCCCAGGTGGCGGGCAAGAGCAGCCAGCAATTGTTAGCTTTTTTGCTGTTTGCAGCGTTGATCTACCTGGTGCTCAGCAGCGTTTCAAACGCCGCGTTGCGCTGGCTGGGTCGCCGCTACGGTGCCGGTGTGCAGGAGGCATCATGATGATTGAGCTGATCCAGGAATATTGGCGACCACTCCTCTATTCCGACGGTCAACAAGTGACCGGCCTGGCAATGACCTTATGGCTGACCAGCGCCTCGCTGTGTTTTGGCCTGTTGCTGGCACTGCCACTGTCCATCGCCAGGGCGTCGTCCCGGCGCCGCTGGCGTTGGCCGGTGCAAAGCTTCACCTATCTGTTCCGTGGCACGCCGCTTTATATCCAGTTGCTGATTTTCTACACCGGGATTTACAGCATTACCGCGGTGCGTGAGCAGCCACTGCTGGATAGTTTTTTTCGCGAGGCACTGAACTGCACGCTGCTGGCGTTCGCCCTGAATACTGGGGCCTACACCACCGAAATACTGGCGGGCGCCATTCGAGCAATACCGCGCGGTGAAATCGAGGCCGCGCGATCCTTGGGGTTTGAAAGCTGGAAGCTGTATATCCACTTGGTCATGCCCTCGGCCTTGCGCCGGGCATTGCCGTACTACAGCAATGAAGTGATCTTCATGCTGCATTCCTCCACGTTGGCGTTTACGGCCACGGTTCCGGACATCCTCAAAGTTGCCCGGGATGCCAACGCTGCGACCTTCTTGACCTTCCAGTCCTTCGGCCTTGCCGCAGCTCTTTACCTGTGCATCACGTTTGTCTTGGTCGGTCTGTTTCGCCTGGCTGAACGACGTTGGTTGCGCTTTCTCGATCCAGGCCGATAGGGGGCCGCTATGCAGACTCGCGTACATGAATTACTGGCGGCCGTGCCGGGTATGACCCGGCAGATCCAGAGTTTTCATTACGAGCCAGCCAATCCGGCAGGTAAGGTTTACCTCCAGGCGTCGCTGCACGCTGATGAGTTGCCGGGGATGCTGGTGTTATGGCACCTGAAGCAGCAACTGGCACAGATGGAGGCGGCCGGGCTGCTACTTTGGTCGGTCGTGCTGGTGCCGGTAGCCAATCCGCTGGGTTTGGAGCAGGTACTCATGGACGTGCCGCAGGGGCGCTTCGATAACGACAGCCGTGAGAACTTCAACCGTTTCTTCCTTGATGTCAGCCAGCAGGTCGGTGATGACGTGCAAGGTCTGTTGACTGATGATCCTTCCAGCAATCTACAACTGATCCGCTCGACCTTGCGGCAAACGCTTGCCAGCCAGGTATCGGCGACGCAGTTGCAATCCATGCGCCTGATCCTGCAGACGCTGGCTTGTGACGCCGATATCGTGCTGGACCTGCATTGTGATTTCGAAGCCGTGCAGCACTTGTATCTGTCGCCGGATTTCTGGTCACAGGTGGAGCCGCTGGCCCGCTATCTGGGCGCGGAGGCCTGCTTTTTGACCAAAGAAGCCGGTGGGCAGTCGTTCGATGAGTGCTTTACGTTGTTTTGGGAGCAAATGCAGGCGCGGTTTGCCGGGCGCTTCTCGGCACCTGGGTTCGCTGTGACCGTGGAATTAAGAGGGGTTGCTGATGTGGATCATGGGCTGGCTCGTCAGGATTGCCAGGCGTTGATTAACTTTCTAATTGAGCGTGGTGCGATTGATAGCCAAGCGCCTCCATTGCCGCCATTGCTCAATCTACCGACCCCGTTGGCAGGGGTAGAGCCGGTGACCAGCCCGACGGGAGGCTTGATCGTGTTCTGCGCGCAGGTGGGAGATTACCTGAAGGCAGGGCAAATCGTGGCGGAAATCATCGACCCGATCACCGATCGCGTGACGCCGGTGGCTTGCACACATGCAGGGCTTTTGTATGTTCGATCAATACGGCGAATGGCTAGCACCGGTATGACAATCGCCCATGTCGCCGGCCAAAAGGCATACCGACAGGGTTATTTGTTGTCGCCTTGATCAGGGCAGGGGTGAGAAGGGCGAACGCCCGTCGGCACTCTGCAATTCCTGCAGATAATTGCGGAAAATCTGCCCTAGCACCTGGGTCGCCACTTCCAACTCATCGCGCTGCATGTGCTCGGCGACTTCGTCGGCGGTGTCCAGTGCGTCTTCTGCGCCGTTGACCGCGGCCATTTTCAGCACGATATACGCTTGGACGTTGTTGGCCGGCACGCCTTCGCCTTTGAAGAACATGTTGCCCAGTTCGAATTGCGCTTGGGCGTGCCCTTGCAACGAGGCTTTCTCGAAGTAGCTCAAGGCCTTGTTGAGGTCGCGGGCCGGGTTTTTACTGTCGTGGAAGTACTCGCCCAACTCGTATTGCGCCTGCGCATCCCCGCCGTCGGCCTGTTTCTGGCACGCGCTCAGGGCTTCGGCCTGGCTGTCTGGCTGGGTATTGAGGGTGCAACGACCCATCGCTGGGATTAACAACGAGTTGCCGCCTGCTTGTGCATGTGCCAGCAGCGGCTGAAGGAGCAACAGGCAGCCCAGAACCAGGGTGCGGCCGGTGCGTTTCATGGGAATCGACTTACCTCTGACGGGGCGCGCGGACCCTCGGGGGATCCAATAAGCGCGCATTATGAAATAAGCAGGCCTCTGCTTACAAAGTCTTTACTCGTTTTTCTGCTGCTTGGGCAAGTTATCTGCCGGATTGCAGGTGATTTCTCTAAAAAACGCGGAAATCTCTGTAAGCAAAGTAGCAAATCAGACACCGTTTGCGCGGCGCCTGATTTGTACGACCCATTATTTCAATGCGGCAAAGGCGCGTTCGGCGGCATCGAGGGTCAGTTTCAACTCGGCTTCGCCATGGGCGATCGAGGTGAAGCCGGCTTCGAAAGCGCTTGGCGCCAGGTACACACCGCCTTCCAACATCAGGTGGAAGAAGCGCTTGAACAGATCGGCGTCGCTGCCCATCACGTCATCAAACGTGACGATATCGTCAGCGCCGCTGAAGTACAGGCCAAACATCCCGCCCGCCTGGGTGGTGACAAACGGAATGCCAGCGGCATCGGCGCGCTGTTGCAGGCCGTCGAGCAGGCGCGTGGTGTAGTCGGTCAGCTCGGCGTGGAAGCCCGGGCGGCTGATCAGGCGTAGGGTGGTCAGGCCGGCGGCCATGGCCAGCGGGTTACCCGACAAGGTGCCCGCCTGGTACACCGGGCCCAGTGGCGCGATGTGCTGCATGATTTCACGCTTGCCGCCGAAGCAGCCCACCGGCATGCCACCGCCGATGATCTTGCCGAAGGTGCTCAGGTCCGGCGTGACGCCGTAGTGAGCCTGTGCGCCGCCGAGCGCGACGCGGAAACCGGTCATCACTTCGTCGAAAATCAGCACCACGCCGTGCTTGTCGCACTGCTCGCGCAGGCCTTCGAGGAAGCCTGGCGCCGGTGGTACACAGTTCATGTTGCCGGCCACCGGCTCGACGATGATGCAGGCCACGTCCTGGCCCACTTCGTTGAGCATCTGCTCGACGGCGGCAATGTCGTTGAACGGCAGGGTCAGGGTGTGTTTGGCGAAAGCCGCCGGCACACCGGCCGAGCTTGGCACGCCTTGGGTCAGCAGGCCGGAACCGGCTTTCACCAGCAGGCTGTCGGAGTGACCGTGGTAGCAGCCTTCGAACTTGATGATGCTGTCGCGGCCGGTGAAACCACGGGCCAGGCGGATCGCGCTCATGGTGGCTTCGGTGCCGGAGCTGACCATGCGCACCATTTCCATCGACGGTACGATCGAGCAGACCAGATCGGCCATCTCGGTTTCCATGGCGGTCGGCGCGCCGTAGGACAGGCCGTGTTCCAGTTGCTTGCGCACCGCGTCCAACACGTCCGGGTGGCTGTGGCCGAGGATCATCGGGCCCCAGGAGCCGACGTAGTCCACGTAGCGCTTGTCATCTTCGTCGGTGACGTAGGCGCCTTCGGCATGCTTGAAGAACAGCGGCGTGCCGCCCACGCTCTTGAACGCACGCACGGGGGAGTTCACACCGCCGGGGATGTGTTTCTGGGCATTGGCAAACAGCGTTTCGGAACGGGACATGATCGGGCTCTCTTAAATCAAATCTGAAAAAGGGCGTTGAACGCACGGGCGCGGCGCGTGACTTCCTGGGTGCTGTCGGCGCCAAACAGGCCATGCACCACCGCCAGCAGGTCGGCGCCGTGGGCTACCAGGGGGGCGGCGTTTTCCAGGGTGATGCCGCCGATCACGCAGATCGGCAACTGCAAACGCGCACGGGCCTGGGCCAGCATCTCTGTGGTGGCGGCCGGTGCGCCGGGCTTGGTGTTGGAATTGAAGAAGCGGCCGAAGGCGACATAGCTGGCGCCTTCCTTGGCGGCCTGCTCGGCCAGTTCGATCTGGCTGTGGCAGGTGGAACCGATGATGGCTTTGGAGCCTAGCAGGGCACGGGCCGGGGTCAGCGGGCCGTCGGTCTGGCCCAGGTGCACGCCGACGCCGAGGCGGGCGGCCAGTTCGGCGTCGTCGTTGATGATCAACTGGGTCTTGTAGCGCGAGCACAGCTCCCGCAGCTTTTCTGCTTCACGCAGGCGTCGGGCTTCGTCGCTGCTTTTGTCGCGGTATTGCAGCAGGGTCACGCCACCGTCCAACGCTGCTTCGACGTAGGCGAGGAATTTACCGGCCAGCAGTTGGCTGTCGGTAATGGCGTAAAGGCCACGTAGTTTCATCGGGCAGGCCCCTCTGTCGTCTTACGAGCAAAAATCCAGCGGCAGCCGGCGCGGTACAAACTGGCCCTGGCCGAGTTGTTCGGCATCACGCAAGGTGCGCCAAGTGTAGTTGAGGGCCGATTGCACGGCGCTCACCAAGCCTTCGCCCTGGGCAATCCGGCCGGACAACGCACTGGCCAACGTACAGCCCGAACCGTGATAGCTGCCGGGCAGGCGCTGGCAGGTAAAGGTCTGGCGCGTGCCGTCGCGGCTATAGAGGCGGTTGTGCACTTCGTGCTCGTCGCCATGGCCGCCGGTGATCAATAGGTGCTTGATGTACGGCAGCAGCTTCTCGGCGCATTCGTCTGCGGTGCCTTCAGGCAGCTCCGCGAGGATGCGCGCTTCCGGCAGGTTGGGCGTGGCAATCAGCGACAGCGGCAACAACCGCTCGCGCATTGCATAACCGACTTCGTCCTTGCCCAGGCTGCCACCGCCGCCGGCGCGTAGCACCGGGTCGCATACCACCGGCAGGTGCGGATGCGCCTGCAGCAGTTCGACTACGGTGTCGACCATCGCGGTGGAACCGAGCATGCCCAGCTTGACCGCCGCCACTTCTGAATCGCCGAGTACAGCATTGGCCTGAGCCAGTACCCACTCGCGGTCGAGCACGCGGAAATCGATGACATTGACGGTGTTTTGCACGGTCAAGGCGGTGACGGCCGGAGCCGCATGGCAACCCTGGGCGAGCAGGGCTTCGATATCTGCCTGCAAGCCGGCGCCACCACTGGGGTCATGGCCGGAGAGACAGAGGACAACGGGACGAGAGCTGTAGATATTCATGGTGCGCGAGCTTACCACCAAACGCTTTTGGCGGGGCCGTCTGGCGATGGTTGAATTTTGCCATCGCAGTGACGCTTTTTTGGCGGTTTTGCACTCGCTGAATATCGCTGAAAGCCTCGTTCTAGAGCCTTTCAAAAAATTATTTCAATGGTGTCCAATAGCCTTTAGTGGCTATGCTAGAGTGGATCCAAACTACTTACTGTATTGCCGGTGTACGTCTTCTCAAAAGGAATGGGGGGCTTTTTGACATAACCGGACAGGCCACGCTGGGGCTCTATGCGCTATTTGCTGATTTTATTGTTGTGCGGGTTGCCGATGCTCGCCAACGCCATCGAGTTTAACCAGGACACACAAAGCCTGCCGTTGGGGCGAGCGATGCAAGTGCTCGAAGACCCGACCGATGCCCTCACCATCGCGGATGTGATCGCGCCGTCCGCCACCGCGCAGTTCAAGCCCCACGATAAAGACACCCTGAATGCTGGCTACTCGCGCTCGGTGTTCTGGCTCAAGGTCAATCTGCATTACCTACCCACTAATCCCGAAGCGCAGCGCACCTGGTTGCTGGAGTTGGCGTACCCGCCGCTCGACCATCTTGACCTCTACCTGCCCGACAACACCGGCACTTATCGGCTGGCAGGACGTACTGGGGATGCGCTGCCGTTTTCCGCCCGTGAGATCCGCCAGAACAACTACTTGTTCAAGGTCGACTTCACGCCGGGCGAGGCAAAAACCGTGTACCTGCGCCTGCAAAGCGAAGGATCGATCCAGGCGCCTGTGACGCTGTGGTCCAGCACCGCCTACCTGGAGCAACAGCCGCTGCGCCTGTATGTGCTGGGCCTGATCTATGGCGTGTTGCTGGGGATGCTGGTCTATAACCTGTTCATCTACCTCAGCGTGCGCGACACCAGCTACCTCTATTACATCTTTTATATTGCCTCGTTTGGCATGTATCAGCTGTCGGTCAACGGTGCGGCGGTGGAGTATTTCTGGCCGAACAATCCTTGGTGGGCGAATGCCGCGACGCCATTCCTGATCGGCTCGGCGGCGTTGTTCGGCAGCCTGTTTGCGCGCAGCTTTTTGCACACGGCCCAGCACAGTCGCTGGATCAACCGGCTGTTGCTGGCGCTGGTGGCCTGCGGTGGCGTAGTGATGCTGCTGTCGTTGATGACCAGCTACGCGCTGGCACTGCGCCTGGCCACCGGTTTGGCACTGGTGTTTACCGTGACTATTTTTGTCGCCGCCATCAAGGCCTGGTATTGCGGCCAGCGGGTGGCGCGCTATTTCATCATCGCCTGGTCGGCGTTCCTGCTAGGTGGAGTGGTGAATACGCTGATGGTGCTGGGCTATCTGCCCAACGTATTCCTGACCATGTATGCCAGCCAGATCGGCTCGGCGATTGAAGTGGCGCTGCTGTCCCTGGCTCTGGCCGACCGCATCAATTCCATGCGCGAGCAACAAGCGCAGATCCTGCTCGATGCCAGCCAAAAACTTGAAGTGCTCAACCAGCAATTGGCCCGCAGCAACCGACTCAAGGACGAGTTCCTCGCCACCCTAACGCACGAACTGCGTACGCCCATGAACGGCGTGATCGGCTCCCTCGAACTGATGCAGACCGTGCCCCTGGACGCGGACCTGGCGCAATACCATCAAACCGCCGCCGGTTCGGCGCGGGACATGATGCGCATGGTCAACGGCATCCTTACCCTCACCGAATTGCAGGCCGGCCGCTTGAGCGCCCAACCCCAGGTATTCAGCCTGCGCGGTACGCTAGACACCTTGCGCCAGCAGTTCACCGCCAGCGCCCAGAGCAAAGGCCTGGCGTTCTCCATCGATGTGGCGGACGAGTTGCCAGACCGCGTACTGGGCGACGCCGACAAACTGCTGCAGTGCCTGGATTGCCTGCTGGACAACGCCTTTAAGTTCACCCACGAAGGCGCGGTGCGCCTGCGCGTGGTCGGTGTGCCCCAGAGTGGCGGTGGCCTGCGCTTGAGCTTTATCGTCACCGACACCGGAATCGGCTTTGCTTTCCTCGACGAAGCGACCCTGTATCAGCGGTTCTTCCAACTGGATGGCTCCATGACCCGCGAGTACGGCGGCCTCGGTATCGGCCTGGCGATCTGCCGGCAACTGATCGAGCTGCTGGGCGGGCGTCTCACCCATCATTCCGAGCCGCGCAAAGGCAGCCGCTTCCAGCTTGAAGTGGAGGTCAGTCCCCTAGCACCTGAATCCCGGCCTGCGCCGGATAAGCAGCGCGCACCTCAGGAGTGCTCGGTGCTGCTGGTGGACGACAACAGCGTCGGCCAACTGGTGGTGCGCGGCATGCTGCTCAAACTCGGATACCGGGTGAAAACCGTGGACACCGGCCCGAACGCGTTGGCTGCCTTGCAAGCAGGAGATTTCGACGCAGTACTGTTGGATATCCCTGAAGGTGGCTTCTCGTTGTGTTGTCAGATCCGTGCATTGCCCGGCTGCGGTGAGTTACCGGTAATCGCCTTGAGTACGTCGCTGAATGCGTCGGAGCGTGAGCGCTGCCACGGCATCGGCCTCTCCGATCGCCTGGCCAAACCTGTGCGTTTCGAGGCCTTGCAGGCGGTGTTGGAGCGTCGGTTGCTGTGTCCGGTAGAGGGCGAAAGCGCCGGACATTCGGCGGGTATGCCACTTTTTTAAGCGGTATGACGGTGTTTAACTGAAAAAACCGGCCTCAATCGACGGGCACCGTGTAGGAGCGAGCTTGCTCGCGAAGAACGTCAACGATAACGCGAGCACCCTGTAAAAACGCGGTGCTCTCACGTTCTTCGCGAGCAAGCTCGCTCCTACAAACAGCCTCAATCGAAATGGGCCTTTTTCCAGGAGGCCCGTCATGAACCTGCATCAGTTTGCCGAAACCCACGACGTCACCAACCAGCCACCGTCCCTGGACGGCACCAACCTGTACCGTATCGATTTGCCCCTGCAGGAATGGTCGCGCCGCTTTGGTGCTGGCTGGGCAGAAGCGCGTATCGATGCCTACGGCGCACTGGCCGGTGGGCCGTTGATGGAGGCCGGATTCCTGGCGAACCAGAACAAACCGGTGTTCAACAGCCATGACCGTTATGGCCATCGCATCGACCTGGTGGAGTTTCACCCGGCTTACCACGAACTCATGCGCACGGCCGTCGAACATGGCTTGCCGTCGCTGCCGTGGGCGCATCCGCAGTCCGGCGCTCATGTGGCCCGCGCCGCCATGACCTACCTGCACAGCCAGGCCGAAGCCGGCACCGGCTGTCCGCTGACCATGACCTTCGCTTGCGTGCCTGCCCTGCGCCTGCAACCGGATCTGGCCAAGACCTGGCTGCCGAAAATCCTCAATACCCAATACGACCCGCGCAATGTCGGCATCGCTCACAAGGTCGGTGCCACTATCGGCATGGCCATGACCGAGAAACAGGGCGGCACCGACGTGCGCGCCAACACCACTCGCGCCTATCCGGTGGGTGCCGGCGGTCCGGGCCAGGCGTATGAACTGGTGGGCCACAAGTGGTTCTGCTCGGCACCGATGTGCGATGCCTTCCTGACCCTGGCGCAAACCGACAAGGGCCTGACCTGCTTCCTATTGCCCCGGCACCGCCCGGATGACACGCGCAACGAGTTCTACATCCAGCGCCTGAAAAGCAAACTGGGCAACTGCTCCAACGCCTCCAGCGAAGTAGAGTTCCGTGGCGCCCTGGCCTGGATGATCGGTGAGGAAGGCCGTGGCGTGCCGACTATCATCGAAATGGTCGCCATGACCCGCTTCGATTGCATGGTCGGCTCCAGCGCATTGATGCGCCAGGCGCTGACCCAGGCCAGCCATCATTGTGCCCATCGTTTGGTGGGGGGGCGGGTGCTCAGCGAACAACCCTTGATGCAAAACGTGCTGGCGGACCTGGCGTTGGAAAGCGAGTCCGCGTTGGCCCTGAGCATGCGCATGGGCCGCGCATTGGATCATTTAGGCGATGAGCAGGAAGCCAAGTTCGCCAGGCTCGTGACAGCCGTGGGCAAGTATTGGATCTGCAAACGCGCCCCGGCCATGATCAATGAAGCCGCCGAGTGCATGGGCGGTGCCGGGTACGTCGAGGACAGCATCCTGCCACGCCTGTACCGTGAGGCGCCGGTGAATTCGACGTGGGAAGGTTCTGGCAACGTGCAGTGCCTGGACGTGCTGCGCGCGTTGTCAAAAGAGCCGGGCGTGCTGGAAGCGCTGTTTGTCGAGCTGGGGGATGGGCATGGCGACAAGCTACTGGCGCGGCATATCGAGCAATTGAAGTCAGCCTTTATGGACACCCAGGACATCCAATACCGTGCGCGCCAGCTTACCGAAGACATCGCCGTGGCGTTGCAGGCCAAGCTGTTGCTGGAAGCCGGCAATGCGGCGGTCAGCGATGGGTTTATCGCCAGTCGCTTGGGCGAATCGTCCGGTCGAGTGTATGGCACCCTGCCGCGTGGCGTCGACGTGGCGGCGATTGTCGCCAGGTCCACACCTTGTTGATTGCATTCAAAGTTTGCGTCTGACGGGGATACAGGCAAGATAAAGGCCTGCAAGTCAGAACACAGGATGCTTACCGTGACCGAAGCTTTTGTTGTCGTTCAAACCGCTGAAGAAGCCGTGGACCGGCTGGCGGCCCTGCATGAGCGTGCCACGGGCGCGCTCAATCAAGCCCTCAAGCAATACCTCAAGGACCGCGTCGAACCCGACGCCGAACAACGTGCGTTGTTCCGCTACCCGGAACTGCGCCTGACCTACCACTGCCACGGCGAAGTCCCACAGACCACCCGGGCGTATGCCAAGGTTCAGTTACCAGGGACCTACAGCGTTACCGTCACCCATCCTGCGGCGTTTCGTAAATACCTGCTGGAGCAACTGGTGCCGCTGATGCACGACTTCACCGTGACGGTGGAAGTCGGTGTGAGCCAGCAGAACATTCCATACCCTTACGTAGTGGAGCAGGGCGATGAACTGGCCGGCTCCGGCGTGACTGCGGCGACCCTGGCCCGCGTGTTCCCGAGTACCGACCTGTCGGCCGCCACTGATGGCATCGCCGATGGCCTGTACGACTGGGAAAACACTGACCCGCTGCCCCTGGCGTTGTTCGATGCGGCGCGCGTGGACTTTTCCCTGCGCCGCTTGGTGCACTACACCGGCAGCGATTGGCGCCATGTGCAGCCGTGGATCCTGCTGACCAACTACCACCGTTATGTCGACCAGTTCATCCTGCATGGCCTGGAACAACTGCGCAGCGACCCGCGTTTTATCCGCATGGTGTTGCCGGGCAACGTGGTGATCGACAAAGCGATGGACCACGGTGAAGCCTCCGCGATTGCTGCCGGGGTGGTGTGGCACCGTTATCAGATGCCGGCTTATCACTTGCAAGCCACTGACGGCCACGGCGTGACCTTGGTCAACATTGGCGTCGGCCCGTCCAACGCGAAGAACATCACCGACCACCTGGCCGTGCTGCGTCCGCATTGCTGGCTGATGATCGGCCACTGCGGCGGCCTGCGCCAATCCCAGACCATCGGCGATTACGTGCTGGCTCACGCTTACATGCGCCGCGACGGGATTCTCGACCGCGTCGTGCCGCCGAACATCCCGATCCCGGCCCTGGCCGAAGTGCAGTTGGCCTTGCAGCAAGCGGCGGCCAACGTCACTGGCGAAAAAGGCGAAGAGCTGAAAAAACGCCTGCGCACCGGCACCGTGTTGACCTACGACGACCGTAACTGGGAACTGCGCTGGGCACAGGAGCGGCCGCTGATCAACCTGTCCCGCGCCGTGGCCGTGGACATGGAAAGCGGCACTATCGCCGCCCAGGGTTATCGCTTGCGGGTGCCGTACGGCACTTTGCTGTGTGTGTCGGATAAGCCACTGCACAGTGAGATCAAGCTGCCCGGTTCGGCCAACGCATTCTATGAGCGTGCGGTCAGTCAGCACTTGAAGATCGGCATCGAGGCGGTGGATTTGCTGCGTACCGAACTCAACTCGCTGCACTCGCGCAAACTGCGCAGCTTCGACGAGCCGCCGTTCCGCTAAGCGGTTGGGATGGTCATTTAACGGTCAGGCCACTAGCATTGTCGGTCCTGACCGTTAGATGTTCCTTTGCCATGTCCCGTCCCACCCGTCCCGATTCGCGCCGCCCTGGCGTGAAACCTCCGTATTCCGCAGCGCGGCGTGTCGCCAAGGCGCCACCGGCCGAGCCGAAGCTGATCCTGTTCAATAAGCCCTATGACGTGCTGACCCAGTTCAGCGACGAAGGCGGGCGCGCGACGCTCAAAGATTTCATCGACATCCCCGGCATCTACCCGGCGGGCCGCCTGGACCGTGACAGCGAAGGCTTGTTGTTGCTGACCAACGATGGCCAGTTGCAGGCGCGGATTGCCGACCCCAAGCACAAGTTGGCGAAAACCTACTGGGTGCAGGTGGAAGGCGAACCGACCGAAGAGCAACTGCAACGCTTGCGCGACGGTGTCGAACTGAATGACGGCAAGACCTTGCCTGCGCAAGCGCGGCAGTTGGATGAGCCCGAGTTATGGCCGCGTAACCCGCCGGTGCGCTTTCGCAAAAACATACCGACGTACTGGCTTGAATTGGTGATTCGCGAGGGGCGTAACCGCCAGGTGCGGCGCATGACCGCCGCCGTGGGCTTGCCCACCCTGCGTCTGGTGCGCGTGCGCATTGGCGATTGGACGATTGACGGCCTGGATCAAGGCCAGTGGAAGGAAGTGCCGGCGCGCTTATAAGGCGCCGGACTCGATCAGGCCGATCACCACGCTCTTGATGATGAACGCGGCCACGCCCAGGCCCAAGACGAAGAACAGGATGAACGAGCCAAAACGCCCGGCCTTGGACTTCTTCGCCAGGTCCCAGACGATAAAGCCCATGAAAATGATCAGGATCGTGACCAGGCCGGTCATCATCCATTCTTCGAAGAGGGCGGGATCGATGTTGTTCATGGCGAATTTTCCGACAAAGGCAGGCGGGCAGTATAAGGCCGCGCGATGCGCTCAAGGTTGACCTGCGTCGGTGCGACGCACGCCCCTTGTAGGAGCCGGCTTGCCGGCGATGGCGTCCGAACGATCGGCGCTTGGTTCAAGGGCCTCATCGCCGGCGAGCTGGCTCCTACAGGTTGGGGGTCAGGTTCTCAGGTGCGTCAGCGGCAATTCGGTGCTGTTAAGCACCTGATTCAACACAAAACTGGAGCGCACGCTGGTCACACCTTCAATGCGGGTCAGGTGACCTAGCAGCAGTTTCTGATAGTGATCCATGTCCGGCACCACCACTTTCAACTGATAGTCCGCATCCATCCCGGTGACCAAACTGCATTCCAGCACCTGGGGCAGGGTGCGGATTGCCGCTTCGAAGTTCTCGAAACGTTCGGGCGTGTGGCGGTCCATGCCGATCAGCACATAGGCGGTCAGACTCAGGCCAAGCATCTTGCGGTCGAGCAAGGCGACCTGGCGAGCGATGTAGCCGTCGTCCTCCAACTGCTTGACCCGGCGCGAGCACGGCGAAGGCGACAAGCCGATGCGTTCGGCCAACTCCTGGTTGGAGATCCTCGCATCACGTTGCAATTCCGCCAAAATACTCAGGTCGTATCGGTCAAGCTTGCTCATTGGGATGGCCTTTGTCGTAACTATTGCGGTGAATTATCCATGAAGGGTTAAAAATTGCGCAAGCACTGTTTATTGACGCAATCTTCGCAATCATTTGCCGGGCGCTGGCGGGTATCGTTATCAACAGAATCACCGCCTGGACAACAGTCCAAAGCAGCCCGCCCAATCAGGCCCGCTGCGGCCGCCACCCCAGCAGGGTTGAGCCGGCCTCCAGGCTGCACACTGTCCACAAGACGGCGTGAGGTGAGCCAACGTCAAAAGCGTTGAGCCAGGACGAAGTTCTCAAGGGGTGGCCGACGGGTCACCCCTTTTCTTTTGCCTGCTGATAACCTGTCCGAGAACCGGGCCTGGCTTTTCCAGTCTCATGGACAGGCCCTAATCCGCAGTGAGGAATAGCATGAAGCGCATCTGGCGTTTGGCAGGTGTAGGTTTGCTGATGGTCACCGTTGGCGCCCAGGCAGTGGCCGACGAACGTGATACCGGGCCGCGTGGTGAGGGCGGTGGTCAGCATGAAAGAGGGCCGGAGGGCGGACGGCCAGGAGGCGGTAATGAACAGCCGCGTCCGCAGAACAACCCACCACGTCAGCAAAACAACCAGCCGCGCCCGCAGAATCAGCATTTTGATCGCGCAGGCCAGAACGGTGGTGGCCAATGGCAAGGGCGTCCCCAGGGCAATGAGCAGGGGCGACCCCAGCCACAACCACAGCCGTCGAACAACCTGCCGATCCAGAGTCGCCCCGACACCGTGCGCCAGACCCAGGAACCGCGTCAGGGCTATTACCGTGACATCCCTCGACGCAATGACGGCAACCAACGCTGGGAAGCCGGCGGCCCAGGCTCGCGCCCCGGCGACAACCGCTGGCCCGGTCGCCCTGACGGCCATGGCAACGGCTGGGGCCCAGGCCCGCAGCATCGCCCAGGTTATGTGATCGACCGCTTCCCTGATCGCAATTACCGCGTGCCTTACCGTGGCCAGGACTACTTCTACTCCGGCGGCTATTGGTATCGCCCGCAAGGCCCGCGCTATGTGGTGGTGACGCCGCCCTACGGCATCCGTGTGCATTACCTGCCGGACTACGCGCGTGAAGTGTGGATCGGCAGCGCGCTGTTCTTCCTTGCGGCGGGTTCCTACTACACCTACGAAAGCAGCTCCCAGCAATACGTGGTGGTGCAACCGCCAGCCGCCGTACCGGCACCGCAGCCCGCGCCGCAAGGCAATGGCTATGACGTGGTGGCGTATCCGGCCAACGGCCAGTCACCGGCCCAGGTGCAGCAGGACGGTTATGACTGTTATCGCTGGGCCGTGCAGCAAAGTGGCTTCGACCCGCAGCAAGTCACCTACGCCCCCGATCCGGCGGTGGTGCAAACCTACCGCCAGGCCCAGGGCAACTGCCTGAGCAGCCGCGGTTATCAGGTGCAGTACTAGGTTTTATTGCCTGTGACCACTTCCCGCGGGTCGGCGTGCACCAGCACTTCGGCGCGCGGGTAGGCCTTGTGAATAGCATCGGCGGCCTGGTCGCTGATGCCGTGGGCCACTGACAGCGTCAATTCCCCCGGCAATTCCAGGTGCAGTTGCACAAACCAGTGGCTGCCGGAAATCCGCGTGCGCAAATCATGCGCGCCCAATACACCCGGTACGCCACGAGCCAGTTCGAGCATGTGCTGGCTCACGTCCGGCGGCAGTTCTTCATCCATCAACACCGCAAAGCTTTCACGGGCGATCTGGATGGCGCTCCATAAGATGTAAGCGGCAATGCCCAGTCCGAACCAGGCATCGACCTGATGGTAGCCAAACCCTGCCAGCACCAGCGCTACCAAGATGCTGCCGTTGAGCATCAGGTCGGAGCGGTAATGCAATGAGTCCGCGCGCACGGCGTTGGAGCCGGTTTCGCGGATCACCCGGTGTTGCAGCATCAGCAAAGCCACGGTCAGTACCAGGGAAAACACGATCACGCCAATGCTCAACCACGGTGCGCCCACCGGTTCCGGATGTTGCAGACGCTGATAGGCCTGGAACGCGATCAACACCGCACTGCCGCCGATAAACAGCGCCTGCGCCATGCCCGACAGCGACTCCGCCTTGCCGTGCCCATAACGGTGATCGTCATCGGCCGGGCGCAACGCGTAATGCACCGCCACCAGATTCAGCAGCGAGGTCACGCCATCCAGCAGTGAATCGGTCAACCCGGCAAGCATGCTCACCGAGCCGCTGAGCCACCAGGCGATGGCCTTGGTGATAATCAGCGCACAAGCCACGCCCACCGAGGCGCGGGTGGCCAGGCGCAAGAGCCTGGCGTGTTCGGGACTGCTGGTCATAGGCGGCTCGGATCCTTAAGCGGCGGGTTGCAGGCCCAGGCTGGCGAGCTGTTGCACACTGCCCTTGAACTGGATCATGCGCGGGTCGTCGAGCGGCAGGCTGCGGCCGGTTTCTTTCTGGATGATGCTTTGCAGCTTGGCGTTGTCGACCTTGCCGTCGGCGCCAATGGCTTCGTGGAGTTTCTGCGGATCGACCTGGGCGGTCTTGCCCGGTTCGAAGTAGATAGCGCCGGTGGCGAAGTCCACGCCGAACGCGATCAGGCCGGGGATCACATAGAACAGCAGGCCCACGGCGTCGAGCACGGCAATGGTCGGGTCGATCTTGCCGTCGATCTGGCCACGGCGGTCCGGGTAGAAGATCGAACCGCAGGCCGTCAATTGGCTCAGCAGGGTGACGGCGAGTACACCGCCAATGACACGGGAAGCGATACGCATGGAAACTCTCCTGAACACGATTGATACGGGACTATATGACAATACTGCCGAGCAACACCGCTCTAATGTGGGAGCTGGCTTGCCTGCGATGGCATCACCTCGGTTTATTTGAAAGACCGAGTTGTCAGCATCGCAGGCAAGCCAGCTCCCACCTTTGACCGCGTTGCCAGGCGCAGCCGGTGGTGTTTTTCAGACCAACGTCGGCACTCGGCAGTTCGCCGTTATACTCGCCGCTCTGCTTTGGAGCCAGTATGAATTCGTTGCCGATTGATGAAGTTTTACCTGCACTGCGTGACGCCTTGGCGAATCGCCATGAAGCCGTGCTCGAAGCGCCCCCCGGCGCCGGTAAAACCACCCGCGTGCCCTTGGCGTTATTGAACGAACCCTGGCTGGCCGGACAAACCATCCTGATGCTCGAACCCCGCCGTCTTGCAGCCCGTGCGGCGGCCGAACGCCTGGCCAGTGAACTGGGCGAGAAGGTCGGCGAAACCGTCGGCTATCGCATTCGTCTGGACAGCAAGGTCGGCCCCAATACGCGCATCGAAGTGGTTACCGAAGGCATCCTCACCCGCCGCCTGCAGGATGACCCGGCGCTGGACGGCGTGGGTTTGCTGATCTTCGACGAATTCCACGAACGCAGCCTCGACGCCGACCTGGCACTGGCCCTGAGCCTCAACGGCCGCGAACTGTTTCGCGATGATCAACCGCTGAAAATCCTGCTGATGTCCGCCACCCTAGAAGGCGAACGCCTGGCCAGTCTGCTGGACGACGCGCCGATCCTGCGCAGCGAAGGGCGCATGTTCCCGGTGCAGATGCGCTGGGGCCGACCTTACCAGCCCGGTGAGTTCATCGAGCCGCGCGTGGTGCAGACCATTCTCGAAGCCCTGCATGACGAAACCGGCAGCGTGCTGGTTTTCCTACCGGGGCAGGCCGAGATTCGTCGGGTCAACCAGCAACTGGCCGACGCCCTCGGCGAGCGCACCGCTGTGTTGTTGTGCCCACTGCATGGCGAACTGGACCTCAACGCCCAACGCGCCGCTATCGATCCGGCACCCGCCGGTAAACGCAAAGTAGTGCTGGCGACCAACATCGCCGAAACCAGCCTGACCATCAACGGCGTGCGTGTGGTGATTGATGCCGGGCTGGCGCGAGTGCCGCGTTTCGACCCCGGCAGCGGCATGACCCGCCTCGATACCCAACGTATCTCTCGCGCCAGCGCCACCCAGCGCGCCGGCCGGGCAGGGCGCCTGGAGCCGGGCGTGTGTTATCGCTTGTGGTCCGAAGACCAGCACGAAGGCCTGGCCGCTTACGGCAGTGCGGAAATCCTCGCCGCCGACCTGGCCGGACTGGCTTTGCAGCTCGCGCGTTGGGGTGTCACACCCCATCAACTGGTGTGGCTGGATGTGCCGCCGACCGCCGCGTATGCCCAGGCCCAGGATTTGCTGGTGCGCCTCGGTGCTTTGAATGAAGACAAACTCACCGCCCATGGGCAGAAGATGGCCGAGTTGCCGGCCCATCCGCGTATCGCCCATCTGCTGCTGCGCGGGCAGGATTTTGGATTGGCGGCGACGGCCTGCGACGTGGCCGCATTGCTGGGAGAGCGCGACATCCTGCGCGGTGGCGGTGCGGATTTGCACAGTCGATTGGCGCTGTTGTCCGGCGAAGAACGCGCACGCGGCACCCAAGGCGGCGTGCAGCGGGCCAGGCAACTGGCGCGACAATATCGTGGTTACTTAAGAGGCCAGGCCACTCAAGCCGTTGCCGACCCCGACCATCCGCGCTGGCTCGGTGCCTTGCTGGCGCTGGCCTACCCGGACCGCGTCGCCCAGCAACGTCGCCCCGGCGGTGCGGAATATCGCCTGGCCAACGGCCGCGCGGCGCTGTTCGCCGAAGCCGACAGCCTGATGAAACAGGCCTGGCTGGTCATCGCCGACCTGGGCAGTCGCCAGGGCCAGCGCGAAGAACGTATCTACCTGGCGGCGGATTTTGATCCGGCGCTGTTCGACACGGTGCTGGCCGAGCAAGTGCGCAATGTCGACCAACTCGACTGGGACGAACGCGAAGGCGTCCTGCGCGCCGAACGCCAACGCAAAGTCGGTGAACTGGTGCTCAGCCGCGAACCGCTGACCGGCCTCGACGAATCCGCCCGCAGCCAGGCGCTGGTCAACCTGGTACGCCGCAAAGGCCTGGAACTGCTGCCGTGGACGCCGGAACTGCGCCAATGGCAGGCCAGGGTCATGCTGTTGCGCCAACTCGACGCCGGTAAATCCAGCGAATGGCCCGACATCAGTGACAAAGCTTTGCTCGCCAGCCTCGAACACTGGCTGATGCCTTACCTGGGCAAAGTCTCGCGCCTGAGCCATTTCGCCAACCTGGATATCGCAAGCTTCCTGCACAACCTGCTGCCCTGGCCACTGCCCCAACGTTTGGACGAACTGGCACCGCAGCATGTGAAAGTGCCGTCGGGTTCGTCAGTGCGTTTGGACTACAGCGAACAGCCGCCGATCCTGGCGGTACGCTTGCAGGAATTGTTCGGGCTGGCCGACACCCCGCGCATTGCTGGAGGGCGCCAAGTGGTGAAGCTGCATTTGCTGTCCCCAGCGCGGCGGCCGGTGCAGGTGACGCAGGACCTGGCGAACTTCTGGCGCAGTACCTATGCCGAGGTGAAGAAGGATTTGAAGGGGCGGTACCCGAAGCACTATTGGCCGGATGACCCGCTGGTGGCGGAGGCGACGGCGCGGATCAAACCGCGCAAGTGACTACTGGGCGGCAGGCAGCAGAAACCGCGCAATCACCGGCAAATGGTTGGAAATACGCAACGTATCCTCCTGCCGCACCTTGGCCTCCACCCGTTTGATCCGCGGGCTGTAGAACAGGTAATCCAGCGTACGATCCGGGCCGTCCACGCTCGGGTCGTTGGGGAAGTTCGTCAGCCATTTCTCACGATCAATCCCGCTGGATTGGCTGTTGCTCGGGATCATTGGGTATTTGTCCCACAGCAAATGCAGCTCGCTGTCCGGCGAATACTGCCCGCGTTTGGTGGCGTCCAGGCGTAGGAATTGCCCCAAGGGCAGCAGATTGAAATCCCCGCCGATCAGCCAGGGCGTGCCACGGCCCTCGAATTTATCCAGCAGTTTGACCGTAGTTCTCACCTGATTCTGCACCGCGCTGCGCCCAGGGGCATCGCCATCCAGGCGGGTGTTGAGCACCGCAAGTTGGCCGCCATCGCTCAAAGGCAGGTAAGTCAGCAGCAAAGCCGGCTTGGGTTGGAACTGGCGGCTGATGATATTGGCCTCGGGCGCCGGTAGTTGCAGGCGTTCGGCGTGTTCGATCTGGTAACGGCTGAGGGTCGCCAGTTTGCGGCCGACGCTGCCGAAGATGTGCAGGTTTGGCACGAAGTCGGCTTTCCAGTCGAAGGCCTGGGCGCTGCAGGGGTAGAGGTCGACCAGGCGCTCTTGCAACAGGGCAAGCTGGTCTTGGTAATGGGAGGGCTTGGCGTTTTCGTCGAGTTCCTGCAGCAGCAGGATGTCGGGTTGTTCGTCACGGATCACTCGCGCCACTTCGTCGAGGCTGGCGGCCATGTCTTCCACGGTGGGGCGGTCGTCCGGGCCACTGCCGTCGGCGGTGTCGTACCAGAACACGTAGTTCTTGCCGGCCAGGTATTGCACGTTCCAGGTCATGACCTTGAGCGCCTGCCCCGGCAGCAGCGTGGGCGCACGGGGCGCGACACAACTCACCGGCAGGGTTTCCTTCGCCTCGGGGCGCCAGGTCAGGCTGTAGATCAGGGCGGTCAGCAAGCCTGCGATGATCAGCAGGCTCAGCAAGGTGATGCGCAATAAACGGGTCATCGGCTCGGCTTATAGCGTTTCAGAGGTGGCACGGAGCATATCACCGCGCGTCGGCATCGCCACCGATCAGCATGAATAAACGAAACAGCACCACGCTGGTAAACAGTTGGAGGAAGCTGTGGGCACTGTCCAACAGCAAGCCAATCAGCGGCGCAGGTGTTGGATACGCTGCAACGCTGGCGCCCTTGAGCAACCACAGCGGCGTCATCACGCACAGCAGGCACACCAGGATCAGCCAGAAATGCCCACGGCTCAGACGGAAGCTTTCCTTCATTGCCTCCAACGCCGGCATGCCGCGCAGCACCAGCAGGTACTCGGCAAACGCCAACACCACCATCAGCCACAGCCCCGGCAGGAAATACAGCGACAGGCCCAGCAGAATCAGCAGGGTGCTCATCGCCGTCAGCAGGGCGAAGCGCGGCCACAGGGTAAGGGCCATGGCCCAGACATCTTTAGTGCGCGGCGACTCGCCACGGGTGCGAGCATCCAGAAACAGGATCAGCGCGCCGGTATACAGCGGGTACACCAGCAACCCCACTACCACGCTGTAGCCGGGAAACGCATCCGGGCCGACGACGTGGTTGAGCACCTGTTGCAGCAGGGCTTCGAAAATCACCAACGGCAGACACAGTTGGACGATGGCGCCCAGGTTGCGTTGGGTGAAACGGAAGGAGTCGCGCAGCACGTCTAACGGATTCATCAAGTTCATCGCAGGCCTGAAAGCAAGGGCAACACTTTAACCGATCATCACCGGAGGTAAGCAAACGTAAACCTTGAGTAAAGACCATTGAAACAACTCGTAACACCCCCATAACTAGGACGGCGCCTGATTAAAGGCGAGACCACGATTTCTACCGGCAATCTAACGAGGTCGCCATGAACAGCGAAGAGCAAACCCTGATCGATGGACTGTTTTCACGGTTGCAACAAGCCGAAACGGACTCAGCCCCCCGCGACGCCCAGGCCGAAGCGCGGATCAAGGAGCACATGACGCGCCAACCGGCGGCCGGGTATTACATGACCCAGTCGATCCTGGTGCAGGAACATGCGCTCAAGAGCCTCGACGCGCAGAACAAGCAGCAGGCGCAGCAGATCCAGCAATTGCAGGACGAACTGCAGCGGGCCAAGTCCGCGCAGCCTGCTCCGGCGAGCAGCGGCGGATTCCTGTCGAGCATCTTTGGCGGCGGTGGTTCCCGTGATCAGCCGCCGGCTCAAAGTGCACCGCCGTCTTCTGGTGGCGGCTGGCGCGAACCGGCGCGGCCTGGGTTCAGCCAACCTGCCCCGCAGCAGAATTATCAACAGCCTGCTCCAGCCGCTCCGGTGGGCAGCGGCTTCCTCGGCGGCGCGATGAAAACCGCAGCCGGCGTGGCCGGTGGTGTATTGCTGGCCGAAGGCATCAGCAGCCTGTTCAACCACAACTCGCAACAGCCGCAAGTCGTGGAAGAAATCATTCGTGAGGAGCCAGCGCCTGCCAGTGACAACGGCAACTGGGGCAATGATGACCAGAAGTACGCCGGCAGCGACAGCTGGGGCAGCAACAATTCGGACAGCTTTGCCGACAGCGATTATTCCGACGATTCTTCCTCCTTCGGCGACGACGATTCCTTCGTCTGACCCACCCAGACCGGGGCGACTCGTTGCCCCGGTCTGATTTTTCCCGGAAACCTTCTCGCGGCTGGCATACTTGCACCCTTTCCGGGCCCTGGCGCCTGGCTGTCATGAGGAAGTGCGGTGAAGAAAATTGCAGTGTTCGCCGATGTGCAAAACCTCTATTACACCGTCCGCCAGGCCTATGGTTGCCACTTCAACTACGCTGCGTTGTGGGCTGACATCAGCTCGCGCGGGCAGATAGTCGAGGCGTACGCGTATGCCATCGACCGTGGCGACAGCAAGCAGCAGCAATTCCAGCAGATCCTGCGCAACCTGGGCTTTACGGTAAAACTCAAGCCCTACATCCAGCGCAGCGACGGCTCGGCCAAGGGCGACTGGGACGTGGGCATCACCCTCGACATCATGGACGCCGCCGACCACGTCGACGAAATCGTGCTGGCCTCCGGCGACGGTGATTTCGACATGCTGCTCGACCGGGTTATCCACAAGCATGGCGTCGAGGCCGTGGCCTATGGTGTACCGGGGCTGACGGCCAATTCATTGATACGCGCCGCCAGCCGGTATGTGCCGATCGAAGGCGCGTTGTTGCTCAAATAAATGCTAAGACGGAGTTGGAACAGGTTTGGAACGTATAGCGGTCATCGACTTTGAAACCACCGGCATCACCCCGAGCAGCCGTTGCCGGGCCACGGAAATCGCGGTGGTCATCCTTGAGCGTGGCCAGATCGTGGACCGCTACCAGAGCCTGATGAAAACCGGCGTGCACGTGCCCGCGTTCATCGAACAACTCACCGGCATCAGCAATGCCATGCTGCGCAGCGCGCCGCCGGCGGAGCGGGTGATGAATGAGGTCAATGAGTTCGTCGGCGTCACGCCGTTGCTGGCGCACAACGCCGCGTTTGACCAGAAGTTCTGGGACTTTGAGCTGGGTCTGATTCGCCGCACCCGTTTGCAGAAGTTCGCCTGTTCGCTGCTGCTGGCCCGCCGCCTCATGCCATCGGCGCCCAACCACAAGCTCGGCACGCTGAACGCCTACGCCCAACTGCCCCACACCGGCAAGGCTCACCGGGCGATGGCGGATGCGGAGATGGCCGCCAACCTCACGGCCCACCTGGCCCAGGAACTGCGCGGGACCCATGGATTGCGTGAACTGTCCCATGATCTGCTGTGCACCTTGCAGAAAGTGCCGGCGGCGAAGATCAATGAGCACCTGAAGAAGCATCGCGGGTTCTGACCTCGTCACAAATCCGTGTGGGAGCGTGCTTTTGTGGTGAGCGGGCTTTTTGTGGTGAGCGGGCTTGCCCCGCGCTGGGCTGCGTAGCAGCCCCAAAACCTGACACTCCGTTCTAACTGAAAGAACGCGGCGCCCTTAATTGGGGCTGCTCCGCAGCCCCGCGCGGGGCAAGCCCGCTCACCACAACGTCTCGGTTGTCAGGCTATTGTGGCTGCACACACTCCAACGCCCGATCCACCACCCCCTTCGCCATTCCCACCAAATGCATCACCGCCCGCTGCTGCGCGCTCAGCACCTCAGCCGAGTCCTGCACCGTCTCCACCGCGCAATGCAGCAGATCCGCCGCATGGGCGAGGGCGTCTTCGAAGCTCAGGTTGTCATTCAGAATGAAATGGGGCGCATCCGGGGCGGACGCTTTGAGGTAGTAGTCGATGGCGCGGCGGTTGAGCAGGGCGTCTTCGCTGAGGAACCTGGGTGGATCGGGGGTGACTTTGATCATGGTGAACACTCCTTGCAGGGAAGAAGTCGACACCCCTCGCTTGCACACGAATGAGGGTGGCAACTGTACGTAGGTGTGCAAGACCGGGGCAAGAAGCTAAACCCAGCAGGCCCGAAGGCCTCCCACGCACAGCCGCCATAACGGGCGAACGCCAAGCATCAAGCTGGGCATCATGCTGTAGGTTGATCTGTGGATTCTGCTTGCCGTCGGACTTGCACGTCCGATCACCGAACATTCGATGACTGAGCGAGACTAGCTACCTGATCCGACGGAAACAAGGCCGTGGGATTCTCTCGGAAACGTCCTTCAAATGAAAGAGATGGGTCTTGCTGGCCATTGAAAACTTGGCTTTTGAAGGCAAGCTTCTGAATGGTCAGTAGGCAGAATCCTATCGCTGCCTAGGACCCTTCTGTTTTTCCGCTTCATCCGCCTACCACCTCTTTTTGCGACCTACCATCCCGCCTGCCATTTACGTATAGGGATTACAGGCATGCGGGAAAGCGATCTTCATACAGCGATTATGAGAAGTCAGCTCGAACTCGGGTTAGATCGTATTGATCTAGGCTCAACCTCTAGCCTGGCGTTTCATTTGGGTAACACGATGACAAGCTGTCCTGCGGTCATGGCACTACCGAACTCCCCAGGTATTAGCAGCGGCGGCAGTTATCACCTGCTTAAACCCATTCATGCCGATTCGATGGGTCCAAACACCACGGCCGAGGACCTCTGGAAACGCACTCAGGAGCACTATGGGTTGACGGCAGCAACATTTGTCACCGCATCGGCAGGCATACCAATCAGCAAAATAGCCGTGGGTACTTGGGTTCACGTGGGTTCAAGCAAAACGACAAACCTGGCTAGCCTCATTGGCATGCGCTTTTTCCCTCGCACGCTGATCAGACAGCCCACAATGGCTAGGATGGCTAAGGCAACGTTTGGCACAGTCCGGATATTTGGCATTATTGGGCGAGGCATTCCCTTCGTTGCTGCAGGACTAGCCGTCTTTGATTTAATCAGTATTGGTAAGTGTGCCTATGAGGCAAGAAATGGACGGTAATCTGACCAGGGCCGAGATCAGCGAAAAGGTGATTCAGCTATTCGTCGATATCATCGGCTTCATCGACAGTAGCCAAGTGACGGAAGAAACGGATTTTATCCATGACTTCAAGATCATCGATGATGATTTGACCTGCTTTGTCATGCAGGTCAAGTGGCAGTTCAAGCTGAAAGCCACTCAGGAAGATTGGGACCACATCACGACTATTAAGCAGATTGTAAATCTGATTTTTATGCGTTCAAATTTGCCGTGAAGGTGTTCATTCAATGGCGTGTAAATCCATCTGATGTGTGGTCTATATAGCTGGGTTGGGTGGCGTGTCTAGCTTAGGTTGTCAACGTATGAAATAGTATCGCTAACTATTTTGTGAATCTCGATGTATCTGGCTTTGAAGAACTCTCGTTTTGCATTTACTCGATGTTCTGAAAGTCTCTCATGTATCAGACGCTCTGCCAGTTCACAGTCTTTTACCTCCCAGTCTTCGACAATTAGAAATTGATCTGGAGAGGCAGTCGCTCCTGTGAGTTCTTGTGCTCTTAACTCAGAGGTTCTTTTGGTTAACCCAATTTTAAAGATGTCTTTTCCGTGAGCTGCGCATCGCATCACGTAAATAAAGCCAGGATTCGCTCCCGCTTTTAGTGGGCTATTTGAACGCGTGTGAATAGGTTTTGCCGCTGTAGATTCCTCAACCCAAGATAAGGTTTTTTCTACCCATGTTCGTCCATGTATTGGCTGGCCCGCTTTGTCTTGACCAATAGAATCTATAGGGAGCGTCTTCCAAAATCCGCTGGTCTCAATTTTTATGTTTGGAGAGTAAATTGTTTTCCTGGAAGACGTATTTGAATCTTCACTAATTAGGAATAGAACCTCTCGCAGAAAGATTTTTTCTGAATTTGGTACTAGCTTTAGAGCTTTTCGAGCTTTGGTAGATGCTTGTAGTTCTTTCAGCTTTGTTGGATGCCTCTCTGTCCTGAAAAGGTCATCGTTGTAGTGGGTGAAAACAGGGATATTTATACAAGCTTTTATGAACTCAAAAAGAGACTGGTATTTTGAGATGTTCTGTACTGCTTTTTTTGCAACTTCTTCATATTCGGGTAGTATGAAGTTTCCTTTTTCATCAGTGAATGTTGATATGTCATCGGTGCAGATCTGAAAGGTGTCTCCCCAATCTTGAGCTACATATCTAACATCCATTGACGAGCTTTCTAGGTCGATGCGGCTGTGAACAATAGTTCTCCATAAATTCTTCCCTTCTATTAATGGGACCGCTTTTCTCTCTAGGTTTGGGTCTGGTGCCATTCCTACTTTATGAGGTGGTGCGCTTCTGATTTGCTCTCTTGATAAGTTTGCAGTAGCCTCGTCCAGATCACAGATCATGCCTGCGAGCATCATTATGTTTAGTTCTTTTCCATGCCTTATCATTGAAATGCCGGAAACACAAAACTCCTCATCCCCTCCGCACTTGAATGATAGTTCATAAGGGACGTGAGTGCCGTTATATGAATAAATTACGCCCTCTGTTGTGAGGTCTTCTATCCTTTGTTCAAATGCTGAGGTTTCGGCAGATGTAATGAAGTCAATGTAATCTACAAATGAAAGTAGATAGTCTTTCTCTTTTTGTAATTTAAATGTGGCTGTGGGGGGCAGGAATTTATTAAAGGCTTCCATTGTGTTGAATGAAGTTGGCATGTGTCTCAGTGAGTATTTAAAAACTCTATTGTTGTATTCGTTGTTGTATTCTCGTTGCGTTTTGTCAAGTGGTAGACCTGCTCCATTGTTTTGTTGCGTGTAAATAAGTGCTTGTGCAGTTTCAATGGTTGATCGGATTTTTTTTTGTATCTCTGGATTCTGTTCGCGCTCAATTGCTAAACGTTTATCTAGCCATTTTCGCTCGGGTGTACCTTCCAAAGGAATTGCCCAGGAATTAATTTCTTTCATTCTTTCATCAAAGCTCATGATTCATCCTTTATCTTAAGTGTTGATGGCAGGCATATGGCCATTACTTTTTTGTATCTAATATCTGAAAATTCAACATAAGGCAATAAAAGCCGGTAATCCTTGATGATGTGCTTTTGGTAGCGATTTAATGCGATGACCGCTACATTTGGGTAGGAGAGGCAGAATCAGTGTTACTGATTTTAGTGTTTTCTAACCCGATCTTCCTATGGTCTAGAGTTATCCTTAAATCTGAATCTACCCATCACGGATCGCTCTTTCGATTCCCCTCCAACTGCCCCAACGGCACCCGCCGCTCTATCGCGCTCGACAAAATAATCGAGGTCTTGCTGAACCCGAACTTCGCCACGCGGTTGATCAAGCTCTCCAGCTCCGGCATCGACCCCACCGCTGCCTGCATGATCACGCACGGATCGCCGGTCACCCGATGGCACTCTGTCAATTCAGGGATTTCCGCCAGCGCGTCATACACCTTCTGGCTGCCGTGATTGGTCAACCGCAGCTCAATCACGCACTGAATCGGCAAGCCCACTTTGGACAAGTCCACCTTGGCCTGATACCCGGTGATCACGCCGCTGGCCTCCAGCTTGGCCACGCGCTCGGCCACGGCGGGGGCGGAGAGGTTTACCGTGCGGGCCAGTTGCGCGTAGGACGCGCGGCCGTCTTCGAGCAGGGCGCTGAGGAGCATGCGGTCGTATTTGTCCATGATAAGGCTCCGGTTGCGCGTGACTTTCGAAAGCACGGTTTATAGCCTTCACAACCATGCTTTGAAAAGTGTATTGGCGTTTTAAACAGGTTTTGTAACTTATGTTTAACGACCTGTCTTTTTAGAATAAGCCTCCCATCTCCTGCCATAGAGCCGCCCAATGCCTGGCCCACGTCGCTTTCCCTTACCGTTGATCGCCGCCTTTTTTGCGCTGTATGTGATCTGGGGGTCCACCTATCTGGTGATTCGCATCGGCGTGGAGTACTGGCCGCCGTTGTTGCTGGCGGGGATTCGGTTTTGCACGGCCGGGGCGTTGATGTATGGCTTCCTGCGCTGGCGTGGCGTGCCGGCGCCGACGTGGCCGCAGTGGAAAGCAGCCGGGATGATTGGTCTTTTGCTGCTCACCGTGGGCAATGGCGGTGTCAGCGTGGCGGAACACATGGGCGTGTCGTCCGGCGTGGCGGCGCTGGCCGTGGCGACGGTGCCGTTGTTCACCTTGCTGTGTGGGTATTTCTGGGGCGCGCGCAACACTCGCTTGGAGTGGGCGGGGGTGATTCTGGGGATCATCGGCATCGCCATGCTCAATATGGGCAGCACGTTGCAATCGAGCCCGATGGGTGCCGTGTTGCTGTTGGTGGCGGCGGCTTCCTGGGCGTTTGGTTCGGTGTGGAGCCGGCAATTGCCATTGCCCCAGGGCGCCATGGCCAGTGCTGCGGAGATGCTGGTCGCCGGTGTGGCGCTGTTGTTCGTCAGCGCGCTATCCGGTGAACGCCTGCAGGCCGCGCCGCCGCTGGAAGGCTGGCTGGCCCTGGCCTATCTGACGGTGTTCGGCTCGATCATCGCCTTCAACGCCTATATGTACCTGCTCAAGCATGTGCGCCCGGCGGCGGCCACCAGCTATGCCTATGTGAACCCGGCGGTGGCGGTGTTACTGGGGATTGTGTTCGTTGGCGAGACCATCGGTTTGGAAGAAGCCTTGGCCATGCTGGTGATTATCAGCGCCGTCCTGCTGATCAGCCTGCCCCAGTGGCGCAAGCCGAAGGCGGAAATAAGGTAAACTGCGGCGCATTGCGACCTTGCGCTGAATTTTTCCTACGGTAAACACATGACTTTCGCCACCCTTGGCCTGATCGAACCCTTGCTGCGCGCCCTTGAGACGCTTGGCTACCAGACCCCGACGCCGGTGCAGGCGCAAGCCATTCCGGCGGTGCTGGCCGGTCGCGACCTGATGGCCGCGGCCCAGACCGGCACCGGCAAGACCGCCGGTTTCGCCGTGCCGTTGTTGCAACTGTTGACGATGGAAGGGCCGAAAGTCGCCGCCAACTCGGCACGCGCGCTGATCCTGTGCCCGACCCGCGAGTTGGCCGAGCAGGTGCACGCCAGCGTCGCCGAGTACGCACAAAACCTGCCGCTGACCACTTACGCGGTGTACGGCGGCGTGAGCATCAACCCGCAGATGATGAAGCTGCGCAAGGGCGTCGACATCCTGGTCGCCACCCCTGGCCGCCTGATCGACCTGTTCCGCCAGAACGCGCTGAAACTCAACCAGCTGCAAACCCTGGTGCTGGACGAAGCCGACCGCATGCTCGACCTGGGCTTCTCCGAAGAGCTGGCGAACATCTACCGCATGCTGCCGAAGAAGCGCCAGACCCTGTTGTTCTCCGCGACCTTCTCCGATGAGATCCGCACGCTGGCCGGGCAGATGCTCAACGACCCGCTGAGCATCGAAGTCAGCCCGCGCAACGTCGCCGCCAACACCGTGAAGCAGTGGGTGGTGCCGGTGGACAAGAAGCGCAAGCCGGAGCTGTTTGTGCACCTGATGCGCAAAGGCCGCTGGAAGCAGGTGCTGGTGTTCGCCAAGACCCGTAACGGCGTGGATGCGCTGGTGGATAAGTTGCAGGGCCTGGGCATCAATGCCGACGGCATCCATGGCGACAAGCCGCAAGCCACGCGCCAGCGTGCGCTGGACCGCTTCAAATCCAGCGAAGTGCAGATCCTGGTCGCCACCGACGTGGCGGCCCGTGGCCTGGATATCGAAGACTTGCCGCTGGTGGTCAACTTCGACCTGCCGATCGTGGCCGAAGACTACATCCACCGCATCGGCCGTACCGGGCGTGCGGGCAACACCGGTGAGGCGATTTCCTTGGTGTGTGCCGATGAGGTGAACATGCTGTCGGCCATCGAGATGCTGACGCGTCAGACCTTGACCCGCAAGATGGAGCCGGACTTCGAGCCGGAGCATCGTGTGCCGGACACCGATGCCAGCGGGCAGGTGGTGAAGAAACCGAAAAAACCGAAGAAGCCTAAAGCGTCGGGTGGGGGCGGTAAGCGCAACCTGGGCAAGTGGGTGGACAGCGGCGATGTCGCGCCGGCTGAGCCGTCGATCAAGCCGGTGCGCAAGGTGCCGGTGTTCAATACCGGGCCGCGTAAGAAGAAGTAAGTTTTTCAGCGCTGCTGATGGCCTCTTCGCAGGCAAGCCAGCTCCCACATTGACTGCATTCCAACGTTGGAACTCGGTTAAATGTGGGAGCGGGCTTGCCCGCGAAGGCGGCTCGGAATTCACCGCAAATCTCAGCGGTGAAGCCACTCCAACATCCCCCGCCCAGCCGCTCTGCCACTGGCAAAACACCCCGTCAACAGATACCCGCCCGTTGGCGCTTCCCAGTCCAGCATCTCCCCCGCACAGAACACCCCCGGCAATGGCTTGAGCATCAAGCGCTCATCCAGCGCCTCGAACGGCACGCCGCCCGCGGTGCTGATCGCTTCATCCATCGGCCGGGTCTTCACCAGGGTCAAGGGCAGCGCCTTGATATCCACCGCCAACTGCGCCGGATCATTGAAGTGGTCAGCCGGCGCCAACTCGCGCAGCAGTGCGGCTTTCACCCCATCCAACCCCAATTGACTGTGCAGATGCTTGCTCATCGAGCGTGAGCCACGCGGTTTCGCCAACGCGGCCTGAACCTTGTCCAGCGGCTTGCTCGGCAGCAGGTCGATATGCACGGTGGCCGAGCCGTCCCTGTTGATCGCTTCGCGAATCGGCGCCGACAGCGCGTAGATCAAGCTGCCTTCGATCCCGCTGGCGGTGATGACGCATTCACCCAGCCGAGGCTTGTCTTCCCCTAAACCGATGGCGACGTTTTTCAACGGCGCGCCAGCGAATTTGCTGACCATCAACTCGCTCCAGGCCGACACCTCGAAACCGCAGTTGCTCGGTTGCAGCGGGGCGTAAGGCACGCCTTTGTCTTCCAGCAACCTGAGCCAGGCGCCGTCAGATCCCAACCGTGACCAACTGCCGCCGCCAAGGGCCAGCAGCACGGCGTCGCTGTGGACAGTTTTTTCGCCTTCGGGGCTGTGGATAAGTAAGCCGCCCTCGGCATTCCAGCCCAGCCAACGATGACGGGTGTGGATAACCACGCCTTGGTCGCGCAGGCGCTTGAGCCAGGCGCGCAACAGGGGCGCGGCTTTCATGTCGGTGGGAAACACACGACCGGAGGTGCCGACAAACGTTTCGATGCCCAAGCCATGAATCCATTCACACAACGCCTCAGCCCCGAAACTACGCAGCAACGGCGCCATGTGCGGCGCACGTTCGGCGTAGCGTGACAGGAATGCCGGGTACGCTTCGGAGTGGGTGATATTCATGCCGCCCACGCCGGCCAGCAAAAACTTGCGCCCCACCGAGGGCATGCCGTCGTACAGGTCCACCCGCACGCCCGCCTGGCTCAGGACTTCGGCGGCCATCAGCCCGGCAGGGCCTCCGCCGATGATGGCAACGTGGGAAGGAGCAGTAGCGGACATCGGCAGGCCTGGTCAAAAACAAAGGGCGCCCATTGTAAGCAATACCGTGCAATTGTGGTGTTGTAGTGAGCGGGCTTGCCCCGCGCTGGGCTGCGCAGCAGCCCCCAAAAAGCCGCCGCGTCTTCTCAGAAAGAACGCAGTAGCAGGTTTTGGGGCCGCTGCGCAGCCCAGCGCGGGACAAGCCCGCTCACCACAGGGAGAGGTGTTGCCAGGCTTGGTCAGGCAAAACCGGTGTTGGCGTACGGTGGGTATTCATCCTTGCGGTCGGCGTCGGTGATCGGGCCGCCGGTGAGGCCATATTTATCCAGGGTCGGTACCAGGTTGCCAAAGAACGCGTCCTGTTGTTTTTCCCGCTTCACCACCTCGATGATCGGAAACACAAAGCTGGTCACGATGCCCAGACCGGCGGTGGCCCAACCCAGTACGCCGGCGAAGGTCCCCGCGATGGCCGCCGCATCGGCAATGCCGAACAGACCCGCGCCGCCTTCGATGATCGAGGCGACTGCCGCGCCGGTGCCCAGGGCGCCGCTGGTGAGGGAGAAACCAGCGTTGAGTTTATCCCCGGCAAACGCGCTGTTGACCCCGCTGATCAGGCCGAACACCCCGCCGATAAAGCTGCCGCTGCCGCCGACGATCTTGCCCAGGTTGCCCAGACGGTTGAGGCCGTCGGTGTTCTGCACCATTTTGCCGGTGGGGAAGTCGCCGATCCCTTGGGGTTTGTTCGGGTCGATCGGGGTGGGTTTCCAGGTCATGCCGTAGCCGGCTTCCTTGGCGTACTTGGTGCCGCCCTCGGTAATCAGGCCGGCAAACTGCATGCCCGCCGCCACTCGCCCGGCGTTATCCGCCGGGCTGTTGCCGCCCGTGGCCGAGCGCGCCGCCAGTACGCCGCCGGCCAGCAAGGCGCTGCCGATGTGCAGCAGGCCTTGTTTGTACGAATCGCTGGCGTTGAGCTTCAGCCCGTCCACGGCCTTGGGCAGTACGTCGCTGATCTTCTGGCCTTGACGGTTCACGTCCCACATCGAGCGGATCAACGAGATCACGTCCTGTGGCTTGATCTGCGCGCCCGTGGCGTCTTTGAACATCTCCGGGTCGTCGGCCATGGCTTTCTCGATGATGGCCGTGGTCTTGGCTTCGTCGAAGTTGCCATTGGCATCGCCGAACGCCCCCTTGAGCACGTCGTCGTTGGCGCCGTTGACCAAGGAGTCGGACACCGCCTGGTTGACGTACTGCTGCACCGTCGATGAGTCCTGGGCCGAGACCTTGTCACCGAGGAATTCCTTGAGCAGCTCGGCGTGGGCGGCGTACTGGCCGATGGCGGTCATCGGGTCGGCATTCGGCTGGGCGAGGGCGTCTTCCAGGTCCTTGCCGTTGAGGATGTGGTCCTTGAAGAACTGCTCGATGTCCCCGGACTTGCCGGACTTTTGCGCGATGACACTGAGGTCCACATGCCCATCGCCGCCCAATGCCAGGTCGGTGAGGGTGGCGTCGGTGCCGGCCAGGCTCAGGGCGTCCATGAGCGACGGCGGTTTGCCATCAGCCCCTTTGGTGTTCAGGGCGGTGTTGAGCACATTGCCGCTGTTGATCTGGCCGTCCTGGTAGGCCTGCAGTTCATGCTTGATCGCCGGATCGCTGTTGACGATATCGCGCATGCCGGACGCTTGGTTTTGCGAGAGGAAGGTCTTCACATCCGGGTCACTGGACAACTTGCCGATGGCGGCATCGAGCTGGTCGGTGACCTTGGATTTGGTCGGGTTGAGGTGGTATTCGGTGTCCGCCGTAATACCCGCATAAAGGTCGCCGTCGCCCACTTTGTCGCTGGCGGCCATGCGCGCGCGGGCGTCGCTGATTTCCATCATCACGGCGGCTTTGGTCTTGCCGTCGTAGTTCTCCGGGTGTTCGAGCACGTCCTTGGTCAGTTTGGAGGTGTCGACGTCGGCCACCGAGCTGCGTACCGCGGCGTTGCTGAGCATCATCAACACGCCGTGGTCGTCCTTGGGCGCCTGGTTTTCCAGCCACGCGCCGATGTTTTTCTGTTGGGTGATGCCGTCGGCCTTGGCGGTGGCGGGCAGGTCGCCGGCCATGTCGAGGGTGCGCAGCATGCCGGGGGTGGACCAATAGCCTGCGGCGCCGGTCAGCTCGGGGCTCAGGCCCGAGTCATCCTTGATCGCCTTGAGGTTGGCGGTGTTCAGGCTGCCATTGTTGGCGCGCTGATTGGGGCCCTGCATTTCCGGGCCGGCGC
Source organism: Pseudomonas sp. TWR1-1-4 (assembly GCF_049897165.1). NCBI lineage: Bacteria > Pseudomonadati > Pseudomonadota > Gammaproteobacteria > Pseudomonadales > Pseudomonadaceae > Pseudomonas > Pseudomonas sp. TWR1-1-4. The sequence goes on along the minus strand of NZ_JAFCVS010000009.1, from coordinate 150,148 downwards.
TGCTCACCAGGGAAATATTGGCCATGACGATGGCGGCGGACTTGGCGTTTTCCTTGGCCAGACCGGTGGCGTCTGGGTTCTTGCTGAGGAAGGTGCTGTAGGACTTCGAGGCGGCTGACAGATCCTTGTTCGATTGGCTGATGAACTTATCCACATCCGCGTGGGTAATCACCCCATCGCTTTTGCCCAGGCCGCCGCTGTCGAGGGCGTTCATCAGGCTCGGGCTGCCGGCCAGGTACTTGAGGCAGGCCTGGGCTTCGGGCGGCAGGTCGGCGGGCGGGTTGGAGAAGTCGATGGGGCGGTCGTGCAGGCCCCATTTGTCCCAGTTGTCGCTGAGCATTTTCGAGGCGGCGCGCGGACGGTCGAGATCACGCTCTTCCTGGGTTGGCGTGCCGCTGGTGTTGCCGACGATCTTGTCCCAGTCCTTGGCGCTGGCGTACTTGGAGTTGTCGATCCAGTTGGTGTCCACGGCGCCGTCGACGCCAAAGATACCGTTGGATTCTTTCACCACCGAGGCGTACAGGTCGGGGCTGATGGCCTGGGACACGATGACCTTGTCGCCGGAAGCTGTTTCGTAGCGGATCAACCCGTGGCCGAGTTCTTCCGGTGTACCCACCAGGCTCACGCTGCCGGCTTCATCGGCGCCGGCCAGGCGATAGCCTTCATTCTTGCTGTCGTTGATCAGGCCCCAGGTTTCGCCGTCGGACTTAACCTTTTCGTACAGGTCGCTGTTGGTTTCCTTACTAACGACGACCTTGTCGCCTGACAGAGTTTCGTAACGAATCATCCCTGGCCCCACTTCGTCCGCCGGGCCGATGCCTTTGTAGGTGTCCAGGCCCGGCGCGGTGTCGCCGGCCTGGGCGATGCGGTAGCCGTCGGCCTTGCTCTTGTTCAGCGCGTCCACGGCGTCGACTTTGCCGGCCATGCCGTCGAACAGGTAAGGGGTCATCTGCTTGATAATGATGATGTCCTTGCCGTCGCGGGTTTTCAGCTCCAGGACGTTGTCGGAAATCTTGGTGATGCTGGCGATGTTGGCCAGCGGCACGCCGGTGTTGCTGATGTCGGCCAGGTTCGGGTCGTCGAGGCGCTTGATCGCCTCTTGGTCGCCGGTGGCTTTGACGTCAGCGATTTTCTTGTCCTTGGTGTTGTCGGTCACCGCCAGGACTTTGAAATTACCGGGGTGGGCGGCTTCCTTGAAACCGGACACGGCGCGGGACATTGCTGCTTCAAAGGTGGCGGCGACTTTCTTCAGGGCGTCGTCATTACTGGGCGTCGTGCTACTGCCGATCTTGTAAGTTGCCATCGCGGGGTACTCTGAAAGCGGGAGAGGCCTTCAGGTTGACGACGGCGTGCGGCAGTTTTGTTGCAAAACGGCCGCCGGCGCTAAGTTCCACAACGTTTCACGGCTGTGGAAAAGTATCTGGTCAAAAAACGTACAGTTTCTTACAGGCCATACGGCTAATGGCTTTCAGGCCCTTACGCTCAAGTTATCCACAGGTGGTTCCACAGGGATTGTGGGTAACGCCCACAGTTCAATGACAACCTGATGACGTCCACACCCGTTGCGCACTGTGGTGCAGGATGCCATGGCGGCGGGCGAGGGCGGGGCGGTCCTTGCTGTAGCCACCGCCGATCACGCCCATTACCGGGATGTCGCGGCCCAGGCAGTGGCGCATCACGCTTTCATCGCGGGCGGCCACGCCCTCGTCTGTCAGCTTGAGGTAGCCGAGGGCGTCGTCCTTGTGCACATCGACGCCGGCGTCGTACAGCACCAGGTCGGGTTGGTACAGCGGCAGCAGGTAGTTGAGGGCGTCGTCCACCACCTTGAGGTAGTCGGCATCGCCCATGCCCATGGGCAGCGGGATGTCCCAGTCACTCTGGGCCTTGCGCGCGGGGAAGTTCTTTTCGCAGTGCAGCGACACGGTGATAGCGTCCGGCGTGTCTTGGAGGATGCGCGCGGTGCCATCGCCCTGGTGCACATCGCAATCGAAGATCAGCACGCGATTGACCCGGCCGCTGGCCAGCAGGTAATGGCTGATCACCGCCAGGTCATTGAAGATGCAGAAGCCTGCCGGGTAATCGTAGTGGGCGTGGTGCGTGCCGCCGGCCAGGTGGCAGGCCAGGCCGTGCTCCAGCGCTTGTTCCGCCGCGAGTATCGAACCGCCCACCGCCCGCACGGTGCGCCGGGCCAGGGCTTCGTTCCAAGGCAGGCCGAGGCGGCGCTGGTCTTCGCGGGACAATTCGCCGCCCATGTAGCGCTTGATATACCCAGCGTCATGGGCCAGGGCCAGAATCTCGGGTGGGCAGAGTTGTGGGCGCAGCAACTGGCTGTCCTCGGTCAAGCCACTGTCCACCAGGTGGTCGCGCAACAGGCGGAATTTGTCCATGGGGAAGCGGTGGTCCGCCGGGAACTCGGGGCTGTAGTCATCGTGGTAGATCAATGGCAAAGGCATAGGATTTTCTGACGGGAACCTGCGACGGATCTTAACAGCGCTGTACACTCACGCACATGGCAAGGGAGGGGACCCATGGAGCCGATACTGGAATTGGAAAGCGCACGCCTGGTGCTGCGCCAATGGCGCGACAGCGACCTGGTGGAGTTTGCGCGCATGTGCGCCGACCCGCAGGTGATGCGTTATTTCCCGGCCAAGCTGAGTCACCTGGAAAGCGCCGCGTTGATTGGCCGCATTCGCGGGCACTTCGCCGAATATGGCTTTGGCCTGTGGGCGTTGCAGCGCAAGGACACCGGGGAATTCATCGGCCTCACCGGATTGCTGAATGTCAGCTTCGAGGCCGACTTTACCCCGGCGGTTGAAATTGGCTGGCGCCTGGCCCGCGAGCACTGGGGCCTGGGCTATGCCAGCGAGGCCGCGTGGACTGCGTTGCGCTGTGGGTTTGATCGTTTGAATTTGGACGAAATCGTCGCCTTCACCACGCAAGCCAATCTGCCATCACAAAAAGTCATGCAAGCCATCGGTATGCATTACGATCCGCTGGCAGATTTTGAACACCCCAAGGTCGCAGCCGATGACCCGCTGCGCCATCATGTTTTGTACCGCATCACCCGCGCCCAATGGTTGGACACGCTGCACGGATAGGCAGCCCGGAATGCCCCGTAGATTTTAGGAGTTGCTCTATGAGCCAAGTATTGGAAGATCTGGTGGACTTGCTGACCCTGGAGCCGATCGAGGAAAACCTCTTTCGCGGCCGCAGCCAGGACCTGGGTTTTCGCCAACTGTTCGGCGGCCAAGTGCTCGGCCAGTCGTTGTCGGCTGCCAGCCAGACCGTAGAAGAAGCGCGGCACGTGCATTCCCTGCACGGTTACTTCCTGCGCCCCGGCGATGCGAAGTTGCCGGTGGTGTATTCGGTGGACCGTGTGCGTGATGGCGGCAGTTTCAGCACGCGCCGCGTGACCGCGATCCAGAAGGGCCACCCGATCTTCACGTGCACCACCTCGTTCCAGTACGACGAACAAGGCTTCGACCACCAGACCACCATGCCCGTGGTAGTGGGCCCTGAAAACCTGCCGTCGGAGCTGGAGCTGACCCAGCAACGCGCACACCTGATCCCCGAGCACATGCGCGACAAGCTGCTGTGCCCCAAGCCGATCGAAGTGCGCCCGGTCACCGAAAAAGACCCGTTCAACCCGCAGCCGTCCGACCCGGTCAAGTACGTGTGGTTCCGCGCCGATGGCGCCCTGGCCGACTCGCCGGCGCTGCATAAATACCTGCTGGCCTATGCCTCGGACTTCGGCCTGCTGACCACCTCCTTGCTGCCCCATGGCAAGACCGTGTGGCAGAAAGATATGCAAGTCGCCAGCCTTGACCATGCGCTGTGGTTCCACGCCGACCTGCGTGCCGACGACTGGTTGCTGTACGCCATGGACAGCCCATGGGCCGGCAATTCCCGTGGTTTCTCCCGTGGCAGCGTGTACAACCGTGCCGGGCAACTGGTGGCGTCGGTGACCCAGGAAGGCCTGATTCGCCATCGCAAGGATTGGGCATGAGTCTGTCGGACATCAAACACTGGGTGTTCGACATGGACGGCACCCTCACGGTCGCCGTGCATGACTTCGCGGCCATTCGCGTGGCCCTGGAGATTCCGCCCGAGGACGACATCCTCACTCACTTGGCGGCGTTGCCTGCCGATGTCGCGGCGGCCAAGCATGCCTGGTTGCTGGAGCATGAGCGCGAGTTGGCGCTGGGTTCAGTTGCGGCGCAAGGCGCAGTCGATCTGGTGCGCGAGTTGGCCGGGCGTGGTTACCGCCTGGGCATCCTGACCCGCAATGCGCGCGAGCTGGCGCACGTCACTCTGGACGCGATCGGCCTGGCGGACTGCTTTGCCATCAAGGACGTGTTGGGGCGTGATGATGCGCAACCCAAGCCCGACCCGGATGGCTTGCTGAAGCTGGCGGCCGCTTGGGACGTCGCGCCGAGTGAGATGGTGATGGTCGGCGATTACCGCTTCGACTTGGACTGTGGCCGAGCGGCGGGGGCGCGCACGGTGTTGGTGAATTTGCCGGAGAATCCTTGGCCGGAGTTGGCCGATTGGCATGCTGAGGATTGCTCGGTGTTGCGCCGGATGATTTAGATCGGTCTCTGACGATTCAATGTGGGAGCGAGCAAGCCCGCTCCCACCGTTTTATTTCCGTCAGTTATTGGACGAACAACACCCGCTGGCCTTGCGGTGACGTAAACATCCCATCCCCGTTATGCCCCACCCCCGGCACCTCGACCAACGTGTGGCTCAACTGCGGATGCCGCTGCTTGAGGTAATCAAAATAGTTGTGCCCGCGAATCAGGCGATACGCGCCCTGGGTCTCGGCTGCGCAGCTTTTATCCAGCGCCGGGTGGTTCGGATCGGTGTCTTGCTGACCCAGCAAGTAGGTGATGTTGCGTGATACATATGCCTGTTCCAGCTGCTCGGCGCTCTGCCCCTTGGCATAGGCCGGCAGGTTTTGCAGGCCGTACTTCCAGTCGTTGAAGCCTGGGCAACTGGCCGTGTCGAATTTCACCGGGCGCTGTGGGGTGAAATAGGCGTAGGAGGATGGATTGGCCACTACGTAGCGCAGGCTGATGCCTTCGGTCTGCAGGGTTGGGTGGTCGTGTCCGGTGAGCGCGAAACGCTGCACCACCTGGCCGCCGCCGGAGTGACCGGCGACCACGATTTCCTTGAGCGCCGGGAACAGCTTGCGGTTGCCTAAGTGCTTGATGATCTGGTCGAGAGCGCCATAGGAGCTGATCTGCCCCGGACCGGTGGAGGGTTCGCCGGCCATCCAGTCGTTGCCATTCCAGTGCAGCAGCTGGTTGTCCAGGTGGTTACGCTTCACGTCGGATTCATTTAGAAACTGCGGCGCAATCACCAGTGTATGGGCGGCCTGGCCCGCATGCTCGGCGGCGTCTTCACCGCTTTGCAGGTAAGTCTGCGCATTGCGCAGGCGACCATGCACGATGATCAAGGCGCGGGTGACCTGGGGCAGCGGTTTATTCCAGTCCTGGCTTAAACCCAGACTGAGGTCGCCGGCCTCCAGGTGGAAACGATCGGGACTGACTTCTTTTACGCCATGCTCTTTTACGACAGGCTCGGCGGCCAAGGCGGAACAGGTGACCAACAAACCCAGCAGCAATCCCAATCGTTTATTCATCTAAAGACTCTTGGCGGTAAAAGTGTCGCATTGAGTGATCTGGCCCTGGGCGAAGCCGGTCTTGAACCAGCGAACCCGCTGTGCCGAGGTGCCGTGGGTAAATGAGTCCGGCACCACGCGCCCCTGACCCTGTTGCTGCAAGCGGTCATCGCCGATGGCATTGGCCGCATTCAGTGCTTCTTCAATGTCGCCGGGTTCGAGCCAGTTCAGGCGCTTTTGCGCACGGTTGGCCCATACCCCGGCAAAACAGTCGGCCTGCAGCTCCTGGCGCACCAGCAGGCCGCCGTCGCCTTGCATCTGCCGGCCTTGCTGGCGCGCCGCCTGAATCTTCGAAGAGATACCCAGCAGCGTCTGCACGTGGTGCCCGACTTCGTGGGCGATCACGTAAGCCTGCGCAAAGTCTCCGGCGGCCTGGAAGCGTTGCGACATTTCCCGGAAGAAATCCAGGTCCAGGTACACCTGCTGGTCAGCCGGGCAATAAAACGGGCCGCTGGCCGAGGTGGCCCCCCCGCAGGCGGAGTTCACCCGGCCGCGGAACAGAATCAGTTTCGGGTTCTTGTACGCCAACCCGTTTTCCTGGAACACCTGGCCCCAGGTGTCTTCGGTATCGCCCAGCACCGCGCGGACAAAATCCGCTTGCTCATCGTTGGCCGGCGGCGCCTGGCGCGATTGCGTGCTCACCGACGGCGCCTGTTCCATCTGGCCGGTCAACTGGCCGAGGATCTGCAAGGGGTCCTGGCCGGTCAGCCAGCCGATGCCGACGATCAGCACAATGGCCGTCAGGCTCAGGCCCTTGCCGCCGCCAAAGCGCATACCGCCACCGCCGCCGCCACTGTCATCGCGGGCATCCACCACGTTGTCGCTGCGTCGGCCTTTTTTCCATAGCATTGGGCAATCCTCTCGGTGAACGGTCCTACATTGATTGGGAAAGAGTATGGCCGTTAATCGCGGCAATAACCTTCGCCGGTATCGACAATCAGGCAATCCTTTTTATCCGCGAACCATTTCAAACCGGTGGCTTCACCGTTGCCGGCACTCAGTTGCTGGGGGCCGTCCGGGCGGGTAAAAGCGATGCCGTCTTCGTTGGCCTCACCTTTGAAGGTGCCGGCATCATCGTCATCAAGGCCGTATTTCATGGTCAGCAGGTAGTGACCTCGGCCGATGCTGTCGTCCTTGGCGATGGTCAGGTAGAGGCCTTCGACGCCGATCCATTTGCCGACCCATTTGTCGGTGGGCGGGGTTTGCGGCACCAGGGTGGCTTGTACGGAAGCCGGCGCGGGTTTGGGCGCTTCCTTGGTTTCCTGATTGCAGGCGGTGAGCAGGGCAAGGGCAGAAAGAGCAAAGAGGATTTTTTTCATAGCAGCAAGGCCTTGGTTGAAAAGTGTACAACTGGACGGTCAACGTGCAGCGTTGGACTCGAAACCGGTGATTTAGTGCGCTGTTCGCACGGTGTTTGGTTATGCTCTTAGAGCAGGCTCCGACCCGGCTGCTAGATTACCGGGTTGAGCTCGACCGCGCGCCACACACGAGAATCCGATGACCGTCAGTACCCCTTTATCCGGCGTCAACCATCCCTTCAAGGGCATTTTGCTGATTGTTTTGGCGACGTTTCTGTTTTCCAGTCACGACGCCTTGTCCAAATACCTGGCGGGGTTCTACCCGATCGTGATGGTGGTGTGGGCGCGTTACTTGGTGCACACCTTGTTGATGGCCGGGATTTTCCTGCCGCAGTCAGGCTTGCGCGTGCTGCGCAGCAAGCGACCCGGGATGCAGGTGGTGCGGGCGCTGTGCCTGTTGGGCACCAGTCTGTTTTTTACGGCGGCGCTGCATTACATCCCGCTGGCGGAAGCCACGGCGGTGAACTTCCTCGCGCCGATCCTGGTGACGGCGCTGTCGGTGCCGCTGCTCGGTGAACACGTGACTCGTGGCCAATGGCTGGCGGTGATCTGCGGGTTTGTCGGCGTGCTGATCATCATCCACCCCGGTGGCGAACTGTTCACTCCGGCGGTGTTGCTGCCGCTGTGTTCGGCGCTGTTCTTCTGCTTCTACCAACTGCTCACGCGCATTCTCAGCCAATACGACACGCCCACCACCAGCAACTTCTTTGCTGGCCTGTGCAATACCTTGGTGATGAGTGCGATGGTGCCGTTCTTCTGGCAGATCCCCACGCTATGGCATGGCGCATTGATGCTGGCGCTGGGCACCTGTGGCATGACCGCACACTTGATGCTGACCCAGGCGTTCCGCTTCGCGGCGCCGGCCTTGCTGGCGCCGTTCGGCTATTGCCAGATCGTGTTCGCGGGGTTGTTGGGCTGGCTGGTGTTCAACCATACCCCCGATGTGACCACGGTGGTCGGCATCGGGGTGATCTGCATGAGCGGGCTGGCCGCTGCCTGGCAGCAGCGGCGTAGGTAGAGTCAGACGTCTACTTTAGGAATCTTGCGTGGCGCCATGAAGTACATCCAGGTCAGCGCAATGAAGTACATCGCCGGGATCAGGGTGAACAACACGGTGTAGTTGTTGTTGGTCACGGTCAGGATGTGGCCGACGATCTGGGTCATGAACATGCCGCCAATGGCCGCGCACATGCCGCCGAAGCCGAACACCGTGCTCATCATGTGCTTGGGGGTGTAGTCCATCACCAGGCTCCAGATGTTGGCGGTCCAGGCCTGGTGCGCACCGATCGCCAGGGAGATGGCAAACACTGCGACCCACAACTGGCTAGAGCCGGCGGCCATGATCACGCCGACGATGCAGCAGGCAAACAGCAGCATCGACAGCAGGCGCGCCTTGATCGAGTTCATGCCACGACCGATCAGGAACGACGACAGAATCCCGCCCCCCACGCTGCCGAAGTCGGCCGTCAGGTAGATGATGATCAGCGGAATACCCATTTGGGTCACGTTGATGCCCAGGTTGTATTGTTGGTTCAGGAACGGCGGCAGCCAGTACAGGTAGAACCAGAACACAGGCGCGGTCAGTGCGTAGGCGATGGCGAAGGCCCAGGTGCCGCGCATGCGCAGGATGCGGCTGAACGGTACGCCTGGTTGTTCCGGTTCGACTTGCTGTTGCACGTAGTCCAATTCGGATTGTTTAACTGTCGGATGGTCTTCCGGGTTGTAGTACTTCAAACCCCAGAACACCAGCCAGATCGCGCCAAGCGATGCCATGCACAGGAACGCTGCCTGCCAGCCCCACACGTGGAGGATCAATGGCAGCAGCATCGGCGTCATCATCGCGCCAACGTTGGTGCCGGCGTTGAAGATACCGGTGGCCACCGCACGTTCACCCGCCGGGAACCACAACCGCGTGGTCTTGACGCACGCCGGATAGTTGGCGGCTTCGGTCAACCCGAGGATAAAGCGACACACCATAAAGCCGACTGCCGAGGTCGCCAGGCCGTGGGCGCCGGTCGCCAGGCTCCACAACAGCACCGCGCAGAAGAACACGCGTTTTACGCCGACCCGGTCGATCAAGCGGCCCTGCAGCACAAAGCCGATGGCGTAGCCGACCTGGAACCAGAAGTTGATGTTGGCGTAGTCCATCGCCGTCCAGCTCATCTCCTTGGCGAGGATCGGCTGCATGACGCCCAGCGCGGCGCGGTCGATGTAATTGAGGGTGGTGGCGAAAAACACTAGGGCCAACATGCCCCAGCGCGTTTTGCCCACGGCGAGGGCGCCGCGGATCTTGTCGCCGATGCCGGCGTGCGGGGTGCCGTGGCGCGCGGCCAGGGCGGAGTTTTGCAGAGGCATGAGGTCGTACCCGTTTTTTGAAATTTTTATGGTGTGTTCTGGGTCTGTTACGTCATCGATGGTGCGCAGTGGCTAAAAAATCGTCAATTCGCCAAAGGGGCATAGTGTTCGATAATCGCACCAAAAACTAACTGGTTCGTACATTTTAATTGCTGCGGTTAGGCTAGGGGCGAATAATTTGCCATAAACAACAATTGCCGGGAGTCGCCCATGCAACGTTCCATCGCCACTGTTTCCTTGAGCGGAACCCTGCCGGAAAAGCTCGAAGCCATTGCCGCCGCCGGGTTCGATGGCGTCGAGATCTTTGAGAACGACTTGTTGTATTACGACGGCAGCCCCCGCGAAGTTAGGCAAATGTGTGCCGACCTCGGCATTGCCATCACCTTGTTCCAACCGTTCCGCGACTTTGAAGGCTGCCGCCGCGACCGCCTGGCGCGCAACCTGGAACGTGCCGAGCGCAAATTCGATTTGATGCAGGAACTGGGCACCGACCTGGTGCTGGTGTGCAGCAATGCCTCGGCCGACAGTGTGGGTGACGAGCGTATTTTGCTGGATGACCTGAGCCTGCTCGCCGAACACGCCGGCCGCCGTGGCCTGCGTATTGGCTACGAAGCGTTGGCCTGGGGCAAGCACGTGAACACTTGGCAGCAGGTCTGGAACCTGGTGCGTCAGGTCGATCACCCCAGCCTCGGCGTATTGCTCGACAGCTTTCACACCCTGTCGCTCAAAGGCGACCCGAGTGCGATTGCCGAGATCCCCGGCGACAAGATCTTCTTCGTGCAAATGGCCGACGCGCCGATCCTGGCCATGGACGTGCTGGAGTGGAGCCGGCATTTCCGCTGCTTCCCCGGCCAAGGCGAATTCGACCTGGCGGGGTTCCTCGCGCCGATCATCAAGAGTGGCTACACCGGGCCGCTGTCCCTGGAGATTTTCAACGACGGCTTCCGCGCCGCGCCGACCCGCGCGAATGCGGCGGATGGCCTGCGCTCCTTGCTGTACCTGGAAGAGAAAACCCGCGAGCGCCTGAAGCAGGAAGCCCCTGCACAGCCTGTCGAGATTCTGTTCGATACCCCGGCCGCCAGCGAGTACGACGGCATCGAGTTCCTTGAATTTGCCGTGGATGAAAGCCTCGGCGCCAAGCTGACCGTCTGGCTGGAGCGCCTGGGGTTCGTCAAGGCCGGGCAGCATCGCTCCAAGAGCGTGAGCTTGCTGCGCCAAGGTGATATCAACCTGATCCTCAACTGTGAACCCTATTCCTTCGCCCACAACTTCTTCGAGGCTCATGGACCGTCGTTGTGCGCCACGGCGATTCGGGTCAAGGACAGCGCCAAGGCCCTGGAGCGGGCGGTGGCGTACAAAGGCCAGCCGTATCGCGGCCTGGTCGGGCCCAATGAGCTGGAACTGGCGGCGGTACGTGCGCCGGATGGCAGCCTGATTTACCTGGTGGACCAGAGTGAAGGCGGCCTCTACGACACTGACTTCAACCTGCAACCTACCGCCTCATCCAGCGGCGGCTTGCTGCGCATCGACCATATGGCCATGGCGTTGCCGGCCGACAGCCTCGACAGTTGGGTGCTGTTCTACAAGAGCCTGCTGGATTTCGAAGCCGACGACGAAGTGGTGCTGCCCGACCCCTACGGTCTGGTGAAAAGCCGTGCCCTGCGCAGCCGTTGCAGCTCGATCCGCCTGCCGCTGAACATCTCCGAGAACCGCAACACCGCGATTTCCCACGCGCTGTCGAGCTATCGCGGCTCCGGCGTGCACCACATTGCCTTCGACTGCGCGGATATTTTCGCCGAGGTGCGCCGCGCCAAAGAGGCGGGTGTACCGCTGCTGGATATCCCGCTCAACTACTACGACGACCTGGCGGCGCGTTTCGATTTCGATGACGAGTTCCTCAGCGAGTTGGCGTACTACAACGTGCTGTACGACCGCGACGCCCAGGGCGGTGAGTTGTTTCATGTGTACACCGAGCCGTTCGAAGGGCGGTTTTTCTTCGAGATCATCCAGCGCAAGAACGGTTATGCCGGCTACGGCGCGGCCAATGTGGCGGTGCGTCTGGCGGCGATGGCAAAATCGCGCAGCGGTGCGGTGCGTCAGGCGCGTTTATAACGGCGGGTCAGGTGCTTTCTTTCAGGCCGCATCGCGGCCCATAATCACGGCCTGCATAACACTGGCCGTGAGCGCACCATGACCACCGAGGCACCTCGCAAGAGTCGTAAGAACAATCCGGAAAAGACCCGCGAAAACATACTCCAGGAAGCCATCGTCGAGTTTGTCCAGCAAGGTCTTTCCGGCGCTCGCGTGGACGCGATCGCCGAGCGTATCCACACGTCCAAGCGCATGATCTATTACTACTTCGGCAGCAAGGAGCAGTTGTACGTCGAGGTGCTGGAGAAACTCTACGGCGACATTCGCAACACCGAAACACGCATGAACCTCACGGCGCTGGAGCCCCGCGAGGCGATCCGGCGGCTGGTGGAATTCACTTTTGATCACCATGACCAGAACGTGGATTTCGTGCGCATCGTCAGTATCGAAAATATCCACAATGCCGAATATGTGAAGCGCACCGACACCATCAAGGCGATGAACAGCAAGATCCTTGAAGGGCTGGGCGAAACCTTGCGCCGTGGTGCCGAGCTGGGCTTGTTCCGGGAAGGGCTGGAGCCGTTGGACGTGCACCTGCTGATCAACTCGTTCAGCTTTTACCGAGTGTCCAACCGCCATACCTTCAGTGAGATTTTTCAGATCGATCTGTCGGATGAGGCGGTTAAACAGCGGCATCGGGACATGATTTGTGAGTCGGTGATGCGTTACTTGCAGGCTTGAGCAAGCCCGCTCCCACATTTTTTGATCCGGTTTCGGCAGTTAGGTATTCATGGCCTGGAAATGCGCCAACATACGCTGTGCATCCGGCACTTCCCCACTGAACAGCTCAAATGCCTTCACCGCCTGAAACACCGCCATGTTGCCGCCATCCAAGGTGCGGCAACCCAAGGCGCGGGCGTCGCGCAGCAGTTCGGTTTCCAGCGGGAAATACACGATCTCCGCCACCCACAATTCAGCGCGTAGCCAGGTGGCCGGAACGGGTGTGCCCGGCAGCTTGGCCATGCCCATCGGCGTGGTGTTGACCAAGCCATCGGCCTCGGCCAGGGCATTTTCCAGTTGATTGCCAACTTGGGCCCGACCGGCGCCGAAGCGCTGCGCAAGGTTATCCACAAGATCGCGGGCGCGGCTGATGTCCACGTCAAAAATACTCAACTGCTCCACACCTTCAGCCAGCAGCGCATGCGCCACCGCCGCGCCCGCACCACCTGCGCCCATCTGCACCACGCGTTGGCGTGCCACATCCTTCAGGTTGCGCCGAAAGCCTTCGGCGAACCCCAGGCAATCGGTGTTGTGGCCGATGCGCTTGCCGTCCTTGAACACCACGGTGTTGACCGCGCCAATCCCGCGGGCCTCGTCGGACAGTTCATCGAGCAGTGGTAGGATCGCCTGCTTGCACGGGTAGGTAATGTTCAGGCCGGTGAAGTGCATCAACTCGGCGGCGTCCAGCAAGTCGGGCAGGGCGTTGATGTCCAGGTGCAGCGGCTCAAGGTCGATCAGGCGATACAGGTAGCGCAGGCCTTGGGCGTCGCCTTCTTGCTCATGCAGGGCGGGCGTGCGCGAGGCCTGGATGCCAGCGCCGATCAGCCCGGCGAGGATACGCGGTTTCATCGGGCCGACCCTTTGAGCAATTGGCTGAAATGTTCCAGGGCCAGGTGGTAGCCGTGGCTGCCGAAGCCTGCGAGGACGGCCTTGGCAATGGGCGACACAAACGAGTGGTGCCGGAACGCTTCACGGGCATGCACGTTGGAGAGGTGTACCTCGATCACCGGCACTTCACTGGCCACCAGCGCATCGCGAATCGCCACGGAGGTGTGGGTCCAGGCTGCCGGGTTGATCACGATACCGGCGCAACGCGCGCGGGCGCCGTGAATCCAGTCGAGCAATTCGCCTTCGTGGTTGGTCTGGCGGAATTCGATTTTCAGCCCGAGCTGTTCGGCGCTGCGACCACACAGGGCGGCGACATCGGCCAGGGTTTCATAGCCGTAGGTGGCGGGCTCGCGGGTGCCGAGCAGGTTGAGATTGGGGCCGTTGAGCACCAGCACGATAGGCGACATGGGATGTATCTCCACAGTTCTTGTTAGTTGTGCAGATAAAATGTACTGGTTAGTTAATTTGGTCAATTGATGGCGACGGATGTGTTCGATTATCGAACTGTTAATCAGACCTTTCACACAAGCGGATCAGATTAGATATCAATTGAAAATCATTCTCGACAACGCTTAATATGCCCGCCTGTTTCCTTTACATTCCAGGGAGTCGGTTTGTCGGACGTGGATCTCAAGGGCCTGTTCCTCAAGCACGCCGATACCCTGCGCGGGTATCTGGCGCGCAAGGTACGGGACCCGCAGTTGGCCGCAGACCTGGTGCAGGAGAGTTTCCTGCGCCTGGCGGAAAAGCCGGCCGGCGAGCGCATCGACAACTCCCAGGGCTATCTCTATCGAACGGCGAGCAATCTGCTGATCGACCATATTCGCCAGGAAGCGCGGCGCAAGACAGACTCCGTGCCCCATGAGGCGCTGGCCGAGATTGAAGATGAAGTGGCCGGGTTGGAGGCTCAGGCAATGGCGCAGCAACAGCGACAGGCATTGAAGCAGGCACTGGCGGAATTGCCGGAACGCACCCAGCAGATTTTCCGTCTCAACCGCATCGAAGGCATGACCCACGCCCAGGTCGCCCGGCACCTGGACATCTCCGACAGCTCCGTACAAAAGCACCTGGCCAAGGCGTTGGCCTACGTAATGCAGCGCTTGCAGGACGGCGAAGTCGCGCCATCCGACGAATGAGTTACCGAAATGCGCCACTTCAGACGTCACAGCGTTACATAACGAAAAATTCGAGATTCACACGTGAATAGCCAGGGTCCGCAACAGCACAGCATTACCGAGGCGGCCGCCGAGTGGGCGGTGCGCTTGCACGCCGGTGCCCTGACCGAACAGGAGCAGGCCGAGCTGCAGCATTGGATCGCCTGCGACAGCCGCCACGAAGCGGCGTTGCGTTTTGCCGAACAGACATGGGCAGCGTTGGGCGATGTGTATAAGGAAGATCCCGTGCACCGCCAGCGCCCGTCAGTGGCGCCTGCGGCTGTGCGCCGAACCCAACGGCGCAGGCCATGGCAACGTGCGGCCGCCGTCGCGTTGGTCGTGGTGGTGGCGGGTGTTGGCTGGGTGCGCGGGCCGCAGGTGTTGCTGCGCATGCAAGCGGACTACATCACCGCCAAAGGCGAGGTGCGCACCGTGCACTTGGCCGACGGCAGCAAGGTCGAGCTGGATTCCGCCAGCGCCATCCGCCTGGACTACGACGGCGTGCAACGTCGCATCAGCCTGCTCCAGGGTTCGGCAATCTTTGACGTGGCGCCCATGGTCGGCGAGGAAACCCGGCCGTTCGTGGTGCAGAGTGCCGGTGGGCAAACCCGCGCGCTGGGCACGCGGTTTGTGGTGGAGCGTGAAGACGACAGCCAAGCGTGGGTCGGCGTGCTGGAACACAGTGTTGAGGTGTCCCTGAGCGCAACGCCGAAAAAGGGGCCGTCCGACAGGGTGGTCCAGGAAGGCCTGGCCGTACGCTACAGCCCTCAGCAAGGCATCGTCCCCTTGGACCAACTCGATGTTGCGCGCGCCACCAGTTGGCGGCGCGGTGTGTTGATCTTTGATCGCCAGCCGTTGGCCAACGTCATCGAGCAACTCAACCGCTACCGTCCCGGGCGCGTGGTGTTGGCCGACTCGGCGTTGGGCGAGCGTGAAGTCAGCGGCGTGTTCCGCCTCGATATGCTCGACACCGCCCTTGCCACACTTACCCAGGAACTCCAGGTGCAACGCCTGGACCTGGCTGGCCTCAGCCTGATCTATTGATGACCCGGTGGGGCCTGCTCCCACCGCTTGAAATCCCTCTTCCTGAAAAACTTTCAAAAACCCTTACTGACTTCCCGCGCCTCGTACGTCTTGCTAGGTGAGAAGCATTCGCATAAACAAAAAACGCTTAGCGCAGGGAACAACAGAAATGTCAGCACTCAACAAGGGGCGTATCACCGTTAGCCGGTTAGCCCTGGCCATCCACTTGGGCCTGTTCGCCGTTGCGGCCCCGGTGTACGCCGCGCAACCTCAGGCGAAGGCTGCACAACCGGCCGTGCTGATGATCGATATCCCTGCGCAATCCTTGGGCAGTGCGGTGCTGGCGTTCGCCGACCAGGCCGGCCTGCAAGTGCTGTTCGACAGCCAGCGTCTGGAAGGCTTGCAGAGTACGGCGGTGAAAGGGCAGTACAGCATGCAGGAAGGCTTGGCGCGTTTGTTGGGCAATGCACCGGTGGAGTACCGCTTCAACGGCGAGCGCCAAGTCACCCTGACCCGCGTTGAGCAGAGCGGCGCCGCCTTGGCGCTGGGAACCACCACGATCACCGGCCTGCACCCCAACGACTGGGTGTATTCATCGCCCCGCTCGGTGAGTGTGGTCGGGCGCGAGCAATTGGATCGAAACCCGCCCCGGCACGCCGCTGAAATGCTGGAGGAGGCACCGGGCGTCTACTCGGCGGTCAGCCAGCAAGACCCTGGTTTGTCGGTGAATATTCGCGGCATTCAGGACTACGGCAGGGTCAACATGTCGGTGGACGGCATGCGCCAGAACTATCAGCAAAGTGGCCACCAGCAACGCAACGGCACGCTGTATGTCGACCCGGAGTTGCTGTCTGAAGTGGTGATCGAGAAGGGCGCCACTTCGACGATGGGTGGGGCGGGAGTGATCGGCGGGGTCGCCAACTTTCGCACCGTGGAAGCGGCGGACCTGCTCAAGGGCGGCAAGGAAATCGGCGGGCGTATCCGCTTGACCACAGGGCTGGGCGGGCGCAGCAACGGCACGCACTTTATCGGCAGCTCGGCGTTTGCCGTGGGCACCGACGTGTGGGACATGTTGGTGGCGGCCAGTGAGCGCCACCTCGGTGACTATAAGCCCGGCACCAAGGGCAGCATTGGCGAGCTGCGCACCGGCAGTTCCTTCCTGCCGGCCAGTGAAGACCGGATCAAGCATTCCACTGTGGAATACACTGGTTCGGTCATGCGTTCGCGACTGCTCAAGCTGGGTCTCAACTTGCCGGTGGATCAGCGTTTGCAACTGAGCTACCTGACCACCGAAGTCGGCTACGACGACGTCAACATGATGACCGCCGAAAAAGCCCAGCTCTGGGAGAAGCTCGGCAGCAGCAATGTCACGGCACAGAACTTCGCGCTGGACTACAGCTACACGCCGGACAACCCGCTGATCGATTTCAAGGCCAAGCTGTATTACGTCGATACCCGCAATGATCAAACCACGCTGACCCGTGGCAGCAGCAAGGGCTACGACGTCACTTACCAGACCAACACCTATGGTTTCCAGGCGCAGAATATTTCGACCTTTGCCTTGAGCGAACTGTCCGTGATCAAGGTCAACTATGGCCTGGAGTTTTTCTACGACAAGGTCCGCCCGGACTCCAACCAAATGGTGGCCGCCGACTCGGCCGTGACGGCCTCGGCGGCGGAAAGCATCACGCCCAGGGGCGACCGGGCGATGGGCAGCCTGTTCACTCGCCTGGACTACGACTACGACAATTGGCTGAACCTCAACGCCGGGTTGCGCTACGACCGCTATCGTCTGCGGGGCGAAACCGGTTTGAACACCCGTACGTTCATCATTGGCACCACGCGGCAGGTTGGCTTGCCCATGACGTATGACGTGGATCGGGAAGAGGGGCATTTTTCGCCGACCTTCGGCCTGTCGATCAAGCCCGGCGTGGACTGGCTGCAACTCTTTGCCACGTACGGCAAGGGCTGGCGCCCGCCGGCAGTCACCGAATCGTTGGTCAGCGGTCGGCCCCATGGCGGGGGCTCCGAGTCGATCTTCCCCAACCCCTACTTGAAGCCTGAGACGTCCACGTCCTGGGAGGTTGGCTTCAATGTATTGAAGGAGGACCTGCTGTTCTCCGAAGACCGTGTGGGCATGAAAGTGTCCTACTTCAACACCCGCGTGGACGACTTTTCCTATATGGCCCTGGGGGTGCAGCCGCCGGGTTATGGCATCGCCAATATCGGCAATGCGGCGTATGTGAATAACCTGGAGACCACCCGTTTTCGCGGCCTTGAATACCAGTTGGATTACGACGCCGGGTTCGCCTACGGCCAGTTCAACTACACGCGCATGCTCGGCAGCAATAAATTCTGCAGCAAGACCGCGTGGCTGGGCGGTGTGACCAAGATCCAGAAAGGGCCCGGCAGCCGGGCGCCAGTCACTGCGATGGTGCCCGACGATGTGGCCAATGCGGGGCAGAGCTGCAGTGCGATCCTGGGCTCCTCCGAGCACATGCCGATGGACCGCGGCACTGCGACGCTGGGCGCGCGCTTCCTTGAGCGTAAGTTGGATGTGGGCGTTCGCGCTCGCTATAGCGGCGGTTACTACGTCAAAGGCGGCGCGGGTGTGACCACCTCGCAAACCGGCGTTTACCCGGCCGACTGGAAGCCCTACACCGTCTATGACCTCTACAGCAGCTACCGCGCCACCGACCAGTTGACCCTGCGCCTGGCCATGGAAAACGTCACCGACCGCGCCTACCTGGTGCCGTTGGGCGACGTGTTGGCCTTCACCCTGGGGCGTGGGCGCACCTTGCAGGGCACCGTTGAATATCAGTTCTGACCGATTTTGCCCAGTGACGGGCAAAACCACAGCAGGCAGTGGCTTGCTGTGGAGATACCACCCCATGACTTGGAGTTTTGCATGAGCATTTCTATTTCATACAGCACGGCCTACGCCACTAACACCGTTGCCCAGTACCTGAGCGACTGGTCGGCTTACTTTGGTGACCTGAACCACCGTGAGGGTTCGGTTAAAGAAGGTTCGAACACTGGTGGTTTCAATCCTGGCCCGTTCGACGGCACCCAATACGGTGTGTCGAGCACTGTCAGCAACGCGGCAGTGGTTGCTAACGGTGACCTGCATTACACCTTGTTCAATCCGCCGTCGCACACCTTGTGGGGTTCGATCGACTCCCTGGACCTGGGCACTGTCCTGACGGGCGGTGCGGCCGGCGGTACCTACAGCCTCGCCGAGCAGGAAGTCAGCTTCACCAACCTGGGCCTGTCGAGCCTGCAATCCGAAGGCCGTGACGGCCAGGTGCACAAAATCGTGTACGGCCTGATGAGCGGCGACAGCTCGGCACTGGCGTCGGCGATCGACTCCCTGCTCAAGGACATCGACCCGAGCCTGTCGATCAACTCGACGTTCGACCAACTGGCGGCTGCCGGTGTGGCCCATGTGGATTCGGCTGCGGTCGCAGCGTCCGATGTGGCGCTGGTGGGCGTGCAAGATGTGCCTCAGGACTTCGCCCTGGCCGCTTAAGCAAAAAAGCGAATGGCAGATCGCTCTCCCATTCGCCGTTTTACACACCGCTGTCGCCAAGCCTTCTAACTCTTCAGCGACGGCGGTGCCGAATTCTGCGCAGCGTCGCTTTGCCTGTCAACGCAGCGGCGCTGCCCGCTCAACCCCATGAGAATCCCCAGATGCGCCACGCCGGCAACGAAACCCTGGCCACCCTCACGGCCTATAAAAGTGGCTTCTTCAACATCGGCCTGTTCTCGGCGGTGATCAACCTGCTGATGCTCGCTCCGGCGCTGTACATGTTGCAGGTGTACGACCGGGTGCTGGCCTCGGGCAATGAGATGACCCTGTTGATGCTGACGCTGATGATCCTCGGCCTGTTCGGCCTGATGGGCGCGTTGGAGTGGGTGCGCAGCCAGGTGGTGATCCGCCTCGGTACGCAGATGGACATGCGCTTGAACCAGCGGGTGTACGACGCCGCGTTCGAAGCGCAACTCAAGGGCGGCACCCAGGCGGCGGGCCAGGCGTTGCATGACCTGACCACGCTGCGCCAGTTCGCCACCGGCCAGGCGTTGTTCGCGTTCTTCGATGCACCTTGGTTTCCGGTGTACCTGCTGGTGATTTTTCTGTTCCATCCCTGGCTCGGTGTGTTGGCGCTGGTCGGCGCGCTGCTATTGATCGTGCTGGCATGGGTCAACCACCACGTCAGCCAGGCGCCGATGGCCTTGGCCAGCCAACTGTCCATCAGCGCCAGCCAGCAGGCCACGGCCAACCTGCGTAATGCCGACACCATCGAAGCCATGGGCATGCTCGCCACGTTGCGTGCGCGTTGGTTCGGCCAGCATCAGGCGTTTTTGGCGCAGCAGAACCTGGCGAGTGAGAAGACCGCCACCGTTACCGCGTGGTCCAAGGGCGTGCGCCTGGCGTTGCAATCCCTGGTGCTGGGCCTGGGCGCCCTGCTGGCAGTGCAGGGCGAAATCACGCCGGGGATGATGATTGCTGGCTCGATCCTGATGGGCCGCGTGCTGAGCCCTATCGACCAGTTGATCGGCGTGTGGAAACAGTGGGGTTCGGCGCGCCTGGCCTTCGATCGGTTGTCGCAGATGCTGGCGGCGAATCCCGCGCGCCCGCAGCGCATGGCGCTGCCGGTGCCCAAAGGCCAACTGAGCGTCGAACAAATCAGCGCCTGTGCCCCCGGCAGCCGTCGGCCCGCGCTGGCCAATCTGGGCTTTAATCTGGCCGCCGGCGAAGTCCTGGGCGTGATCGGGCCGTCGGGCTGCGGCAAATCAACCCTGGCGCGGATACTGGTAGGCGCTTGGGCGCCCCTGGCCGGCAAGGTGCGGCTGGACGGTGCCGATCTGGCCTTGTGGGATAAGCAGCAATTGGGCCCGCACATCGGCTATCTGCCTCAAGACATCCAGCTATTCGCCGGCAGCATCGCGGAAAACATCGCGCGGTTTGCTGAGGTCGATGCGGATAAAGTCCTCGCGGCTGCACAAATGGCTGGCGTGCATGAGCTGATCCTGCAACTGCCCCAAGGCTATGACACGCAATTGGGAGAGGGCGGCGCCGGGCTGTCCGGTGGCCAGAAGCAACGCGTCGCGCTGGCCCGTGCGCTGTACGGCCTGCCCGCGCTGCTCGTGCTGGATGAGCCCAACGCCAACCTTGATGAAGTCGGCGAGCAAGCTCTGCTCCAAGCGATCATCCAGCTCAAGCAGCAGCGCCGAACAGTGATCCTGATCACCCACAAACCCAACGTACTGACGCTGACCGACCAGTTGCTGATCCTCAAGGAAGGTCAGCTGCAGGCCTTCGGGCCGACGGCGCGTGTGCTGGAGGCACGGCAGAAACCGGCAACGCCCAAACCGGTATCGACCATGAGCATGAGCTACCGCCTCGGTGAAGGAAAACAGGCATGAACCAGAGCAAACCTGTGTTGGTCAGCGACGCACCAAGCAACGTGCTGGCGCTGGATGACAAAAAGTACTCGCGCCTGGGCTGGCTGTTGGTACTCGGCGGTTTTGCCGGCTTCCTCGGCTGGGCCGCGCTGGCACCGTTGGACAAGGGCGTGGCAGTGCCGGGCAAGGTCATGGTGTCGGGGCATCGCAAGACCGTGCAGCACCCCGCCGGGGGCATCGTCGAGCGTATCGACGTGCGCGACGGTGACGTGGTTAGCGCGGGCCAGGTGCTGTTGCGCTTGAAGGAAACCCCGTTGCGCGGGCAGATGCAGTCCCTGCGCAGCCAGTACCTGGCGTCCCTGGCCAGCGAGGCGCGCTTGAGTGCCGAAAGTGAAGGGTTGTCGGCGATCACCTTCGGCCCCGAATTGCTCAACGATCCGGAGGCGGCGGCCACCCTGAGCCTGCAACGGCAGTTGTTCAATAGCCGCGCCCAGGCCTTGGCCACCGAGCAACAAGGCCTGCGTGAAACCATCGCCGGGGCCGAGTCGCAACTGCGGGGCACGCGGGATTCGCAAGCAAGCAAAGTCCAGCAGCGCGCGGCGTTGAATGAGCAACTGCAGGGCCTGCGTGAGTTGGCGCGCGAGGGGTACATTCCACGTAATCGCCTGCTCGACAGTGAGCGACTCTACTCACAGATCGACGGCGCCATCGCCGAGGACTACGGTCGCATCGGCCAACTGCAACGCCAGGTGATGGAACTGCGCCTGCGCATCCGCCAGCTCGGCGAAGACTTTCAGAAAGACCTGCGCGGCCAGTTGGCCGAGACCCGCACCCGCAGCGATGACCTGCGCAATCGCCTGGCGTCGGCCGAGTTCGAATTGGCCAACAGCCTGGTGCGTGCGCCCGCAAGCGGCGTGGTGGTGGGGTTGGACGTGTACACCGAAGGCGGCGTGATCAAGCCCGGTCAGGCGCTGATGGACATCGTGCCCCAGGGCGAGCCCTTGCTGGTGGAGGCGCGGGTGCCGGTGCAGATGGTCGACAAGGTGCACCCCGGCCTGCCGGTGGAACTGATGTTCTCGGCCTTCAACCAGTCCACCACACCTCGGGTGGCCGGCGAGGTGACATTGGTCTCGGCGGACCGCCAGGTCGATGAGCGCACCGACGAGCCCTATTACACGCTGCGCGCCCAAGTCAGCGCGGCCGGCATGCAGCAATTGGACGGCGTGCAGATCCGCCCGGGCATGCCGGTGGAAACCTTCGTCAAGACCGGCGAGCGCTCGATGCTCAACTACCTGTTCAAACCCCTGATGGATCGCACTCATATGGCCCTGGTGGAAGAATGAAGGCGCTGTTGTTGACCTTGTGTTTCGGTTGTTCCTCGGCGGCGCACGCCCTGGGTTTGCTGGATGCCTACGACTTGGCCCTGCGCAATGATCCGACGTTTCAGGCCGCGATACAGGAGCGTGAAGGCGGTGAAGAAAACCGTGCGATCGGTCGGGCCGCGTTGTTGCCGAACTTGTCGTGGAGCTATAACAACTCGCGCAACGAGTCCGAAGTGACGGCGGGAGATGTCAAAAGCGACCGTGATTACCGCAGTTATGCGTCGACCCTGACCTTGCAGCAACCGCTGCTGGATTACGAAGCCTACGCGCGTTTTCGTCAGGGCACCGCCCAGGCGTTGATGGCCGACGAGCGCTTTCGCGGCAAGAGCCAGGAACTGGCGGTGCGGGTGCTCAATGCTTACAGCCAGGCGTTGCTGGCCCAGGAGCGTATCGAGTTGAGCCGTGCACAGAAACGCGCGTATGCCGAGCGCCTGCAACTCAATGACCGCCTGCTCAAAGGCGGCGAAGGCACGCGCACCGATGTGCTGGAAACTCAGGCGCGGCTGAGCCTGGCCCAGGCCGAAGAAATCGAATCGCAAGACGCCCAGGACAGTGCCCTGCGCGAGCTGGAAGCCATTGTCGGCCAACCGCTGCAAATCGAAGAACTGGCGCCGCTGACGCGCCAATTCGAGATTGCGCCCCTGGAGCCCAATCGTTTCGAGACCTGGCGTGAACTGGCCATGGCCAACAACCCTGAACTCAAATCCCAGCACCACGCCTTGGACGTGGCCTCCTATGAAGTGGAGCGCAAACGCGCTGGTCACCTGCCCAAGGTCAGCCTGTACGCCACCAGCCGCCAGACCAACTCCGACTCGGAAAGCAGCTACAACCAAAAGTACGACACCAACACCGTCGGCATCCAGGTCAGCCTGCCGCTGTTTGCCGGTGGCGGCGTATCGGCCTCCACGCGGCAGGCGGCGAACCAGCTGTCCCAGGCCCAGTACGAGCTGGACGCGCAAACCTCGGCCACGCTGGTGGAGTTGCGCAAACAGTTCAACCTCAACACCAGCGGCGCGGCCAAAGTGCGTGCTTATGAAATGGCCGTCAGCTCTGCTACGGCTTTAGTCGCTGCGACGAAAAAGAGTGTGGCCGGCGGTGAGCGGGTCAACCTCGACGTGCTCGACGCAGAACAACAACTCTTCACCGCCCGCCGCGACCTGGCAAACGCGCGACATGCGTATCTGCTGGCGAGGATCCAGCTGAAGTATTACGCGGGGTTGCTGAGCGAGCAGGACTTGCGGGCCTTGGCGGGGTATTTCCAGCCTTCGGCATGAGTGGTTACAACCCGGCATTCGCCGGGTTTTTTGTGCTTACTAATCTGTGAATCAGCTTCGGGAAATGGAGCCGGTTGTCGGGTGACAGAGGAAAATTGTTACCAGGCGGAAAATAACCTAACGGATGGGTTACGATGAGAGTAGGCACTTACAAAGGATATGTGATTTCGGTGTTTATCAGGGATGAGCACTGCCCGCCCCATGTGCATGTGTGGGGGAACGAATGGGATGCGCGTTTTCGTTTCAGCTTTCTGCATGGGGAAGTGGAGTTGTGGGACGTAGAGCCTGAGCGACGGCAACCACCCATGGCGGTTTTGAAAGAAATACGCGGGGCGATCATGCAGCGGCACTACCTGGCGCGGGCACGCAGGATCTGGTGGGAATACCTGCAGACGGTCTGCCTGGAGAATCACTCCTGGGATTGGGAGGCGCGCGAGGTGTTGCCTGGGCTCATCATTCAGCCGGGTGTTTATGTGATCGCGCGCGCCCGGCACGATGTTGTGGGGCAGAAAACAATTTTGAAGCTGGTCAGGGCGCCGGGTTTTGTGGAGATTGAACTATGAAGCAAATCGTAAAAGCCAAAGCTGTACCCTATAAACCACTCACTGAGGCCGACGTCGAAAAGGCGATAGCCCGAGGGCGCAAGACGCGGCACCTTTATGCCCGCGCCAGCTCTGTGCGTTATGAAGACAACTGCATTTCCATCGGCTTCAGCGACGGCAGTCGTGTTGTACTGCCGGTGGCTGGCCTGCCCGAGTTCGCGGGGTTTTCCTTGGAGGACTTTGCGCAACTGGAAGTCGGCTTTGGCGGCAAGGCGCTGTGCTGTGAGGCCCAGGACCTGGATGTTTCGGTCACGGGCCTGATCGCCACCAGCAAACCGCTGATGGACCTGGCCACCAGCCTGGTCGCCTCGCGCAATGGCCGCAAAAGCAGCGCTGCCAAAGCCGCCGCCGCCCGCGCCAATGGCAAGAAGGGCGGACGGCCGCGCAAGAAAGAACCAGAGGACGTTGAGTTACCGCCGGGTCAATAACACCCCGGACTCCATATGGTGGGTCCACGGGAACTGGTCAAACAGCGCACACTGGGTAATCTTGTGCGTGTCGTGCAGTTGCGCAATATTCGCCGCCAAGGTCTCCGGGTTGCAGGAGATGTACAGGATGTTGTCGAAGCGTCGGGTCAGTTCGCAGGTGTCCGGGTCCATGCCGGCGCGCGGTGGGTCGACGAAGACGCTGCCGAATTCGTAACTCTTCAAATCGATACCGTGCAGGCGACGAAACGGACGCACTTCGTTCAGCGCTTCGGTGAGTTCTTCGGCAGAGAGACGTACCAGCGTGACGTTATCTACCGCGTTTTCATCGAGGTTGCTCAGGGCTGCATTCACTGAGGTCTTGCTGATTTCGGTAGCCAGTACTTTGCGTACACGCGTAGCCAGGGGCAGGGTGAAGTTGCCGTTGCCGCAATACAACTCCAGCAGATCATCCGGGCGATCACCCAGGGCTTCATAAGCCCAGTTGAGCATCTTCTGGTTCACCGTGCCGTTGGGCTGGGTGAAGGCGCCCTCAGGTTGGCGGTAGCTGAAAGTGCGGCCGCCGACGTCGAGTTTTTCCACCACGTAGTCATGGCCAATCACATCGCGCTTGCCCTTGGAGCGGCCGATGATGCTGACATTCAAGTCAGCCGCCAGCTGGTTTGCGGCGGTGTGCCAATGCTCGTCCAGCGGGCGGTGATAGCACAGGGTGATCATCGCGTCGCCGGCCAGGGTGGTGAGGAACTCCACCTGGAACAGCTTGTGGCTCAGGGCTGCACTGGCTTGCCAGGCGGCCTTGAGTTGCGGCATCAACTGGTTGATGCGCAGGCTGGCGATGGGGAATTCTTCGATCAGGATCGGCGTGCGCTTGTCGTCCTGGGAGAACATCGCGTAGTGGCGCTCACCGCCTTCGCGCCACAGGCGGAACTCCGCGCGCAGGCGGAAGTTCTGCAGCGGCGAGTCGAAGACCTGCGGCTCTGGCGCGTCGAACGGGGCCAGAAGGTCACGCAAACGCGTGACCTTGTCTTGCAGTTGAGCGGTGTAGCTTGCGGCGTCAAAAGTCATGCGTTGAACCAGCCCAGCTTGATCACAAACAGAATCGACAGAATCACCAGTGCCGGGTTCAGCTCACGGTAGCGGCCCGAAAGCAGCTTGATGGCGGTCCAGGCGATGAAACCGAAGGCGATGCCGTTGGCAATGGAATAGGTGAAAGGCATTGCCAGGGCGGTGACCACCACTGGCGCTGCAACCGTGATGTCGTCCCAGTCGATTTCCGCCAGGCCCTGGGTCATCAGCACCGCCACGAACAGCAGTGCTGGCGCGGTGGCGTAGGCCGGTACGCTGGCGGCCAGTGGCGAGAAGAACAACGCCAGCAGGAACAGGACCGCGACCACGATGGCAGTCAAGCCGGTACGGCCACCAGCGCTCACGCCCGCAGCCGATTCGATGTAGCTGGTGGTGGTCGAAGTACCCAGCAGTGAGCCGGCCATGGCGGCGGTACTGTCGGCGATCAGTGCACGGCCCATTTTTGGCATATGGCCGTCCTTGCCCATCAGGCCGGCACGCTTGGCCACGCCGATCAGGGTGCCGGAGTTATCGAACAGGTCCACGAACAGGAATGCGAAGATCACACTGACCAAGCCGATATCCAGCGCGCCTTTGATATCCAGCTGCAGGAAGGTCGGGGCCAGGGACGGTGGTACCGAGGTCACACCGATGAACGGGGTGAAGCCCAATACGATGGAGGCGATGGTCACCGCCAGGATGCCGATGAGCACCGCACCGCGCACGGCCAGGGCCTCCAGTGCAACGATCAGCACGAAACCGAGGGTAGCCAGGATCGGCGCAGGTTGTTTCAGGTCGCCCAGGCCGACCATGGTGGCTGGGTTGCTGACCACGATCCCGGCGTTGTGCAGGGCGATCAATGCCAGGAACAGGCCGATACCGGCGGCAATCGCCGAGCGCAGCGGCAGTGGGATAGCATTGATGATCCATTCACGAATACGGAAGATCGACAGCAGGAAGAACAGCACCGCCGAGATAAACACCGCACCCAGCGCAACCTGCCAGGTATGGCCCATGTGCAGGACCACGGTGTAGGTAAAGAAGGCGTTGAGGCCCATGCCGGGCGCGAGGGCGATCGGGTAGTTGGCGATCAGGCCCATCACGGTCGAACCGATGGCGGCCGCCAGGCAGGTCGCGACGAACACCGCGCCTTTGTCCATGCCGGTCTCGCCGAGGATGCTCGGGTTCACGAACAGAATGTAGGCCATGGCCAGGAATGTCGTGATGCCCGCGAGAATCTCGGTGCGCACGTTGGTGTTGTGTGCCTTGAGTTGAAACAGCTTTTCCAGCATGCCTGCTCCCAGTGACGCGCTGTGGCGTCGTGATTTGTTGACCTCTAAGTCAAAGCACAAACTGCGCCAAGCGCCTGTGGTTTCAGAGAGGATCGGAAAAAGCGGCGCATCATACCAGCAGCCGAGGCCTTGAGGCATACTGCGCCGACGTTTAAACCAAGGTCATTTGCAGCATGAAAAACGCCAGCCCGTGGAGTCTAGCCCTGATCCCCTGTATCAGCCTGTTGCTCGGCGCAGCACCGGCCTGGGGCGCAGCTGCACCGCCGTTGAGCGAAGTGCGTGTGTTCCAGGTCGAGTCGGCAGCGTGTAAGGAAAGCATCCCCGAGCGCGCGCAGAGCACACAGATGTGTACGCACCGTGGGCCTACCAAGGTGTCAGTCATGGAAGTCGGCCTGGGCAACAACCCCATGGGCCGTTTTAATGGCGCAGAGCTCAATGGGCAGCGCACGGCGGTCTGCCAGGTGGGCAACATCAGCGAGGCCTGCAATGGGGCCGGCACGCTGATGGGCTACATCTATGTGTTTGACCTGAACGTGGAGGCCCAGGGCTGGTTCCAATACAGCAATTCCTCGATCAACCCCCCGCAGAACACCCTGACGACGCTGCTCAATATCCGCTGATCAATCACCTTGAACGCTCATTACCCCGGGAAGTCGTACCCCTGAGACGGCGATTTCCCTGAACGCCGCGGATGTCCACCAACCCGTGAGGTGTTTATGAGCGCAACCCCCAATGGCGCGGCGGCCCAACCGTTCGTCAGCCACTCGATACGTCTGAGGCTCAATGGCCAGGATCGCCAACTGGATGTATTGCCCTGGACCACATTGCTCGACCTTCTGCGCGAGCAACTCGACCTTGTCGGCAGCAAAAAAGGCTGTGACCACGGCCAATGCGGGGCCTGCACGGTGTTGCGCGATGGCAAGCGGATCAATGCCTGCCTGACCCTGGCGGTGATGTGCGACGGCGCTGAGCTGACCACTATCGAAGGCCTGGCCGACGGCGACCAACTGCATCCGATGCAGCAGGCGTTTATCAAGCACGACGCCTTCCAGTGCGGCTACTGCACCCCCGGCCAGATCTGTTCCGCCGTGGGCCTGGCCAACGAAGGCCGTGCCCACGACACCGCACAAATCCAGGAACTGATGAGCGGCAACCTGTGCCGCTGTGGCGCCTACAGCAATATCCGCGATGCCATCGAGGAAGTCCTGGAGGGCAAATCATGAACCCCTTCCATTACAGCAGGCCGACCGGCGTGCAGGAGGCCGTGCACCTCAGCAGCGCTGCATCGCGTTTTATTGCCGGGGGTACCAACCTGCTGGACCTGATGAAAGAAAACATCAGTCGCCCCGATCACCTTATCGATATCACCGGCCTGCCGCTGCATGACATTCAGCAAACCGCCGCTGGCGGACTGTTGATCGGTGCCCTGGTCAGCAATGCCGACCTCGCCTGGCACCCGCTGATCGAACAACGTTATCCATTGCTGTCCCAGGCCATCCTCGCTGGCGCCTCGCCGCAGTTGCGCAATATGGCCAGTACCGGCGGCAACCTGTTGCAACGCACCCGTTGCTACTACTTCTATGACGCCACGGTGCCTTGCAACAAACGCGAGCCCGGTAGCGGCTGCCCGGCACGCACGGGTCTGAATCGCATTCACGCCATCCTTGGCGCCAGTGAACAGTGCGTCGCGACGCACCCTTCCGACATGTGCGTGGCGTTGGCGGCGTTGGAAGCGCGGGTGCATGTGGAGGGACGTGCAGGTGCTCGCGTTATCGAGTTTGCCGACTTCCATCGCCTGCCCGGCGATGCGCCGCAGCGTGACAACCAATTGGCTGACGATGAGCTGATTACCGCCATCGAACTGCCCGCCGACAATCTGGCAAACCACAGCAACTACCTGAAAATTCGTGACCGCGCTTCCTATGCGTTCGCCCTGGTGTCCGTCGCTGCAGCTTTGGAGCTGGACGGCGACCGTATCGTCGACGCACGTCTGGCCCTGGGTGGCGTAGCCCATAAACCCTGGCGTGATCGCGCGGTGGAAGCCGCGCTGATCGGCCAGCTCGTCAGCCGCGAAACCTTCAGCCACGCCGCCGACGCGCTGCTGCAAGACGCAGAACCTCTGGAACACAACGGCTTCAAGATCAAGTTGGCGCGCCGGGGCATCATTCGTGCCCTGAGTGACGCCGCTGTTGCAGGAGAACGCCCATGACCACCATCGGCAAACCTTTGGACCGGGTCGACGGTCTGCTCAAGGTCACAGGCAAAGCGCGTTACGCCGGTGAGTTTCCCGAGGACGGCCTGCTGCATGGCAGCGTGGTGTCCAGCACCGTCGCCAAGGGCCGCGTGCTGCGTATCGACGCTTCCAGGGCGTTGGCGCTGCCGGGGGTGGTGGCGGTAATTGATCACCTCAACCGGCCAAGAATCGCCAGCTACGACGACGCTTTCCAGGATGCCGACGCCGCCGACGGCTCGCCGTTTCGTCCGCTCTACAACGACCGCGTGCTGTACAGCGGCCAGCCCCTGGCCCTGGTGATCGCCGACAACCTTGAGCTGGCGCGGCATGCCGGCTCTCTGGTGAAGATCGAGTACGAAACCGAAGCCTTCGAAACCGACCTGCTGGCCATGCAGCAACAGGCTCACGCCTCGCCGCAAACCCCGCCCAAACCCCGCGGTGACTTCCAGGCAGTATGGACCGACGCGGCCGTCAGCCTGGACGTGCACTACAGCACGCCCATCGAACACCACAACCCGATGGAACCCCACGCCAGCACGGTGCTGTATCAGCCGGACGGCACCCTGCATATCCATGACAAGACCCAGGGCCCGCAGAACTGTCAGGCCTATGTGCAAAAAGTTTTCGGCCTGGAGAAAAGCCAGGTGCGCATCTTTGCCGCGTTTGTCGGCGGCGCGTTTGGTTCCGGCCTGCGTCCGCAGTACCAATTGCCGCTGGCAGTGATGGCCTCGTTGGCGCTCAAGCGTTCGGTGCGGGTAACGCTGACGCGCCAGCAAATGTTCACGTTCGGCTATCGCCCGCGCACTCTGCAGCGCCTGCAACTCGGCGCTGCCGCTAATGGGCGCCTGCTGGCGTTGGGGCACACCGCCATTGGCCAGACTTCGCGTTTCGAAGACTTCAGTGAACACGTCGTGGAATGGAGCGGCATGCTCTACCACTGCGACAACGTGCAGCTTACTTATAAGTTGGTGCCCCTGGACGTGTTCACGCCTTTGGACATGCGCGCGCCGGGCGCCGCCCTCGGCGTGATCGGCCTGGAGTGCGCCATGGACGAGCTGGCCTGCGCACTGGGGATGGACCCGGTGCAACTGCGGCTGATCAACTACGCCGAGCGCAACCAGAACGAAGACAAGCCCTGGTCGAGCAAAGCCCTGCGCGAGTGTTACCGCGAAGGCGCCGAGCGTTTTGGCTGGGGCCAGCGCAACCCGGAACCGCGCAGCATGCGCGACGGCCGCCAGTTGATCGGTTGGGGCATGGCCGGCGGCGTGTGGGAAGCCATGCAGATGAAGGCCAGCGCCAAGGCGCACATCGATGCGCAGGGCAAGCTGACCGTCAGCAGCGCCACCACCGATATCGGCACCGGTACGTACACGGTGATGACCCAGATCGCGGCGCAGGCCAGCGGTGTGGCGGTGGAAGATGTGGCGTTTCTGCTGGGCGACTCATCATTGCCCACCGCGCCGTTGCAGGGCGGTTCATTCACGGTGTCCTCCGTGGGCACTGCCGTGCAGCAAGCCTGCGAGGCCTTGAATGCCAAGCTGCTGAACATCGCACGGCAGACTTACCCGGTGTTCAAGGACGCCGAAGCCGTGCGCTTCGAAGACGGTCTACTGCATACCGGCGACGTGAGTGTGTCGCTGGCGCAGTTGGTCAAGGACAGCGGCGAAGACGCGCTGCAAGTGCAGGTCGACAGTGAGCCCGACAAAAAACGCGAGGGCTACAGCACCGCCACCCACTCAGCCGTCTTCGTCGAGGTGCAAGTGGACGAAGACCTGGGCACCATCAAGGTCCGCAGGGTGATCAGCGCGATTGCCGCCGGACGTGTGGTCAACCCGAAGATGGCCCGTAGCCAGATCCTCGGCGGTGTCGTATGGGGCATCGGCATGGCATTGCATGAAGAAACCCAGATCGACCATCAGTTGGGGCGCTACATGAACCACAGCCTGGCGGAGTACCACATTCCGGTTAACGCCGATATTGGCGACATTGACGTGGTGTTTGTCGAAGAACACGACGAGATCGTCAACGCCCTTGGGTCCAAGGGTGTGGGGGAGATCGGTATCGTCGGGGTGGCAGCGGCGGTGGCCAATGCGATTTATCACGCCACCGGCAAGCGGGTGCGAGAGTTTCCCATCACCCTCGACAAGGTGCTCTAGACCTTCGCTTGTTCTTCCACGGGCACATGCATGCGGTCACGGTTGGCCAGGGTCGGGAACAGCTTGATCCAGACCCCGGTCACCACCAGCGTACCGATCCCGCCCATGACCACGGCGGGCACGGTGCCGAACCAGTGGGCGGTAATCCCGGATTCGAACTCGCCCAACTGGTTGGACGCGCCGATAAACAGGCCGTTGACCGCACTGACCCGCCCGCGCATTTCATCCGGCGTCTCCAGCTGCACGAACGAGGCGCGGATCACCATGCTGATCATGTCCGCCGCGCCCAGCACCACCAGCACCGCCAGGGAGAACCAGAACGAGGTGGACAGGCCAAAGGCGATGGTCGCCACGCCGAACACGCCGACGGCCGTGAACATCACGCGGCCCACATGGCGGTCCACGGAAAACCGCGCCAGCCACAGCGACATCAATAACGCGCCCACCGCCGGCGCCGAACGCAGCAGGCCCAGGCCCCAGGCGCCGGTCAACAGGATGTCTTTGGCAAACACCGGCAGCAACGCGGTGGCGCCACCCAGCAGCACGGCGAACAGGTCGAGCGAGATGGCACCGAGGATATCCGGGCGGCTGCGGATGAAGCGGATGCCAGCCAGCAGAGAATCCAAGGTGGCCTTGCCTTTGTTGAGTGGTGTCTGGCGGGCGGGCAGGTTGAGGGTCAGCATGCAGGCGATGAGGTACAGCACTACCGTAGGGCCATAGACCCAGACGCTGCCAAACGCGTAAAGCAAACCGCCGAGGGCGGGTGCGACGATGGTTGCCAGTTGCTGGGCCGACTGCGAGGAGGCCACGGCTCGCGGGAATAAAATGCTGGGGACGATGCTGGGCAGCATCGCCTGGGTGGTGGGCATTTCAAACGAACGCGCGGCACCGAGCAGGAAGGCGAGGATGAAGATCATCTCGCGGGTCACATTGCCGGTCAGCCCGCCGATGGCCAGGCTCAAGGCAATCAGTGCCTGCACGGTCTGGCAGATGGCGGCGACCTTGCGCCGTTCATAGCGGTCTGCCACATGCCCGGTGTGCAACATGAACAGTACGCGAGGCACGAATTCCACCAGGCCGACCAAGCCCAGGTCCAGCACATTGCCGGTCAGTTGATAGAGGTTCCAACCGATAGCCACGGTGAGCATCTGAAAACCGCTGGCGGTAAAGATGCGCGCCAGCCAGAACGCGATGAAAGGGCGGTGGTGACGCAACAACAACGCGGGTTCACTAGGCATCGGGGATTCAGGTCAGGGCCGGAAGGAGCGCCGAGATTATCATCAAGTTGTAACAGATAGTTGCAAGAACTGATCTGAGGCAGTCTGTCACGCGGCAAAAGACCACACAGTTCAATCCCGAAAATGGGACTACTCTTTCAGCAATGCTTGATCCAGATCAATGTCCGCCTGGGCGTCGATCTGGCGGCCTTAGGGCCAGATTCCCTACGCGGTGGGTTAAAAAAAGAAACGAATTGAAATTCGCCAGACTCCATATCCGTGGGGGCAGTGGGTGCAGGCTCCCGCCAGCAGCCGGTATTACCTGACAGAGGAAGACTTATGTTCGGTTTGGAGGCGCTAGATCTCGCCCGAATTCAATTCGCGTTCACCATCTCTTTCCACATCCTGTTCCCGGCGATCACCATCGGCCTGGCCAGTTACCTCGCGGTGCTGGAAGGCTTGTGGCTCAAGACGCACAACGACACCTACCGTGACCTCTACCATTTCTGGTCGAAGATCTTTGCCGTCAACTTCGGCATGGGCGTGGTCTCCGGGTTGGTCATGGCCTACCAGTTCGGCACTAACTGGAGCCGTTTCTCAGACTTCGCTGGCGCCGTCACCGGGCCGCTTCTTACATACGAAGTGCTCACGGCCTTCTTCCTCGAGGCCGGTTTCCTGGGCGTAATGCTGTTTGGCTGGAACAAGGTGGGGCGCAATCTGCACTTCTTCTCCACCGTGATGGTGGCCGTCGGTACGCTGATTTCCACGTTCTGGATCCTCTCGTCCAACAGCTGGATGCAGACGCCCCAGGGCTTTGAAATCATTGATGGCCGTGTGATCCCGACCGATTGGTTCGCCGTGGTCTTCAACCCCTCGTTCCCTTATCGCCTGGCGCACATGGCCACGGCGGCGTTCGTAGCGACTGCGTTCTTCGTCGGCTCCTCGGCGGCTTGGCACTTGCTGCGCGGCAAGGACAACCCGGCGATTCGCAAAATGCTCTCGATGGCCATGTGGATGGCCCTGATCGTCGCGCCTATCCAGGCGGTGATCGGTGACTTCCACGGGCTGAATACCTTGAAGCACCAGCCGGCGAAAATCGCCGCGATTGAAGGTCACTGGGAAAACATCGGCAACGAACCGACGCCATTGATCTTGTTCGGTTGGCCGGACATGAAGGAGGAAAGGACCAAGTACGCCGTCGAGATCCCGTACTTGGGCAGCCTGATCCTCACCCACTCGTTGGACAAACAAGTGCCGGCGCTCAAGGAATTCCCACCGGAAGACCGCCCTAACTCGACCATCGTGTTCTGGTCGTTCCGGGTCATGGTCGGCCTGGGCTTCCTGATGATTTTCACCGGTCTGTTCAGCCTCTGGCTGCGCCGGGGCGACAAGATGTACACATCCAAACCGTTCCTCTACCTGGCGTTGTGGATGGGGCCGTCCGGCCTGATCGCGATTCTTGCCGGCTGGTTCACCACCGAGATCGGCCGTCAGCCGTGGGTGGTGTATGGCTTGATGCGCACGGCGGATGCTTCATCCGGGCATAGCCTGGCGCAGATGACGATCACCCTGGTGTTGTTCGTGGTGGTGTACTTCGCGCTGTTCGGCGCAGGCCTGGGCTACATGATGCGCCTGGTGCGCAAAGGCCCTGTGACCCACGAAAGCACCGAGCCAACCCACGGTGGCCCTGGCCAGAAACGCACACCGGCCCGTCCGTTGTCCGCCGCCGATGATGATGGCAACGATGACGACCGCACCCACATCCAGCACAAGGGGCATTGAGATGGGTATTGATCTTCCGCTGATCTGGGCCGTGATCATTATCTTCGGCATCATGATGTACGTGGTCATGGACGGCTTCGACCTGGGTATCGGCATCCTGTTTCCGTTTATCCCCGGCAAGACCGACCGTGACGTGATGATGAACACCGTGGCCCCGGTGTGGGACGGCAACGAAACCTGGCTGGTATTGGGCGGCGCGGCGTTGTTTGGCGCATTCCCGCTGGCCTATTCGGTGGTGTTGTCGGCGCTGTACCTGCCGCTGATCCTGATGCTGATCGGGCTGATCTTCCGTGGCGTGGCGTTCGAGTTCCGCTTCAAGGCCAAGGACCATAAGCGTCACCTGTGGGACAAGGCGTTTATCGGCGGTTCGCTGGCGGCGACGTTCTTCCAAGGCGTGGCACTGGGGGCGTTTATCGACGGCATTCCCGTGGTGAATCGCCAGTTTGCCGGTGGTTCACTGGACTGGGCCACGCCTTTCACGATGTTCTGTGGCGTGGCGCTGATCGTGGCCTATGCCTTGCTCGGCTGCACTTGGCTGATCATGAAGACCGAAGGCCCGTTGCAGGAAAAGATGCACGACCTGGCACGGCCACTGGCCTTTGTGGTGTTGGCGGTGATCGGCATCGTGAGCATCTGGACGCCATTGACGCACCCGGAAATCGCCTCGCGCTGGTTCACCCTGCCGAATCTGTTCTGGTTCCTGCCGGTTCCGATCCTGGTGCTTGTGACCATGTACGGGCTGATCCGCGCGGTGGCGCGTAATGCGCACTACACGCCATTCCTGCTGACGCTGGTGCTGATTTTCCTGGGCTACAGTGGCTTGGGCATCAGCCTGTGGCCGAATATCATTCCGCCCTCCGTGTCGATCTGGGACGCCGCCGCACCGCCGCAGAGCCAGGGCTTCATGTTGGTCGGCACCTTGTTCATCATCCCGTTCATCCTGGGCTACACCTTCTGGAGCTACTACGTGTTCCGCGGCAAGGTCACCCACGAAGACGGTTATCACTAGGAGGGTCGTTTCATGTCCGGCAAACCTTCGTTACACGAGATCGAACAGGCCGAGAAACAGCCGTTGTGGCGGCGCCTGGGGTGGCTGGTGATGATCTGGACCGGCAGCGTGCTGGCCCTGTTTGTCGTGGCCAGCCTGATGCGCATGTTCATGAATGCGGCCGGCTTGACCACCCATTGACATCCCGATCCGGGCCTGACGGCTCGGCTTTCCAACCCTGCTTTTCGCGAGAGAAGCAGGGTTTTTTTATTTACGGGGTTTATTTACGGGCTTTGAGGATCACGAACTTTGGCGTGGTGGCGACTTGCTCGACACCCCGGAACAAGCGCGCCAGTTTGGTGTGATAACCCAGATGACGGTTGCCGACTATATAGAGGGCACCGCCCACCACCAGCGCTTCACGCGCCTGCTGGAACATGCGCCAGGCGAGGAAGTCACCGACCACCTGTTGTTGATGGAAGGGTGGGTTGCACAGAACGACGTCCAGTGAACCGGGTTCCTGGCCGGCAAGGCCATCGGCGGCGCGTATGACTACGTCGCGCGCCCCGAGAGCGGCTTGCCAGTTTTCGGCCGCCGATTGCACGGCCATATAGGACTCATCCACCAAAGTGTAATGCGCTTCGGGGTTTTGCAGTGCGCTGGCAATCGCCAGGACACCATTGCCGCAGCCCAGGTCCGCGATACGGGCGTTGCCCAGGTTTTTCGGTAGGTGGGGCAGGAACGCACGGGTGCCGATGTCCAGGCTTTCGCGGCAGAAAACGTTGGCGTGGTTCAGCAGTTCGATCGCGGGCGTGTCCAGGGTGTAGCGGGTGGGGTAGGGCGAGCTGGCTGCCGGGCGCTCTTGCGCCGTGGCAATCAGCAGTCGCGCCTTTTTCACCGCAAGCGACGCCTGCATCGGCCCGATGTAACGCTCCAGTAATTCGCCAGCGGCCCTAGGTAAGTGCTTGATCATCGCCCCGGCGATAACTTGAGCTCCGGGCGCGAGTTGTCCCTGCAGGCGGATCAGTTGCTCTTCCAGCAGCGCCAGGGTTTTCGGTACGCGGATCAGCACACAGTCGAAAGGCCCAGCCGGAACCTGGCTGGCGGGGATGAATGCCACTGCATCAAACGCCTTGCCGTTACGTACCAGGTTCTTCTCCAGGCCCTGGGCAGCCAGGAACGAATCACCGCTGGACGTGACCTGAACCTGCCCCTGAAGGCTGGCCGCCAGCGCGCCGAAGCTGTCATTGAGCACCAGCACGCGAGTCGCAGCAGTCGGTTGCTGCTCGGCCAGATGGTTGAGCAGGTATTCGTCGGCGGCATCGAAGGCTTGCAGAGGATCGTTATGTTGCTCTGGCTGACGGATCAGATCGAGTTGGGCGAAGGGGCTTTCGAGCAGGGGCATGGCGGGGGAGGCTCTGGGTCGTCGATGGGAGTTCTGCAATCGCTGCAGAACCCTCTGAGTGAACTACGGTGCGGGCCGGGGGGCAGCATCAACACTCAGAATTGACTGTAAATGTTACTTTTTTTCCAGAGGGATTACATGCGGTGTTTCCAGGCGATTAAAAACAGCCCATTTGGGATGCCCTGAGGACTGCGGCGATCTTGTTATTGACCCCCAGTTTCTTGAGTGCACCGGCGATGTGAAACCCTATCGTACGCTCTGACAGGCACAGGATTGTGGCGATTTCTGCGGCGGTCTTGCCTAAACCTGACCATCTGAGGATTTCTGTTTCTCGCGGGGTCAGCTTGCAGGGCTCTTTGAAACTGGGTTCGTCGGCAAATTTCTGTGCCACCACCGCATGCAGGGCATGACACAGCCACAGCACCTGGCCGGCTTTTTCATACAACTCCTCCGGGCTGACTTCACCTTTACTACGACCCAGGGTCAGCATGCTGAAGACACCCTGGAAATCATGTACTGCTTGAGTCCAGCCTAGGTGTACGCCATGGGATTGGGCCAGTTGCCATAAACTGGGCGCGGCACCAAATGCCTTTTCTTCCCAGAGGATGGGCAATACGCAACGTTTGCAGTGGGCTACAACCGGGTCTACATCGAAAAAGTGTGCTTGTTTGTAGAGATTATTCCATTCATTCGGATAGTTATTTATG
Organism: Pseudomonas sp. TWR1-1-4; assembly: GCF_049897165.1. NCBI lineage: Bacteria > Pseudomonadati > Pseudomonadota > Gammaproteobacteria > Pseudomonadales > Pseudomonadaceae > Pseudomonas > Pseudomonas sp. TWR1-1-4. Next base: position 112,882 of record NZ_JAFCVS010000009.1, on the reverse strand, counting down.
TGAATTGGTTTCGTTTGGTTATTGGGTAGTTGAGAACTCATCGTAAAGGAACAAAATTGGAAGCCAAGTTCTAACGTGTGATTGAGGGCCATTTCAAAAACACTGGTTATCTGGTTCTCGCCTTCCAGTTTTGGGAGCCTTGTATTGCGCCAGCTAATCATCGGTCACTCTCCATGAGATGCTACTGGCTGCGGGTACGTCCTTACCCCCGCAGCTGCACGAGACTGATTGTAGGATATGGCCTACATATTTAAGTGAAAAAAGTTAAAAATTTTTTGTTTTGAAGAAGCCCCGCGTTGTGCAAAGAGTAAAAGTTTGTATAGGTTGCGCGCGTGTTTAATCTTTTTAATACAAATTAGAGAGTTGTCAGTGCTGTCAAATTGATGGCTATTAAAAACACTGCATCATCTGATCGGTCACTTAGTGTTTGCTAATAGCCAAATGGTTAGTCTCGGTCCATATACCGACGCCTTGACAAGCGTGAATGCCAGTACAAATCAGCGGTGTTTGCGCTCGTCACTTTGAGGGACACTAGGGCACCTGTAGAACGGAGCCCCCCATGACCGCCAGCGCTGAGAAATTTACCCGCCAGACCTTGCTCGACGTGCAATCGCTGACCCCCAGCCTGTTTACCCTGCGCACTACCCGCGATGCGGGCTTTCGTTTCACGGCGGGGCAGTTTGTGCGTTTGGGGGTTACCAAGGCGGATGGCAGCACCGTATGGCGCGCCTATTCGCTGGTGTCCTCACCGTTTGACGAGCATCTGGATTTCTTCTCGATCGTCGTCCCCGGGGGTGAGTTCACCAGCGAACTGAGCCGCCTGAGGGTAGGCGATACCTTGATGGTTGAGCGCCAGGCCACGGGCTTCCTGACCTTGAACCGTTTCGTGGATGGCCGCGACTTGTGGATGCTGGGGACGGGCACCGGGGTGGCGCCGTTTTTGTCGATCCTGCAGGACTTCGAGGTCTGGGAGAAATTCGAGCGCATCATCCTGGTGTACAGCGCACGGGAAGCCAGGGAACTCGCGTATCAGACGCTGATCAAGGAACTGGGTGAGCGTGAATACCTCGCCGAATACGCACACAAACTCACCTACGTTCCCACCGTCACTCGTGAGCAGCATCCTGGCGCGTTGAATGGGCGCATCACCACACTGATCGAAAATGGCGAGCTTGAGCGTGCAGCCGGCGTCGAGTTGACCCCGGAGCATTCGCGCGTGCTGATCTGCGGCAACCCGCAGATGGTCGATGACACACGCCAATTGCTCAAGCAGCGTGACATGAACCTGAGCTTGAGCCGTCGCCCCGGCCAAGTCGCGGTGGAAAACTACTGGTAATAAAAAAGGCGCCTCTAGCAGGCGCCTTTTTTCTCAAGCCGGTCTTTACAGGCTCGGCTTGTCATTCTGTGCCTTGAGCAGATCGCGGATCTCACCCAGCAACACTTCTTCCTTGGTCGGCGTCGGCGGCAGGCTTGGCGCCACGGCCTCTTCACGCTTCAGGCGGTTGATCGCTTTCACACCCATGAAAATCGCGAACGCGACAATCACAAAGTCGATGACGCTCTGAATGAACTTGCCGTAGGCCAGCACCACCGCAGGCACATCGCCCTGTGCTGCCTTGAGCGTTATCGCCAGGTCACCGAAGTCCACGCCACCGATCAACAGACCGATTGGCGGCATCACCACGTCGCCTACAAACGAGGAAACAATTTTGCCGAAGGCTGCGCCGATGATAATACCGACGGCCATGTCGACCACATTACCTTTGACCGCGAAGGCCTTGAACTCACTGATCACGCCCATAGGTTATTCCTTGTTACAGATGAGAAGGGTGGGACTCAGTGTAAGACAGTCGTAGCGGGCTTGCCCGACACAACCGTTAACACTGTTAGTTTTTATCGACACATTAAAACGCAAATAGTTTGCAAAGTGCCACCGGTCGCGCGCGAAATACGCCTGATATCAGTGACTTAACAGATTATTTTGTTAATCGGGTTGTTGTGAGTTTTCTATTTATCTTCTGACTCTCGGGTCACTAGCCTCTGGCAAGCACAACTGAATGTGCACTAAAAAAACCAGAGGAAACCTCGATGAAGAATCCAATGAGCCGCGCGCCTGTTTCAGCGCGATACGCGCTGGTACTGGCGACCGCCAGCCTGCTTTCCCTGTCCGTACACGCCGCCAACCTGACCCGCGACAACGGTGCTGCGGTGGGTGACAACCAGAACTCGCAGACCGCCGGCGCCAATGGCCCGGTGTTGCTGCAAGACGTGCAGTTGATCCAGAAGCTGCAGCGCTTCGACCGCGAGCGCATCCCTGAGCGCGTGGTCCACGCCCGTGGTACCGGCGCCCACGGTACTTTCACCGTCACCGACACCCTCAGCGACCTGACCAAGGCCAAGGTGTTCGCGGCCGGCGAAGCCACCCCGGTATTCGTGCGCTTCTCCGCCGTGGTCCACGGCAACCACTCCCCGGAAACCCTGCGCGACCCGCGTGGTTTCGCCACCAAGTTCTACACCGCCGATGGCAACTGGGACCTGGTGGGCAACAACTTCCCGACGTTCTTTATCCGCGATGCCATCAAGTTCCCGGACATGGTCCACGCTTTCAAACCGGACCCGCGTACCAACCTGGATGACGATTCCCGTCGCTTCGACTTCTTCTCCCATGTGCCAGAGTCCACGCGCACGCTGACCGAGCTGTACTCCGACTCCGGCACCCCGGCCAGCTATCGGGAAATGGACGGCAACGGCGTGCATGCCTACAAGCTGATCAACGCCAAGGGTGAGGTGCACTACGTCAAGTTCCACTGGAAGAGCCTGCAAGGCATCAAGAACCTTGATCCCAAGCAAGTCACCGAAGTGCAGGGCCGTGATTACAGCCACATGACCAACGATCTGGTCACGCATATCAACAAGGGCGACTTCCCCAAGTGGGACCTGTACGTGCAGGTGCTCAAGCCTGAGGACTTGGCCAAGTTCGACTTCGATCCACTGGACGCCACCAAGATCTGGCCGAATGTGCCTGAGCGCAAAGTCGGGCAGATGGTGCTGAACCGCAACCCCGCCAACGTGTTCCAGGAAACCGAGCAAGTGGCCATGGCCCCGGCCAACCTGGTGCCGGGCATCGAGCCGTCTGAGGACCGCCTGCTGCAAGGCCGCGTATTCTCCTACGCCGACACCCAGATGTATCGCCTGGGCGCCAACGCCCTGCAACTGCCGATCAACGCCCCACGGGTGACCGTCAACAACGGTAACCAGGACGGCGCGATGAACTTCGGCAAGACCACCACTGGCGTGAACTACCAGCCAAGTCGTCTGCTGCCACGGGACGAGCCGCAAATCGCGCGCTACAGCCAGTCAGCCCTGTCGGGCAGCACCCAGCAGGCGAAGATCCAGCGCGAGCAGAACTTCAAGCAGGCCGGTGATCTGTACCGCTCCTTCACGAAGAAGGAGCGTCAGGACTTGATCGAGAACTTTGGTGGCTCGCTGGCGACCACCGATGACGAGAGCAAGCACATCATCCTGTCGTTCCTGTACAAGGCCGACCCGGAATATGGCACCGGCGTGGCCAAGGTTGCCAAGGGTGACCTGGCGCGCGTGAAGGCGCTGGCGGACAAACTCACCGACTGACCATGCAACCCCCCTGTAGGCGCCGGCTTGCCGGCGATGACGTCCTCGAATACGCCATCGCCGGCAAGCCGGCTCCTACAAGGGGGGGTAATACGGAGGATTGGCTATGCGAATTTTCATAGGCGCTGTGTTGGCATGCCTGGCGTTCGGCGCGTGGGCCGAACCGGCCGACCCTGCGAAGCTCAAGACACAACTACAGGACTACTATTTCGACGCCGCCCGACGCGGCGACCTCGATATGCTCAACACCTTTATCGACTCTGGCTACAGCCTCAACACCCAGGATGACAAGGGCTACACCGCGCTGATCCTCGCCGCTTACCACGGCCAGGGCCCGTTCGTGGAACGCTTGCTCAATGCCGGAGCCGACGCCTGCGTGCAGGACAAGCGCGGCAACACGGCGCTGATGGGCGCGATCTTCAAGGGCGAGTTGAAAATCGCCCAACGCCTGCTAGCGACCGACTGCAACCCCGACCAACGCAACGGCGCCGGGCAGACGGCGGCCATGTATGCCGGGCTGTTCAAGCGGCTCGAGTTGCTGGATGAATTGAAGGCCAAGGGCGCCGACCTCAACGCCGAAGACCCGATCGGCAACAGCGCTTCACGATTGGCCAGCGGTGAAATCCGGACCCCGGCGCCGCGCTGAGCTATCATCGCGGTTTTTCGGTTGGAGGTTCTCAAATGGCAAAGGCCAAGCGCATGTACGGCTGCACGGAGTGCGGCGCGACCTTTCCCAAGTGGGCCGGCCAGTGCACCGAGTGCGGTGCATGGAACACCCTGACTGAAACCATGATCGAAAGCGGCGGTGCTGCGGCCCCCACCGGCCGCGCCGGCTGGACCGGGCAACAGGCGCAGATCAAGACGCTGGCCGAAGTCAGCGTCGAAGAGATCCCGCGTTTCTCCACGGCCTCCGGTGAATTGGACCGGGTGCTGGGCGGCGGCTTGGTGGACGGCTCGGTGGTACTGATCGGCGGCGATCCGGGCATCGGCAAATCGACGATCCTGCTGCAAACCCTGTGCAGCATCGCCAGCCGCATGCCAGCGCTGTATGTCACCGGCGAGGAATCCCAACAACAGGTGGCTATGCGCGCCCGTCGCCTGGGGCTACCCCAGGATCAACTGCGGGTGATGACCGAGACCTGCATCGAAAGCATCATTGCCACGGCGCGTATTGAAAAGCCCAAGGTCATGGTGATCGACTCGATCCAGACGATTTTCACTGAGCAATTGCAGTCGGCACCGGGCGGCGTATCCCAGGTGCGTGAAAGTGCAGCGCTGCTGGTGCGCTATGCCAAGCAGAGCGGCACCGCTATCTTCCTGGTCGGTCATGTGACCAAAGAGGGCGCACTGGCCGGGCCGCGGGTGTTGGAGCATATGGTCGACACCGTGCTGTACTTCGAAGGTGAATCCGATGGCCGTCTGCGTTTGCTGCGGGCGGTGAAGAACCGGTTCGGCGCGGTCAACGAATTGGGCGTGTTCGCCATGACTGACCGGGGGCTTAAAGAAGTCTCCAACCCTTCGGCGATTTTTCTCACGCGTGCCCAGGAAGAAGTCCCAGGCAGTGTGGTGATGGCAACGTGGGAAGGCACCCGCCCGATGCTGGTGGAAGTGCAGGCGCTGGTGGATGACAGCCATCTGGCCAACCCTCGCCGCGTAACCTTGGGCCTGGATCAGAATCGACTAGCGATGTTGCTTGCGGTATTGCACCGTCACGGCGGTATTCCGACCCACGACCAGGACGTGTTCCTCAACGTGGTCGGCGGGGTCAAGGTGCTGGAAACCGCGTCCGACCTGGCGCTAATGGCGGCAGTCATGTCCAGCCTGCGTAACCGGCCGTTGCCCCATGATTTGCTGGTGTTTGGTGAAGTGGGCCTGTCGGGCGAGGTGCGTCCGGTGCCAAGTGGCCAGGAACGCTTGAAGGAAGCCGCCAAGCACGGCTTCAAACGGGCAATCGTACCTAAAGGCAATGCGCCCAAGGAGTCGCCGCCTGGGATAAAGATCATTGGCGTGACGCGACTGGAACAGGCGTTGGATGCACTTTTCGAGTAAACGCATACCCTTGTAGGAGCCGGCAGGCCGGCTCCTACAAGGGTTGGGCGAACATTCAGGTCTCCAGCAAGGCCGCCAATTCTCGGTGCAGTTCCTCCTCGTCACCCAGGTTCAACTCGATCAATCGTCGCAAATGGCTGATCGAGTCCAGGTCGATGTGCTGGCACACAAAACCCAATTGCCCGTGATCCTCATGGGCCAGTCGCACTTGCATCTTTATATGCGCCTTGGGGTCTAGGCGGATATCGACGTCGAACGGCAGCGCCTTGTTGCCCTTCCAGTCGTCGGGCCGTCGTATCAACAAGCCTTTTAACGACAAATCCACCAATCGCACCGTCCAGTCGCGGCCGTTTTGCCGCAGTTCTGTCTTGGCGTCAAAGGCGATGCGGCGAAAACGGCGGCGGTCAGACGGTTGCTCGGTCATGGTGAAACCCTCTGGAGATACGGGAATTGTAGCCCTGCGCCATCATCGGCCCGGTATTTCTGCTTTTTTTGTGCGCAGGAGGCTCTAGACCAACGTAGGGGGGTGGCCTTTGAGGCCAACAGCGCTAAACTCGGGATGGCTGTCCTTTCTGTCCACCCTGGCTGGAATATAAAAATGAAAAATAATAATAGCCTGCTACGCCACCTACCCTGGCTGGTGCTGGCAATCGTAGGAGCGTGCGCCTTAGGCGTAGTGGCCTTGCGCCGCGGCGAGGCGATCAATGCCTTGTGGATTGTGGTCGCTGCTGTGGCCATCTACCTGGTTGCGTACCGTTACTACAGTCTGTTCATCGCTAACAACGTGATGCAACTCGATCCACGGCGGGCCACCCCCGCAGTGCTCAACAATGACGGTCTGGACTATGTGCCGACCAACAAACACATCCTGTTCGGTCACCACTTTGCGGCGATTGCCGGTGCAGGTCCGCTGGTCGGCCCGGTGCTGGCGGCGCAAATGGGCTACCTGCCCGGCACGCTCTGGCTGATTGCCGGCGTGGTGCTGGCCGGTGCGGTGCAGGACTTCATGGTCTTGTTCCTGTCCACTCGTCGCAACGGCCGTTCCCTGGGGGACATGGTTCGCGAAGAGATGGGCCGCATTCCGGGGACCATCGCGCTGTTCGGCTGCTTCCTGATCATGATCATCATCCTCGCGGTGTTGGCGCTGATCGTGGTCAAGGCCCTGGCCGAGAGCCCATGGGGGATCTTCACGGTGATGGCGACCATCCCGATCGCGATGTTCATGGGCATTTACATGCGCTACATCCGCCCGGGTCGCATTGGTGAAATCTCGATCATCGGCGTGCTGTTGCTGCTCGGTTCGATCTGGCTGGGCGGGCAGATTGCCGCTGACCCGGTCTGGGCCAAGGCCTTCACCTTCACCGGCATTCAAATTACCTGGATGCTGATCGGCTACGGTTTCGTCGCCGCAGTGCTGCCGGTATGGCTGATCCTGGCGCCGCGTGATTACCTCTCCACCTTCCTCAAAATCGGCACCATCATCGCCCTGGCGATTGGCATCCTGGTCACCATGCCAGAGCTGAAAATGCCGGCCCTGACCCAGTTCATCGACGGCACCGGCCCGGTGTGGAAGGGCGGCCTGTTCCCGTTCCTGTTCATCACCATTGCCTGTGGTGCGGTCTCGGGTTTCCACGCGCTGATCTCCTCGGGCACTACGCCGAAACTGTTGGATAACGAAACCAACGCGCGCTACATCGGTTACGGCGGCATGTTGATGGAGTCGTTCGTGGCCATCATGGCCATGGTTGCCGCTTCGGTGATCGAGCCTGGCGTGTACTTCGCCATGAACAGCCCGGCTGCCGTGGTGGGCAGTGATGTGGTGACGGTGGCGCAAACTGTCAGCAGCTGGGGCTTTGCCATTACTCCGGAAGCACTGACGGCGGTCGCCCACGACATCGGTGAAACCACCATCCTGGCGCGTGCCGGCGGTGCACCGACCCTGGCGGTTGGTATCGCGCAGATCCTGCACAGTGTGCTGCCGGGTGAAAACACCATGGCGTTCTGGTACCACTTTGCGATCCTGTTCGAAGCGCTGTTCATCCTCACAGCCGTGGACGCGGGCACCCGTGCCGGTCGCTTCATGCTGCAAGACCTGCTGGGTTCCTTCGTGCCGGCGCTGAAACGCACCGAGTCGTGGACCGCCAACCTGATCGCGACCGCGGGTTGCGTGGCGATGTGGGGTTACCTGCTGTACCAGGGCGTGATCGACCCACTGGGCGGCATCAACACCTTGTGGCCTCTGTTCGGTATCTCCAACCAAATGCTGGCAGGTATCGCGCTGATGCTGGCCACCGTTGTGCTGATCAAAATGAAACGCCAACGCTACATCTGGGTGACCATGCTGCCGGCTGTCTGGCTGCTGATCTGCACCACCACTGCAGGCTTCATCAAGCTGTTCGACGCCAACCCGGCGATCGGCTTCCTGTCGCTGGCGAAGAAATACAGCGATGCATTGGCCAACGGCCAGATTCTTGCCCCGGCGAAGAGCATCGACCAGATGCAGCACGTGATCTGGAACGCCTACACCAACGCAACGCTGACGGCGCTGTTCCTGTTCGTGGTCTTCAGCATCCTGTTCTATGCGCTCAAGGTCGGCGTCGCCGCCTGGGGCAACAAAGAACGCACGGATAAAGAAGCCCCGTTCCAGGCTGTTCCGGACGCGTGATCGAGGATTGCAACCATGTTCAATGACATCAATCGCCTCGGTAAATACCTCGGTCAGGCCGCGCGCCTGATGGTCGGCATGCCCGACTACGATACGTACGTCGAGCATATGCAAACCAAACACCCGGACAAGCCGGTGATGGACTACAAGGCGTTCTTCCGGGAACGCCAGGAAGCCCGTTACGGCGGCAAGGGTGGGCCCAAGTGCTGTTGACCCGGTAGTTCGGGTGGCGGCGATCCCTTGTGGGAGCGGGCTTGCTCGCGAAGGCGGTTTGTCAGTTGATGTATGTGCTGACTGATACACCGTATTCGCGAGCAAGCCCGCTCCCACATTTGTTTGTGTTCCTTCAGTTATAAGGAGAACTGCTTTTGTCCTCTCCCATTCCGGTCACCGTCCTCAGCGGCTTCCTCGGCGCCGGCAAGACCACCTTGCTACGCCATCTGCTCAAAGCCGAGCACGGCCTTAAAATCGCTGTGATCGAAAACGAATTCAGTGACGCCGGTATCGACACCCAATTGCTGGGCGCCGAGCCGGTGCAAGTCATGACCCTGTCCAACGGCTGCGTGTGTTGCACCATCCACACCGACCTGACCAAAGCCCTGTATCTGCTACTCGAACGCCTGGACAGCGGCGAGATCGCCTTCGACCGCCTGGTGATCGAGTGCACCGGCCTGGCCGACCCGGCCCCTGTGGCCCAGACTTTTTTCATCGACGAGGACCTGCGCGAGCGCTACATCCTCGACGGCATCATCACCCTGGTGGACGCCGCCCACGCCGAGCACCACCTGACCCAGACCATCGCCCAGGCCCAGATCGGCTTTGCCGACCGCCTGCTGGTGAGCAAGCGCGACCTGGTGGATGACGCCACCTTCGATGCACTCAGTGAACGCCTTACCCGCATCAACCGCCGTGCGCCGATCCGTGTGGTGGACCATGGCAACATCGACCTGGCTGAACTGCTCGATGTGCGCGGCTTCAACCTCAACGCTGGCATGAGCCTGCGCCCGGTGCGCGCTGCGCCGTCCATCGACCGTATCTCCAGCCTGGTGCTGCGCACCGACCAGCCGCTGGATATCGATCGCCTCAGCGAGTTCATGAATGAACTGCTGGAAGACCACGGCAAGCAGCTGTTGCGTTACAAGGGCGTGCTGAATATTGCCGGTGAAGACCGGCGCATGGTGTTCCAGGGTGTGCTCAAGCTCTACGGCTTTGATTGGGACACGGAGTGGGAAGAGGGCGAGGCGCGCGAGAGTGTGATTGTGTTTATTGCCGATGAGTTACCGGAAGACAAAATCCGCGAAGGATTTGCACGGGTTTACCAATCCTGAATTGAAATACGATCAAAAAATGTGGGAGCTGGCTTGCTCGCGAAAGCGGTCTTTCAGTGGATACATGTGCTGACTGAACCACTGCTTTCGCGAGCAAGCCAGCTCCCACATTGATTGCATTTCAACTCAAATTTTGCCCATAAAAAAGCCCGGCTCTTGAGCCGGGCTTTTTCATTCAAGCAACTGCAATCAAGCGCCGTACACCGGCAGCTTCTTGCAGATGGCCTTGACCTTCTCACGCACCGCGTCGATCACGGCTTCGTTGTTCAGGTCAGCCAGGATGTCGCAGATCCAGCCAGCCAGTTCCTTGCACTCTGCTTCCTTGAATCCACGCGTGGTCACAGCCGGAGTACCGAAGCGCAGGCCGGAGGTGACGAACGGCGAACGTGGGTCGTTCGGCACGGAGTTCTTGTTTACGGTGATGAAGGCTTTGCCCAAGGCAGCATCAGCATCTTTACCGGAAATGTCCTGCTTGATCAGGGACAGCAGGAACAGGTGGTTCTCGGTACCGCCGGAGACTACGTCGAAGCCGCGCTCGATGAACACGCTGGCCATGGCCTGGGCGTTCTTGACCACTTGTTGCTGGTAGGTCTTGAACTCAGGCTGCAGGGCTTCCTTGAAGCAGATCGCTTTGGCGGCGATCACGTGCTCCAGCGGGCCGCCTTGGGCGCCTGGGAATACAGCGGAGTTCAGCTTCTTCTCGATGTCGGCGTTGGCGCGAGCCAGGATCAGGCCGCCACGTGGACCGCGCAGGGTCTTGTGGGTAGTGGTGGTCACGACGTCAGCGTAAGGAACCGGGTTCGGGTAGACGCCAGCGGCGACCAGACCGGCCACGTGGGCCATGTCGACGAACAGGTACGCACCAACCTTGTCGGCGATAGCGCGGAAACGTGGGAAGTCCAGGATCTGCGAGTAGGCAGAGAAACCGGCCACGATCATTTTTGGCTTGTGTTCAACTGCCAGGCGCTCGACTTCGTCGTAGTCGATCAGGCCGTTGGCATCGATACCGTACTGAACGGCGTTGTACAGCTTGCCGGAGGACGAAACGCTGGCGCCGTGGGTCAGGTGACCGCCGTGGGCCAGGCTCATGCCCAGGATGGTGTCGCCGCCTTGCAGCAGGGCCAGGTAAACGGCGCTGTTGGCTTGGGAACCGGCGTGCGGCTGGACGTTGGCGTAGTCGGCGCCGAACAGTTCTTTTGCACGGTCGATGGCCAGCTGCTCAACCACGTCGACGTACTCGCAACCACCGTAGTAGCGCTTGCCTGGGTAACCTTCGGCGTACTTGTTGGTCAGAACCGAACCTTGAGCCTCCATCACCGCAGGGCTGGTGTAGTTTTCCGAAGCGATCAGCTCAATGTGCTCTTCCTGGCGCACGGCTTCTTGCTCCATGGCGGCGAAGAGATCGGCGTCGTACTTGGCAATAGTCAAATCACGGCTGAACATGGCGGTCCTCAAGGATCGGGGGCAGAAAAGGAAGGCATTCTAACCCAATGGGTTTTAGATGGCATATGAAAGGACATCATGTCGCGGATAAGCGGGGCTCATCTGGGGATAGGCGGCGATGAGGCCAGTGGCCTCACCACAGGGTTTCAGTCGAACATGAACAGCGCATCATTGCTGAACTGCGCCTCGAACCGGTTCGCCGGCATCGGCCGCCCGAACAGGTAACCCTGCACCTCGTCACACCCATGCTCACGCAGGAAGTCCAACTGCTCATGGGTTTCCACACCCTCGGCGATTACCGCCAGGTTCAGGCTATGGGCCATGGCGATAATGGCGCGGGCGATCTGCGCGTCTTGCTCGCCTGATGGCAGGCCATCCACGAAGGTGCGGTCGATCTTCAATACATCGATGGGGAATTGCTTGAGGTAGTTGAGAGACGAATAGCCCGTGCCAAAGTCATCGACTGCAATGCTCAGGCCCAGGTTTTTCAGGCTGTCGAGGATCTGCATGGCCTCGTTGACTTCCCGCATCAGGATACTTTCGGTCAGCTCAAGCTCCAGGCATGCCGGCGGCAGCCCGGTGTCCTTGAGGATGGTGGCGATACGGGTGCCCAACTGGCCGTCGGAGAATTGCCGCGCCGAGATGTTCACCGAGACTTTCGGCACACGCACCTTGTTCTGGTGCCAGGTCTTGAGCTGTCGGCAGGCTTCGCTGATCACCCAGTCGCCCACGTCCACCACCAGGCCCAACTCTTCCAGCACCGGGATGAAGTCCCCCGGCGGCACCAGGCCACGACGCGGGTGACGCCAGCGCAGCAGGGCTTCGGCACCGGTCAGGCGTTTGCCGTCGCCGCTGAACTGCGGCTGGTAATAGAGCACGAATTCGTTCTGGTCCAGGGCGTGGCGCAGGTCGCTTTCCAGCTCCAGGCGTTCCAGGGCGCTGGCGTTCATGTCGGCCTGGTAGAACTGGAAGTTGTTCTTGCCGCGTTCCTTGGCGTGATACATCGCGGTGTCGGCGTTTTTCATCAACTGACTCAGCTCGTTGCCGTCCTGAGGGCTCAGGGCGATGCCGATACTGGCGGTGACAAAAAACTCGCGGCCTTCCAGCACGAACGGCTTCACCAGGCTGGCAAGGATCTGCTCGGCCACATGAATCGCACGGTTCAACGCCATTTCGCGGCTGATCCGCGGTTGCAGCAGCAGCGTGAACTCGTCGCCGCCCATGCGCGCCACGGTGTCGTCTTCGGCCACGCAACCCAGCAGGCGCGTGGCCATTTCCTTGAGCATGCGGTCGCCGGCGGCGTGGCCCAGGGAGTCGTTGATCGGTTTGAAGCGGTCGAGGTCGAGGAACATCAGCACCACCCACGACTTCTGCCGTTCTGCCGACTGCAACGCGGTATGCAGGCGGTCCTGGAACAGCGTGCGGTTGGGCAGGTGGGTCAGGGCGTCGTAGTAGGCCAGGCGGTGGATGCGCTGCTCGCTGGCCTTGCGCTCGCTGATGTCACTGAAGAAACACACGTAGCTGGCCAGGTCGCCTTCATCGTCGAACACGGCGGTAATGCCGACCCACGCCGGGTAATGCTCGCCGTTGCGCCGCTTGAGCCACACTTCGCCTTCCCAAGTGCTGTGCTGGTGCAACTGCTTGAGTACGTAGCGCAGGTGGGCTTCCTGCTGTTCGTCGACGGTGAGCATATTCGGCAACTGGTCGAGCACATCGCTGACCGCATAGCCGCTGACCCGGCTGAACGCCTCGTTGGCCTGCACGATATAACCGGCGGGGTCGGTGATCAGAATCGCCGAGGTGGAGTGCTCGAATACCGTGGCCGCCATGCGCAGGTCTTTTTCGGCGCGGCGTTGCTGGCTGATGTCGCGGCCCACGCCGAGGACGCCCTCGAAGGCGCCGTGTTCGTCCCATACCAACACCAGTCGCAGCTCGATCGGCACTTTGCGACCATCTGCGCGCAGGCAGTCGAACAGGAACAGTTGGGTCTGCACCTCGTCGCGCAGCGTGTTCAGTGCCTCGATGTTGCCCAGCGCGCGGCTGACTTGTTCCATTAGGCTGTAAATGCCGGTCAGCTGCTGCGGGTTGGCGATGATCGACTGCCAGCCATTTTTGAACACCCAGTCCACGTCATAACCGAGTACGGCATTGACCGAGGGGCTGACGTAGTTGAGGGCCAACTGGCTGTCGGTGGAGCAGATCACGTCGCTGATGCTTTCGGCCAGCATGCGGTAGCGCTGTTCGCTGTCACGCAGGGATTCGCTGGCCTCGATCTGGTCGGTGATGTCCTTGGCCACCCCAATGATGCGGGTGATCTGCGCCGTCTTGTCGCGGGCCAGGGCCTGCTCGCGGATGTCAAAGCGCCGCCATTGGTTGTTGCGGTGGCGGAAGCGCAATTGGCATTGCAATTGGGTGGCGTAGCCGATCTGGCGCTGCTGCTGGCGCAAATCGTGGTAATGCTCGGCGTCTTCGGGGTGCAGTAGGATTTCCCAGAAGTACTCGCCCATTTGCTGCAGTTCGGCCTTGTTGTAGCCGAGGGTGTGGCCCAGATGGTGATTGCTGAAAATCATGCGCTGGCTGATCACGTCCTGCACATACAGGTGGTCAGGCACGGTGCGTACCACGTCCGACCAGAAGCTTTCACGCTCCACCAGCGACAGCTCGATCAGCTTGCGGCTGGTGATATCGCTGATGCTGAGGATCACTGCCTTGAAGTCGTCCTGCTGCTCCGGCAAGCGCATCACCAGCCAAAGGTATTGCTCGTTGCCCGCCACGTCCTTGAGCTGGATTTCCAGTTCCAACTGGCTCTGCTGGGTCAGTACCGCCTCAAGAATCTGGTAGCCGATGGACGTGGCATTGCGCGGGGAGTCATCGATCAGACGCTCCCAGGCTTCTTCACAGGAACCCACGTTCAACAGGCGCACCGCCACCTGGTTGACTTCGGTGATGCGCAGCTCCTTGAGCAGTTGCTGGCGTTCGTCGGGGTTGTCCTGCAGCCAGGCGTGCAGTTGCTCGCGGGTCTCCAGTCGGGTCTTGTCAAAGAACGCATTCAGGCCCGACAAGTCGAGCACGCACAGGGCCACGCCGGTGCCTTCGAAAATGTCCTGGTAGCGCCGGCGGCCTTCATGCACCTGGCGCTGGCGGCGGCGCATGTTCAGCAGCACGATCACCGGGATCAGCGAGAACGCCAGGCCCAGCAGGCATTTGCCGATGAAGGCCGGCAGCAGTTGCTCCAGCACCGCAGTACGGTCGAACAGCCCGCGCAGTTGCCAGTCGCTTTTGCTTAGAGGGGTGACCAGTACGCTTTTATTCAGCTCGTCCGGGGTTAGCGCAGACGCCCATTGCGCCGGCATGCCGCTGTCTCGGCTGACAACCCGGTGGTTGATGCGATTCTCGATGACCCACAGCGGGCGCTGGCCCTGGCCGTCCTGGCGGGTGAGGTTGCTCAGGTAGTTGGGTGCCAGGCGCAGCGCCCAATACATCCGCGAGCCGCCGCTGGGCTGGTGCAGCAGCAGATAGATGAGGGTGCCGTCGTTGCTGTTGCTCAGATAATAGGACTGCGCGTGGCTGCGTTGCACCAGCTCTGCCAACCAGGCGGCGTCCTGGCTGTCGGTGGCGCTGTCACTGATTATCGCGCCGCTGGGGGCGAGCAGGGCGACGCTGCGCAGCTCGGGTAGCGAGCGTTGCAAGGTGCGCATCAGCGCCTGTTGCTGTTCGCTGTCACGCGGCGGCTCGACCATCGGCAGCAGGTTCAGGGCGATTTTCGCGCTGAGGGCCATGTTCAGGCTGATCTGTTCAGCCAGGTCGGCGCTGTAGTCGATGGTGTATTGCTGCTGGTTCTTCTGGTTTTGCTGCAACTGGTCGAGCAGTTGCCAGAACAATAACGCGAGCAACATGAGGACGAGCGTCGCCAATGCGCCTTTGAGGGTGCCGTGCAGGGGCGCTCCCGGCGCTATATGAGCGGCGCGCAGGGGAGTTGGCGGCGTGACTTTGGACAAGCTGTGATCCTGCGGTTTGGCTGGACTGGCGCGCGACGTGCACTATAAGCCGGACGCCCGGAGGGCGGCTAGCATGCCTTGACTTGTGGCAAAGTGCCAGCCCCGCCTGGCGGGCACTATAGGGCGCCGCCGGTGTGGATCAGGCTGTCCGCCAGCCGGGTCAGGATCGCCAGCGTGAACAGGCTGATAACCACAGAGGCCGTGCGGTTGATGGTGTGCGGCGTCAACCACGCGTACCCGCCTCGTTTGATGCGGGCCCCCAGCAGCACCCAGACGCAGCCCACCGGTATCACCACGGCGCTGAACTGTGCGACGAAATGCACGTACAAGGTCAAGTCGATAAATGTCTGCGTCGGGACGATAAACGACACGATCAGTAATCCCTTGGGGTTGATCAGCGTGAGCAAAAAGAAGTTCAGCGTGGAGACCCGTGCCTCGGCCTCGGTGTGGAGTGTTTCGTCGGGGTGGCGCCACAGCAGGTAGCAAGTCCTGATCAAATAGCAGACCGAAGCGAACTGCACGAGCTTCAGGCTCCAGGGCGCGTTGTCGCCGATATGGCTGAGCAAGTAGCCCCAGAACGAGATCTGCGTCAGGTAAGCCAGGCACTCCAGCAGGCTCAGCGGCCAGGCGCGCCGGAACCCCGCGAGTAATCCCGAGCGCAGCAGCAGCGTGTTGGTAGGCCCCGGCATTAATAGCAGTAGCCCGAGTGCGGATAGGACGCCAAGCATGAAGGGTGTCTCCTGGAACCCCTGAGGGTTTTGACCGGCTAATCTAACAGATAGGCTTCGATACGCTCGGTCACTTAGGTTAACCTTGAGGATTCGCAACACTATGTACAGCGCCATGACGCTACGTAGGCCTGTTCTTACTTTTATGAGGTCCACATTTTGGCTCAATACGTCTTCACCATGCATCGGCTGGGCAAAGTTGTCCCTCCGAAGCGGGAAATCCTGAAAAACATTTCGCTGTCCTTCTTCCCAGGCGCCAAGATCGGCGTACTCGGCCTCAACGGTTCGGGTAAATCCACCCTGTTGAAAATCATGGCCGGCGTCGACACCGAGTTCGAAGGCGAAGCCCGCCCGATGCCAGAACTGAACATTGGCTACCTGCCGCAAGAGCCGATCCTGGACCCGACCAAGACCGTGCGTGAAGTGGTTGAAGAAGCCGTCAGCGTGATCAAGAACGCCCAGGCGCGCCTGGACGAGGTCTACGCGGCCTACGCTGAAGAAGATGCCGACTTCGACAAACTGGCCGCCGAACAGGCCAAGCTCGAAGCCATCCTGCAAGCCGGCGACGGTCACAACCTGGAGCGCCAATTGGAAGTCGCCGCCGACGCACTGCGCCTGCCAGCGTGGGACGCCAAGGTCGAATTCCTGTCCGGTGGTGAAAAGCGTCGCGTGGCCCTGTGCCGCCTGCTGCTGTCGGCCCCTGACATGCTGCTGCTCGACGAACCGACCAACCACTTGGACGCCGATTCCGTCGCCTGGCTGGAACATTTCCTTCACGACTTCCCAGGCACCGTGGTCGCGATCACGCACGACCGGTACTTCCTGGACAACGTGGCCGGCTGGATCCTCGAGCTCGACCGTGGCGCGGGTATCCCTTACGAGGGTAACTACTCTGGTTGGCTGGAAGCCAAGTCCGACCGTCTGGCCGCCGAATCCAAGCAGCAATCGGCCCATGAAAAAGCCATGAAGGAAGAACTGGAGTGGGTGCGCAAAGGCGCCAAGGCCCGCCAGTCCAAATCCAAGGCACGTCTGCAACGCTTCGAAGAAATGCAATCCCAGGAATTCCAGAAACGTTCGGAAACCAACGAGATCTACATCCCGGCCGGTCCGCGCCTGGGTGACAAGGTCATCGAGTTCAAGAACGTTTCCAAAGGTTATGGCGACCGTGTGCTGATCGACAACCTGTCGTTCTCTATGCCAAAAGGCGCGATCGTCGGCGTAATTGGTGGTAACGGTGCGGGTAAGTCCACGCTGTTCCGTATGCTGATGGGCAAGGAAACCCCAGATTCCGGCACCATCGAAGTCGGCGAAACCGTGCAGCTGGCCTGTGTGGACCAGAGCCGTGAAGACCTGGATGGCAGCAAGACCGTGTTCCAGCAGATTTCCGACGGTTCCGACCAGATCCGCATCGGCAACTATGAAATCCCGTCGCGTACTTATGTCGGCCGTTTCAACTTCAAGGGTGGCGACCAACAGAAGTTCGTCAAGGACCTGTCCGGTGGTGAGCGCGGTCGCTTGCACCTGGCCCTGACCCTGAAAGAGGGCGGCAACGTCCTGCTGCTCGACGAACCGTCCAACGACCTCGACGTTGAAACCCTGCGTTCCCTGGAAGAAGCCCTGCTGGACTTCCCGGGCGCTGCCATTGTGATCTCTCACGATCGCTGGTTCCTTGACCGCGTCGCGACCCACATCCTGGCGTACGAAGACGACTCCCAGGCGGTGTTCTTCGAAGGTAACTACACCGAGTACGAAGCGGACCGTAAAAAACGCTTGGGCGACGCTGCTGCCCAGCCGCACCGTGTGCGTCACAAAAAACTGGCCTGATTCGGGTTGGTGGTTTGAAAGAGCGGAGCCTTCGGGCTCCGTTTTTTTTGCCTGGAATTTGATGGTGCGTGCGGTTTGATTTGAATCCCTGAAAGGGTGCATAAAAGCCGCTAAAACTGGATACAGTTATATAAAACGCACCATTTAAATTCACAAAGGCGACATTTTGCCCTGTCGCAGTGCGGAATGAATTGATAAAGTCCGGCTCAATCTCCGTTAACAACTAAAAATTTGCCGAGACTTTCCATGATCGAATCCGTCGAATCCTTCCTTGCCCGCCTCAAGAAACGCGACCCGGACCAGCCGGAATTCCACCAGGCCGTAGAAGAAGTCCTACGTAGTCTGTGGCCGTTTCTGGAAGCCAATCCTCACTACCTGACATCGGGCATCCTGGAGCGCATCTGCGAGCCAGAACGCGCGATTACCTTCCGGGTGTCGTGGGTGGATGATCACGGCAAGGTCCAGGTCAATCGCGGTTTCCGTATCCAGATGAACAGCGCCATCGGCCCCTACAAAGGCGGCTTGCGCTTCCATCCATCGGTGAACCTGGGCGTGTTGAAGTTCCTCGCCTTCGAGCAGACCTTCAAGAATTCCCTGACCTCGCTGCCCATGGGCGGCGGCAAAGGCGGCTCGGACTTCGACCCCAAGGGCAAGAGCGACGCTGAAGTCATGCGCTTCTGCCAGGCCTTCATGAGCGAGTTGTATCGCCACATCGGCGCGGACGTGGACGTGCCGGCCGGCGATATCGGCGTGGGCGCCCGTGAGATCGGCTTCCTGTTCGGTCAATACAAGCGCCTGAGCAACCAGTTCACCTCCGTGCTGACCGGCAAGGGCATGACCTACGGCGGCAGCCTGATCCGCCCGGAAGCCACGGGGTTCGGCTGTGTGTACTTCGCTGAAGAGATGCTCAAGCGCAACAACCAGCGGGTTGAGGGCAAGCGCGTGGCGGTGTCCGGCTCCGGCAACGTGGCGCAATACGCGGCGCGCAAGGTCATGGACCTGGGGGGCAAGGTGATTTCCCTGTCCGACTCCGAAGGCACCCTGTATGCCGAAAGCGGTTTGACCGAAGAGCAATGGTCGGCCCTGCTGGAGCTGAAAAACGTCCAGCGCGGCCGCATCAGCGAACTGGCCGAGCGTTTCGGCCTGGAATTCCGCAAAGGCCAGGCGCCATGGGAACTGGCTTGCGACATTGCCTTGCCCTGCGCGACCCAGAACGAACTCGATGCCGACGCCGCCCGCGCTTTGCTGCGCAATGGCTGCATCTGCGTGGCCGAAGGCGCCAACATGCCGACCACGCTCGAGGCTGTGGATATCTTTATCGAGGCGGGCACCCTGTTCGCGCCGGGTAAAGCTTCTAACGCTGGCGGCGTGGCCGTGAGCGGCCTGGAAATGTCGCAGAACGCCATGCGCCTGCTGTGGACCGCCGGTGAAGTGGACAGCAAGCTGCACAACATCATGCAGTCGATCCACCATGCCTGCGTGCATTACGGCGAAGAAAACGGCCGGATCAACTACGTGAAAGGCGCGAACATTGCCGGCTTCGTCAAAGTCGCCGACGCGATGCTGGCCCAAGGCATCGTCTAAACCTCGGGCTCAATCCGCAGCACTTCGATCAACTGATCGCCGACGGGGCGCTGCCACAGCACTTCGTCGCCGACCTGGGCGCCCAGTAAGGCGCGGCCCAGAGGCGAACCCCAGTTGATCAGGCCTGCGCTCGCATCGGCCTGGTCTTCACCGACCAACTGGATGCGTTGCTGTTCGTCCTGTTCATTGGCGAAAGTCACCCAGCTGCCGATCTGCACCTTGTCGGTGGAGGTGGCCGGAGCGACCACTTGGGCGCTTTGCACCCGCTGGTTGAAGTAGCGCAAATCCCGCTCAAGGTCGGCCTGGCGCTGTTTATCGCCCTTGGCGGATTCGAGGCTGTAAGCCTGCTGCAACTGCGCAACCTTGGCCTGCAATTGCGCCAAACCTTGCGCAGTCAGGCGATTGGGCTGCTCACTGACCTGACGCTCCACCGGCTGATCAGCCTGGGCGGCAGCGTTGTCCTCGTTTACAAAAGCTCGACTCATGACGTTCTCCCTCTTTGGAGTTGGGCCATGCTCGCCGCGCTTTAGTTTCGCTGGATGTCTGGAAACGACCTATTGCGAACGATAGGCCCTGGCGGCGTCGCGGTTTTTCTCCTGTTGCCAGGCGCGCTCGCGGTCATCCCAGTGGTTGTCCTTGTAGTCACGCAACTCTTCGTTCTCACGCATGGCCTTGCACTGGCGGAAACCGTCTTCCCAGCCTTCAGCGTATTCGCGGTCTTTCAGATAACGCGGCACATTCTTGCGAAACTCACCGCTGATAACGCCAGCCGCCTGGCGACCGCTGCTGCAACCATCGTCAAAACCGTCGGCAAAGGCCGGTGGGTAACCTTTGGCCAGCAAATCTTCATGGGTCGATTGGCAGCCGGCCAACCACATCACTGCACACAGCAATACCGCAGACCGCCACATGGCGTACTCCCTGGCCGTTTCACGGCTGATAGGAGAAGTTTAGATAGGGATTTGTTGGAGTGGTGTGAAAGAGAGGTGAGGAAGGTGTTGGGTTAAAGGGCCGTCACCGTAACGTCCGGTGAAACGAAATATTGCTTCTGTGGCGAGCGGGCTTGCCCCGCGTTGGGCTGCGCAGCAGCCCCAAAAAAGAGCAGCGCGGTATGCCTGGCACTCCTCAGTCGACTGTTTGGGGGCTGCTGCGCAGCCCAACGCGGGACAAGCCCGCTCGTTACAAGGTGATCTCGGCCAGGCTTGGGTCAGTAGTGATACCACTTTACCTCAAGCATCACTTCATTCACCGGCGTCGACAAGTGGCTGTACTCACGCTGAGCGCTCAGGCGTAATCCGAGGTTGCGCGACAATTCCCACTGCTGGTTCAGGCTGATACTGCGACGCACCTCGCCATTGGTGAAGAAATCACCCTTGGCTTCCAGGCTCAGATTGCCCAGCGGGTTTTTCCACAGCACGCCAGTGTTGAAGCCTGCCGCTGGGGAGATGGCTTCGTTGAAGTCGTTGTTGTGTTCCACGCGCACGGTGCCGAGGGCGAAGCCGAGCATGTCGTCGCGCAGTTGCCAGGTGCCGCCAGCGCCGCCGTTGACGTGGGCGACCAGGGTTTCGTCGTCGTGCTTGCCCGGTACCCGCTCCAGGCCGCCAGTGACTTGCCATGACCACGGCTGCAGCAGGGCGTTGCGCGGGGTCAGGGAGCGGATGGTGGCCAGGTCCAGCTGCTGCAGTTGCCAGTGGTTGCCTTCGTACTGGCGCAGTTTCATCTGCAGGATTTCGATCTGCGCACCCAAGGGGAAGCCTTCGGCGTTGTCGTTGAGGTCGTGGTAGGCCATGCGCAGGCCGTATTCACCGAAGGCCTTGTCGCCACGGGTGCCGATGCCGGCTTGCCAGGTGCGTGATTCATGGCCGTTTTCCGGCAGGCCGGGCGGGGTGATCTTGAGGTCGGGCGCCGGGTTCTGGTTGATCGCGCGCAATAGTTCGAAGCTGCGCTGGGAGCGTTCGGTGTCGCGTTCCAGGCCGTTGGCGCGGTAGCGGCCGAGGCGGTAGGCGGCGTCGATGATCAGGGCCTGGCGATCGCGGGGCAGGGCCTTGAAGGCTGGCTCTTGCAATTGCTTCTGGTCGTCGCTGACCTTTAGTACCCATTGCTGCTCGTCGCTGTCCAGCGGCTTGGCGCGCTCCAGCAGCTCACGTTCACGGGAGGGCCGGTAGTCGATTTTCTCCACCAGGCCGGCATCTTTCACGGCCTTGACCGTGTCGGTCGGGATGGCCGTGAGCGGGAACTGTTCGGTCAGGCGCAGGCCGGGACGCGCCACTTGCAGCAATTCCAGCAGGCGATAGGAGCAGTTTTCGTCAAAGAAGAAGTAATCGAACTGGATCTGTTTGAGCTCCCACACGTGCTCGACCATGCGCTCGGTCTCGACTTGCGTGAGGTTGAGGCGATATTCCCACAGGTCGCGGTTCTCAAGGCTGCGGTACTCCGACAGCTTTTCCTGATAAGGCACCAGGGCGAACAGGCCGGGATAACCGCCCATCAGGCCTTTCCAGGCGTAGAGGATGCTGTTGTCGGAGCCTTCGATGTAGGCGCCGAAGTTGATCGCGTAGCTGAGCAGGGCGGTGTTGTTGCTCTGCACGTCGGCCTGGTCGATGCGCAGCAACGTGTGGCCGAACATCGACGACGGGCTGTTGAGGTAGGCCGCCGGGAAGATCATCACCGCGCTATGGGGGGCGACGTCCTTGAACCATTGCTTGAATTCTGTGCAGTCCACGGCAGGCAGGTCAGTGAGGTGCAACTGATCCTTGAGCCAGCGGGTCCGTGCGGGGTAAACGCATTGGGCGTGTTTTTCACCCAGGCTGGCCGGTGCGTAGAGCGCATCAACGGTGGCCTTGAGCTCGGCGTCCGGGTGGTGGGCGCCATCGGCCGCGAGGAAGAACTGTTTGTCGCTGACGTAACTGCGCCAGCCACTGATCTTGCCGGCTTCGTAATGGCCCAGGGAAAGCCAGAACGGATCATTCGCCAATTGCTGCAAACGTTGATCATCAAGGTGCGGGGCCGCATACAGCGGGGCGCAGGCGAAGAGTGCCATCCAGGCAAAGCGTTTGAGCATAGGGGCAACTTAAGTCGGATATAAAAGAGACCCAAAGGGGAGGCGGGTCCAAAATAAAACCCGCGCCTTAAGCAGGCGCGGGCGGATCGAGCTTAAGCCTGGGTTGCGTATTTCGCCAGACGGGCATCGCTTTTCAGTACCGCAATGGTGTTGTTGTGCACGTCGTCAGCGGTCACGTCAGCTTTGCTGAAGATCTGCTGGAAGTGCTCGTGGGTCACGGCCGCGAAGTGCTCGCGATCTTCCGGTGCCACGCCCAGTACCACGGCGTAGGTGGTCAGCGCTTCGCCGTTGCCCTTGGCCATGTCTTCGGACAGCTCGTTCATCATGCCATTCATGGCAATCCAGGACTTGCCGCCGTAGGTCAGGGCGCTGTTGGTGTTACAGCCGTTGGTGCCCGAGGTCATGCCGAACGTGGCGTTACCCGAAGTACCGTTGGTGGTGGAAGCCAGGAAGTGAGCTGGCGTGCCGCGCTGGCCTTCGAACAACATGTTGCCCCAACCGCAGTTCGGGCCACCTGGTGCTTCTGCCATTGCATTGAGGGAGACGACGGTGAAGAGAGTACCGAGAAGGATCCGTTTCATAGCTTTGTTCTCTTTGTGTGCAAACCAATGGACAAGGGTTCAGGCGCGTCGCAGCGCCCTAGGGGCCAGTTATTAGTCCAACCCGCGCAGTTTGGAGTTTAGGCACGTTCCAAGGGTTCCGTGCATTTTTATAAAACAATCCGCGATGTCGCGATATTTCTGCAGCTCATCTCCCACGTCTATGCTTTCCCGAAAGCGCGCCTTGCCAGAGCGCGTGACCGGGAGCCAGAATGCCGTCATCTGCCCCGCCTGATGTAAGGAAGCCCGATGCCTGATCCTGTTGCTGCCAGCTTGCGTCTAGCGCCCGAAGCGCTGACTCGCCCTTTCTCCGCTGAACAGTTCAGCTTCTCGACCACCAATGATTTGGAGCCCTTTCGCGGTGTGCTTGGCCAGGAACGTGCGGTTGAAGCCTTGCAGTTCGGTGTGGCCATGCCACGCCCCGGTTACAACGTGTTTGTCATGGGTGAGCCCGGTACCGGCCGCTTTTCGTTCGTCAAACGCTACCTGAAAGCCGAAGGCAAGCGCCTGCAGACCCCGGCGGATTGGGTCTATGTGAATAATTTCGATGAGCCTCGCGAGCCTCGTGCCCTGGAATTGCCCGGCGGCGCTGCGGCGGCGTTCATCAACGACATCAACGGTTTGGTCGACAACCTCGTCGCCACCTTTCCGGCGGTCTTCGAACACCCGACCTATCAACAGCGTAAAAGCGCCATCGACCGCGCCTTCAACCAGCGCTACGACAAGGCCCTGGACGTGATCGAACGCCTGGCCCTGGAAAAGGACGTGGCGCTGTACCGCGACAGTAGCAACATCGCTTTTACCCCGATGCTCGACGGCAAGGCGCTCGACGAGGCCGAGTTCTCGCAGTTGCCGGAAGCCGATCGCGAGCGTTTCCACACGGACATTTCCGAGCTGGAAGAGCGCCTCAACGAAGAACTGGCCAGCCTGCCGCAGTGGAAGCGTGAGTCAAATAACCAACTGCGCCAGTTCAACGAAGAAACCATCACCCTGGCCCTGCAGCCTTTGCTTGCACCGCTGTCGGAAAAGTACGCGGAAAACGCCGCCGTCTGCGGTTACCTGCAAGCCATGCAGGTCTATCTGCTCAAGACCGTGGTCGAGCAATTGGTCGACGACGCCAAGACCGACGCCCAGGCGCGCAAGCTGCTGGAAGAACAATATTGCCCAAGCCTGGTGGTAGGGCATCCGGTCAACGGCGGCGCCCCGGTGGTGTTTGAACCGCACCCGACCTACGACAACCTGTTCGGCCGCATCGAATACAGCACCGACCAGGGCGCGCTCTACACCACTTATCGCCAGTTGCGTCCGGGCGCGCTGCACCGTGCCAACGGCGGCTTCCTGATCCTGGAAGCCGAAAAAATGCTCGGCGAGCCGTTTGTGTGGGACGCGCTCAAGCGTTCCCTGCAGTCGCGCAAACTGAAGATGGAGTCACCGCTGGGCGAGCTGGGCCGCCTGGCCACCGTGACCCTCAACCCGCAGATGATTCCGTTGCAGGTCAAAGTGATCATCATCGGTTCGCGTCAGCTGTACTACGCATTGCAGGACGCCGATCCGGATTTCCAGGAGATGTTCCGCGTACTGGTGGACTTCGACGAAGACATCCCGATGGTCGACGAAAGTCTGGAGCAGTTTGCGCAGTTGCTCAAAACCCGTACCTCGGAAGAAGGCATGGCGCCGCTGACCTCGGATGCGGTGGCGCGGTTGGCCACTTACAGTGCGCGGTTGGCCGAGCATCAGGGCCGTTTGTCGGCGCGTATTGGCGACTTGTTCCAGTTAGTCAGCGAGGCAGACTTCATTCGCCACTTGGCGGGCGACGAGATGACCGATGCCGGCCATATCGAGCGCGCCCTCAAGGCCAAGGCCACGCGCACCGGGCGCGTGTCGGCGCGGATTCTCGACGACATGCTCGCCGGGGTCATCCTCATCGACACCGCCGGTGCCGCGGTGGGCAAGTGCAATGGGCTGACCGTGCTGGAAGTCGGTGACTCGGCCTTCGGCGTGCCGGCGCGGATTTCCGCCACGGTGTATCCGGGTGGCAGCGGCATTGTCGACATCGAGCGTGAGGTCAACCTTGGCCAGCCGATTCACTCCAAGGGTGTGATGATCCTCACGGGTTACCTGGGCAGCCGGTATGCCCAGGAATTCCCGCTGGCGATCTCGGCGAGCATCGCGCTGGAGCAATCCTATGGTTATGTGGACGGCGACAGTGCGTCCTTGGGCGAGGCGTGCACCTTGATCTCGGCCTTGTCGAAAACGCCGCTCAAGCAGTGCTTTGCCATCACCGGCTCGATCAACCAGTTTGGTGAAGTGCAGGCGGTGGGTGGGGTCAACGAGAAGATCGAAGGTTTCTTCCGCCTGTGTGAAGCGCGCGGTTTGACCGGTGAACAGGGCGCGATCATTCCCCAGGCCAACGTCGCTACGCTGATGCTGGATGAGAAGGTGCTGCAGGCCGTGCGCGCCGGGCAGTTCCACATCTATGCCGTGCGCCAGGCCGACGAGGCGCTGAGCCTGCTGGTGGGCGAGGATGCCGGTGAGCCGGATGCCGAGGGGCAGTTCCCGGAAGGCACGGTGAACGCGCGCGTGGTAGAGCGGTTGCGCGCGATTGCCGAGATGATCAGCGAGGAAGACCTCAAGGAAGCGGAGAAGGAGTTGGCACAGCAGGCGCTGGCCGAAGCCAAGCCCACCTGATGGCTGAGTGAGTTGTCGTGACTGGTGGGCTGTGGTGGTGAGCACGCTTGTTGTGGTGAGCGGGCTTGCCCCGCGCTGGGCTGCGAAGCAGCCCCAAAACCAGACAATTCAATCTCACTGGCACACCGCACCGGTCCCACTGGGGCCGCTTCGCAGCCCAGCGCGGGGCAATCCCGCTCACCACATTACGGGCAAAACCGTCACAAAATTGGCGCAGCTGTAGGGCCAACGGCCGTCTGTCCCTACAACCTTGGTTTGTCGTGGTTTTCTTCTATTCTGTGCTCAAGGGATATCCACAGGAGTCGCTGGATAGAAACAGCCTCGCCACAGGCGCAGGTTGAACACCGATCTACCGAGGGTCGCCGCCATGCCGCGCAACCTTTGCCTTACCCGCCAGTGCTTCGGCCTGGTCACCCGTATCGAATGTTCCATTCGCCCTCTCGCGGGGGATAACGGGATGTGGACGTTGTTGTTTGCCGCCGGAATGACCGGTGAACAACCTTCCACCATTAAGTCCCAAGGCCCGTTCCCCGGGCCCTTCGCGGCGGAAAATATTCTGGAATCCATTGTGGACAGCCTGACCCAGCACGGCTACGAGAAGGCGGGTGACCCGCAGATCTGGTGCCTGCACATGCAGGCCCATCTGCGACAGCTCAACGGTGCCACCCACCACTGACCGCTACTTGCTCTCGGGCTTGTCCAGCTTGACCTCGAAGCCATATTGCACGGTGCTCAGGTCGGTGCGCTGGTAGCTTTCCAGGGTGGTCGGCTGGCCGTAGAAGTAATGCACGTCAAACATCGCTGTGCCGTATTCCTCGGCGCGGTGGCTGACGCCGAGGATTTCCTTGAGGTAGTTGCCGCTGGCGTCCTTGGCGTAGAAACGCCAGCTGTCAGCGGGAAAGGCCTTCTGGTCGACGATCAGCGCGTTGTCTTTGAGTTCGAGCCCTTTGGGTAGCTTGCTCGCGTCAATCTCGTTTTTATCGATGGTCGCCAGGAACAGCGGAATCGAGCCCACTACAAAGGCCGGATTTTCCGGGAACAGGTTGAGGTCATAGGTCAGGGTGCCGCGTGCCGGGTTCAGCTCAAAGGCCTCGGTCGGCAGCTCGATCGGCTCGCCGCGCTCGCCTTTTTCGTCGGCGGTGAAGAAGGTCACCGGTGATTCACTGCTGTTGCGCTCGCTGCCCACCAGGTCGTCATTGAAGGTGAATGGGTGGTCAAACACGATGTGCGCCGCGCTGGCGTCTTCGACCGACTGGCTGATGGTGACGCTGTTTTTCAGCTGGTCCTCGGTCATGCTCGCGTCTTTGAGCCAGTTGGCAGCGCTGTCGTCATACACGGTGACTGGCATTGGCAGGGGCTGCACGGTTTTCTGCAGGCTGTTCTTGTCGAAGCGCAGCACCGGCAGGTCGAGGTCTTTGCGGGTGCGTGTGGCGGTGGAAAAATCCAGCACGTTGACTTGCAGGTTGTCGATCACGCCATTGAAGTACACCTTGGCGTAATGGCTGCTCTGCTTGCGTTCGAAGGCTTTCTGCTCATCGGTCAGCTGTTTTTCGAACGCCTCCGACCAAGCCTTCTGCTTTTGCATTTCGGCCAGTTGTTTCTCGTAGAACGTGACTTGGGCGTTGCTTTCGTTGATCGAGCCCGAGCGTGTGAGGAACTGCCCGGTGCTGTCCCGCGCCTGCACCAGCAGAGGGTTAGGCGATTCGTCGCCGACTTCCGATGCCAGTGGCTGGCTGTTGGTCAGCTCGATCTCGGCGTAGTTTTTTTCCAGCAAGACCAGGTTGAGGGTGATGTTGCCTTCGGTGCGCTTGTGGCCCACGTCCTTTTTCGACAGATCAAAGGTCAGCACCTTGCCCGGCGCCACCACTTCAACTGTGCCCTTGAGGCTGACAGGCTGTGGCTGGCTCTTGTTTTCCGTCTCGATCCCCTCGATGAACGGGTAGGTCACCGTCAGGTCATCGGGGTTGGTCAGGTTGGAACTGCTGGGGCTCAGTTGGATGCCCGGATCGGTTTCCGACCATTCCGGCTGGAAGGGGATCACCTTGTTGTTGCTCAGGGTCACCGATTGCCATTCCAGCCCATGGGGGAAGGGGAATTGGTCGGGGACGTTGAAGTTAAAGGGGAAGACCGGCTGTAAATCCGTCAGGTAGTCGGAATGGGAGGTCTTGCGCAGCACGAACAGGCCATTGATGTAAGTGTCCACCAGCGCCTGGGGCGTGGGGTAGTGCTTGAGCAGGGCCAGGGTGTCGTCGCCGTATTCGGTTTCGATGGGCTTGGTGGCGAGCTTGACCCGCGCCCGCTCCAGCAACAGCAGCGACCCCCCCAGGTCAGCGACGGCGTCGCGCAGCTTGGGGTCCTGGATGCTGTCGAGGGATTGTTCGAACTTGGCGGTTTTCTCTTCGAGGGTGGTTTGCTTCTGCTCGTCGCTGGGGGAGCAGCCGCCAGCCAGCAGCAATGCCGCGCACAGGCCGATACTGGCCAAAGGGGATCGCACATCCATCATCTGAGTTTTTCCTGTCCGACGTCATCGAGCGGAGTTGTAATTGGGCTCGACACTAGCAGAAAAATTCTCTTACAGATGCCGCACAGGTCAGTTTTCTCGCGGTTACAGCTGTCTTGTGGCGGCTGGTATACTCGCCGCCATTTCTAGCCTAGCTGTGTGAGATCCAATGGAACGCTTTATCGAAAATGCTATGTACGCCTCGCGCTGGCTGCTGGCGCCTATTTATTTCGGCTTGTCCCTGGGGTTGCTGGCGCTGGCGCTGAAATTCTTCCAGGAAGTGATTCACCTGCTGCCGAGCGTGTTCTCGATGGCCGAGTCCGAGCTGATCCTGGTGCTGCTGTCGTTGATCGACATGGCACTGGTCGGTGGCTTGCTGGTGATGGTGATGATTTCCGGCTACGAGAACTTTGTCTCGCAGCTGGATATCGATGAAAACAAGGAAAAGCTCAACTGGCTGGGCACCATGGATTCTTCGTCGCTGAAGATGAAAGTGGCGGCCTCCATCGTGGCGATTTCCTCCATCCACTTGCTGCGCATCTTCATGGACGCCAAGAACGTCGATCCGCAGCACTTGATGTGGTACGTGATCATCCACATGACGTTTGTGATCTCGGCATTTGCCATGGGTTACCTGGACAAGGTCACCAAGCACTGATGCCCTGCGCTGGCCTTACTGCTCCACGAAGTAGTAAGGCTGGCGATTGATCGACATTTGCTTGATCACCTTCACCGGGGTCGCCAGGTCATCGGTATGGTCCAGCAGCGCAACGTTGCCGGGCTTGGCGCCGAGGTAACTGTGCAACTCGGCCTCGGTTTGCAGAATCGGTAAATAGGCCTGCAGGTAAAACACGCTGGCCCCGGCGATGCGCTCGTTGGGCCGGTACAGCACCACCTCCCTGCCTTCATCTTTCAACGTCTGAACCTGGCTGATCACCGGTACGAACGACTGGCGCACATCCGCTTTGGGGGCGAACCAGAAGGCGGCGATCAGGTAGCACCCCACGGCCAGGGTGAACACGCTGCCCACTACCGTTCTGTGATGCTTGTGCAGCGCGGGTTTGTGGGTTTTCAGCCAGTCCAGCAGCACCCGCGCATATTCCGCTGCCAGGACGGCGGCGGCTGGCGCGAGTGCCATCAGGTAAACGGTGCGTTTGCTCGACGCCAGGGTCAGCAGGGTGAACTGTGCTACCAGCCAGACGCTGAAGAACAGGTGGTAGCGGTTGCGCACCAGGCTTTTGCGGAAGTGCCAAAGGCCCAGGTACACCAGGATATTCCAAGGCAGGAACGCTTCGGGCAGCTTGGCGATGTAGTAGTAGAACGGCTCGTAATGCCCGGCCTCGACAAACGAGCCGCTGAATCGGCCGACGCTGTTGGTCAGCAACACTTCGGCCACCGCCTGCATGCCGCCGCGTTGGAACAGGAACCCCAGCCAGATCATCAGCGGCACCAGCGCCAGCAAGGTAAACAGCGCTGGCTTGAGCCAGTTGCCAATCTGCAGGCGTTTGTCCATCAGGCTGGTGCTGGCCAGGTACGCGAAAATCACAATGCCCGGCATGGCCAGGCCCAGCACGCCTTTGCTGAGGGTGGCGATCACCATCCCAGCGGTAAACAGTGCCCATGCGCCTGTGCTGGAACCTTGGCGGTCGGGCCGTACGGCTTGGTAGAACGCCAGCAACGCGGTGGTCACGCCGAGGGTGAGCAGCGAATCCTCACCGACACCGCGCACATTGCTCCAGTAGCTAGCCATGGTCGCCAGAATCAACGCGGCGCTGAACGCCAGCGTCTGCGGTCGTCCGAACCGGCGCAGCATCGTGTAAAGCAGCATCACGCTGAACAACCCGGCAAACGCCGAGGCCAGGCGCACCGCCCAAGTGGTGGCGCCGAACAGGCGAATCGCCCCGGCGTCTATCCACAGGCTCAGGGGCGGTTTTTCCAGGAAGGGCTCGCGAAACAACTGGGGCACTACCCAGTTATTGTCCAGGTGCATGGCCATGGCGATCCCGGCGACACGGGCTTCGGTGGAGCCTTGCAGCTCATGGTTGCCCAAGGCAAAGAAGAACAACAGACCAGCAAGCAAGAGCAGTAGGGGAGCAGGGCGCGTCATGGAGTGTGGCTACCAGGGCAGGAGGACCGTCCGGGGGAACGGTCATTGCAATGGGCTAGTATCCGTGGGCGTTTCTGAATATTTCGTGAACGAGTGTTGGTTTTTTGTAAGGTCGGTCAGGGAGCCATCAAGCTAGGCAGTGCGGCTTGACCTTGCGGGCTCAGCACGGGCTGCAGTTGCTCCCAAGTGAAGCTCAGCTCGTTATCGCAGCCATCGCCCTGAGCGGGTGTCGACAGTTGCAGCCCTCGGGTGTTGAAGCTCAAGTCGAACGAGGAATAGCTGGTCACGGCTGGGCATCCTTCGTCCGTGGTGGTCTGCTTGGCCAACCAGGTGCTGAAAGCGGCCGGCAGTTTGACCTGGCCCGAATAGGGCGTATCCCATTCCTCATGGCCGCCCAACCACGTCCAAGGGTCGACTTTTTCACCGGTTTGCAGGTTCCAACTGTGCAGGCCCCAACTGATTCCGCCGCGCCCGTACCCCGCCGACCAGCGATAGAAACGCACGGTGATCCACTGTGATGACCAGTAGAACGGTTCCACCGTGATCTCGCTGGTCGTGGTGCTGCCGCCCTGGTCCAGTGAGTTGCGCCGCTCTCTATAAAAATCGGTCTGGCCATCCGGATTGATGGCCATGCGTGCGAGATCCCGGTTGATCTTATCGATGGCTTCCCCGTCGCCCTCGAGTTTCAGGATGACCTGCCCGCCTTGGGTCTTCACCTGATAGGCGTGTTCGGCGAAGGTCTTCTTCTCGACCTTCACCGCAGGCGGCGTCGCCTCCAGCGGGTTGTTGTAGGTGTCGCTGGCGCAACTGTCCGAGTCCGCACGTTTGAGCGTCAGCACCAGGCTTTTGCCGCCCAAGGCTTTGCTCCAGGTGCCGGTCAACGTATCGCCCTGCGGGTCGTCCAACTGCCAGAAACCGGTTTGGCCTTCTTCCACCCAGGGCTCGCTGGCGTTGGCTTGGGTCAGTTGAATGGGCGAAGAATCCGTTGGTAGTAATAACTGCCATTGGCGCCGTGGGCACCGTTGAAACAGACGGTGATCGCGGATTTGCCCAAGGTGCCTGTCCAGACACCGGCCAGATCGGCGGCGGTTGCGAGCAGAGGGGCGCAGGCGAGGGCGAGAGCGGCGAGTGGCTTGAACACGGGTATCGGACTTCCGGATGTCTGATAGAGGAGAGCAGGGTAATCGCAAGTGTGGCGGGATTCCAGACGCACAACAAAAGGCCGAGTCGCTGAACGCGTCTCGGCCTTTTTGTTACTGGAATGTTTGTGTGTCTTGGGTGAGGACCAGCACGCGCTCGACCAGCAGTTCGCCCAGCACGACCAGTTGCTGGGTGGCCAGCAGCTTGTGACGGTGTGCGCCCTCGAGTTCGAAAGCCAGGTCGGTGGTCATGGCGTTGAGGGAGGCGAGGGTTTCGCTGGCTTGGATTAGCAGGGTTTCGGGGGTGATGTCTGGGGCGAGGGTGAAGAGGGTTGCGGAGGGGGGATTGGGGGTGATCTTTTTCATGGCTGAAACTCCTTGATTGATGGAGTCGCCAGACATCGCTGCTAAACGAAAAGGGTGGCGACTGTACGCGGGTTAGCAGACCAGGAATCAAGGAACCCGGCGCACCCGAAAGTGCCTCACGCACAGCCGCCATAATGCGATCCAGCGGATGCTAACAGCATCGCTAGAACGGATGGTGGCTTTGCAGGCCTTGATAGTAAACGAGCTGCTAAACCCGGTCGCTGATTTTGCAGCGACTGGGGGAGGCTATCTTTGTGGGAGGTGTTGCACCAATTCACCGATGGCGCGATATCTTGAGGGAAAATTCTGAAGCTTCATTCTGTGGGGGGGTAAATCCCAGAAACAACGAAGCCCGTACTGGGCAGGTTCTGTTGATGCTTCGCCGGGGGGATTTGAACCCACGTCCGACGTTTCTATTACAAGGTTTGCAGCACTAAAGCTGTCATTTTGCTGTCATTTAATTTTAAGCTGCCCGCAACGGCCGTTCGCCATCGCTGCGTGCTGATGTGGTTAATCATCCGACCTACGGCCTATAAAGTAGAGTCGCCTACGTATAGAATGCTCGGCCTTCTCGCGGAGTGTCATACGGATATGCTATACACTGAAGGGCTATTGATAGAAGCCGCAACGCTTCAAGCTAAGGCGAACAAGAAACGCATCGCTAAAGCTTTTACAAATCCTGCCGTTTATATACCTGAGAAGATGCCTGTCTCGGTCTTCATGGCGGGATGCGCAGGAGCTGGGAAAACAGAGGCTGCGATAGAGCTCATAGCTGAGCTTGACGCCTCGGGAAAATCAAAAATTATGCGTATCGACCCTGACGACTTCCGTTCTGAGTTTGAAGGATATACGGGAAATAATTCTTGGATGTTTCAGTACCCGGTTTCGATTCTGGTTGACAAGATTCACGATATGGCATTAGAACAGAGTCAGTCGTTCATTTTGGATGGCACGCTCTGCAACCTTGCCAAGGCTGAGAAAAATATCTCTCGCTCGCTCAAGCGGCACAGAGATTGCGTCGTGATTTTCGTTTATCAGAAACCTGAGCTGGCCTGGCGCTTCGTAGCCGCGAGGGAGAAAATTGAAGGTCGACGCATACCTCCGGAAATTTTTGTTGAGCAGTTTTTCACCACGAAAGAGGTGGTCAATTCTCTCAAGAAGAAATTTGGTAAAGATATTCGTGTCGATCTTCTAGTCAAGAACACTGATGCGTCGCCGAAGTCATATGAGGTGGACGTTTCCAAAATCGAAGATCATCTGCACGATGGATATGATCGTGAGGGTCTGCTGAAGCACATCAAGTCCGGGGTTTTGCTATGAAAAAAGCGCAATCAACACGTTCTACACCATTTTCTGATTTTTTTCGTAACGCCCCTGCTGATCAGAAGCAGCGCGTTTACCAATCAGTTCTGAAGCGATCGACAGATCGTCAGTTGGAAGTATTAGCCGCTGCTCGAGCGGGTTAATTCTGATAAAAAGCCGCGTTCTGCGGCTTTTTTGTGTCAAAATTTCTACTTACGAGCCGTGTTTTCCAAGCGAATGTCAAAAAGCGCAGTGGCCTTCTGCCCTGCAATATCATCAGCAGAAGGCATCCAACGTCCGTACACCGTGGCAATCATTGTCCAATCGGTATGCCCCATCTGTTTCGCCACCCACATCGGATGCTCACCGGCGGATAGCATCATCGAGGCGTAGGTATGCCGGGTCTGATAAGGGCGTCGATATCTGACGCCAGCCTTCTTCGTCGCCGGCACCCACATAGTCTTCCGGATCGGCCCGTCGCCGGCCCAGCGCTCCAAAGTGCGAGGGTTCTGAAACACTTCTCCGTCCGCCAGGAACGTGTGTGCCTTTTGCGCTTTCAACGCATCCAGTGCGGGCCGGAGCAGCTTCACGCTTCTGCGCCCCGCGGCGGTTTTTGTGGTCTCCGCTTTGCCTTTGCCAGCCTGGGTCATCGCGCGACTCACCATGACCTCCTCGCGGAGCCAGTCGATATCGCCCCAGTCCAGGGCCACGAGCTCACTGGTGCGAAGACCGGTCCAGAGGGCGAACTGCATCATGTTGCGGGCCTGGCCGGAGAGGGTGCCGAGAACGGCCTGCTGCTCCTCGGGGCTGAAGGGGTCGACGTCATCCTCTTTCGGCGGCGCTGCCTTGCGTGAGTAGGTCCAACCCGCCAGCGGGTTCAGTTCGATCAACTCCTCCTCGGCGGCGTCGTTCAGCGCGGAGCGCAGGCAGCTTTGGATATTGCTGAGCGTCTTGTTGCTCACCTCTAGGGTGTCGAGCCAGTCGCGCACGGTCTTCCGCCTAAGGTCCACCAGCATCGTGTCGCCCAGGGCCGGGATTAGGCGCAGTGTGACCAGCTTCCTGTAACCGTCGAAGGTGCTGCTGGCGACGTGTTTTTCCTTCGCTGCCAGCCACCTGGTGAGGAATCCATTAATGGTCTCTCGTGATGCCTCGGGTGCGAACTTTGCCGCTCTGGCCGATCCGGGAAAGGTCACCGAGTAATCGAAGGTGCCTACCCGCGCCGCAATGGTGCTCTCCGACTTGCTCCAGCGGGCTGACAAAAGAGCGGGAGAGCTGGCGGCGGCTTATGATCGAGCCCGAATACCCGGGAAAGCGTGCGAGGCCGCTTACACATCGCTCAAAAGGTAAGACTTATTATTGAATCTATCGAGAAGTATCTGCAGCTCTATTGCTCAAAGGTTTTGCAGGACTCATTTGTTGCAGGTAAGTAAGTCGCGGCTTTGTCTGCCACCGTGAATCCATGCAAAAAGCTAATAGCAATCTTTCCAGATCCTAGATCTGTCAAAACAATATTTCTCGCGATTCGGTCGTCGTTGTTATTGCTGTCTTTCCTGATGAAGTATGTATTTTTTCCATTGATTGCGCAGACGATTCCGAAGTCGCGATCTGCTGAATATGGTACCGGTGTTGATTTGGGAGGCTCAGCCATAACTGCGCAACTGAAGAGAGAAAGGGTAGTCAGAATCGCGTTGCTTTTCTTCATCTTGGACACTCCTGTGATCAAAAAAACAGGATATCTCTTGCAGTGGCTATGCGCCAGCGTTGGCGTAAACGCATTTTGGTTGGATTTTTGGTGCTGCTATTTGACCAGGCATTCCTTGAGTAACTGCCAGGACGGTTAGCAATGCAGTGGCGACCAAGGAATGATCGCGCTGCGAGCGTGCTAGGCCTACGTGAGAGCTATTTCTCATTGACCAACATTCAGGTAGAGAAAATTATGACGACCTCGATCCCTTTAGGAGAAAAGGAATAGGCTCCAGAAGTTAGGATTGGTGGTGATTTGGCAGGCCGTGATGATCCTACGAAACCAGGATGGCGGGGGTGAGGTTATTTTGCTATCACTACCATTCCATCAAAAACATATGGATATGCCAATGTCTGTCAAATTCTTCACTAGCAACCCAGCAGGACTGCTCGCAGATTTCAAAAAAAGGATCAATCAGAAGGAGGCTGAAGGCTCTATCACCACTTGGGAGATAATTGCTTCTGGGGCATTCACTCACAAAGGAAAGCAGTATTCCAGGGACGCTTTTTTTCGTGCGGAGGCAAAGCCCGATCAAGGGCTGCTGTTGTTTAAAATGATTCGCCCAGAAGGGAAGAACATTACGTCAAGAGCCTACGCCTACTACCACGGTCATTTGATTGAAACCTTTCTCAACCATTTTGACTCGCAGTTTAGCAGTGCCGCGGCAAGCGCTTACCCGGCAGACGGCGATATTGTTTCAGCGCCAAAGACCTAGTGCGGCGGATTCTGCCATAAGCCGCGCCACGTTTTCTGCAATCAAAAAACGTGGCACGCAACACTCAAAAAGCTGTCTAAAACTATGTCGACCTATCCCGGTTCCATTGGTCGAAACAGGCGCTATCTCTCTTACCAGTTTTAGACAGTGAATCGCTGCAAGCCGCGCAGTACGTCGCCTACGCACTTCTCCAGCCCATACTGCTGCAGTATGGAGGGGGGCATCTAAGACGAGCCTGCTAAGCTGACAAAGGCCTTTAGGGGTTTATCTGATGGAGCAGCATGGTAATCCCACCTGCAACTGGTCCGACCAAATAAGCCGCGCTCTGAACAATCTGTACCGAATCGTTCAGCTTTGAAATTATGTCAAAAACTTTTGTAGTGAATTCTTTCGTCTGCGCTTCTGATGAAGCGGCTTGAATCTCGTCGCGATACCGAAACAGTGATCCAGCGGTTCTGTCTATCTCGTCTACTAGGCCGTTGGCTCCAGATATCTTATAGGCCATTAAGGCATGTCGAAGCGCTTCAAGATTTTTAACGAATATTTTCTTAAGATCTAGTGGCAAATCCGAAGATAGGCACTGTTGCAAAAGCTCATTCAACTGATTAATAAAGTCGTGTATCAGCTCTCCGCTAAGAGAGTTTTTGCCGTAAAACTGCGTAAGCATGTGATCACCGAACTCAAGGCCGGTCATCGTCTTGTCATCAAGATGGGCTCTTGAGGGTTGCCATGTGTTGTCAAGATGTACCCGGCTCAACATAGCTTCGATCCTTGGAAAAGGCGCCATGAAGATCGTCAAATCCCCCGGCACAAATCTTTGAGTCGCCTCCTTGGCCTCTGCCAACAATTTGATCAGGTCGGCGAGAGATCCCAAAATCGCCCCCGTATCAGACGGCTCACAATCGAATGCTGCGGCCCAAACTTTTCGTGCGGATAGCGCGTCTGGCTGGGCGCGGACATTTACGAGAATGTCAAGGAGCCTGCCTGTGGGGTTAATTTTAACTTCCATTTGTCCTTCGACCTCCTGCGTTCACGTTCCATATTGGTGCGCCAATGATCGCGCATGCTGTCATAAAGCTGGCATAACCGAGCCAAAAGCACCCTATCAGGCACAAAAAAGGCACTTGCGATAATCGCTAAGTGCCTGATTTGTATAGCTTATTTGGTGGAGCCGGGGGGATTTGAACCCCCGTCCGCCAGTACTCCGCTGTCGGTACTACATGCGTAGCCGTTTCTATTAAGTTAACCCTCAGCGACCCGAAGGGCAGGGTGCTTTGGGCGAGTTGTGTAAGTTTTAGCCGCTTCGTCCACAACGTACTGCACGGCGATTCTGTTCTATATGACAATCACTTTGGGTTTACAGACATCCCCTGGTGATTGCTGGACCCGAAGGTACCAGAAGCTCAGGGCTAAGGCTGCTTACGCAGCGAGAGCGAATTCCTGGCCGTAGTTTTCGTCATTGGCAACTATAAGAAGTTGCAACAGTGGATTTACGAGTTCTGTTACCAACTCGGCATGCACCTAAAGTTTCGCAACCGGCGTCGAATCCTAAACGGCCCCGTGCTTGTAACTCGTTGTTTCATAGTGAGTGACAAGCCTTTGCAGTGTACGCCAAACCGTCACGGAAGGCCAACCCGAAGGTTGGTCTTCCGTGACTGAGCAGCCTATTGGCCACCTTTTTCGCTGTTCTGCAGGTCTTGCAGCGCCTTCGAGGTGATCTCGATGCACTTTTTGTCATCGCCCGCGGCGTGGGCCGCTTTGGCTTGGGAGACGGCAGTGTCTATCTCGCCGCTTTTGCCACTGGTGTCAGTGGCGAGCAGCGCTTTGCCGTTGTTGATTTTGTCCAGATTGATTTTGCACAAATCTGGCTCGCCCGCAGCGAATACAGGGGAAGCCAGCATCGCAGCAGTAATGAACAAGCCAGCAAGAGCGGAACGCTTCATAGGGTATCTCCTTGCACAAAAGGGCTCGACGCTGCTGGCGTTCAACGGCTGCCAGCGACATCACTGATGAGCCTCGTTTGTCGAGGCCTATGCAGATGACTACGCCGGCGCGCGAGGGTTCTGTTTTTATGCAGGTTCATTTTTGCAGTATCAGTGAGCGCGGGCTTGAGTGACGCGGTCAACCAGGTAGACCAACCCGTGATAATCAATACCGCCATGCTGGCTCAGACCGAGCTCGCAGGTGCGGCTGGTGGAGATGCCTTCGCTGCAATATTGCACCGCGTCCTTGAGGGTGCGCAGTGAGTGGGCGTTGAGTTCCGGCGTGGTGAAGCCCTTGTCACCGGCAAATCCGCAGCAATGGATGCCTTCAGGGATGATCACGCTGTTGGAACAGCGTCGAGCCAGATCGATCAGCGCCTGGCTCTCGCCCAGGTGTTGGGTGCTGCAGGTGACGTGCACGGCGATGGGGGCTTCCTGAGGTGTGAAGTCGAGACGGTCCATCAAGTGGGTGCGGATAAAGCGTACGGGATCGTAGAGGTCCAGCCGCGTTTTGCCCAGGTCCTGCACGAGGCGCAGGGTGCAGGGGCTGGTGTCGCAGTAGATCGGATCGAGCCCGCCACGGCTGGCGTGAAGTAGGGCGCCGATCAGTTCCTGGCGCTTGTGTTCGGCCTGTTCGGCGTAGCCCTTGGAAGCGAAAGGCTGGCCGCAGCACAGGCTGTCCTGATTGTCGGGGAATACGACTTGGTAACCGGCTTTTTCCAGCAGGCTGCGGGTTTTGTCGTACAGCGACATCTGTTCCTTATCCCCCGCTGCAGGGCCCATGGCGCGTGAAACGCAGGCGGCCAGGTAGACCACCCGCGGTCGTTCGTCCGTCACCGCCGGGCTGAAACGGATGGCTTTTTCCGGCTGCGGCATGGCGTTGGTCCACTGCGGAATTTGCCCCTTGGACAGCTTGGTCACGCTGGCTGATAGCTTCGCCAGGCGTGGTGCGCCCAGCAGCATGCGGGCGCCGTTGGCCACATGCAGGGTAAAGCGCGCGCCTTGCAGGGCGGTGGAAAAATGGGTGGCGAGCCATTCGGCGGTTTTCGTGCTGTTGGCGTCACGGCTGCGCAGTTTTTTCACCAAGTCGCCGGTATTGATTCCTACAGGGCAGCGTTGAGCGCAAAGGCCGGTCGCGGCGCAGGTGTCGATGCCCTGGTAGTGATACGCAGCTTCCAACTCAGTGGTGTCGACACCGGCGCGTTTCTTTGCCTGAATGTCACGCCAGATCACGATGCGCTGGCGCGGGCTCAAGGTCAGGCCTTTCGACGGGCACACCGGTTCGCAGAAGCCGCATTCGATGCACTTATCCACAAGCTCATCAGCGGCGGGTAGCGGCTTGAGGTGCTTGAGGTGGATTTGCGGGTCTTCGCTGAGCACCACGTCCGGGTTGAGAATGCCGTTGGGGTCGAGCAGGCGCTTGAGTTGCCACATCAATTGATAGGCGTCGCTGCCCCATTCCAGTTCCACGAACGGCGCCATATTGCGCCCGGTGCCGTGTTCGGCTTTAAGCGAACCTCCAAACTCCACCGCCACCAATTGCGCCACGTCGTCCATGAACGCTTGGTAGCGTGTGACTTCTTCCGCGCTGTTGAAGCCTTGGGTGAATACGAAGTGCAGATTACCTTCCAGCGCGTGTCCGAAAAGGATCGCCTCGTCGTAGTGATGTTTGTCGAAGAGCGCGATCAAGCGATTCACGCCGATTGCCAGTTGCTCAACCGGGAAGGTCACGTCCTCGATGATCACGGTGGTGCCGGTTTTGCGCACGGCGCCGACGGCCGGGAAGGTGTCTTTGCGGATTGCCCACAGTCGGGCGTTCTCGGTGGGGTCTTCGGTGAAGTCGACCTGTTTTTCTACCGGGAATGGGGTCAGGGAGGCCATGATCAGCGCCAGTTGCTCATGCAACAAAGACGAGGATGCTGCGCGGGATTCGATCAACAGGGCGCAGGCATTTTCCGAGAGTTGCTTTACGAAATCGGGCATGCCCGGCTTGTTCTGTACCGAGCGCATGCTGCGTCGGTCCAACAACTCGACGGCCGAGACCGGTTGGGTTTTGAGGACGGTGACTGCATTGCAGCAGGTTTCGACATCTGGAAATACGATCAACGCCGAGGCTTTGTTCGGGTGGTCTATTACCGTGTCGTAGGTGACCGCGCTGATAAACCCAAGAGTGCCCTCGGAGCCCACCAGCAGATGGCTGAGGATATCCAACGGCTCATCGAAATCCACCAGGGCGTTGAGCGACAGCCCGGTGGTATTTTTCAGACGGTATTTGTGGCGAATCCTGGCCGCTAATTCGGCATTGGCCCGCGTCTCGCGACCCAATGTCGCCAGCCGCTCAAGCAGCGCGCCGTGTTGTTCACGAAACGCCTTAACGCTGGTGGCGTCTTCAGTATCCAGCCGGCTGCCGTCAGCCAGTACCAGGCGTATGCCGGCCAGAGTGTGGTAGGTGTTCTGTGCGGTGCCGCAGCACATGCCGCTGGCATTGTTGGCGACGATACCGCCGATCTTGCAGGCGTTGATCGACGCCGGGTCCGGCCCGATCTTGCGCCCGAATGGCGCCAGCCACGCATTGGCCTGGGCGCCGATCACACCGGGTTGCAGGCGGATTTGCGTGCCTTGCCCGCGAATCTCGCGGCCATTCCAGTTGTCGCCCAGCACGATCAGTACCGAATCGCTGATGGCTTGCCCGGACAGGCTGGTGCCGGCGGCGCGGAAGGTCACCGCTACGTGGTCGCGCTGAGCCAGTTGCAGCAAGGCAACGACTTCGTCTTCTGACTCCACGCGGATCACCAATTGTGGGATCAGTCGGTAAAAGCTGGCGTCAGTGCCGAAAGCGAGGGTGGAAAGCGGATCGTCGAAACGCCGACTTTTCGGAATCAGTTGTGCTACGTCGCTTATGAAAGCAGCAGGCAGGCTCATCGGTCCTCCAGAAATAGCTGACGCCGGAATCGTATCCGGCGGCATTACGTGCAGGTCTTAGTGCACCAGCATACCGGTGAACCAGTAGGCCTGGGCCAGGGTGATCAGCCCGACGATGGTGGCGAAGAACAGGCTGTGCTTGAGAGTAAAGCGGAACAGATCGGACTCCTTGCCCACCAGGCCGGTAGCGGCGCACGCCACGGCGATGGATTGAGGCGAGATCATCTTGCCGGTGACGCCGCCGCTGGTGTTGGCCGCGACCAGCAGGGTGTCATTGACGCCGATCTGGTGCGCGGTGGTGGCCTGCAAGGAGCTGAACAGGGCGTTGGATGAGGTATCAGAGCCTGTCAGGAAAACCCCCAGCCAGCCGAGGAACGGCGAGAAGAACGGAAAGGCTGCGCCCGTGCCGGCCAATACCAGTGCCATGGTCGAAGACATGCCGGAGTAGTTGGTGACGAAGGCGAAGGCCAACACCATCCCAATCGACAGGATCGGCCAGCGCAGTTCGTAGAAGGTCTCTTTTAAAGTGGTAAGACCAGTCTTGATGTCGATTTTCAGTACCAGCATCGAGATCAGCGCGGAGAAGAAAATCGCAGTGCCGGTTGCAGAAATCGGGTCCAGTTTGAACACGGCCGGAATCGCGGTGGGGTTGGTCACGATCGGCGCGACCTTGATCACCAGTTGGTCCAGGTGTGGGATTGCGAAGTTGAATACCCAGCTGTACATCGAGCCCCCGGCAGCAAACATTGCCTTGAACGGCTTGAGGGTCCAGATGGTGACCAGCACGGTGAGAATCAGGAACGGCGACCAGGCCTTGAAAATCTGCCCGAGGCTGTAGGGCGAGACGATGGTATTGCGTGGCAGGCCGAAACCGCCGGCACTGGCGGTGACCGCCGCGCTGGAGGTGGCGCCGGCGATTTGTGCGCCTGCGGTGCGTTTTGGCTGCCAGACTTTCAGGAACAACGTCAGGGAAATCAGACTGGCCAGGGCCGAGGTGATGTCCGGCAGTTCCGGGCCGATGAAGTTGGAGGTGAAGTACTGGGTGACGGCAAAGCTCAAGCCTGCGACCAGCGCAGCGGGCCAGGTTTCACGCACGCCGCGCACGCCGTCCATCATGAACACCAGCCAGAACGGCACGAACAGCGACAGCAGCGGCAGTTGGCGACCGGTCATGGCGCCGATCTTGAATGCGTCGATGCCGGTCACCTGGCCCGCAACGATAATCGGGATGCCCAGCGCCCCAAAGGCCACGGGGGCAGTGTTGGCAATCAGGCACAGGCCGGCGGCGTACAGCGGGTTGAAGCCCAGGCCGACCAGCAGTGCAGCGGTGATTGCCACGGGGGCACCGAAACCGGCAGCACCTTCCAGGAAGGCGCCAAAGCAGAAGCCGATCAACAGCACTTGTAGGCGTTGGTCGTCAGTGATCGACAGGACTGAGCTACGGATGATCTCGAACTGGCCGCTTTTGACCGTGAGTTTGTAGAGAAACACCGCTGCGACGATGATCCAGGCGATGGGCCACAGGCCATAGGCAAAACCGTAACCGGCGGCGGCCAATGCCATGTCCACCGGCATCTGGAAGGCGAAGATCGCCACCAGGATCGACAGCGCCAAGGTGATGCTGCCAGCCACATGGCCTTTGAGGCGAAACACGGCCAGGGCGAGGAAGAAGAATACGATCGGAATAACGGCCGCCAATGCGGACAGGCCGAGGCTGCCGAGCGGGCTATAGAGCTGTTGCCAGGTTTGCATAGTGGGGTGGCCCCTGATTGTTGTTGTTTGGTCAGCTTGGGTAATTGGTAATACCAATTTACAATCGCTGTGGGCTAGAGTAAAAGCCTTGGTGGGGGTGTGTCAATTTGCCGCCCGCAAAACTTTGGTCGTAAGTTGGTAAGCAGGGTGTACTGATCGGCTGAAACGAAGGCGTTCTGATAGGTGCTGCAAGCGCTGCGATAGGCGAGAATAGAGCCCCGGCGAGTGGTCGGGATGGTGGAGAGTGAGTGATGGGGTTTGATCAGGTGCGTCAGCGCCGTTTGTCCGATGACATTGTCGAGCAGCTTGAGGGCATGATCCTTGAGGGCACGCTGAAGTCGGGTGAACGCTTGCCGGCCGAGCGCGCGTTGGCTGAGCAATTCGGGGTGTCGCGCCCTTCTTTGCGGGAGGCGATCCAGAAACTGTCAGCCAAAGGTTTGCTCGTCAGCCGCCAGGGCGGTGGTAACTACGTGGCTGAATCATTGGGCTCTACGTTCAGTGACCCGCTGTTGCACCTGTTGGAGAACAACCCCGAGGCTCAGCGTGATCTGCTGGAGTTTCGTCAGACCCTTGAGGCCTCTTGCGCCTACTACGCCGCGTTGCGCGCAACGGAGGTTGATCGCGAGCGTCTTACGGCTGCCTTCGAAGCGCTACAGGATTGCTACACCCGGTCCGATGAGGTGAGTCGGGCCGAGGAGGGCGCAGCGGATGCGCGGTTTCACTTGGCCATCGCCGAGGCCAGCCACAACGCCGTGTTGCTGCACACCATTCGCGGTCTGTTCGACCTGCTTAAACGTAACGTGGTGACCAACATCGGCGGCATGTATCAGCAGCGAACGGAAACCCGCGACATGCTGATCAGTCAGCACCGGGATCTGTACCTGGCGATTATCGAGGGGCGCGCCGAGCAGGCACGGGAAGTCTCAACGCGTCACCTGCTGTATGTGCAGGAAGTGTTGGAAGAAGTGCGTCAGGAAGTTCAGCGCGTGGCGCGTGCGGAGCGGCGCAAGGGGATGTAGCCGAGGGACCTCCCAAGGCTACATCACAGCAAGGATCAGTCTTCCTTGCCCTTGTTGCGCACGGCGCGATGCAGTTCGCGATTGGAGTCGCGCTCGCGCTCGGTATCGCGCTTGTCGTATTCCTTCTTGCCCTTGCCCAAGGCAATCTCGCATTTGACCAGGTGCTTGCTCCAGTACCAGGACAGGCAGACGCAGGCGTAGCCCTTCTGCTGTACGGCGGCGGCGAGCTTTTCCAGTTCGCGGGCATTGAGCAGCAGCTTGCGCGTGCGCACCGGATCGGCAATCACGTGAGTGCTCGCAGTGGTCAGCGGGGTGATATGACTGCCAAGCAGCCATGCCTCGCCATCCTTGAGCAGCACGTAACTGTCGACCAGTTGCAGCTTGCTGGCACGCAGACTCTTTACTTCCCAGCCGGCCAGGACCAGACCAGCCTCGAACCGATGTTC
Source organism: Pseudomonas sp. TWR1-1-4 (assembly GCF_049897165.1). Taxonomy (NCBI): domain Bacteria; kingdom Pseudomonadati; phylum Pseudomonadota; class Gammaproteobacteria; order Pseudomonadales; family Pseudomonadaceae; genus Pseudomonas; species Pseudomonas sp. TWR1-1-4. The sequence continues at coordinate 69,291 of NZ_JAFCVS010000009.1, read as the reverse complement.
GATGAAGTAATCGTGTCGCGCCTTTTTATTTTGCGCGATGGTCCCTGTGGGGTGTTTCTTTTGTTTAGCCATAGGGGCGGCATTATAGGGAGTTGCGAGCCTGTCGGCTACGGTCAACCTGCGTGCTTGAGCGTGTTGGACGAATCCCGGACAATGCGGGCAGTTCTCTGGTTTTTTTCTTTCGCGGATCGGGCTGTTCTTCCGCGATGTTTGCTGCTCAGCTGTGGAAATGACGCACACATGACGACGCATATTCAACGTTCAGCGCTGCTGCCCTATCCGGCACAGGCGCTCTATGACCTGGTCAACGACGTGGCGCGTTACCCGGAATTCCTGCCGTGGTGCTCAACGGCCGAGGTGCTGGAAAGCAGTGATGAGCACATGGTCGCCAGTGTCGGGGTCGCGAAGGGCGGCCTGAGCCAGCATTTTGTGACGCGCAATGTGCTGGTGCCTGGGAAATCCATTGAAATGGATTTACAGGAGGGGCCGTTTACCCAGCTCCACGGGGTATGGGTATTCAAGGCCTTAACGGACAAGGCCTGCAAGATCAGCCTGGACCTTTCCTTTGATTATGCGGGGCCTATCGTGCGCGCGACGTTGGGGCCTTTGTTCAATCAGGCGGCCAATACCCTGGTGGATGCATTCTGCCAGCGAGCCAAGCAACTGCATGGTTGAGATTGAGGTGGTGTACGCCGGCGTGGATCGTCAGGTTCTATTGGCGGTGACGGTGCCAGCCGGCACTAGCCTGCGTTCGGCGGTGCAGGCGTCAGGTATTGCGGCGCAATTCCCTGAGTTGGATCTGGCTGGCTGCGTTTTGGGTATATTCGGCAAAGTGGTCGCGGACGCTGAAGTGCGTTGTGTGCAGGCGGGTGATCGCATTGAGATTTACCGCCCCTTGCTGGCAGACCCAAAAGAAATACGCAGGTTGCGCGCAGCCAAGGCGGCGCTGGCCAAGCAACAGAATTCATAGGTCGGCCAAATGGCAGGCAACAAAAAGCCCGGCATGCCGGGCTTTTTGTTGAGCGTCGCAAAATTACTGCGGGCTGGTATCCAGAGGCTGTGGCGTCGGGACGGGAACCGTTTCCACGCCGTCGACGTCTTTCTGGATCTTGTCGAGCAGAGAGCCTGGTTTGGCCGGCACTTCGGACTTCGGCTTCTCGCCTTCCTGCTCCGGCGCAGTGACGTTGGTGCCATTGTCTTTGCCAAGCAAGGCTTCATCACGGCTTACGCCGGGCATGAAGTCGCCGGACAGGCTGACAAGCTGGTCATTGCCATTGAAAACGACGCTGACGCGCTCCTGTTGGCGTTCACCGCCACCAGGCTGCAGGCTGTAGAGATAATCCCAGCGATCGGCATGGAATGTGTCGGTCAGCAGGGGGTTACCCATGATAAACCGTACTTGCCGTCGGGTCATTCCGGGGCGTAACTGGTCTATCATGTCCTGCGTGACGACATTGCCCTGCTGGATGTCGATTTTGTAAACCCCGGGGAATGAACAACCGGCGAGTGCGAGCAGTCCCACAAAGGTGAAACTGGTTAGCAAGAGCTTGGTGTTTTGCATCGGTGGGCGACTTCCACTATCTTGGCTGGGACAACGTAAACGCCGATCATACCCGTATTAAGAGAAGCTGCGAAGCAGCATCCGCGAGAAAGCTAACCATGGTTGAAAATAGCGAACTACGCAAAGCCGGTCTCAAAGTGACTCTGCCACGAGTCAAGATTCTACAAATGCTCGATTCTGCTGAGCAGCGTCACATGAGTGCCGAGGATGTCTATAAGGCGCTGATGGAGTCTAACGAGGACGTCGGCCTGGCCACGGTTTACCGTGTACTGACCCAGTTTGAAGCCGCAGGGCTGGTGGTTCGTCATAATTTCGACGGCGGTCATGCAGTATTTGAACTGGCTGACGGTGGTCATCACGACCACATGGTTGACCTGGATACCAATGAGGTTATCGAGTTCACCAGTCCGGAAATCGAAGCGCTGCAGCACAAGATTGCTGAGGAGCATGGCTTCGATCTGGTTGACCATAATCTGGTCTTGTACATCCGTAAGAAAAAGTAACAAGCGCTGCAGATTCGCGCTGCAAAATGATCGAAGGCGACCTCAGGGTCGCCTTCGTGCTTTCTATAGAGGCGAAATTATCCGGTCAGGCCTTCGCCGCCACGACCATTTTTTTCGCGTGCGCCAAGGACTCCTTGGTCAAGTCGATCCCGCCGAGCATGCGTGCCACTTCTTCAACGCGTTCCGACTTATTCAACTTGGACACGGCTGTGTGTGTTGCATCGCTGCCGCGCACCTTGTGCACAAACAGGTGCTGATGCCCCTGGGCTGCCACCTGTGGCAAGTGGGTGACCGTCAGTACCTGGCCACGATCCCCCAGGCGCCGCAACAACTGGCCAACAATTTCTGCCGTCGGCCCACCGATCCCCACATCGACTTCGTCGAACACCAGCGTTGGCACCCGTGAGGTTTGCGCAGTAATCACCTGGATGGCCAGGCTGATTCGCGACAGTTCACCGCCGGAGGCCACTTTTGCCAGTGCCTTGAGCGGTTGCCCGGGGTTGGCGCTGACCAGTAGCTCGACCTGCTCCAGCCCGTGGGGCTGCAGTTCGTTACTGGCGTTGGTGCGCAATTCAATGGTGAAGCGACCGCCGGGCATGCCCAGGCGTTGGATCTCCAGCTCCACTGCGCCGGCCAGGCTCGTCGCTGCTTGCTGGCGCAAGTCGCTGAGTTCGCGCGCCTTCTCTTGGTAATGGCGAGCGAAAGAGGCGAGCTCGTCGCCCAGGCGCTCGATGGATTCATCGTTGGCGTTCAGGGTCTCGATTTCATCCAGCAGCTTTTGCTGCATCGTCGCCACTTCGGTGGGCTGGATGCGATGTTTGCGCGCCAGGGTATAGATAGTGTCGAGGCGTTCTTCTATGTCCTGAAGACGTGCGGGGTCGGCATCGAAGTGGTCCAGGAAGCGATTCAGCTCACCGACGGCTTCCTCTACTTGAATCTGTGCGCTGGTGAGCAAGGTCGTGGCCTCGCTCAGTGAGCCGGAGGCGCTGTTCACGCTAGAGAGGCGATTGAGGCTGGCGGTCAACGCGTTAAGTACATTGCCGGAGTCACTCTCACTGCACTGCTCTACCACTTGGCGGCAAATGCCCAGCAAGGTTTCCGCGTTGGTGAGGTTCTTGTGTTCCTGCTCAAGCTGCTCCAGTTCGGTCTCGCCCAAGCCCAGACTTTCCAGCTCTTCGAGTTGATAGCTGAGCAATTGATGGCGAGCTCGCTGTTCATCGCCGGAGTTGGAGAGTCGCTCCAGCTCCTGGCGAGTCTGGCGCCAGCGTTGGGCGGCGAGTTGCACCTGTCGGGCAAGGTCTGTGGCGCCAGCGTACTCATCAAGCAGGCGGCGATGGGTATCGGTTTTCAGCAGGGACTGGTGTTCATGCTGGCTGTGGATATCGATCAGCAGTTCGCCCAGGGCTTTTAGGTCGCCAAGCGGGCAGGGGGTGCCATTGATATAGCCGCGGGACCGGCCTTCCGCTGTGATGACCCGCCGAAGGATGCACGGGCCTTCATTATTAAGGTCGCGCTCGGCCAGCCAGGCCTCTGCCTCGGGAATATCCGCCAGGTCGAAGGTGGCCAGGATGTCGGCCTTGTCCGCACCGGGGCGTACCACGCCGCTGTCGGCGCGATCACCCAGGGTCAAGCCTAGGGCGTCGAGCATGATCGACTTGCCGGCGCCGGTTTCGCCTGTGATTACGCTCATCCCACGATCCAGCTCGAGATCCAGATGTTCAACAATGGCGTAGTTATGTACGGACAGGTGCACGAGCATGACGGCCGCTCCCAGGCTTTAGGTCTGGTTATTTATACAGTGTTTTATCTGAGGCTGACAATCCTGGTGCTTAGGTCGATTTGCTTGAACCCGGCTTTTTTTAAGTGCAATCAGGAATGACCAAGCAGGAATTGATGAAGGTCAGTCGAAAGACTTTTGGTAACGCTTGCGCCCTTGAACCTGGAAATTGTGGCCCCATATACCCGAACAGAAGCGCGAGTTGAGTTCGCGCATGATTTTGAAAGGAGAAAACTATGGCTGACGAACAGACGCAGGATACGCAAACTCCAGACGCCAATTCGGCTGTCGGCGATGAGCTGGCGACTCGTGTGCAAGTGCTCGAAGAGCAATTGGCCGCTGCGCAGGACCAGTCTTTGCGTGTTGCCGCTGATCTGCAGAACGTCCGCCGCCGTGCCGAGCAGGATGTAGAAAAGGCTCACAAGTTCGCACTGGAAAAATTCGCCAATGACTTGCTGCCGATCATCGACAGTCTGGAACGTGGCCTTGAATTGTCCAACCCGGACGACGAAAACATCCGCCCGATGCGCGAAGGGATCGAACTGACCCTGAAAATGTTCCAGGACACCCTGAAGCGTTATCAGTTGGAAGCAGTCGATCCACAAGGCGGCGAACCGTTCAACGCTGAGCATCATCAGGCCATGGCCATGCAGGAAAGCCATGACCTGGAGCCGAACAGCGTGCTCAAAACGTTCCAGAAGGGTTATCTGCTCAATGGTCGCTTGCTGCGCCCGGCGATGGTCGTAGTGAGCAAGGCGCCTGCACCAGTTTCGCCTTCTATTGATGAGCAGGCTTGAAATACGCTGCAAAGCCCCCATCTATAAGTCAAGCGTTTAAGTGCTACCGCAGTTAGCCACCACTGCTGCGGCAACCAAATTCAAGTTTCGGGAGAGTAAATCATGGGCAAAATTATCGGTATCGACCTGGGGACCACCAACTCCTGTGTCTCCGTCATGGAAAACGGCAAAGCCAAAGTAATCGAAAACGCCGAAGGCGCGCGTACCACGCCGTCGATCATTGCTTACGCAAATGATGGCGAGATCCTGGTTGGTCAGTCGGCCAAGCGCCAGGCTGTCACCAATCCGCACAACACCCTGTACGCAGTAAAGCGTCTGATCGGTCGTAAGTTCGACGAAGAAGTCGTGCAGAAAGACATCAAGATGGTGCCTTACAAAATCGCCAAGGCTGACAACGGTGACGCCTGGGTAGAAGTAAATGGCAACAAGATGTCGGCACCACAGATCTCGGCTGAAGTCTTGAAAAAGATGAAGAAGACCGCCGAAGACTACCTGGGTGAAGCTGTGACCGAAGCGGTGATCACCGTTCCGGCTTACTTCAACGACAGCCAGCGCCAGGCGACCAAAGACGCCGGCCGCATCGCGGGCCTGGACGTAAAACGCATCATCAACGAACCAACCGCAGCTGCTCTGGCTTACGGTATGGACAAGGCCAAAGGCGACCACACTGTGATCGTTTATGACCTGGGTGGCGGTACTTTCGACGTCTCGGTCATCGAGATCGCTGAAGTTGATGGCGAGCACCAGTTCGAAGTGTTGGCCACCAACGGCGACACCTTCCTGGGGGGTGAAGACTTTGACATTCGTCTGATCGACTACCTCGTTGACGAATTCAAGAAAGAAAGCGGCATGAACCTCAAGGGTGACCCGCTGGCGATGCAGCGCCTGAAAGAAGCTGCTGAGAAAGCCAAGATCGAGCTGTCCTCGAGCATGTCGACCGACGTGAACCTGCCGTACATCACTGCAGATGCCACCGGTCCTAAGCACTTGAACGTGAAGATCTCTCGCGCCAAGTTGGAAGCTCTGGTTGAAGACCTGGTTCAGCGCACCATCGAACCTTGCCGCATTGCGCTGAAAGACGCTGGTATCGACGTTGGTTCCATCAACGACGTGATCCTGGTCGGCGGTCAGACCCGTATGCCACTGGTTCAGCAGAAAGTGACCGAGTTCTTCGGTAAAGAAGCACGTAAAGACGTGAACCCGGACGAAGCGGTTGCCATGGGTGCTGCCATCCAGGGCGCGGTATTGGCCGGTGATGTGAAAGACGTGCTGCTGCTGGACGTCAGCCCGCTGACCCTGGGTATCGAAACCATGGGCGGCGTAATGACTGCGCTGATCGAGAAAAACACCACGATTCCTACCAAGAAATCGCAAGTGTTCTCGACTGCCGATGACAATCAGGGCGCCGTGACCATCCATGTGCTGCAAGGTGAGCGTAAGCAGGCTGCTCAGAACAAGTCCCTGGGCAAGTTCGACCTGGCCGAGATTCCACCAGCACCGCGTGGCGTGCCGCAAATCGAAGTAACCTTCGACATCGACGCCAACGGCATCCTGCACGTCGGCGCGAAAGACAAGGCGACTGGCAAAGAGCAGAAGATCACCATCAAGGCCAACTCCGGTCTGTCTGATGAAGAAATTCAACAGATGATTCGTGATGCTGAAGCCAACGCTGATGCGGATGCCAAGTTTGCTGAGCTGGCTGGCGCCCGTAACCAGGGTGATGCACTGGTTCACTCGACACGCAAAATGGTCGCTGATGCTGGCGATAAAGTGACGGCTGAAGAGAAGACCGCCATCGAAGCTGCTGTAGTTGCCCTGGAAGCCGCTGTTAAAGGCGACGACAAGGCCGCTATCGAAGCCAAGATCGAAGAGTTGTCGAAAGTCTCTGCACCGGTTGCTCAGAAAATGTACGCCGAACAAGGTCAGCCAGCTGACGGTGCTGCGCAACAGGCAGAGCCTGAAGCCAAGCACGACGATGTTGTCGATGCCGAGTTCGAAGAAGTCAAAGACCAGAAGTAAGTTGGTCGCCCGGTTGACCGCTATCAAGCGGTGACTGGTAGGATGTCGCCGCGCGGGAGCTTGCTCCCGCGTTGGCGTGTCTGGGGTATGCGAATTTTTACAGCATGCGACAGTGTTCGGATGCTGGCGGTGTGATCGGGAATGCTCCTGCTTTCCGAGCAGTAAATACCGCACTTTTGGCCGGGTCCCTGGCTAAAAAGTAGTAACGACCAGGATCGTTGAATTGACGTGAGTTGGGTCCGGGCCTGTATTGGGGCTCAACGAGTTTGGCAAGGCTCAGGAGGGTCTGGCTGAACGTCCTTAAGAGTGCAAAGACTTATGGCAAAGCGTGACTATTACGAAGTATTGGGTGTGGAGCGCGGTTCCAGCGAGGCGGACCTGAAGAAGGCCTACCGTCGCTTGGCGATGAAGCACCACCCGGACCGTAATCCGGATAGCAAAGAATCCGAAGAAATGTTCAAAGAGGCCAATGAGGCCTACGAATGTCTGTCTGATCCCAACAAGCGTGCGGCGTACGACCAGTACGGCCATGCCGGCGTCGACCCGAGCATGGGTGGCGGCGGTGCCGGGTTTGGCGGTCAGAACTTCTCCGATATTTTCGGTGACGTGTTCAGCGACTTCTTCGGCGGTGGCCGCGGTGGTCAGCGTGGCGGTGCCCAGCGTGGCAGCGACTTGCGCTACACCTTGGAATTGAACCTGGAAGAGGCCGTGCGCGGCACCAGCGTCAATATCCGTGTGCCGACGCTGGTCAACTGCAAGCCGTGCGATGGCTCGGGCGCCAAGAAGGGCTCGTCGCCCATCACCTGCCCGACGTGCGGTGGTATTGGTCAGGTCCGCATGCAGCAGGGCTTCTTCTCGGTGCAGCAGACCTGCCCGCGCTGCCATGGCCAGGGCAAGATCATTTCCGATCCGTGCGACTCCTGCCACGGCGAAGGTCGTGTCGAAGAGTACAAGACGCTGTCGGTAAAAGTGCCGGCTGGCGTGGATACCGGTGACCGTATTCGCCTGTCGGGCGAAGGCGAGGCGGGTACCCAGGGTGGGCCTACGGGCGACCTGTACGTGGTGATCAACGTGCGCGAGCACTCGATCTTCCAGCGCGACGGCAAGCACCTGTTCTGTGAAGTGCCAATCAGCTTTGTTGATGCGGCGCTGGGTGGCGAGTTGGAGATTCCGACCCTTGATGGTCGCGTCAAGCTCAAGATCCCTGAAGGCACGCAGACCGGCAAACAGTTCCGCATCCGTGGCAAAGGCGTTGCGCCGGTGCGCGGTGGTGGCGCTGGTGACCTGATGTGTCGTGTGGCGGTGGAAACACCGGTCAACCTGAACCGTCGCCAGCGTGAATTGCTTGAAGAGTTCCGTAGCTCGATGGAAGGTGATGACTCCCACTCGCCGAAGACTGCGGGCTTTTTCGATGGCGTGAAGCGCTTCTTCGGCGACCTGTAAGGAATTGAGTATGCGACGTATAGCCGTAATGGGCGCTGCCGGGCGCATGGGCAAGACACTGGTCGAGGCGGTGCAGCAGCGCTCGCCGGCCTCTGGGCTGACTGCAGCGATTGTTCGTCCTGGCAGCACATTGATTGGTGCGGATGCTGGTGAGCTAGCCTCGTTGGGGCGCATTGGTGTGTCGTTGTCCGGCAATCTGGAGCAGGTGGCGGACGAATTCGATGTGCTCATCGATTTCACCCTGCCCGACGTGATGCTGAAAAACCTGGCGTTCTGCCGCAAGGCGGGCAAGGCCATGGTGATCGGCACCACCGGTTTGACGGTTGAGCAGAAGCAGTTGCTGGTGGAGGCGGGCAAGGATATCCCTGTCGTGTTCGCCGCCAATTTCAGTGTCGGTGTGAATCTGTCGCTCAAGCTGCTGGATCTGGCGGCGCGCGTGCTGGGTGATGAGGCGGATATCGAGATCATCGAAACCCATCACCGTCACAAGATCGACGCGCCGTCGGGCACTGCGCTGCGCATGGGAGAGGCGATTGCCGATGCGTTGGGTCGTGACCTGTCGAAAGTCGCGGTGTACGGCCGTGAAGGTCATACCGGTGCGCGGGAGCGGGACACCATTGGTTTCGCAACCGTGCGTGGTGGTGATGTTGTGGGTGATCACACTGTGTTGTTCGCCACTGAAGGTGAGCGCCTGGAAATCACGCACAAAGCCTCCAGTCGCATGACTTTCGCCAAGGGCGCGGTACGTGCGGCGCTCTGGTTGGAAGGCCGCGAGCCGGGCCTGTATGACATGCGCGATGTGCTGGATCTGCACTAATGAGTAGCTAAAGCAGGGCCTCAAGCTTATGCTGAGGCCCCGTTTTTACCCGCTAAGCGACGTCCTGTCGCATTCCCCTGCCTTTTAGGCTCATTAGCGGTGGACCAAAAAAGCCTTTTTCTGTAAGCTACAGCTTTAGTGTGTTCACTAAAAGCGCGCAGAATAATTCAGTGAATAAGCGGAGTGACGTGTCCATACGTCACTCCGCTTTTTTACACCTGCGATCGCCCTTTCAGGCTTTATTTACGGGAGGTCTTCTTGACTAAGCCAGCCATACTCGCCCTTGCTGATGGCAGCATTTTTCGCGGCGAAGCCATTGGAGCCGACGGTCAAACCGTTGGAGAGGTAGTGTTTAACACTGCCATGACCGGCTATCAGGAAATCCTTACCGATCCTTCCTACGCCCAACAGATCGTTACCCTGACTTATCCGCACATCGGCAACACCGGTACTACACCGGAAGACGTCGAGTCTGATTGCGTCTGGTCGGCCGGTCTGGTGATTCGTGACCTGCCACTGGTTGCGAGCAACTGGCGTAATACGATGTCGCTGTCCGATTACCTGAAAGCCAACAACGTTGTGGCGATCGCCGGTATCGATACCCGCCGCCTCACGCGCATCCTGCGTGAAAAAGGCTCGCAGAACGGCTGCATCATGGTCGGTGACAATATCTCCGAAGAGGCGGCGATTGCCGCAGCGCAAGGTTTCCCAGGCCTGAAAGGCATGGACCTGGCCAAAGTCGTCAGTGCCAAAGAGAAGTACGAGTGGCGCTCCACTGTCTGGGACCTGAAGACCGACAGCCATGCAACTATCGAAGCTGCGGACTTGCCTTACCACGTAGTGGCCTACGACTACGGCGTCAAATACAACATCCTGCGCATGCTGGTCGAGCGCGGCTGCCGCGTGACAGTGGTGCCGGCGCAAACGCCTGCCAGCGAAGTGCTCGCCTTGCAGCCGGACGGCGTGTTCTTGTCCAACGGCCCAGGTGACCCTGAGCCATGCGACTATGCCATCCAGGCGATCAAGGAAGTACTGGAAACCGAGATTCCGGTGTTCGGTATCTGCCTTGGCCACCAATTGCTGGCGCTGGCCTCCGGTGCCAAGACCCTGAAAATGGGCCACGGCCACCATGGTGCCAACCACCCGGTTCAAGACCTGGACACCGGTGTTGTGATGATCACCAGCCAGAACCACGGTTTTGCGGTAGATGAAGCATCCCTGCCGAGCAACGTGCGCGCCATTCACAAGTCGCTGTTCGACGGTTCCCTGCAGGGTATTGAGCGCACCGACAAGAGCGCGTTCAGCTTCCAGGGCCACCCTGAAGCGAGCCCGGGCCCGAACGACGTAGCGCCGCTGTTCGACCGTTTCATCAATGAGATGGCCAAGCGACGCTGACTGAGCGGCCTGCGGGTGGCCCCGAACGTCGGCGGCCCCCGCAGGCTCTTCAAAGATTGTTCAAGACGGCTTGCCGACTGACCTGCGGATTTGAGTGACAAACCCATGCCAAAACGTACAGACATAAAAAGCATCCTGATTCTCGGCGCTGGCCCGATCGTGATCGGCCAGGCCTGCGAATTCGACTACTCCGGCGCCCAGGCCTGTAAAGCCCTGCGCGAAGAGGGTTACCGCGTCATCCTGGTGAACTCCAACCCGGCCACCATCATGACCGACCCGGACATGGCTGACGCCACTTACATCGAGCCGATCAAGTGGCAGACTGTTGCCAAGATCATCGAGAAAGAGCGTCCGGACGCGCTGCTGCCAACCATGGGTGGTCAAACCGCTCTGAACTGCGCCCTGGATCTGGAGCGCGAAGGCGTCCTGGAGAAATTCGGCGTAGAAATGATCGGCGCCAATGCCGACACCATCGACAAGGCCGAAGACCGTTCGCGCTTTGACAAGGCGATGAAGTCCATCGGCCTGGACTGCCCGCGCTCGGGTATCGCCCACAGCATGGAAGAGGCCAACACAGTGCTCGAGAAGCTGGGCTTCCCGTGCATCATCCGTCCGTCCTTCACCATGGGCGGCACCGGTGGCGGTATCGCTTACAACCGTGAAGAGTTCGAAGAAATCTGTTCTCGTGGCCTGGACCTGTCACCGACCAAAGAGCTGCTGATTGACGAGTCCCTGATCGGCTGGAAAGAGTATGAGATGGAGGTTGTCCGCGATAAGAAGGACAACTGCATCATCGTCTGTTCCATCGAAAACTTCGATCCGATGGGCGTGCACACCGGTGACTCGATCACAGTTGCGCCGGCGCAGACCCTGACGGACAAGGAATACCAGATCATGCGTAACGCCTCGCTGGCGGTACTGCGTGAAATCGGCGTGGAAACCGGCGGCTCCAACGTCCAGTTCGGCATCTGCCCGAACACGGGGCGCATGGTAGTCATCGAGATGAACCCGCGGGTATCCCGTTCCTCGGCCCTGGCCTCTAAAGCTACCGGTTTCCCGATTGCGCGTATCGCCGCCAAGTTGGCGATCGGCTATACCCTGGACGAACTGCAGAACGAAATCACCGGCGGCGCTACTCCGGCGTCCTTTGAGCCGTCGATCGACTACGTCGTCACCAAGCTGCCACGTTTCGCGTTCGAGAAATTCCCGAAAGCCGACGCACGCCTGACCACTCAAATGAAGTCGGTCGGTGAAGTCATGGCCATCGGCCGGACCTTCCAGGAGTCCCTGCAGAAAGCCTTGCGCGGTCTGGAAGTGGGCGTTTGTGGCCTGGACGAGAAGCTCGACCTGAGCAATCCGGAAAGCATGAGCATCCTCAAGCGCGAACTGACCGTGCCGGGCGCCGAGCGCATCTGGTACGTGGCTGATGCTTTCCGCGCCGGCCTGTCGGTCGAAGACATCTTCGGCATGAACATGATCGACCCGTGGTTCCTGGTGCAGATCGAAGACCTGATCAAGGAAGAAGAGAAGGTCAAGACCCTGGGTCTGGCCAGTATCGACCGCGACTTGATGTTCAAGCTCAAGCGCAAAGGTTTCTCCGACATGCGTCTGGCCAAGTTGCTGGGTGTGACCGAAAAAGCATTGCGTCGCCACCGCCACAAGCTGGAAATCTTCCCGGTCTATAAGCGCGTTGACACCTGCGCGGCCGAGTTCGCTACCGACACCGCCTACATGTACTCAACTTACGAGGAAGAGTGCGAAGCCGCGCCGTCGGGCCGCGACAAGATCATGATCCTCGGCGGTGGTCCAAACCGTATCGGCCAGGGTATCGAGTTCGACTACTGCTGCGTACACGCTGCATTGGCCCTGCGCGAAGACGGTTACGAGACCATCATGGTCAACTGCAACCCGGAAACCGTTTCCACTGACTATGACACCTCGGATCGCCTGTACTTCGAGCCAGTGACCCTGGAAGACGTGCTGGAAATCTGCCGGGTCGAGAAGCCAAAGGGCGTGATCGTCCAGTACGGCGGCCAGACTCCACTGAAGCTGGCGCGTGCCCTGGAAGAAGCAGGCGTGCCGATTATCGGCACCAGCCCAGACGCAATTGACCGTGCAGAAGACCGTGAGCGCTTCCAGCAAATGGTTGAGCGCCTGAACCTGCGCCAGCCGCCAAACGCCACCGTGCGCAGCGAAGACGAAGCCATTCGCGCAGCCAGCAAGATCGGCTACCCGCTGGTGGTGCGTCCGTCCTACGTATTGGGCGGTCGTGCGATGGAAATCGTCTACGAAGAAGAAGAGCTCAAGCGCTACCTGCGTGATGCGGTGAAAGTGTCCAACGACAGCCCGGTGCTGCTGGACCACTTCCTCAACTGCGCCATCGAGATGGATGTGGACGCCGTTTGCGACGGCACCGACGTGGTGATCGGCGCGATCATGCAGCACATCGAACAGGCGGGCGTTCACTCCGGTGACTCTGCATGCTCGCTGCCGCCGTACTCGCTGCCGGCGCACATCCAGGACGAGATGCGCGAACAGGTCAAGAAAATGGCCTTGGAATTGGGCGTAGTTGGCCTGATGAACGTACAGTTGGCGCTGCAAGGCGAAGACATCTACGTCATTGAAGTCAACCCGCGTGCTTCGCGTACCGTGCCATTTGTTTCCAAGTGCATCGGTGTCTCCCTGGCCATGATCGCGGCTCGCGTGATGGCAGGTAAGACCCTGAAAGAAATCGGCTTCACCAAGGAAATCATTCCGAACTTCTACAGCGTGAAAGAGGCGGTGTTCCCGTTCGCCAAGTTCCCTGGCGTGGACCCGATCCTGGGCCCAGAGATGAAGTCCACCGGTGAAGTGATGGGCGTGGGCGACACCTTCGGTGAAGCCTTTGCCAAGGCCCAAATGGGTGCCAGCGAAGTGCTGCCGACTGGTGGTACTGCGTTCATCAGTGTGCGTGATGATGATAAGCCACTGGTTGCAGGCGTGGCCCGTGATCTGATCAACTTGGGCTTCGAAGTCGTGGCCACCGCCGGGACCGCCAAGCTGATCGAAGCTGCCGGCTTGAAAGTGCGTCGCGTGAACAAGGTGACGGAAGGCCGTCCGCACGTGGTCGACATGATCAAGAATGACGAAGTCACCCTGATCATCAACACCACCGAAGGTCGCCAGTCGATCGCGGACTCCTACTCCATTCGTCGTAACGCCTTGCAGCACAAGATCTACTGCACCACCACCATTGCTGCTGGCGAAGCCATCTGCGAAGCGCTCAAGTTCGGTCCGGAAAAGACCGTGCGTCGCTTGCAGGATCTACACGCAGGATTGAAGGCATGACCAAATACCCAATGACCGTCCAGGGCTTCAAGGCCCTGGAAGAGGAGCACGCCCATCTGACCAAGGTCGTCCGTCCAAAGCTGAGCCAGGACATCGGTACGGCCCGCGAGCTGGGTGACTTGAAGGAAAACGCCGAATACCACGCTGCTCGCGAGCAGCAAGGTATGGTCGAGGCGCGCATCCGCGATATCGAAGGCCGCCTGCAGAACTCGGTGGTCATCGACGTGACGACCATTCCGAAGACCGGCAAGGTGATTTTCGGCACGACCGTGGAAATCGCCAACGTCGAAACGGACGAAAGTGTGGTTTACCACATCGTTGGCGAGGATGAGGCTGACTTCAAGCTCGGCAAAATCTCTGTCGGTTCTCCGCTTGCCCGCGCCTTGATTGCCAAGGAAGAGGGTGATGTGGTTGCTGTGAAAACGCCAGGCGGCGTGATCGAGTACGAGATTGTTGAAGTTAGTCACGTCTGAAAGACGGCGCCCGCTACGTGCGGGCGCCATGCTTTGGCAGCTCTCCCAGATGCTTTGGGTGGGTGGCCTGTGGTTGTTGCACATTGGCGTGTTGCCGGCGCTGGGCCTGATTGGCCTGGCACCGTTGCTGATCGATGAGATCGATGGATTACTCAGTGCGCTGCTGGTGGGTTTTGCGGCGGCGTGCGTGACGCTCCAGGCGTTGGTGCTAGTCAAGGCTGAAGGCTTGGGGAGTTTGTGGCGGGATATTCGCGGGCAACTGCTGTTGATGGCGCTGTATGCGTGTGCAATGTATTGCATTGTGCATGTCTGGCTGCCGGAAGCGTTGCGCTGGCAGCTATTCAGCTATCTTGTACTAGGGTTTTCTGGTCTGGTGCTGGTTATGCAGCCGGCGCCAGGGTGGAGTGGCAGGGCGCGCGAAGCGCGCCCGTGACCCTTGCTGTTATTTAAAAGTCATCATTTGAAGCGATGAACGTTCGACAGTTGCTTGTTGACGCTGAAGTTCTTGCGATACAGCAGCGCCATCTTGCCGATGACCTGGACCAGGTCCGCTTTGCCTGCCTTGCACAGTTCTGCAATGGCAGCCAGGCGCGCTTCGCGGTCAAGGATGTTGACCTTGATCTTGATCAGTTCATGATCGTTCAGCGCACGTTCGAATTCGGCTAACACACCTTCAGTCAAACCGTTATCTGCCACAATCAGAACTGGTTTCAGATGGTGGCCAATGGATTTGTACTGTTTCTTCTGCTCTTGAGTGAGCGGCATAATCTGACCCCTGCGTCTGATCTTGTAAAAAGCGGCGGCCAGTTTACCCGAGCGAGTCCGGGACCGCCCAGTTAATCACGACCCGTTTTATTTTTCGAGGTGGCCCGTGGCCCGTTCCAAAACCAGCCTTAAGTGGCTACAAGAACATTTCAACGATCCTTACGTCAAAAAGGCGCAGAAGGACGGCTACCGTTCGCGGGCCAGCTACAAGCTGCTGGAGATCCAGGACAAGGATAAGTTGATCCGTCCAGGCATGAGCGTTATCGATCTGGGTGCAGCCCCAGGTGGTTGGTCCCAGGTGACCAGTCGTCTGATTGGTGGGCAGGGCCGCTTGATCGCTTCCGACATTCTGGAAATGGACAGTATCCCGGATGTGACCTTTGTTCACGGTGACTTTACTCAGGATGCCGTACTCGCACAGATCCTTGAGGCTGTGGGAAATTCGCAGGTAGACCTTGTGATTTCCGACATGGCCCCCAATATGAGTGGATTACCGGCCGTTGATATGCCGCGCGCAATGTTCCTATGTGAGCTGGCGCTGGATTTGGCGGGTCGGGTTTTGCGTCCTGGTGGTGATTTTCTGGTGAAAGTCTTCCAGGGCGAGGGTTTCGACGAGTACCACAAGAACATTCGCAAGTTGTTCGAGAAGGTGCAAACGCGTAAGCCTGACTCATCCCGAGACAGGTCTCGGGAGCAGTACCTGCTGTGCCGCGGCTTCCGTGGGGTTGAAGGCGCTGCGAGTGAAGAGCGTTTTTGAGGAATTCGAGGAGGGCGATAGGTTTTTTTATATCGCTTTCGTCACGAAGCTTTACGAATATTGTGTAGTCAAAGTTTCACAAAGGGTTACAGACGGCGCCTGCCAGAGTTGTAGGTAATGTAGTAAGTTAGGCCGGTGAATATCATGCGAAGCGCGCGCCAGTAGCGGAGCTTGCTTCAGAGGGTAGTTAATTGAACGATATGGCAAAGAATCTGATCCTGTGGTTGATCATCGCGGCTGTCCTGGTGACGGTGATGAACAACTTCTCCAGCCCTAACGAGCCGCAGACCCTCAACTATTCCGACTTCATCCAGCAAGTTAAGGATGGCAAGGTCGAGCGCGTAGCGGTTGATGGCTACGTGATCACCGGCAAACGCAACGATGGCGACAGCTTCAAGACCATTCGTCCGGCAATCCAGGACAACGGTCTGATCGGCGACCTGGTGGATAATCACGTGGTGGTCGAAGGCAAGCAGCCTGAGCAGCAGAGCATCTGGACCCAATTGCTGGTAGCCAGCTTCCCGATCCTGGTGATCATCGCCGTGTTCATGTTCTTCATGCGCCAGATGCAAGGTGGTGCGGGAGGCAAGGGCGGGCCGATGAGCTTCGGCAAGAGCAAGGCACGCCTGCTCTCCGAAGATCAGGTGAAAACTACCCTGGCTGACGTTGCCGGTTGTGACGAAGCCAAGGAAGAAGTAGGCGAGCTGGTCGAGTTCCTGCGCGATCCGGGCAAGTTTCAGCGCCTGGGTGGCCGTATTCCTCGCGGTGTACTGATGGTTGGTCCTCCGGGTACCGGTAAAACCTTGCTGGCCAAGGCGATTGCCGGCGAAGCCAAGGTGCCTTTCTTCACCATTTCCGGCTCTGATTTCGTCGAAATGTTTGTCGGTGTCGGTGCCAGCCGTGTTCGCGATATGTTCGAACAGGCTAAAAAGCATGCGCCATGCATCATCTTTATCGATGAAATCGACGCCGTTGGCCGCCATCGTGGCGCCGGCATGGGGGGCGGTCATGATGAGCGTGAGCAGACCCTTAACCAACTGCTGGTTGAGATGGACGGCTTCGAAATGAACGATGGCATCATCGTCATTGCTGCAACCAACCGCCCGGATGTATTGGATCCTGCATTGCTGCGTCCAGGCCGTTTCGACCGCCAGGTGGTAGTTGGCTTGCCGGATATCCGTGGTCGCGAACAGATCCTGAAAGTACACATGCGCAAAGTGCCGATGGGA
The DNA here is from genome assembly GCF_049897165.1 of Pseudomonas sp. TWR1-1-4. Classification (NCBI taxonomy): domain Bacteria; kingdom Pseudomonadati; phylum Pseudomonadota; class Gammaproteobacteria; order Pseudomonadales; family Pseudomonadaceae; genus Pseudomonas; species Pseudomonas sp. TWR1-1-4. The sequence continues at coordinate 52,428 of NZ_JAFCVS010000009.1, read as the reverse complement.
GACGACGTGGCTCCGGCCGTGATCGCCCGTGGCACTCCAGGCTTCTCCGGTGCCGACCTTGCCAACTTGGTGAACGAGGCTTCGTTGTTTGCTGCCCGTACCGGCAAGCGCATCGTTGAAATGAAAGAGTTCGAGCTGGCAAAAGACAAGATCATGATGGGTGCCGAGCGCAAATCCATGGTCATGTCCGAAAAAGAGAAACAGAACACCGCTTATCACGAAGCGGGTCACGCTATCGTTGGTCGCGTCGTGCCTGAGCATGATCCGGTCTACAAAGTGTCGATCATTCCTCGTGGTCGGGCGCTGGGTGTGACCATGTTCCTGCCGGAAGAGGATCGCTACAGTCTCTCCAAGCGCGCACTGATCAGTCAGATCTGCTCGCTCTACGGCGGTCGGATTGCTGAAGAAATGACCCTGGGCTTCGACGGTGTCACTACCGGTGCTTCCAACGACATCATGCGTGCCAGCCAGATTGCGCGGAACATGGTGACCAAGTGGGGCTTGTCGGAAAAGCTCGGTCCTTTGATGTATGCCGAGGAAGAAGGCGAAGTGTTCCTGGGTCGCGGCGGTGGTGGTCAAAACGCCAGCTTCTCCGGTGAGACGGCCAAGCTGATCGACTCCGAAGTGCGCAGCATCATTGATCAGTGCTACGGCACGGCCAAGCAGATCCTCACGGACAACCGCGACAAGCTGGATGCCATGGCGGATGCGCTGATGAAGTACGAGACCATTGATGCCGATCAGATCGACGACATCATGGCAGGTCGTGCACCTCGTGAGCCTCGCGATTGGGAAGGCGGTTCGGGCACCTCTGGTACTCCGCCAGTGGTTCAGAATGAACGCCCTGAAACCCCGATCGGCGGCCCTGCAGCTGACGTCTAAGGCTTGAAATGACTTCTGTGTTGTCCTCCACCCGGTTGCCTTGCGGCAACCGGGTTCTTGATTTAGCCCATACGCATGTCATGGGCATTCTCAACGTAACCCCCGACTCCTTTTCCGATGGCGGCCGCTTCAGCCAGCTTGATGCAGCGTTGCGACATGCTGAAGCAATGGTTGCGGCGGGAGCGACCCTGATTGACGTGGGTGGTGAGTCGACTCGGCCTGGGGCCCGCATCGTTTCTCCCTTGGAAGAGTTGGAGAGGGTGGCGCCGATCGTCGAGCGTATTGCGCGTGAGCTGGATGTGATCATCTCGGTTGATACGTCGACGCCGGCCGTGATGCGCGAAACTGCCCGCCTTGGGGCGGGGCTGATCAACGATGTGCGCTCTCTTCAGCGCGACGGCGCCCTTGATGCGGCGGCGGCAACCGGTCTGCCGGTGTGTCTGATGCACATGCTGGGTGAGCCCGGCAACATGCAGGACAGTCCTCACTATGATGACCTTGTCGGCGAAGTCAGCGGTTTTCTCGCTGAGCGGGTCGCTCGGTGTGCTGTCGCGGGGATTGCTGAGGAAAAAATCATCCTCGATCCCGGCTTCGGTTTCGCCAAGACCCTGCAGCACAACCTGAGTCTGTTCAAGCATATGGAAGCCCTGCATGCCCTTGGTCGGCCCCTATTGGTCGGCGTTTCGCGCAAGAGCATGATAGGGCTGGCCTTGAATCGTCCAGTGGGTGAACGGTTGTATGGCGGCCTTGCACTGGCTGCGCTGGCGGTGACCAAGGGTGCGCGTATCTTGCGTGTGCATGATGTCGCCGAGACCGTAGATGTCGTGCGTATGATTGCCGCTGTAGAATCAGCCGAATAAGAATGATGGAGCACTTATGACTAAAAAATACTTTGGCACCGACGGTATCCGTGGTCGGGTCGGCGAATTTCCGATTACTCCTGATTTCATGCTCAAGCTGGGCTGGGCGGCGGGCATGGCGTTCCGCAGTATGGGCGCGTGCCGCATTCTGGTGGGCAAGGACACCCGTATCTCGGGGTACATGTTTGAGTCGGCACTGGAGGCGGGCCTGTCCGCCGCAGGCGCGGATGTGATGCTGTTGGGGCCCATGCCGACGCCGGCGATCGCTTATCTGACGCGTACCTTCCACGCTGAAGCCGGTATCGTGATCAGTGCCTCGCACAATCCTCATGATGACAACGGCATCAAATTCTTCTCGGGCCAGGGCACCAAGCTGCCGGATGAGATCGAGTTGATGATCGAAGAGTTGCTGGACGCGCCGATGACGGTGGTTGAATCCAGCAAGCTGGGCAAGGTGTCGCGTATCAATGACGCCTCTGGCCGCTATATCGAATTTTGTAAGAGCAGTGTGCCGAGCAGCACCAATTTTGCCGGCTTGAAGATTGTGGTCGACTGCGCACACGGCGCGACCTACAAGGTCGCACCGAGCGTGTTCAAGGAGTTGGGCGCGGACGTGACGGTATTGTCGGCCCAGCCCAACGGGCTGAACATCAACGAAAACTGTGGTTCCACCCATATGGAACAACTGCAGGCGGCCGTCCTGGCCGAGCATGCCGACTTGGGTATCGCCTTCGACGGCGATGGTGATCGCGTGCTGATGGTGGATCACACGGGCGCGATTGTTGATGGCGATGACCTGTTGTTCATCATTGCGCGTGACATGCACGAGCGTAACAAGCTGCAGGGTGGCGTCGTCGGTACTTTGATGAGCAACCTGGGGCTTGAGTTGGCCCTGGCGGACCTGGGTATTCCCTTCGTGCGCGCCAATGTCGGTGACCGCTATGTAATCGCCGAGCTGCTTGAGCGTAACTGGCAGGTGGGGGGGGAGAATTCAGGGCACGTAGTCTGCTTCCAGCACACCACCACAGGTGACGCGATCATCGCTGCGTTGCAGGTTCTGTTGTCCTTGCGTCGACGCGAAGAGAGTCTGGCCCAGGCGCGCCAGGCGCTGCGCAAATGTCCGCAAGTGCTGCTCAATGTGCGTTTTGGTGGCGGCGAAAACCCGATCGAGCACCCGGCTGTCAAAGAGGCGTGTGAGCGCGTGACCCTCGCTATGGCGGGGCGTGGTCGCGTGTTGTTGCGCAAGTCCGGCACAGAGCCTCTGGTGCGTGTCATGGTCGAAGGTGACGATGAAACACAGGTTCGCGGCCATGCCGAAGACCTGGCAAAACTGGTAACTGAAGTTTGCGCCTGAATTCGGCTTGCCAGTGATGATGTGGTTGGGTAACATCTGCGCCCACTTTGATCGACGAGGTACAGCATGCGTCGCACTATGGTAGCTGGTAACTGGAAGATGCACGGTACCCGCGCCAGTGTCGCTGAGCTGATCAATGGCCTTCGTCACTTGGCCTTGCCGAGCGGTGTTGATGTTGCGGTGTTCCCGCCTTGCTTGCATATCAACCAAGTGGTTGATGGCTTGAAAGGCAAGTCGATTCAGGTCGGCGCGCAGAACTCCGCAGTGGAGCCAATGCAAGGTGCGTTGACCGGTGAGATTTCGCCGAGTCAGTTGGTCGATGCGGGTTGTTCCTATGTGCTTGTCGGGCACTCCGAGCGCCGTCAGATGATGGGCGAGCGTGATGGGACACTCAATCGTAAGTTCGCAGCGGCACAGGCTTGTGGCTTGATTCCGGTGTTGTGCATAGGGGAGACCCTGGAGCAGCGGGAATCGGGCAAGACTCTTGAAGTTGTCTCGCGTCAGCTAGGCAGTATCATTGAGGAGTTGGGTGTTGGTGCGTTTGCAAAGGCAGTAATTGCTTACGAGCCGGTCTGGGCCATTGGTACCGGGCTGACTGCTACACCGCAACAGGCGCAGGATGTGCACGCAGCCATCCGCGCGCAGTTGGCGGCAGAGAATTCTGAAGTCGCACAAGGTGTGCGTCTTCTATACGGCGGCAGCGTGAAGGCGGCCAATGCGGTCGAACTGTTCGGCATGCCGGATATCGATGGGGGGCTCATTGGTGGAGCTTCCCTGAATGCAGATGAGTTCGGTGCGATTTGTCGCGCCGCGGGAAACTGAAAAAATGCTGGAAACAGTCGTAGTCGTTTTTCATCTGTTAGCTGCTCTGAGCGTCGTCGCTCTGGTTTTGCTGCAACAGGGTAAAGGTGCGGATGCTGGTGCGTCTTTCGGTGCAGGTGCTTCAAATACTGTGTTCGGAAGCCAAGGTTCCTCTACCTTTCTTAGTAAGTTTACTGCTATACTTGCCGCCGGTTTCTTCATAACCAGCTTGGGGTTAGGTTACTTTGCTAAAGAGAAAGCTCATGTGCTGACTCAAGTAGGTCTCCCAAACCCTGCAGTGTTGGAAGTACCAAAAGCAAAACCGGCTTCTGATGATGTCCCGGTGCTTCAAGAGCAAAAGTCGGCTACTCCAGCGACTGACGTACCTCCAGCTCAAGAGCAGAAGTAAGAAGGGTTGTAATCGCTGTATTGCCGAGGTGGTGGAATTGGTAGACACGCAACCTTGAGGTGGTTGTGCCCATAGGGTGTAGGGGTTCGAGTCCCCTTCTCGGTACCAATTATCAGGAGAGCCCGCTGTTGCGGGCTTTCTTGTAGGTGGAAGGTTACATTGACCCTGTAAGGGATCGGTCGTATACTTCCGCCCCAGCTTTGTCGCGGGGTGGAGCAGTCTGGTAGCTCGTCGGGCTCATAACCCGAAGGTCGTCGGTTCAAATCCGGCCCCCGCAACCAGTTTTAGCGGAGCCCCTTTTAAGGGGCTTTTTGTTAGCTGGACACTTTCAACGCCGCTGTTCGACGGCGTTTCAAGGATGGGCGTTTCGCCCATTTTTTTATTTTGCACAGCATGCACATACATGCACGAGGGGGTTCAGGTGTCGAGCAAGCTAGAAGAGTTGCAGGCCTTGCTGGCCCCGGTGGTCGTGGCCCTAGGCTATGAATGCTGGGGTATTGAGTTTTCGGCTCAAGGTCGCCACTCAATGTTGCGCGTTTATATCGATAAAGAGGGCGGCGTGCTGGTGGACGATTGTGCCATTGTCAGCCGTCAGATTAGCGGTGTGCTGGATGTTGAAGATCCGATCTCCGTTGAATACACCCTCGAAGTTTCCTCGCCAGGCATGGAACGCCCACTGTTCACTATTGATCAGTTTGCAAAATTTGCCGGTGAACAAGTGAAGATCAAGCTGCGTTCTCCCTTCGAAGGGCGACGCAACTTTCAGGGCCTTCTGCGCGGTGTAGAAGAACAGGATGTCGTGGTGCAGGTAGAAGACCATGAGTTCCTGTTGCCGATCGATATGATCGACAAGGCCAACATTATTCCCAGTTTTGACTGAGACGCGGATCCCGCGGATCCAATGGCTTGCGAAAGGCGAGGCGTACGATGAGCAAAGAAGTACTGCTGGTTGTTGAGTCGGTATCCAATGAAAAGGGCGTACCGGCAAACGTGATTTTTGAAGCGCTGGAGCTGGCCCTGGCCACTGCTACCAAAAAGCGTTTTGAAGACGAAGTTGATCTGCGTGTGGAAATCAATCGCCACACCGGTGCCTATGAGACTTTCCGTCGCTGGACGGTCGTCGAAGAAGCCGATCTTGATGATCCGGCCATCGAAACCTGGCCAAGCAAGGTTGCCGAAACGCATCCTGGTGCCAAGGTCGGTGATGTCGTCGAAGAAAAGATCGAGTCGATCGAATTCGGCCGTATTGCTGCACAGACCGCCAAACAGGTCATCGTGCAGAAGGTTCGCGAAGCCGAGCGCGCTCAAGTCGTTGACGCTTATCGCGAGCGCCTGGGTGAAATCATCTCCGGCACCGTGAAAAAAGTCACCCGCGACAACGTGATCGTCGACCTGGGCAACAACGCCGAAGCGTTGCTGGCCCGCGAAGACATCATCTCTCGCGAAACCTTCCGTGTCGGCGTGCGTCTGCGTGCGCTGCTCAAGGAAATCCGCACCGAGAACCGCGGCCCTCAGTTGATCCTGTCGCGTACTGCGCCGGAAATGCTGATCGAGCTGTTCCGTATCGAAGTGCCGGAAATCGCCGAAGGCCTGATCGAAGTCATGGCTGCGTCCCGCGATCCGGGTTCGCGTGCCAAGATTGCGGTCCGCTCCAAGGACAAACGCATCGATCCGCAAGGCGCTTGCATCGGTATGCGCGGTTCGCGCGTCCAGGCAGTGTCGGGCGAATTGGGTGGTGAGCGTGTGGACATCGTCCTGTGGGACGATAACCCGGCGCAGTTCGTAATCAACGCCATGTCGCCGGCTGAAGTGGCGGCAATTATCGTTGACGAGGATGCCCATGCAATGGACATCGCCGTTGGCGCAGACAATCTGGCTCAGGCCATTGGTCGTGGTGGTCAGAACGTGCGTCTGGCCAGCCAACTGACCGGCTGGACCCTGAACGTGATGACCGAATCGGACATCCAGGCTAAGCAGCAAGCTGAAACCGGTGACATCCTGCGCAACTTCATCGAAGAGCTGGAAGTCGATGAAGACCTGGCACAGGTGCTGGTAGATGAAGGCTTCACCAGCCTGGAAGAGATTGCCTACGTACCGTTGGAAGAAATGCTCAACATCGACGGCTTTGACGAAGACACCGTCAACGAGCTTCGCGCTCGGGCCAAGGATCGTTTGTTGACTAAAGCCATCGCTACTGAGGAAAAGCTGGCAGACGCCCATCCGGCCGAAGACCTGCTCTCGCTTGAGGGTATGGACAAGGATTTGGCGATGGAACTGGCGGTGCGCGGCGTAATTACCCGCGAAGACCTGGCCGAGCAGTCTATTGACGATCTGCTCGACATCGACGGCATTGACGATGATCGTGCCGGCAAGTTGATCATGGCCGCCCGAGCCCATTGGTTCGAGTAACTAGGCGCGGCCTGAGGAGAGAAGTGCATGACGCAAGTCACGGTGAAACAACTGGCCGATGAGGTCAAAACACCGGTAGAGCGCCTGTTGCAGCAGATGCGTGAGGCAGGTCTGCCGCACACCGCCGCCGATGAAGGTGTGAGCGATAGTGAGAAGCAGTCTTTGCTGACTCACTTGAAGAGCAGCCACAAGGCGAAAGTGGAAGAACCGCGCAAGATTACATTGCAGCGCAAAACCACCAGCACCTTGCGTGTTGCTGGTAGCAAGAGCATCAGCGTTGAAGTACGCAAGAAGAAAGTCTTCGTACAACGCAGCCCGGAAGAAATCGAAGCCGAGCGCAAACGCGAACTGGAAGAACGTCGCGCAGTAGAAAATGCTGCACGTCAGAAGGCTGAAGAAGAAGCCAAGCGTCGCGCCGAAGAAGAAGCGCGTCGCCAGCCTGCTGCTGCGCAACCTGCTGCCACTGAAGCGGTCGCCGCGCCTAGCGCTCCTGTAGAAGCTGTGCGTGAGGCCGCTTCGGTTGCCGCTGCACCAGCGCCTGCTGCTGACGCTCGTAAGCGTGACGAACCTCGTCGCCCAGACAAGCCACGTGCCGACGATAACAATCGTCGTGGCGGTGGTGGCGATGGCGAGCGCAAAAACGCTCCGCATCGTGCCTCGGTCAAAGAGAAAGCGCCTGCTCCACGCGTTGCCCCACGTACTACCGACGAAGAAAGCGATGGCTTCCGTCGTGGTGGTCGCGGCAAGGCCAAGCTGAAGAAACGCAACGCCCACGGTTTCCAGAGCCCAACCGGCCCTGTCGTGCGTGAAGTGAAGATCGGCGAGACCATCACTGTGGGCGACCTCGCTCAACAGATGTCGGTCAAGGCTGCTGAAATCATCAAGTTCATGTTCAAGCTGGGTACTCCGGCCACCATCAACCAGGTACTGGACCAGGAAACTGCCCAGTTGGTTGCTGAAGAGCTGGGCCACAAAGTGACCCTGGTCAGCGACACCGCCCTGGAAGATTCCCTGGCCGAGTCCCTGAAGTTTGAAGGTGAGGCGGTTTCCCGTGCACCAGTCGTGACCGTAATGGGCCACGTTGACCACGGTAAGACCTCCCTGCTCGACTACATCCGTCGTGCCAAGGTTGCTGCTGGCGAAGCCGGTGGTATCACCCAGCACATCGGTGCGTACCACGTTGAAACCGAGCGTGGCATGGTGACGTTCCTCGATACTCCTGGTCACGCCGCGTTTACCGCAATGCGTGCCCGTGGTGCCAAGGCGACCGACATCGTGATCCTGGTGGTTGCAGCGGACGACGGCGTGATGCCACAAACCATCGAAGCCGTTCAGCATGCCAAGGCAGCTGGCGTTCCGTTGGTAGTAGCAGTGAACAAGATCGACAAGCCGGGCGCCGATCTCGATCGCATCCGTAGCGAATTGTCGGTTCACGGCGTGACGTCCGAAGAGTGGGGTGGCGACACTCCATTCGTACCGGTCTCCGCGAAGATGGGTACCGGCGTTGACGAACTGCTCGAAGCTGTTCTGTTGCAAGCCGAAGTTCTGGAACTGACCGCTACGCCATCGGCTCCTGGCCGTGGTGTTGTCGTTGAGTCCCGTCTCGACAAGGGCCGTGGCCCGGTTGCTACCGTTCTGGTTCAAGACGGTACCCTGCGCCAAGGCGACATGGTACTGGTCGGTTCGAACTACGGCCGTGTACGTGCCATGCTCGACGAGAACGGCAAGCCAATCAAGGAAGCAGGTCCTGCTATCCCGGTCGAGATCCTCGGCCTGGACGGTACGCCGGACGCTGGCGACGAGATGAGCGTGGTTGCCGACGAGAAGAAAGCCCGTGAAGTGGCTCTGTTCCGTCAAGGCAAGTTCCGCGAAGTCAAGCTGGCCCGTGCTCACGCCGGCAAGCTGGAAAACATCTTCGAGAACATGGGCCAGGAAGAGAAGAAGACGCTTAACATCGTCCTCAAATCTGACGTACGTGGTTCCCTCGAAGCGTTGAACGGCGCCTTGAATGGCCTGGGTAACGACGAAGTGCAAGTGCGCGTTGTCGGTGGCGGTGTCGGTGGTATCACCGAATCCGACGCCAACCTGGCACTGGCTTCCAACGCTGTACTGTTCGGCTTCAACGTGCGTGCCGATGCCGGCGCTCGCAAGATCGTCGAGCAAGAAGGCTTGGACATGCGTTACTACAACGTCATCTACGACATCATCGAAGACGTCAAGAAAGCCCTCACCGGCATGCTTGGCAGCGACGTCCGGGAGAACATCCTGGGTGTGGCCGAGGTGCGTGACGTGTTCCGCTCGCCGAAATTCGGCGCGATCGCCGGTTGCATGGTTATCGAAGGTGTTGTGCACCGTAACCGTCCAATCCGTGTACTGCGTGAAGACATCGTTATCTTCGAAGGCGAGCTGGAATCCCTGCGCCGCTTCAAGGATGACGCTTCCGAAGTACGTGCCGGCATGGAATGCGGTATCGGCGTCAAGAGCTACAACGACGTCAAGGTTGGCGACAAGATCGAAGTCTTCGAGAAGGTTCAGGTTGCTCGCAGCCTCTAACTCGAGCACTTCCGGAGCCACGCCGCGTGTGGGCATGCAAATGCCCCGCGCAGCGTACGGACTCTAAACGCAACGCCCGGTCTGGCTTTTGTCAGGCCGGGCGTTTGCCGCTTTCAGACCCCACGGGTTTCACCGTGTGGCAGTAACAGGTAACAAGACATGGCAAAAGAATACAGCCGTACCCAGCGTATCGGCGATCAGATGCAGCGCGAGCTGGCCCAACTGATCCGTCGCGAAGTCAAAGACCCTCGCGTTGGCCTGGTCACCATCACCGCCGTAGAAGTGAGCCGTGACGTGGGTCACGCCAAGATCTTCATCACCGTGATGGGGCAGGACAGCAGCGAAGAAATCGCACAAAGTATCAAGGTGCTCAACTCGGCCGCAGGTTTCCTGCGCATGCAGTTGGCCCGTGAAATGAAGCTGCGCAGTGTTCCTCAGTTGCACTTCCACTACGACGAAAGCGTCGTGCGGGGTGCGCACCTGTCGGCACTGATCGAGCGCGCCGTGGCTGAAGACAGCCAGCATCCGTCCACACCTGAAGACGCCAAGGAGTAAGCGGTGGCTCAGGTCAAACGTATCCGTCGCAACGTCAGCGGCATAATCCTGCTCGACAAGCCCATTGGCTTTACCTCCAATGCCGCGTTGCAGAAGGTCCGCTGGCTGCTCAACGCCGAAAAGGCCGGGCATACCGGCAGCCTCGATCCTTTGGCCACCGGTGTACTGCCTTTGTGCTTTGGCGAGGCCACCAAGTTTTCGCAATACCTGCTCGATTCCGACAAGGGTTACGAAACCCTGATGCAATTGGGCAAGACCACCACCACGGCCGACGCCGAAGGTGATGTTCTGCAGGTTCGCGATGTGACCGTTGGTCGTGCAGATATTGAAGCGGCTTTACCCGGTTTTCGTGGGCAAATCAGTCAGATACCGCCGATGTACTCGGCGCTCAAGCGTGATGGCCAGCCTCTTTACAAGCTGGCACGTGCGGGCGAAGTAGTGGAGCGCGAACCGCGTTCTGTTACTATTGCGCGCTTGGAATTGCTCGCCTGTGAAGGCGACACTGCCCGCCTGGCCGTGGACTGCAGCAAAGGCACCTATATCCGTACCCTCGTGGAAGATATCGGTGAGCAGCTCGGTTGCGGTGCATACGTTGCAGAACTGCGACGCACCCAGGCCGGCCCTTTCAGCCTGGCCCAGACGGTCACGCTGGAAGAGTTGGAAGCCGTACACGCCGAAGGCGGCAACGAAGCGGTTGATCGCTTCCTGATGCCATCGGACAGCGGTTTGCTGGATTGGCCATTGCTGCACTTCTCGGAGCACAGCGCGTTCTACTGGCTCAACGGCCAGCCGGTACGTGCCCCGGATGCCCCGAAGTTCGGCATGGTACGGGTACAGGATCATAATGGTCGCTTCATCGGTATCGGTGAAGTGAGCGAAGACGGGCGCATCGCGCCGCGTCGACTGATTCGGTCAGAATGACCGGACGAGGGTGGCTGTTAACAGGCACGGTCACTACTCATTTTTAGATACAGGGATTTGTCCCTGGCCTGTTGAAACTGCCCTTTGGGTGGTTTCCTGAAAAAAGGATTGCCTCATGGCTCTCGACGTTCAAGAAAAAGCACAAATCGTTGCTGACTATCAGCAAGCTGTTGGTGACACTGGTTCGCCAGAAGTGCAAGTTGCACTGCTGACCCACAACATCAACAAGCTGCAAGGTCACTTCAAGGCCAACGGTAAAGATCACCACTCCCGTCGTGGTCTGATCCGCATGGTAAACCAGCGCCGTAAGCTGCTGGACTACCTGAAAGGCAAGGATCTGGGTCGTTATCAGACTCTGATCGGTCGCCTGGGTCTGCGTCGCTAATAAGCGATTGCGCTAGAGGTTGGTTGTCTGCCGTGTGCCAGTGGGATTCCCGCTGGCTCATGGTAGGCTCCCAGCCTCAAGTTTTATCTGGATACACGTTTTACCCTGGACCAGGTTCGGGCCGATTCCCGACATTGCCCAAGAATTTCGCAAGAAGACAAGTTCCCCCAAGAGCCACAAAGAAGGTAGGACACCGTGAACCCGGTTATCAAAAAATTCCAGTTCGGTCAGTCGACCGTTACCCTTGAGACAGGCCGTATCGCCCGTCAAGCCTCCGGCGCAGTGCTGGTTACCGTTGACGACGACGTTACCGTTCTGGTGACTGTAGTTGGCGCCAAGACCGCTGACCCGAGCAAAGGCTTCTTCCCTCTGTCCGTTCACTACCAGGAAAAGACTTACGCTGCCGGTAAGATCCCTGGCGGTTTCTTCAAGCGTGAAGGCCGTCCTTCCGAGAAAGAAACCCTGACTTCCCGACTGATCGACCGTCCGATCCGTCCGCTGTTCCCAGAAGGTTTCATGAACGAAGTGCAGGTTGTCTGCACCGTCGTTTCCACCAGCAAAAAGACCGATCCGGACATCGCTGCGATGATCGGTACTTCGGCTGCCCTGGCCATCTCCGGCATTCCTTTCGATGGCCCGATCGGCGCTGCCCGCGTTGCTTTCCACGAAAGCACCGGCTACCTGCTGAACCCGACTTACGAGCAACAGAAAGCTTCGAGCCTGGACATGGTTGTAGCCGGTACCTCGGAAGCCGTGTTGATGGTTGAATCGGAAGCCAAAGAGCTGACCGAAGACCAGATGCTGGGTGCTGTACTGTTCGCCCACGACGAGTTCCAGGCTGTCATCAAGGCCGTCACCGAGCTGGCTGCCGAAGCTGCCAAGCCAACCTGGACCTGGGCTCCACAAGCTGAAGCGACCGAACTGCTGGGCGCTATCCGCTCCGAGTTCGGCGCTGCCATCTCCGACGCCTACACCATCACCGTCAAGGCCGACCGTTACGCTCGCCTGGGCGAGCTGAAGGATCAGGTTGTGGCCAAGCTGTCCGGTGAAGAAGGCCAGCCTTCCTCCAGCGACGTCAAAGCGGCTTTCGGTGAAATCGAATACCGCACCGTTCGCGAAAACATCGTTAACGGCAAGCCACGTATCGACGGTCGCGACACCCGTACCGTACGTCCGCTGAACATCGAAGTCGGCGTTCTGCCGAAGACTCACGGTTCGGCGCTGTTCACCCGTGGTGAAACCCAGGCTCTGGTAGTCGCGACCCTGGGCACCGCCCGTGACGCACAACTGCTGGACACCCTGGAAGGCGAGAAAAAAGACCCGTTCATGCTGCACTACAACTTCCCTCCGTTCTCGGTGGGCGAGTGTGGTCGCATGGGTGGCGCTGGTCGTCGCGAAATCGGTCACGGCCGTCTGGCCCGTCGTTCGATCGCCGCCATGCTGCCTGCAGCTGACGTGTTCCCGTACACCATCCGTGTTGTGTCGGAAATCACCGAGTCCAACGGTTCCAGCTCCATGGCTTCCGTTTGCGGTGCTTCCCTGGCACTGATGGACGCGGGTGTGCCGATGAAGGCGCCGGTTGCCGGTATCGCCATGGGCCTGGTTAAAGAAGGCGAGAAGTTCGCCATCCTGACCGACATCCTGGGTGACGAAGACCACCTGGGCGACATGGACTTCAAAGTAGCCGGTACCGCCAAAGGTGTGACCGCGCTGCAGATGGACATCAAGATCAAAGGCATCACCGAAGAAATCATGGAAATCGCCCTGGGCCAAGCCCTGGAAGCGCGCCTGAACATCCTCGGTCAGATGAACCAGATCATTGGTCAGTCCCGCACCGAACTGTCGGAAAATGCTCCGACCATGATCGCGATGAAAATCGACACCGACAAAATCCGTGATGTCATCGGTAAAGGCGGCGCGACTATCCGTGCGATCTGCGAAGAAACCAAGGCTTCGATCGACATCGAAGACGACGGCTCGATCAAGATCTTCGGCGAAACCAAGGAAGCGGCTGAAGCAGCACGTCAGCGCGTTCTGGGCATCACTGCTGAGGCCGAAATCGGCCAGATCTACGTCGGTAAGGTTGAGCGCATCGTCGACTTCGGCGCATTCGTCAACATCCTGCCGGGCAAGGACGGTCTGGTTCACATCTCCATGCTGAGCGACGCTCGCGTTGAGAAAGTGACCGACATCCTGAAGGAAGGCCAGGAAGTGGAAGTGCTGGTACTGGACGTGGACAACCGCGGCCGTATCAAACTGTCCATCAAGGACGTAGCAGCAGCCAAGGCTTCGGGCGTTTAATCCCCCGAGCTTTCAGCTGAAAAAGGGACTCTTCGGAGTCCTTTTTTTATGGGCGCTGGAAAGTAGCGGGAAATCAGCCGTTTAGCTGAATCCAAAAGCCGCAACTTGCATGCAGCCACGATGGTATTCATGCAACTTGCACGATTCCGAAAATTAGGTGTTTTTATAAGTTATTGTTTTGTATGAGTTTTATTGGCTCATCAGACTTGGCACACTGCCTGCAATATCCCTGTTAACGCTGCAGCATCAAGGTTTACGTACTGCAGACTTTTAATAAAACAGGAGTTACTCGTATGAAGAAGTTCGCTCTCGCTACTGCTACCGCTCTGACCCTGGCCATGGGTGCTAACGTAGCCTTTGCTCAGACTTCCCAAGCCCCTATGACGCTGGCGGCCGGTGAAGTGACCAAGGCTAAAGAGTCCACCTCGGATACCTGGATCACCACCAAAGTGAAAGCTGACCTGCTGACCGAGAAAGGTATTCCTGGTTCGGACATCAAGGTTGAAACCAACAAAGGCGTGGTTTCCCTGTCCTCCGAAGTCGCTATTTCGGACTCGCAAAAAGCGACCGCTGTAGCCATCACCAAGAAAATTAAAGGTGTCACTGCTGTTTCTGCTGATGGCCTACTGGCTGGCGGCGCAACCAAAGCTGATGGTATCGATAAAACCAAGGGCGCAGCTGCTAGCGCTAAAGAGTCCACCTCGGATACTTGGATCACCACCAAAGTCAAAGCTGATCTGGTAACCGAAAAAGGCATTCCTGGTACCGACATCAAAGTCGAAACCAACAAAGGTGTAGTGTCCCTGTCTTCGACCGCAGCGGTCACTGAAGCCCAGAAAACTACCGCGGTGAACATCACCAAGAAAATCAAAGGCGTTAAAGCTGTATCGGCCGACGGCCTGAAAGCAGAGTAACGCACCCGTTTCGTCTGAACCGAATGGCGGCGGCTTAGGGTGAGTTAGATATCCACCTGATGCACCTCTGGAGTTCATGCGACCGACCACACGGATGTGGTCATTACAGGCCCCGGCACTTGTGTCGGGGCCTGTTCTATTCTGGGCTGGAATACAAATGTTACAGGTATGAGAATCAAATGTGGGAGCGGGCAAGCCCGCTCCCACATTTGGAGTTGTGTTGCTTTGAGTTATTCGGCGTCCAGATGCATCGGCGTCACGACCCGGCCATCCTTCTCGGCCTGGCCCAAGTTGGCATCAATGAAGTACACCCGGTCATCTTCCAGCTGGCCTTTGTCCACCAGGTAGTCTTTGATGGTACTGGCGCGGTCTTGGCCCAGTTGGCGCAGTAGCACATCACTGCCACTCCAGAACTTGATCACGCCGTCACGCAGTTTCGCGCTACGGTCATCACTGCTCAGGTCTTTCCATTCGGCCGGCGGTTGTTGTTTCAGGCGGGTGCGGTAGATGCCTTCCAGCAATGGCGCTTTCTCCTTTTCGGGTACAACCAGTAACGACGCTTGGGCTGGAACCTTGTCGCCACGACGTTGAAGAATCTTGTAGTAGTTGTACTGGTATTCACGTTCCAGTCGCTGAGCGGCAAGGAAAGGTCCATCGCTGCTGGCTGCCGCTGTGCCTTCGATCTCCAGGCGCAGGGTAGGGCGTTCTTTCAGTGCTTTGGCCAAGGTGTTCAGGGCGCCCTCAGCATCCTTGTTCAGTTCGCTGGAACCGGCGGCGAACGATACATTGCCGAGGTCTTCCGAGCCGCCGCCCGTCACCAACCCACCGATAAACTTGAAGGGCGCCGTTGCTGCACGCACTACCAGGTTTCGCAGGGTCTGCCAAACAATCGGCATCACGCTGAACTGCGGGTTATTCAGATCGCCTGTCACCGGCAGTTCGATGGAGATCTTGCCGTCGGAGTCCTTGAGCAACGCGATTGCCAGGCGAATCGGCAAGTCCACGGCATCGGCGCTGTCGACTTTATCGCCCAGTTGCAATTGCTCGACCACCACTTTGTTCTCGGCCTTCAGCTGACCCTTGGTGATCACATAGTGCAGGTCGAGGTTCAGTCGCCCCTTGCGGATACGGAAACCGGCGAACTTGCCGGAGTAAGGCGTCAAGGTG
This sequence comes from Pseudomonas sp. TWR1-1-4, assembly GCF_049897165.1. Taxonomy (NCBI): domain Bacteria; kingdom Pseudomonadati; phylum Pseudomonadota; class Gammaproteobacteria; order Pseudomonadales; family Pseudomonadaceae; genus Pseudomonas; species Pseudomonas sp. TWR1-1-4. The sequence goes on along the minus strand of NZ_JAFCVS010000009.1, from coordinate 36,917 downwards.
GTCAGCTCAACGCGTTTGAAGCTGGTTGCGATATCCAACGCCGCCATCGGATCGAACGGGTTCACGCTGCCCTTGATGGTCACCGGCGCATAACGGTCAACCTTGCCCTTGATATCGACGCTGGCCGGTTTGGCCTGGCGACTGTCGATAGTGCCTATTTGCCCGTTGAGCTGTTGAATCGCCGTGGCGAAGTTGGGCGTCAGGCTGAAGTCGGCAAAGTTGGCCGAACCGTCGTTGATCGCAATCTGGCCGATACGAATGCCCAGCGGCTTTTCCCTGCTGGCGGGCTTGGGTGATTTGTCAGCGGGTTGTGGGATCAACAGGTCATCCACGTTGGTGGTGCGGTCATCGTTGATCATGAAACGTGCATACGGCTGCAGCAGGTTGACCTTATCGATCGACAGACTGTCGCCGTGCTGATAATTCACGCCTTCGAGCACCAAGCGCTGCCATTTGAGGAAGTCGCGGGTCTTGAGGGTATCCAGGGTGTGCAACTGGTCGACCTGCGCTCGGCCTGTGACCTGGAGCTTCAAAGGATCGGTGCTTTTCAGGTTCACATCCAGATTGCTGCCGAGCATGCCGCTACGCAGTTCCAAGCGGATGAACGGGCTGATATAGGACTGCGCGACGCGCAGGTCGATGTCCTGGGTATTCACTTTCAGCTTGGCGCTGACCGGGTTGAGGTTAACCTCGCCGGTCGCCTGGACCTTGCCTTGCTTACCCAGGCCCGTGTCGACTTTCAAGGTGAAGGGGTTCTGGTTGAGGCTATCGAAGTTCTGCACATCGACGTTCAGCGGGCCTACTTCCAACGCGACTGCCGGTTTGGCCTGGCGGTCAGCCAGGTGCACCTGATAGTTGCGCAACTGCACGTCCTTGAGCAGCACCTGCCAGGGTTTGCTTGGCGCCGCAGGCTCGGCTTTTGGCGAGTCTGCGGTGGCGGGTGCATTTTTGGGCTCCGGTGCCTTGGCCGGTTTGCTCGGCTGGCTGGCGAACAGTTTCTGCCAGTCCAACTGCCCATCGGCTTCCAGTGCCGCCCAGGTTTCCAGTTTGTTGCTGCGGATCTTGCCGACGACGACCTGCTGCTTGGCCAGGTCCACGGTGGTTTCGCTGACGTCCAGGCGCTCCAGGCGCACCAAGGGGCGGCCGTCCGGCGCCTTGATGGCAAATGGCGCAATGCTCGCGGCCGTGTTGGTCAGGCTCAGTTCGGTCTCTTTGGCCAGACTGAATTTGTACTCGGTGCTGAAGTTGAGCACACCGTCTTCCAGCACCAATGGCAGCGCGTCGCGGACGTACGGCCACCAGGCTTTCATCTTGCCATCGGTGACTTTCAATGTGCCTTCGGAGGTGATCGGCACCAGGCTGAAATTACCTTTCCAGTCGATCTGTCCGCCTGCAGGCCCGGCTGCCACCAACGTCATGTCGGCGTTGTCTTCAGGCAGAGTGCTGAGATTTTTCAGCTCGAAGTCGAGCTTGTCGTAGAGGAATTCGATGGGTTCGCTGGGACGCAAATCTTCGAAATGCACATAGCCGCCCGCCAGCTTGATGCTGTCGATGCGCAGCGGAAACGGTTTGGCATTCGGATCGGTCGGGGTTGACTCGCTGGGTGGCAGCTTGAACAACTGCGCGAGGTTCAATTGGCCGGACTTGTCGAACAACAGCTCGGTCTTGGGTTTGTCCAGTTGTACATCCGCGAGATGCAGGGCGCGGGTCCAGAGGCTGTCGATCTGCAGGTTGGCGTAGAGGCGCTCGAAACCCACTTGTTCCTTGCCTGGCTCACCGATTTTCAGCCCCCATGCCGTTACTTCCAGGCTGAACGGGTTGAGCTCGATCCGCTCAATCCGAGCCGGCACCGTGGCGTAATTGGCCAGTTGCTGGTTGGCAATGCGCAGCGCGACACCAGGGAGAATCAGGAAACCCAGCAAGCTGTACAGGGCAAGGGCAGTCAACAAGGCGCCAGCGGCGCGAATCAATCCTTTGGGCATGGGGCGGCGCCATCTATGTCAAACAAGAGTGCCTTGGAGTATGGCACGGGATTTCGGTTCCGAAGAACGGGTCCTTTGGGAAACGTCTTACAGCTGGAGTATCAGGGTTTTCAGGGGCGGCTGCTGATCCTGTGAGGGGAAGTCCGCGCCTGGCGTCATGATTGTCCAGTCACGTACGGGGCGTCCGGCCTTTTCCGCGCATCGCAGGACTTGTTCACGCCAGTCCTCCATGCTGACTTTCGCCAGGTTGTTGCAGCAGATCAGCACGCCATTGTCGGCGGTGGCTAGCAGCGCGGGCTTGAGCAGGCTCTGGTAATCGCGCAGCAAGTCGACTGTGCCAAACGCGCTTTTGGCCCAGGCTGGCGGGTCGAGCAGTACCAGATCGTATTGACGCTGCTCCAGGCGTGGATAACTCGGCAGCTTCTGCCCGCGCCGTTGGGTGATCGGCAGGCCCGCCAATTGGCGGATCGCCGGGAAGTAATCCGACTGCACAAATTCCATAGTCGGCAGTTGCGGGTTCAGCAGGCCATTTTCGCGACCGACCGCCAGGTTGCCCTCGGCGAAGTCCAGGTTGCACACCTCGCGCGCACCCCCGGCGGCCGCGCTCAGGCCAACGCCGCAGGTATACGCAAACAGATTCAGCACGCTTTTGCCGGCGCTGTGCGCCTTGACCCAGCCACGGGTGTTACGCAAATCCAGGAACAGCAGCGGGTCCTGCCCGGCATGGCGCCCGCGCACGCGGTAATTGAGGCCCCACTCGTGGCCGATCAGGTCTTCCAGCGCAGCGGACTCGGCACGATAAACCGTGTCTTCGCGGTCGATGCGCGAGTTGCCACGGGAACGGTCGTTGTACACCAGCAATAGTTCCAGGCCCATGTACTGGTTGACCTGTTGATGCAGGTCCAGCAGCTCTGCGGTTTCCAGGCATTGGTGGAAGCTCTGCACCAGCAATTGCGGGCCGTAGCGGTCGATGGTCAGGCCGCCGGCGCCTTCCTGGCTGCCATGGAACAGGCGATAGCAGTCAGTGCATTGGGCGTGCAGCTCATTGATCAGGTCTTGGCGATGATCGAGGGCGGCGCGCAGCGCCTGATTCAGAGAAGACATGGAGCGCGCCTTGCTGGGGAAATAAGGGCGCGAAGTTTAACAGCTATGCGCCGTGGCCTACATCAACCCCATCCGCCGATGCGCGCGTTGCACCGAACCATTGCGCATCGCCCAACGCAGCATCGGTGCACTGCGCTTGACCCCGGCACGGATCATCTGGCGTTGCAGCGGGCTTTGGTGTTGGTCGAGCATGGCGCTGGCCCAATCCGGCAGCAGGTCGATTCCGGCTTGCATCATCAAACTGCCAAAGGGCTTGGCCAGTAGGCTGGGGGAGGGCGCGTCAAGCAGTAAACGCAGTACTTCGCGGCTGCGATCGTCGCACAGCAATTGTGGGCGGATACGTGCCAGATAATCTGAAATTTCCTGCCGAGAGCGCGGAACATGCCGCGCACCTAACTGTTCGGCGACCAAGGCAATTTCGCTGTAGTAACGGTCCTGGTCTCCACCTGAAAGCTGCGGGTTGCGATAGCGCAGGTGAGCGGCGAGGAAGTTACTGACCTCCGCCACATGCACCCAGTTCAGCAACTCTGGGTCGCTGGCCGCATAAGGTCGCCCGTCCGGAGCGTGGCCGACGACCTGGAGGTGAATGGTGCGGACTTTTTCGATCAGCCATTCGGCGTCTTTGCGCGAACCAAACGTCGTGCCCGAGATGAACTGCGAGGTGCGCCGCAACCGCCCGAGCATGTCCTGACGAAAGTTCGAATGGTCCCACACGCCCGCCAGGGCCAGTGGGTGCAAGGCTTGCAGCATCAAGGCGCTGATGCCGCCGATGAGCATGCTGCTGAAGTCGCCATGCACCTGCCAACTCACCGAATCGGGCCCGAACAGGCCGGGGTCGCCCTTGGGGTTTTCCAGGTCCAGTTGGCCCAGCGACAGGCCTGTCAGGCTCATCAACTGGCTTTCGATACGGCTGCGGATAAATTCCATGGCGACTCAGGGGTTCCTATCGGTTCAAGCGTTTGTCGATCAGGCCATCCACCACGCTCGGGTCGGCCAGGGTCGAGGTATCACCGAGGCTGTCGAGTTCGTTGCAGGCGATCTTGCGCAAAATCCTGCGCATGATCTTGCCGGAGCGGGTTTTCGGCAAGGCCGGAGCCCATTGGATCAGTTCCGGCTTGGCAAAGCTGCCGATTTCCTTGCCGACCAGCTCCAGCAGGTGCTTTTTCAGCGCATCGTCGGGTTCCACCCCATTCATGGGCGTGACAAACGCATAGATGCCTTGGCCTTTGATGTCATGGGGGTAGCCTACTACGGCGGCCTCGGCCACCTGGTCATGCAGGACCAGCGCGCTTTCTACCTCGGCGGTGCCGATACGGTGGCCGGACACGTTGATCACATCGTCGATGCGCCCGGTGATCCAGTAGTCGCCGTCTTCATCGCGCCGCGCACCGTCACCGGTGAAGTAGTAGCCGGGGTAAGGTTTGAAATAGGTGTCGATCATGCGTTGCGGATCGCCGTACACGCTGCGTATCTGCCCCGGCCAGCTCGCTTTGATCGCCAGTACGCCGCTGCCGGCCCCGCTGAATTCTTTGCCCTGTTCGTCGAGCAGCACGGGCTGTACGCCAAACATCGGCTGGGTCGCGCAGCCGGGCTTGATGCGCTGTGCGCTGACCAAGGGGCTGAGCATGATGCCGCCGGTCTCGGTCTGCCACCAGGTATCCACGATTGGACAGCGCTGTTCGCCGACGGCATTGAAGTACCAGTCCCAGGCTTCCGGGTTGATCGGTTCGCCGACGCTGCCCAGCAGGCGCAAGCTGGCGCGAGAGGTGCTCTCCAGCGGGCCATGGCCCTCGCGCATCAAGGCACGCAACGCGGTAGGGGCGGTGTAGAAAATATTGACCTTGTGCTTGTCGATCACCTGCCAGAAGCGTGAGCTGTCCGGGTAGCTCGGCACGCCTTCGAACATCAGCGAAGTCGCGCCGTTGGCCAGCGGGCCGTACACGATGTAACTGTGGCCGGTGACCCAGCCCACATCGGCGGTGCACCAAAACACTTCGCCCTCGCGGTAGTCGAGCACGTATTTGAAGGTCATTGCGGCTTGCAGCAGGTAGCCGCCGGTGGTGTGCAGCACACCTTTGGGTTTGCCGGTGCTGCCGGAGGTGTAGAGGATGAACAGCGGGTCTTCGGCGTCCATTGGCTCGGGCGGGCAGTCGCTGCTGGCCGCATCCAGGGCTTGTTGATACTTGAGATCGCGGCCTTCGCTCCAGTTAACGGTCGCTGCGGTGCGTTCTACCACCAGCACCGTGCTCACATTCGGGCAACTGGCCAGGGCTTTGTCGACATTCTGTTTCAGTGCTACCGGTTTACCACCGCGCACGCCTTCGTCCGCAGTGATTACGGTGCGGCAGTCGGCGTCGAGAATACGGTCACGCAAGGCATCCGGCGAGAAGCCGCCAAACACCACGGAATGTACCGCGCCGATCCGCGTGCAAGCGAGCATGGCGTAGGCGGCTTCAGGGATCATCGGCATGTAGATGCACACCCGGTCGCCTTTTTTTACGCCACGGCTTTTCAGCACATTGGCCAGGCGGCTGACGTTCTGGTGCAGTTGGCGGTAGGTGATTTTGGAAGATTTTGTCGGATCATCGCCTTCCCAGATGAAGGCCGGCTGATCGGCGCGCAGGGCGAGGTGACGGTCGATGCAGTTGTAGCTGACATTCAGTTGGCCGCCGGCAAACCACTGGGCTGCGCCGGTGTTGATGTCTGAGCGTTGGACGGTGTGCCAGGGGGTTATCCAGTCGAGAAAGCCTTTGGCCTGTTCAGCCCAGAACGTATCCGGCTGATCGATGGATTGGCGATAGAGGCGCTGGTAGTCCTCCTGACTGAGTTGCGCAGCCCGGCGGACGGCATCGGCGGTGGGGAACGTGCTGATATCGAACATGAGCGATCCTTATTCTTGTTTTGGCCACAAGTGATAAAGATGCACCCTGCAAGGGGAGGGTTCAAGGCCAACGTCCAAACGGACGTTGGCCCTGCGATACCTGGATCAGCCGCGGTGACGACCGCGGAAGTAGTTGATCAGGCCCTGGGTCGACGCATCTTCGGCCGAGGTTTCTTCGGCGCCGGTCAGGCGGTTGTAGACGCCCTTGCCCAGCTCTTTGCCCAGTTCCACACCCCATTGGTCAAAGGCGTTGATACCCCAGATCACGCTCTGTACGAACACTTTGTGCTCATACATCGCAACCAAGGCGCCCAAGCGACGCGGGCTGATGCGCTCGACCACGATGGTGTTGCTCGGACGGTTACCCGGGATCACCTTGTGCGGTGCCAGCTTCTGCACTTCGTCTTCCGGGATGCCTTTTTCACGCAGCTCGGCTTCGGCTTCGGCGCGGGTCTTGCCGAGCATCAGCGCCTGGCTCTGGGACAGGCAGTTGGCGTACAGCCACTGATGGTGGTCGGACACCGGGTTGAAGCTGACGATCGGCACGATGAAGTCGGCCGGGATGAGTTGGGTCCCCTGGTGCAGCAACTGGTGGTAAGCGTGCTGGCCGTTGCAACCTACGCCACCCCAGATCACTGGGCCGGTATCAGTGGCGACGGGTGTACCGTCCTGGCGCACACTCTTGCCATTGGATTCCATGTCCAACTGTTGCAAGTGTTTGGTGATGTTACGCAGGTAGTGGTCGTACGGCAGGATCGCATGGCTCTGCGCACCCCAGAAGTTGCCGTACCACACGCCCAGCAGACCCAGCAGCACCGGCATGTTCTGTTCGAATGGGGCGTTCTGGAAATGCTGGTCCATGGTGTAGGCACCGGACAGCAGTTCCTTGAAGTTGGACATGCCGATCGCCAGGGCGATTGGCAAGCCGATGGCCGACCACAGCGAGTAACGACCGCCGACCCAGTCCCACATCGGGAAGATGTTTTCTTCGCGGATGCCAAAGGCCACAGCCGCCGCGTTGTTGCTCGATACGGCGATGAAGTGGCGGTACAGCTCGGCTTCCGAGCCACCCTGGGCCAGGTACCAGGCGCGTGCGGCCTGGGCGTTTTTCAGGGTTTCGAGGGTATTGAAGGATTTCGACGAGACGATAAACAGTGTGGTCTCGGCGCGCAGCTTCATGGTCAGCTCGTGGAACTCGCTGCCGTCGATGTTCGCCAGGTAGTGGCAACGCACGCCTTTGTGGGCGTAGGACAACAGCGCTTCGGAGACCAACTCCGGGCCGAGGAACGAGCCACCGATACCGATGTTCACCACGTCGGTGATCGGCTTCTCGGTGTAGCCACGCCACAGGCCATCGTGAATGCGCCCGACCAAGTCGGTGATCTGGTTCAGCACCTTGTGCACGTCCGGCATGATGTTCACGCCATTCACCGACAGCTTGTCGCCCACCGGGCGACGCAAGGCGGTGTGCAGGGCCGGGCGGCCTTCTGAGGAGTTGACGGGCTCGCCGGCGTACAGCGAGTCGATCGCGTCTTTGAGGCCGACTTCTTTGGCGAGGCCCACGAGCAGGTCACGGGTTTCGCTGGTGATCAGGTTTTTCGAGTAATCGAGGAAAAGTCCGCAGCTGCTCAGGGTGAACTGGGAAAAACGCTGAGGATCGGCATTGAACGCTTCGCGCATGCTGAAATCCTGCATGGCTTGGCGATGTTGATTGAGCGCTTGCCAGGCGGGCAGAGCGGTAACGTCATGAGGAGTGCGGTAGTACGCCATCGCTGCGGGTTTCCTTTTATTACGGGGACTGCCTTTAGGACACTTCTAAGCCCGGAACGTCCAGTCTTTGATCAAGCATTGGGTTCCGGACAGCGCTAACCATAGCGCAGGGCGATTACATTAAACCTAGCGTGTCGATATGTCTTGGCTTTGTCTGCGCTAAGGCCGGTACTTTTTTATACCGGCCCTTTTTATTGACGCAGCGAGGAGGGCGATTGGAAGGGGTCAGTCGAGGGTCAGGTGCAGGTTGTCGATGAGCCGGGTAGCGCCGAGATAGGCGGCTACCAGGATCACGATATCCCGATCTTCAGCCGTGGCCGGGCGCAAATGCACGCCCTGGCGTACTTCGAGGTAGTCCAGGCGCAACCCGGCGGCTTCGATCTGCTGGACCTGTTCGGCGCGCAGCTTGGCGAAGTCGTGGTCACCGGCTTTGATCGCGGCGCCAATCTGACTGAGGCTGCGGTACAGCACTGGCGCAATGGCGCGTTGCTCGTCGGTGAGGTAGCCGTTACGCGACGACAACGCGAGGCCGTCGTCGGCGCGCACGGTGGGCTCGCCGATGATCTGGATCGGCATGTTCAGGTCGTGGACCATGGCGCGGATCACGGCCAGTTGCTGGTAATCCTTCTGGCCAAACACCGCCATGTCCGGCTGGACCATGTTGAACAGCTTGCTGACCACGGTCGCCACGCCTTCGAAATGCCCGGGACGGCTGGCGCCGCACAGGCCTTCAGACAATTGTGGCACGCTGACGCGGGTCTGGCCGGTCATGCCGCCGGGGTACATTTCGTCGACGGTGGGCGCGAACAGCAGGTTGCAGCCCGCTTGCAGCAGCATTTCCTGGTCGGCGGCCAGGGTGCGTGGATACTTGTCCAAGTCTTCGCCAGCGCCAAACTGCAGCGGGTTGACGAAGATGCTGGCCACCACGAAATCCGCCTGCTGGGCGGCCTTGGTCACCAAAGTGGCATGGCCGCTGTGCAGGTTGCCCATGGTCGGCACAAAGCCAATGCGCTTGCCGGCGTTACGGGCGTGGGTAACCGCAGCCCGCAATTCACGTACGGTTTTTACGGTGTTCATGCAGAGAATCCGTGTTCGGCGCCAGGGAAGGTCACGCCTTTGACTTCGGCAACGTAGGCACTCAATGCGGCGTGAATGCTGTCCTGGCCGGCCATGAAGTTCTTGACGAACTTCGGCACACGGCCGCTGATCGACAGGCCGAGCATGTCGTGCAGCACCAGCACCTGGCCATCGGTGGCCGAGCCTGCGCCAATCCCGATCACCGGCACTTTCACGGCCTGGGTGATTTCTGCCGCCAGTTCGCTCGGCACGCATTCGAGCAGGATCATTGCCGCGCCGGCCTGTTCCAGAGCGATGGCATCGGCGCGCATCTGCCGCGCCTGGGCCTCATTGCGGCCTTGTACCTTGTAGCCGCCGAGGATGTTCACCGACTGTGGCGTCAGGCCCATGTGTGCGCACACCGGCACGCCGCGTTCAGCCAGCAGGCGGATCGACTCGGCCAGCCACACTGCGCCTTCGACTTTGATCATGTGCGCCCCGGCTTGCATCAGCTTGCCGGCATTCTGGAAGGTCTGTTCAAGCGTCGCGTAACCCATGAACGGCAGGTCGGCGATGATGAAGGCGCCATCGTTACCGCGTTTGACACTGGCCGTGTGATACGCAAGTTCATCGGTGGTGACGGGCAGGGTGCTGTCATTCCCTTGAAGAACCATGCCGAGGGAGTCGCCCACCAGCAACACTTCAACCCCAGCCTGGCAACTGGCGTGGGCGAAGGTGGCGTCATAGCAGGTCAGCATGGCGATTTTTTCACCTTTGAGCTTGAGGCTCTGCAAGGTGGTCAGGGTAATGTCTGGCATGAAAAGGGTCCTCATTCAGGCGCTTGGAAACAGCGAGTAACGCGCGTGAGTCTTCGTTTATACAGGCGCACTGTCTTGAGAGCAGTGCTTATATGGCCTGGATTGCGCCCTTTAGCGCCGGGTTGGCGGCAGCGGGACGCCTATAGTCGTGAGGAGGACACGGGAAGTCAATTGGATGTGTTACCGCATTGTTACGATGACGGTGTTACCGCTGTTACTGACGCGATTGTAGGAGCGAGCTTGCTCGCGAAGAACGTGTTGACCCCGCGTTGAATCAGGTTGCGCGCGTTATCGTTAACGATTTTCGCGAGCAAGTTCGCTCCTACAGGGGGAGGCGTTCCAGTCCGACGAATGGGCACGCAGCCAGTAGGTCACTTAGTTGCTGGCTATTGGGTAATTGCAGAGTAGCGGGTGCCAGTTCGGCCAACGGATACAGCACAAATGCGCGCAGGTGCATCTGGTAGTGCGGGACCTTGAGGCGCGGTTCATCGATCAGTTGATCGCCAAACAGCAGGATATCGAGGTCGAGCGTGCGCGGGCCCCAGCGTTCAAGGCGTTCGCGGCCCTGGTCGTTTTCGATGGCTTGCAGCGCATCCAGCAATTCCAGGGGCGCAAGGCTACTGTCCAGGGCGGCAACCGCATTGGTGTAGCGCGGTTGGCCTGGGAGCAGGGAGTCACTTTGATAAAAGGCGGACACACCCGCGACCGTGGTGCCCGGCAATTGCGCCAGTGCTTCGATAGCGTTGCGCAATTGCTGGTCCGGGGCAGCCAGGTTGCTGCCCATGCCGATGTAGATGCGTTCCACGTTTATTCGCCCGAGGCGTCAGCCGAACTGCGCTTGCGCTTGCTGCCACTGCGACGACGTTTCTTCGGGCCTTCGCCGTCGCCTTTGCTGCCGAGGTCACGAATCATGTCGCGGCGCTCGCTGTCATTGGCGTCCTGGTAATCGGTCCACCATTCGCCCAGGCCGTCGGTCTGCTCGCCGGCACTTTCGCGCAGGAGCAGGAAGTCGTAGCCGGCGCGGAAACGAGGGTTGTCCAGCAACAGGTCGGCGCGTTTGCCGCTGCGGCGTGGCAGACGCTCCTGCATGTCCCAGATCTCGCGGATCGGCATAGTGAAGCGTTTCGGAATAGCGATGCGCTGGCACTGTTCGGCGATCAGTTCATGCGCGGCTTCCTGCATGGCCGGGATCGGCGGCATGCCACGCTCCTGCAAGCGCAGTACGCGTTTCGGCAAGGCTGGCCACAACAGCGCGGCAAACAGGAATGCCGGGGTGACCGGCTTGTTCTGCTTGATGCGGAGGTCGGTGTTGATCAGCGCTTCGCTGATCAGGGTGTGGGTGTACGTCGGGTTGTATTCCAAAGCCTCGGCGCTGGCCGGGAACAGTGGGTCGAACAACTGCAGGTCCACCAGCATTTCAAAGGTGTCGGCGGCATAACCGGAGAGGAACAGTTTGAGCACTTCTTCGAACAGGCGCGCCGAGGGGATTTCCCGCAGCATCGGTGCCAGTTCGCGAATCGGTGCGGCGGTATGGCGCTCGATACCGAAGTTCAGCTTGGCAGCAAAACGCACGGCCCGCAGCATGCGGACCGGGTCTTCCTGGTAGCGCTGGACCGGGTCGCCGATCAGGCGGATCAGGTTGTTGCGAATGTCGTGTACGCCATTGGCGTAATCGAGGATGCGCTCGCTGACCGGGTCGTAATACAGGGCGTTGATGGTGAAGTCGCGGCGTTGCGCGTCTTCTTCCAGGGTGCCGTAGACGTTGTCGCGCAGGATGCGCCCGCTTTCGTTGCGGGAGGACTGATTGGTGTCTTCCTCTTCATCGTTTTGCGGATGGCCGGCACGGAATGTGGCGACTTCAATAATTTCGCGACCGAAGTGAATATGCACCAGCTTGAAGCGTCGGCCGATGATCCGCGCATTACGGAATTCGGCACGCACTTGCTCAGGCGTGGCACTGGTGGCGACGTCGAAGTCCTTGGGCGTGATATTGAGCAGCATGTCGCGTACGCACCCGCCCACCAGATAAGCCTGGTAGCCGGCGTTCTGCAAACGTTCGACGATGTTCACTGCATAACGGCTGAATTGAGCGCGTTGCAGCGAATGCTGGCTGCTGTTGAGCACTTCAGGCGTGCTGCGTTTGTGTTGCGTACGACGCAAGGGAGAACGGAATGACTGGAACAACTTCTTCAGCATGGGATGCACTGTTTGAAGGAATGTTCGGCCATAACGAAGAATGACCGCATGATGGGCGGGGATTCTAGCATTTAGTCAGGGGATGGTGTAGGAACAAGCTGCAAGCCCCAAGCCAAAAGCTTCAAGAGATTGCTGGACGGTCAAATCGCGGAAACTACAAGGGGAGCCGAAGCTCCCCCAGAAGTAGTTGCGTGCTCTATTTTTATTATTGATTTCGGGCTTCTTGTTTTTGTTGATCGCCCTCGCCATGAAGCTTCACCTTCATGACACTCCCAATCGGGAGTCAAGAGCAAACGGATTGCTTTGGTCGCTGTGTTGCTGATCTACGATCCAACCAGTTCAGGCTCTGCCTTAGGGCAGTTTTTGTTGTTCTCGGCCTGGTTGCGGGGCAAGCCCCAAATGCAACGCCTCTCCAAAAGAATCAGTTAGCTGCGCCTCCGCCGTGTTGTTTTTGTTATGCGTGAGTCGATTCGTCTTATTTTTATTGTCTTGTACAAAGCTTGTTATTGTTTTTGTACTAAGCATATAGCAGGGTGCGTGCCAACTTTTGCCTCACCTAGCAAAACCGGGGGGTTGAGGTGGTTTCGGGTTTTTGACAGGCCAAAAAAAGCCGGGGCTTCGTTACCGTAAGCCCCGGCTTTTGTTACGCGAAATATCCGCGGTAACAGTTTTTTCACATTGGTGGGTGTTACCTGTGGGCGCGCACCCTTAACTCTCGCTGGCCACACCGGTCTTGCGCCGTGGAATGCCCAGGCGCTGGCGGCGTTCCCACAGGCATTTACGGCTAACGCCCAGTTTGCGCGCCAGTTCGGTCTCGGTCATATGGTCCTGGTGCTCAAGGACGAAATGCTGAAAGTAATCTTCCAGTGACAAATCTTCCGTCGGTTCATGGCTGGTATTGCTACCGCCCTGTTGTGGGGCCAGGCCGATGAAATCGTCGTCCTCCAGGTCGCTCAGCTCGATATCGATGCCCAGCAGTTCGGCGGAAATCTCCGGGCTCTCCGACAGGATCACCGCGCGTTCCACCGCATTCTCCAACTCCCGCACGTTACCCGGCCATGAGTAATGCCGAATCGCCTGCTCGGCGTCCGGCGCGAACTTCAGGTCGGTACGGTTGATACGCGCGCTCTGGCGCAGCAGGAAGGCATTGGCGATCTCGTTGACGTCGGCGCCACGCTCACGCAGGGCCGGCAGCTTGAGGGCGATCACGTGCAGACGGTAATACAAGTCTTCACGGAATTGGCCGATCTTGGCCAGGCTCTTGAGGTCGCGGTGAGTCGCCGCGATCAGGCGCACATCGACCTTTTGCGATTGCACCGAGCCTACGCGGCGAATTTCACCTTCCTGTAGCACACGCAGTAACCGCGCTTGTGCTTCCAGTGGCAGTTCACCGATTTCATCGAGGAACAGCGTGCCGCCGTCCGCCGCTTCCACTAAGCCCGCACGCCCGGCGCTGGCGCCAGTGAATGCGCCTTTCTCGTGGCCGAACAGCTCGGACTCGATCAGGGATTCGGGGATCGCCGCGCAGTTCACCGAGATCATCGGCGCCTTGGCACGCTTGGACAGGTTGTGCAGGGCACGGGCCACCAGTTCTTTACCGGTGCCGGACTCGCCCTGGATCAAAACATTTGAGTCAGTTGGCGCGACTTTACGGATCTTGCCGTACAGGTCCTGCATCGGTGGGCAAGAGCCGATGATGCCGATCTCGCCGTTGCTGTTATCAACCCCCGGCTTGTCGGCGGCTTTGCCCGCTGGACGTTGCTCGACCGGCGCACTGCTGGCCGATTGACGGTCACGCAGGATACGGGCCACGGCCTGAAGCATCTCATCATGGTCGAAAGGCTTGGCGATGTAGTCCACCGCGCCCATCTTCATCGAGTCGACCGCCGAGCGCAGGCTGGCGTAGCTGGTCATGATCAGCACCGGGGTGCCCTGGCCAAGCTTGATCAACTCGGTGCCAGGCGCGCCGGGCAGGCGCAGGTCACTGACAATCAGGTCGAACGTGGGAATGCTGAACCGCTCCTGGGCTTCCTGCACCGAGCCGGCTTCGCTGACCTGGTACTGATTACGTTCAAGCAGGCGACGCAAGGCAGAGCGGATAATGGTTTCGTCTTCGACGATCAAAATGTGCGGCATTGATTCAATTCTCTCGACGGTCTCAGTTCACAGCGGACGTCGCTTCGACATGACGCGGCAAGGTCACCCGAATACGGGTGCCGCGTTGGCTTTCGGTGTCAGCCGGGCTGTCGATGGTGATTTGTCCATAATGCTCTTCAACGATGGAATAGACCAGTGCAAGGCCCAGACCGGTACCTTCACCTGGGTCCTTGGTGGTGAAGAAGGGTTCGAACAATCGGTCCATGATGTTCTGTGGAATACCGCTACCTTCATCTTCGACGATCAGATCGACCGTATGTTCGAAAGCCTCGGTCTTGACGCGTACCGCACCGCCGGCCGGGGTGGCGTCACGGGCGTTGGACAGCAGGTTGATCAGCACTTGGGCCAGGCGTTGTGAGTCGCCATCCACCCAGTGGTCGGGATCGCACAAATTGAAGAACTGTACTTCGAAATTGCGCCGGTTCAAGGCCAGCAGCCCAATGGCATCCTGCGCCACTTCGGCCAGGCATACCGCTTCATCCTGATTCTGATGGGCGCCGGCGTGGGCGAAGCTCATCAGCGACTGCACGATGCGAGAAACGCGCTTGGTCTGTTCGAGAATCTGCCCGCTGATCTCGGTGATTTCGCCGTCTTCCTCGCGCTCTTCCCGCAGATTCTGCGCAAGGCAGGCGATACCAGTGATCGGGTTGCCGATTTCATGGGCCACGCCCGCTGCCAGTCGGCCAATGCTGGCCAACCGCTCGGAGTGCACCAGCTTGTCTTCGAGCATCTGGGTTTCGGTCAGGTCTTCTACCAGCAACACCAGGCCGCTGTTACCGGGCGCCAGGGGTTCGTCGATGGCGGCTTTGTGCAGGTTGAGCCAACGGGTCTGGCCGTCGAGGGCCAGGTGCTGCTTGTGCAAATGTTCGTCGGGCAGGTTGATGAAGCCTTGCAGCAATTCTTTCCACGGGTCGCCCAGGGTATTGAGGCGTGAACCGACCACCCGCTGCGCTGCGATACCGGTGAGTTCTTCCATGGCCTTGTTCCACATCAGGATCTCCTGGTCCTTGGCCAGGGAGCACACGCCCATGGGCAATTCCTGCAAAGTCTGGCGGTGGTAGCGGCGCAAGGCATCGAGTTCGGCGGCGAGACCGGTGAGGCGTGAGTGGTAATCCTCCAGCCGGCTCTCGATGAAATGGATGTCTTCGGTGACGTAGTTTTCCCCGCCAGCCTTGTAGGGCAGGAAGGTTTCCACCATGTCCTGGGACACGCTCGGCCCCATCAGCCCGGACAGGTTGGCTTCAATGCGGTCGCGCAGACGGCGCAGGGCGTAGGGGCGCCGCTCATCGAATGGCAGATACAGATCACGCAGCGCCTGTTCAACTTCCTTCTGCGCCGCCTTGGCGCCCAGGGGCTTGGCCAGTTGCGTGGCGAACTCCTGGGGCGAGGCCGCATGCAGTTCGCGGCGTTGCGGACGGCGAACGTTATCCACCGCGCAGGCTTCGGCGGCGCTGGTTTCTTCCGGGCTGGCGTTGGTGAACAGGGAGATCAGGGTGAACATCAGGACGTTGGCGGCCAGGGAGGCAATCGCAGCCATGTGCCAACTGGTGTCATCCAGCACGTAGATCATGTTCAGCAACGGGATGTAGAAACCCTGCAGATTACCGACCAGCGGCAACAGCATAGTCACGATCCACACCAGGATTCCGGCCAGCAAACCGGCGATGAAACCACGGCGATTGGCGGTCGGCCAGTACAGTACCGACAGCACGCCTGGGAGGAACTGCAAGGTGGCGACAAACGCAACGATGCCCAGGTTGGCCAGGTCCTGCCCCGTGCCCAGCAACAGGTAGAACCCGTAGCCGGCCATGATGATCGCGACGATCAGCGCGCGGCGTGTCCATTTCAGCCAGCGGTAGATATTGCCTTCGGCTGGCGGCTGGTACAGCGGCAGCACCAGGTGGTTGAGCGCCATTCCCGACAGTGCCAGGGTCGTGACGATGATCAGCCCGCTGGCCGCTGACAACCCACCGACGTAAGCCAGCAGCGCCAAGGCCGGGCTGTTGGCAGCAATGCCAATGCCGAGGGTGAAGTATTCAGGGTTGGTGGTGGCGCCCAGTTTCAAGCCGGCCCACAGGATCAGCGGCACCGCCAGGCTCATCAACAGCAGGAACAACGGCAAGCCCCAACTGGCACTGACCAGCGAGCGCGGGTTGAGGTTCTCGGTAAAAGTCATGTGGTACATGTGCGGCATCACGATCGCTGAGGCGAAAAACACCAGCAGCAGCGTGCGCCACGGGCCTTCCTGCAAAGGCGTGTGCAGGGCGGCAAGGGCGGTCTGGTTTTGCAGTAGCCACAGTTCCAACTGCTGCGGGCCGTCAAACACGCCGTAGAGCGCATACAGGCCGACGCCGCCGATGGCGATCAGCTTGATCACCGACTCAAAGGCAATCGCAAACACCAGCCCTTCATGTTTTTCGCGGGTGGCGATATGGCGCGAACCGAAGAAAATCGTGAACAGCGTGATCAGCGCACAGAAGGCCAGCGCTACGCGATGTTGCACTGGCTCGCGGGTCAGGATGCTGATGGAGTCGGCCACGGCCTGAATTTGCAGGGCCAGCAACGGCAACACGCCGATCAGCATGAAAATAGTGGTCAGCGCGCCGGCCCAGGTGCTGCGAAAGCGGAAGGCAAACAGGTCGGCCAGGGAAGACAATTGGTAGGTGCGGGTGATCTTCAGGATCGGGTACAGCAGCACCGGCGCCAGCAGAAATGCGCCGGACACCCCGAGGTAGCTGGACAAAAAGCCATAACCGTACTGATAGGCCAGGCCCACGGTGCCATAGAACGCCCAGGCACTGGCATATACGCCGAGGGACAAGGTGTAGGTCAACGGATGGCGAATGATCGCCCGCGGAATCATTCCGCGCTCACTGATCCAGGCGACTCCGAACAACGCGGCCAGGTAGGCGGCGCTGATCAGCAGCATCTGGGTGAGGCTAAAGCTCATCGGCATCTTTTTGGCTCTGCAGGATGAAAGTCACGACGATCAGGATCAGCCACAGCAGATAAGGGCGATACCAGGCGCCCGTGGCGTCGATCCACCAATCCATGATGGCGGGGGAGAACAGGTAGATCCCGACGACCAGCAGCAGGACCAATCGATAGATGTACATGTTGGCCTCTGTCTAAAAACGTGCGGCGATGGTAACGGATGCTTGGCAAGCTGCAAGCGCCTTCAGCTCAATTGCGCTTCGGCCAGCGTGAGTGTGCGCGGGATCTGCGTGGCATCCCAGTGCGTAATCCCCCAATCCAGCAGTTCCCGCGGGCTGGCGTGCAACAGTTCGTCATCGGGTTGCTGGCCGAGGGCGCGCAGGGCTCTCAATAGCAAAGGCGTGGCCTGGTCGGGTGTCAACGGCGGGGAACGGTAGGATTTGCCCAGTTTATTGCCGTCCGGCTGGATGATCAGCGGCACGTGCAGGTAGCGCGGTTGGCGCAGGCCGAGCAGTTCTTGCAGGTAGAGTTGGCGTGGCGTCGAGTCCAGCAGGTCGGCACCGCGCACGATATCGGTCACACCTTGCCACGCATCGTCGAGCACGACGGCCAGTTGATAGGCGTAGAGGCCGTCGCGGCGACGGATGACGAAATCGCCTACATCGCGGCCCAGGTGTTGTCGGAATTCGCCTTGGACGCGGTCGGTAAAGTGGTACTCAAGCTCGGGAACGCGCAAACGGATGGCGGCGTCTTGCTGGTCGTGGCCAGCATTGCGGCATAGGCCCGGGTAGATGCCATTGTAGGGTTCAAGCTGTTTGCGCGAGCAGGTGCAGGCGTAGGCCAGGCCGTGGTTGAACAGGTCATTAAGCACTTTGGCGTAGGCTTCATGCCGCCCGCTTTGTCGGACCAATTCACCGTCCCATTCAAAGCCGTAGCTTTCCAGGGCGTGCAGGATCGCCGCTTGGGCGCCGGGCTCTTCACGGGGTGGGTCGAGGTCTTCCATGCGCATCAGCCAGCGGCCATGGTTGGCGCGGGCGTCAAGGTAGGAGGCGAGGGCGGCGACCAGGGAGCCGAAATGCAAGTGGCCGCTGGGCGTGGGGGCAAAGCGCCCGATATAGGTAGAGGCTGTCATGGGCCGGATACTACTGGAAATTCGGTAAACGCCAGCAACAAAAATGGGGCGTTCGCACGCCCCATTCGTTCAGCTCGGCTGGATTACTTGCCGACCTGTTTTTCCTTGATTTCAGCCAAGGTCTTGCAGTCTACGCAGAGGTCCGCGGTTGGGCGGGCTTCCAGGCGACGAATACCAATCTCGACGCCGCAGGATTCGCACCAGCCGTATTCTTCGTCTTCGATCAGTTGCAGCGTCTTGTCGATCTTCTTGATCAGCTTGCGTTCGCGATCACGGGCGCGCAGTTCAAGGGCGAACTCTTCTTCCTGGCTGGCACGGTCGGCCGGGTCCGGGAAGTTGGCGGCTTCGTCCTTCATGTGGTCAACGGTGCGGTCGACCTCTTGCATCAAGTCCTGCTTCCACTTTTGCAGGATCTTGGTGAAGTGCTGGCGCATGGGCTTGCCCATGTACTCCTCACCCTTCGCTTCGACGTAAGGTGTGAAGCCACTGAGGCTCTGCTGCTGTTGCTTTGCTTGGGTGGACATGAATAGACCGCCTCTCACTCTTCTAATCCATTGCGCAGGATTGCAACGTCACCGACACCTGCCGGCCCTGCGGCTGCAAGCGGGCGAACTTACCAGATAGATTCGGGGTGCGCCACTCCCGGTTGTCGAGGCCTATGGCAAATCGTTTGCAAACTGCGACAGCCCGCCATTGCTGGGTATGCATTGCCTCGAATGTTGATTTTAGTCGTTTTGCAGGCGCTTGCCCGGCCGGCACATGCCGCCGGGCAGGCAATAGAACATGTTTTCCCGCGCGGGTTCGGTAGAATCCAGAATTTGTCCTCACCGTTAAGGAAGGCTAATGGCTCAGCCCTACAGTGCGCGCAGTCGCGCCATCGAACCTTTTCATGTCATGGCATTGCTGGCGCGGGCCAATGAGCTGCAAGCCGCCGGCCATGACGTGATCCACTTGGAAATCGGCGAGCCGGACTTCACCACCGCCGAGCCGATCATCCAGGCCGGCCAGGCAGCGTTGGCCAACGGCAAGACGCGCTATACCGCCGCCCGTGGCTTGCCCGAGTTGCGCGAGGCCATCAGCGGTTTCTACCAGCAGCGCTATGGGCTGAACGTGGACCCCGAGCGCATCCTGATCACGCCCGGTGGCTCTGGCGCATTGTTGCTCGCCAGCAGTTTGCTGGTGGACCTGGGCAAGCATTGGCTGCTCGCCGACCCTGGCTACCCCTGCAATCGCCACTTCCTGCGATTAGTGGAGGGCGCGGCGCAACTGGTGCCGGTCGGTCCTGAAGTGCGCTATCAGTTGACCGCTGACCTGGTGGCCAAACACTGGGATCAGGACAGTGTGGGCGCATTGGTGGCATCCCCGGCCAACCCGACCGGCACGATCCTCACACGTGACGAATTGGCCGAGCTTTCCGGCGCGATCAAGGCGCGCAACGGTCATTTGGTGGTGGACGAGATTTACCATGGCCTCACCTATGGCACCGATGCGGCCAGCGTGCTGGAAGTCGACGACGACGCGTTCGTCCTGAATAGTTTTTCGAAGTATTTCGGCATGACCGGTTGGCGCCTGGGTTGGCTGGTAGCACCACCGGCGGCGGTGGGTGAATTGGAGAAGCTCGCGCAAAATCTCTACATCAGTGCGCCGAGCATGGCCCAGCATGCGGCATTGGCCTGTTTCACCCCGCAAACCCTTAGCATTCTGGAAGAGCGCCGCGCTGAGTTCGGCCGTCGTCGCGACTTCCTGCTGCCCGCCTTGCGCGAGCTTGGGTTTGGCATCGCGGTAGAGCCGGAGGGCGCGTTCTATTTATATGCCGATATCAGCGCGTTCGGCGGTGATGCCTTCGCATTCTGCAGCCACTTCCTCGACACCGAACATGTGGCGTTTACGCCAGGCCTAGATTTTGGCCGCTACCAAGCCGGCCACCATGTGCGTTTTGCCTACACGCAAAACCTCGATCGGCTACAGGAAGCGGTGGAACGGATCGCTCGTGGCTTGCGGAGCTGGCAAGGCTGATGCGCTTTCATCCTCCCCTCGAAGAAGCGCGGCTGATTCGTCGCTACAAGCGTTTTCTCACCGATATCGAAACCGTTACCGGCGAGTTGTTGACCATTCATTGCCCTAACACCGGCTCGATGCTCAATTGCATGGTCGAAGGTGGGCAGGTCTGGTTCAGTCGCTCCAATGACCCCAAGCGCAAGTTGCCGGGCACCTGGGAAATCGCCGAGACGCCCCAGGGTCGCTTGGCGTGTGTAAACACGGCGCGTGCCAATCAGTTGGTCGAGGAAGCGTTACGTGCGGGTGTCATCACCGAGCTGAACGGCTTTACCGCCTTGAAGCGTGAAGTGCCTTACGGTCAGGAGAAAAGCCGCATCGACTTCCGCCTGGACTATCCCGACGGCGCGGCCTACATCGAAGTCAAAAGTGTAACCCTGGGTTTTGACGGCACTTCGGTTGCCGCTTTCCCGGATGCAGTGACCCAGCGTGGCGCCAAGCATTTGCGCGAACTGGCCCATCTGGCGCGTGACGGTGTGCGAGCGGTGCAGTTGTATTGCGTCAACCTCTCGGGGATTGATGCTGTGCGCCCGGCCGTGGAGATCGACGCGGCCTACGCTGCTGCCCTGCGCGAAGCCAAGACGGCCGGGGTGGAAGTGCTGGCGTATGGCGTGCGCGTGACATCCGAGGAGATCTGCGTGGACCGGCGTCTGGACGTGCTGCTCGACTAGAGTTGCACCCACAACCCCTGGGCGTCTTCGCGTCCGGGCAGGGCGGTCAGGCTTTGCCCGGCGCAAGGGCCTGCGATGCACTCGCCGTTCTCGATCAGGAACAGCGCGCCGTGGGTGGCGCACTGGATCAGGCTGGCGCTGTCGTCGAGGAACCGGTCGGGCTGCCATTCCAGTAGAACCCCACGATGGGGGCAGCGGTTGATATAGAAGTAGGCAATGCCGTCCCGGCGCACGGCCAACAATTTGCAACCATCGATTTCAAAACCGAGGCTGCTGTCTGGCGCGAGGGTATCGGAGGAGCAGAGAAACTTCATTTCAATCCTTAAGTGCCTTGACGTTCAAATGCAAACAATTATCAAATGCCGGCTTCGCCCGTTGGCCGACCGGGCGCTCAATACGATGCGGGGCAGCGGTTATCTGTCACATTGATGAGCGTTTGAGCGGCCCTGCCCTTGGAAGGAAACCCTGTTATGCGCCTGAGTGCCAGCGCTATTGCGCTTGTTGTCGGACTGCTGGTCAACCCTGGGGCCCAAGCCTCTGAACTGCCTCAACGTTGGGTGAGTGCCGGTGGGGCGCTGTCGGAATGGGTGACGGCCTTGGGTGGTGAGTCGAAGTTAGTGGGCGTGGATACCACCAGCCAGCACCCTGAGTCCCTCAAGGCGTTGCCGAGCATTGGTTACCAGCGGCAGTTGTCGGCTGAGGGCATCTTGAGTTTGCGCCCGCAGCTGCTGGTGGGTACTGAAGAAATGGGCCCGCCGCCCATACTGGCGCAGATCCGCAGCGCGGGTGTGCAGGTGGAGATGTTCTCGGCGCAGCCTGACTTGCCGACGTTGAAGGGTAACCTCCAGCACTTGGGCAAGTTGCTGGGCGCTGAGGCCAGGGCCAACGCATTGTTTACCGGATATGAGCAGGCGCTCGATCAGCAGAAGCGCTGGGTCGCCAAAGCTCAGTCCACCCAAAAGGCCCCCGGCGTTTTGCTGTTGCTGGGTCATGCAGGCGGCAAGCCGCTGATCGCGGGCAAAGACACAGCGGCTGACTGGATGTTGCAGCAGGCGGGAGGACGCAATCTGGCGACGCATACGGGCTACAAACCGTTTTCGGTGGAGTCATTGGCGGGGTTGAGCCCGGATGTGCTTGTGTTTGCGGATCGTGCCCTGACCGGAGATGCGGCGCGTGCGGCGCTGTTCAAGGAAAATCCGATCCTGGCGTCCACGCCGGCGGCCAAAAGCGGACGAGTGTTTGAAGTGGATCCGACCTTGCTGGTCGGCGGGCTGGGGCCGCGTATACCACAAAGCCTCGCAGACCTATCTGCCGGGTTTTACCCCTCCCAGGCCAAGCCAGCCCCATGACCACTCTGGTAAAACCCAAGACGCTGTTTGTTGGGCTGGCGTTGTTGTGTGTCTTGGCGATCTGGCTTTCGTTGGCGCTGGGGCCTGTCAGCTTACCGTTGCTGGATACGCTCAAAGCCGCGTTGCGCTTGATGGGGTTGCCAATCGAGGCCCAAGGGCTGGAGCAGGCTGAGCTGATCCTGGGGCAGATCCGTTTGCCGCGCACGTTGCTGGGCTTGGCTGTCGGTGGTGTGTTGGCCTTGTCGGGGGTGGCGATGCAGGGGTTGTTTCGCAATCCCCTTGCTGATCCGGGGTTAGTCGGGGTTTCCAGCGGTGCTGCGCTTGGAGCTGCGGTGGCGATCGTCGGCGGTTCGTTTTTGGGTGGGCTGCCCGATGCGTTCGGGCCTTATCTTTTGTCACTCTGCGCATTCCTTGGCGGCCTGGGCGTCACCGCGCTGGTTTATCGATTGGGGCGGCGCAACGGGCAGACCAACGTCGCAACCATGTTGCTCGCCGGCATTGCCCTGACAGCGCTCGCCAGTTCGGCGGTGGGCCTGTTTACCTACCTGGCGGACGACGCCACTTTGCGCACCCTGACGTTTTGGAACCTGGGCAGCCTCAACGGCGCCAGCTATTCACGGTTATGGCCGCTTTTGCTGGTGAGCGCGGGCGTGGCGCTATGGCTGCCGCGCCGGGCCAAGGCGTTGAATGCCTTGCTGCTGGGTGAGTCGGAGGCCAATCATCTCGGCATCGATGTAGAAGGGCTCAAGCGCGAGTTGGTTTTCTGCACGGCGCTGGGCGTCGGGGCTGCGGTGGCTGCCGCGGGCATGATCGGTTTTGTAGGGTTGGTGGTGCCGCATCTGGTGCGTTTGCTGGCGGGGCCGGACCATCGAGTGTTGTTGCCGGCATCGGTTCTGGCAGGTGCAAGCCTATTGTTGTTTGCCGATCTGGTCGCACGGCTCGCGCTGGCACCGGCTGAGTTGCCGATCGGTATCGTCACCGCATTTATCGGCGCGCCGTTTTTTCTTTACTTGTTGTTGCGGGGGCGTGCCTGATGCTGCGTGTGGAAGACCTGCAGATCCGTCGCGGTCGCAAAACTGTATTGGCGGATGTCACCCTCGACTTGTTACCGGGCGAAGTGCTCGGCGTGTTGGGCCCCAACGGTGCGGGCAAAA
The DNA here is from genome assembly GCF_049897165.1 of Pseudomonas sp. TWR1-1-4. Taxonomy (NCBI): domain Bacteria; kingdom Pseudomonadati; phylum Pseudomonadota; class Gammaproteobacteria; order Pseudomonadales; family Pseudomonadaceae; genus Pseudomonas; species Pseudomonas sp. TWR1-1-4. The sequence continues at coordinate 13,658 of NZ_JAFCVS010000009.1, read as the reverse complement.
GTACGCTGCTCGGTGGATTGTGCGGTGAGCTGCACCCCGACCAAGGCAACGTGTGGCTGGATCAGCGCCCGTTGAGTGAGTGGAGTGGTGCGCAGCGGGCACAGCGCCTGGCGGTATTGCCGCAAAGCTCGACGCTGGACTTTGCTTTCCGTGTCGAAGAGGTGGTCGGCATGGGTCGCCTGCCTCATCAGACCGGGCGAGCCCGCGATGATGAGATCATTGAGGCGGCGTTGCAGGCAGCAGATGTTGGCCACTTGAGCGGCCGCAGCTACCTGGCGCTGTCCGGTGGCGAGCGCCAGCGGGTGCATCTGGCACGGGTGCTGGCGCAGTTATGGCCGGGCGAGGCCGGGCAGACGTTGCTGTTGGATGAGCCAACGTCGATGCTGGATCCTTTGCATCAACACACCACCTTACAGGCTATTCGCACCTTTGCTGATCGGGGCGCGGCGGTGTTGGTGATCCTTCACGATTTGAACCTGGCGGCGCGTTACTGCGATCGCATTCTGCTGCTGGAGGCGGGACGGCCACACGCATTGGATACGCCGGTACAGGTGATGCAGCCTGAACCGTTGAAGGCTGTGTTTGGTTTGGATGTGCTAGTGCAGCCCCATCCGGAGCGTGGGCATCCACTGATCATTGCGCGCTGAAATCGGCTTTTTTATAGGCAAAAAAAGACCCGGCAAGAGCCGGGTCAAATAACCGTGATTAGCCTGATGAGGAGATAATCTGAGAGTCCGAACCAATGGTCTTTCAGTTATCGGCTGATCTCGCGATCAGTTGTGATAATCATAACGATTCTCATTTGAGAGTCAACCATTGTTTTTGCATGTTCTCTGCGTTTTCTCAAACGCTTGTTCGCAATGCCTGTAAATGTTGGGGTTAGTCGACGAGCTAATTCTTCTGGCGTGCCGATAGGGCGTCCAATTGACGGTTCAAGGCTTCCTTGCGCTCGGCAGGAATGTCATTCCAGTGCACATCCATCAACGCCCCTTCGATGGCATACAACAGGACTTTGGAGGCGCGAAAGCCACGCGTACGTACGGCCCGGTACGCATCGACCGCTCCCAGGCGGCGCAAGTCCGACGCACTGTGGATGCCCACCGCATGCAGCCACTGTGCGGACGTCTTGCCGAGGTTTTTCAGGTGTTGCAGCTCATCGTTCATCAAGCCTCCTTGCGACGGCCGAATGGTGCGGTGGGTATCGAGACCAGGCAAGCCTGCAAAGGAGTGTAGCGCTCAGCAGGAAAAGCGTAGTTCTTTAGTCGGAAACGGCCTAAAGCTCATAAGAATGGCGAGTTCAGGCAGGCAGGAAGTCCCCGGCCAGGCTGAGCGAGCCGGGGCTTAAGCAGAGGGTTTCAGCGGGTGCGGTAGCGTAGGCGAGTGCCGAAATTAACCGACATGAGGATCTCATCGGCGGTCAGCTCTGGCGGGAAGTAGGTGCCGGATATCTGTGCATGGGCCAGGCTGGCGCCTTCCAGTGGGCAATCGCGCAGGTCCAGGCCACGCAGGTCGGCAGAGCGAAAATAGGCATCGGTGAAGTCCACGCCAGCGGTGTTCAGCTCACGCAAATCCAGCCCGCGGAAGTCGCCGCCGCGCATGTCGATGACCCCGTCTTTAGGGCGTTCCTGGTTGAAGCCACGGATATCGTCTTTATGCAGGAGCGAGTAAAGCGGCGTATCAAGAAGCTTGGGGTGACTCATGACGGCGACTCCTGTTGGATTTATGACGCCATTATAGTGCCACTATTGCTTGGTCGTGCCCCCTAAGTAGACGACACGACCAAGAAATTTTTCTTACAGGCCAGGCAGGCGCTGACGAATATGCGCCACCAGCGCATCGAGGGTGCCACTTTCATTGGTTTCAACACGTTTGCTGAGGAGCAACTCCTCGGCAGTCAGCGGGTCGCGAGTGGCTTGCTGTTCTTCGATAACCGTCAGTGTCGCGTCGGAAGGATCATTTTTGTCCGCCTGACGTTGCGCCAACCAACTGGCGATAACGGCTTGCGGCGCATTGCAATCCAGGATCAGGAAGGGCGCGCCTGTGGCCTCAGCTACTTTGGCCGCTGCATCGCGTTGTTCGCGTTTAAGGAAGGTCGCATCCAGCACCACCGGGTAACCGGCGCGTAGCACGGTATCGGCAATTTCATTCAAGCGTGCGTAAGTTGCCACACTGGCGTCGGCCGCATAGATGCCAGCGTGTGGCGTGTTTTCCACCTGTTGCTCGCCGAACAGGCGCTTGCGCTCCACGTCTGAACGCAGGCGCACGGCGCCCAGGGCTTCAACCAATCGCATGGACACGTGGCTTTTGCCTACGGCCGACACACCGTGGGTAATGGCCAGGAAGCGCGACGGAATGGTGCTGTAGCTTTCCGCCAGGTTGGCGTAGTTGCGGTATTGGCGCAGGGTCGTGGCGCGTTGCACCGGGCTGGCTTCGCTCGGCATGCTGAACAGCGCGATCTTGGCGCGGACCAGAGCGCGATAGGCTTTATAGAAGTTCAGTACTTCCAGGCCTTGATAGTCGCCGGTCAGTTCCAGGTACTGGCTGATAAAACGGCGAGCCAGGGACTTGAGGCCCCGGTCTTCAAGGTCCATCGCCAGGAAACCGGTATCGGCATACACATCGGTGAAGCGGAACGGCTCGTTGAACTCGATGCAGTCGAAGATCACCACGTGGCCGTCGATCAAAGTGGCGTTGCCCAGGTGAATATCACCGTGGCATTCGCGGGTGAAACCGTCCTTTTTGCGCTGGGAGAACAGCGGCTTGAGGCGCTCGAAGCTACTTTCGGCCCAGGCCTGCAGAGCATCCAACTGAGCCAGGTCGGCCTTGTCGCTGAGGAACGGACGGATCTGGTCGAAGTTCTGGCGAACCGGTGCCATGACCTCATCCGGGGTGCCGGCCGGGTGTTCCTGCGGGACTTTTGGCGCAGTGAGGTGGAAGTGCGCGATTTGCTTGGCCATCTCATCGATGTGCGCGCTGGTCAGTTCGCCGTTGGCTTGCAAGGTGCTGAGCAGTTGGCTCTGCGGGAACTGGCGCATTTTCAGCGCGTATTCGACGACCGGGCCGTCGCCGCCCAACTGCGGCGCTTCGGCACTTCCGGTTATCGGCAACACTTCAAGATACAAGTCTTCGGTGAGGCGCTGGTTGAGGCGCAATTCTTCCCGGCAGAAGTGGCCGCGCTTTTCCAGATCGGTGAAGTCGAGAAAGCCGAAGTTCATCGGCTTCTTCAGCTTATAGGCATACGGGCCGGTCAGGACGACCCAGGAAATATGGGTCTCGATGACTTGGAACGCTTCAACCGGGTGAGGGTATAAAGCCGGATTTTGCAGGGCAGCGATCAGGGACTGGCTCACGGGCGATCCTTCAGAGTCTGGGGGAAAACATGGCGGGCATTATGGCCGCTACAAGCGGTCATGCAAACCGCTGTCCGGCTCATGTTGATCATCGATAAAGTGCGTATAATCCGCCGCCATGACTCGAACCCGATCTCCCCGTTCCCGTAAAAAACCTCCTTCCCGCGGCCTGCGCCCTTGGCTGGGCTGGGCGCTCAAGCTCGGCCTTGTAGGCCTCGTCGTGCTCGCCGGCTTTGCGGTGTACCTCGACGCCGTGGTTCAGGAGAAGTTCTCTGGCAAGCGCTGGACCATTCCGGCCAAGGTGTACGCGCGCCCGTTGGAGTTGTTCACCGGCCAGAAGTTGAGCAAGGATGACTTCCTTACCGAACTCGACGCCTTGGGCTACCGCCGCGAACCCGTGAGCAATGGTCCGGGTGCCGCAGCCGTCAGTGGTAACACTGTCGACCTGAATACCCGTGGCTTCCAGTTCTACGAAGGCCTGGAGAAAGCCCAGCCGGTGCGCGTGCGCTTCTCTGGCGATTATGTAGCTGAACTGTCGTCGCTCAATGGTTCAAAGTTGCCGGTGGTTCGCCTGGAACCGCTGATGATCGGCGGCATTTATCCGAAAAACCTTGAAGACCGCATCCTGATCAAACTTGATCAGGTGCCACCGTATCTGCTGGAAACCTTGGTTGCCGTTGAAGATCGCGATTTCTACAGTCACTGGGGTGTGTCGCCGAAGTCGATTGCCCGCGCAGTCTGGGTGAACACCTCCGGCGGCAAGATGACTCAGGGCGGCAGTACGCTGACGCAACAATTGGTCAAGAACTTCTACCTGACCAACGAGCGCAGCCTGACCCGCAAACTTACCGAAGCGATGATGGCGATGCTGCTGGAGCTGCACTACAGCAAGCAGGAAATCCTTGAGGCGTACCTCAACGAGGTTTTCGTCGGTCAGGATGGCCAGCGCGCCGTGCACGGTTTCGGTTTGGCCAGCCAGTTCTTCTTTGGTCAGCCGCTGTCCGAATTGAAGTTGCACCAGGTCGCGTTACTGGTGGGCATGGTCAAAGGGCCTTCCTACTACAACCCGCGCCGCAATCCTGAACGTGCGCTGGAGCGACGCAATCTGGTGCTCGACGTGCTTGAGCAACAGGGTGTCGCCACGGCTGAACAAGTCGCCGCGGCCAAGAAAATGCCACTGGGTGTAACCACCCGCGGCAAACTGGCAGACAGCTCCTTCCCAGGCTTTATCGATCTGGTCAAACGCCAACTGCGTGAAGACTATCGCGACGAAGACTTGACCGAAGAAGGCCTGCGGATCTTTACCAGTTTCGATCCGATCCTGCAGATGAAGGCCGAAGCGTCGGTCAACGACACCTTCAAGCGTCTGACGGGCCGTAAAGGTTCCGATGAAGTCGAAGCGGCCATGGTCGTGACCAACCCGGAAACCGGTGAAGTCCAGGCCATGATCGGCAGTCGCCAGGCTAGCTTTGCCGGCTTCAACCGTGCGCTGGATGCGGTGCGGCCGATCGGTTCGCTGGTCAAGCCAGCGGTCTATCTGACGGCTTTGGAAAAGCCGAGCAAATACACGCTTACCAGTTGGTTGTCGGATGATCCGCTGTCGGTCAAAGGTGCAGATGGTCAGGTGTGGACGCCGCAGAATTTCGACCGCCGCTCCCACGGTACCGTATTCTTGTATCAGGGGATTGCGCACTCCTACAACATATCCACTTCGCGACTCGGCCTTGAAGTCGGCGTACCAAATGTCCTCAAGACCATCGCGCGGCTGGGCGTTACCCGTGAGTTCCCCGCGTTTCCATCGATTCTGCTGGGCGCGGGGGCGATGACCCCGATGGAAGTCGCGACCATGTACCAGACCCTCGCCAACGGTGGTTTCAATACCCCGATGCGCGGAATCCGCAGTGTTCTGACCGCCGAGGGCGAGCCGCTCAAGCGCTACCCGTTCCAAATCCAGCAGCGTTTCGACGCAGGCTCCATCTACCTGATCCAGAACGCCATGCAGCGTGTGATGCGTGAAGGTACGGGGCGCTCGGTGTACAGCGTGCTGCCGGCGAACCTGACCTTGGCGGGCAAGACGGGCACCAGTAACGATTCGCGTGACAGCTGGTTTGCCGGTTTTGGTCAGGACGTGCTGGCGGTGGTGTGGCTGGGGCGTGACGATAACGGCAAGACGCCATTCACCGGTGCTACCGGTGCGCTGCAGGTCTGGACTAGTTTCATGCGCAAGGCCGACCCGCTGCCGTTGAATATGCCGCAGCCGGATAACATCGTGCAGGCTTGGATTGATCCGCACACGGGACAGGGCTCCGATGCCAACTGTCCGGGCGCGGTACAGATGCCGTATATTCGCGGCAGCGAACCGCCACCCGGCGCCGCATGTGGTGGCAGTGCCCCTGCTGATGCGGAATCGGTGATGGATTGGGTCAAGGGCTGGATGAATTAAGCAAAGAGGGTTTCAAGTGAACAAGTGGTTGTTTCCAGCTATTACAGCTCTGGCTTTGCTCGGCGGTTGCTCCAGCGTGCAGCGCGGCTCCATTCCCGTGGTGGACTCGAGCACGGCCGTCTCCAATAACGACCGGATCTCGGCCAATGGCGGGTTCCGCCAGACCGTCACCAATCGTCCTGCCCAGGCCAAGCCGCAAGCCATGCCGCAGGATTCGGGCGTGGTGGTGATGGTGCCTGGCGGTGGTGCTGCGACGTCGGCCCCAATCAGCGCCGAGCCATGGACCCCTGGGCCGAGCAACTCCGGCCCGATCGATACCACGCCGATTCAGACCGCCCCGATCAATCAGGGCACCTATAACATGCCGTCGACGCCGAGTGGCATTCCATCGTCGTCCAGCAGCGGTGGCCTGTCGGCTGACGAGCAACTGGATGGCCCGGTGCTGGCTTTGTTGACCACTGCCCAGCAACAGCAGGCGGGCGGTGATTTGAACGGCGCATCGTCGAGTCTTGAGCGTGCCCAGCGCGTTGCGCCGCGTGAGCCGCAAGTGCTGTATCGCTTGGCCCAGGTACGCATGGCCCAGGGTGATGCGCCGCAGGCGGAGCAGTTCGCCCGTCGCGGCTTGTCGCTCGCCAACGGGCGTCCCGACCTGCAAGCTAGCCTGTGGGCGTTGATTGGCGACGCGCGTGCCGCACAAGGCGATGCCGCTGGCGCTGCCCAAGCTCGTCAAAAAGCCAAGGTCAGCCTCTGATGGATGCACGGTTTCCCGCTATCGCCGAACAGCTGTTGCTCATAGAGCGAGAGTTGCGGGTGCAGGGCTGGTGGGACGATGTGTCCCCCAGCGCCGAGGCGCTCAGCAGTGTCGAGCCCTTTTCCGTGGACACCCTGGACTTTCACCAGTGGCTGCAATGGATCTTCCTGGTGCGCATGAAGCAGATTCTTGAACAGGATCTGCCTTTGCCCAACGCCTCGGGCATTCTGGAGATGGCCGAAATGGTCTACGCCGATCGCCCGCTAGAGAGCCTTGGTTTGCGTAACGCGCTGAAAAAGTTCGACCAATTGATCGTCGACGCTCGTTAATTGCCTGACTGCCGGTTTTTCCGGCAGTGTTGCGCACATTTCTACCGCTTGACGACATTCAGGCGAGTTTTATCCCTCCTCAAAGCCCTTTCTCCTGCGTTCTCATGCGCTTAGTTGGAAAAAAGCGCAATTATTGCTTGACTTGAAGGGCCTGAAACAGAAGAATCCAAAGTCCGCTGTATCGGGACTGCCAGAAGCAGGCCCGCTCAGCAGATCATGAGGCGCACATCCGCGCCGACCTGTTACACCCGCAACGCGTTACCTCGCGCTGGGTGGGAAAAGCCCGCAACACTTGGGACGATCCCAATACTTGCTCAGTCAGTGCTGACGTAGTCGGCGACCACCGTCGCTCATGCTCTGTTGAGAAGTAAACCTATTAAGACCCGTCGGTTTTCAACGGACGGTATTCTGGCGTTTTAGAGGTGAACAACGTGGAGCTTTTATCTGGTGGTGAGATGCTCGTCCGCTTTTTGCGTGACGAAGGCGTCGACTATATCTACGGGTACCCAGGTGGTGCTCTGCTGCATGTCTACGACGCACTGTTCAAGGAACCGGCTGTTACCCACATCCTGGTTCGCCACGAACAAGCCGCGACCCATATGGCTGACGGTTACGCCCGTGCCACCGGTAAAGCCGGCGTGGTACTGGTAACGTCCGGCCCAGGCGCCACCAATGCCATTACCGGCATCGCGACTGCGTATATGGACTCCATCCCGATGGTGATCATTTCCGGCCAGGTGCCCAGCACCATGGTAGGCACCGATGCATTCCAGGAAACCGACATGATCGGTATCTCCCGGCCGATCGTGAAACACAGCTTCATGATCAAGCATCCGTCGGAAATCCCGGAAGTCATGAAAAAGGCCTTCTACCTCGCGCAGTCCGGTCGTCCGGGCCCTGTCGTGGTCGATATCCCGAAAGACATGACCAACCCGGCCGAAAAGTTCGAATACATCTTCCCGAAGAAAGCCAAGCTGCGTTCCTACAGCCCGGCCGTCCGCGGGCACTCGGGACAAATCCGCAAGGCGGCAGAAATGCTCCTGGCGGCCAAGCGTCCTGTGTTGTACTCGGGTGGTGGCGTCATTTTGGGCGGCGGTTCTGCACCCTTGACCGAACTGGCCAAGCTGCTCAACCTGCCGGTGACCAACACCTTGATGGGGCTCGGCGCATTCCCGGGCACAGACCGTCAGTTCGTCGGCATGCTCGGCATGCACGGCAGCTACACCGCCAACCTGGCCATGCACCACGCTGATGTGATCCTGGCGGTGGGCGCACGTTTTGATGACCGAGTGATCAACGGCGCGAGCAAATTCTGCCCGAATGCCAAGATCATCCACATCGACATCGACCCGGCGTCCATCTCCAAGACCATCAAGGCCGACGTGCCTATCGTAGGTCCAGTGGAAAGCGTATTGACCGAAATGGTCGCTGCGCTGAAGGACATTGGCGAGGCGCCGAACAAGGAATCCGTTGCCAGTTGGTGGAAGCAGATCGACGAGTGGCGCGGTGACCGCGGCCTTTTCCCTTACGACAAGGGCGACGGCAGCATCATCAAGCCACAAACCGTGATCGAGACCCTGTGCGAAGTGACCAAGGGCGATGCCTTTGTGACCTCCGACGTGGGCCAGCACCAGATGTTCGCCGCGCAGTACTACAAGTTCGACAAGCCTAACCGCTGGATCAACTCCGGTGGCCTGGGCACGATGGGCTTTGGTTTCCCTGCGGCCATGGGCGTGAAACTGAGCTTCCCGGACACCGACGTCGCGTGCGTCACCGGTGAGGGCAGCATCCAGATGAACATCCAGGAACTGTCGACGTGCCTGCAGTACGGCCTTCCGGTGAAGATCGTCTGCTTGAACAACGGCGTGCTGGGCATGGTTCGTCAATGGCAGGACATGAGCTACAACAGCCGTCACTCCCATTCCTACATGGAATCGCTGCCGGATTTCGTCAAACTGGTTGAAGCCTATGGCCACGTCGGCATTCGCATCACCGATTTGAAAGATCTGAAGCCGAAAATGGAAGAGGCGTTCGCCATGAAAGACCGCCTGGTGTTCATCGATATCAAGGTGGATACCAGTGAGCACGTCTACCCGATGCAGATCAAAGACGGCTCGATGCGCGACATGTGGCTGAGCAAGACGGAGCGTACTTAATCATGCGGCACATTATCTCCCTGCTTCTGGAGAACGAACCCGGCGCTCTGTCTCGTGTTGTCGGCCTGTTTTCGCAGCGTAACTACAACATCGAAAGCCTGACCGTGGCCCCGACCGAAGACCCGACCCTGTCGCGCCTGACGTTGACCACTGTGGGCCACGATGAGGTGATCGAACAGATCACCAAGAACCTCAACAAGCTGATCGAAGTGGTCAAGCTGGTCGACCTGTCGGAAAGTGCCCACATTGAGCGCGAGCTGATGCTGGTTAAAGTGAAGGCCACAGGTGCCCAACGTGCCGAGATCAAACGCACCACCGACATTTATCGTGGGCAGATCGTCGATGTGAGCGCCAGCGTTTATACCGTTCAACTGACCGGGACAAGCGACAAGCTGGACAGCTTCATCCAGTCGATCGGGACGGCCTCGATTCTGGAAACAGTACGCAGTGGTGTCACCGGGATTGCCCGTGGCGACAAAGTACTCAGCATCTAACCCAAATTAGCGAATGGCCTTACGGCCTGGATATATAGAGGAACCTCATGAAAGTTTATTACGATAAAGATTGTGACCTGTCGATCATCCAGGGCAAGAAAGTCGCCATCATCGGCTACGGCTCCCAGGGTCACGCGCAAGCTTGCAACCTCAAAGACTCCGGCGTTGACGTGACTGTAGGCCTGCGCAAAGGCTCGGCCACTGTTGCCAAGGCTGAGGCCCACGGCCTGAAAGTGACTGACGTTGCTTCTGCCGTTGCTGCTGCTGACCTGGTCATGATCCTGACCCCGGACGAGTTCCAATCCTCGCTGTATAAGAACGAAATTGAGCCGAACATCAAGAAGGGCGCTACCCTGGCCTTTTCCCACGGTTTCGCGATTCACTACAACCAGGTAGTGCCACGCGCTGACCTGGACGTGATCATGATCGCGCCGAAAGCGCCAGGTCACACCGTGCGTTCCGAGTTCGTCAAAGGCGGCGGTATCCCTGACCTGATCGCGATCTACCAGGACGCATCGGGCAACGCCAAGAACGTGGCACTGTCCTACGCTGCTGGCGTCGGTGGCGGTCGTACCGGCATCATCGAAACCACCTTCAAGGACGAGACTGAAACCGACCTGTTCGGCGAACAAGCCGTTCTGTGCGGCGGTACCGTTGAACTGGTAAAAGCCGGTTTCGAAACCCTGGTTGAAGCTGGCTACGCGCCAGAAATGGCCTACTTCGAATGCTTGCACGAACTGAAACTGATCGTTGACCTCATGTACGAAGGCGGTATCGCCAACATGAACTACTCGATCTCCAACAACGCCGAGTACGGCGAGTACGTGACTGGCCCGGAAGTGATCAACGCCGAGTCCCGTCAGGCTATGCGCAACGCCCTGAAACGTATTCAGGATGGCGAATACGCCAAAATGTTCATCAGCGAAGGCGCTACCGGCTACCCTTCGATGACCGCCAAGCGTCGTAACAACGCCGCTCACGGTATCGAAGTCATCGGCGAGCAACTGCGCTCCATGATGCCGTGGATCGGTGCCAACAAGATCGTCGACAAAGCCAAGAACTAAGTCGTACGTATCAAGGGAAAACGCGGCTTAGGCCGCGTTTTTTCGTTTGGGGGGCGGGTTCTGGTATAAAGCTGCATCGTTTGCGGGCGAACACGCGCCGCAAGTATCTGTCGAATTTTTTTCACACCGTTGCAAGGTAAAGTCCATGAGCGAACGTCCCGAAGAGCCAAACCAGGCTCCTGACGCCGAAAGCCTGCTGCCGATCGATGAACATGTCGAAGAAGGGCATGACGCTGAAGGCCGCAAGGTCCGGCATCGTGGCATCTATCTTTTGCCCAACCTGTTCACCACGGCGAACCTGTTTGCCGGGTTCTACTCCATCATCAACTCCATGAGCGCCCAAAGCGCGCTGGCGGCAGGTGATGCGGCGAGTGCCAGCAAGTATTTCGGCTTTGCTGCCATCGCCATCTTTGTTGCCATGGTGCTCGACGGCCTGGATGGTCGTGTTGCGCGCATGACCAATACGCAAAGTGCCTTCGGTGCCGAGTACGACTCGTTGTCGGATATGGTCGCGTTTGGTGTTGCGCCCGCGTTGCTGGCATTTGCCTGGGCGCTGGGTGACATGGGCAAGGTCGGTTGGATGGTTGCCTTCATCTATGTCGCGGGTGCTGCTTTGCGTCTGGCGCGCTTCAATACCCAGGTGGGAACTGCCGACAAGCGTTACTTCATCGGTTTGGCCAGCCCGGCTGCTGCGGGTGTGGTAGCGGGCATCGTCTGGGCGTTCAGCGATTACGGCATCCAGGGTTCGAAGATGTCGTTCCTGGTGGCCTTGATGGTGGCTGCGGCCGGCATGCTGATGGTCAGCAACATCAAGTACAACAGCTTCAAGGAGCTGGACCTGAAGGGGCGCGTACCTTTCGTGGCGATTCTGGCAGTGGTGCTGGTGTTCGCCGTGGTGTTCAGCGACCCGCCGCGTATTCTGTTGCTGGCGTTCCTGGTTTACGCCGCTTCGGGGCCGGTTCAGTACTTGCTGCATCTGCGCCGCGACAAAACATTGCCTTAATGTAATTTCCCCCATACTCCGCAGTCTATTGGTGCATCAGTCCTCCAATGCTGCGGAGTTGCCATGTTAATCAAATTGCCCAAAGCGTCCGATTGCCACGAATCGGATGTCACACCTGAATCCTTCTATCTCTCTCGCCGTAGCTTGCTCGGTGGTGCGCTTGCCGGCGTTGCTGCCAGCAGCTTGCCGCGTTGGGCGAGTGCGGACGAAGCCTCGCGTTATGCCGATGTCGAAGCAGGCAGGGCACCGAGCTGGTTTGCCGAGAAACTGCCGGGCACGAAATGGCAGGCTGTCACGGTAAAGGACGAGGCAATCACCCCGTTCAAGGATGCGACCCACTACAACAACTTCTACGAGTTCGGTACAGGTAAGGGCGACCCAGCAACCAATGCGGGCTCACTCAAGACCGAGCCCTGGAGCGTGGTGATTGATGGCGAAGTCGCGAAACCAGGTCGATATGCCCTGGAAGACTTCATGAATCCGTATCAGTTGGAAGAGCGTATCTACCGTCTGCGCTGTGTTGAGGCATGGTCAATGGTTATTCCATGGATCGGTTTTCCGATCTCGGCGTTGCTCAAGCAGGTTGAGCCGACTTCCAAGGCCAAATACATTCGTTTTGAAACGCTGCAAGATCCCAAGCGCATGCCGGGCCAGCGGTCGAGTTTTGGCTTGATCGATTGGCCTTATATAGAGGGCTTGCGTCTGGATGAGGCGATGAACCCTTTGGCGATCCTGGCTGTGGGAATGTACGGGCGCGAACTGCCTAACCAGAATGGCGCGCCGCTGCGTTTGGTCGTGCCATGGAAATATGGCTTCAAGAGTGTGAAGTCTATTGTTCGCATCAGCCTTGTCAGCGAGCAGCCGAAAACCACCTGGCAGAGCATTGCAGCGGACGAATATGGTTTTTATGCAAATGTGAACCCTACGGTCGATCACCCGCGTTGGACCCAAGCGCGGGAGCGTCGTCTACCGAGTGGCCTTTTCAGCCCCAATGTGCGCGAGACGCAGATGTTCAATGGTTACTCGGATGAGGTGGCGTCTCTCTATACCGATCTCGACCTGCGGAAGAACTACTGATGCGTTACCCGATTTGGCGTATTGGCGTCTTTATAGTGGCGGCGGTATGGCCGTTGTTCTGGCTATACGAAGCTTGGAGTTCTGTCCTGGGGCCGGATCCGGGCAAAGTGCTGGTTGATCGGCTGGGCCTCGGCACGCTGATACTGCTGTTGATCACCCTGGCAATGACCCCGCTGCAGAAGCTTAGTGGTTGGGCAGGGTGGATAGCGGTGCGTCGGCAGCTTGGGTTGTGGTGCTTTGCTTATGTCGTGCTGCATCTGGCTGCTTATTGTGTGTTTGTGCTGGGGTTGGATTGGTCGCAGCTCGGCGTTGAGTTGCGCAAACGGCCTTACATTATCGTGGGCGCGTTGGGTTTCCTGTCGCTGTTGGTATTGGCGGTGACGTCGAATCGTTACAGTCAGCGTCGGTTGGGCAGCCGTTGGAAGAAGCTGCACCGTCTGGTGTACGTGATTCTGGGACTTGGCTTGCTTCACATGTTGTGGATTGTGCGGGCGGACCTCAAGGAATGGGCTATCTATGCTTCTATAGGTGCGCTGCTCCTGGTGCTACGGATCCCGCCTGTAATGCGTCGAATCCCGCGCCTTATTGCGAAAAAATCACTTTCTTCAACGAAAGCGTAATTAACGGTTGACGGTAGATTCAAGATGTCTATAATTCGCCCCACTTCCGGCGCAGTCGAAACGGAAAACTCCTTGGTTAACAATGAGTTATGTAGGTTTCGGTAGCAGGTTGCTTCAGTTCATCGAAGCCAAAAGGTAGTTGAAAAAGAGGTGTTGACAGCAGCGTGTAACGCTGTAGAATTCGCCTCCCGCTGACGAGAGATCGGAAGCGCAAGTGGTTGAAGTTGTTGAAGAAATCTTCGAAAGCTTCTTAAAATAATCACTTGACAGCAAATGAGGCTGCTGTAGAATGCGCGCCTCGGTTGAGACGAAAGATCTTAACCAACCGCTCTTTAACAACTGAATCAAGCAATTCGTGTGGGTGCTTGTGG
>NZ_JAFCVS010000008.1:0-469861 GCF_049897165.1 Pseudomonas sp. TWR1-1-4 | reverse complement strand
GACCATAGAGCATTGGAACCACCTGATCCCATCCCGAACTCAGTAGTGAAACGATGCATCGCCGATGGTAGTGTGGGGTTTCCCCATGTGAGAGTAGGTCATCGTCAAGATTAAATTCCAAAACCCCTGTTTGCTAACGCAAACAGGGGTTTTGTTTTGGGCGGTCGAAAAGTCAGTCATCGCAAATCAATTCGACAACCCTGTGACTCCTCTGCGCAATTCCTCTCATAAAAACGGCTCATCAGCATGCCGTTCGGGAATTCGATACAAAGTGTTTCCGCATTTTTGGTATGGTGCAGCACATTTTCACAGGGATTGATCTTTCATCCGCAGGACGCGGCGTCGACCTTATTCAACGAGATGCTGTAGAAATGCCTGAACCCATACCGATCAAAGATCACGAAAAAGAGAACCGCCTAGTCAACAAGCGCCTGCTCGCCTGCGCGCTGTTGGTGATCGGCATCACCTGCGCGCTAGTGGGGCGCATGTACTTCCTGCAGGTCGTACAGTTCGACTATCACTCCACGATTTCCGAGAACAACCGTGTCCACGTATTGCCGATCACCCCGACGCGTGGGTTGATCTATGACCGTAACGGCGTGGTACTGGCCGACAACCGCCCCAGCTACAACCTGACCATCACCCGCGAACGCACTACCGACCTCAAGGGGGAGTTGGACGCTATCGTCAGCTTGCTGCACCTGCCTACCGAAGACCGCGCTGTCTTCGACAAGGCGCTGAAACAGGCGCGCCATCCTTTCGTCCCTGTGACCTTGTTTTACGAACTGACCGAAGAGCAGATCGCGCTGCTGGCCGTGAACGAGTTCCGCCTCCCAGGCGTAGACGTAGAACCGCAGTTCGTCCGCCATTACCCGTTGGGCGCTCACTTTGCGCACTCCATCGGTTACGTAGGCCGGATCAACGAGAAGGAATCCAAAGCCCTCGACTCCGTGGAGTACCGCGGTACGCAGTCCATCGGCAAGACCGGTATCGAGCGCTTCTACGAATCCGAGTTGCATGGCCACGTCGGCTATGAAGAGGTCGAGACCAATGCTCAGGGCCGCGTACTGCGCGTACTCAAGCACACCGACCCGATCCCCGGCAAAAACATCGTGCTGAGCCTCGACGTGCACCTTCAGGAAGCGGCAGAAGAAGCCTTGGGTGATCGCCGTGGTTCGGTGGTTGCACTGGACCCGCAAACCGGTGAAGTACTGGCCATGGTCAGCAAGCCAAGTTTCGATCCGAACTTGTTTGTTACCGGTATCAGCTTCAAGGAATACGCCGCGCTGCACGACTCCATCGACCGTCCGCTGTTCAACCGTGTATTACGCGGGCTCTACGCGCCAGGTTCGACCATCAAGCCGGAAGTCGCCATCGCTGGCCTGGACAGTGGTGTTGTCACTGCTCAAACCCGAGTATTCGATCCTGGCTACTACCAGTTGCCGGACTTTGACCACAAATACCGCAACTGGAACCACAGCGGCGACGGTTGGGTGGACATGGACGCGGCCATCATGCGTTCCAACGACACCTACTTTTACGACTTGGCCCACAAGCTGGGCATCGATCGCCTGCACGACTACCTGGCTGAGTTCGGCCTGGGCCAGAAAGTCTCATTGGACATGTTCGAAGAGTCCGCCGGCCTGATGCCTTCCCAGGCCTGGAAGCGCGCCACGCGCCGGCAACCCTGGTTCCCGGGCGAAACCGTGATCCTCGGCATTGGTCAGGGCTACATGCAGGTCACGCCACTGCAACTGGCCCAGGCTACCGCACTGATCGCCAATAAAGGCGTGTGGAACCGACCGCACCTGGCCAAGACCATTAATGGTGTGCCACCCGTGGATGAAAACCCCATGCCCAACGTGGTCCTCAAGGACCCGCGTGACTGGGAACAGGTCAATCACGGCATGCAACTGGTGATGCACGATCCGCGTGGCATCGCCCGCGCTGCCGCACAAGGCGCGCAATACCGCATTGCCGGCAAGAGTGGTACGGCGCAAGTGGTGGCGATCAAGCAAGGTGAGCGCTACAACCGGGAGAAGACCCTGGAACGCCATCGCGACAACGCCCTGTTCGTTGGCTTCGCGCCGGCCGAACACCCGAAGATCGTGATTTCGGTGATGATCGAAAACGGCGAGGCCGGTGGCCGCGTGGCAGGCCCGGTGGTGCGCCAGATCATGGACGCCTGGCTGCTCGACCAGGAAGGCCATCTGAAACCGCAATATGCGACGCCGGCAAAAGCGCCCGGCGACCCCAAGGTGTGATTCAGGCTTTCCACTCGTCCCATTGGTCTACGTCTTCGTAGACCAGCCAAGGCACATCATGGGCGGTCCAGATGTGCGCGGTGGGCCTGACGCCTGGATCGTCATCCAGCGTCGCCACCCGCACAATGACGTGGGGTTGATGCCCTCGCTCCGCCATCAGGTGTGAACCACAGCGCGAGCAGAAATGCCGCAGTTTACCCGGCGACGATTCGAAGGACGCCAGCAACTCCTGGCCCTGTGTCCAGCGAAAGTGTTCACGCATCACGCCTGCCGTCGCCACAAATGCCGCCGCATGCACCTTGCGGCAGCTGTCGCAATGGCAGTGGCTGATGGGCATATCCAGGCTGTCGAGTTGATAGTGCACGGCCTTGCAGAAGCAACTTCCATGGAGCTGTTGAGTCATCGTGATCACCTCAAGGGGAGGGGGACAATTTACCTTTCGCCGACACGCTGCGCATCCGAGATTTCCGGTGAAGTGGCTGCCGGTTGGAACGTATTCGGCGGCTACACCTACCGCGAGTCGTATGCCACCACGCAGATCAACTACACCGGGCCGTACTACAAGGCGGTCCAGGATTCCTTCGCTGTGGCGGGCCTGTTGGCGAACTACCAGGTGGATGAGCACTTGTCCGTAGGACTGAACGTCAACAATCTGTTCGACAAGAAGTATTACGACGGCATGGGCACGTTCAACTCAGGTTCCTACGGCGAGCTGCGTAACGCGATGGTCAACGCCAAGTGGAAGTTCTGAAGTAAGTCGCAACACCAATGCGTGGCCGAAAGGTTGCGCATTGTTCGATGTCGCCTACTGTCAATGGAGGAGGTGACTTATGCACGTATTGGATCGAATCGAACGAAAAGCCCTGCTCAACGCGTCACGTAGGCAGGTCTGGGAGGCCATCACCGATGCCGAGCAATTCGGCCAATGGTTTGGTATCGCCCTTACAGGCAAAACCTTCGTTGCCGGGCAAAGAATCGAGGCGCCGATCACTTATCCGGGCTACGAACATGTGGTCTGGAAGGCCAGGATCGAACGCATCCTGCCGCAAACACTGTTTTCTTTCTGGTGGCATCCCTATGCGGTAGATGAGGATGTCGACTACGACCAGGAAACCCCAACGTTGGTGCAATTCACGATTGAGGATCGGGCGCCGGGTATTCTGCTGCGGGTGGTCGAATCCGGGTTTGATGCCGTGCCTGAGGCACGACGGCAGAAGGCCTTCAAAATGAATTCCCGTGGCTGGGACGAACAGATGGGCAATATCGAAAACTACCTGAGCCAGGCCCGCCAGGCTTGAGGGTAACGGGCATCCTCAATGATGCCCGTCTTTCATTAGTCTCAGCCTTCGTGAGCGGTGGTGATCTCCAGGGTGTCGGTGTAAGTCACCACCACACTCTGCCCGACCTTGAGGTCTTTGAGGCCGGCACGGATTTCCGGTTTCTCAACGTTCAACACCTTCGTCGCACCGGCTGGATTCTGCAGGGTGGCCAGGGCGATTGCCTGGCGCAGGGAACGAGATAACTTCATTCTCAGGACTTCCATGTGAGAGAAGCCCTGAGTCTAGAGGTGAGCCGGCGATGCGCAAATCTGCCGGCTCACGTTGTTGCCGCCCTGTTAGAAGTCCACGCTGGCCGACAGCTTGGCAACACGTGGATCGCCTTGGCTCAGGAAACCGCCCTGCGCCGATTCCCAGTACTTTTCGTTGGCGACGTTTTCCACGGTGGCGCCGAGGGTGACGTCACGCTGGGCCACCTTGAAGTTGTAGCGCGCGCCTACGTCGAAGCGGTTCCATGCCGGCAGACTCAGGTTGTTCGCGGCGTCGGCGTACTGCCCACCGGTGCGCAACATGCGGCCGTTGAGGGTCACGCCTTGCAGGCCAGGCACATCCCAATCCACGCCGGCATTGAGCTGGAACGAAGGCACGCCGATTGCGCGGTTACCGTCGTTGGCGCCGTTTTGCGTGTCCTTGAGTTCGGTCTTCATCACGGTCACGCCGCCCAGCAAGCGCAGGCCGCTGATCGGTTCGCCGAAGACGTTCAGTTCCACGCCTTTGTTGATTTGCAGGCCTTCGCGGACATAACGCGCTGTCGTTGCATCGATGACTTGAACGTAACCGGCCCCAGGTTGTTCGATACGGTAAACGCCCAGTGTTGCCCCATAGGTGCCCATATCAACCTTGACGCCTGCTTCGATTTGCTTGGAGCGGGCCGGTGCAAAGGGTTGGCCGCCGCCAATCACCGTCCTGCCCCCGGAGTTGACAGGCGACGTCGGGCCTTGGGCCAAACCTTCGATGCGGTTGGCATAGAAGGACACATGCTCCCAAGGCTTGAAGACCAGGCCGTAGACCGGCGTGGTGATCGATTCGTCATAGTTGGCGGTACGCGTGCCGCTCATGTAGTTGTAACCCTGCACCACGATTTGCTGGCGGCGTGCACCGACCGTCACCAACAGGCGGTCATCGAAGAACCCCAGCGTGTCGGACACCGCCGTACTGCGCACAAAGGTCTTGGCGGTGATGGTCGGGTCGCTGAAGTCGGTGCCCGGTGTATTGCGTGGGTTGTTCAGGGCCGGTGGGGCACCGGTCACCGGGTTGTAGATATTGGTTGGGGTGCGTGGGCTGGCGAACACATAAGCGTTGCGCGCCTGGGTCCAGATGCCGGCCAAGCCGAAGTTGAGTCGATGGCTTACAGGGCCGGTCTGGAACTTGCCGTTCAGGCCGCCCATGACGCTGCTGTTGTCTTCTTCATGGGCGATGGTCGAACCGCTGGCGGTGGCATTGCCCAGGTTATCGGTCAGGGTCACCGACGAGTAGCGCCCCATTTCGCGGGTGTGTTTGGCGCCTGCCGCCGCATAGGCCGTCCAGTTATCGTTCAAGTCATACTCGGCGCGCAGCATTCCCAGGGTGTCTTCAAGGTTGGTGCTGCTCCAGCTCGGCGCGTAGTTGGTGTCGGCCGACGGTGCATCCGGGACATGGGTGGCGGTGCCCAGGAAGACCGAATTGCGCCCGCCGTTGATACGCTGCTTCTGGTACACAAAGTCACTCGACAAGCGCAACGCATCGCCACGGTAGTCCAGGCCGACGGCAAACAGCTTCGAGCGCTGGCTTTCATCATCGATACCGGTGTCGCCTTCGCGCTGGGACAGGTTCACCCGTGCGCCAAAACGGTTGTCTTCACCGAAGCGCTGGCCAATATCCAAGTGTTCGCCCACCCGCCCATCACTGCTGATGTCAGTGCTGAACCGACGCAGCGGCACATCATCGGCGCGCTTGGGTTGCAGGTTTACACCGCCGCCGATCCCCGAGCCGGTCGGGGTTACACCGTTGATGAAGGCATTGGGGCCCTTGAACACTTCCACGCGCTCCAAGGCGTCAGTGGAGATGATCTGTCGCGGCAGGATGCCGTATAAGCCGTTGAAGGAAATGTCGTCGCCATTCAGTGGCAGGCCACGGATCATGAAGGTCTGCGCCTGGTTGGCAAACCCCGACGCCTGGCGCACGGACGAGTCGTTGAGTAGCACATCACCGACGGTCTCGGCCTGCTGGTCGCGAATCAGTTTCTCGGTGTAGGAGGCCATGCTGAATGGCACGTCCATGATGTCCTGGTTGCCCAGCACACCCAATTGACCTCCGCGTGCCACTTGGCCGCCGGCGTACACCGGGGGTAGGGCGCTTGGTGCGGGGGCGTCGGCATTGATGTTGGTAGCGCCCAGTTCCAGCGTGTTGCCCTCCTGACCGGTGTTCGCATCCTGCGGGGTGGCTGGGGTGGCAGCATGAGCGCTGAGGCTCAGGGAGCAGCACAGGGCGAGCAGGGTCGGGCGAAACGGCACGGCGAATGGGGCGGGCATGGGCGATCCTGACGGCTAACCGTCATGTGTGAGGAAAAGGGCAACGGCGTTGCGCGTCCTCACTGCGCGGATACGACTCCGGTGCAAATGATAGTAATTATTATTAACGCGATGCAACAAATTTTTACCAACACGGTCTGCGCGCGCGGATGCCGAGTAGAATCACGCCCTGAAAGCGATTCCTGAGGTGCGGTACGGTGGATTTACAGCAGGGTTTTGTCCTGACCCGGCATTGGCGCGATACCCCGGCGGGCACGGAGGTCAGCTTCTGGCTGGCCACCGACCAGGGCCCGAGGTTTATCCGCCTACCCGTGCAGACCTCGGTGATGTTCATCCCCGAGGCCCATCGCAAGCCGCTGGATTGGCTGCTCAAGGGCGAGCGCGATATCGAGTTGCGCCCGTTGCAGCTGTGCGATTTCCATCACCGCCCCGTCCTTGGCCTGTACACCCGCCAGCACCGCCAGGCAATGGATGTGGAAAAACGCCTGCGCGCGGCGGGCGTCGACGTCTACGAAGGCGACGTGCGCCCGCCCGAGCGCTACATGATGGAGCGCTTCATCACCGCGCCGGTGTGGTTTGGCGGCACACCCGACGCCAGCGGTGTGCTCTGCGACGCGCAGATGAAACCCGCGCCCGACTACCGTCCGCCGCTGAAACTGGTGTCCCTCGACATCGAAACCACTGCCCAGGGCGATCTCTACTCCATCGCCCTCGAAGGCTGCGGCGAGCGCCAGGTGTACATGCTTGGCCCGCCGAACAACACCGACGCGGTGGACTTCAAGCTCGACTACTGCGATACCCGTGCCCAACTGCTCGAACGCCTCAACCAATGGCTGGCGCTGCACGACCCCGATGCGATCATCGGATGGAACGTGGTGCAGTTCGACCTGCGCGTGCTCCACGAACATGCCCAGCGCCTCAACGTGCCGCTCATGCTTGGCCGTGGTGAAGAACCGATGGCCTGGCGCGAACACGGCAGCCGCAACCATTACTTCGCAGCGGCGGCGGGGCGCTTGATCATCGATGGCATCGAAGCCCTGCGTTCGGCCACCTGGAATTTCGAATCCTTCAGCCTGGAAAACGTCGCGCAAACCCTGCTGGGCGAGGGTAAGGACATCTCCACACCGTACCAGCGCATGGACGAGATCAACCGTATGTTCGCCGAGGACAAGCCCGCCCTGGCGCGCTACAACCTCAAGGACTGCGAGCTGGTCACGCGGATTTTCGAGAAGACCGAACTGCTCAAGTTCCTGCTGGAGCGCGCCAGCGTCACTGGGCTGCCGGCTGACCGCAACGGTGGCTCCGTCGCCGCGTTCACCCATTTGTACATGCCGCTGATGCACCGCCAGGGCTTCGTCGCGCCGAACCTGGGCGACAAGCCGCCCCAGGCCAGCCCCGGCGGATTTGTCATGGACTCGCGCCCTGGCCTTTACGAATCGGTGTTGGTGCTCGACTACAAAAGCCTCTACCCGTCGATCATCCGCAGTTTCCTGATCGACCCGGTTGGCTTGATCGAAGGCCTCAAACATCCTGACGACAGTGACTCGGTGGAAGGCTTTCGCGGCGCACGGTTTTCCCGCACCCGGCATTGTCTGCCATCCATCGTCGCACGGGTTTCCGAAGGCCGCGAAGTGGCCAAGCGCGAACATAACGCGCCGCTGTCCCAGGCGCTGAAAATCATCATGAACGCCTTCTACGGCGTACTCGGCTCCAGCGGCTGCCGCTTCTTCGATACACGCCTGGCCTCGTCGATCACGATGCGTGGCCACCAGATCATGCGCCAGACCCGCGAACTGGTCGAAGCCCAAGGCTATGAGGTGATCTACGGCGACACCGACTCGACCTTCGTGTGGCTCGGCAGTGCGCATTCCCAAGAGGACGCCAGTCGTATCGGCCAAGCCTTGGTGCAGCACGTCAACGATTGGTGGCGCGAGCACCTGCTCACCGCGCTCGGCCTGCAAAGCGCCCTGGAGTTGCAGTACGAAACCCACTTCACGCGGTTCCTCATGCCGACCATCCGTGGTGCGGAGGAGGGCAGCAAGAAACGCTATGCCGGCCTGGTGGTGCGCAGCGATGGCAATGAAGAAATGGTCTACAAAGGCCTGGAAACCGTGCGCAGCGACTGGTCGCCCCTGGCCCGTCGATTCCAGCAGGAACTCTACCAGCGCATCTTTCATCGCCAGCCCCATCAGGACTATATCCGCGACTACGTGCGCCGTACCCTCAGCGGCGAATTCGATGAGCTGCTGATCTACCGCAAACGCCTGCGCCGCCGGCTGGACGACTACGAGCGCAACGTGCCGCCCCATGTCCGCGCCGCGCGTCTGGCCGATGAATACAACGACCGCCTGAACCGCCCGCGCCAGTACCAGCGCGGTGGCTGGATCAGCTACGTGATCAGCGTCAATGGCCCGGAACCCCTGGAAGTGCGGCAAGCGCCCATCGATTACGACCACTACGTCACTCGGCAATTGCAGCCGGTGGCGGATGCGATCCTGCCGTTCGTGAATGACGATTTCAGCACCCTGGTGGGCGGTCAGATGGGCTTGTTTTAAAACGCTTGATTCGTCAGGGTGGCAGCCTGCACTCTCTGTCTCTGATGACCACCCAGACGGCGCTGCCACCATGACCCTGATCACTCTGACCGGCACCACGGTCGAACTCCTGCCCCTGCAAAGGGAACACAAGGCCGCCTTGCTCGACGCCGCCGCCGATGGCGAATTGTGGAACCTGAAGGTCACCAACGTACCGGGCCCGGACACCGTCGATCAATACATCGATACTGCCCTGTCAGGGCGTGATGCCGGTAGCGTGATCCCGTTCACTTTGGTGCGTCGTGAAGACGGCCAAGTGGTCGGCAGCACTCGGTTCTGGAAGGTCGACCGGGTCAATCGCAAACTGGAAATCGGCCATACCTGGCTGGCGCTGTCCACGCAGAAAAGCGCGATCAACACCGAAGCCAAGTTGCTGTTGCTGACCTACGCGTTCGAAGTGCTCGACTGCGTGCGCGTGCAATTCACCACCGATGAACTCAACGAAAAGTCCCGCGCCGCGATCCTGCGCCTCGGCGCCGTGCAGGAAGGTATCGTGCGCCACGAACGCATCATGTCCGATGGGCGCAAGCGCAACTCGGTGCGCTTCAGCATCATCGATTCGGAATGGCCGCAGGTGAAAGCCAACTTGCAGGCCAAACTGCAACGCTAGGAGGAAAAGCCCATGTACACGCTGTATGGCATCGACGAATCCGGCTCTTGCATGATCGAAATCGCCCTGCAGCGCTGTGCAGTGCAGTGGCGACGGGTGGACGCGGCCTCCTGGGCGGAGGGCGAAGGCAGTGATGAGTTGGCTCGGATCAACCCGCTCAAGCAGGTGCCCACACTGGTCACCCCCGATGGCCAGGTGCTGACGGAAAGTGCTGCGATCCTGATCCACCTCGGCCTGGAATATCCCGCTTCGGACCTGCTGGCCGGCAACCGCGCGCAGATCATCCGCGGCCTGGTGTACATCGCGGCCAATTGCTATTCGGCGATTGGCATCATCGACTACCCGCAACGCTGGCTCGGCAATGTCAACGAAACGGTGCAGGCGCAACTGGTGACGGGCACTCGGCGTTACCTGCACCAGGCCTGGGTGGTGTTCGCTGATCAATTCGACGAGCAATTGTTTGCGCCCAACGGCGTGCCCAATGCGCTGGGCCTCATGGCGGCGGCGGTGTCGCGCTGGGATGAAGCACGTGAGGCATTGGACGGCCTGGCGCCGGGCTTTGCCCAGAGCCTGGCACAGGTGGATACCGACCCTGTCGTCGCCCCCGTATTTGCGCGGCATTGGCCGGAGTGGAAGGTCTCATGATGTTTCCGAAATCAGTGGAAACAATGACAGTCGAGCCCACCAAACCCTTGCGTAGCGGGCGTCCTGTCCTACGCTTTCTTAAAGTGGTGTAGGAATCATCCTTGAATTTGACTGTCGCAGACATGAAACTCAAGAACCCTGCATGGAATACAAAGGAGGTGCGCATGCTCATCCGGTCGCTGACCCTGGCTACCTTGATGGCTTTTACGGGGCCGCTGTTGGCTGCTGATGATATCAACCCGCTCAAGCAAGACTTGGGCAAGGCCCGGCCGCTGGTGGTGGTGGAGCTTGACTCCGGCAACAACACCTTGGCTACCCTCAAGAAACAGTTGGACGAGCCTGCGACCAAGCAGTCCTTTGAAGAACGCAGCATGGTGTTCTACACCGTGAAGTTCGGCAGTATCGGCGCCGAAGGCGAGAAGTTCGCCAAGGACCCCAAGGACAATAAAAAGCTCACGCCTCCGGAAACCAACGCGCTGATCCGAGCCCTCAAGCTGGGTGCTGGCAGTGGCACCAAGGTGATCCTGGTGGGCAAGGACGGCGAGAAGAAAGTCGAGAAGACCGTGCCACCGGATACCCTCGACCTGAAGGAATTCTTCAGCGCCATCGACCAGATGCCGATGGCCGAGAAAGAAACCGCAGCCGCCCCGGAGCCTGAACCTGCCGCCCCGGCGCCAGCCAAGGGCGCCAAGCCTGCCAAACACGGCGCCAAGCCAGCCCCGCAACAACTCGACGACTGAACCCAACACCCTGTAGGTGCGAACGCCTACAGGGTTTTTTGAGGCTTGCGCACCGGAAACGGAAAGTAGAAAAACCGCAAAAACGCCACCCGCTTGATCACTTCCCCGATCAGCAAAGGCACCACCACAGCCACCACGAAACCCACGCAAGCCGCGACAAATGCGTGCAGCCCCAGGCGCTCCAGCAGGTCAACGGTCTTATGCTGGATCTCGCCGTGGAAGATCAGCAGGATCAAGGTGTTCTGGCCAATGTAAGTCATCGCCCGCGTGATAACGGTCGACACCATCAGCACCCGCGCCAGCGACCAGCACGCGTACACGCCGAGCACCGCCAGCAGGCTGGTCCACAGCCAGTGGTCGTAGCGGCGCTGCGCCAGGTCCATGGTGGCGTGGCTGTAGAGGAACACGGCGGCGAACAACGCTACCGAAATCAGCAGCGCCAGCCACGATCCCTCATGCCGACGCAGCCAGTCGCGCAGCAGGTAGCCGCAGATGAAGTAGGTGCTGCTGATCAGGGTGATTTCAAGGCCGAAGGGCAGGCCGGGCAACGTCCAGGTCTGCCCGCCGACGCTCACCGGTATTTGCCAGAACCACGGCAGTACCCAGATGCCGATCAACAGTTGTACTGCCATCAGCAGGCAGCTCACCGGCAATGAAAGCTTCAAACGCTGGATCAGGCGCAGCATCACCCAACTGAACAGGATGGCCACCCAGAAGTGCGGCAGAAACCACAGCGCCTGCCAGGGAATGGTATCCACCGAGGCATACAGCACGCCGCCGATGTCCGGCAGCAGGGGTTGGCCGCGCAACACGTCGCGTACGATCACGTACACCAGCATGGTGAAGAAAAACGGCTTGAGCAGACCGTCGGCCTTGCGTACGGCCATCTCCACAAACGGCTGCTCGGGCTTGAAGAACACGCCGGACAGGAAAAAGAACAACGGCAAGATGAACGAGGCGATGATCGGGTACTGCAGCTCCAGCGAGTTCGCCACGAACCAACTGTGACCGTACACGATCATCAGGATGCCGATGCCCTTGGCAATGTCCATTTGAATCCAACGATGTTTCATCCGCCTATCCCCGGTCGATCATTCATGCCTTGCGCCACGGCTTCAGCCACAGCCCCATGCCCAGCAACACCACGGCGCCGGCCAGGGTGCTTAGCCCCAGTTGCAGCCACACGTCTTCAATCCGAAACAGCGCCAACGCCGCCACGCCCATCAGCAGGGCGCTGAGCAGCCAGTTCCGCGCCCAGGGCAGGGCGCCGAGCAAGGCCTGGCGTTGCATCAGCAGCAGCGCGGTGCAGATCACCCCGGCCAGTGCCGCCAACGGGATCCCCGCCAGGCCGAACACAAACGGCAGCACACCGAGCAGCAGCACATTGACCAGGCTGCCGAGCAGTTCGCAGCGCAGTGGCTGGCGCGTGTCCCCGGCCGCGTAGGCATAGCGCGCGAGCAAAGCATTCCAGGCGCCAAATACCAGCGGCACGGCAAACCAGGCCAGCAGCAGCGGCAACGGCGAGTCCAGCGACTGCTTGGGCAGCAGCAACGCCACCAGGCTCGGGGCCGCCGCCACCAGGCCGACACCGGCGGGCAGGGTCAATACGCTGGCGGTTTCCAGGCCACGTTTAAGCAGGGCCAGGCGTTCATCGCCCTGGCGGCGGCTCATCATGCCCAGCAGCACCTGGTTGAGGCTCATCAGCGCAATCAGCGGCAGGTTCATCAGCTTGCGTGCCAGGTTGACCCAGGTCACCGCGCCTTCACCCAGCAGCGATGCCACCAGCCGCTCAATCAGCGCCAGGCCCTGGCTGGCGCCGTTGCTCAGTAACAATGGACCGATGCGCTGGCCCAATTCCCGCAGGGGCGCGAGCGACAATTGCCAGCGCCACGGCCGCCAGCCCTGGCGCCACATCGATGGCAGCAACGCCAACGGCATCAACAGGCTGCCGGCCAGGCATGCCAGGGCCAGCGAGTGCGGTTGGGTGGCGGTGCCAGCGAGGGCGAGGTAGGTCACCGGTGGCAGGTTGAACAACAACGAACCCATGCCGGCCAGCACAAACCGTTCGCTGGCCTGCAACGGGATGCTGAACAGCGCGTGCAGCATCAATCCCGGCACGCACCAGGCGACGATCTGCAAGTTGCTGCTGGCGAGCACCGTGGCGCTCGCCGCCAAGCCCGGTCCGAGCAGTTGCACCAGCCACGGCGCCAGCAGCGTCAGCAGCAGGCTGGTGACCAGCGCGATCAGCAACAGTGCCGGGAACAATACCGCCAGCCAGCTCAGGCGTTCGTCGTCCTTGCGCGCCAGGTACAGCGGCAGCGCCGCGGCACTCAGCACGCCGCCGGCCAGTGACATGCGCAGCGCTTCCGGCAAAAACAGCGCGATCAGGAATGCGTCACTGCGCTCGCCTGCGCCCCAGGCCGCCACCAGCAGCCATTCGCGGGCAAAACCCAGGCACAGGCCCAGCAGTGTCGCGAGCGTCAGCCAGACGGCGGAGCCCAGCATCAGGGCTTGGCGCCATCAAGCACGGGTTTGCGAAAGACCACCGGTTTCACCTGCGGCAGGCGTGCCGGAAATAGCCGGCGTGCCTCCAACACGTTGATGCCGACCATCAGCCAGAACAGCGCGACCATCACCACCGCAAAGCTGAAGTAGTGGTCGAACAGGCCACTGACCAGTGCCGAGAGAATCCCCGCCGTGGTACCCAGCCAAATGGCGTTGTCCTTGGTCAGGCGGATCGGACCGATTTCCGGCCGCGCTTCACGCCACCAGCGTACGGTCACCGCGATAAAGAACAGCATGCCGACGATGCCGGTTTTGTAGATGTAGTTCAGCCACAGGTTGGAGATGCCCAGCAAGTGAGTGTCCGGCACCGGTGGATCGACCTTGAAGCCGATGCCGAACGGGTACGACGCTACCGCCTGCGGGAACATGCGGTATTCGTCGAAACGTACTTCGGTACTGGCGTTGCTCGAAGAAAAGATCGTCGCCAGGCGTTCCTGCAACGGTGGATAGGCCATCACCAACACGACGGTCAGCGCCGCGCCGATCATCAGCAGGCGGCCGGTATACGGCACCCGGCGCGTGGCCATCCACAGCAGCACCAACGCGAGGCTGACCATCGCGCCACGGCTACTCGCCAACAGCAAGGCCGCCGCGCCCAGGCATGCCACGCCCAGGCCCAGCGCGCGTTTCCAGCCTTGCTCGGTCATACCGAAACAGAAGGCCAGGGGCAGCAACAGCGCCATGATCCCGCCGATGGCATTCGGGTGCATCCACGGCGAGCCCATGCGTGAAGACATGGCTTCCAGGCCGAATTTGAGCATGTCGAAGTTGCCGTAGTTGAACAGTGCTAGCACCGGCGCAATGCCGGCCCCGGAGCGCGTGCGCACGAACACCGCAATCGACAGCACCAGCATGGCCAGGCTGCCCAGCAGCAGGGCGATCACCAGGGATTCGCGGTGCTTGTGGTCCACCAGCAACTTGGCGCAGAGGAACACCCCCGACAAGTTCAGCAACCAACGCAGCCAGTTGGCCACGCCGCTGCTGTCGGCGTGGATGGTGACCTGGCCGACAATGAAGGGAAACACGCTGAACACCATCAGCCACAACAGCATTTGGTCGGTCGGGCGTCGAGTGAGGCTCGGTGTATCCGGCCAGCGTGCCAGGAAGCTGTTCCACAGCACCGCGCCCCAGGTCAGCGCCAGGATCGCTTCGCTGACGGTACTGCGAATGCCCAGGTTGATCGTGGAATACGGCATGAACGTAGCCACCAGGGCGAACAGCAACAGGCCCCAGAATGGAAAGCGCAGGATGGTCACCGCACCGGCCACGCCGACCACGGCGAGGAACGCCTTGGCCGGCGACAACAACAGGGCGACGGCGCCAAACAACAGGCCTAGGAGGATGGCGACGAGGCTGGGCAGGTTCACTCTCACTTCAATTCCTCGATCAATTCGGCCAGGCGTCGGCGGTAGGCGTGATGGTTGAAGCGTTGTGCCCATTGCCGGTTTTGCTCGGGTGATTCGTCTTCAGTGCGCTCGCCGAGGCTGAGCATCAACTGCGTCAATGCCGGGCCGTCGGTGGGCGAAAAACGCGGCGCCGATGGCGGGGTGATTTCATCCAGCGAGGTGCCGCTGGCTACCGCCACGGGGGTGCCGACGCTCAAGGCTTCGATCACCGGCAGGCCGAAACCTTCGGCATAGGACGGCTGCCACAGGCGCGAGGCCTGGCGGTACAGCGCGTGCAATTCGGCGTCCGACACGCCACTGAGCGCACGAATCCCTGGCAGGGTACGCTGAACCTCGGGTAAATGCTCAAGGCTGCCCACCAGCACCAACTCCGGCACGGCGGGGGATTGCTGTCGCGCCTGCCGCCAGGCGTCGACCAGGAACGGCACGTTCTTGCGCAGCTCACGCGTGCCCACCAGCAGCCAATAGCGCTTTGGCAATTGGCGCGCACTGAGGTCCGCCGCCAGTTCGCAAAAGCCATCGACCTGATTGGGCAGTACGCGAATCTTGCCGGCAGCCTTGGGAAACAACCGCGCGGTTTCATCGGCGCTGTAGTGCGACGGCGTCCACACCCGGTCAGCGCTGTGCACCGCGTAGGCAATCGACAGGCGATCGCTGGTCTTGTAGATCAGCGCCTTCAGACGGTTGGCGTGGTAGTTGTTCAGCGTGATTTGAAACAGATCATGCAACAGCACGACCGTGCGCAGTCCCTTCGGCTTGGGCGGCAATGGCAGGCCCATATTGAAGGTGCTGATGTACAGGTCGATCTGCTGTTCACGCAATGCGCGCGGCAGAAAACCGGCCTCGAACCGCAGGCGATTCTGCGGCTGGTGCATCGCGGTCTTGGCGCAGCCCCAGGCCGGACAATGGGCCTGCAAACGGGTTTCATCGCCCAGGGGCGCCACGGTAAATCGCTCAAGCTCGATGCCCGGCAGACCGTGCAGGGCGCTTTCCAGCGCATACACCTGACGGCTGATGCCCGATTGCGGCGAGGTGCCGACGGTGCGGTAATCCAGGCCTACACGCATGCGGGCTCCTTTTGATTCACGGGCGAAAGGTTGGCGTACACCTTTTCCAACTGGCTGGCGGCGACGCTCCAGTCATGGGCGCGCCGCACATAGGCCCGGCCGGCTTCGCCCATGGGCGCGGCGGCGTCGGGAAATTGCAGCAGGCGCACCACGGCGTCGGCCAGGCTCGCGGCGGTCTGCCCGCCGAGGTAGTCCAGGCCTTCCACCAGGTCCAACCCCGACACGCCTTGCTCGGTACTTGCCAACGGCAGGCCGGCAGCCAGTGCTTCCAGCACCTTGAGCTTGGAACCGCCGCCGTGACGCAATGGCGCCAGAAACACCGAACAGCTCGACTGCAGTTTCAGCAGGTTGGGTACGAACCCTTGCCACTCGATGCGCGGGTCCGGCCAGCGTTCACGCCAACTGTCCGGCATGCCGAAGCCGCACACACTCATGCGCGCATCCGGGCAACGCTCCCAGACCTTGGGCAGGATTTCATCCAGGGCCCACTCGATGGCGTCGACGTTGGGCGCGTATTCATAGTTGCCCAGGAACAGCACGCGGCGGGTCGACGGGTCGGGTCGGGCGGCGGCGAAGTGATCGCAATCCACGCCATTGACCACCACCGACACGGGTTTGCCGGCGATTTTTTCCAGGGTCTTGGCATCGCTGTCGGTGACCGCCACCACGTGCGTGGCCTGGCGCATCACCCGGCGTTCCCAGCGGGTATAGCGCCATTGGTCATAGCGAATGAAGGGCAGCGACCAACCTGGCAAGCGGTCATAAGTGGCCGCACCAAGGGCTGATTCGACATTGTGTTCGGTCAGCACGAACGGCTGGGATTTACGCGCCAGTGCCTCTTCATAGGGTTGAAAACTGTAGCTGTGTTCGATCTGCACCACATCCCAATGTTCACCCAGTAACCAGTTGAAGGTGTCCTGCAATCCACCCGACAGGCCATTCACACTGGCGAGCAACGGGTAAGGCGCGAACAGCCCGGCGAGCAGCGTCGTGACGCTGCGCAACGGGCGACGCGGCAGGATGATCAACTGTTCGAGAAAGGCCTCCAGCACCTGGCGGTCGGTAAGCGATACCGGGTGTTTGTCATGCAGCAGCAAGGTGATCCGGTGCCCACGCGCGGCCAGGCTGCGCAGCAGGTGGAACTGGCGCGTCTTGCCACCGCTGGTGGCGGGCCAGGGCGAGTAGGGCAGGATCCATAAAATGCGCATGGCAGGCCTCACTCCCATAACAGAATTTGCAGGTTCGACTTGACCGGAACGGACAGGCCATCGGTGCCGCTCACCGGGGTTTGTGTGCCGCGCAGCGGGTCGTACAGAGTGGCGCTGGCCAAGCCCGGCAAGTGCGCGTTGCCGCCTAGGGCCGACCAGAAAAACCACAGCTTGCGCCCGTCGGTGCGGGTCCAGCCAATGCTGAACAAGCCGTCGGGCAGCGCGTCGGCGGCTGGCGGATCGCCCGGTGTGAGCTTCGGTCCGCTGATATCGAGGAAGTTCTTCAGCGCGGTGTAGACCGGCTTGGGATTGGTGTCGATGTCCAGCAAGCCATAGGAGCGATCACGCACGCTGGCGCGCTGGTCGAGGTCGCTCAGGGTGAACAGGAAAATCTTGTCGTAATCCATCGCGCTCATCAGCGCCAGGCGGCGCACCACGTAGTCGGCCTGCGCCTGTGGCGTGATGATGTCCTGGGCGTCTTTGGGCCCCTTGTAGGTCGACCAGCCCCACTCGGTACTCCACAAGGTTTGCACGCCGCCGTTGCGCAGGGCCTGGTTGAGCTGGGTGGTCTTGGCGATGAAATCCAGGTTGGCCGGGTCGTTGCCTTCGGGCAGTTGGGTGTAGGGGTGGTAGGAGATGATCGTGTTCAGGCTGGCCAAACCCAGTGCGCCCAAGGCGTCAAACATGGTCTGGCCGTTGGGCATTTCACTGAAGAACGCCATGCCGGCGGCGACCACTGGTTTGTTCGGGTTCACGGCACGCAAGGCGTTGGTGGTGACGGTCAACAGATTCGCGTAGCCGGCCGGGTCCGCCACCGGGCGCCAGAAGCCGATCAGATTCGGTTCGTTCCAGACTTGCCAGGCATCGACGCTGGGGTAGCGCTGGGAGAGCAGCGCCATGCGGTTGGCGAACACGTTGGGGTCTTTTGGTGGGTACTGGTCCGGGTACAGCGACAGCGGTGGCGCGCTGGTGATAAAGCGTGCCGAACCCACCAGGTAAAACACTGACTTGATCTGGTTCTGTTGCAGCTTGCCCACCAGTTCATCGAGGGTGGCGAGCTTGTATTGGTTTTGCGCGGTTTCCAACTGGTCCCAGTGCAAATCCAGGCGCACCCACTCCAGTCCCAGTGCCTTGAGGCGGTCGATCTGCTTTTGATAACGCTCGGGGCTGAACCACAGGAACTGCGCATTCACCCCCAGAAAATCCTTCCACACCACTTCTTTGGAGCCCTTGAGCACATGGCTTTCGGCATCCGCCTGACGCCCCCATAAGAATGCGGTCAGGCCCAGAGCGGCAACCAGCGCAAAGGTGGCGAGATAGGTGCGTTTACGCGCCATAAGGGGCTCCGCTGATGGCTTGCTCGAAGAGCTGTTTGAATTTTTGCGCGGTCAACGGCCACAGGCGCTCGCGGCCGATTTCCCCGGCGCGTTCGGCCCAATCCCGCGCCAGCGATGGCGTGCGGGCCAGGCGCAGCAGTTGTTCGCCCAGCGCGGCGACATCCCCTTCGGGGTAGATCGCGCCGTTGCCGCTGGCGACTTCCTCGGCGAATGCGCGCGCGTCGGAAGTGATCGCGCCGCGCCCGCAGGCGGCGGCCCAGGATAACGCGCCACTGGTGCCGCGCTGGCGCCCGAGCAGGCCGAGTTTTTTCGATTCACGGTAGGGCAGCACCATTACATGGTGGGCCTGGATGGTCTGGGCGATCTGATCGGCCGGCAGGTTCAGTTGCCAGTCGATGGCGTCGGTCAGGCCCAATGCCGCGATCTGCGCGTTCAGCTGTTCCAGGTAGTTGCCGCCCGCGCCAAACGCCATTTCGGCGGCGGTGCCGCCGGCCAGGGTCAAGCGCACGCGGTCGCGCAATTCGGGGGCTTGCTTGAAGACATCCGCCAAGGCTTGCACCAGGTCTTCGATGCCTTTGCCCCGGTAGATAAAGCCGAAATACAGCAGCCGCAGGGTATCCAGCGACGGCAATGCAGCCGGTGCAATCGCCAGGTTGGCGTGGTTGATCACTGCGACTTTGCCGGCCGGCAGTTGCATGCGCTGGGTCAAGCAGTCGGCACCCAGGCGGGTGAGGGTCACCAGCCGGGTCAGCCCCTTGGCGACCTGGCGTTCTTCGCGCAGGGTCAGCGGGTCGGCCAGCACCACCGCCGCTTGGGGCAATGGGCTGGGTAGGCGTTCCAACAGATTCAAGGGGAAGGGCAGGTGCTCACGCCGCCACACGATGCGCTCCGGGTCATGCACGGTGGCAGTCAACGGCAACTGCGGATAAGCCTTGCGCAGTTCACGCAAGGCCAGGAATTCCCCGAGCCGCCCGCCGCCCAGTTCGGCGTGCACCAGATCGACGCTTTGCCAGTCGAAACCGCCGATGGCTTGCTTGATCGCCTCGCAATTGCCCGCCACGCCGGCCAACGGTGTCAGCACCGTCACACCGAGTTGTTCCAGTGCCGTACGGAAATGGTTCGCGTAGTCGGCGATCCCGTTCTTTTCCGGCGGCAAGGGCGCGAGCAAGGCAATGCGCATCAGAACGCTCCCCGGTATTTGCCGATGGTGTGCAGCACTTTGCTTGGCACTTCGAACTTGCGACGGTTGATGATGATGCCGTCCACCTTGCCAAACGCGGTGTTGAGGATCGACAGCGCGTGCTCCACCACCGGCACGGTACTTTTGCGCGCTTCCACCACCAGGCCGATCAGGTCGGCGCGGCGCAGGTTGACGAACGCTTCGCGGTTGTCCAGCAGGGCCGAGGCGTCGAGCAGCACCACTTCGCCCGGCGCGGCGGTTTCCAGCCCACCGACCCGCACGTTGATGCCGTTCTCATGCAGCAATTGGCGCAGTTGCTCCACCACGAAGGTCACCCCTTCGCCATGGCGCGCCGAGGTCAGGCCCAGGGTCAGGCCTTGCTCGGCAATGCGGTCGGGCTGCAGCAGGCTGTACAAACGGTAGATGCTCGCATTGAACGCGTTGGTACTTTGCGCGGTGGAGGTGTCCAGCTCCGGCAGGGTGGTCCACAGGGGCAGGCCGAACTTGCGCTCCACCAGGCCGCCGTCGTGAATGCGCTGGTCGAGCAGGTAGCACAGGTAGATCACCAGCAGGCCGACCACGATGGCAAACGGGATCGCCAACACCAGCATCACCAGGGTTTTCGGGAAAATGCGGCCCGGGTTCAGGGTGGCCTCTTCGATCACGGCGATGTTGCTTATCTGGCTGTTGTCCAGCTCACGGTCGATGCGCGATTTTTCCAGGTTATCCACGTACAGCGCGTAGTTGCGCTCGGTGGTGTTCAGCTCCCGGGAGAGGCGGGCCAGCTCCGGTTCAATCTCCAGGGCCTCCTTGCGCTGCGCTTCCAGGTTCACCAGTTGTTTCTGCTGTTGAACCAGTTGGGTGCGCAGCGCCAGGTTGTTGCTGGTTTCATCCAGCAACACGCGCTGCAAGTGGATTTCCAAGGTGTTTGGCGCACGGTTTTCCGAGGCTTGCACCGTGTTGCTCTCGTTGTTGACCTGCACCTGCATGGCCCGAATTGACGCGTCCAGGGCTTTGACCGGCGGCGCGTTGTCGGTGTAGGTGCGCATCATGTCGGCCTTTTCCAGCAGCTTCTGGTTGAGCAGGCGACGCAAATCCTGCTGCTGCGGGTTCAGTGCGATCTGGCGCACCGTGGTGACTTCCTTGGGCTGGCCCTTGAGCTGGGTGCGCGTGCTCGCAATGGCACTATCGGAGGACGCGATCAGCCGCGTGGTATTGAAGGTCTCGCCGCGCAGTACGTTGATGCGCTCGGACAGATCCTCCAGGCGATCGGTGATGCTCGCCGCGCCGATCTGGTTCAGGTGCGTGAGGATCTGCTCCTTATAGCTCTTGATCTCGGTCGCGCTGTTGGCCACCTGGCCTTCATAGAAGGCATACAGGCTCTTGCGGCCCAAGGCCTCGGTGCGCTCGTTGATGTAGGTCTCGACCCAATCCTTGACCACCGCCTGGGCGATTTCCGGGTCGCTCCACTTGAACGTGATGTCCATCACCGTGGAGCCGGCGGCGTGGCTCACCTCGAAGTTCTTCTCCAGGCTGGCGGCCAGGCGTTCGACTGCCGTGGTTTTTTCGACGATGCCCACGGTTTCCATGACCACGCGCACGCCGTCGAACACCGCCCCCACGCCACTCTTGACGTAGTACTTGGTGCGTTTCCAGAAACCTTCCGGAGGTGGTGCGTTTTCGATCACTTCCAGGTAATGCTCGGCCACCGCACGCACGATGGGCCGGCCGGTGAGCAGGCGCTCCTCGTCGACAATCGGGTCACGCTGGGTGCTGGGCATCACCAGCGCCTGGCGGTTGCTGATCTCGATGGGCAAGGTCGAATCACGCCCCGGCTTCACCAACAGCCGCGCGGTGGATTCGTACTTGGCCGGCAGCAGGAACGCCCCCAGCAGGATGATCACCAGCGCGGCAATCGCCGCCAGTTTGAACTCGTGCCGGAAGATGAAGAACAAGCGCAGAAGATCACGAAAAGAACGGATCTCGATCATGGGATGTCGCTCCTTTAGTTATTGCCGCCGCTGGTTCGGGTGTAGTTGTAGCCCACCCCAATGGACTTGGTGAATGGGATCAGTTGGTTCATGTAGGTATCCACCCCTTGGATGCGTTCGCCCACGTTGGATTTGGGCACGAACACCACATCGCCGCGTTGCAGATGCACGGGTTTGCGGCCGTTGGGGCCGGTCTTGAGTAACTGGCTGAAGTCCAGGAAGTACGCGCGATACGCACCCTGGGCGTCTTCGCGCAGCAGGGCGACCATGCTCGCATTACCCGCCGGGCTGACGCCGCCGGCACCGATAATGGCTTGTTCCAGGGTGTTGGCCGTGCCGAGCTGCACCGCCGTCGGGTTGTTCACCGCGCCGCCGACGATGATCGAGCTGCCCGGCGCCTGGTTGATGTTTACCGTTACGCGCGGTTCGCGGTAAATGGGCGCCAGTTTGGTAGTCAACTCCGTGGCCAGCTCCGAAGGCGGGCGACCGGCGACCTGCACCGGCCCCAGGAACGGATAGTTGATCTTGCCGTCGGTCTGCACCGTGTACAGCGTCAGCTCATAAATGGTGCTGACGTTGAACGCCGACAGTGTCGGCATTTCGCCGGCATCGCGCACGATGCGCAACTGGTCGCCGATGCGGATGCGTTCCACCGCCGGCGGCAGTTGGGCAAGCTGGTCGAGGGCGCGTTTGCCTTCCTCGACCGTATCGCCGTCGGGCGGGACGATGCGTGCCGGCGTATTGCAGGCGGCCAGGGCCAACATGGCCACGACGAGCAGGGTTCGTTTCATCAAGGGGGACTTCCTGTGGGTCATGATGCTCACCTCCAATAACCGGGAAACATGCTGATGCGCCGCTTGAGGGCGAGGGGGAGGCGACGCTCCAGATGGCCCAGCCGGTAGCCGAGCAGTTTGAACGCACTGCGCACCAGCACTTCGGGGGCGCGGTGCAAGGCTCCGGCTTTGCGCAAGGCCGCGAGTTCGGCCAGCACATAGCGCTTGCCTTCGCCACCCGCGTCGCCAAAGGCCTGTTTGATCCACGGTTCGCGACCGTAGAACACGCCGATATCGAAGTAGCGGTGAAATTCATCCAAGAGTTTGTAATCGTGGGAATGATGCACCAGCGCCGTGGCGGCGTAGCGCACTTTGTAGCCTTCGAGCAGCATGCGCGCCGCGACATAGGCGTCTTCGCTGCCGATCACATCCGCCGGAAAACCGCCCACCGCTTCCAGCACACTGCGCCGGTACACGGAAAACGAGTCGGAACTGAAGCAGGTCTTGATGCCCAGCTCCGGCGCATCGGCCAGGCTCTTGCTGCGGCTCTGCTCGGGGTAATTGAAGTGCCGCGATTGCGCACCCAGCACACCCGCATCCGGATGCGGCAGCTGGCGGCCGTAGGCCACGCCGTAGAGCGGGTCCTGCTGCAATTCGGCGAGCAGGTTGGCGAAGGTCTCCGGGGTGGCGGGGATCGCGTCCTGGGTCATCACGATCAGCGCGTCGCCGGCCACTTGTTCGCTGGCCCAGCGCCGCGTGCCGCCGTGGTTGAAGTCGCGTGCGTCGATCACTTCGACCCGTGCGCCGAATTCGCGAAAGCGCGCCACGGTGTCATCACTGGAGGCGCTGTCCACCACCAGCATCTCGTCAGGTTGCAGGGTCTGCATCTTCAGTGCCGGCAACAGGCGCGGCAGGTGGCTGGAAGCGTTACGGGTCGGGATGATCAGTGACGTACGCATATCATTTTTTCACTTCAGCCGGGGCGCGCCCGTAGATGTCGTCGAAGCGCACGATGTCGTCCTCGCCCAGGTACTCGCCGCTCTGCACCTCGATCATCACCAGGTCGATGATGCCGGGGTTGGTCAGGCGGTGTTTGTGCCCGGCGGGGATGTAGGTGGACTCGTTGGCGTTGATCAGGAACTCGCGCTCGCCGTTGGTGATCTGCGCCGCACCGCTAACCACTACCCAGTGCTCGCTGCGGTGGTGGTGCATCTGCAACGACAGCGACGCTTGCGGCTTGACCACGATGCGCTTGATCTTGAAGCGGCTGCTTTCTTCCAGCACGGTGTAGGTACCCCACGGCCGGGTGACCGTGCGGTGCAGGCTGTACGCCGGATGGTTCTGGCGCTTGAGCTCGGCGACGATGTAGCGCACATCCTGGCTGCGGTGGGCGTCGGCGATCAGCAGGGCATCCGGGGTGTCGACGATGATCAGGTCACGCACACCCACGGCGCCAAGGATGCGCTTGGGCGAGTCGATGTAGCAGTTGTGCACGTCATGCAGAATCGCCTCGCCATTGACCTGGTTGCCATGAGCGTCGCTGGGGGTGAGTTGGCGCAGGGCTTCCCAGGAACCGATATCGCTCCAGCCGATGTCGCAGGGCACCACGGCGACTTGCTTGGACTTCTCCAGCAGCGCCACGTCGATGGAAATATCCGGCGCACGGCCGAAGGCGTCCGAGTCCAGTTCGCGCTGGTGCGAGGTCTTGTTTTGCAGGCTCATGCTGTGCTCGAGCGCGGCGCGCGCCGCTTCCAGCACGTCAGGGGCATGGGTGGCGAGCTCGTCCACCAAGGTGCTGGCCTTGAAGCAGAACATGCCGCCGTTCCACAGGTGCTTGCCGCCGTCGAGGTAGGCTTGGGCGGTGGCCTGGTCGGGCTTTTCGACAAAGCGTTTGACCCGATGGCCTGTGCTTAACGGCTCGCCTTGTTCGATGTAGCCAAAGCCGGTTTCCGGGTGGTCTGGCTGGATGCCGAAGGTCACCAGGTAGCCGGCTTCGGCCAGCTCGCGGGCCCGGGTCACGGCTTCGGCGAACGCCACTTCATCGAGGATCAAATGGTCGGCGGGCATCACCAGCAACTGCGCGTCGCCGCCGTAGTGTTCCTGCACATGCAGCGCCGCCACGGCGATCGCGGCCGCCGTGTTGCGGCCAAACGGCTCCAACAACAGGTCGAGGGGCAGGTGGGCTTTGTTGACCGGGCGATAATCATCCAGGGTGCGGAACAGCAGGTCGCGGTTGGTCACCGTCAATACGCTTTCTACGCCGGGCAATTTGGCGGCGCGCTGGAAGGTTTTTTGCAGCAGGCTCTGGCCGTCGCGCATGCGCATGAACGGCTTGGGCATGTTCTGCCGAGACACCGGCCACAGCCGCGTGCCCGAACCACCGGAAATGATGCAGGGAATTAATCCGTTGAGTGTGTTCATCAATAGACTTCCTTGGTGGAAAGGACGGCCGGGACCGTCATGAAGACGATGTACAAGTCAAACCACACCGACCACTTGGAGATGTACTCCAGGTCGTACTCGACCCGTTTCTGGATCTTGAACAGGGTGTCGGTCTCCCCCCGGTAACCGTTGATCTGCGCCCAGCCGGTGATGCCCGGCTTCACCCGATGCCGCGAGCTGTATTCGCTCACCGCCACTTCGAAGGGAACGCCCGCCGCTTTGGTTGCCGTGGCATGCGGGCGCGGGCCGACCATGGACATGTTGCCCAGCAGCACGTTGAACAGTTGCGGCAGCTCGTCGATGCTGGTCTTGCGGATGATGCGGCCCACACGGGTGATGCGCGGGTCTTCGCGGGTGGTCTGGCGTTCGGCAGTGAAGTCGCTCTGATCGGTGAACATCGAGCGGAACTTGAACACGCGGATTTCATTGTCGTTGTAGCCGTAGCGGTTCTGGCGAAACAGCACCGGGCCTTTGGAGTCGAGCTTGATCGCAATCGCCGTTGCCAGCATCACCGGCGACAGGCACACCAGCGCGAGGCTGGCCAGCAGGAAGTCCTCACAGCGCTTGATCACCGGCGACCAGCCGCGCAATGGCAATTGCGAGGTGTTGAACATCAGGATGCCGCCCACATCGGTGATCTTGCTGTGGCCGTAGCGCAGGGCGGCCATGTCCGGCACCAGCATCACGTTCACCGATAACTGCCGCAGGCGGTTGACCAAGCCGTGGATGCGCTGCTCGGCGGCCCAGGGCAGGCAGATCATCACTTGGTTGACCTGCTCGGCGCGGATCAGTTTTTCCAGGTCGCGGGTGTTGCCCAGCAGGGGCAGGTTGCTTAGCTCCTTGGGAATGCGCTCGGTGCGGTCGTCGATGAAACCGATCAGGCCGGAACGGATATCTCCGTTGCGCTGCAGGTGATCGGCGACATGCACGGCGGTGTCGGTAAAACCCAGGATCACCGTGCGTTGCAGGTATTTTCCGGCACGCATCAGCCGACGGTACAGCCGCAGCATCACCAAGCGCTCTAAGCAGAACAACGCCAGGCTGGCCACGTACCATGTCACCAGATTGCGTGGGGTCAATTGCGGGAACATCTGCAGGATCTGGTACATGAACAACAGGAAACAGAAGGCCGCCGACCAGGCCTTGATCTTGGTTTTCAGGCGCAGCCGGTTGCTGAACAATTCTTCGGAATAGATGCCCAGAGCCTGGAACAGAATGATGGTCAGTACCGCGAAAAACACCAGCAGGCCCAGGAAGTGGGCACGCATCTCTGGGTCCATCGGGTCCAGGAACAGCACCAGGACCAGTGGGGGCAAAATGGCCGTCAGGCCATGGATCAATTTGACGAAAACAACAAAAAACTCAACAAACCCGGCGCGCGTTAAAAACAAACTGTCGACGGACGACTTCTCTCGCATAAAAACATCCCTCATTGCACTCCAGGCTTCGCTGTTTGATTGTTTGTTCAATAAAGCAGCAGGCTGCTTTAGAGCGCTGGTCAAACTGGCTACTCTGGGTAATACGCAACTTTCCATCCAAAATGTAGCTATCCATTTGAAGGGGGTTTGCGGGGGTAGTGACTAAAGGAGTGTTCCCTTACTGTGCTCAGTCAATGAATTGACTATGGTGCGGAGGTGGCATGCTAGACAGGTTAATGAGTCTTTTATTCGGCATTTTATTGACGTTCCTTGTCTGGACACTCGGTCATCAGGGCTGATTTTGAGTGTAGGAACAAATGTGAGATTTTTCCTGCTTAATGGAAAAACCTTTTTCGAAGCGACGTAGGAAAGGGGGACAAAGAGGGAGTTGCAGGGCGCACTAAGCACCCTGCTTGCGGGGCTTTCGCCGGATCAGAAGTCGCCTTTCAAACTCACGGTGAAATTACGCGGTTCACCGTAGAAGTTGCCCCAGGAGGCTGTGCCGACGGTGTTGAAGTAGCTTTTATCAAACAAGTTATTTCCGTTGAGTGCGACGGTCCAAGTGTCGTCGATACGGTACGCCACGCGGGCGTTCCAGGTCGCATAACCCGCCTGTTCGAGCTTGATGCCCTGCACGCGGTAGTTGCTGCTTTGCGCATTGACTCCGGTGCCTACGCTCCATTTCGACAACGCACCGTCGAGCTGATAGTCACCCCACAGCCGTAGCATGTGCCGAGGCACGTAGGTGTTGGATACGCCACCTTCTTTACGGGTGTCGATGTTGTTCAGGGACTTGGTCTGGGTGTAGGTGTAGCCGCCGAATACCTGCAGGCGCTCGAGCACTTCACCGCTGATTTCGGCCTCTACGCCCTGGGCGCGCACCTTGCCTTTGTCGGTGTAGCAATAGCCATCGGCGGAGGTCGGGCAGAAACTGGCGTAGTCGGTTTCGGCACCATTTTTCTCGATGGAGCGGAACAGGGCCAGGGAGCTGTTGAGGCGACCGTCGAACCATTCGCCTTTGATGCCCAGCTCATAGTTGTCACCGATCTTGGGCTTGAGCGCTGCGCCGTCGGCGGTGGCGTAGGAACTTTGCGGCTGGAAGATATCTGCGTAGCTGGCGTACACCGACAGGTGCTCGTCAAGGTCGTAGATCAGTGCGGCAAACGGCGTGACTTCGCCGGTTTCCTTGGTTCGTGCGTCCTGCACAGCCCATTCGCCCCAGGCCAGGTTGTTGGACTGGCGACGGTTTTCGTACCAGCTCACACGGCTGCCGACGATAAACATCAAGGGCTCGGCCAGGCGCAGGCGCAAGGTGGCGTAGGTGCCGTATTGCGTG
The DNA here is from genome assembly GCF_049897165.1 of Pseudomonas sp. TWR1-1-4. Classification (NCBI taxonomy): domain Bacteria; kingdom Pseudomonadati; phylum Pseudomonadota; class Gammaproteobacteria; order Pseudomonadales; family Pseudomonadaceae; genus Pseudomonas; species Pseudomonas sp. TWR1-1-4. Next base: position 442,438 of record NZ_JAFCVS010000008.1, on the reverse strand, counting down.
GCGGTTTCCTTGACCGTGCCGCCACGGTACATGTTCGGCCAGAAGGTGTTGTCGGCCGGTTCCGGGAAGTGGTGGTCAGGCTGGTAGATGCTCTGGCGCTTGGGCAGGTTCTGGATCGCGTAGACGTCGTCCTGGGTGCCACGGCTGCCGTTGGCGCCGAGGATCAGTTCGTGTTGCAGGCCGAAGGCTTCGAACTTGCCGTCTATATAGGCGTCGAGGCCGTAGTCCTTGTGGTCGTAGTCCATCAACGCCGCATAGGAGTTGGCCGTGGGCGCCGGGTCACCGTAGTTGATGGTGCCTTCGCTGGCGGCATATTTTGTGTCTTGCAGGTTGCGGCTGTGTACCGCCGCGACCTTGAGTTTCCAATCATCGTTGAAGTGGTGGGTCACGTCAGCGAAGAACGTGGTGCGCCGGCTTTGCCAGTCGTTCCAGGATTGGCCGAGGCAGGTCGAGCGGCTCAGGTTGGCGCTTTTGCCGTCGGCGTAGCGCGGCAGCCCGCCCCAGCACGGGGTGGCGTCGACATCTTCGTAGCTCGCGCCGACACCCAGGGTGGTGTCTGGCGTGAGGTCGAAATCCAGCGCGCCGTAGAACGCCTGGTCCTGGCGCTTGGCGATGTCCATGTAGGAGCCGCGAGTCTGTTGGCTCACCGCCGCACGACCTCGCAGGGTGCCGCTGTCATTCAGCGGGCCGCCGGTGTCGACATCGGCGCGGTAGTTGTCCCAGGTGCCGGCGGACAACGACAGGCTGGTGGTGGGCTTGGCCTGGGGCCGCTTGCGCACGAAGTTCACCGCACCGCTGGCGGTGCCGGCCCCCTTGAGCATGCCGGCGGCGCCCTTGAGCACTTCCACACGGTCGTAGATCGCCATGTTCGCACTGAAACTGTCGGCCTGGACGTAGTCCTTGCCCATGTCCAGGGGCACGCCGTCGTATTGGTATTGGCCGAGCATTTTGAAGCCTCGGGAGTAGAAATACTTGCCGCCCATGGGTGATTCGTAGGAGGTGATGCCGGGCGTGCGTTCCATCACGTCATCGATGGTAGTGACGTTCTGGTCGTCCATGAATTGGCGGGTCATCACACTCACCGATTGCGGGGTTTCCCGCAGGCTGTGTTCGCCCTTGCCGATGGTGACCGCGCCGGTAGTGTAGGAACCGGTGCCGTCGGTGGTGGCGCCCAAACGTTCGCCGTTGATCAATGTGGCGCCCAGGTTCAGTGTGCTGGCATCGCCTGCTTGCGGCAGCAGCATCCAGGTGCTGTTGCCTTGGCGTTGGGCTTGCAGGCCCTGGCCGCGCAGCAGTTGTTCGAGCGCTTGCTGAGGATCAAAGCGTCCATTGAGGCCCGAGCTGGTTTTGCCGGCGACGCTGGTGGCGTCGTACGACAGGCTGATGCCGGCCTGACGGGCGAACTGGTCCAGCGCACTGGCCAGGGCGCCGGAGGCGATATTCCAGTCGCGGGCCTGGGTGTCGTTGGCCGGTGTTTCGGCCATCACGGCCAGTGGCAGGGCGCCGCTCAGGCAGACGCCAAGCAAGGCGGCCTGGACCGCGCGCTTGAGGGGGGAGCTTGGGGAGGGGAACGCTTGCATGACCGCGGGATGCTCCTGAAGGAAGTGGACAGAACCGGCCTGTTGATCGGCCTTTCCTTACAGGTCGAGCGGCAATGAGAATTCACCTCATTTATTTTCTGAAAAATTACACGCGCGGTGAAACGGTCACCCAATAGCGGCTGCGGTAAGTGACATCGAGCTTGAGCGATTGCGCCACCAGGCCCAGCACCTGGTCGGTGTCGTCCAACTGATAAGTCCCCGACACCCGCAGCCCGGCCACTGCCTCACTGCAGCGCAACACGCCGTTGCGATAGCGGCCCAGCTCGGTGAGAAAGTCGTCCAGGCGCATATTGTGGGCGCTGATTACCCCGTCGCTCCAGGCCCAGGGATCAAGTCCGTTGGCGACCGCCGGGCGAATGCCGCTGCGGTTGAACACCATGGGGGCGCCGGGCGTGAGGACCTGGCGTGCGCTGGCCGCCTGGCTGTCGGCAAACACCGCCAGCGTGCCTTGCTGCACGGCAAGCAGGGTGCCGTGGGCTTCTTCGCGCACCAGGAATCGCGTGCCGAGGGCGCGCAGGTAACCGTCGCGGGTCTGGACCCAGAACGGGCGGTTGTCGGTCCCGGTATTCACCACGATTTCCCCTTGGCGCAACTGCACCAGGCGCCGCTCTGCGTTGAACGACGCATCGATCGCGCTGGCGCTGTTGAGTTGGATCCGGCTGCCGTCGTTCAATGCCACCCAGCGCCGTTCGCCGGTGGCGGTACGGTAGTCCGCCATCAAGGCGGGCAGGGGCGTGTAGTCGCGACCGAGCCAGGTCAAACCGGCGGCGCCGGCCACCAGGCCCAGCAGTTTCAAGCCTTCACGGCGGCTGATGCGTTGGCGCGCCCCACGCAGGGCATGCCGACCGACCTGGGCCGGCAGTTGGGTGAAATCGTCATTCATCGTCACCACCCGCTGCCACACCCGCTGGTGTTCGGCGCTGGTGTGCAGCCAGCGTTCGAACGCGGCCGTGGCGGCGTCGTCGGCGACATTGAAGCGCAGGGTGATCATCCACTGGATGGCCTGGTCGACCAGTTGCGCGTCAGCCTTCGACATAACGCAACCGGTAACACGCGTGCAGGGCCTTGGACAGGTCACGCTCCACCGTGGCCTTCGACACACCCAGGCGCAGGGCGATCTGCGCACAGGTCAGGCCGTCCAGTTGCGCCAGCAAAAAGGCCTCGCGCACGCGCGGCTTGAGCTGGTCGAGCAGGCGGTCGATGCGCTCCAGGCTATCGAGGATCAACAGGCGGGTTTCTTCCGATGGCACCTCGACTTGCGGGAAATGCGCGAGGCTTTCGAGGTAGGCGCGTTCCAGTTCACGGCGCCGGTATTGGTCGATCATCAGGCTGCGGGCGATGCTGCTCAAGTACGCGCGCGGTTGTTGCAAGGTTTGCTGGCGGCGCGCATTGAGCAGGCGCACGAAGGTTTCCTGGGCCAGGTCGGCGGCGTGTTCACGGCAGCCGGTGCGGCGGCTCAACCAGCCGCGCAGCCAGGCATGATGGGCATGGTAAAGCTGGCCGATGGCGGCATGGTCCAGTGGGTGATCGCTCGACATGGGCATCCTGGCGCAGCTGTCTTAATTGATAATGTTTCGCATTCTAGACGTTGGTCGTAGCGATTCGCAATTACTGGAGAAGAATGTATCCAGCACAATTTTTTGTTCGCTTAACGTGCACGGACTAATCTGCGGGCTTTCCCGGTGGAGGGCTTGAGCATGATCGACCTTGCGACCCTGGCGGTATTTTCCGGTGCTGTGCTGTTGTTGCTGTTGTCGCCGGGGCCGAACATGGCCTTTGTGATCAGCCATGGCGTGACCCATGGTTGGCGCGGTGGGATGGCGTCGGCCCTCGGCATCGGCGTGGCGGACCTGCTGCTGACCGCCTTGACCGCCACTGGGGTGACGGCGCTGGTTGCCAGTTGGCCGCCGTCCTTTGACCTGATTCGGTATGCCGGGGTGGTTTACCTGTTGTGGTTGGTGTTCAAGACGTTGCAGAAAAATGCTGGAGGCGACGCCGTGCATGTCAGTCGTGTGCCCTTGGGGCGGGTGTTCCTGCAAGCCATGCTCAACAGTTTGCTCAATCCCAAGGCTTTGCTGTTTTTTCTGGTGTTCTTGCCGCAGTTTGTACGGCCTGAGGCGGGGTGTATTGCGGTGCAGTTGATGGTGCTGGGGGGCGTGCTGACTTTGATTGCAGCGGTGTTTCATGTGCTGCTGGGGGTGTTTGGTGGAGTGCTCAGTCGGTTTTTTGCCAGGCGCTCGAAGGGTGCCTGGCTGCAGAAGTGGGGGTTGGCGACGGTGCTGACGGTGCTGGCCGTGCGTTTGGCGGTGATGTCTCGGCCAGGCTGAGTACATATCCGTTGTTTGGGTAACGGCTGATATGGGTTCCGCCCGACCCAAACATCGCTTTTTCAGTATCCCCAGGAGCTATGCCGAATCACCCCAACCGAGCCGCCGCCCGCGCAACGATCTCCCCACGCACCCTGCGCGATTCAGCCGTGCGTTTGTTGGCTTCCTCCAACACATGCTTGGGCGCCGTATCCGGACGCCCGGAATCAAACGGCGGTGCCGGCGCATATTCAATCTGCAATTGCACCAGTTGCGCCGCCGCTTCGCTGTACAACTCGGCAGCCAACGTCAGCGCGAAGTCAATGCCGGCAGTGATGCCGCCACCGGTCAGCAGGTTGCCGTCACGCACCACGCGTTCTTGCACTGCAATTGCACCGAGCGGGGCGAGCAGGTCGTGGTAGGCCCAGTGTGTGGTCGCCTTGCGCCCGCGCAACAAACCGGCGGCACCGAGCACTAGCGAGCCGGTGCACACCGACGTCACATAGCGGGCGGTCTGAGCTTGGACCTTGAGGAAGTCCAGGGTCTGCAGGTCTTCCATCAACGCGCCAACACCGGAGCCGCCAGGCACGCAAATCACATCCAGGCGCGGGCAGTCGGTATAGGTCATGGTCGGTGTGAACACCAGGCCAGTGCTGGAAGTGATCGGTTCCAGGTCTTTCCACACCAAGTGCAACTGCACATCCGGCAGCGAACCCAGTACGTCATAAGGACCGGTGAGGTCCAGTTGCTGGATACCGGGGAACAATACAAAGCCAATCTGCAGGGTCATTAATAGCGCTCCGTCAAAGGGGTGGACGGCTTCACTCTAGAGGCCTAGGCTGTGGCGAATACGCCATTGATCCCACGAATCACGCCAATCATGTCCAGAATCGTCCACGTCCTCGCTTTCGATAACGCCCAGGTGCTTGATGTCACCGGACCGTTGCAGGTGTTCGCCTCCACCAATGACCTGGCGCGTCAGCGCGGCCTGCCGTTGCCTTACGCCGTGTCGGTGATTGCTGCCCAAGCGGAGCCGGTGATGACGTCGGCTGGCTTGGCACTGCTGGCCGAGCCGCTGCCCGCCGTCGATGCGCCGTGCGATACGTTGGTGATTGCCGGCGGCTGGGGCGTATACGGCGCCGCCGAAGACCCGGCGCTGGTGGAGTGGGTGCGCGAGAAAGCCCGTCACACCCGGCGCATGACGTCAGTGTGTACCGGCGCGTTCCTGCTCGCCGCCAGTGGCATGCTCGATGGCTGTCGCGTGGCCACCCATTGGACACGTTGCGAAGAATTGGCGCGCAAATTCCCGGCGTTGACGGTGGAGTCCAACCCGATCTTCATCCAGCAAGGCGCCGTATGGACGTCCGCCGGCGTCACTGCTGGCATCGACTTGTGTCTGGCGCTGGTGGAAGAAGACCTGGGCCGCGCTGTGGCCCTGGAGGTGGCGCGGCACCTGGTGGTGTTCCTCAAGCGCCCCGGCGGCCAGTCCCAATTCAGCGTGACCCTGTCCCTGCAAAAAGACGACAGCCGCTTCGCCGAACTTCACGCCTGGATCGCCGAAAACCTCACCCTGGACCTGAGCATCGCCACCCTGGCCGCCCAAGCCGGCATGAGCGAACGCAGCTTTGTACGCCACTACCGCGCCGAAACCGGTCAGACCCCGGCACGTGCCGTCGAATTGATCCGCGTCGAAACCGCACGTCGGCAATTGGCTGACAGCGCGGCGTCGATCAAACGCATCGCCGTGCAGTGTGGTTTTGGCTGTGAAGAAACCCTGCGCCGCAGCTTCCTTCGCGCCTTGTCGGTGACGCCCCAGGCTTACCGCGAACGTTTTTCGCCCAGCAACTCCAGCAGCGCATCCAGCGTGGCTTGCGGTGCTTCCTGAGGGATGTTGTGACCCACGCCGGGCAGCACCTGACGCCGGTAAAACCCGCTGAAATGCTCGACATCATCATCCACTTCAGGCGGTGGCCCCACCCCATCATCGGCGCCGCACAGCGAAATGCTCGGCACCGAGATCGGCGGCTGCAAAGTCAGCGCCTGCTCGATGGTTTCCAACGTCGGGTCGCCGGGCGCATACATGAAGCGGTGGCGATAGGAGTGAATCACCACCTCGACAAAATCCGGGTTATCGAACGACGGCGCGGTCTGCTCATACAGCCCCGGCCCCTCGGCCCAGGACGGCGACCATAACGACCACAGCAACTTGCACAGTTCGCCACGGTTGGCGGTCAAGCCGTCCACACCGCGCTGGGTGTGAAAGTAGAACTGATACCACAAGCGATGCTCCGTCACCGGCGCCCTGGGCTTCAGTGACTTGGCGATGTCCTGGATGTTGTAGCCATCGCCGGTCACCAACCCGCGCACGCGCTGTGGCCACAACGCCGCGACGATACACGCGGCTCGCCCACCCCAGTCGTACCCGGCGAGGGTGGCTTGCGGGATCGCCAGCGCATCCATGAAGTCCAGTAGGTCCTTGGCCAATGCGGCCTGCTGCCCGGAACGCATCACCTGCTCGTTGATAAACCGCGTCGGGCCGTAACCGCGCAGGTACGGCACCAGTACCCGGTAGCCACGCTCGGCCAGTACCGGCGCAATCGCGTCATAGCCGCGCGGGTCATAGGGAAAACCGTGTAGCAGGATCACCGGCTCACCGTCGAGGGGGCCGTGGGCTTCGTAGGCGATATCGAGCATGGGCGTGCGTGCGTACAGCAGCGGGGTGGCGATCGTCATCGGAGGCTCCTGTTAGATGCTGGAACTCTAGTCCAAAGGTATGACGCAATGGCGTGCAGATAAACGTAGTGGTGTTAGTTGTCTAGACTCAGCTCGGTGCTGTTCAGCACATGCTTGAAATGATGCCGCCACAGATCCACCCCCAGCTGCCCCGACCGGTCCAGCGACGAACCTACCGTGAGGTTGCTGATCAAGGTCGGCTGCAACCCCGCGTCGAACAGCGCGAACCCCGCCGCCAGCACGCAGGTGTCGGTCTGGATACCACACACCAGTACACGTTGCGGCGCGAGGCTTTTCAGGTAGGAAACGGTCTCGGGGGGTGGCGCATAGCCGTGTTTGATAAAGATGCGATCAGCGGCCACCAGGCTTTGGTCGTTCGGCGCCGGTTGCCAGCCGAGTTGCCGGGCGAAGGGCGTGACGCTCTCGTCGTGGCGCTCCACGGTGGCGACTGACGGCATGCGCCCCAGCAGGGCGTTGATGCCGTCCACCAGCCACGTGGGCGGGTTGAAGGAAGGTTGCACGTCGATGATCAGCAGTACCTGGCGCATGGCGTTCCTGTCCGTGGTCGAGTGGCCGCCCTTTGTGCACAGGCCACTTCAGGGTTGCCAGGTGGTTTTCTCCCCGCTGAGCTTGCGATCCAGGAACGTCGCCGCGCTGATCAACGCCAGGTGGCTCAAGGCCTGGGGTGTATTGCCCAGGTGGCGGGCCTGGGTGTCGAACTCTTCGGCGTACAGGCCCAGCGGGTTGGCGTAGCGCAGCAATTGCTCGAATTCCAGGTGGGCCTTTTCAACTTGCCCGGCGCGGGCCAGGCATTCGACGTACCAGAACGAGCAGGCCGCAAACGCGCCTTCGGTGCCTTGCAGGCCGTCGATCTGGCTGTCGTCGTTACGATAGCGGTAGACCATGCCGTCGCGCACCAGGCTTTTCTGGATAGCTTCCAGGGTCGAGAGCCAGCGTGGATCGGTGGCCGCGACAAACCTCACCAACGGCATCAATAACATCGAACCGTCGAGCGCGGTGGTGTCGGTATGCTGCACGAAATGCCCGCGCTCTTCGTTCCAGAAATTGCTCCAGATGTCGGCGTAGATCGCCTGGCGGGTCTGGTCCCAGCGTGCAAACGGCGCCGGCAACGAACGCTTGGAGGCCAGACGGATGGCGCGGTCCAGCGCTACCCAGCACATGAGTCGTGAGTGCAGGAAGTGATGCTGCTCGCCGCGCATTTCCCAGATGCCCACGTCTTTGGTGTTCCAGATTTCACAGACCTGGTCGGCAACTTCTACTGTATGTTTCCAGCCCTCATGGGAGATGGCTTCGCCGTACTTGTTGACCAGATACACCGCGTCCATCAGCTCGCCATAAATGTCCAGCTGGATCTGGTCAAACGCTTCGTTGCCGATACGCACCGGTTTGGCGCCGCCGTGGCCTTGGAAGTGCTCAAGCTCGGCCTCGGGTAATTCCTGGCGACCGTCGATGCCATACAAAATGTTGATCTTGGTCGGCTGGTCGCAGCAGTCGCTCACGCGGCCTTTGAGCCAGCGCATATAAGCGTTGGCTTCCTCGACAAACCCCAGGCGCATGAAAGCATACACGGTGAACGATGCGTCGCGGATCCAGGTGTAGCGATAGTCCCAGTTGCGTTCGCCGCCGGGGGTTTCCGGCAGGCCGAAGGTGGCGGCGGCGATGATCGCGCCGTGTTTACGCGAGGTCAGCAGTTTGAGCGCCAGGGCCGAACGGTTGACCATTTCGCGCCAGCGCCCACGGTAGTTCGATTGCGCGATCCAGCCGCGCCAGAACTTCAAGGTATGGGCCAATGCCAGGTCCGTGCAGCTGCTGCCCACCCGTTCATCCTCCTGGCCGCCAAGGACGAATTCGGCACCTTCTTCCTGGCCCAGGGTAAAGCTGGCCACGGCGGCGCCGTCTTTGATCTGCAGCGGGTGGCTGCCGGACAAACGCAGGCCGGGTTGGCCTTCGGCGCTGAAGCACACCGTGCCGTTGTCAAGGGTGGCTTGGGTGAGCGTGCGCGCGTAGTCATGGCGCACCGCACAGCGCAGATGAATGTCGGCCTTGCCGCTGACCACACGTACGCGGCGGATCAGCAGCGGCAGGTCATCGATTTCTTCGCTGATGGCCAGCAGGTCGGTGATCTCTACTACGGCCTCATCGCTGAGCCAGCGGGTTTGTAGCACGTTGGTGTCGGGCAGGTAGATCTGTTCGCGGCGCGCGTTGGGCAGGTCCGGGGTGAGCTGGAAAATGCCGGCATCGGGGCTGTCCAGCAGCGAGCAGAAGATCGACGGGCTGTCGAACTCCGGCCAGCAGAAGAAGTCGATGCTGCCTTTATCATTCACCAATGCGGCACTGCGCATATCGCCGATGATGCCGTGGGCATCGATGGCGCTCTGTTGTTCGTTCTTCAAATCAACCATTGCCACGAAACTCCGGATATAGGCTCATGCCGCCGTCAATAAAAAGCGTGCTACCAACGATATAGTCGGACGCATCACTGGCCAGCCACACAACGGCGTTGGCCACATCTTCCACATCGCCGATCCGCCCATAGGGAATCAACTTGAGCAATTCTTGTGCTGCCGCGCCTTCGGTGGCGGCTCGATTGATCGCGGTACGGATCGCCCCCGGCGCAATCCCGTTGATGCGGATGCGCTGTTCACTGACTTCCTGGGCGAGGGTGCGCATCAACATCTCCACGCCACCCTTGGACGCTGCGTAGTTCACATGCCCGGCCCACGGGATCAGTTGGTGCACCGAACTCATGTGGATGATTTTGCCCGCCGCCCGCGACACGCCTTCGCGTACGCCCTGGCGGTTGAAGATGCGCACCGCCGCGCGCGCGCACAAGAACTGGCCGGTAAGGTTGACGCCGATCACCGCATTCCAGTCATCCAGGCTCATGTCCACCAGGTTGGCGTCCTTCTGCATCCCGGAGTTGGCCACCAGGATGTCCAGGTGGCCGAAGGCATCGAGGGTCTGGGCAAAAAGCCTTTCCACCTCTTCTTCTATAGAAACGTTGGCGCCGATGGCAATCGCCCGGCCGCCCTCGGCATTGATCTGCTCTGCCAGTGCCTTGGCCGGTGCGGCCTGGCTGTTGTAGTTCAGCACCACGGCTGCTCCGGCTTGCGCCAGAGCCTTGGCCGCGCCGGCGCCGATTCCGGAACTGGCACCGGTCACCAGCGCCACTTGTTGCTCCAACGAGATATGCATTGCTCACCGACCTTAAATTCGTGAGTTCAAGTAGCTGACTGATCGCGCGCAAGGGAAGTTCACCCGTGTGAAATTAGCGACTACAACCATGGTGAAAAATGGAATAACAGAACTATAAAAAATAACCATAAGATACTAAAAAACCGCTCAAAAGCGTTTGACAGGCTTTTTTGCCCCGTGTCTTATAGGCACACATCAACCCGCTCCGTTGGTAGTTCGGAAGTCATCGCGGGGCTACCTATAAGAGATTTCTATGTGCCTTTCGGCCGATATAGGGGAACTACCAGTTCAGGTAAAAGCAGCGGCCTTAGTTGGCGTGCCTAAGTTAGTTATCTTCGATTGCGACGGTGTTCTCGTCCAAAGTGAAGAAATAACCCTGTCTGTATTGATCTCCATGCTTAATGCCCTTGTTCAGGGCGACCCGCTGCTTGATGTCACCTGTTTTATCGAGCGCTTCCGTGGGCGGAAGATTGCCGAGTGTTTGCGCGAAGCTGAGCAGATATTAAATGTCAGTTTGGATGCGGAGTTTGAACAGCACTTTCGCGAGCGAGCGCTGCAAGCACTGACCCTCAGTTTGAAAGCCTCGGATGGGGTGCTGGAAGTATTACAAAAGTTGGAAGTTCCTTATTGCGTAGCCTCAAGTGCACCCCGCAGCAAGATAGAGCATTGCTTACGCCTGGCAGGGCTGTTTTCTTATTTTGAAGGGCGAATATTCAGTTGTTACGAGTTGGGTAGTTGGAAGCCTGATCCCCTGGTATTTCTGACGGCCTGCCGAACTTACCGCATCGACGTGAGTGATGCGCTGGTGGTGGAAGACAGTGTGACGGGTATCCAGGCGGCTGTAGCGGCCAATATAAAAGTGTTGGGCTTTGGTCCCGCGCATCGGCATGCGCAATTGGCCGCGGCCGGAGCATTGCCGATTGCTGACATGCGTGAAGTATTGACCATTTTTAATTGACTCAGGGAGGAGGCGTCGTGAACACACTTGGTTACCTGGAACGGCTCAAACGCAACGATCAATCTTCAGAAGTGTGGTGGGACTCATCGCCTGCCGTATACCTACCGTATAAAAAACACCTGCTGGAAAAATACCCAGCCGCTGTGACTTATATAGAAGCGTTGATGCCGGATGAATTCTCCCAGCCCTGGGGCTTGTGCAGTGCGACCACCAACCCTCGGTTAGTGACGGCCGTCATCCTCGAAAAGCGCGAGTATTGGTCCTCACGTTTCAACTTGGGCAAGCTGTCTCCCAGCGAGTTGCGCAAGCAGCTGTACAACGAAGTCATCGTCGAAGGGGCCGCCACGCTCAAGCCGCGTTGGATTCAGTCGGCGCAGGCCGAAGGGTGGATTTCCGCCCAGGTCGACCCGGTTGACGTGCGCTGCACTGAACGCATGAGCGCCCGGGGATTGGAACTGCAGCGCCTGGCGCCGAACGTGATGGTCAAGGTGCCGGGTAGCCTGGAAGGGCTGGTAACGGTTGAACACCTGGTGGCCCAGGGCGGCTCGGTGAATATCACGTTCTGCTTCACGGTTGCGCAATTCCAGGCCGGTATCCAGGCCATCGAGCGCGGTAGGGCGACTGCCCGCAGCAAGGGTATCGACACTGCCCGCTGCAAGTACGTCATTACGTTCATGATCGGGCGTTTCGCCTGCCAGCCCGAGTTTACGCTGCAGGCCGCCGAGCGTGGTCTGGCGTTGAGTGCCGAGGAGCTGCGCTGGGCTGAGTTGATGATCTACGAGCAGATCCAGGCGCTGGTGGCGTCCTCGAAGACGCCGGTCAAGACCCTGCTGTCCAGCATAAAGGTCGATGTGGACGAGCGTGGCAACAAACATTGCTGGCACTTGGAGAAGACCGGGCATACGGCGACCTGCTACACGCTGACACCGGAGGTGGTGGAGTTCCTGATCGAGCGCGAAAGCCATGGCAAACCCGTCGTGCCTGCGCTGGAACCTCAGAAACCGCCGGCGTCGACCTTCGCAAAGCTGATCCGCATTCCGTATTTCTACGAAGCCTACTTTGTCGACAGCATCGAACCCTACGACTTCGGTAACCATGAAGCCTTTATCAACGCCTGCAATGAAGCCAACAGCGCGCATCGGCGCCTGGCGGATTACTGCGTTCGGCTCTGCCCAGTGACGACGCCGTTCAAGCGCGCGCTCAACGCGTTGCTCGCCGCTGAATTTGGGGTGATCGCATGAACAGGATGATCGGGTTGTGGGCACACCCACGTTCGCGCTCCACGGTGCTCGAACGTGTGTTTATCGAGCGGGGCGATTTCGAGGTTTTCCATGAGCCGTTTGCGCATATGGCGTTTTCCGAGGACTCGGCGATTCCCTCGGATGAGTGGGATCACAGTTTGCCCACCACTTACCCAGGCATAAAAGAGCATCTGCTTAATGCCCGTGAGCGCGCGAACGTTTTTCATAAAGACATGTGTTATCACTGTTTGGATGACTTGAAAGTGGATGTTGGCTTTCTCGCGCAACAGGACAATATCTTTCTTATTCGTGAACCCGCCAGCAGCATTATTTCCCATCATCGGGTGCATCCCGATATGCCATTACAGGCTATTGGGCATAAAGCGCTATACGACATATTTTGCGTGGTCACCAAGCTGACCGGCAAAGTGCCTTATGTGATCAATGCGGATGACCTGGCCGCAGAGCCGGAACGGGTGATCCGTAAACTCTGTGATCATTTGAATATAGAGTTTATGCCACACGCGATGACGTGGAAGCGTGAGTGCCCACAACAATGGAAAACGTGGCGACGTTGGCATGTCGACGCGGAAAACAGTGAGCGGATTGTTTCTCCAGATACTCCGCACGTTGATATCAACGCATTTGATCAATATCCGAATTTAAAGGCGATGTACGAATATCACCGTACGTTTTACGCGCGCATGAATGAATTTTGCCAATAGGGATTGTTGCATGAAGAAGTTGATTATTACCGGAGCGGCCAACGGGATTGGCCGGGCCACTGTGGAACTGGCGATTCTACAGGGTTATTTTGTTATCGGCGCGGATAAGGATGCCGAGGGCTTGAAAGTACTGCAAGGTCTCTATGGCGCTGATGTGTTCGAGGCGCACATTGCCGACTTTTCGGATATGACCGTTATCAAGGGGTTCATTCCACGACTCTATGAGCGCCATGCAAGTATTTATGGTTTGGTGAATAACGCCGGTATTTATCACGGTAAAAGTGTCTATGCCTACTCCGATGAGCAGATAGACGAGATCCTCACCGTCAACCTCAAGGCGCTGGTCTATCTCTCCAAAGACTTCGCCGAACGGGAAATGCCGCACGAAGCCCAGCGCAGCATCGTCAACATCGCTTCGGTGGCCGGTGAAGTGGGCAGTTGCGACGCGCTCTACGGCGCCACGAAGGCGGCAGTGATCGGCCTGAGCAAGGCCAACGCCTGGAACTTCGCGCCGTTCGTGCGGGTAAATGTGGTGTCCCCGGCGCTGATCCATGAAACCGCCATCTACGGCACCATCCCCGAATACCGACGTGCCGAGTACGCCCGCCAGGAAGTCCTCAAGGACCCCATCCTGCCTGGTGGCGTGGCTGAGGTTATCTTGCTGTTGTTGGGCGATGCGATGCGTCACATCACCGGAAGGGTCATCCCGGTGGACAACGGAGCCTACCCGCGATGAGTCTTCCGGTACGTAAGAAAAAGCTGCTGCTGGTGGGCGCCGGCAACCTGTGCCTGCAGATACTCAAGATTCTGGGACCGAAAAACGCGTTCGACTTTGTGGTGCTGGGGCGCAATGAAGAAGCCACGATCCGCTTGTGCAATCTGGTGGCGTTGTCGTGTGCGCAGTTGGGCCAGTTTATCGACATCAAGCCCGTCGTTGCCGACCTGACGGATGTCGGCAAGGTCACGCAGCTGCTGCGTGAAGAAGCCCCGGATATGCTGGTGAACTGTGCGTCGCTGCAGTCATGGCGGGTGATCACCGGGCTGCCCAAGCTGTCGTTCGAAAAGCTCGACCAGGCCCAGTTCGGCCCCTGGCTGCCCATGCACCTGACGTTGATGCATTGCCTGATGCAGGCGGTAAAAGCCTCCGGCATCAGCACCAAAACCGTGAATGCGGCGTTCCCCGATGCGGTCAACCCGATCCTGGCGCGCATCGGCCTGGCGCCGGACATTGGCGTTGGTAATGTGGCCAACCTGATTCCGGCTGTGCGTTTTTCCATTGCACGGTTGCTCGAATGTGCACCCGCTGATGTGCACGTGCAGCTGTATGCCCAGCATTACTTCAGCCACTACGTGCCGCGCGGTGGTTTACCGCCGCGTGCCAATTACCGCTTGTTGTATGAAGTGCGCGATCGACCGGAAGTGGGGCGCCTGCCGGCCGAGGCGATTTTCTCGACGGTGAAATCCGAGTTCCGTCGCCTGGGCGGGGTGGATGGGCAGTTCCTCACCGCGTGCTCTGCGGTCACAGTCATCGAAGGGCTGTTTTCGCCCGTGCCGGTCCTGGTGCATGCGCCGGGGCCTCTTGGGCTTCCGGGCGGGTATCCGGTGTGGCTGCACGATGGGCGGATCCAGGTGCAGTTCTCCAACGCGTGCCCACAGGACGAGGCGGTGCGCATCAATAGCATCTGCCAAAGCCAGGATGGCATTGACGAAATCCATTGTGATGGTTCGGTCACTTACAACCCGCAGTGCATGGCCGTCATGCAATCGATGCTGGGGTATTCCAAGAACACCATGGCCATCGAGCAGTCCGCCGAATTTGCCCGCGAACTGGCGAGCAAATACCTGTCCTTCAAGAATTCAACCTGGTAGGTGTGTGATGAATCAAGTTTCCAGAAACAAGCACAGCGAAGTTGCCAGTTATGCCACGCAGTACTCACCGGATTTCGTCGAGCGTTGGGATGAGTTGATCGATTGGAATAAACGCAAGGCCGGGGAGGACGGGTTCTTCGAAAACCTGCTGCGTAGCCACGGTGTGCACTCGGTGATCGACGTGTCGACGGGCAGCGGTTTCCATGCCGTCCAGCTTAAGCAGGCGGGCTTTGAAGTGGTGGCCACGGACGGCAGTAGCACCATGTTGACCAAGGCGCGGGCGAACTTTCGCAAGCATGGCCTGGACATTCAGTCCCATTACCGAGACTGGCATTCACTGGACTCCCAGGAGCTTGGCCTGTTCGATGCTGTGGTGTGCCTGGGCAGCTCGTTGTGTCATGTCTTTGCCGCCCACGATCGGTTGCGGGTGCTGGCGAAATTCCGCTCCTTGCTCAAGCCGGGTGGCTTGCTGATTGTGGATCAGCGTAATTTTTTCGCCATTCGTGCCGGCAAGTACAAGGCCAGCGGAAATTACTATTACTGCGGTACGAATGCGTCGGTCAGTCTGGGGGAGGTCAATGAGCGTCTGTGTGAGTTCATCTATTCCTTTGATAACGCAGAACAGTACCGGTTGCAGGTCTATCCCCTGTTGCCAGGTGAATTGAAGGGAGAAGTGCTCAAGTCCGGGTTCACTGACCATAAGAGTTACGGCGACTTCAAGGATGACTACGACATGATGGATTGTGATTTCGTCATCCACACGGCGCGCGCCGAATAAGGAGGGCTTGATGAGCACACTCGTACAGAGCAATGCCCGGCCATTGGACAGCGTCGTATTGGCGGTGGTCCTTACCGGGTTCGTGGCCAGCACTTATGGCTTTGGCGTCTACCTGTTCGCCAACCTGGTGGTGGACATGCGCCGCGACATCGGTTTCGACTACACCACGGTGGGCCTGATCACCGGCGGCGCGCAGATTGGCTTCCTGCTGTTTTCATCGGTTACAAGCTATATCAGCCGGTTTTTCGAGGGCTGGAAGATCAGCCTGGTATCGACGGTGATGACGTCCCTGGCACTGCTGGGGTTGAGCGTCAGTCACAGCGTCTGGTTGTCGGGGGCGTTGTTGATCCTGCTCGGTGGCTGTTCCGCCTCGGTGTACATCCCGTTGGCGGAGATCGTCACCAAAGGCTTCAGCCCGGGAAATCGCTCCCGCGTCATGGGGCTGATTTCCAGCGGCACCAGCTACGGCGTATTCATCAACGGTTTGCTGGTGTCGTTCCTGACATTGAATGGTGGCTGGCGCTCGATCTGGCTCACCGCGGGCCTGATCTCGGTGGTCCTGTGCGTGGTGGCCTGGTTTCTGTTACGCAACCTCGCAGCGAGCCAGGACACCGGGTTTTCCGGGGAGCGCGCCACCGCCTTCGACAGTCGGCAGCCCTGGCTCAGTCGTTCGTTGTACCTGACCTGGGCCATCGCCTTTCTCAATGGCATGGCGTTGTTGCCGTTCCAGACTTACCTGGCGCCGTTCCTGCGTGATGAGTTGGGTGTGTCGGTACAGGACACCGGGTTTATCTGGACCACCATCGGTGCGGTGGGCATGGCGTCGGGCTTCCTGGTGGGGTGGATTGCCGACAAGGTGGGCGTACGTGCGTCGTTGGCGATGTGTTTCCTGAGCGCGGGGCTGGCTGCGACCTTGGTGTTCAGTTTCAACAGCCTGCCGTTGTTCTACCTGGCGGCGTTTCTGTTTGCGCTGGCGTTTTATCCTATCTTCGGGCTCGTCCCCAGTTACATCGGGCAAATCGTGCCTGTCAGCCGCCTGACCCAGGCCTTCGGTATTGCCAACGTGCTGATCGGCTTGGGCGGCGTGTGCGGTAATTTCCTGGGCGGGTTCTCCAAGGATTTGACCGGGTCCTTCTCGACGGTCTACTGGGTGGTGGCACTGTTGCTGTTCGTGCAATGCGTGATGGTGTTCCTGTTGGCTAAACAGCCTGTTTCGGTGAAGGAGAGCGAGCAGCCATGAGTTATTTTCCAGACACGCCGCATCGGAACCTGCACGCGTTTGCGTTCAGTCACCGCTCTGGCATGAAACACAACCCCGTGGTCATCTGGATGACCGGGCTCTCCGCGTCCGGCAAGTCGACCATTGCTGATGCGTTGGACAATGCCCTGCAGGAACAGGGCCGGATCACTGCGATCATCGACGGCGACTCGGTACGTGGCGGGCTGTGCCGAGACCTGGGTTTTACCGACAGCGACCGCGACGAGAATATCCGGCGTGTCGCCGAGGTGGCGCGGCTGATGCTGGAGGCGGGGCTGATCGTGATCGTGGCGCTGATTTCACCCTCGTCGGCGAGCCGGCACTACGCGCGCTCGATCATCGGCAATGAGTGCTTTGTTGAAGTGCATGTGGACGCGCCGTTGGAAACCGCCGAGCAACGTGATCCAAAGGGCCTTTATAAAAAAGCCCGAGCGGGCTTGATCAAGAACTTTACCGGTATCGACTCCAATTACGATGTACCGGTATTTCCGGAAGTGCACTTGGACACCCAGGCGCTTTCAGTGGAACAGTCGGTTGCGACGATTCTTGATTGGCTTGCGCATAACGACATTCGCACTTAGCCGTCTGTCTTTGCGCGGGGATGACACGCTTTGCACGCTGAAAAAACAAGGTAATCTGCGCCATCGCAGGGAGAACGCGTTTTTTCAGGAGTAGGCATGACACATTTCACGGGCACTGCAAAATCGATCCGTCTGATTGGTGGAGCCTGTGTGTTGGACTTTATCAATACCACCAATGGGCGTCGCCCTGGCACTTCGCTCAAGGTCATAGAGGAGCGACTCACCAGCTTTCAGTTCTTCTTCGAGTGGGCATTGCATGCGTCGTTGATCTCGGCCCGAGAGTTTGACGACTATAAGCCGATGGTGTTTGCGTCATCCATGGCCTACCAGCCGGACCTGGACGCGATCATTGCATTCAGGGAGTGCCTGTACGCGGTGTTTTATCCCTTGTCGTTACAGGAGCCCGCGCCCGATGACGCTTTGCAGCATGTAAACCAGATGTTCCAGCAGGGCGTTGCCTGGCGGGTGCTCCGTTCCGTGGAGGGCAAACCTGCCTGGGCGTGGAAACCCTGCACCACGGCGCAGGAGCTGACGGCCATGGTGCTCGGGCGCTTGGCCATCGAGGCCACGCAGTTACTGGTCTCTGGTGATCTGCACGCATTGCGCATTTGCGGCGCAGCTGACTGCGATTGGGTGTTCTTCGATATCTCCAAGAACAAGCAGCGCAAATGGTGCCAGATGAGCGTGTGCGGCAGTCGAGAAAAGCTCAGCCGACTCAAGCAGGTGACCAGCACCCATTAGTTCGAGGTCATCCGGCGGGTAGCAATTGCCCCACTTAATAGGAAGCATTACTATTCACGCCCCGCCTCTCCAGTGCACCCGCGATGATCCCTCAGCCGCCCCGCAGAACAGGCTTTTTCGAACATTACGAAGAGTTGATCGGAACCTGGACGCGCCGCCTGAGAAACCGTCAGCAGGCCGAAGACCTGGCCCATGACACCTTTTTGCGGGTGCTGGAGTCAACCTCCTCCGAGGTTGAGCAACCGCGCGCCTATCTGCATCAGACTGCGCGCAATATCGCAGTGGATGCCTATCGACGCGAAGACCGTCGCGAGGCCATCACGCTGGAAGCCTTTGATCAGCGCTCGCCCCACAGCGGCGACCCGGAGCATTTCATGCACGCGATCCAGTTGGCGGACTCAATCGAGCGGGCCTTGGCTGAGCTGCCGCTCAACTGCCGCAAGATTTTCATCTGGCAAAAGATCGAAGGCCTGACGCAGCAGGAAATCGCCGAACGCCTGGGGCTGTCTAAAAACATGGTGGAAAAGTATATGATCCGCACCCTGCGGCATCTGCGCGACCGCCTGGACGTGATGGCGCCATGACTGCCCGCTTTGAAACAGGATCTTCCATGATGGATAACCGTGCCCGAGACGAAGCCGCGCAATGGTTTGTGCGCCTGCAAGACGCCCAATTGAGCGCTGCCGATCGCCAACGCTTTGATGCATGGTGCAACGAGCATCCCGATCACCGTTATGAATTCGATGTGTTGCAAGGCCTGTGGAGCGCCACCGACTTGCTACCCAAGGCGCGTTTGCAGGCGTTGTGTGAGACCCCGGTGGAGCGGCCCAAGCGCCGCGCCGTGTTGCGTTATGCGGTCGCCGCCAGTGTGGTCGCCGTCGCTGTGGGTTTGGGCCTGTTCAGCGGGCTCGATCATCCCAAACCCTATAGTGCCGAGTTCAGCACGCGCCTGGGTGAACATCGCCAGGTGGCCTTGCCCGACGGTTCGGTGATGGACCTCAACAGCCGCAGCGTGGTCGCGGTGCATTTTGAAAAAGGCCGGCGTGGCGTGGAACTCAAGCAGGGCGAGGCGATGTTCAGCGTCGAGCATGACACCAGTCGACCCTTTGTGGTGGCCGCCGGGGCAGGGCAGGTGACGGTGACCGGCACGCGCTTTGATGTGCGTCGTGATGAAGACCAGACTCGCGTGATGGTCGAGGCCGGGACCGTAAAGGTGCAAGGGCACTCAGCGGACACGGTGGTGACGCTGGCGGCAGGCCTGGGTACCCACGTCGACAACAAAGGGTCGGTGGCAGCGGCCTACGCCGTGAACACCGAGGAATTGACCGCCTGGCGCACGGGCAAGCTGGTCTTCAACAACGCTTCGCTGGGCGAAGTGGCGCGCGAGGTTTCGCGTTATCGCGAGCAACCGCTGCGGGTCAGTACGCCTGCGGTGGGTAGCCTGCGCCTGACCAGCGTGTTCAAGGCCAACGACACCGACGCCTTGCTCAAGGCCTTGCCGCATATACTGCCGGTGGCCTTGCGTACCTTGCCGGACGGCAGCCAGGAAATTATTTCACGCTGACATTCAGGTTTTTTTCGAGTTCTTCGTCTTCTCCTGCATCTGCAACTGGTTTGCATTAACAGCCGCATACTCTTGCGATCACAGGACTGGGTTCGACGTGAAAAAACTCGCCGTTAACAACAATAAAATCTCCCGCTGGGCGCCGCTGGCCCTGGCGCTCGCGGTCAGTGCCGCGCTCCCTACGGCCTATGCGGCCGACGCCATTCATATCCAGGCCCAGCCCCTCGGCGCGGCGCTGAGCCAGTTGGGCCAGCAGACTTCCTTGCAAGTGTTCTTCAGCCCCGAGCTGGTCGCGGGCAAGCAGGCGCCGGCAGTAGACGGCAACCTTTCCCCTGAACAAGCCCTGCGCCAGTTGCTGCAAGGCAGCGGCCTGGACTACCAGATCGACGCCGGTTCCGTCACCTTGCGCCCGCTGAACAGCGGCACCGGTGAAGCCGGCTCGCCCCTCGAGCTGGGCGCAACCGACATCAAGGTGGTCGGCGACTGGCTCGGCGATGCCAACGCTGAAGTCGTACAGAACCATCCCGGCGCCCGCACGGTGATTCGCCGCGAAGCCATGGCAGAGCAGGGCGCAATGAACGTCGGCGACGTGTTGCGTCGTGTGCCAGGCGTGCAGGTGCAGGAATCCAACGGCACCGGCGGCAGTGATATTTCCCTCAACGTCGGCGTACGTGGTCTGACGTCGCGCCTGTCGCCACGTTCTACCGTTCTGATCGACGGCGTGCCAGCCGCATTTGCACCTTATGGCCAGCCGCAATTGTCGATGGCGCCGATTTCAGCGGGTAACCTGGACAGCATCGACGTGGTGCGCGGTGCCGGTTCCGTGCGTTATGGGCCACAAAACGTCGGCGGCGTGATCAACTTCGTGACCCGTGCCATTCCCGAGAAATTCTCCGGCGAAGTCGGCACCACCCTGCAAACCTCCGCCCACGGCGGCTGGAAGCACGTGGACAACGCTTTTATCGGCGGCACCGCCGACAACGGTATCGGCGCCGCTTTGCTGTACTCCGGGGTCAATGGCAACGGTTACCGCAATAGCAACAATTCCAACGACATCGACGACGTGATCTTCAAGACCCATTGGGCGCCGACCGATCAAGACGACTTCTCGCTGAACTTCCACTACTACGACGCCAGCGCCGACATGCCCGGCGGCCTGACCCAGAAGCAGTTCGATGCCAACCCGTACCAATCGGTGCGTGACTGGGACAACTTCAGCGGTCGCCGCAAGGACGTGTCCTTCAAGTACATCCGCCAGATCGACGACCGCACTCAGGCCGAAGTGCTGACTTACTATTCCGACAGTTTCCGCGGCAGCAACATCGCCAACCGCGACCTCAAGACGATCGGCTCCTACCCGCGCACCTACTACACCTTTGGCATCGAGCCGCGGGTGTCCCATGTGTTCGACGTGGGCCCGAGTACCCAGGAAGTCAGCCTGGGCTATCGCTACCTCAAGGAAGGTATGCATGAGCAGGCCACCAGCCTGAACCTGGTCAACAATGTGCCGACGCCGGGTGGGCAGAGCGATGGTCACGTCTACCAGGACCGCACCGGGGGGACCGAGGCCAACGCGTTCTATCTCGATAACAAAGTCGATATCGGCAAGTGGACCATTACGCCCGGTATCCGCTTCGAGGACATCCGTACCGAATGGCACGACCGCCCGGTGGTTGCCTTGAACGGCACGCGTACCCAGGAAAAACGCCGTGAAGTCCACAACAACGAACCGCTGCCGGCCTTGAGCGTGATGTACCACGTCTCCGACGCCTGGAAACTGTTCGCCAACTACGAGACTTCGTTTGGCAGCCTGCAATACTTCCAACTGGGCCAGGGCGGCACAGGCGATCAGACTGCCAATGGCCTGAATCCGGAAAAGGCCAAGACCTACGAAGTGGGTACGCGTTACAACGACAATGTGTGGGGCGGCGAACTGACGTTCTTCTACATCGACTTCTCGGATGAGCTGCAATACGTCAGTAACGACGTGGGCTGGACCAACCTCGGTGCGACCAAGCACACCGGCATCGAAGCCTCGGCCCATTACGACTTGTCGAACCTGGACCCACGCCTGGATGGCCTGACTGCGAATGCCGGCTTCACCTACACCAAGGCCACCTCGGAGGGCGACGTACCGTTCAAGGGCCGTGACCTGCCGTTGTATTCACGTGAAGTGGCCACCTTGGGCCTGCGCTACGACGTCAACCGCTGGACCCATAACCTGGATGTGTACGCCCAGTCCGGCCAGCGCGCACCAGGCACGACAAGCACCTACGTCACTCAGGGCACAGCTGACGGTCAGTACGGTGATATCCCCGGTTACGTCTCAGTCAACGTGCGCAGCGGTTATGACTTTGGCGAGCAGTTGTCCAACCTG
This sequence comes from Pseudomonas sp. TWR1-1-4, assembly GCF_049897165.1. Lineage (NCBI taxonomy): Bacteria > Pseudomonadati > Pseudomonadota > Gammaproteobacteria > Pseudomonadales > Pseudomonadaceae > Pseudomonas > Pseudomonas sp. TWR1-1-4. The sequence continues at coordinate 420,490 of NZ_JAFCVS010000008.1, read as the reverse complement.
AAGCTGGGTGTGGGCGTAAAAAATGTCTTCGATCAACAGCACTACACCCGTTCCAGCGACAACAATGCCGGGTTGTACCTGGGCGAGCCGCGTACGTTCTTCGTACAGGCCAGCGTCGGGTTCTGATTGAAAAAGTGCCGCTCTTCCTGATCCAGGAGAGCGGCAAGTCCTGCCGATAGAGTGGGTTGTCTCTCACTCGTCCAGATGCTCTTCCTACTTCAATTCTGGAAAATTTCAGCGCTCTCAGGAACCGGCTCCTACCGTTCTGCCACTCAGCAAATGCCTGCCTTCGCTGGCTTCCTTGGCGATTCAAGGTCAGGCACTTGAATACACCGAACTGGAGAACTGGAATGTCGGTATCAGCATACAATCAGAGCGTCGCTCCTAATTTTGATAAAACTTCCCCCGGAGCGGAAAAACCCAGTAACGAACGGTCTGCCACCGCAACACGTGCTCAGGTCTCGGCAGGCATCCATTTCACCTCGCATTCCAGTCATTGCGGCCCGATATTCGGCGGCCCACCGCTGCGCCCACTCCCAGAAAATGTGCGCCCGAACCCCGGCCCACCGCCGCGCCCACTTCCAGAAAATGTGCGCCCGAACCCCGGCCCACCTCCGCGCCCACTCCCAGAAAATGTACGCCCGAACCCCGGCCCACCGCCGCGTCCGACCCCGGTGTTGCCGGACCCTCATTATTCAAAGCAGAGCAACGAGCAATTGGCCCAGGCGCTTTTGAACAATTATGACGCGTTCAGGGGGCGCTGGCCTTCGCGCTCCGTCACGCAACAGAGTTTGGAAAAAATGGCCAATCGACCGTTGACCGGTAACCCTTCAACGGACGCGAATATTCGGCTGGCGAACGAACTGCTGCGTCGTCCTGGGCTGCTGCAATCGCTCGATCGAAATGGCAGCACCGGTGGACTGGACGGGCGTTTGTCCAAGGGCGATATCAGGAGCTTTATTCAGTCAGATAACCCATTGAAATCGAAAGACGACAAGCAACTCGTTCAGGAAATGCTGAATCATTTCAATGAATTGAAAGGTGGATTCTGCAGCGGCACGATCAAGCTTCGTGACCTCCATGCGCTTGCGATGCGACCGTTGACCGGCAATCCACGCAGCGATCATCTCATCCAGTTGGCGCAGGAGGTCATGGCGCGTTCGAACCTGATGTCGGCTATGGACAACGTTCACAGTTGGCAGCGCGATGGAAAGATCTCTCGACAGGAATTGGACGCACTGCTTCGTTAGACCTGGGGCCCCCTGCTGTGCACTACGCGGCAGGGGGGCGGCAAGCGCTTGGCGCAGCCATACCCTCCAATCAGGTGGAGCTGGTTGCAAAGAGCTACCACCAAGAAAATATCCACCGGTTATTGAATGCCGATGGGGGCCTTCATCTACCGGATTAGGTCTGGACCATGAACTCGACAACATTTGAATCCCGATACTCTCAGTACAACGCCCCGAACTTGGCTGCACTTGCACAAGAGGTAAAAAATCCAAGAGAGCCAAAGGGGCTCAATCTCACATCCTCGCCGAAGTTCAGCTTCAAGGCGCCCACCGCCGAAGATTTTGACAAAGGTTCTCGGGTGTTGACGGAGGAGTCGGCGCCCAGTTCTGTAATTTCCATGTTAGCCAGTTTTTGGAGCAAGTTGTCCCGGCGCTAGATGTCGTTGTTTTTGAGCAGTGGGATTTCCAGGGTGGGGAGGCGCGGCAGGGGATCTGGTTACAAGCGCTTAACATTCCCTGGGGCATATCCAGTGTTTTGGATGACTGTCTTCGGAACCGTTGTTTTCTGGGGACCACTCAATCGCTGCTTGTGCCATCTTGATTTCGAGGCCTTTTCGAAGATCAGGCAATCAAGGCCCAGGCTACGAAATCTAGATAGGGTGGAGGTGAATCATGATTGGTCGTGTCAATAATCTGAGCTATACGCAAATGGCTGGGTCCAACACACCTGGGCCAACGGGGAGCGGTCAGTCTCGCTTTGAGGTCGATGCGCGTGCGCTGGGTAAGCCGCTGCCGGCGGCGCAGCCATTCAACACCCGTTTCGCGAACGGCGCCGACCGGCACTTCGACGGCCAGAATATGTATGGAGGCATGACAAAAGTTGGCAACCCCTTCGTCAGCTCGGATGACCATCTGCTGGCGACTGATTTGAAGAACAACCTGCCATTGCTGGACGCCTTCAAGAAAGATGGCCGGCTGACCCAGAACTCCTTACAAGAGATAGCCAAAGAGGAGCCCAGCAGCAGCAAGGTCTCAGAGCGCACCATTATGTTGGCGCGAGAGATACTTAACCGGCCCCGATTGAACGATGCGATTACTGCCAAGGGTGGCGAAATCACTCATGACAGCCTGACCAAGGCTGGCGACTCACAGATCGGCAATACCAACCCCAATACACAAAGCGCGGACCCGTTCCATGCGAAAACCGACGCTCAGGTCGTCCAGGCATTCAGAGGTATGTTTGATGATTTCAGGGATAAGTCCGAAGACCGCACATTCTTTTTCGAAAAACACCGGTACGTCAAAAAAGACACACTCATCGAGATCAGCAAGGATCCGAACCAGACTGATAAGAACGGCGAGCCTTTACGCGATGTGCGCACCGGGTTTCCCTTGAAAATGTACAGCGAACAACAGGTCTACCTGGCCAAAAATTTGATGGAACGACCAGGATTGATAGCCTCTCTGGACAGTCATAAAGCCAACGGCTACAACATCTTCGGCAGTCATAACGACGATGGTTGGTTGAAGAACTACAGCATTGACCGCTGGCTGGAGAACGACAAGGCAGAGAAGGGGAAGTAAGGTATGCAGGCGCGCATCTGCGGCTTGAAAGCCTCAAGCCGACGATGCCGCCCTACGTTCAGACCCGCAAGACTTTTCCACTGACAGCCACCGCCACAAGTAACCCTCCAATTAACAGGAAGGCGGTGGCCAGGCTGCTGCCATGGGCGATGAATCCGATTACCGCCGGCCCAGCCAATATCCCTGCATAGCCCAGGGTGGTGATGGCCGGCACGGCGATATGTTCTGGCATGACGGTCTGCTTGCCAACAGCGGTATAGAGCACCGGCACGATATTGGAGCAACCGGCACCTATCAGTGCATAACCCAGCAAGGCCATTTCCCAGGCCGGAGACAATGTGGCAAGGAATGTACCTGCCGCCGCCAGTGCGCCGCCGGCTACGATCACCCGCGTAGCGCCCAGTCGGCGCACGATGGCATCGCCGGTCAATCGCCCGGCCGTCATGGTCAAGGCAAAGGCCGCGTAACCCAAACCTGCATAGGCTTCGTCCACGCCGCGTTCGGCACTGAGGAACACTGCGCTCCAGTCGAGTACCGCACCCTCGGCCAGGAACACGATAAAACACAGGCAACCGATGAACAGCACCACGCCGTGGGGCACGGCAAACGCCGGGCCCGAACTCTCGCTGCCGTAGGGCAGCAAGTGCGGCGCGGCCTTGAGCAGTGCCGCCAGCGTGATGACGATCACTACCAGGGTCGCCTGCAGTGGCGACAGTCCTAGCCCCAGTAACGCCGAAACGCCCGCCGCACCGACAATCCCACCCAGGCTGAACAGCCCGTGAAAGCCCGACATCATGGTCTTGCCGCTGGCTCTCTCGACGATCACCGCCTGCAGGTTGACCGTGGAGTCCACGGTGCCGAGGCCGGCACCGAACAGGAACAGCCCCGCCATCAATAACGGAATTGAGCTGACCGTCGCCAGCATCGGCAATGCCAGGCAGATCATGATCGTCCCGGCGCTGAGCACGCGACGGCAGCCAAAACGCGATGCCAACGCACCGGCGGCCGGCATGGCAATGATCGAGCCGACACCCAGGCACAGCAACAACAGGCCCAGTGTGCCTTCGCTCAAATCCGCACGGGCCTTGGCATAGGGCACCAGCGGCGCCCAGGCTGCGATGCCGAATCCGGCAATGAAGAAAGCGATACGGGTCGACATTTGCTCCAGCCGTCCGGGAACCACGGGCGCTGAGGTGGGGATGGCAGTCATGAAAAATCCTTGGTTTTGCGTTCTACGAACGATGTCCGGCGTGACATCCTTGCACATCAGGCCGTGGCACGCGAGCCGGGTTCCCTTGGGATTGCGGCGGTCGGGAATTTTATTTTTACACATCTGGAACGTCAGTACGGCTCGCCGCCACACAAGCAGTATCGAGTGTGTAGGAGGCGGTCTGGAAGGTGCGTAATCCCTGCGGGGGCTTTTGAACCCCAGGGTTCTCTCGGTGGATTACCACCTTCCAGGTCGCCTTCGGCACTTGGTCAGGCAGACGTTGGCCCATAGACGTTGACCTCAACCACCTCGGCGCTACCCTTGTAACTCTCGAGCACTACCCTATCCGCCGCTGTGGCGTGCAGTGACACGCGGCGAGGATGGCGCAGGAGTTTGCGGGCATCGGCCTGATGAAACGTCCATCGAGGGGAACTGAGCGTGTAGTGCTTGCAGGATGGTGTATAGCGTCGAGATCCCACACAATCTGCTCCTCCTTCAGCACATGCCCAGGTGGACGACCTCATGGCACTGTTCTACGATGCCCGCGGCAATATCTACGGCGTGGTCAGCCCGGCCTCATTGAGAGACGCGGGCATTGCTGTACCCGAGAGCGCTGCGCGGGCTGCGCGTACCCGCAGCAACTGGACATCGTCGGCTATCGCCGCCGAATGCAGTTGGGGCTCGCTACCACGTCCGGCCGGTGCCAAGGCTCATCGCTGTGATGGCTTGCTGGTCGGGCCGTTCCAAGCCGAGCCGCCGTTTGACCTGCTGATCGTCAACACCGACGGCTCCCTGGCCGAACGCAGTGGCAACGGCTTGACGATTTTCGCCCAGGCACTCACCGACCAGGCCCTGATGAGTGAGGCCTGTGAGTTGCGGGTGCACCACGACAAATCGGACGCGGCATCACCCGTGTCGACACGGGTTGAACCGGCAATCCTTGAACAGGTCGCGGGGTTCTGGCTTGAGTTGGGGAGGCCGGGTTTCCGGCCCGAGGCGGTGGGCGCGCAGAGGGATGTGGATGAAACTGGACTGAGTCATATGAGCGAGTTGGCGGCGATCGACCCACAGTGGGCAACCAGCCAATTTGTGCGGGTGGGTAACCCCCATTGCGTGACGCTGGTCGAGCAGGTGTCGGCGTTGCCGGACAACACACAGATGCAGCAACCCGCCCTGTTCGAACCCTTGAAGGCCATTGCGTTTGCGCCGCCTGCGGGTAGTGGCCGGCCCTGTGCAGCAGGGGTGAACCTGCAATGGGCGGCGCGCCAGCCCGGCAATCGGGTCATCGCACGGGTATTCGAGCGGGGAGAGGGGCCCACCGCGTCTTCCGGAACCAGCGCCAGTGCGGTGGCGTGTGCCGCCTGGCGGGCGGGCTGGGTCGAGAGTGGCGCGGTGTCGGTGGTGATGCCAGGTGGCATTGCGCCGGTTCGCTTGCTCACTCAGGGCGAGACGTTGTTGAGCGTCAGTCTGTTCGGCACTGCGCAGCTGCAGGCATGAAGTTCTTTAACGGCTGACGCTGTAAATCAGTGTCGGCCGTTTCTATGTTAGTTAGTTATGCTGGTGTAAGTTGGTGTAGGACATTTCTTGTTATTAAGGGATGGCACACTGGCTCGTTTTATTATTTTGTAAAAGATACTTCCAACTTCGCCGTACGAAACTTCTTTTTTATTTTTAAGCGGCCGATTCCTGTCTGAAATGACTAAGCTTTGGGGCGTTCCAGCATTTTTCTCGGCCACTAATTTCACATTTGGCACGAGGGAATATCTCAGGGTTTTCATTCATTAACGACGGGTAACAACGGATGGTTAACGCGTTTTTTTCTTCACGTTTCAATCTGGTTCTTCCACCCATCAACATCGATTCGCAAGTCCTGGCATTTAAAGGCTGTGAAACCCTCGATCAACCGTATTTCATCCACATACAGGTGGTCAGCGAAAACCCTTGTCTTGATCTGGAGGCGCTGCTCCACCAACCCGCCTACCTGGATTTCGGCGAAACAAACGGGGGCCTGCACGGGTTGATCTACGCCATTGGCCGTGATGACCCCGGTCGGCGCACCACGCGCTACCACCTGACCCTGGCACCCCGGCTGGCTTACCTTGCGCACCGACGTGACCAGAGGATTTTCCAGCAGCGCAGCGTGCCACAGATCATCGCAGAGGTCCTTGAGCAACATGGCATCCTGGCGGACGCATACGTTTTCGAGCTTGGCCCCGTGGTTTATCCGCCGCGCGAGTTCTGTGTGCAGTACGCAGAGAGTGATCTTCACTTCATCCAGCGGTTGTGTGAAGAGGAGGGAATTCACTACCATTTTCGTCACAGCGTGGACACTCATCTGCTGGTGTTTGGCGATGACCAGACCGTGTTTCGGCGTTTACCCGTGCAACGCTATAGCGCTCCTGGCGGGCCACAAGCAGATGCGCCAGTTATCCAGCGTTTCGACGTACGCCTGGGCATTCGCAGCCAAAAAACGGTGCGTCGTGATTACGACTTCGAACATCCCTCCTTGCATCTGCACGACAGCGCGAGTGTAGCGTCGACACTCCCCCTTGAGGACTATCAGTATCCCGCGGGATTCACCGGTCATACCCGTGGCAAGCAATTGGCATGTCGGAGCCTGGAGCGTCACCAGCGCGACCGGCATCGGGCATTGGGCAAGAGTGATCAGCCAATTCTGCGCAGCGGGCACTTCCTTGAGATACGAGACCACCCCGACCCATCCTGCAACGACCTGTGGTTGATTACGTCAGTGCGTCATGAGGGTTATCAACCCCAGGTGCTGGAGGAAGCAACGCCCACAACCGACCTGTTCCAGGGCTATCGCAATCGTTTTACCGCAACGCCTTGGCAGGCTGTGCATCGACCGCCCCTCAGGCATCCCAAGTCGACCATCAATGGCAGCCAGACCGCAACCGTGACCGGGCCTGCCGGTGAGGACGTGCATTGCGATGCCCATGGCCGGGTGAAGGTGCGCTTTCACTGGGACCGCCTGGACAACACGGATGATAAAAGCAGTTGTTGGGTGCGCGTGGCGTCCGGGTGGGCCGGTGACGGGTTTGGTGCAACGATGATCCCGCGGGTCGGTATGGAAGTGCTGGTGACCTTCCTGGACGGGGACCCCGACCGCCCTTTGATCAACGGCTGCCTGCCGAATGCGTTGCACCGGCCGGCCTATTCCTTGCCGCAGCACAAGACCCGCAGCGTTTTGCGTAGCCGCAGTTCCCGTGGTGGTGAAGGTGCCAACGAGGTGTACCTGGAAGACCGTCGTGGCGAGGAGCTTGTCTACCTGCGTGCGCAGCGGGACCTTGAGCAACGGGTCGGTCATGACAGCCGGTTGGAGGTCGTGGGGGAGCGGCGAGAAGTCATCCATGGGCTAAGCACGGTTTACTTGGAAAGCGAAGAGCATCGTCAGGTCACCGGCGATCGCAAAGTGCTGCTCAAGGCGAGCGACTACCTTGATGTGCAGGGCGATAGCCGGACCCACGTGGCGCAGACCTTGGTCATTGAGGCTGGGCTGCAACTCCACCTTAAATCCGGTGCCAGCCTGGTAATCGATGCCGGGGCGCAACTGAGCCTCAAGGCAGGTGGAGAGCATCTGGTCATCCAGGCTGGAGGCATCTTCAGCAGTCGTCCCATCGCCCTTGGCGGTTTACCGTCTGCGACCCAATTGGCGAGCGCCTTGAGTGTGGCCGGTGCGCCAGAGGTCTCCAAGGTACAAGGCGCGATCATGACCCTGGCCAGGCAATTGGGGGCGGACTACTGCCCGGTGTGCGAGCGCTGCCGTGAAGGCCTGTGTGATTTGCCGGGGAGGGCTGCCTGATGCAGGACATGCCAGGCCACTGGATGGCCCAACAACAGCAGGTCGGGCGGCACCTGTGTTTGATTCTCGACGGGCAGAGCGCCGCGCGCGCGCCGCTGCTGGCGGTGCGCAGCTTGTCGGACTATTGCAGCGTCTATGGTGAGACGGTACTGGCGGAACTCGCGATGGAAGGCCCTGTGATCCTGCGGCTGAAGCAGATGAACGAGCCTGCATTAGGAGACCTCCTGCAACAGCCCGAGAATAACTGGGGTTGGCTGGGCAGCTTGCCGAGCGATGACCTGACGGCCGTGACTCGGCATTGGCGCGATCGTTTGCTGACGGGACCGGAAGACGCGCATTCGCTGTACCGCTTTCACGACAACCGCACCCTGGCGCGTGCGCTGGCCTATATGTCCGCAGAGCACTGGCCGGCATTCCTCGGCCCGTTGATCAGCGTCTGTTATTGGCACCAAGACCGCTGGCGCATCGCTGACAACCCGGCCCCTGGCGAGAACTCGCTGCCCGACCCGGTCCCTTGGCTGAACACACCCAACCCAAACGCCGAAGCCATCCTGCACGCCAATATCCTGCGTTACCTGTTGGCCGAACACAGCGAAGACCTGGTTGCATTGGTGGAATTCCAAGACCCGAGAATCTGGCTGAGCCAGGTGTTGGAGCAGGCGCGTGTCTGGCAATGGCGGGGGCCCGAGCGATTGGAGTTTCTGGTGGTGCGACGGTTGGAGGAGGCCATACGGGAGAGTGTTATTCGGTGGCAACCGCTGGCTGGGGAGGCACCGGCGGATCACTTTGAGCGGGTAGTGGAGCAGTGGAGACTGATGGGGAAAAAAGATGAGTAGGCGAAGGCTAGGTGTGTGGGGTGTGGTGGGGATGCTGGGGCTGACAGGGTGTGCGGGCAAGCCGGTTGATAGCTTTACGCTGGAGGTGGATCTGCCGCCGGAGTTTGAGCTTAAAACGGCCGCAAATTATTTGCCCGCTACGGGTGAATTCTGCACTTTGCCGCGACGTCGAGGAAAGAGGCCTGAGCGGAAAGTCTTTTTTACGGACTACAAACCTCTGGCAAGTCGGGTGAGTTATGAGTTGCCGCTGAACGAAAAAATCGAGGGCTGCCCTTCGGTACTGCGAAGTCTGGAGTTTGAGTTTTATGCGAAGTGGGGAAAGCGTGATACGGACGTAGGTGGAGATCGTGCAGGCATCGCCATACGAGATAGCGGGGATGATCAATCTGGAATGCCTGAGTCGGGTGTCCAGGAAATGGTTGGGCAATGTCATTGGCGGTTCAGGACGGTGGGGCCGTTTCATGCGATCAGGAAGCTTCTGCAATGTCGCTCGATAAATGAACAGGGACAGTTGCAGAAGTCTGTGGCGGGTGGTGTTGCTCACCGTGATCAATTAGCGGGAAAAACGCTCAGGTTGACGCTGACCGTCACTGATAAGGAAGAACCGGCTGTTGGTGATAACTGGGTAGTCGTTCCGGGCGGCTGGAAGCGTTGTAGAGGTAAAAGCTTTGAAGACCTTTATGCGTTTTGTAACGGCAACACCTCCGACTTTAAACCTATAAAAATGCCGGATGGTCGCGTCTGTGATGTCTATCCGTCGTGTAAATGACAAGGAGCAAGGCCATGAAGCTGGATGCAAGGAAGCAGTCTTTTTTCAGTGATAGCAAGCCGGCCTGTTCATTGCGCGGGCATTGGGTGAGCTTTTGCCTGGTCGATGAACTGGGCGCGGGAACGGCATACGGTGGCCTGCCTTATACTGTCTACGATAGTGCAGGGCAGCAATACAAAGGCAGGCTCAATGGAGAAGGGTTTGCCAAGCTGCAAGATATATATTGTGGGCCCGTGGTACTTGTTTTTGATGATCTGTATTCCGGCGCAGAGCAGACATACCAATGGCTGATGGTGCGCTCCACCTACAAGCTCCCTATCACCGAGCTTCAGGCTCGGGCTGAACAGACGCGGTTTGCCGCCTCTGATGGGCGGCGCCTCGAAAGTAATCCTGCTCAGCAAAAGGCCAACCGGTTCTATCAGGTCGAAGTGCGCGATTTGGTCCGTCATGTCGCCCACTTGCCACCGATTGCGCAGCGGAGTCATCAACCCCAGCGGCACGCATTAAAAATGATGGGCGACTTGGGGTTTGGACCGCCCCAATCAAACTTGGCAGGAATCGTGTTGTTTCCCAACAACCACACTGCTTTGGAGGTCCGGCCACTGCGAGCCTTCCGTCCGATGCTTTCAATCGAAGACGGTTTCTGCGCCTTGAACCTTTATCAGTTGGCATTGATGGCCACCTTGAGTTATTGCAACTTCGGCCAAGAGCCACCTAAAAAACCCCAGGACCAAGTGCGGTTCCCCCTTGATCCCAGCGTCGGACATCTGTTCGCCGAACAGCTTTCGGGTTTCCACGAGGCGTGGCGTTTCGATGCAGAACAAGTGCAGCGTTTTTACCCCCTTTACGAAGAGGTCCCTTACTCCCAGCGCTTTGAGATCCTTCCCTTCGATCCTGAACTGTATCCACAAAACCAACCCAAGCTGGGGGAGAAACAGGAGCATCCGGCGAATCTGCATTTCTTCGATGATGACAAATTTGGTACGGATACCCAGGCGTTTATCACCCATCACGATGAGGTAATCCTGATCGCGGTGCGTGGCACCGCCAGCGCCGCAGATGGGATGCGTGATGCAAACGCCCATCAGGTAGCTTTTGTGGAAGGTGTCGGCAAGGCACATGAAGGCTTCTACCAAGCGCACTGCGCAATGCGCAATTTCGTGCTGCGCTACCTCGACCAATTCCACACCGGCCAACGAATTATCATCTGCGGCCACAGCCTGGGCGGCGCAATCGCGCTGCTCCTGGCGGAAGGCTTACGCCGAGCGCCCGAGGGCAACTACAACATCCTCCTCTACACCTACGGCGCCCCCCGCGCCGCCGACGCCGAGTTCACTGAGGGCGCTTCAACCCTGGTCCACCACCGCATCGTCAATCACAACGACCCGGTCCCCAGCGTGCCGGCACCGTGGATGAACACCACCGCCAAACTCTGGATCCCTGGCGCCATCACACTGTTCAGCGCCCCTGCGCCGGGCGGCCTGTTGTTCGCCGCCGGTTTGGTGCGTTTGGGTGGAAACCCTTACCGACACCACGGCGAACAACACCATTTCATGCCGATCATGTTGCCGGACGGCACGCAGTCTTCGGTGTTGTGGAAGCCCGGTTGTGAGTCCATCCAGGAGGCCGGTTGCAACCGAGCCTTGCAACTCCATGGCGACATGCCCGAGCGGGATAACTTGCTGAAACAGCTGTTCCAGGCCAACCAGCACTTCATGACCGCCAGCTACATTCCGGCGGCCTGGGCGACGCTGCGTCGCTGGCAACAAACCCAGGAAAACAACGGCCCGCTGATCACACCAAGAGAGTTCGAGTTACTCGACCTGGCGCTTGAGACCATGCGCCAGCAACTGCGCAACAAGCGCCGGGAACTGGCGCGTCTAAGGCCTGCCAACGACCGAAGTTATGAACACAGCGAAGCTCTGAATACCGAAATAGACCGCTTGCACATCAGTCGAGAGCGCCTTGCGACCCTGCGCTGGCGACGCCTGGAGGCCCGTGATGTCTACGGCAGTCAAGCCCATAGCGCCCACTTGCAACCCAGCCTCAAGCGCTGGTTCAGCCACCGTGAAAACCATGAGCTGTCGCAGGTCGCCCGCATTCCTCCTGTGCTTCATCACGAATGGGGGAGGGCGCAAACACTGGATATCGATTCGATCGTCTGAGCCAGGCGTTCACGCAAACTCAACCTGCGCCGGCTGGCGCTTCATCAACACCTTGCCGTTGCGAATCGAGTAAAGCGGCAAGCCTTGGCTGCGGATGACCTCGTAGTCGCTGTCCGCCGAAAGGATCAACACGTTGGCTGGCCGTCCGGGCTCCAGGCCGTAGCGGTCACCGAGGGCCATCGCCTTGGCGCTGTTGTCAGTGACCAGGTCCAGGGCGGTTTGCAGGTTGCGGTAGCCGAGCATGTGGCAAATGTGCAAACCCGCTTCCAGTACCCGCAGGATGTTGCCGTTGCCCAGGGGATACCAGGGATCGACGATGGAGTCTTGGCCGAAACACACGTTCATGCCGGCCTCCAGCAGCTCATTGACCCGGGTGACGCCGCGACGTTTCGGGAAGCTGTCGAAGCGGCCTTGCAGGTGGATACTCTCGGTTGGGCAAGAGACGAAGCTGATTCCCGAGTGCCCCAGCAGGCGGAAGAGCTTGGCGCAGTAAGCGTTGTCGTAGGAACCCATGGCCGTGGTGTGGCTGGCAGTGACGCGGGCACCCATGTCGCGGCTGCGGGCTTCTTCGGCCAGCACTTCGAGAAAGCGTGAGTGCGGGTCGTCGGTTTCGTCGCAGTGTACGTCCACCAGGCAGCCGGTACGTTCAGCCAGGTCCATGAGGAACTTCACCGAACTCACGCCCTGGTCGCGGGTGTATTCAAAGTGCGGGATACCCCCGATCACGTCGGCGCCCAGGCGGATGGCTTCTTCCATCAACTCGCGGCCATTGCGATAAGACTCGATGCCTTCCTGGGGGAAAGCGACGATCTGCAGGTCGATCAGGTGTGTGCTTTCCTGGCGCACTTCCAACATGGCCTTTAGCGCCGTGAGGTCCGGGTCGGTGACGTCGACGTGGGTACGCACATGCTGGATCCCGTGGGCAGCGAGGGCCTGGATTGTCTTTTTGGCGCGGGTCTTGGTGTCTTCCTGGGTGATGGTAGCTTTACGCTCACCCCAGCACTCGATGCCTTCGAACAGGGTACCGCTCATGTTCCAGCGCGGTTCGCCGGCCGTCAGGGTGGCGTCGAGGTGGATATGCGGTTCGACAAAGGGGGGAATTACCAGGTTGCCGGCGGCGTCCAGGTCGTCGGCCGCCGCAGTCGGTGTCCCCGATTGCCGCGTGATACTGGCGATCCGGCCATGTTCCAGGTGCAGATCATGCAGGCCTTCACGGTTGCGCAGGCGGGCGTTGATGATGTGCATGGGCAAGTTCCTCTTGGCTAAAAACAATCAGGCAGACAGCCGCCAGATCATCAGCGCGATGCCGATGTCCAGGCGATCATAAGCATTATCCAGCGTCAGGCCGCACAGGGCTTCGATGCGCTGGACGCGGTGCGTCAGGGTGTTGCGGTGCACGGCCAGCCGCTGAGCGGCGGCCACAAGGTTACCATTCTCGTGAAACCAGGCTTCCAGGGTGGGCATCAGGCTGGGGCCATGGTGCAGGTCATGGCGCAGTAGCGGGCCCAGGCGCTCATTGAGGAACTGGTCGAGCAGGGCGCGATCACGTACGCCGCTGAGCAACTTGAGTACGCCCAGTTCGTCGTACACGCACAACCCGGCGCGCTCGCTGAAGCGTCGCGCAGCGGCCAGCGCCTGGCGGGCTTCATCCTGCGCCTGGGCCAGGTGTGCCGGTGGGTGAGCGGCGGCGCTCAGGCCGATAAACAGTTTGAGTGGTGCCAGGCGCAGGTTCAGCGGCTTGAGCCAGTTGGCCAATTGCTGGCGGTTAGCCAATGCTGCGACAGCATCCGGAGCAGGGAGCAGCATCGTCCATTGCCCGGCACGGCCCAATACCGGCAAACCGGCCGAGAGTTGACGCAATCGACGGCTGATTCTGTCATGTTGGCGAGCCAGCTGCGCCTCCACAGAAGCCGCATCACCTTGGGCAAAGAGCAACTCACTGCCTTCCAGTTGCAATTGAACCACCTGCCAATGCCCGGCCACTGCCATGCCCAGTTGTGAGGCCCGGTGCAACAAAAGATCCAGGGATTGGTAATCGCCTGTCAGCAATCGCTCCATTACATCATGCCGCGAGCGCCCCATCTGCTCGGACTGGATCAGTGCTGAACCAATGGCCTGGGTCACCAACACCATTTTCAGTGAGTAAGGCTGTTCGATCAGCGGCATGCCCGCGGCTTCGGCGGCGTCGAGCAAACGCGGGGGAATCGCCTGGATATATGCGGGCCCCGTCAGGACCACCAGTCCGGCCACCTGACGTTCGCAGGCTTCCTCTAGTAGTTGCAGCAGGTTGGCCTCGTCGCGTGGGTGATTGATCCCGGTCACGAACACCAGTTCGCCGCCCAATACCCATTCGGCGATCCCGCTGTTTTCCGCCACATACGGCCAACGCACGGCATTATCCAGGCCGGCCGCGCCGGCGCGCAGGCGCATGGGTTCGAGGCCCGGCAACGCCAGCACGTCGGCAATAGTCAGGCTCATGCCTGGACGTCAACCAAAGGCGCACGCACGCGTAGTACGGCGGTAAGCACGATGTAGGTCAACGACGCGGCGACGATACCCACCAACGGTGCGACCCAAGGCGAGTTGAACGCCAGCACGGTACCCATCCCATAGGCCACCAGCCCCGGCCAGTTGAATGCCGGCAGACGCGCATCTGCCAAGCGCGGGTACTGGCCGCGATAGCGATAGAAGAAGTCCGCCATGATCACCCCGCCAATTGGCGGGATCACCGTGCCCAGCAGAATCAAGTACGGCACCAGCATGTCGTACATGCCGAGCAACGCCAGCAGCGTGCCGATCACCGCGCCTGCCAGTGTCACGGTCTTGCGACGCTGGGTGCGCAGCAGATTGCAGCCGGCCACCGCGAAGTTGTAGATGGTGTTGTCTTGGGTGCTCCAGATGTTGAGCAGCAACATGGCCATTGCTGCCATGGCAAAACCTTGCAGCAGCAACACTTCGACCACATCCGGTTGTTGATAGACGATGGCACCGTAGGCGCCGATCAGCACCATCAAGCCGTTACCGATAAAGAAACCGATCAGGCTGGCCAGCACCGCCACCCTGGCCGAGCGCGAAAAACGTGTCCAGTTGGTGGCCTGGGTCGCACCGCTGACAAAGGTGCCGAACACCAGGGTGATCGCCGTGGACAAGTCCAGTTCACCGGTCGGCACCACCGCCAATAGCCCATCCAGCCCGCCGACTTTGGCCGTGGCCACCCACATCGACAGAAACAACAGGATGCCCATCGCCGGTACTGCGATGTAGGACAGAATCTCCAGCCCGCGATAACCAACGTACGCCGTGGCGCAGAACACCAGGCCGAACAGCACCATCAACGCCAGCACGCTGCCCTGGTTCAGTTCGAAATACTTGCCCAGCACCACGGCGGCCGTGGCGGTGCCCCAGGCATACCAGCCGATCTGGGTGAAGCCGAGGATCAAGTCACTGAGCTTGCTGCCCACTTCGCCAAAGCAGAAGCGCCCCATCAACACCGAATTCAGCCCGCTCTTGAAGGCGATGTAACCCAGGCCTGCGGCGTAGATACCCAGCAGCAGGTTACCCAGGGCCACGACGCCGAGCATCTCGGTAAAGCTGAACGCCACCCCCAGCTTGCCGCCAGCAAACATGGTCGCGGTAAAAAAGGTAAAGCCCAGCAGCACCATGGCGGTAGACGCCAGGCCTTTGCGCGCATGCATCGGGACTTCGCTGAGTGGGTAATCGTTGCCCGGTTCTTGCTGCGTCATGTGCTTTGCTCCCTGAATGAGTGACGCAGGCCTATTGCACCGCGCGTGCCAAACCGGCAGCAGTGACGAGCGCACGACGGGTGCTGTGCACCGTGCACAGTATTTATAGCTAAACAGGGGGACAACGCAGGCAGGAATGTTCGCCGTGCCCAATTGGGCGCGAAAGCGGTGCAGCAGTGATACAAATTGGATCAGTCGAACAGCGTCTGGGTGGTCTCGCCACGGTGGAAGGCGAATGCGGCCTCCAGATCACTTTCAATAGTGCGCCCCCGTGACAGCGGTGGCAGCTCGTCCAGACGGAAAAAGCCCACTTCGGTGGTCTCGAACCCCGCCATCGGTGCCGACTGATCCACCGGTTCACACAGGAAGTACAGTTTGTAGAAGTCGCGCACATCCGGTCGATACAGACCCTTGGCCTTGTGCGTCACGCTGTACAGGGCCCGCGCCGTTACCGTCAGCCCGGCTTCCTCGCGAATCTCCTTGACGATGTTTTCCGCCGCCGACAAACCGATATCCGCATAACCGCCCGGTAACGCCCAGCAGCCATCGGTCAATTCACGAACCAGCAGAATCCGCTCGCCTTGGATGACCGCCCCGCGCACGTCGATCATCGGCGTCGAGTAGCGTTTGGCAAAATCCGTGACCAACCCGGTGATGCGCTCCAAGGGCACATTGCCCAATTGCGCGAGCATGTTGTGGGCAATCTCGGCGATTTCTTCCAGGCGCTCGCGCTCGAAATCATCGGTGCAAAAGTGCAGCCCGGTGGACGCCAACGCCTGCAAGCGTTTGGCCTGGGCCAGCCAAGTGTTTTCCATGGGTTACTCCCGGAGTTGCTTGGTCATGTACACACGCCGCAGGCCATGTTCTTCGGCCCGGTGGGTCTCGACATAGCCCCGACGGATGTACAGCGTGATGTTCTCGTTCATGGCTTCGTTGGTGTACAGGCGGATGGCGGCGAAGTTAGCGCCGAGCGCCTGTTGTTCGGCGAAATCCATCAGCAACCGCCCGAAGCCCAGGCCCTGGGCGTCCGGGGAGACGGCGAGGTTATCCAGCAACAGCGCGCCGTCTGTGTCCCGCAGGACAATAAACCCCCGGACCCGCCCGGCATGCTCCAGCACATGCACGCCGCCGGCTTCCACTTGCTGGTGATAATCCTCCAGCATCGGCCCGGGCTTGCGGCCGATCCGTTCGATGTATGGCGCGTAGGCTGCCTGGACGATAGCCTCGATAGCAGCAACATCATGACTCGTTGCGGGGCGCATCATTGCAGCGGGCTCCTTGTGGGTAGGGAGCCATGACTGTAAGGGAGCCAGGCACAAAAAAACCACCGAAAGGGTGGTTTTTTCATCGCGCCGGCTTATTCGCCGCGATAGATGCAACCGCTGGTGCAGGTCTCGTGGATACGAATCGCACTGAGCTCAGGCAGCAGGGGTTTCAATTCATTCCAGATCCACTTGGCCAGCACTTCGCTGGTGGGGTTTTCCAGGCCTGGGATGTCATTGAGGTAGTTGTGGTCGAGACGTTCATAGAGCGGCTTGAAAATCGCCTTGATCTCCGAGAAGTCGCGAATCCAGCCGGTATGGGGGTCCAGGTCGCCGCTCAGGTGGATCGCCACCTTGAACGAATGCCCATGCAGGCGCCCGCATTTGTGGCCTTCCGGTACGTGGGGCAGGCGGTGGGCGGATTCGAAGGTAAATTCTTTGAAGATTTCCACAGTGTTTTCAGCTCGGTCGATGTCTGGCAGGCGGCGAGTTTAACAGCTTGATTCGTTGCTGCGCATACCGTCCCTCTGTAGGGGGCGGCTTGCGGGTGAAATGTTGATGGCAGGTGGCGAGGGGGCTTGCTGCCGCTGGCGGTTTGACAGCCGACCACACTCTAACTGTCACTCCGCGGTCCAAAAATGTGGGAGCTGGCTTGCCTGCGAAAGCGGCCTGACAGCCGACCTGGATGTTGGATCTGATCGGGTACATCCGTTATTCAGGTAACGGCTGCTATGGGTTCCGCCCTTACGGCGGCTCACTTTTGAAAAGCCCAAAAGTAAGCAAAAGGCTCTTGCCCCAACACTCGGCACCTCGCTTAGGCTCGGTGTGCCCGTAATCCGACAGGTATTTGGGGGGCCGCCGCCACGCGCCATCCATGGCGCGGGGCGGCTAAACCGGCATCCCTGCCGGTTTACCCCCCAAATCCCTGTCGAATTCCGGCCAGCGTGTTTGACGGGGCGCCTGAGATCAAAAGCGAGATCAAGATCAAAAGCTAGATCACGAGCGGCTCGCTTCGCATCGTGGTTAGTGGGGAGGTGGCGGCTACAGGGGCTGTAGGCGCTCGCCCAATTGGCCGTTATCGGCCAATGCCAGGAACTCGTCTCCCAGCCGCTGACTCTCGCTCATCGCAGTCTGCCAGTACTTGTTGCGGCTTGGGTCATCGCCCATGAAACGCTTGAAGTCGCTGCGATCCGGCAGTTTGCCGTGGGGCAGGCGGGCGAGGTAATCCTTGGACGGCGCCAGCAGCAACACATCCTGCAAACCCTGCGGGTTGCTGCGTCGCCACGGCAGGCCCTTGTCGAACCAGCCGGGGATGACCCTATCGGTGAAGTGCGGGTACAGCACGATATCGTCGCCGTGGTAGGGCAGATCAAGGTGATAGTCTAGCAGGCCGCCATCGCGGTAGGTACCGGCACCGGCGCCCGGCAGGTCGCGCACGCCTTGCATGACCATGGGGATCGAGCCCGACGCCAGCAGTGCCTGGCGCAGGTTGCCCAGTGCCAGGGGCAGGAAGCGTGAAGGGAAGTCCTTTAACGGATGCACGGGCGGCGCCTGGCGCGGGTCGTGGATGATCAGGCGTTCGAAATGCCGCGACAGCCGCGCGCGGCCTCGCAGGTTGTCGGCGATCACCGACGACAGGCCCAGCCCGAGGCGTCCACGGTGGTCATCGGCAAGCAGGCCATGACTCTTGACCACCATGATATTGAGGCGGTAGTCCGGGTTGTCCAGCACCCGTGCATCGCGGCCGGCCAGCAGGTCGTCGAGCATGCGCTGGCAACTCTGGCTGACCTCGGCCATGGTCACGCCTTTGGCAAAGCGTTGCTCATTGTACAGGCGACCGAGGTCCAGCAGGCCTTGCACCGGGTCGGGCAGGCACGCGCTGGCAAACCGCCAGGAGCCGATGGATGCACCGACCAATGCCCGCTCCCGTGGCGAGCGGGGTAACCAGTCGCCGAACAGCGCCAGGTCCAATCCCTGGATACCCAGTGCCTTGGGGCCGCCGGCTGCGCCGGGCAGGATGCCGACGTCGGCCGGCGTGAGGCCTTGCTCGCGAATGCGGGCAAAGGCGCGTTTGCCGGCCTTGAGCGTCAGCGCGGGAAACTTGATGTGGATGGCTGTCATACCGGTCTCTGTTCGAGCGAGCGGGGCATTATAGAAAATCTCGCGGAATGTGTGAAAAGGCCTTGCAGGGAATTGCCATGGTGGCAATTCAGTTTCAGTTAAGTTGCAGCGCGTACGGTGACCGGCGTAGGAAAACATCCTGTAACGGAGACTTATCATGAAGCGCCTCACCGCGCTGTTTGCTGCCGGTATCATCGCCCTCACGGCGACCCAGGCCCAAGCCGTGGACCCCGACAAGCCACTGAAAGTGCCGGCCACTGTTACTATTGTCGCCTTCGATCAACTGGAAGCCACGGCCCTGGCCCTGCACCCCGGTTCGACACTGCTGGACACCGACCTGGACGAGGCCTACGGCAAGTACGTCTACGAGGTCGAATTGGAAGATGCCCATGGCATCGAATGGGACGTTGAATTGGACGCGCTCACCGGGCGGGTTCTCAAGAATCATCAGGATACGTAATGAAGGTAAATCTATGCGCCAGCAGTCGTGTCGCGCTGGTGCTCATGGCATTCTGCTCCAGCCTGGCGGCCCGCGACCTCAATCAGGATGAGGCCTTGGCGCTGCGTCAGCAGGGGGTGATCCTGCCGCTGGAGCAACTGTTGCAGCAGGCCATGGCGCGCTACCCCGGCTCACGCCTGCTGGAGGCTGAGCTGGAAAAGAAACACGGCCAATATGCCTATGAAGTGGAGCTGGTGACCACCGAAGGCGTGGTGCGCGAGATCAAGCTGGACGCCAGCACCGGTGTGCTGATCAAAGACGAGGAAGACTGATGCGCCTGCTGTTGGTAGAAGACAACGTGCCTCTGGTCGATGAACTGCTGGCCGGCCTGCAACGCCAGGGTTATGCCGTCGACTGGCTGGCGGACGGGCGTGATGCGGTGTACCAGGGCCGAAGCGAGCCCTACGACCTGATCATTCTTGACCTCGGCCTGCCGGGCCTGCCAGGCCTTGAGGTGCTGGCGCAATGGCGCGCTGCTGCGCTGACCACGCCGGTCCTGGTGCTTACCGCCCGCGACTCCTGGGCTGAGCGCATCGAAGGACTCAAGGCGGGCGCCGATGATTACCTGAGCAAACCCTTTCACCCCGAGGAACTGCACCTGCGCATTCAGGCGCTGTTGCGCCGCTCCCATGGCCAGGCCAACCAACCCACCCTGCAAGCGGCTGGCCTGCACCTGGACGAAGGCCGTCAGTGCGTGCTGCGCGATGGCGCGGAGATCCAACTGACCGCCGCCGAGTTTCGCCTGTTGCGCTACTTCATGCTGCACCCCGAACAGATCCTGTCCAAAAGCCACTTGGCCGAACATTTGTACGACGGTGAGACCGAGCGCGACTCCAATGTGCTGGAAGTTCACGTCAACCACCTGCGCCGCAAATTGGGCCGCAGCGTGATCGAAACCCGGCGCGGCCAGGGTTACCGGTTTGGCGCCAGCCCTGCATGAAGTCCATCCAACGACGCCTGAGCCTGGGGCTGATCAGTGTGATGGTGATCGTCGGCGTGGTGCTGGCACAAACCAGCTTGTGGTTGTTTGAAGCCGGTTTGCAGCGTTACCTGGAGGCCGGCTTGCGCAACGACGCCGAAAACCTGTTGGTGGCGCTGGTGCGTGGACCGAACGGCGTTCAGCTGGATGAACAACGCCTGTCGCCAGCCTACCAGCGTCCGTTTTCCGGGCATTACTTCCGCATCGACTTTGCCGATACCCACTGGCGCTCGCGCTCGCTGTGGGATCAGGAACTGCCGCGCCTGCCCGAAGCCGGGATCAAGGGCAATCTGCAACTAGGGCCGGAAGGCCAGCAACTGCTGGTGCTGCGTTCGGACTACAAACGCTTCGGCCAGTCGATTTCCATCAGCGTGGCCCAGGACTACACCCCGGTGCGGGAAAGCTTCCGTCTCATGCGTCAGATCGGTCTGGTGCTCGGGCTGGCGGCGCTGCTACTGGTGCTGATCCTGCAACGGGTGACCGTGCGTCGGGCCTTGCGTCCGCTGGAAACCGCACGCAACCAGATCGCCCAACTGCAACAGGGCCAGCGTTCACAGCTCGACACCCAGGTGCCGCTGGAACTGGAGCCGTTGGTGGCGCAGATCAACCACCTGCTGGCGCACACCGAAGACAGCCTCAAGCGTTCACGCAATGCCTTGGGCAACCTCGGCCATGCCCTCAAGACTCCGCTGGCGGTACTGTTGAGCGCCGCATCGAGCGAGGCGCTGAAGGATCGTCCCGAACTGAGCAAGCTGTTGCGCGATCAGTTGGAGCAGGTGCAACAACGCCTCAACCGTGAGCTCAACCGTGCACGCCTGGCTGGGGAAACCCTGCCGGGCGCGCTGTTTGATTGCGAAAAAGAACTGCCCGGTCTGCTCGCCACCCTCAACATGATCCACGGTGAACACCTGGACCTGAGCTACCACGCTGCGTCGGGCCTGCAACTGCCTTGGGACCGTGAAGACCTGTTGGAGCTGCTCGGCAATCTCCTGGATAACGCCTGCAAATGGGCGGATGCCGAGGTGCGCTTGACCGTCACCGAGGCTGAGCACAGCTACCGGTTGGCGGTGGAAGATGATGGTCCCGGTATTCCTGAAACCCAACGCGACCAGGTGTTCAGTCGAGGCACGCGCCTGGATGAACAGATCGATGGCCATGGCCTGGGGTTGGGGATCGTGCGGGACATCGTTGAGGTGTGGGGCGGGGTGTTGCAGTTGCAGGAAAGCGAGTTGGGCGGGTTGAAAGTGCTGATCGAATTGCCGAAGCGTCAGGGATAAGCCTGTCGCTTCGACAAGGGTCTGATCAGACCCTGAACTGATCCATCAACCCCTGCTGCTGATTCGCCAGGCTGTTCAGCGCCTGGCTCACCCTTGCCGATTCATTCGCCTGTTCCGACAGCGACTCAGTCACATCGCGAATCGTCGCCACATTGCTGTTGATCTCCTCGGCCACGGCGCTTTGTTCTTCGGCGGCGCTGGCGATTTGCAGGTTCATGTCGCTGATCACCGTCACGGCGTCGCCAATCTGGCGCAAGGCCGTCACGGCTTGCCCAACCTGCTCGACACTGCCCTGGGCCTGGCGATAGCTGTTGCCCATGGCGCCGACCACCTCTTCGGTGCCGCTTTGCAGGTGCTCGATGACCACGCGGGTTTCTTCAACCGATTCCTGGGTGCGTTGCGCCAGGTTGCGCACTTCGTCCGCCACCACCGCAAAGCCACGGCCGGCCTCACCGGCGCGGGCGGCTTCGATGGCGGCGTTAAGGGCTAGCAAGTTGGTCTGCTCGGCAATGCCGCGAATCACTTCGAGCACCGAACCGATTTTTTCGCTATTGGCGGCCAGGCCTTCGACCTGGGTCATGGCCGTGCTCATGTCCGCCGCCAATTCCCCGATATTACGCGTGGTGTGGTCGATCACCTTCAAGCCATCACGGGTGGCCTGGTCGGCGTCGCGGGCGGCTTGTGCCGCCTGGGCAGCGCTGCGCGCCACGTCTTGGGCCGTGGCACTCATCTCATGGGACGCGGTGGCCACCTGGTCGACCTGGCGGTATTGCTGTTCCATGCCGGCGCTGGTTTCAGTGGCAATCGCAGCGGATTGATCCGCAGTGCCACGGGCGTCCTGCACCGAGCGTTTTACCTCGGCAATGATCGGTTGCAGCTTGTCGAGGAAGCGATTGAACCAGCCGGCCAACTGGCCCAGCTCGTCCTGTTTGTCGTAGGCCAGGCGGCGGGTGAGGTCGCCTTCACCGCTGGCGATGTCTTCCAGCATGCGGGCCACGCCGAGGATCGGGCGGGTCACGCTGCGTGCCATCAACCACACCAGGATCAAGCCGACCACCGCAGCCAGCAGGCCCAGGCCCAGTTCCAGCAAGGTGCCACGGGTGTTATCGGCGTCCATCTGTGCTTTCAGCGCTTCAGCAGGGCCGACCAGGACTTTCTCCGGCACATCGAGCAACACGCCCCAGGACTTGCCGTCCGGGATTGGCGCGAACGGTGCCAGTACCTTCAGTTGGTGGTCAGTCCGCAGGCTACGGATTTGCGTGCTGCTGGCCAGGGCGCCGATCAGTTGCGCACCGTTGGCGGTATCGACCTGGTCCAAGCGTTGGCTGAGTTTACTCGCGTCCGGGCTGTAGCCGGCGAGCAACCCGGTGGGGCTGAGGATGCTCACCTGGGTCTGGCCGTCGTACAGCTTGTGGCTGGCCTGTTGGCTCACGGCCTGCAGGCTGTTGAGGTTGATGTCCACTGACAGCGAGGCGATGACTTTGCCGTTGACCATCAACGGGAAGACGATGCTGGTCATCAGCACGTTTTGCCCGTTGATTCTGTAGAAATACGGTTCGATCACGCACGGCTTGAGCGTGGTGCGTGGGCAGGTGAACCAGGCGTTAGCCTTTTCACCGCTGGGACCGACGCTGGTGTCGGACATGTCGCTTTCCGGCAGCGCCATCGACTCTAGCTTGCCGGGTGTAGGCTGCGACCAGTAGAGGGCGAAGCGGCCTTTGTCGTTACTGCCCAACTCGGCCTGGCCGGCGAACAGCTCATCCTTGCCGTCCAGGGCGTTGGCTTCGAACACCAGGGACAGACCGAGCAAATCCGGGTTGGCCTGCAACGCAGCCTTGACCTGGCGGGTCAGGTCTTCACGGGTGTCGAAAGCGTCGAGAAAGCGCTTTTCGGCCTGCTCACGCAAGAACAGCACCTGGCGGGAAAAACCATGGCCGTATTGATAGGCGTCCATGAATTGGCGACGAATGCCCAATGCCTGCACTTCGCCTTGGGCCTCGATGCGCGCCTGGGCGGCCTCATCCAGCATCTGCATGCTGGATGCCTTGACCTGCTGCGAACTCTGCTCCATGCGATACAACGACAGACCCACCAGCAGGGTCACGATTCCCAGCAGGCAGAGGCCGGCGAGCAGGGTGATTTTCCATTGAATGGAGAGCTGTCTAAGCGACATCGGTACATCCTTACCTGAAAACACATAGAGGCTCTATATCGGCGGTTTTGGAGTTTTCTTTATTCAAACAGTCAATTTAAACCTGCTTTTGTGAAGAGGGCGTTTCTGTGGTGAGCGAGCTTGCTCGCTCACCACAGGTTTTTGACATGAGCGTCCGCCTGCTGCAAAGTGCGCGCCCTCTAATAAGACCTCCTTCAAGCCTGCACGCTGGCTGCCACCCTATGGCCGCCTGGGCGCGGGCATGCCTGTTTTTTAAGTTTTTCTGCTTGAGGTAACCATGATTAACGCAGTCATTGCCGCGGTCGGCACCATGCTGGTGCTCAGTTTGTCCCGCGTGCATGTGGTCATCGCCATCATCGTCGGCGCCCTGGTGGGTGGCTTGACCGGTGGCCTGGGCATCGACGCCACGCTCAAGGCCTTCAACGGCGGCTTGGGCGGTGGTGCAACCGTGGCATTGTCCTACGCCTTGCTCGGCGCTTTCGCCGTGGCGATTGCCAAATCCGGCCTGGCCCACGCCTTGGCTGACAAGGCGCTGCTGCTGGTGGACCGCCAGGAAGCCAACGGCGGTAGCCATGTCAAATGGCTGCTAATCGGCCTGTTGTGGGTGGTGGCGATTGCGTCGCAGAACATCCTGCCGATTCATATCGCGTTTATTCCGCTGCTGGTGCCGCCCTTGTTGTACGTGCTGACCAAGCTGCAACTGGACCGCCGCCTGATCGCCTGCGTGATGACCTTCGGCCTGATCACGCCCTACATGTTCTTGCCGGTGGGCTTTGGCAATATCTTCCTCAACCAAATCCTGCTGGCCAACGTGGCCAAGAGCGGTGTGGACATCAGCCAGGTCAACGTTACCCACGCCATGAGTTTGCCGGCGCTGGGCATGGTGGTGGGCCTGCTGGTGGCGGTGTTTATCAGTTACCGCAAGAAGCGCGTGTACGACCTGGAAAAAATCGAGCGGGTCGAGCAGGTGGCGGTGCAATACAACCCGCTGACCCTGCTGGTGGCCGGCCTGGCGATTGCCTCGGCGTTCATTATCCAACTGTGGCTGGACTCGATGATCATCGGCGCCCTGGCCGGCTTCCTGATCTTCTCGGTGTCGGGCATCGTGCGCTGGCGCGATACCGACGACCTGTTCACCGAAGGCATGAAGATGATGGCGATGATCGGCTTCATCATGATCGCCTCGTCAGGCTTTGCCGAAGTACTCAAGGCCACCGGCGACGTGCGCTCGCTGGTGGAAACTTCGGCGGCATTCATCGGCCACAACCGTGGTGTCGGCGCGTTGTTGATGTTGCTGGTGGGCCTGCTGGTGACCATGGGCATCGGTTCGTCGTTTTCCACGGTGCCGATCCTGGCCGCGATCTTTGTGCCGCTGTGCGTGCAACTGGGCTTCAGCCCGGTGGCCATCGTGTGCATCGTCGGCACGGCCGGTGCACTGGGTGATGCCGGTTCGCCCGCTTCGGATTCCACCCTCGGTCCGACCTCCGGCCTGAATGTCGACGGTCAGCACCACCATATCTGGGACACGGTGGTGCCGACGTTTCTGCACTACAACATTCCGTTGCTGGCGTTCGGCTGGCTGGCCGCCATGACCCTCTGACACCCCCCAACCTGTAGGAGCCGGCTTGCCGGCGATGGCGTCCGCGAGACCGCTATCGCCGGCAAGCCGGCTTCTACAGGTATTTCGCAACCGGCCGATAAACTCTCAAGTCGCCACGAATAAGAGAGAAAAGCCATGCGTCTGAGCCTCAAGGCCAAAGTCCTGTCCCTCGCCATAGTGCCGGTGTTGCTGTTTGCCGTGGTCATCAGCCTGACCACCGTGTGGATCCTGCAGGGGCAGGCGCGCAACGAGGTGGATGAAACCCGCCAGCGCCTGCTCAACGACGCCAAGGCCACGCTGCAAAGTTATGTCGAAGTGGCCATGACCACCATCAAACCGCTCTACGACGCGGCGGCCCCCGGCGATACCGCCGCCCGTGCCCAAGTGGTCAAGCTCCTGTCGAACACCCGCTACGGCAAGGACGGTTACTTCTTCGGCTACGACTCCGAGACCATCCGCCTGTTCAAGGGCAACAGCCCCGACGGCGTGGGCAAGAGCTTCAAGGACAACCGCGACCCCAATGGCGTGTACGTCAACCGTGACCTGGTCAAGGTCGGCAAGGACGGCACCCACTACCTGCAATACAGCTCGACCCAGCCGGGCCAGACCGAACTGGTGCCCAAGCTCGGCTACACCGAATACCTGCCGAAATGGGACATGGTCATCGGTACGTCGGTGAACCTGGACGGCATTGAGGCCCAGGTCGCGGTGGTCGAAGCCAAGGTGCACAAGCGCATGGAGGGCGTGCTGCTGAGCATTCTCGGCGTGGCTGTGGTGGTGTTGTTGGTGATCGCTGCCGTGGGCATGCTGCTGGCCAATACCATCCTGCGCCCGCTGAACCTGATGAAAGCCAACCTCGACGACATCGCGGCCGGCGAAGGCGACTTGACCCGCCGCCTGGCCATCACCAGCCAGGACGAACTGGGCGACCTGGCGGGCGCGTTCAACCGGTTTGTCGACAAGATCCACGGCCTGGTGCGCCAGATCACTGAGATGACCAGCCAACTCACTGGCCTGGTCAGCCAAGTCTCTGATCAGGCCCAGCGCTCCGAACAGGCCATGGAACGCCAGCGCCACGAGACCGATCAGGTCGCCACTGCGATCAACCAGATGTCTTCGGCTGCGCAAGAAGTGGCGCGCAGTGCCCAGGGCGCCTCGGTCGCGGCCCAGCAGACCGATGCCGAAGGCCAGGCCGCCAAGCGTGTGGTGGACGGCAGCATTGCGCAGATCCACGCGTTGGTGAGCGATATACGCACCAGCGGCGTGTCCCTCGACAGCCTGCAGCAGGACGTGTCCTCCATCGTCAGCGTGCTCAGCGTGATACGCTCCATCGCCGAACAAACCAACCTGCTGGCGCTCAACGCCGCCATCGAAGCGGCGCGGGCAGGGGAGGCCGGACGTGGTTTTGCGGTAGTCGCCGACGAAGTACGCGCCCTGGCCAGCCGCACCCAGACCAGCACCCAGGAAATCCAGGGCATGATCGACCGCCTGCAAAAAGGCACCGAGGCCGCGGTGGAGGCCATGCGCCGCTCCAGCGATGCCGGCGACGGCACCTCGGCACAGGCCAACGAGGCCGGGGCGTCTTTGGACACCATGGCCCAGTTGATCGGGACCATCAATTCGATGAACGCCCAGATTGCCAGCGCCGCCGAAGAGCAGACCGCCGTGGCCGAAGAGATCAACCGCAGCGTGCATCAGATTGCCGTGGCGGTGGACAGCGTCGCCGATGAGACCCAACTGGGCGCCCAGACGTCCCGCAGCCTGGCGGAGCTGGGTCAGCGGTTGGGGCAGTTGGTCGGTCAGTTCAGGATCTGAGGCCTGTGGCGAGGGCGCTTGTCGAACCGTCCCGTTCGACAGCGCAGATGGCGCCGGCTTTTAGGGCCGCTTCGCGCCCCAGCGGGAGCGAGCGCCCTCGCCACAAAGGTTGGGCAACATTTAAACATCACGCATCAGCAAGCCGAAGCGCACATCCATCTCCGCCGGGACCGGCACATACACCGTGTGCCCATCCCCCGGCGCGACCTCGACAGCCTCGCCCTGGCTGTTGTGCATCCTCTCCAGGTCAAAGTGGAAGTTGCCGGCGGGGGTCATCAATTCCAGGTGATTGCCCACAGCGAAGTGGTTCTTCACCTTGACCTCGGCCAGCTCGCCCCGGCGTTCGCCGGTCAGCTCGCCGACGAACTGCTGGCGTTCCGACACGGAGCTACCGTTCTGGTAATTCTGGTATTCATCGTGCACATGGCGACGCAGGAAACCTTCGGTGTAGCCGCGCTGTGCCAGGGATTCGAGGTCGGTCATCAGGGTGCGGTCGAAGGCGCGACCGGCCACCGCATCATCGATGGCCTGGCGATACACCTGAGTGGTGCGCGCGCAGTAGAAGTGCGACTTGGTGCGGCCTTCGATCTTCAGTGAGTGCACGCCCATCCGGGTCAGGCGCTCCACGTGCTGCACGGCGCGCAGGTCCTTGGCGTTCATGATGTAGGTGCCGTGCTCGTCTTCGAAGGCGGGCATCTGTTCATCGGGGCGATTGGCTTCCTGGAGCAGGAACACCTGGTCGGTGGGCGCGCCAATGCCCAGGGTGGGCTGATATTGCTGGACGATATCCCCCGTGGCGTTTTCCACCGCGGGGGTGGCCTGGTATTTCCAGCGACAAGCATTGGTGCACGTGCCCTGGTTGGCGTCGCGCTTGTTCATGTAACCCGAGAGCAGGCAGCGCCCGGAATAGGCCATGCACAAGGCACCGTGCACAAACACTTCCAGCTCCATGGCCGGTACCTGCTGGCGGATCTCATCGATCTCTTCCAGCGACAATTCCCGCGACAGGATGACCCGGCCGATTCCTTGCTGCTGCCAGAACTCCACGCTGGCCCAGTTCACCGTGTTGGCTTGCACCGACAAGTGGATCGGCATCTGTGGAAAGTGCCGGCGCACCAGCATGATCAGCCCAGGGTCGGACATGATCAGCGCGTCCGGGCCCATGGCGATCACCGGGGCCAGGTCCTTGAGGAAGGTCTTCAACTTGGCGTTGTGCGGCGCGATGTTCACCACCACGTAGAAACGCTTGCCCAGGGCGTGCGCTTCCTGGATGCCGAGGGCCAGGTTGGCGTGGTCAAACTCGTTGTTGCGCACCCGCAGGCTGTAGCGCGGCTGGCCGGCGTAGACCGCATCGGCGCCGTAGGCAAAGGCGTAGCGCATGTTTTTCAGGGTGCCGGCGGGGGCGAGCAGTTCGGGAGCGAGGATGGGAGGCATGAGCACGGGTCGCAAAAGGTCGCGAAGGTAGCCGAGCGGCGAGGGCGGTTTATTGATCCAGGTCGTCCTTTGGGCTTTTTGTATCGCTGTGTATCGGCAGGGGCTGTGGATACGTATCGATTTATCCGCGCGGTTTTCCGACACAGGCGCGATACCTCAGGGGCTTTTAATTGATTCCAACGAGGCACACCGCCTCCAACCCTGAGAACCTGGAGTCAACCACCATGAACACCAAAGCCATCTACGCCGCCTGCCTGTTTGCCGCCCTGAACATCTGCACCTTGTCGGCCCGCGCCGAAGCCGCCGTTACCGCTCAGACCTACAACTACGGCACGCACCTGGACATCAAGCAAGTGGTATCGATGAGCCAGGACTCCAAGCCCACCTGCGGCGTGGTGAATGCGCGCATGACGTACCTGGACTCCCACGACAAGACCCAGGTGCTGGATTACCTCAAGTTCGGCGACGGTTGCGTCGGCGATAACTGAGTCCCGCTGTCCCCTCCCATTGTTTACCACAGGAAGACCGCCATGAACCCGCTGACCCGCTTTTTGACCGCCACCGCCTTTGCCCTTGCCGGCACTGCCGTGCACGCCAACGCCGCCGTGGAGAAAAGCAGCTGCGCCGCCAGCACCTGCTTCCAACTGACGCCGGTGCAACACGCCGCCCGCCATGACCTGCTGGTAGAGGACGGCAGCCGCCGCACACCGCTCGGCCAGGCGCTGGACCACCAGACAGCGTGACGCCGTCTCCCCACTCGATAAGGTGAACACCATGCTACTCATCGCATTCCTGGGCGGCATCCTGACCGTCCTCAGCCCCTGTATCCTGCCGGTGGTGCCGTTTCTGTTCGCCGGCGTCGACCGCACCCGCCGTTCGATCCTGTTGACCCTCGGCGGCATGGTCCTGACCTTCGCGCTGGTGTCCAGCCTGGCGGTGGTCAGCACGGAGTGGGTGATACAGGCCAATAACACCGGCCGTTACGTGGCGCTGATCGTGATGGGGCTGTTTGCGCTTTCGCTGATCTCGGCGCGGGTCGGTGGCTGGCTGGCGCGCCCCTTCGTGTTGTTGGGCAACCGTATCGATCCTGACAGCCGCACGCTGTCCGGTCCGCTGAAGTCAGTGATGATCGGCGTCGCCACAGGCCTGCTGTGGGCGCCCTGCGCCGGGCCGATCCTGGGTGTGATCCTGACCAGCGCAATGCTGCAAGGCGCCAATGCGCAGACCAGCCTGTTGCTGGTGGCCTACGGCCTGGGCAGCGCCTTGTCCCTGGGTGCGCTGATTTTTGCCGGGCGTGGCCTGGTCAATCGACTCAAGGCCTCTATTCCAGTGACCGGTTGGCTGCGCCGTGGTGCCGGGGTGGCGGTACTGGCGGCGGCGGTGGTGATTTCC
Organism: Pseudomonas sp. TWR1-1-4; assembly: GCF_049897165.1. Classification (NCBI taxonomy): domain Bacteria; kingdom Pseudomonadati; phylum Pseudomonadota; class Gammaproteobacteria; order Pseudomonadales; family Pseudomonadaceae; genus Pseudomonas; species Pseudomonas sp. TWR1-1-4. Next base: position 390,582 of record NZ_JAFCVS010000008.1, on the reverse strand, counting down.
ACCGGAGCGGACAAGACCCTGCTCGCCGGCACATCGTCCGAAGGGGTCAGCAGCCTGGAAAAAGGCGTGCTGGAAAACGTGCCCAAAGTGGTGGATTACGTGGTGAGCAAGGTCAAGGCCGACCCGGAGCGGGACATTACCAAGGGCGCCATGCCATCGCTGGCCGGTGCGGTCGAGTGGCTCAACTCACCCGAACTCACCCGCGAATCCTTGAAAGGTAAAGTGGTGCTGGTGGATTTTTGGACCTACGACTGCATCAACTGTCAGCACACCCTGCCGTATGTGAAGCAATGGGCGAAGAAATACGAGAAGGACGGTTTGGTGGTGATCGGCGTCCACACCCCGGAATACGGTTATGAGCGCATCATCGGCAACGTCAAGGACCAGGTGCGCAAGCTGGGTATCACCTACCCGGTGGCCATCGACAACAACTATGCGATCTGGCGCAATTTCGACAACCAGTACTGGCCCGCCCATTACCTGATCGACGCCAAGGGGCAGGTGCGTTACACCCATTTTGGCGAAGGTCGTTATGACGCGCAGGAGCAGATGATCCAGACGCTGTTGAACGAGGCCAAGGCCCCTCAGTGACTCAATGCAGCGGCTTTGCCAGCAAAGCCGCCATCTTGACCAGGTCCGCCAACGAGCGGGCCTTCATTTTGCGCATTGCCTTGCCCCGATGGGCCTTGACCGTGATCTCGCTGATCGCCAGGTCGCAGGCAATGACTTTGTTCATATGCCCCGCGACGACCCTTGTCATCACTTCCTGCTCCCGTGGCGTCAGGGTGGCGTAGGCCGCCCGCAGGACGCGCAATTGATCCTGTTGGTCCAGCAGGGTGCGGCTCTTTTCGAGGGCACCGGCAATCGCGGTCAACAGCACGTCATCATTGAACGGCTTGGTCAGGAACTCCACCGCCCCCGCCTTCATGGCGCGCACCGTCAGAGGGATGTCGCCGTAGCCGGTGATGAAAATGATCGGCGTGTCCGGGCGTTCGTTGGCGATAGCGGCTTGCAGGTCCAGGCCGTTGAGGTCGGGCAGGTTGATGTCCAGCACCAGGCAGGTGGGCACGTCTGCACGCGGCTGGCTCAGAAACGCCTGGGCCGATTCGAACAGCCGGGGCTGCCACTGGGCGAAGCGGATCAACAGCTCCAGGGATTCGCGCACAGAAACATCGTCATCGACAACGAATACGATCGGCTGGGTGTCGGTCATCGGCGCGGCTCTGCGTGCATGGGCGATGGGGTGAGTCGAATACATCATGATAGCTCCTTCAAGATAGCTCCCTGCTGGAGCGGTTCAGACGACTGGAAAGGCCGCGCTCAGCGCTTTGAGCAATTGCGCTTCGCTGAACGGCTTCATCAGGCAGTCCACCACGCCGGTGCGCATCAGTTTGAGCCGGTCGCCGGCATCGCCATGGGCAGTGATAAAGATCACCGGAATGCCATGGCCGCGCAGTTGGAGGGTGGCGTGCAGTTCCGGGCCGGACATGCCTGGCATCGCCACATCCAGGATCAGGCAGCGCGTGCCCGTCACATGGGGCGATGCCAGGAACGCTGGCGCCGAGGAAAACGCTTCGACCGCAAAACCGAACTCCCGGAGCAGGTCCGGCAGGGATTCGCGCACCGATTCGTCATCATCGACAACCGCTATAAGAACAGGCTGTTCCATCAGATTCCCTCCTTGGTCGAGTCGGCGTCCTGGTCGGTCATGCGCGGCAGGGCAAATCGGAAAGTGGCCCCGGGGCCGTCATGGGCGGTGGCCCACAACACGCCATCATGGCGCTCGATAATGGAGCGACTGATGGACAGCCCGATGCCCATGCCGGTGGCCTTGGTGGTGTAGAACGCCTGGAACAGGCGCTCGGCATCCTGCGGGTCGAAACCATTGCCGTTGTCCTTCACGGCAAGGTAGACGCTCTGTTGTTCATCCAGCCCGGTGGTGACATGCAGGTGCCGCGAACGACCCGTCATGGTGTTCATCGCCTCGGTGGCATTGAGGATCAGGTTGAGGATCACTTGTTGCAGTTGCACGCGGTCGGCGTTGACGGTGGGCAGCGCGTCGGCAAATTCCGGGATCAGCTTCACGTCATTACGCTGCAATTCGCCCAGCAGCATGGCGATGACCTCCTGTGCCGCCTCGTTCAAATCGACTGGTTCGAGGGTGATGCATTTCTTCGAAAAGAGCGCACGCAGGCGGTTGATCACCTCGGCGGCGCGGTTACCATCGCGAATGGTACGCCGCGCGGTCTCCAGGGCACCGGTGACATTCGGCGGGTCGGCGCCCAACATGCGCAGGCAGGTGCTGGCATTGGTGATGATGCCGGCCAGCGGCTGATTGACTTCGTGGGCAATCGAGGCGGTGACGGTGCTCAGGCTCGCCACACGTGCCAGGTGCGCCAGCTCCGCGCGCACCTTGCTCAGGGTTTCTTCCGATAACCGGCGTTCGATGGCGATGCTCGCCGCGAGCATTTCGGCGCGCTTGCGGTCTTCGATATCGGTGTTCTCGCCGTACCAGCGCAGCACCACGCCCCACGCATCACGTTGCGGTACCGCGCGCACCAGGAACCAGCGGTAGTCGCCGTCGAAGCGGCGCAACCGCGCCTCGTACTCTCCGGCTTCGCCCGACTGCAGCAGGGCACCCCAATACTGTGCCAGTTGCTCGGCGTCGTCGGGGTGAACCGAGCGCGCCCAGCCATCGCCGCGCGCTTCGTCCAGGCTCATGCCGGTGTAGTCGCACCAGCGCTGGTTGACGAAGCCGACACTGCCGTCGGGCGCCGCACTCCAGACAAATCCGGGAATGGCGTTGATGATGTTGCTGAGGCGGTCTTCCGAGGCGCTGACTTCGGCCAGTGCGTGGGCGATCAAGGCTTTGTCGCGCTTTTGCTCGTTGATGTCCACGCTGATCACCCACCAGCGGAGGATCCGGCCCTGGCTGTCGCGCATCGGCTTGCCGTCACTGACAAACCAGCGGTAGATACCGTCCGCCTGGCGCAGGCGCAGTTCCTTGCGATAGGGCTCGCCACTGCGTACCGCCTCGCGCCAGGCGTTGAGCGTGGTCTGCAGGTCGTCCGGGTGCACGGCCGCCTGCCAGCCGCAGCCGATGGCTGCGCTGGCACTGTGTCCGGTGTAGGCGCACCAGCCTTGGTTGACGTAGTCGACGCTGCCGTCCGCCACGGCGGTGAAGGCCACCCCAGGCAGTGCATCGACGACGCGATCGAATTCATTCGACATACCGGTTCTCTAGTGACAGGCGCCGTGCGCAGAGAATGCCCCGTGGGCGGCTGTTCGCCCATCATACTTAGGTGTCGCATGCCCACGCTGGCGGGCAGGCAAACGATACCATCGTGTTATCGATGGCGGGCACGAATGCTGTTTTGATTGAGTCGCGCATCCCGAGTGCGCTTTCCTCAATTTCCCGGAGCTCTGCCATGACCGCCAAACAAGTAGTCTACACCGCCAAAGTCCACACCACCGGTGCCCGCGACGGGGGTACCTCGCGCAGCGACGACGGGCGTCTGGACATCCTCCATTCCCCGCCGGGCTCCAAAGGCAGCGGCACCAACCCCGAGCAACTGTTCGCGGCCGGCTGGTCGGCCTGTTTCAACGGCGCCCTGGGGTTGGCGGCGCGCAAGTTGAAGGTCGAGTTGCCGGCTGACGTGGCCATCGATGCTGAAGTCGACCTGTGCATGGAGGGCGACGCTTACTTCCTGCGGGCACGCTTGAACGTCAGCCTGCCGGGCTTGGAGCGGAATGTGGCGCTGGCGCTGATTGAAGGTGCCCACCAGACATGCCCGTACTCTAAGGCGGTGCGTGGCAACATCGATGTGGTGCTCAACCTGGTGTGAACGTAAGCCACTGTATCCAGCGTGACTGACGTTACACAGTCATTCAAACCTGCTGCTTTGCCGACATGCCGCAGATACACGTGCTGCACAGCATGGCGGCAGGTTTGGCGTCATCCGACGCTGACGGATGTTGAAGGCTGTGAACACGATGAAAGCAGTGATGATCAACGCATTTGGCGGCCCCGAAGTCTTGGCCGTGCAAGAGGTTTCACTGGCCCGGCCAGGGCCTGGGCAGGCACTGGTTCAGGTCATGGCCGCCGGGGTGAATTTCATGGATACCGGCGCGCGCCGAGGTCTCGGCGCCGCCAGCCCGTTGCCGCTGACGCTGGGCGCAGAGGGCGCAGGCGTGGTGCTGGCCGTCGGGCCGGAGGTGACTGAGGTAACACCCGGTGATCGGGTGGCCTGGTATTACGTCCCTGGCAGCTATGCGCAACAGGTCATCGCCCCGGTCAGCCAATTGGTGCCGTTGCCCGATGATATCGGCTTCGAAACCGCCGCCGGCCTGATGATGCAAGGCCTCACCGCGAGCAACCTGGTGTTTGACGTGCACGCGATCCAGAAGGGTGACGTGGCATTCATCCACGCTGCGGCGGGGGGAGTAGGGCTGATGCTGACGCAGATGGTCAAGCTGCTCGGCGGCGAGGCGATTGGCCGGGTTTCCCATGCCGACAAGGTTGACAGCGTATTGGCGGCTGGCGCCGATTACGTGGTGATCGGGCACGCCGGGCATATCGCCGGTCAGGTCGAACGCCTGGTGGGCAAGCACGCGGTAAATGTGGTGTATGACGGCACCGGCAATGAAGGTTTCAACGAGTCACTCAATCTGCTGGATTACTTCGGCACCTTGGCCCTGTTCGGCCCGTTCATGGACCCGATTGCGCCGATCGATATCTTTTCCATCCCGCGCAGCGTCAAGCTGACCTACCCGGTGGTGATGCATCATGTGCGTAACCGCGAGACCCTGCTGGCCCGCGCGCAGCAGTTGTTCGCCTGGGTAAGTACTGGAAGGCTCAAGGTGAACATCGGCCAGCATTATTCATTGGCGCAGGCGCACCAGGCACATCGGGATATCGAGTCACGCCGCAGCACAGGCAAGCTGATTATCCTGCCTCAAGCCTAGGCCGGCGCCTGCGCCAGATCAGCAGGGCAGCCAGCAATTGGCTGCCCGCATAGAAGGTAAACAGATCCTGGGGACGCCACTGGGCGTCGAGCAGTACACCGGCGAACGTGGGCGACACAATGGCCCCCAGCCTTCCCGCGGCCAGCACCAGGCCCACGCCGCGCGTACGTTCGGAGCTGTCGAACGTCTGGGGCGCGAGCACAAACAGCGCGGCAATGGCGGCATAGAGCAACAGGCCGGCCGTGAACCCCGTGGCAATCGCCAGCAGCGGTATGCGCGTGGCCGTCACCATCAGCAGCATCAGCACGGCATTGAGCAGCAGGCACATGCACAGCAACCGGTTGCAGCCCCAGCGAATTGCACCCAAGCCCAACAGCAGTGCACCGAACATGCCGCCAACCGTGAGCAACATGCCGCCGGTGATGCCGTGGCGTGCGGAAAAACCGCTATGGGTCAGCAGCATGGGGGTCCAGTTCATCACAAAATAAAACCCGAACATCAGCAAAAAGCATACGCAGGCCAAGGTGCAGGTCGATGCCCAGCGTCCGTGGCTGAACAGACCGCGATAACCTTGGCCTGGCCGCTCGGCCGCCAGCGCTACCTGCGACGCAGACTCGCGCAACCACAGCACGCCGGCCACGCCAACCAACAGCGTCAGGCCGCCCCCTGCCAGGAACACATAACGCCAACCGAGGCCGTCATTAAGCAGATGGGCCAGCACCCCACCCAAGGTGGCGCCCAGCGCAAAGGCCACCGATTGCAAGGCAATTGCCAGGCTGCGACGGGTGGGCGGTGCATGGTCGTGGGTCAGGACATTGGCGCCCACCAACACCGCGCCCACGCCGATACCCGTGAGCAAGCGCAGGCACAGCAAAGTGCAATAACCCTGGCTCCAGAAACACAGCACCATGGTCATGCCGCTGAGCATCAGGCTCGCCAGCAACACCCGGCGGCGTCCATGCCGGTTGGCCATCGGCGCAGCCCCCAACGAGCCGCAGGCCATGCCCACCAGGCTGGCGCTGAGCAGCAGGCCGATTTGCGCCGCGCTCAATGACCACTGCGCGGCCACGCGGCTGGCCGTGAACGCCATGGCCATGGCGTCCAGGCCGTCGATCACATTGAACAGCAAGCACAGCCCCACCACGATCCACGCAGCGCGCCACGTCGGAATGCCCGGTGTAGCCGCACTGATTGCCTGCCCACTCATTGGTTTTGGGTCCTTTATTTATCGAGGGTGGATGGCAGCATCGGGCGCTTCTGCTGGCAAGTCATACAAAGGTATCGACCGACACCTACGTGCAATCGTCCGCGGCAAACGCCGATGGTCTGATCGGTCTTGCACGGGCCACGAGGGCGCAGTGCCACGACAGGAGATTCATCATGCTTGCAGCTTCGTCCCATTACCTGCGGCTTCGCTGCCGGGCCTCGTTGCTCGGCCTGGCGCTGCTCGCCGGTAGCCAGGCCGCGTGGGCGGCCACCGACGCCATCCGTCCTTACCGCATTCACGTTGATGAAACCCAACTGACCGACCTGCATAAACGCATCGCCGCCGCCCGCTGGCCCGATAAGGAAACCGTCAACGACACCTCCCAGGGCGTGCAATTGGCGCAGGTACTGGCACTGGTCAAGTACTGGGGCAATGGTTACGACTGGCGCAAGGCCGAGGCCAAGCTCAATGCGCTGCCTGAGTTCATGACCACCATTGACGGGGTCGACATCCAATTCATTCATGTGCGCTCGCGCAATCCGAACGCGCTGCCGTTGATTCTTACCCACGGGTGGCCGGGTTCTCAATTTGAATTCCTCAAAACCATCGGCCCGCTGACCGACCCGGTCGCCTACGGTGGCCGCATCGAAGATTCGTTCGACGTGGTGATCCCATCGATCCCAGGCCACGGTTTTTCCGGCAAGCCCACCGAACTGGGATGGGGCCCGGACCGGGTCGCCAAGGCCTGGGATGTGCTGATGAAACGCCTGGGCTACCAGCATTACGTGTCCCAGGGGGGCGACCATGGCTCGGTGATCTCCGACGCGCTGGGCCGCCTGGCGCCCCCCGGTTTGCTCGGCATTCACCTGAACATGCCGGCCACCGTGCCGCCTGAACTGGTCAAGCCGATCAACAGTGGCGAACCGGCGCCCGCCAACCTCACCGAACCTGAGCGCACGGCCTACAACGCGCTGAGTACCTTCTTTGGGCGCAACGCGGCGTACGGCGCGATGATGGTCACTCGCCCGCAAACCATCGGCTATCTGCTGGCCGACTCGCCGGCCGGTACGGCCGCCTGGATGTACGAGAAATTCGCTGCCTGGACCGACAGTGATGGCAAGCCCGAGCGTGTGCTCAGTCGTGACGAAATGCTCGACGACATCAGCCTGTATTGGCTGACCAACAGCGGTGCGGCGTCTTCGCGTTTCTACTGGGAGAACAACAACAATAACTTCAGCGCCGCAGCGCAGAAGACCGACACCATCAAGGTTCCGGTTGCCATTACCGCGTTCCCCCGCGAGATCTACCAGGCCCCGAAAACCTGGGCCCAGCGCGCCTATCCCTCGTTGTCCTACTACAGCCAGGTCAGCAAGGGCGGGCATTTCGCCGCCTGGGAACAGCCGCAACTGTTCAGCGAGGAACTGCGCGCGGCCTTCCGCCCATTGCGCCCTTTGGCCAAGCCCTGAGGCTTTTTCAGGTATGTTGAGCATCGTCCAGGCGCGCCTGTAGCAGGCGCAGGTCCTGGGTATCAAAGCCTTCTGAAAACTGCTCGCGGTGTTGGCCCAGCAAACGCTGGGCCTCACTGCCACGACCTTGCGCCTGCCACAGCGCGGCCAGGTCGATGGCACTGCGCAACGCCCAGCTGCGTGAGCCTTGCTGCTGACTCAGGCTCAAGGATTCTTCCAGCAGTGTCTCAGGCCGTTTGTTGTCGCCGGGCACTTGTGCCTTATGAATGCTGGCCTGGAGGCGCAGCAGTTCCGGCAGGGGGAAGGCATCGCCGCTGTGTCGACAGTGTTCGATGGTCGCCTTCACTTGTACCAGGGCCTTTTCAAATTGCCCCTCCAGGATCAAGCCCTCGGCCAGGGCGATCTCGAAGGAGGTTGTCAGCAATTCGTAGCGCATGCCGTGCAGGCGGGCCAGGGTTTCCTCAAGGACGGCGACGGCATTGCCGGGCTGGCCTGCGCGGATGGCGACCGCCGCGCCAAAGCCCATGGCTGCGGCGATATAGGGGCCGAAGGCGTTGGCTTCGGCAATGGACTTGAAGGTGTGCAGGCGCTCGGCGGCGGTGTGCAGGTCACCGGTCCAGATGTAAATCTGCAGGGTCCAGACCAGCGCGATGCAATAGGTGGTTGCATGGTCCAGCGCGGCGGCTTCGGTTTCGACCTGCTGGGCGCCTTGCCTGGCCTGGTCGGGAAAGCCCATCAGCCACAGGGTGCGCGCCAGGGCCAGGCCGGTGCGGTTGCGATGGTCGAAACCGTAGTGAATGGTCAGACTGCGCTGCGACGGCACGCTGTTGCGCAGGGAGTGTTCCAACGCGTGGCGCGCCAACGCCTGGTCCCCCAACAAGTGATAACAGATGCCCGCAAGGGAGGCGGCCACCGCGATGGCTTCCGGCTTGGCGATCACTGCGCTGATCTCCACGGCGCGTTCGGCCCAGGCCAGGGACGCCTTAAAGTCACCAATGCGTTCGTAGAAAATCTGTAAACGCCCCAGCAGGCGCAGTTGCGAGCGGTGCTCGCCAAGGCTCACGGCAATGTCCAGGGCGCGTAACAGGGCTTTTTCTGCGGCGGCGCTATTGCCCTTGGTGAACATCAGCACCAGGCCCAGGGCGGCTTGCAGTTCCATTTCGGTGGGCGTGCCGAAGTAGCCGAGTTCCAGCAACTCAGTGGCGCGGGTGCACCAGGTGCGGCATTCCACCAACAGGGAAAAATGCAGGAACAGTTGCGCACTCGCCGCCGCCAGCGGCAGTGCCAGGCCGGGGTCGCCCTGAGGGCCGAAGCTCCACTCCAGCGCGCTGCGGATATTGCCCAACTGGCAACCCAGCCGCGTGGCGCTGGCGAAGATCGCGTGAGGGGTGTCGCCCAGGTGCTTGAGCTGCTCCATATGGTACGCCGCGTGCCTGAAGGCCAGGGCGTGCACCTCGGATGGGCCCCGCACCTGGAGTTTTTCCCGCGCATAGGCGCGGGTCATTTCCAGCAAGCGGTAAGAGGCCGTGGCGTTGCTGCGGTTCACGGTGACCAGGCCCTTGGCGGCCAGCTCATCCAGGGTCGCGGCCACGCTGACGGGGTCGATCCAGTCGTCGGCGGCAATGTGCGAGGCCGCCTCCAGGGCAAACGGTCCGACAAATGCCGCCAGCCGCTCGAACACCAGGCGTTCATTGGCCGAGAGCAGGTCGTAACTCCAGTCCAGCATTGCGCGCAGCGTCTGATGCCGTGGCAGCGCGGTCCGGCGACCGGCCCATCCCAGGGAAAAGCGCTCGCCGAGCAGGGCGTGAGTGGCGTGTACGCCATGCACCGCCACGCGCACTGCCGCCAATTCGATGGGCAGCGCCATGCCTTCCAGGCGTTGGCACATGTCGGCAATCAGACGTGCATCGCCGGGTGCCAGGGCCAGTGCGGCATTGCTGGCGTACACGCGCTCGACAAACAGTTGCACGGCGGGAAATCCCAGCAGTTGTTCAACGCTCAAGTCCTGCAACTCGCTGGGAAAGGCCAGCGGGTCGAGCCGATACACGTGCTCGCCGCGCGCCCGCAGCGGTTCGCGACTGGTGGCGAGAAGGGCCACGCCCGGGGCCGCATCCTGGATCTGTTCAACGAGTGCGCAGACCGCATCGATCAGGTGTTCGCAATTGTCGATGATCAGCAGCAACCGTTGCGCACGCAGGTGGGCGAGCAACACCTGCATCGGTTCTTCGGCCTGCACCGCAATGCCCAGTGCGCTGGCGAGGGCGATGGGCACCAAGTCCGGATCCTCGACCTGGGCCAGGTCGACGAAGTGCACGGCGTCTTCCTCTGCGCGGCAGTGGCCGGTTTCCACGGCCAGGCTGGTCTTGCCCACGCCGCCTGGGCCGACGATGGTGAACAGCTTGGGTTGTCGCAGCCGCTCCATCACCAGCGCCACATCGGCGTGGCGCCCGATCAGGCTGGGGCGCGGCGGCAGGCGGCCGACGCCATTGGCCACTCGAGGGTGGCTGTACGGGGCAGGCAAAGGGCGCGCCGCGCGCTCCATCGGCGCGACGAACGCGTAGCCAACGCCGACTTGGGTGTTGATATAGCGTGCACCGTCTTCGCCATCGCCCAGAATGCGGCGCAGCCCGGTCATGTGAAAACGCAGGCTGCCTTCTTCGACGATGATGTCGGGCCACACCAGGCTGATCAGTTCACGTTTGGACACCACGCGTCCTGGGCGTTCGAGCAGGGCGATCAGCAGGTCGAGGGCACGACCGCCGATATCCAATGCCGCGCCATCTTTCGTGAGCAAGCGTTTGCCCGGAACCACGCGAAAAGGGCCGAAGGCAAAGTCCAGGCTCGCGGCCTCATGCAGGTCGTCAGGGGCGGACTCCACGGTTATCGCGCTCTCGAAAAGAGGAAGGTGTATTCAAGGGGGTTGGAACCCTGTTTCGGTCTGAGCATGATAGGAGATCCCAACGTTGGTTCAAGTCCGTACAACCTCGGCCGCGTGCGGCGCGAGGGCGTTGGTCTGGGCCGGTTTGAGCATCGGCGTCAGGCACAGCATGAAGACCAGCACGGCAAACAGCATGGCGTAGGCTAGGCTGTAGTTGCCGCTGTGGTCGCGCAATGCACCGAAACACAGCGGGCCCAAGGCGGCCACCAGATAGCCGATAAACAGCATGAATACCGTCCAGGCACCGGCTTGTGCAGGGCTGCTGGCATTGTCCAGTGGCAGCGTCATGCCCACGGTGAACGCCATGCCCAGGCCGATCGCCACCAGCAACACGTAAAGGGTTGGCCACGCCGTCGGCGCAAACGCCATGCCTGCGGTGCCTAACAGTGCGATCAATGTGCAGACGGCCAGCAGGCCGCGACGGTCATGGGCCTTGCCGGGGATCAGGCCGGCGCCGACGCTGGCAACCGCGAATACAGCGGTGAACAGCCCCAGCAAGGTGCCGGCGGACAGGTGGGTGACGGCCGTTTCCGTGGAGGACGGTGCCAGCCAGGCGAACAGGGCATAGACCACAAACTGGCTGGCACCGAAGTACAGCGCCACCAGCCACGCCTGGGGATTGCGCCACGGCAGTCGGATCGACCGGGCCGGTGCTGGGGCCAGCCGAGGCGCACCGGCCGCGAAACGCCGGGCCATCCACACCCAGCTGATCACCGCCGTGACGCTCAACAGGCTCCATGCACCGGCGCCTACACGCCAGCTGTGGGCGAGTTCGGTGATGGGCGCGGTGAACAGCGCAGAAAGGGTGGCCCCGACACTCAAGCCTGCGGCATAAATACCCATGAAAAACGCCGGACGGTGGGCAAAGTGGGTTTTGATCCAGCCCCCCATCAACGCGCCGGCGATGGCGATGCCGACACTGATCACAAAGGTGTTCAGCAGCAGCAGCGCGGCATTCGGCGAAACCGCCCGCAGCAGACACGCGGCACCGATCAGCACCAGGGCCGCAATCATGCAGCGGTCCGACCCAAAGCGTCGGCTCAAGCCTGGCGCAAGCAGGGCGAGCACACCCATGCACACGTCCGGGATCGACGTCAGCAGCGCCGCCTGGGTAAAGCTCAACCCATACTGGCCCTGGATCAACAGCAGGATCGGCCCGATGGACACGATGGCGGGGCGCAGGGCGATGGACAGCACCAACAGGCCGAGGACGGCTGCCAGGCTGTGCTTGTCAGTGGAGGTCATGTCGACGGGCTCTTCGGGTCGTGGAAGTCGAACCGATCGTAGCAATGTGCAAGAATCGACAAATGCCAGCTTATATCGACAAAGTGACAATGCGATGAGCCCACCATGAAGCAAGATGCCCGCGCCGTCGGTAAACCCGTCGAAATGAACGGACGCAGCGAGGACTACCTGGATTACCAGGACGTGCCCCGTGTGCTCATGGCCCTTGTGCGCAACCAGGCGGCCGGTGCCTATAACGCGCCGCACACCCATCGCCACGGCCAGTTGCTGTATGCGGTCAGTGGGGTGATGCGCGCCGTTGCCCAGGGCAGCCTGTGGTTCTTGCCACCCAAACGGGCACTGTGGATTCCCGCCGAAGAAGAACACGATCAACTGATGCTGACGCCGGTGCAGATGCGCTCGATCTATATCCAGGCCGACGCGGCCGCCGGTTTCGGTGACCGGTGCCGGATCGTCGATGTATCGCTGCTGTTGCGTGAGCTGATTCTGGTGCTGGCCAATGAGCCGATCGAGTACGAACTTGAAGGCCGCAATAGTCACGTGGTGGCGCTGATCCTCAGCGAGCTGGCCGCCGCGCGCACCTTGCCGTTGCAGATCCCGTGGCCGCTCGACCGCCGACTGCTGATGGTGTGCCGCGCGATACTTGAAACACCTGGGCAAACCCACACGGTGGCGTATTGGGCTGACCAGGTCGGCGCCAGTTCACGCACGCTGATCCGCTTGTTTCTCAAGGAAACCGGCCTGACCTACCGCCAGTGGGTGCAGCAGGTGCGCCTGGCCTGTGCCCTGGAACGGCTGGAGAATGGCGAGCCCATCGGCCGGATCGCCCAGGACCTCGGGTATGTGAGCGCCAGTGCCTTCAGTGCGATGTTTCGCCGCGCGATCGGCGTTTCACCGCGCGACTTTCTGGTCCGCGACTGACGGCATGGGTGACTGGCAGCGAGGCAGCAGCAACTGCGCGCACAACCCGCCGCCCTCGCGGTTGTAAAGGGTCAGGCCGCCTTGCAGGGTGTGCGCCAGCTGCTGCGCAATGGCCAGGCCCAGCCCGGTGCCGCCGGTGGTGCGGTTGCGTGAGCTTTCGACGCGATAGAACGGCTTGACCACGTCGGGCAGTTGCGCCTCGGGAATGCCGGGGCCACGGTCAAGGATCTGGATCGACAGATGCGCATCGGCGTGGTGCTCGACGTTGACCGTGACGTCGCTGCCGAACTTCAACGCGTTGTCCACCAGGTTCACCAGCACCCGACGCAGTGCGTGGGGGCGGGTGTCGATCACGGTGCTGGTGGGCGCGGTGAGCACCACCTGTTTGCCGACGTCCTGATAGTCGAACACCAGGCTGTCGAGAAACGAATGCAGGTCGACCCGGCGACTGGCCTCGATGGTGCCGTCCATGCTGCGTGCATAGGCCAGGCCTTCCTGGACCAGGTGCTGCATTTCACTGAGGTCATTCCAGAGTTTTTCCCGCTCCACCGACTCCTCCATGAGCTCGGCACGCAGTTTCATACGCGTGATCGGGGTTTGCAGGTCGTGGGAAATAGCCGCGAGCAGTTGCATGCGTTCCTTGATGTGGGTGGCGATGCGTTCCTGCAGGGTATTGAAGGCCACGGCCGCGTAGGCCACCTCGGTGGGGCCGTTCTCATCCAGGCGCGCGCCGCCGCCGTTGGGGTCCAGGCGGTCGACCGCATTGGCCAGGCGTGTCAGCGGCTCAATCGCGGTGCGCACGGCCAGCAGGGTGCAGCCGAGCAGCAGCAACAGCTGCACCCCCAGTAACAGCGGCAGCCAGGGCGACAGCGGTGAGACTTGTGGGCGCACATCAATGGTCAGCGGCGTGCCATCGCGCAGGCGCAAGTGCGCCTGATAATGCGGGCGTTTGTCGGGGATGGTATTGAAGGTCAGGCTGTAGTCCTGGCCCAGGGTGGCCACCATCGAGTGCACCGAGGCGGGCGCGGTGGTCATGTCCATCGGCTGGCCAGGCTGGCCTTCATCCAGTTGGTAGCGATAGGTGGCATGTTCGAAGCGAGGCAGCCAGGCTTGACGCTCTTCTGCGGGCAGGCGTTCGAGCATGGCCACCGAGGTGCTGATGTCCTGTTCGAAATTGCCCAGCATCAGCGACATGGCGCTTTGGTAACGCTCATAAAACTGCAGCCCGAAGGAAAGCCCGTGGGCGATCACCAGGCTGGTCAGAAAGATCAGCGTCAGGCGCGAGGCCAGGGAGCGCGGCCAGCGCAGCCGTTTCACGAGGCTTCTCCCAGGATTTCCACCGGGTAGGTGAACACATAGCCTTCGCTGCGCACTGTCTTGACGTAGGCCGGGTCGCGCGCGTCATCCAGCAGGCGCTGGCGCAGGCGGCTGACCAGCAAGTCGATGGAGCGGTCGAACAGGTCGGCATCGCGGCCCTGGGTGAGATTGAGCAATTGATCGCGGCTCAGTACACGCTGGGGGTGGTCGACAAAGACCCGCAACAGGCGGTATTCGCCGCCGCTCAGGTTGACGATGGTGCCCTGGGCGTCCATCAGGTGGCGTGCGGTGGTGTCCAGCCGCCATTTGCCGAAGGCCACCAGGCGGCTGGCTTCGCTGACGATCAGGTTGGGCGGCAGTGAGCGAGTGCGGCGCAATATGGCGTTGATGCGCGCCAGCAGCTCGCGGGCGGCGAAGGGTTTGACCAAGTAATCATCGGCGCCCATTTCCAGGCCGATGATGCGGTCGGTTTCGTCGTTGCGTGCGGTCAGCATCAGGATCGGCGTGGCTTTGTGTTTGCCCGCACGCAGCTCGCGGCACAGCACCAGCCCATCGTCGCCCGGCATCATGATGTCGAGCACGATCAGGTCCACCGCCGTGGCATCGAGCAAGGCGCGCATTTGCCGACCGTCCGAGGCCACCGTGGTGCGCAAGCCGTTTTTCTTCAGGTAATTGCCGACGAGTTCGCGGATCTCACGATCGTCGTCGACAATCATAATGTGATCGATATGGTCCATCTGGCTCACCCTAAGAGTTCGATGGCGCGGGCAACACCCGCGCCATAGGTAGGATCGGCTTGCGTGCAGTGCTGGATATGGCGCGCTTTGGCTTGGGGGCTGGCGCCCTGGATGGAACGCGCGGTGTTGTCGAACAAGGCCTGTTGCTGGGTGGCGCTCATCAAGCGGAACAGTGCGCCGGGTTGGGAAAAATAGTCCGTGTCTTCCCGGTGGTTCCAGTGCGCAGCGCTGCCTTCCAGGGCCAGCGGTGGTTCGCGAAAGTCGGGTTGCTCCACCCATTGCGCGTGGCTGTTGGGTTCGTAGCCGAGGGTGCTGCCGGCATTGCCGTCGGTGCGCATCTGCCCGTCGCGGTGGTAGCTGTTGACCGGGCAACGCGGGGCGTTCACCGGGATCTGATGGTGGTTCACGCCGACGCGGTAGCGCTGCGCGTCGCCATAGGCGAACAGGCGCGCCTGCAGCATCTTATCCGGCGAAAAGCTGATGCCCGGCACCACGTTGGCGGGGTTGAACGCGGCTTGTTCGACGTCGGCGAAGTAGTTGTCGGGGTTGCGATTGAGCTCCAGGACACCCACTTCGATCAGCGGATAGTCCTGATGCGGCCAGACTTTGGTCAGGTCGAACGGGTTGATCGCATAAGTGCCGGCATCCGCCTCCGGCATGATTTGCACGTGGAGCGTCCATTGCGGGAAGCGGCCCTCTTCGATGCTGGTGTACAGGTCGCGCTGGGCGCTTTCACGGTCGTCGCCGACCACTTGGCTGGCCTGCTCGTCGGTGAGGTTGTGGATGCCTTGCGCGGTTTTCCAGGTGAATTTCACCCAGAAACGCTCGTTGGCCGGGCTGATAAAGCTGAAGGTGTGGCTGCCAAAACCATGCATGTGTCGATAGGACTGCGGCAACCCTCGGTCGCTCATCACAATCGTGACCTGGTGCAGGGCTTCGGGCAGCAGGGTCCAGAAATCCCAGTTGTTGCGCGCGCTACGCATGTGGGTGCGAGGGTCACGTTTGACGGCGTGGTTGAGGTCGGGAAATTTCAACGGGTCGCGCAGGAAAAACACCGGGGTGTTGTTGCCCACCAGGTCCCAGTTGCCTTGCTCGGTGTAGAACTTGATGGCGAAACCACGGATGTCCCGCTCGGCATCGGCAGCGCCGCGCTCGCCGGCCACGGTGGAAAAACGCACGAAGATATCCGTGGTCTTACCCACGTGGGAAAACAGGTCGGCCTTGGTGAACCGGGTGATGTCTTGGGTGACGGTAAACCGGCCGAACGCGCCGGAGCCCTTGGCGTGCATGCGGCGCTCGGGGATGACTTCACGGTCGAAGTGCGCCAGTTTTTCCAGCAGCCAGACGTCCTGCAACAACACGGGGCCGCGGGGGCCGGCGGTCTGCGAATGGTTGTTGTCGACCACGGGTGCGCCGGCGGCTGTCGTCAGTTTTTTCATGCTCAAGTCCCCTTGTTTCTGATTGTTGTGTCAGGGAGCATCAAACCAGACCCCTCAGGGCACCGCGATTGCACGTAGGTATCGAGTCACTGAACCTCAGTTCAGGGTGAAGCTGACGTCGATGTTGCGGCGTGTGGCTTTCGAATAGGGGCAGTTCTGGTGGGCCGCTTCAATCAATTGCCTGGCTACCTCGGGTGCTATCTCGGGCAACGATACGCTGAGGTGCGCCTGCAAGAAAAAACCCTGTGCGCCGTGCAGCAGGTCGACTTGGGCATCAATCGCCGCCGTGTCTGGAAACAAGATTTTCCGGGCATTGCAGGCATGGCGCAGCGCGGCCAGGAGCGATGCCGACCAGCACACCGCAAACAGTTGCTCGGGGTTGGTGCCGCTCCCCGGAGCACCGGGCGGGGAGAGCTTGATATCCAGCCGGCCATCCACGCTACGCCCTGCGCCCTCTCGACCGCCTGTGGTAGAGGTGTGGCCGGAATACAGAATTTTTTCGATGCTCAGCATGGGCATTTCCTGGGAAGAATCGACGGCAGTGGGAAAGTCAAATTGCCCACTGGATAGATGGCGAATTCAGCAGAGGGGTGACGCTGGTGGACGGCAGATATCCCAACAGCGTCGTACGGGCGATCTCCAGCAACCAGGCTCGGAACGGCGTGGCAGCGTCGTAGCCTGCGGCATTTTCCAGCACGGCCAGGAAGGCTTCACGTACCAGGTATTGGATGTTTTCATGGCGAATGCGCCCGGCCTGTGCCTGGCCCTCATAAAAAGCCACCAACAACGGTGTGACGTTGTCCCACAGTCGCCACACGGCGCCTCGGTCACCGTTGAGCACATGCTCCATCAATGTGCACAGCCTTTCATTGCCGAGACGGCCCACCTTGCACAGGCAATTGCCGCGATAACCTTCGGTCATGGTTGCATCCCTCTTGAATGCTGACGGTGATGAGATTCAAGAGTGATGCCTGGCCGCGTTGGCCACCAGTTAGGCGGTGTTAGCAGTTGTTAGTCGAGGCGCTGACCGGGCCGAGCGGAGTTGATTCATGGCTGAATGCCTCCAGCTCGCGTACCAGGCTTTCGGCCGCCAGCCTGACTAGCTCACCGCCTTTTTTCGGCGTCGCTTGGCCCGGGTCCGAGCCCATGCGGCCGTCCGGGAAGCGTGCGCGGAAGTCATGGGCCTCGCGAATCGGCCCGGAATTGGCGATTTGCGGCGAATAGGTCGCCGACTTGATCGCGTCCGGGTAGGCCCATTGAGTCACCGCAATCTCCGACGGCGTGGCGTGGATCCCGTGGCCGGTGGGGAACTGCCGGTTGGCCAGTGCGCCAACGCCTTCCAGGTCCCACCAGTTGCTCAGTTTCAAGGCGAACCCGGCGGATTGCCTGGCGAAACTGGCGCGGGCATACAGTTGCGAAAATGCCGCTTCGATCGAGGCAATGTTGCCGCCATGGCCATTGAGGAAGAGGATCTTCTCGAAGCCGTGGGCAACCAGGGAAAGCACCCAGTCCTCAATGGCCGCGATAAACGTCGACGGGCGTAACGTGATGGTGCCGGCAAAGCCCAGGTGATGCTGGGCCATACCGATATTGAAGGTGGGGGCGATCAGGATATCCGACGTTTCCTGTGCCTGGTGGGCAATGATCTGCGGACACATCCAGTCGGTGCCTAGCAGGCCAATGGGCCCGTGCTGCTCGTTGGAGCCGATGGGAATCACAATGGTGCGGCTGCGTTCAAGAAATTGCTCGATTTCAGCCCAGGTGGACATGTGTAAAAGCATGACGGCCTCTCTGTTTGACAGAGCCCCGGTGGGAGCGTGATGGAGTATTGCAAGTGCACGCCAATCTCATCACGGGGCAGGGGCAGCGAACATTGCACGATGGTGTCGATCCACGCGCTGTGGGCGGGTCTATGCTTGTTCAATAACCGAGGGCACTCCCAGGTTTCGTTGCGGACTAAGCAACAGGGCCTACATAGGGCCCGTTGCTTTTCTGACATGGACCGGACATGAATCAAACCAACCTGCAATTCAAGACCCTGCTGTTATTGCTCGGCCTGGTGACCATCGCGTTTATCTGGATACTGCTGCCGTTCTACGGCGCGGTGTTCTGGGCGGTGATCCTCGGCATCATCTTTGCCCCGATGCAGCGGCGCCTGCAACAGCGTTTTGGCTGGAACCGCAACCTCACTTCCCTGGCCACCTTGAGTGCTTGCCTGATCATCGCGATCCTGCCGGTGATCATTACCAGTGCCCTGTTGGTGCAGGAAGGCGCGACTCTGTACAAGAACATCGAAAGCGGCAAGCTGGACGTGGCGGGGTATATCGAGCAGTTCAAGAATGTGTTGCCGCCTTACTTCCAGCACCTGCTGGACCGTTTCGGCATGGGTAACCTGGAAGGCTTGCGCGAGAAGATCGTCAAGAGCGCGATGCAGGGCAGCCAGTTCTTTGCCACCCAGGCGTTCAGCTTCGGCCAGGGCACGTTTGATTTCCTGGTGAGCTTTTTCATCATGCTGTACCTGCTGTATTTCCTGCTGCGTGACGGCCCGGAACTGGTGCGCAAGGTGCGCACGGCGGTGCCGTTGGCCGAGCCGCAGAAACGCCGGTTGCAGCTCAAGTTCAATCGTGTGGTGCGGGCCACGGTCAAGGGCAATGTGCTGGTGGCCGTGACACAGGGTGCGCTCGGCGGGCTTATCTTCTGGTTCCTGGATATTCCCAGTGCATTGCTCTGGGCGGTACTGATGGCGTTTCTGTCGCTGTTGCCAGCGGTGGGCGCGGGGATTGTGTGGGGGCCGGTGGCTGCCTACTTCCTGTTGAGCGGCGCCATCTGGCAAGGCGTGGTGCTGGCGCTGTTTGGCGTATTCGTGATCGGCCTGGTAGACAACGTGCTGCGTCCGATCCTGGTGGGCAAGGACACCAAGATGCCGGATTACCTGATCCTGATCTCGACCCTGGGCGGTTTGTCGGTGTTTGGCTTGAACGGCTTTGTGATCGGGCCGCTGGTGGCGGCGTTGTTCATGTCCAGCTGGGCGTTGTTTGTGGAAAGCAAGCCGCGAGTCAAGCTGCCATTGCCCTAAAAAGCAGCTTCAAGCTTCAAGCTAGCAGCTGCTTCCACGCTGCTTTTAAAAGGACCGCTGATGGCTTCGCCGTCGCGTACCAGGTACCAGCAGGCAAGCAAACCCAGCTTGCGAAGCGGGGCGGGGACGGCGCTGCCGATGACGGACATGATCTGAATAGTGGGCATAAGGACCTCCAATCGCTATGGGGGTCACTTTACGGGGCAGGCTGGCGTAGCAAAAATCAACCGTCTCGATAGTCGACATCGACGTGAGGCGTCAGTCCACCACTTGATCAAGCATGTTCACTACTTCCTGCTCGCTGAGCAAACCCTTGCGCACCAGGTTTTCTGCCAGCAGCGCGAGGAATTTGGCGCTGCGGTGGCCTTCCAGGTGCTTGAGTTCGGTGAGGGCGCTGTAGACCTTGCTGGACGTACACAGGCCAGCGGTGCGGTGCGGGTTTTGCGTGGGCATGGTCAGTCGTCCTTGTTGTTATTGGGTGGACAGGATGGATAGTGGAAGTAAGTTGTGACACAAACATGACAGCGCGAGGCCCGATTGGGCAAGTAAACATTGGCTTCGATGATGTGCGATTTCGCGCCGGGCATTGTCCTCAGAGCGACCTTGACGCCCTGAATCCGGACTTTTCACACGAAAAAAGGCCCCGCAATCCTGCGAGGCCTGTTTCAGACGATTCGGTTACCAGCCGCGGCCGTAGTAGCCGTGAGGAGGGCCGTAGTAGCCGCGCGGTGGACCATAATAACCACGCGGTGGGCCGTAGTAGACCGGTGCCGGGCGGTAATACACCTGTTGCTGCACATACACCGGTGGTGGCGGTGCGTAGTAGACCGGTGGCGGCGCGGCATATACCGGCTGCGGTTGCACATACACCGGCTGCTGCACGTAGACCTCACGCGGCTGGCTGGCAACCACGGAGCCCACGACGGCTGCACCGACTAAAGCACCCAATACGGCCGGGCCACCCCAACCACCACCGTGGGCGGAGGCTTGGCCTGCCATCGCGAGTGCGCCAACCAGCAAGGCGATCTTGGGGATTGTACGAATCATGGTCATTCCTCGGTTAGCCCCAGCGCTTGTGGTCTGCAATCAATAGACTCAAGTAATGTCGCGGGGATACTTTTAAGACAACGTATTTCTGAAAAACAGCACAGCCGCTAGGTAAAGGTTGTGTAAGGTCTGTACCCATTTGCTTACTCAAAGGAGTTACCCATGCAGATGCACCCCAACAAGGACACCCAACTGTGCATGTCTCTGTCGGCGCGCCCCGGGAATTTCGGCCTGCGGTTTCATAACCACCTGTACGAACAGCTGGGTCTGAATTTCTACTATAAAGCCTTCAGCAGCCAGGACTTGCCGGGCGCGATCGGTGGTATCCGCGCGCTGGGCGTCCGGGGTTGCGGGGTTTCCATGCCGTTCAAGGAAGCTGCCATTGCCTTAGTGGACGAACTCGACGATTCGGTTCAAGCCATCGACTCCCTCAACACCATCGTCAACACCGACGGGCACCTCAAGGCCTATAACACCGACTACATCGCCATCGAACAGTTGCTGAAAAAGCACGCGGTGCCCAAGGAATCGACCTTCGCCCTGCGTGGCAGCGGCGGCATGGCCAAGGCGGTGGCCAGTGCCTTGCGTGACGGTGGTTACGCCAATGGCGTGATCGTCGCCCGCAATGAAGTAGCAGGCCGGGCGCTGGCGCAGAACCTGGGGTATGACTGGCTGGCCGAGTTGGGTGACCTGCGCCCGCAGATGCTGATCAACGTGACACCCATCGGCATGACCGGCGGCGCTGAGGCAGACGCGTTGGCGTTTGACGTCGAGGCGGTGGACGCTGCAGAAACTGTGTTCGACGTGGTGGCGATCCCCGCCGAAACGCCGTTGATTGTGCGTGGAAGGGCTCAAGGCAAGCGAGTGATTACCGGACTGGAAGTGATCGCGATCCAGGCGTTGGAGCAGTTTGTGCTTTATACCGGGGTGCGACCGACGCACGAACAGTTTGAAAAAGCCGTGGCATTCGCCCGAACCTGACTCAAAAACGCCGCTCCTCCTGTAGGAGCTGCTTGCCAGCGAAAAACGCCCAGACGCCGCATGCATCCACAATGCCCGCGTCACCGTTAACGACCATCGCCGGCAAGCCGGGCTCCTACAGGTTAGCCAGCCGTTCTTCCAGCGCCGCAATCCGCGCTTCCAGCTCCTCGATGCGCTCGACCGATACGCCGCTGACAGCCCCGCGTTCCACCGGGTTTCCCCGCGCGGCCATAATCACTTCGATATCCGCCGGATCACCCAGTGCATGGGTATACCGGTCTTCGCGCTGCCCCGCCTGGCGCGGCACGAGCAACGCCAGACCTCGGGCAATCAGGCGTTCCAGCTGATGGACCACCTGCTCGGCATCTTCGAAATCATGCATACGCCCGCTGCGGGTCAGCAGCTCATTGACGGTCTGCGGCCCACGCAAAAACAGCAGCCCGATCAGGATCACCTGGGCCGGCACCAACTCCAGCGCCTTGTCCACGCGGTGTTCCCAACGGTCGGCACGGCTGCCCATCACCAGGCGGGTGAAGCCTTGGCCTTCCAGCGTGCGCAGGCTCTGGCCGACCTGGCCCTGGCTGAGGTTCATGACCGGTTCACGGCTGGTCTTCTGGTTACAGGCGAGTACCAGGGCATTGAGGGTCAGGGGATAGGTTTCCGGGTTGGTCGCCTGTTTTTCGATCAGGCAGCCCAGGAGCCGGATTTCCGTGCTGTTCAGGCGCGGCTCAGGGGTCTCGGTGTCGTGCTCGGCGGTCATCGCGCTTTCCCTATGCAGTGAAGGCCCTTAGCCTAATCCTGAAAAAATAAAAGACAAGCGATAGGCATGGCTATAATCGCCGCTGGTTCAAACCGTGACATTACCCAGAGACTGCCATGACTATTTCCCTGTACGCCGCTTCCATTCCTGTCTTCAAGCAAATGCTCACCGCCCTGAGCGGCGTGTTGACCAAGGCCGAAGCCCACGCCACCGCCAAGAACATCGAGCCGAACGCTTTGCTGCAAGCGCGTCTGTTCCCGGACATGTTCCAACTGGTGCGCCAGGTGCAGATCGCCGTCGACTTCGCCAAGGGTGTTTCCGCACGCCTGGCTGAGATCGAAGTGCCGAAATACGAAGATACCGAAGTCACCTTCGCCGACCTGCAAGCGCTGATCGCCAAGGTGTTGGCCTTTGTCGACACCATCAAGCCCGAGCAGATCGACGGCAAGGAAGGCATCGAGATCGTCACTCGCCCAGGCACGCCGAAAGAGAAGCGCTTCAGCGGCCAATCCTACCTGCTGACCTACGGCCTGCCGCAGTTCTTCTTCCACGTCACCACCGCTTACGCTTTGCTGCGCCACAACGGCGTAGAAGTGGGCAAGCGTGATTATATGGGCGCGTTCTAAGCATCCGGCCACAAAAAAGCCCGGGGTCGTTCACTGAAGAACGACCCCGGGCTTTTTTGTGGCCGGCGGTCAAGCCGGCTGTTCTTCCTTGCCCAGGCAGGCGGCGGCGGTGAACAGTACGTCGGTGGACGAATTCAGCGCGGTTTCCGCCGAATCCTGCAGCACCCCGATGATGAACCCCACAGCAACGACTTGCATGGCAATCTCGCTGGGAATGCCAAACAGGCTGCACGCCAGCGGGATCAGCAGCAGCGAACCGCCCGCCACGCCGGAAGCTCCGCAGGCGCAGACGGCCGCGACCACGCTGAGCAGCACGGCGGTGGGCAGGTCGACGGCGATGCCCAGGGTGTGCACGGCGGCCAGGGTCAGCACGGTGATGGTGATCGCGGCGCCGGCCATGTTGATGGTGGCACCGAGCGGGATCGACACCGAGTACGTGTCTTCATGCAGGCCCAGGCGTTTGCTCAACGCCAGGTTGACCGGGATGTTCGCCGCCGAACTGCGGGTGAAGAACGCGGTGATCCCGCTTTCCCGCAGGCACAACAGCACCAACGGGTAAGGATTGCGACGCAGTTTCCAGAAGACGATGGCCGGGTTGACCACCAGCGCCACGAACAGCATGCAGCCGATCAGCACCACCAGCAGGTGGGCGTAGCCGAGCAGGGCGCCGAAGCCGGAAGTGGCCAGGGTCGAGGCCACCAGGCCGAAAATACCCAGCGGCGCAAAGCGGATCACCACCCGCACGATCAGTGTGACGCCATTGGACAGGTCGTCGAGCACGGTGCGGGTGGTCTCGCCGGCATGGCGAATGGCTACGCCCATGCCGATAGCCCAGGCCAGGATGCCGATGAAGTTGGCATTCATCAGTGCGCTGACCGGGTTGTCCACCACGCTCAACAACAGGCTTTGCAGCACTTCACCGATGCCGCCGGGCGCGGTCACCGTTGCGTCGTGGGTTGCCAGCACTAGCGAGGAGGGGAACCACATGCTCGCAATCACCGCGACCACGGCGGCGGCAAAGGTGCCCAGCAGGTAGAGGAACAGGATCGGTTTTATATGGGTTTCCTGGCCGTGCTTATGGTTGGCGATCGACGCCATCACCAGCACAAACACCAGGATCGGTGCCACGGCCTTGAGCGCCGCGACGAATACTTTGCCGATGAATCCGGTGGCCTTGGCTGCCTCGGGCAACAGTAAGGCCAGCAGGATGCCGGCGATCAGGCCGATGACGATTTGCGTGACCAGGCTGACGCGCGCCAGTCGTTGCAGGAGGGAAGGGGCAGCAGTCATAAACACTTGTCTCTAGTTTTTGGAGGCACGGCGGCACAGGCAGAAAAGGCTGTAGGACGCGGATCGCGAAGTCTAGCATGCTGTAGGAAATGTCCCCGTCGGTGCGGCATTGCGTCACCCGCCCGCCCCAGCCTTTGCAAAACCCTGTTAAGATTCCGTCCTCTCATCTTTCCTATCCTTCAGCGCGCCCTTCGGGCTGTCGTTGATGTCGTCGTTTCTGGAGTTTTCATGTTGTTTCCTATCCTGCTGCTGTCGGCCGCCGGCTTTACCGTGCTGACCACGGAATTCGTCATCGTCGGCCTGCTGCCCTCCATCGCCCGGGACCTGAATGTGAGTGTGTCCCAAGCCGGGCTGCTGGTGACCTTGTTTGCGTTTACCGTGGCGGCCTTTGGGCCGTTTCTGACGGCCTACTGCGCGCGTTTCCCACGCAAGCGGCTGTTTATCAGCATTCTGATCCTGTTCGGCGTGGCCAATACCGTGGCGGCGCTGGCACCGAATATCTGGGTGATGGCAGTGGCGCGGCTGATCCCGGCACTGGGTTTGCCGGTGTTCTGGGCGTTGGCCAGCGAAACGGCGGTGGACATCGTCGGCCCCGAATTCGCCGGGTGCGCTATTGAGAAGATCGGCTTCGGCATCGTCTGCGCCACGGTGTTCGGCATTCCGGTGGGCACGCTGATTTCCGATATGTTCGGCTGGCGCAGCGCGTTTGCCATCCTTGCGGTGGTGGCATTGGCCAAGGCCTTGTTGCTGTTTATCTACCTGCCGGTGACCCAGCCGAAGAACGATCAAGTGACGCTGCGCTCGCAGTTCAAGATCCTGCGTAACCCGCTGATGCAGGGCCATATCCTGCTGTCGATCCTGGTGTTCAGCGGCATGTTCACGGCGTACACCTATTTGGCGGATATTCTCGAGCGACTGGCCGGTTTCGACGGTACGTTGGTGGGCTGGTGCCTGATGGGCTTCGGTGCGGTCGGGCTGATTGGCAATTCGTTGGGCGGGCGTGCGGTGGATCGCCACCCGTTGATCGCGTCGATGGTGTTCTGCGGCTTCATGATTGCGGGCATGGTGGCGTTGGTACCGGCGATCCATTCCACCATTGGCCTGGCGGCGGCGATGGCCGTGTGGGGCGTGACCCAGGCGGCGATGTTTCTGGTCAGCCATGTGCGCTTGATGAAAGCCGCGCCCCATGCGCCGGCATTTGCCGCGTCGCTGAACATCGCCGGGGCCAACCTGGGCATCGGCCTGGGCGCCCTGGTGGGTGGCCATGTGATCGACACCCTCGGGCTGGGCAGCCTGGGCTTTGCTGCGTCCGGGTTTATCCTGGTGTCGATCCTGCTGGCGTTGTGGTTGATGACTGCCAAGCACCCGGTCGCCTCCCAGGCTTGAACCGTCAGGGCAGGGTGGTAAACAACTCCCGTCGAGCGCCTTCGGTAATCGCCACGATGCCGGGGTGCTTGACCTTGCGTTCCACCGAGATCGCGTAGAACGACTCGGTCACCGCCACAGTCTGGCCAATCAGCGCCACGCCGTACTGGCGCACCACCTCATCGGCAATCACGCTGGGGGCGATAAAAATCCCGCTGCCGGATTGGCCGAAGGCCTGCATCAAGGCGCTGTCATCGAACTCACCGATGATCTTCGGCTGGATCTGCTGTTCGGCGAACCAGCGCTGCAAACGGCTGCGGACCACGGTTTCCGCCCCTGGGATCAATAGCGGCGCGCCGTGCAGGCACTGCGGGAAATCCCCGCCATATGCGTCGGCCAGCGCTTGGGTGGCGAAAAAGCTGATACCGCATTCTCCCAACTTCTGGCTGTAGCCCCTGATGTCCAGGTGCGTTGGCATGGGGCTGTCAGAAATCACCAGGTCCAGGCGCTGGATGGCCAGGTCTGCCAGCAGGCGTTCGAGCTTGTCTTCGCGGCAGGTGATGCGGATCGGTTCGCTCAACTCCATGGTCGGTGCGATCAGTCGGTAAACGATGGATTTGGGCACCACATCCGCCACGCCGACACGGAACAGAATCTGCTGTTCATCGGGCTGCGCGCGCAGCATGGCCTCCAATTCATTGCCGGTCTGGAACATCTGCTCGGCGTAGGGCAGGGCCTGGCGCCCGGCTTCAGTCAACTCCAACTGACGGCCGACACGCTGAAACAGCGCGATACCAAAGGTTTGCTCCAACAGGCTGATCTGCCCGCTGATGGTCTGGGGCGTGAGGTTAAGCTGCTCACACGCACGCACGATGCTGCCAGTCTTGGCCACCACCCAGAAGTAGTGCAGTTGTCGGTAATTGAGCATGACGACCATAACTTCGTAAAAGCCGAAGTATACTCGAGAAAAATACGAATTTTCCTGAACTGTTCACCTGCATAGAATGCCTCGCTATCGCGGGGCCACTATTTGGACCCAATGGTTCTAACGAGGAAGACATCATGAAACTCAATTCCCTGGGCAAGGCATCGTTGCTTGCGCTTACATTGGTAGTGATCAGCGGCTGCGATCAGGTCGAGAAAAGCGCGCAGCAGGTGCTGGGCAAGGCCACCGAATCGGCCAAGCAAGCCATCGATGACACGCACAAGGCGGCCGAGCAGGCATTGAGTGAAGCGACAAACGGCCTGATCAACCCGCAGAACAAGGATGATCAGGAAGACAAAGAAAGCGAATCGAACAGCAAAGAAGCCTAATTTCCCGCCCTTTATATTTACGAAGAACGTCAGGACTGACCTATGGATTACCTTTTACAACTGGCCGCCAGCCCCACCGCCTGGGTTGCCCTGGCGACCTTGATCGTCATGGAGATCGTGCTGGGCATCGATAACCTGATCTTCATTTCGATCCTCACCAACAAGCTGCCGGAGCAGCATCGGGCCAAGGCACGACGCATCGGTATCAGCATGGCGTTGGTGTTGCGTCTGGGCCTGCTGAGCACCATCGCGTTCATCGTGCAGTTGACCGCACCGGTATTCGAAGTGTTTGGCCAGGCGTTTTCGTGGAAGGACATGATCCTGATCGCCGGTGGTCTGTTCCTGGTGTGGAAGGCAACCACCGAGATCCATCACAGCATGGACCCGGAGCCGGAAGAGAAGGAAACCAGCGCCGGCAACGTCGTGGCCATCGGTTTTGCCGCGGCCATCGGCCAGATCCTGTTGCTTGACCTGGTGTTCTCCATCGACAGCATCATCACCGCTGTGGGCATGACTGAGCACTTGCCGATCATGATCATTGCCGTAGTGACTTCGGTGATCGTGATGCTGGTGGCGGCCGAACCGCTGGCCAAGTTCATCAACGACAACCCGACCGTGGTGATGTTGGCCCTGGGCTTCCTGATCATGATCGGCATGACGTTGATCGCCGAAGGCTTCGGCGCCCATGTGCCTAAAGGCTACGTGTATGCGGCCATGGCGTTCTCGGCGGCGATCGAATGTTTGAACATTGCCCGTCGTAATCGTCACAAGCGTTTGCTTGCTGCCCGGCAATAACGGCTGAAACCAAAAGGCCGGCTGTGCTCACAAGAGTCCAGCCGGCCTTTTGCTGTCTGTTAGAATTCGCGCACTTGATAGCGTGAGGTCCTACATGAACGAGCCGATTCGTCTTACCCAGTACAGTCACGGCGCGGGGTGTGGCTGCAAGATATCGCCCCAGGTATTGGAGGTGATCCTTGCCGGTAGCGGCGCACAGCACCTCGACCCCAAGCTGTGGGTGGGCAATGCTTCACGCGACGATGCGGCGGTGTACGCCATTGACGATGAGCGCGGCGTGGTCTCCACCACCGACTTTTTCATGCCGATTGTCGATGACCCCTTCGATTTCGGCCGGATTGCCGCCACCAACGCCATCAGTGACATCTACGCCATGGGCGGCGATCCGTTGATGGCCATCGCCATTCTGGGTTGGCCGGTGAATGTGCTGGCGCCGGAGATTGCCCGCGAGGTGATCCGTGGCGGCCGTTCCGTGTGCGACGAAGCCGGTATTCCCCTGGCGGGTGGCCACTCGATCGATGCGCCGGAGCCCATCTTCGGGCTGGCAGTGACCGGCCTCGTGCAAAAGCGCCATATGAAGCGCAACGACACGGCCAGCGCCGGTTGCCGGCTGTACCTGACCAAGCCTCTGGGCATCGGCATCCTCACCACCGCCGAGAAGAAGGGCAAATTGCGCGAAGCAGATATCGGCCTGGCCCGGGACTGGATGTGCACCCTGAACAAGCCCGGCAGTCGTTTCGGCAAGTTGGCGGGGGTGACGGCGATGACCGATGTCACCGGTTTCGGGCTGTTGGGCCACTTGGTGGAAATGGCCGATGGCAGCGGCCTGACGGCGCGCATCGAGTACAACAATGTCCCTCGCTTAGCCGGGATCGAAGATTATCTGGATCAGGGCTGCATGCCCGGCGGTACGTTGCGCAACTTCGACAGCTATTCAAGCAAACTCGGACGTCTTCAGGAACTGCATAAGCGTGTGCTGTGCGACCCGCAGACCAGCGGCGGCCTGTTGATCGCCGTCACGCCCGAGGGCGATGCCGAATTCCACACTGTGGCGGCTGAACTGGGCCTGGTCCTGAAGCCTATCGGCGAACTGGTCGAGCGACAGACCCACGCGGTTGAGGTGATTTGATGGCGACTGATATCACCGACTACCGCGACATCTTTCTCAACGACCGGCCGATGATGGATACCCGTGCGCCGGTCGAGTTCGTCAAAGGCGCCTTTCCAGGTGTAGTCAATCTACCGCTGATGACCGATGACGAGCGCCAGCGGGTCGGCACCTGCTACAAACAGCAAGGCCAGCAGGCGGCCATCGTGCTCGGACATGAACTGGTGTCCGGCGCAATCAAGGCCGAGCGCATCGAACACTGGGCGCGTTTCGCCCAGGCCAACCCCGATGGCTACCTCTACTGTTTCCGTGGAGGGCTGCGGTCGCAGATCGTGCAGCAGTGGCTGAAGACCGAGGCGGGTATCGAGTACCCGCGTGTGGGCGGTGGCTATAAGGCCATGCGCAGCTTTTTGCTGGAGACCGTTGAGCAGGCTGCGGCCCAGTGTGATTTTGTGTTGCTGGGCGGTATGACCGGCACCGGCAAGACCGAGGTGCTCGGTCAATTGCGCAATGCCTTGGACCTGGAAGGCCACGCCAACCATCGTGGTTCCAGCTTCGGCAAGCGCGCCACGGCGCAGCCGTCCAACATCGATTTCGAAAACCGCCTGGCGGTGGACCTGCTGAAGAAACGCGCCGCCGGTATCGAGCAGTTTGTGGTCGAGGACGAAAGCCGCATGATCGGCAGTTGCGCGTTGCCACTGCCGTTGCACAAGGGTATGCAGTCGTTCCCGATGGTGTGGTTGGAAGACAGCGTGGCAGGCCGGGTCGAACGGATCCTGCAAGCTTACGTCGTGGACTTGTGTGCGGAATTCGTCGAGGTGTTTGGCGAGCGCGGCCAGGCGTTGTTCGCCGAGCGCCTGACCCAGAGCCTGGCCAATATCCACAAGCGCCTGGGCGGTGAGCGTTACCAGCGGTTGCAGGCGATCCTGCAGGACGCCCTGGTAGAACAGGCCCGCAGCGGCGCCGTAGACCTGCACCGGGCCTGGATCGAAGGGCTTTTGCGGGAATATTACGACCCGATGTACGCCTTCCAACGTGAAAGCAAAGGCGCACGTATCGAGTTTGCCGGCGAGCAGGGCGCCGTGGTGGCGTATCTGCGCGAGCGCGCCCAGGCTAAAGGATAGCGGCGCCGATCAAGCCGCAGGCCACCCCCACCAGGATTGTCAGCCCGGCCACCGTCACCAGCACCCGCGTATCGAAATCCTTGCGCAGCATCAGCAGTGACGGCAGGCTCACGCTGGGTAAGGTCATCAGCAGCGCCACCGCTGGGCCAGTGCCCATGCCCAGGGCCATCATGGTTTGTACGATAGGGATCTCTGCGGCGGTGGGAATCACGAACAACGTGCTGACAATCGCCAGCGGCACCAGCCACACCAGGCTGTTGGTCATGGCGCCGTCCACATGGGGAAACAGCCAGACCCGCGCCGCGCCCAGTATCAATACCGCCAGGATGTAGATCGGAATCGTGCTCCAGAACAGCTGCCACAAAGTGCGCAGCCAACGACTCAAGAACGGCTGCGACTCGCCAATGCTGGCTTCGGCCACCGCATCCAGCGCCGCTTCCGGTACCTGCTCCGGACCGGCAATACGCTGTGCCACCAGCGACACTCCGACGACAAGCACAATGCCCGCCACCAGCCTGAGTGCGGTGAAGCCCCAGCCCAGCACAAAGCCCATGAACACCAGGGTCGCCGGATTCAGTACCGGGTTGGCGATCCAGAACGCCAACGCCGCGCCCACCGATACCCGCTGGCGGCGCATGCCCGCCGCGACCGGTGCCGCGCAGCAGCTGCACATCATGCCCGGCAACGCGAACAGCCCGCCGCGCAACGTCGAGGCAAGCCCGGCACGTCCAAACAGACGCAGCAGCCAATCCCGTGGAATCAGCACTTGCAGGAGCGAGCCGAGGATCACCGCCAGCACGGCGGCTTTCCAGATCGCCAGGAAATACACCTGGGCGTAGGCGAGTGCCGCTGCCAAAGGCGCGCTTTGTTGATCGTTGAGGATCGAGGTGCCGATACTGTGGTTGTCGGCGGCAACGAAAGCCTTGAGGTAGTAGGGCGACCACTTCACATAGTAAAGGCCGACGCAGGCAACCAGCAGGAACAGCGCAGGTTTCCACCAGAAGGACCAGCCCCGATTGGGTTGGGAGGACGTGAGGTCAGGCATGGTGATGATCCGCAGGTGAGTCGATAGCGGCGCATCATACGCTGTCAGCTATCGGCACTCACCTGCGTCGGTTCGGGGCAGCTTTTGTCGCCGTCGTTCAAGCCTTGCTTGTAGTTGCGGCTCAGCAGCGAGGCCTTGCCGTTATGCCAGGTCAGGGTCAGCACGTAGAGCGTGTCGTAGTCGCTGCCGGACCAGTCATCGGTGATGGTGTGCTTTTCGCCCGACGCTTCGCTCGCCACCCTGTTGATCAGCTCCGGCAGATAGCCGTGGGACCAGGCGGTGTAGATGATGGAGTTGTGGTACTTGTCCTCCACCAACTCGTCAGCGAGGTCGTGGGTATCGTTCGCCGAAAACTTGATGTTCACCGGCAGGCCCAATTTGATGGCGCTGGGGGTGATGGTCATCAACGGGCGAATGTAGCTGTAGGAATTGTCCAGTTCGCCTTCTTCCACATTCCGTGTCGGGTTGGCGGCGAACACGAAGTTGGCCTTGCCGAATTTTTCCGGGAGCAGGGTGGCCAGGTTCATCGCTCGGTTGAGGCCCTGGCAGTTGAGCTGGCCCAAGCCGCCGGCGGGTTTTTCGCCATGGCGCAGGAACACCAGGGTTTGTACGCCGTCCACCGGCTCGGCGCTGCTGACGCGCGACTCCAGGGTCAGGCCGATAGCACCGCCTACGAGCAGCAGCGGCAACATGATGTATGAATATCGTTTCAGGCGCAGCGCAAGGCACAGAGGCTTGATGATCATTAGTGTCGAGTCTTCAGTGCATCGGATTAAGGCGGACAAGCCCGGCCCAGTGACGCATCCAGCGTCCTGCGGTGTTCCCTGTCAATAAAACGTGTTGCCTCCATTCACCGTTTGAGTGCACTTAAGAGTGCCCTCGGGCCTATTGGTTCGCCCATGCGGGATAATAGCCAGCGGTTGTTGCGTATTGATGACCCATGCAGGGCACCGTAGTGATAGCTATGATGGGGACTTTCTGAACAGGGACTTACGATGAACCCACTCGCCGCTTTCCCGATCAACAGCAAATGGCCCGCGCAGCACCCCGAACGCTTGCAGCTTTACTCGCTGCCGACGCCCAATGGGGTAAAAGTCTCGATCATGCTCGAAGAGCTGGGGCTGCCCTATGAAGCCCACAAAGTCAGCTTCGAGACCCAGGACCAGTTGTCGCCCGAGTTCCTGTCCCTGAATCCCAACAACAAGATCCCCGCGATCATCGACCCCAATGGCCCTGGCGGTTCGCCACTGGCGCTGTTCGAGTCCGGCGCGATCCTGATCTATCTGGCGGAGAAAACCAGCCAGTTGCTCTCCGAAGATCCGGCCACCCGCTATGAAACGATCCAATGGCTGATGTTCCAGATGGGCGGCATCGGGCCGATGTTTGGCCAGTTGGGGTTCTTCAATAAATTCGCCGGCAAGGCCTACGAAGACAAGCGTCCCCGTGACCGCTACGCCGCCGAATCCCGGCGCTTGCTCGACGTGCTGGAGAAACGCCTGCTGGGCCGCACATGGATCATGGGCGACGAGTACAGCATCGCCGACATCGCGACCTTCCCGTGGATCCGCAACCTGATCGGCTTCTACGAGTCCGGTGACCTGGTGGGCATCGCCGACTTCCCTAATGTGCTGCGCGCGCTGGACGGTTTCGTCGCCCGGCCGGCAGTGATCCGTGGCCTTAATATTCCGAGTTGAAGCATGCCGACTTTTGATTTCAAGCAACTGGACGTCTTCAGCAGCGTGCCGCTTAAAGGCAACCCGCTGGCGGTGGTGTTCGGTGCTGACAGCCTGACGGATCAGCAGATGGCGGACTTCGCCAACTGGACCAACCTCAGCGAAACCACGTTTTTGCTGACGCCGCGTGATCCCAGGGCCGACTACCGGGTGCGAATCTTTACCACCTTGACGGAGTTGCCGTTCGCCGGGCACCCGACGCTGGGCAGTTGCTACGCGTGGCTGAAGGCCGGCGGGATTGCGCAAGGCGAGGAGATCATCCAGGAGTGCGAAATCGGCCTGGTGCGTATCCGTCGCCAGGGCGATGAGCTGGCATTTATCGCGCCGCCGTTATTGCGCTCCGGGCCGGTGGAGGCCTTGTTGATCGAGCGCGTGCGTCTGGCGCTGGGTTTGGCGCCTGAAGCCATTGTGCGCAGCCAATGGGTCGACAACGGCGCGGGCTGGCTGGCAGTGATGCTGTCGGATCGCAATCAAGTGCTGGCTCTACAACCGGACTATTCGCAACTGCTGGGTTTGGCGGTGGGCGTGATCGCCCCCTGCGATCCCACGCAGGATGATGTGGACGCACAGTTTGAAGTCCGCGCCTTCATCGCGGGCGATGGCGCCCAAGAAGACCCGGCCACCGGCAGCCTGAACGCTGGCGTCGCCCAATGGCTGCTGGCCGAAGGCCTGGCGCCTGAGTGCTATGTGGTTAGCCAGGGCACGGCCATCGGACGGGCAGGGCGGATTCGTGTTGAGCGTGAGGGCGATGAAATCTGGGTCGGTGGCGCTGTTGCGGTGTGTATCGAAGGGCGATTGCAGCTCTAGATCAATGCATTGTTACGGGCGGCGCAATACACTATTGGCCCCTCGGCGTTTGTGCTGCCGGGGCCAAGGGGCATAAGCTTTCGCCCCAAAGATTTCTGCCTTCTGCCCCAAAGATTTCTGCCTTCTGATAGGAAAGCCATGACCAGCCAGTTCCCCCAAGCCCGCCCACGCCGCCTGCGCCGCTCCCCGGAGCTGCGTGGTTTGTTCCAGGAAAGCGAATTCACCCTCAACGATCTGGTACTGCCGATCTTCGTCGAAGAAGAAATCGACGATTTCGTGCCCATCACCAGCATGCCCGGTGTGTTGCGTATCCCTGAGAAGAAACTGGCCGGCGAGATCGAGCGCTATGCCCGCGCCGGCATCAAGTCGGTGATGACTTTTGGCGTGTCCCACCACTTGGACGCCAGCGGTAGCGACACTTGGAAGGAACGTGGCCTGGTCTCGCGCATGTCCTCGATCATCAAGGACGCCGTGCCGGAAATGATCGTGATGTCCGACACCTGCTTCTGCGAATACACCGATCATGGCCACTGTGGCGTGATGCACGGTGCCCATGTCGACAACGACGCGACCCTGGTCAACCTCGGCAAGCAAGCCGTGGCCGCTGCCCGAGCGGGTGCCGATGTCATCGCACCCTCGGCGGCGATGGACGGCCAGGTTCAGGCAATTCGCCGCGCCCTGGATGATGCCGGTTTCACCCATATCCCGATCATGGCGTACTCGACCAAATTCGCCTCGGCCCTCTACGGCCCGTTCCGCGAAGCCGGCGGCAGCGCGCTCAAGGGCGACCGTAAAAGCTACCAGATGAACCCGATGAACCGCCGCGAAGCGGTGCGCGAATCGTTGCTGGACGAACAGGAAGGCGCGGATGCGCTGATGGTCAAGCCTGCCGGTGCCTACCTCGACATCATCCGCGACATCCGCGAAGCCTCGCGCCTGCCGGTGGCGGCGTACCAGGTCAGCGGCGAATACGCGATGATCAAATTCGGTGCCCAGGCGGGTGCGATTGATGAGGACCGTGTGGTGCGCGAGACATTGGGCTCGATCAAGCGCGCGGGGGCGGACTTGATCTTCACCTACTTTGCGATGGATTTGGCGTTGGCTGGGATCTAAACCTGCCTCCACTGCAGGAGCTGGCTTGCTGGCGATACAGGCACCTCGGTCTTTCAGTAAAACCGAGGTGATGCTATCGCTGGCAAGCTAGCTCCTACAGTTTTGTGTGGTGTCAGCGTTGCGCAAACGCAAGGTTCAACCCCAGCCCCGCAAAGGCTGCCGCAAAGCTGCGGCGCAGCCAGTTCTGTACCCGTGGTGATTCGATCACCGCGCGGCGAAATACGTTGGCCAGCAGGCCATACACCACGAACACCGCAAATGTCATTGCCATGAATACAGCGCTCAGCACCAGCATTTGCAGGGCTGGCGCCGTGCTACCAGGCGTGACGAACTGGGGCAGGAAGGCCAGGAAGAAAATGGTCAGCTTCGGGTTGAGAATGTTCATCAACAAGCCGCGCGACATCAGGGTCCATGCGCTGGAGAGCGTCGGTGTTTCGCTGACCGCAAAGGCCGAACGATCGCGCCAGGTGGCATACGCTACGTACAGCAGGTAGGCGACGCCTGCGTACTTGAGCATGTCGAATGCCAATGCGCTGGTGTGAAGCAGGGCGGACAGGCCGAGAACAGACGCCAGCAAATGCGGGATGATCCCGGCGGTACAGCCCAACGCTGCGAATACACTGGCGCGCTTGCCGGCGGTGAGGCCGGTGGACACCGTGAATATCACGCCGGTGCCGGGAATCAATACGACAATCAGGCAGGTAATCAGGAAGTTCAGGCTGAGCATGGCATTCAAACTCCGTGTACGAATGGTCGATGACCGAACCTGTCACATTTTTCGGGTCACTGGCGAGCGCGCAAGGTGGGCGAACCCTGGTTAGACTTACCGGTCGATATCTGCAATGCCCCGGCCCGCCGCCACCCAAGGAAGCTCCATGTACCCAAGCCGCCTGATCCTGTGCTTTACCACTTTACTGGTACTGGCCGGTTGCTCCACCACACGCAACCCGCAACAGCCGGAGCGCAGCGAAGCCGAGGTGAAGGCGCAGATCGTGCAGTTGCTACCGGCCCAGGTGTCTGATCGCAAGGGGTGGGCCCAGGACATCTACACCGCCTTCGATACCCAGAAAATCTACCCCAGCACGGAAAACATCTGCGCGGTGCTGGCGGTGACCGAGCAGGAGTCCACTTACCAAGTGGACCCACCCGTGCCGAACATGGGCAAGATCGCCCAGGATGAAATCCTGCGGCGCGCCGGAAAAGTCCATGTGCCGGCGTTTGTGGTCCGCAGCGCACTGCAACTGCGTTCGCCCACCGGCAAGACTTACGCCGATCGCCTGGGCGCTGCACGTACGGAGAAAGACCTGAGTGGCATCTTCGATGACTTCATCAGCATGGTGCCCCTGGGCAAGACCCTGTTTGGTGGCTTCAACCCGGTGCATACCGCAGGGCCGATGCAGGTGAGTATCGACTTTGCGCAAAAACAAGCGCGAGGTTATCCCTACACGGTGGACGGCAGCATTCGCCGCGAAGTGTTCACCCGCCGGGGCGGCATGTACTTCGGCATCGCGCATTTGCTCGGTTATCCGGTTAACTATGACCAGCCGTTGTACCGGTTTGCCGACTTCAATGCCGGCTGGTACGCCAGCCGCAATGCCGCGTTCCAGGCTGCCGTCAGCCGTGCCTCGGGCACCGACCTGGCCTTGGATGGAGATCTGATTCGCTACGGTTCACTGCTGCCGGGCACTACCGAGCTGGCGGTGCGGTCATTGGGTGCGAAGCTGGACATGCGCAACCCCAGCATCCGCAGCCAGTTGGAGCAAGGCGAGCAACTGGACTTTGAAGACACCACCCTCTACAAGCGCGTGTTTGCCCTGGCCGACAAGGCCGCGGGCAAACCGATGCCACGGGCGATCCTGCCGGGCATCGTGCTCAAGAGCCCCAAAATCACCCGCAATCTCACTACCGCCTGGTTCGCCAAGCGGGTGGATGAACGTTATCAGCGGTGCATGAAGCGCTGATCAGTTTTGTGGTGAGCGGGCTTGTCCCGCGCTGGGGTGCGTAGCAGCCCCAATCAAAGACACTGAGGACTTTCAGGTGTCACTCTGCGGCTCATTCTGGGGGGGCTTCGCACCTAAGCGCGGGACAAGCCCGCTCACCACAGGGCGGCTCTTAACAACAAAGCGGCGCCACAGCCACACCCACAACCACACCACTGGAAACGCCAGGATCACGAACGGCAGTACATAGGCCGACCGCTCCAGGGCGTCGGCAGTGCCGTCCACCAGGTTGTCGCCCAAGCTGCTGAGCATGCGGCTGAACCTCGACTGCTGGTTTGCACCGTCGGAGGAGCGGAAGTTCAGGGTCACACGGTTGGTATCGACGCGGCGTTGCTGGCCGGCGGCAACCTGTGCCAGTTCCTGCAGCTCGTTTTCAATGCCCGCCTGTTCCTTGCTTAAGGCAATCAGGTCACTGACGGTGATGTCCTTGCGTTTGGCCAGTTCGTCGAGGCGTAGCTGCTGGGCTTGCAGACGGTCCTGGCGACGGCGCACATCGGCAACGGCATCGGCCAGGTCTTCAGCGGTGGTGATGCGCTGGCCGAGTTTGCCACCTTCAGCAGCCATCGTGACCATCGGTTCCACGCCGGTCGGCGCGATGCGCAGGATGATCTGGCCGCCGCTGTCGTTTTCGGTGATGCCGAGGATATTGCAGGCGCCAAAACGCGCGGTTTCGCAGGCTTCGCGAGTGGCCTGCATGCGCGGTGAAAGCAAGGCGCCGGGAAGGGCCAGACTCAGTTCGTGTTCGTAGGCCAATTGCGCGCCGGCACGGCTTTGTTCGCCGTTGATCACCCGCGCGCGCGAGTGGTCACTGGGCGAGCAGCCAACCAGGGCCAAGCCGGCCAGCAGTGTCAAAAGAGGGGCACGAAGTGCGAGGGATTTGCCGTCCGGGTGGCGCATTGCAGTTCCTTGAGCGAGTGGATGCGGCGATTAAAGCGGGTCTGGTGGATTAACGCAAAGCAT
Organism: Pseudomonas sp. TWR1-1-4; assembly: GCF_049897165.1. Taxonomy (NCBI): domain Bacteria; kingdom Pseudomonadati; phylum Pseudomonadota; class Gammaproteobacteria; order Pseudomonadales; family Pseudomonadaceae; genus Pseudomonas; species Pseudomonas sp. TWR1-1-4. The sequence continues at coordinate 353,203 of NZ_JAFCVS010000008.1, read as the reverse complement.
CGCGGGGGATTTGCGCGGTAGATGGTAATGGCCGCTGCTTGCGGCCAGGCGTACATCTCAACCTTCACTCCAGGGAAGAATCCGCCATGATCACTCACGCCGTACCTGAAGGTTTTGTGTCATTGCCCCGCAGCAGTCCATTGCTGGATCTGCTCGGCCCGGCCTATTGCCGAGGGGAGGGCCTGCAACTGGAGATCGGCCTGCGTGCCGACAATCGCCACGCCAATGGACGCGGCACCGTGCATGGGGGCGTGCTGGCGACCCTGGCGGACATCGGCATGGGTTACGCGATGGCCTTTTCCAGCGAGCCGCCGCTGCCGTTGATTACTGCGAGCATGACCTTGGATTACCTGGGGGCGGTGCAGGTCGGGGAGTGGATTGTGGTGCGGTTGGAGCATCACAAGCGGGGGCGGCAGATGGCGTTTGCCACGGTGAGCTTGCAGGTGGGGGAGAAGGTGGTGGCGCGGGCGAATGCGGTGTTTGCGGTGCCCCAATCCGACAGGCAATAAAGATCAAATGTGGGAGCGAGCAAGCCCGCTCCCACATTTGAACTGCGTTTTTCAGATAGAACGCATTAAGAAAAGGCCTGGTTTTCGTGGAACCAGGCCTTTTCCGTGTTGCTCTTTGAATCAGTTGCGTTCGAGCGCCAGCGCGACACCCTGGCCGCCACCGATGCACAGCGTTGCCAAACCTTTCTTGGCATCACGCTTGATCATTTCATGCAGCAGCGTCACCAGCACGCGGCAGCCTGACGCGCCGATCGGGTGGCCGATGGCGATGGCGCCGCCGTTGACGTTGACCTTCTCTGCATCCCACTCCAGCTCTTTGCCCACCGCCAGGGATTGTGCGGCGAAGGCTTCGTTGGCTTCGATCAGGTCCAGGTCGCCCAGGCTCCAGCCGGCTTTGTCCAGGCAGCGGCGGGTGGCCGAGACCGGGCCAATGCCCATGATGGCTGGGTCGACGCCCGCGTTGGCGTAGCTGGCAATACGCGCCAGTACCGGCAGCCCAAGGGCCTTGGCCTTGTCGGCGCTCATCAGCAGCACGGCGGCGGCACCGTCGTTGAGGCTGGAGGCGTTGCCGGCGGTGACGCTGCCGTCTTTCTTGAACGCCGGTTTCAGTTTGGCCAGGGACTCGGCAGTGGTGCCGGCGCGAGGCTGTTCATCTACGGCGAAGGGCACTGGATCGCCTTTACGCTGGGGAATCAGGATCGGGGTGATCTCATCGACAAAGCGGCCTGCTTCAATAGCAGCAGCGGCTTTTTGCTGAGACGCCGCAGCGAACGCGTCCTGGGCTTCACGGCTGATGCCGTACTTGTCCACCAGGTTCTCGGCGGTGATGCCCATGTGGTAGTCGTTGAACGCATCCCACAAACCGTCGGTGATCATGCTGTCGATCATCTTCGCGTGGCCCATGCGCAAACCGGTGCGTGCGGCGGGCAGTACATACGGGGCCAGGCTCATGTTTTCCATGCCGCCGGCGATGATCACTTCGGCGTCGCCGCAACGGATGGCCTGGGCGCCCAGGTGCAGGGCCTTGAGGCCGGAGCCGCAGACCTTGTTCAAGGTCAGGCTGGGCACCGCGTGGGGCAGGCCGGCGAGGATCGAGGCCTGGCGCGCCGGGTTTTGGCCGCTGCCTGCGGTGAGTACCTGGCCGAGGATCACTTCATCCACTTGGGCCGGGTCGAGGCCAGTCTGTTCCAACAGGCGACGGATTACGGCAGCGCCCAGTTCCGGTGCCGGAATGTTCGCCAGCGAACCCTGGAAGCTGCCCACGGCGGTGCGGGTGGCAGCAACAATCACGACGTCTTGCATGGAATCTGTCCTCACTGGAAGTGCATTTCTGGAACGTGGTCCGGGACGATCAGTTTACCGGCGGTCTTGCTCACAATCTCCTCAACGCTGACGCCAGGTGCGCGTTCCTTGAGGACAAAAGCGCCATTTTCGATTTCCAGGTAGGCCAGGTCGGTCAATACACGCTTGATGCAGTTGGCGCCGGTCAGCGGCAGGCTGCACTGGCTGAGCAACTTGGACTCACCGTCCTTGGACGCGTGGGTCATGATCACGATGATGTTTTCCGCACCGGCCACCAGGTCCATGGCGCCGCCCATGCCTTTGACCAGCTTGCCGGGGATCATCCATGAGGCGATATTGCCTTGTACGTCCACCTCAAACGCGCCAAGCACGGTGAGGTCGACGTGGCCGCCACGGATCATCGCGAAGGACTCGGCGGAGGAGAAGATCGACGCGCCGATGCGCGCGGTGACTGTTTGTTTGCCGGCGTTGATCATGTCGGCATCAATGGTTTCTTCGGTAGGAAAAGGGCCCATGCCCAGCAGGCCGTTTTCCGATTGCAGCATCACTTCCATGCCTTCGGGGATGTAGTTGGCCACCAGGGTCGGAATGCCGATGCCGAGGTTGACGTAGAAGCCGTCCTGCATTTCGCGGGCGACGCGTTGAGCCATTTGTTCGCGGGTAAGAGCCATTTTTATGTGTCCTTATTGTTCGGGCTGGGGGCGGATTATTTGCGCACGGTGCGCTGTTCGATGCGCTTCTCGAACGTGCCGCAGATGATCCGGTCGACGTAGATGCCAGGGGTGTGGATCTGCGCCGGGTCCAGCTCGCCCGGTTCGACGATTTCTTCCACTTCGACCACGGTAATCTTGCCGGCGGTGGCGGCCAACGGGTTGAAGTTCTGGGCGGTGTGGCGATAGATGACGTTGCCGAAGTGGTCGGCTTTCCAGCCTTTGACGATGGCGAAGTCGCCGGTGATGGATTCTTCCATCAGGTACGGACGACCGTTGAATTCGCGGGTTTCCTTGCCTTCGGCCACCGGGGTGCCGACGCCGGTCGCGGTGAAGAACGCAGGGATGCCGGCGCCGCCAGCGCGCATTTTTTCGGCCAGGGTGCCTTGAGGGGTCAGCACCACTTCGATTTCGCCGCTGAGCAATTGCTTCTCGAACAGGGCGTTTTCACCGACGTAGGAAGCGATTACCTTGCTGATCTGTTTTTCTTCCAGCAACACGCCCAGGCCGAAACCGTCGACGCCACAGTTGTTGGAAACCACGGTCAGGTCGCGGGTGCCTTTGCGCTTGATCTCGGCGATGAGGTTTTCCGGAATGCCGCACAGGCCAAAACCGCCGGAGAGTACGGTCATGCCGTCTTCCAGGCCTGCCAGTGCTTCCTCGTAGGACGCCACGCGTTTATCGAAACCTGCCATATGCACCTCTTTTATTGTTTGTGGGCCAGCCAATGAGTCGAGTGTTGCTCCGGCTGATTGATTTGTTAAGTTGTTTTTTAAGGTTGATTGATTTAAAAAACAGCATAGTCGCCCGGCCATTTGGAGTAGCGTCATGACAGTTAAACAGATGCGCGCGTTTCTCGCCGTGGCCCAGAGCCTGAGTTTTGCCGCCGCCTGCGAGCGCCTGCACCTTTCCCAATCGGCGCTGAGCCTGACCATAAAGGGGCTGGAAGAAGGCCTGGGTGGGCGCCTGTTCAGCCGCAATACACGCAACGTTGCCCTGACGCCTGAGGGCGAGTCCCTGCTGCCCTTGGCGCGCCGGTTGATTGCCGACTGGGACAACGCCGAAGACGAACTGCGCCAGCGTTTCACCCTGCAACGCGGGCGAGTCACGGTCGCGGCAATGCCATCGTTTGCGGGCAATTTGCTGCCACCGATCCTGAAGATATTCCGCGCGCGTTACCCGCAGGTGAATGTGACCGTGCATGATTTGATCAACGAGCAAGTGCTGGAGATGGTGCGCGACCGGCAGGTGGAGCTGGGCGTGGCGTTTGAGCCTGCTGAAGGCTCATCACTGGCGTTTACGCCGTTGTACCTCGATCGCTTCATCGCCGTGGTGCCGGGTGATTCGCCCTTGGCTGCCTGCGCCGAAATCGATTGGATAACCTTGCTGGAGCAGCCGTTTATCACGTTGCAACGGCCGTCGACGGTACGGGTGATGCTGGAAGAACACTTGGGCGCTTTACAGATGAAGTTGCCGGTCGCCCTTGAAAGTCATCAACTGGCGACAGTGGGCAAGATGGTCGCGAGTGGTTTGGGTGTCAGCGCGGTGCCAGCGTTGTGCGCACGGCAAATGGAGGAGGCGGGCGCCCATTGCATTACCTTGAGCGATCCGGTGATCGAACGGCCGATTGGTGTGCTGACCAAGCCAGGACATGAACTCTCGGCAGCGGCGCAAGTATTGTTTGATATTTTCCGGGATGAAGCCGCAAAAGGCCGCTTCCCACGTTGACCCTGTAGGAGCCGGCTTGCCGACGATAGCGGTCTTGGGCACGGCGGTGTCCTAAGGAATGCGTCGCCGGCAAATTTGCGTCGATAAAAAAGAATAATGGCAATAAAAAAGCCCGCTCGGCTAACCGAGCGGACTTAATAAGCTAATTAGTATTTATCAGCAGTATCTATCAATCACTTTAACGTGCGATTGGCCTTTGAGGTTCTGCCATTCGGTATTAAGTGTGTGGAAGACCTGCTCGATAAAGTTGCGATCGGCCGCCGCTTTCTTGCCGACATAACCCTGGCCGCGACGGTACATCTTCAGGCGCGCCGCCAATTCACGGTTATTGCGGTCGAACTCGGCTTCTTCGGTGTGGGGCGCCAGGCAGTCGATTTGGACTTCGCCCGATTTGCCAATCCACAGGATATGGTCGTCGAGTGTGTCTTTCTGCGCTGCGAACATCTCAGCCAATTCATCGATAGTTGGTTGGTTGTTCAGATTCATGTGTAAGCCCCTTGACCAGTTGGCGATCTATCAGTTGGTTCGTTAAAACATCTTTAGTTGTCTCCGGTTGCGAAAACCGGGCGTCGGCGACTGTCTGCCGAATACGGGCAGGGTCTTGAACCTGATGCATGTAGTCTTGCTGATGAACTGCTACGCAATGCTTTCATAACGAAGACAAGCCGCATTTGAGCGCCTTGTACCGAGCCCTGCGGGCCGGTCAGCTTCATCAATCCGCCTTGTGGGCAGTGCACATCCGGAAAAAACAGCTCGGCGGTCAGACGAGCTTGTTCAAAACGCTTGTTGCCAACGCTCCCGATCCGGGAGACGTCTCGATAATGCAAGGACAAAAAGGTTACGTCAACGGTTATGTAGTGATTATTTTTGATCACTACATAAATCGCCTTGGGGACGGGAGAATGCGGGAAAACGTGACTTGGGCGTCATTTTCTGGAGGTGCAAGTCAGGCAGATATCAGGCTAATCGCTCAGCCAGCAAGGGCAACAAGCGCTCGCATTCAGCTTCGATCTTCACCTGTAACAGCTCATCCCCCCGGGTCTTGCCCAAGTTGATGGCAATGACGGGTTTGCCCTGTTCGACCACGGCCTTGCACAGGCGGAACGCCGAATAAGCCATCAGCGACGAGCCCACCACCAGCAAACCCTCGGCATGCTCTACCGCAGCCATCGCCCTGGCTGCTGTTGCTGGCGCTACGTTCTCGCCAAAAAACACGACATCCGGCTTCAAGCGTTCGCCATCGCAATGGGGGCAGCGGGGGACCTGGAAGTGTTCTTCCAAAGCAGGGTCGAGCAACGTGTCGCCATCCGGCGCCTGCACCGCGTGGACCTGCGCCAAATAGGGGTTGTCGATTTCCATCTGTCGCTGGATTGCGTCACGCTGGCTGCGCAATTGGCAATCCAGGCACAGCACCCGGTGCAGGCTGCCGTGCAGTTCGATCACGTCATGGCTGCCGGCCTGATCATGCAGGGTGTCGACGTTCTGGGTGATCAACCCACTGATGCGCTCACGCTGTTGTAGCGTCGCCAAGGCCAGGTGCGCCTTGTTCGGTTGTGCAATGCGGACCCTTGGCCACCCCAGCATCGCCCGCGCCCAATAACGGCGCCGCGCTTGCGGGGTGGCGAGGAATTCCTGGTACATCATTGGCGCCTTGCCCCGACGCACGCCTTCGCTGTCGCGATAATCGGGAATGCCCGACGACGTGCTGATCCCGGCACCGGTCAACACCAGAAAACGCCGGTCTGCCATGGCCCGGTACAGGGTGTCGAGGTGGTCCTCTTGATGTTCCAGCATGTCGAGCATGGGTTCCCCTATTCGCCGCGGATGTACTGCTCCAGCTGTTTGATCAGGTCAGCCTGGTCGGCAATGGCTTCTTTTACCAAGTCACCGATGGAGAGCAGGCCCAACAGTTTGCCGTCTTCGACCACCGGCAGGTGGCGCAGGTGACTGTCGGTCATGATGTTCATGCACTCATCCACCTTTTTATGGGTGTCGACGGTGATCACCGGAGAGCTCATCACCTCATGCACCTTTGTGGTGACCGACGATAGCCCCTTGAGCATGATTTTGCGGGCGTAATCACGCTCGCTGATGATGCCTACCACCACGTCATCCTGGACGACCGGCAAGGCCCCGACGTTTTTCTCCGACATCCTGACCAGTGCTTCAAACACGGTGTGGTCGTGTTTGATGACATGGACTTCCTGGTTTTTCTTGTCCTTGGCTTTGAGCACTTCTGCAACGGTTTTCATGGCGGCCACTCCGGTTTTTGTTGGTTAGTCAGGCTCCCCTTACAGAATCCTAGACGGCCCGCGCGGCGGCAAGGTCCAAAGCGGCGTTAAACCCGTCGAAAAACGTCATTCGCCGGTTTTTTTCGCGATTTACCCCGCAGTTGCCGGCTTTTTCGTCCGTTTAGGGCTGGCTGCAGTCTTGCGTGGCGCGCTCTTGCGTTTCTTTTTCCACGGCGCGGCGCCTCGGCCTGCCGGGCTGGCCGGGCCGGTGATGGTCATGCGCATGCCATTGCAACGTGCCACTTGCTTGCTCATCCAGGCCGCCTGTTTGGCCACGAATTCCTCCAGGCTCATTTCACCGCTTTGCACCATATCCAGCGCCTGCTCCCAGATCGCCGTGGTGCCGGGGTCTGCGATAGCGCGAGGCACGGCGTCGATCAGGCTGAACGCTGCCGGGGTGGCCGACAGCGCCTTACCGTTCTTCACCAGGTAGCCACGGTCCAACAGGCCCTGGATGATGCCGGCGCGGGTGGCTTCGGTGCCGATGCCGGTGGTGTCCTTGAGCTTTTGCTTGAGCAGCGGGTCTTCCACCAGCTTGGCGACGTTTTTCATCGCCTTGATCAGGTCGCCTTCGGTAAAGGGCTTGGGCGGTTGGGTCCACAGGTCCTTGAGGCTGACCTTGGCCACGGCATAGTCCTGGCCCTGTACCAATGCCGGCAACGCTTGTGGGGCTGGCGCCTCACGCCCTTTGGCTGGCGCCAAGGCTTCGGGCAGGGCGCGTTTCCAGCCCGGGTCGATCACCACTTTGCCCACCGCGCGCAATGCTTGCCCCGCGCAGTCGAAATCCGCCTGGGTGCGGTCGTATTCATGGTTGGGCAGGAACTGCGCCAGGTAGCGTGCACGAATCAAGGTGTAGACCGCACGGTGCTTGCCGGTGAGTTGCCCGACATCCTTGCCGGCGCCGGTCGGGATGATGCCGTGGTGGGCGCTGACCTTGGCATCGTTCCACGCCCGTGAGCGGCGTTGCGGGTCGATATGTGGCATCAGCTCGTTTACGGCTGCATCAGCGCGCCCCAGCGCAGCAAGAATCTTCGGCGCGTCACTGTGCTGGCTCAGTGGCAGGTAGCCGCAATCGCTGCGCGGGTAGGTGATGGCTTTGTGGGTTTCATACAGCGATTGGGCGATATCCAGGGTTTCCTGCGCGCCGAGCCCCAGTTTCTTCGAGCAGATTTCCTGCAGGGTGCCCAGGTCAAAGGGCAGGGGAGCGACTTCACGCATGCGTTCGGTACGCAGTTTCACCAGCCGTGCGGTGGCGGCATTGGCCATGGCATCGGCTGCGTCTCGTGCCAGTTGCGGGTTGAGGCACCGGCCCTGGTCATCACAGGCATCCTCGGCCGCACGCCACTGGGCGGTGAACGTCATGCGTTCGTGGCGCAGATCGACATCGATCGCCCAGTATGCCACCGGCACAAAATCGGCAATGCTGCGGTCGCGGTCCACCACCAGGCGCAAGGTCGGCGTTTGCACCCGTCCCACGGGCAAGACGCCTTGGTAACCGGATTGGCGCCCCAACAAGGTAAACAAACGACTCATGTTCATGCCGATAAGCCAGTCGGCGCGGGAACGGCCCAGGGCCGAGTGGTACAGGCTGAAGGTCTCGGCGCCGGGCTTGAGGGCCGCCAGGGCCTTGCGAATGGAGGCATCGTCGAGGGCCGACAGCCACAGACGCTGGATCGGCCCGCGATAGCGGCAATGTTCCACCAGCTCGCGGGCGATCATCTCGCCTTCGCGATCGGCGTCGGTGGCGATCACCAATTCTTGGGCTTCTCCCAGCAAACGCTTGACCGCCTTGAACTGGCTGGCGGTCTTGGGCTTGACGCGCATCTTCCATTTTTCCGGGACGATGGGCAGGTCGGCCAGCACCCAGCGTTTGTACTTTTCGTCGTAAGCGTCGGGCGGCGCGGTTTCCAGCAGGTGGCCGATGCACCAGGTAACCGTGACGCCATTGCCCAGCCAGCAGCCATCGCCCCGGCGACTAGCGCCGAGTACGGCCGCGATATCCTTGGCCTGGGAAGGTTTTTCACAGAGGTACAGCCGCATGCTCAGCCCGTTCGTTACGCTATTGAATGAAGAGCAGAATGGGCAAAAGAAGGGATTTGATCAACTATTATGTGTATGGATATACAGCAATTTGTGTGCGCCCCCGCCCGGCAAGGGAAAGGGGCGCCTTCAGTCAGTTGTTATCAATATCCACATGCCGCGTTTCTTTGAGGCAGAACAGCCCCACGATCAGGCTCACCCCGGTCACCACCACCGGATACCACAGGCCGTAGAAGATATCGCCGGTGTACACCACCAGCGCGAACGACACGGTCGGCAAGAACCCGCCAAACCAGCCGTTACCGATGTGGTAGGGCAGGGACATCGAGGTGTAGCGGATGCGGGTCGGGAACAACTCCACCATCAACGCAGCCAGGGGGCCATAGCACATGGCGGCAATCAGGATCAGCGCCACGATCAGCACCACCACCATGGTCTTGTTGACCTGCGCCACATCCGCCGAAGACGGGTAGCCGGCCAGGGTCACGGCGCCACGCAGGGCTTTTTCGTCAAACCCGTCGATGCGTACGTCACCTACGCTCACCTGCACCGGGCTGCCGGCCGGTGCGGCGGCGCTGCTGTAGGGCAGGCCCTGCTTGACCAGGAAGGTCTTGACCTTGTCGCACGGGCTGTCGAATTTGGCCTTGCCCACCGGATCGAACTGGAAGGTGCAAGTGGCCGGGTCGGCCAGCACGGTGATCGGGGCCTGGTGACTGGCCTGGTCCATCGCCGGGTTGGTGTAGTGCGCCAGGCTCTTGAAGATCGGGAAGTACAGCGCGGTCGCCAGCAGCAGGCCGAGCATCAGCACCGGCTTGCGGCCCACCTTGTCCGACAGCCAGCCAAAGAAGATAAAGAACGGCGCGCCGATCACCACGCTGATGATCAGCAGCATGTTGGCCAGGGCCGGGTCCATTTTCAGGAACTGGGTGAGGAAGAACAGCACATAGAACTGCGCCGCGTAGAAGGTCACCGCCTGGCCGCCGTTGATGCTGAACAGGGCGATAAGCACGATCTTGAGGTTTTCCCATTTACCAAACGAGTCGCGGATCGGCGACTTGCTGGACTTGCCTTCCTCTTTCATTTTCAGGAACGCCGGCGACTCATGCAGGCTCATGCGAATCCAGGTGGAAATACCCAGCAGCACGATGGAGAACAGGAACGGAATGCGCCAGCCCCACACTTCGAACTGGTCACCGGTGAAGTAACGGCAGGCCAGCACCACCAGCAGTGACAGCAGCAGGCCGAGGGTCGCGGTGGATTGAATCCAACTGGTGTGGAAGCCGCGTTTGCCGGCTGGCGCATGTTCCGCCACGTAGGTCGCTGCGCCGCCGTATTCACCGCCCAGCGCCAGGCCTTGCAGCATGCGCAGCACGATCAGGATGATCGGTGCCGCAATGCCGATGCTGGCGTAGGTCGGCAACAGCCCGACACAGAAAGTCGCCACGCCCATCAAGATGATAGTGACGAGGAAGGTGTATTTGCGCCCGATCATGTCGCCCAAGCGGCCAAACACCAGCGCGCCGAACGGTCGCACCACAAAGCCGGCGGCAAAGGCCATCAAGGCAAAGATGAACGCCGTGGTGTCGTTGACCCCAGCAAAGAACTGCTTGCTGATCACCGCCGCGAGGGCGCCGTAGAGGAAGAAGTCATACCATTCGAACACCGTCCCCAGGGACGAGGCGAAGATGACCTTCTTTGAGTCGTTGCGGGTGATGACGGTGTTGACCGCCGAACCCAGGGGTTGAGCATGTTCTGACATCGGGTAGCCCTCACAGTGATTATTTATTGTTGTTCCACTGTCGGCGCCAGGTCTGGCGCCGCTATTCAGATTGCATGAACCAGTTCTTTCTCCGGGGCGAGACTCCTTGTATTCGGCGAAAGGATCAGCTGCGCGGCCTTCTCCGCGATCATCAGCGTAGGTGAACAGGTGTTGCCGGACGTGATGCGCGGCATGACCGACGCATCGGCAATGCGCAAGCCAGGCACGCCATGCACCCGCAGTTGTGCATCCACCACCGCGTCTTTATCGCTGCCCATGCGGCATGTGCCAACCGGATGAAAGATAGTAGTACCGATACGCGCGGCGGCTTCATGCAATTCGTCTTCGGTTTGCAGCGAATCGCCTGGCAGGTATTCCACTGGCTTGAACTGGCTCAGCGCCGGGGCGGCGACGATACGGCGTGTCAGGCGGATCGCATCAGCGGCCACCCGCAAATCTTCCGGATGGCTGAGGTAATTGGGGCGGATCAGCGGTGCATCCGCCGGGTTGGCCGAGCGAATGTCGATGCGTCCGCGACTTTGCGGGCGCAAGTCGCAGACCGATGCGGTAAACGCCGGGAATGCGTGCAGCGGTTCGCCGAAACGCTCAAGTGACAGCGGCTGCACGTGGTATTCGAGGTTGGCCGAGGTCTGTTCCGGACCCGAGCGGGCAAATGCGCCGAGCTGGCTGGGCGCCATCGACAATGGGCCGCTGCGGTCATACAGGTAGCGCAGGCCCATGCCCATCTTGCCCCATAGCGTGCCGGCGATCTGGTTGAGGGTGCGGGCGTTTTCCAGTTTGTAGATCAGCCGCAGTTGCAGGTGGTCCTGCAAGTTGCCACCAACGCCCGGCAGTTCGTGCAGTACGTCGATGCCCAAGGGGGTGAGCACACTGGACGGACCGATTCCCGAACGCTGCAAGATGCCTGGCGACCCCACGGAGCCGGCGCACAGGACGATCTCCTTGCGTGCCTTCCAACTCAGTTGCTCGCCCTGCTGGCGTCCGATTACCTGGGAGGCGCGGCCGTTTTCCAGCAGTACGCGGTCGACCTCCACTTCGGTCAATACTGTCAGGTTGGGTCGTTGACGGACCGGCTTGAGGAACGCCTTGGCCGCATTCCAGCGCACGCCGGCCTTCTGGTTGACCTGGAAGTAGCCGCAGCCTTCATTGTCGCCCTGGTTGAAGTCATTGATGTTGGCAATACCACTTTGCGCGGCCGCATCACGGAAGGCATCGAGGATCGGCCAGTGCAGGCGTTGCTGTTCGACGCGCCATTCACCGCCATCGCTATGGAACTCCGAGCCACCGGCAAAGTGGTTTTCACTCTGCTTGAACAGCGGCAGCACGTCTTTCCATGCCCAGCCCGCGTTGCCTTCTGCGGCCCAGCCGTCGTAATCCTGAGCCTGGCCGCGCATGTAGATCATGCCGTTGATGGAGGAGCAACCGCCCAGCACCTTGCCCCGTGGGTAACTCAGCGCACGGCCTTGCAGGCCTTCCTGGGCTTCGGTCTTGAAACACCAGTCGGTGCGTGGGTTGCCGATGCAGAACAGGTAGCCGACGGGAATGTGGATCCAGGGGTAGTTGTCACGGCCGCCGGCTTCAAGCAGCAGCACGCGGTGGGCAGGGTTGGCGGACAGTCGATTGGCCAGTAGGCAGCCCGCGGGGCCGGCGCCTACGACGATGTAATCGTATTCAGCAGTTGCAATGGGCATCTGAGGCCTCGCTTGTTTTTCTTATTGGCTCCATCCTAGTTGTTAGTTTTCGTCTTAAAAATGTTAGTTTTTACCCAGCTGCTGTGCGTTTTTAAACAGCATGACCCTTGGGGCTTTGCTCAATGTAGTGAGCGAGCTTGCTCGCGCTGGGGCGCGAAGCGGCCCCTCCTGCATGCAAACGCGGTTTTTCAGATGCAACGAGGCTTCCGGTTTTGGGGCTGCTGCGCAGCCCAGCGCGAGCAAGCTCGCTCACCACAGGTACCGGGTACAGCTTTAGACAGTATTTATGTCCAAGTGAGGGAGGCGTCATGTTCGACTGGAACGACCTGCGGTATTTTCTGGAGCTGCAGCGCAGCGGCCGCTTGCTCACCGCCGCGCAACGTCTGAAAACCACGCATGCCACCGTGGCCCGGCATATTGAGGCGATCGAGAAAAGCCTTGGCACCGCGCTGTTCGTGCAGCATGCCCAGGGCTACGAACTGACGCCGGCCGGCGAAGCGCTGCTCAAGCACGCCGAAGCCATGGAAAACGTCGCGCTGTTGGCCGAAGACGAACTGACCCACTCCGCCGCGCCCTTGGGCAAGATCCGCCTCGGCGTGGCCGAAGGCTTGGGCGTGATGTTCCTGGCCAGTCGCATGGGTGGGCTATTTGATCGCTACCCCGGGTTGGAGGTGGAATTGGTGGCGGTGCCACGCTTTGTCAGCATTCTCAACCGCGAAGCGGAGATCAGCATCCACCTCGAACGCCCCAGCGTCGATCAACTGGTCACCCGCAAACTCACCGACTACCGCCTGGCCCTCTACGCCAGCCGTGCCTATCTGGACCGCAACCCACCGATCGAAAAGCGCGAAGACCTCGCCGCGCACGCGTGGATCGATTACGTGGACGACTTGCTGTTCAGCCAGGAACTCAAATTCCTCAGCAGCTTCTGCCGCAACCCCAAGGTGGTGTTCCACAGCACCAGCGTGATTGCCCAGCACCAAGCCGCGCGCTCCGGGTTGGGGATTGCGGTGTTGCCGTGCTTCATGGCGGCCGGCGACCCGGAACTGGTGCCGTTGCTGCCGGGGGAGGGGATCCAGCGCAGCTACTGGATCAGTTCGCGCCGGGAGTTGCACAAATCGGTGCGGCTGCGGGTGTTGTGGGATTACGTGGTGGAGTTGTGTGCGCGGGAGCAGGGGTTGTTGTTGGGCGAGGCCTGATGCCAGGCCTGCCCAACAGAGGGGTTAGAGTTTCACCACCTGATGCACCTGCTCCGCGCAAGCCCGTGCATCCTCAATCATTTTCCCGAACGCCTTGCTGACAATCTCATCACGGCTCAACCAACGCACCTTCTGGCTCAGGCGATAGTGATAACGCAGCCCGCCATTCTCCTGCGAACCCTGCAGGTCCAAGTCATACCACGGCGAACGCACCTGGCAACCCGGGATGGTTTTTTCCATCCGCCCGCCGCTCAGGGTGATGCTGTAGTCATGGGTTTGCGGGTTGCCCAGATCAAGCTCGGCCTGCTGCCCTTGGCGGCGGTAGTTGATAAAACCATCCCAACGACCCTTGAGCGATTCATCGCTATATACGTAGTCATTCGCCAGCTTTTCCAGCGCACGCTGATCAGTCATTTTGGCCGTGACGGTATAGCCGTCATGCACCACAAAGCCGGTGGCCGGGCGAGTGATCTGGCAGTCGCTGATCTCGTTGCCGAAGTTGGCGCAGATGTCCTGGTCGGTGGCGGTGCTGCCTTGCTGGCGGTCGGCGACGCTCAGTTGCATCAGCGGCAGGCGACTGAAGGTGATCGTGGCCTGGGTCGCGCCGTCGCCTTGTTTGTCGTAGTGCACCTGTTTGTCCAGGCGCAGGGTGGTTTCGGGGCGTTCCAGCGGGATATGTTCCTCGCGCACCTGACCCTGGGCGTCGTTGACCAGCACCCAGCGGTCCTGGATATCGGGCATGACCTGGCCGGGGGCGAACACCGGGTTGGTCGGGTCGAGCCACCACACCTGGCCGTCCACTTCGGCGCGCACGATGGCGTGGTTCGGCGCCTGGGTGCCGGGGATCAGTAGCGACTCGACCACATCGCCCCGGCTGACCCAGGCGGTCTCGGCCTTGATGCCACTGGCCTTGAGCAAGGCGGTCAGCAGGATTGCCAGGTCCTTGCAGTCGCCATAACCGTGTTGTTCGATTTCAGCGAGGTTGAAGGGCACGTAGCCGCGCTCTGTCGCCCGCCAATCACCCAGGTAGCGATAGTGATCGTTGATGTGCTGCATTAATGCCGCAACCTGTTCGGCCGGTGCCAAACCGCGCACGGCAACCACGGCAGCAGCACCTTGTGGCGGCAGGTTGGCACCGAGGATCTGGTTGTAGCGCTGCGCGAACGCACCGAAGTACGCTTGGCGCTCCAGGGCGCTGCCTATCTCGATACGCGGGATGCGCAGCAACGTGGCGTTGGAGGCTTCGTTGATGTAGTTGAGGTAGGTCGGGGCCTTTTGCACCACGTCCAGGGTCTTGCCATTCTGCGACGGCGTTACGCTGAAACCCTCGAACAGTTCGCTGCGCCACTGGATGGGGCGCTCGGCAGTAAAACGCGCCTTGAACCGGTCGCGCCGCGCCGGGCTGGCGCCGAATTTGAGCACGTAGTGAAACTGGGTCATCAAGGGTTTGGCGGCGTGGTGCTCGCGCACGGTGTAGCGAATCTGCGTGCCGACGCGCAGGTTGGGGAAGGCCAGCGAGGTCTGTTTGTTGCGGCTGAAGCCCTGGTCCGGATTGGGCGCGGTGCGGGTGTCGATCTGCGTCGCATCCAGCGCCACTGGCTTGGCGCCGGGCTGGGTGGACTGCGCGCTGATCACTTCAAAGGTGTCGCCTTCGGAATAATCGAAGTCGATGCGCGAGAGCATTTCGCGGCCGCTCGGCTTGAGGATCGTATAGCGGTAGGTGGTGGTGCAGTCGGTACTGGCGTCGCGGTTGAAGTGGCAGTGCAGCTCGGTGTCGCTGGCCAGTGGTGCTTCGGCCAGGGGTTGCAGCGCGGCAAACACGCCAGGAGCAACAAGCCCCAGGCTGATGGCAATCAGGGGGCGGTGAAACGAAAAACGGTACATGGGCGCCTCGGGTGACACATTGAAACAGCTACCCGGTGGGTAGCGAGAAGGCGCTGGATGATAATGGATCGCAACTGAGAAAGCCAGGATTGTTCGACAATTTATGTGGCTGAAAGGCCCGTTCTAGAGCCTTTTCTTTGATTTGTGTCAGTCGTTTCGCAGTTCGAAGTCGGCGCTGGCAAGCCTCTCGCCGTTGATCAACACATGGACGACATGCTTGCCGGGGTAATGCTTACGCGTGGTCAACTCGCGGATATGTTGCTCACGTCGGATGCTGTGAAGTTCGCCAGCGCCGAGAGTAAACGCCTTGAGCTTGAACACCTTTGCGGCACTGTGGCCGGCGCTTTTCACGTAGTCGATGGCGTAGTCCACCACCAGTTTCTGCGGGGTAATGGCGGTGGACTCCAGGCTGAACGACAGGTTGATGCGGTCGCCCAGGTTGATCACCGCCGGCGTGACCTGTAGGTGGTGGATCTTCACCTCGGCCTTGGCGCCCGCACCCATGATCGTCAGCGCGCGGGTGTTGCCTTGCTTGATCAGGCTGCGCAGGGCGTGGCGGGCGATCCACGCGGTGTGCGGGTTATCCAGGTTCCAACCTTCGATCAGACTGAGCACCCATTCCGGGTGGTCCTTGGTGATGTCATTGAGGTGGTTGGCCACGGACTTGCGTACGTAGAGGCTGTTATCGGCCTTGAGGTTGTCGAGGATCGACGCACACAGCTCGGGGTTGGCCTGCACTTCGGCCAAACGGAATGACCAAGGCAGGCGCGGACGTGAACCTTCGCTGGCCAGGCGGCGCACGTGTTCGTTGTCATCCAGCGACCAGGTTTGCATCACCGCCAGCGTGCGCGGGAAGTCGTGCAGCAGAAAGTGGCGGATGGCGAATTCGGCGGAACCAAAGGTGGTGAAGTATTTAAGAGCTGCCATGGAGCGCTTGAAGTCGTGCAACCCGTAACTTGCCACGAAATGCGGCAGGAACAGGCTGACGAACGCGCTGTTCAAGCGTGGGGCCAACGCGTAAAGCACCTTTAGGGTTTGCGGGTAATCCAGCGGGATCACCGCATGCAGGCTCTCGCTGACCCGCGCCATGCGCTGCATCACCGACAACTCGGCCAACCCGGCCTTGGCGTGCTTGAGGAAGCCCTTGGCGTCGAACGCCGGGTACACCGCTGTCATTTCATCGGCGATGTGTTGCAGGCGTTCGACGTTAAAGATTTCCTTGAGGGCCGGGGCGCTTTGGTCGGTCATCGGTGATTCCGGTGGCGGTTAGAGAAAGTGGCGGTTAGAGAAACCAGCGGTATTCCCGCGCGTTGATCTCTTGTTGGAAGGCCAGGTGGTCCTGGCGTTTGTTTTCGCAGTACACGTCGACAAATTCGGCCCCCAGCTTATCGCGCAATACCGGTTGGTGCTGCATGGCACGTACCGCGTCGAGCATTTCCAGTGGGAAGTCGGTGCCACTGCTGCGATCTTCGTTCAGCGGGGCGATGGGTTCGCGCTTGGCTTCCAGGCCGTGTTCCAGGCCGACGAGGATCGCCGCCAGCACCAGGTACGGGTTGGCATCGGCACTGGCCAGCCGGTGCTCGATGCGCAGGTTGCGTGGGTCGGACTCGGGAATGCGCACGCACGCGTCACGGTCTTCAAAGCCCCAACTGGCACGGGTAGCGGCGTTGACCGTACCGCCCAGGCGGCGGAAGGCGTTGTGGTTGGGCGAGAAGATCGGCATGCAATGGGGCAACAATTCCAGGCAGCCGGCCACAGCGTGCCGCAGCGGTTGCTGCTGGTGCGCCGCCAGCAGGTTATTGCCAGCGCCGTCATACAGGCTGACATGCACATGCATGCCGCTGCCGGGGTATTGCAGGTACGGCTTGGCCATGAAGCTGGCGCGGTAACCGTGCTTGAGCGCCACGCCACGGGTGCTGCGGCAGAACAGGGCGGCCCAGTCGGCGGCGCGCATGCCATCGTCGAGGTGGCCGAAGTTGATCTCGAACTGGCCGGGGCCGATCTCGGCAGTGATCACCGTGATGTCGATGCCCTGGTCCTTGGCGGTTTGCGCCATATCGTCGAGCACTTCGCCGAAGCGCGAAAGCCGTTCGATATGCAAGTTGGGCTGGTCGTCGGCGTCATCGCTCAGTGGGTCACGGGCGAATTGTGGCAGGCCGTTGTCGAGCTTTTTGTCGAACAGGTAGAACTCCAGTTCAAACGCCACCACCGGGTGGATGCCCTTGTGCTGGAGGCGCTCGAGCACCTTGGCCAGCACTTCGCGGGGTTCGAATTCGATGGGCGCTTCGGTGCCGTCCGAGGTGATCAGCATCTGGCCGAGGGGCTGCGACTCCCAGCTCACCGGCTTGAGCGTGCCTGGCACCAGACGACGGTTGGCATCCGGGTCGCCGTCGTTGAAGCAGTAATCACCAATCTTGAACAACCCGCCCTGAACCCCCAGCAGCACGGCGTTCTGCGGTAGCTTCAGCGGGCTGCCGGCGGCGACTTTTTCCAGCATCTCGATGGGGTAGCGCTTGCCGTAGAAGTGCCCGGGAATGTCCAGGGCGATCAGGTCGACGTAGCGCACATCGGGATGGTTCTGGCGAAAGGTCCGTACTTCGGCCAGTAACGTGGAGGCATGGCTTTTCACGGGTGCAACTCCTAGTTGTAAACCCACAACACGCGGGCGGGCAGGTCGGTCAGGTTGGCGTAGCGGCAATGGGCGAAGCTGGCCAGGTGGAAACTGTCGCCTGGGCCGAGGGTGACCGAGTCGGCCTCACCTTCAACCCACAAAGTCAACTCGCCTTCCAGCACAAAACCGGCTTGTTCGGCGCGATCGCTCATGGTTTGTTCACCGCTGTTGGCACCAGGGGCCAACAGGCTGTCGAGCATCGAAAAGGCGCCATTCATGCTCGGTGAGACGAGGATGTCGGTGATGCCATTGGCGTAATACACCGTGCGCCGCTCGTTGGGGCGGGTGATCCAGTCCACGGCCTTGGGTTTGGGCTGGCTGTAGAAATAGGTGGTGGGCACGTCGAGGGCGTGGCTGATGGCGGTCAAATCCGCCACGGTCGGGCGGGACAAACCGCGCTCGACCTGGGACAGGAAACCCACGGAACGCTCGATTTTTTGCGCCAACTGCGCGAGGGTGAGCTTCTTGTGCTTGCGCAGGTCGTGGATGAGTGCGGCGAGGGTGGCGAGTTCTTCTTGTGGGGTCATGAAATTTATTTCGATAAATTTCATGAAAAATTACAGGATTTATTTCATGGAGGCAATGAGCATGGATTTACACGCGCACTTGTTCGGGCTGGAACAGGCACTACAGCAAAGCGCGACCCGTTCGGATACAAGGCGGTTGGCACGATTGCTGGCCGATGATTTTGTTGAGTTCGGCGCCAGCGGCCATGTGTGGGGCAGCAAGGCCGAGGTGATCGACGGGCTGCAGGATGAGGTGTTTTCTGCGCGCAGCATGACCGAGTTCGTGGTGAAAATGCTGAGCGAGCATGTAGCGTTGGTCACCTATCGCTGTCACCGGAACGGAGTCGGGACCTCGTTGCGCAGCTCGGTATGGCGGGCAGAAGAAGGGCAGTGGCAGATGGTGTTCCATCAAGGCACACCCTTGGCAGTTGATTAGCCATTGCGGTGGCGAGGTGGCTTGTTCCCGCTGGGCCGCGAAGCGGCCCCAACCCATTGGGGCAGTGAGAGGCCCGATGGAATGATCACGCATCGCAGCGGTCCGAACCTGGGTACGCATCATTCATTGAAGGAGCACCCATGAAAGCCAAATCCCTGATTGCCAGCCTGCTGGTCGCCACAAGCTTGTCCACCGCCAGCTTTATCGTGCAGGCCGGTGACACCCCCCAGGAAACCGTGCAACCTTCGAACATCAACACCCGTGACCTGAAAGAGGGTGACCGTGCGCCGGACATGCTGATGCGCAAGGAATCGGCGGTCAGCGACTGGAAAAAGCGCGGCCTCAAGCAGCCTGAGGAAGACAGCCAATGGACGCGGGTAGGCGATAAATTCGTGCTGCTCAAGACCACCAACGGCACCATTCTCGAGATCACCCCCGTCAAGAAATGACCGTGTCGGTAGTGCCTGCCCTGGGTTAAGGTAACCGGCCATAGACGCCGCGTTACCTTCAACGATCGAGAGCAGGATGCTTGCCACAATAAGAAACTACCCCCGCACCGTAAACCTGCTGCTTTCGGCCACGCTCATGCTGACGCTGGCCAAGGCCATCACCTTTCCCTACCTGGTGATTTACCTTACCCACCGCTTTGCCCTCGACATCACCCAGGTTGGCCTGGTCATCGGCAGCTCGCTGATCGTCGGCTCGTTGCTCAGCGTGTATGGCGGTTTCCTTGTCGACCGCATCAACAGCTACCGGTTGTTGCTGGGGCTGAGTGCGCTGTTTGTACTGGGCTTTATCGGCACGGTGCTGGTGCAGCATTTCTGGGTGTTCTATGCCTGCCTGATCCTGATCAACCTCGCGTACGCGGTGATCGATATCGCCGTCAAAGCCGGCTTTGCCAGCCTGTTGCCCGAAGAGGCGCGCAGCGAAGTGTTTTCCATCAAGTACACCCTGACCAATGTCGGTTATGCCGTGGGGCCTTTTTTCGGGGCGATGATTGCCAAGTTGGATATCAGCTTGCCGTTCATCCTCTCGGCGCTGTTGGGGGTGGGCTTTTTCCTGCTGTATTGGCGCTGGGGCGACCGCACCCTGACCACCGTGGATGCCACGCAAAAGCCGGTGCCATTCCTCGCCGTCGGGCGGGTGCTCTTAAGGGATCACCGCCTGGTCTGCTTCACCCTCGGCGGCGTGCTCAGTGCGGTGGTCTTCGGCCAGTTCACCGCGTGGCTGTCGCAATACCTGGTGACCACCACCACAGCCGAATACACCTACACCGTGGTCAGCGCCGTGCTGACCACCAACGCGGTGCTGGTGATTGCCTTGCAGTACGTGATCGGGCGGCGTATTTCGCATCGCTACCTGGGCCAATGGCTGATCGCGGGGCTGGGCATGTTCATGCTGGGAATCGTCGGGTTCGCGCTGTCCACCAGCGTGTTGTGGTGGGTGCTGGCGATGGCGGTGTTCACGGTGGGGGAGATCATCGTGTTTCCGGCCGAGTACATGTTTATCGACCGCATCGCCCCGGACCACCTGCGCGGCATGTACTACGGGGCGCAGAACCTGTCCAACCTGGGTGCCGCGTTGGGGCCGGTGTTGTGTGGGCTGGTACTGGCCAGCCTGCCGGCCTACTACATGTTCTACATGCTGGGGGCGTTCATCGTCGCAGGCGGGATATTCTATTTCATTGGTGCGTCGTTGAAGGCAAGTCATCCAGCGTGAGCTTGCCCATGGTGTTGCTCTGCAGTTCGTAGCGCAATTCTTCCACCATCTTTTCGACTTCTTGCGGGGTCTGCAGTCGGTTGGTGCTGATCCCGGTCACCACCAGATCCACACGGCCGGTCTCGGCGTCGTAGACCTTGAGGGTCAGGGACGCGTCCCGGCACAGGGTGAATTCACACGTCAGCGGCGACAGGCCTTCTTCGATGCAATTTCGCAGTTGAGAGAGGGTAAACATGCGGGTTCCTTCAGGCATAAGTTCGATGCTTGAAGGTTATGGCGTGCTGCCCGCTGCAATAAGGCGAATTCGCACTAAGTGCACTAGTGCATTTGTACTTCCACGGTCTATTTCTTGAGGCGCAATTCCCCGGCAAACAGCCCGCGTTCACGGGCCCAGACGATGGCCGCACTGCGGCTGTGCACTCCCAGTTTCGAGTACACCGTGGCCACATGGTTACGCACCGTGTTGGGCGCCAGTTTCAAGCGCGAAGCGATCTCCTTGTCAGCCAAGCCTTCGCAGATCAGCCCCAGCACATCGCGCTCCCGGGCGGTGAGGTCGGTGAAGGCGACATTGGGTTGGCTGGGGCTGTTGACGCTCTTGGCGTTGGCCAGTTTTTCGATAAGGGTCTGGCTGAACCAGGAGGCGTCCTGCATCACTTCTTCGATGGCCGCCACCAGTTCCAGCTCCGAGCGTTTGCGTTCGGTGATGTTCATCATCACCAGCAGATAGCAGGGCACATCCTGGATGATCACCGTGTCGGCGGAGACCACGCAGTCGATCACCTCGTTGCCTTTCTTGCGCACTTTGAGGTCCTGGCCGTCGAGGTTGCCGGCTTTTTCCAGGTTGGCGAACAACTGCGCGGCCGCCTGCGGGCTGTCGATAAAGTCGATGTCTTCGATGGACTTGCCGATCAGCTCCTCGCTGGTATAGCCGGTGATGCTCATGAAGGCTTCGTTGATGTCCACCACCTGGCGGTTGGCGGCGCTACACACCAGGGTTGGCACGGGCGTCAGGCGGAACGATTTGGCGAAGCGCTCCTCACTCTGGCGCAGGGCGATTTCCGCCTTTCGGCGCGGCTCCAGGTCCATGAAGGAGAACAGCATGCAGTCCTCTTCGTTCATGTCCAGCGGTTGCCCCGCGACGATCACCAGTTTGCTGCCGCCCTCAGGCAGGCGCAGCTCGGCCTGCATCTGCGGGATGGTCGCACCTTCGCCCAGGCGCTGGATGGCCAGGTCTTTGCGCTCGGCCTGTTCCAGCACGTCCAGCTCATAGACGGATTTACCGATGACCTGGTCGCGGTTGTAGCCGGTCATCTCCAGAAAGCCCTGGTTCACCTTGATGTAACGCAAGTCACTCAGGCGACAGATCACCGCCGGCGCCGGGTTGGCGTTGAAGGTTTTTTCGAAGCGCTGTTCGGCGCTGGCCCATTCGGTGGCGTCGCTGAGGATCAGCACCAGCAATTCCGGCTCACCGTGGGAGTCACTGATCACCAGGCTGCGCAGGCGATGGACCCAGGTTCTGTCGGCGTCCTCGGTGGGGGAAACTTCCACCACCACGTCACTGAACTCTTCGCCAGCGGCGACGCGGGCGAGGGGGTAGTTCTCCAACAGCACCGGGTGGTTGTTGCGATAGCGCAGGGCAAATCGTTCGGCGTAGGCCTGGGTATTGGCACCCAGTGCAGCGACGTCATCGATGCCGTGCATGTTCAGCGCAGCTTCGTTGGCCCAGAGGATGGTTTGGTCGACTTCCGCGAGGATGATGCCGTCGGATACCCCGGAGACAATCTGCTGCAGTTGGCGGCGGTTGGTTTCTTTGGCGAGGACATCCTGGGTCATGGTTTCTCCGGGTTTTAGACGCGTGGAATTACGACACCGGGGCTTCAGGATAGTGCAGACCAATTGCCTGGGGTGGGGTGCAAATGCACTATTCATCCCGGTGCATTTGCGCGGGGACGAGCGGTACTTGGCTCGCCAGACTGAGGCGGTCAATAACGCAAAAAGGATCAATCATGACCCCTGTCTATGAAACCAACCGTTCGCCGTTTCGCGTGTCCTGGAGTGCGGTACTGGCCGGGAGTGCAATTGCCCTGGTGAGTTACCTGGTGCTGAGTGTGTTGGGCACCGCCATCGGCGCCAGCGCCGTCGACCCCATGCAAGCCGGCAACCCTTTGAGTGGGTTCGGCACGGGCGCCGGGATCTGGCTGTTTGTCTCGACCCTGGTCGCTGTTGGCCTCGGCGCCTTTGTGGCGGGCCGCACGGCCCCTGATCGCGGCGGCCTGCACGGCGTACTGACTTGGACCCTCACCACGCTGCTCACCACCTGGCTGCTGGCGGGCTTGGCCGCCAGTGTCGTCGGCACCGCCGGCAATGTGGTAGGTAAAGGCCTGTCGGCTGCCGGCAGCGGCATTGCCGCGGTAGCACCGGGCATTGGCGACAGCGTCAAGCAGCAGTTGAACGAGCAGGGCATCCAACTGGACTGGAACAGCCTGCAAGGCGAGCTGGACACCTTGCTCAAGCAAAGTGGCAAGCCTGAACTGGACCCGGCCAACGTCGAACAGAAAACCGACCAGGCCGCTGCCGATGGCAAGCAGTCGGCGACCGCCGCAGCCAGCAACCCTGCCCAGGCTGGCGATGCGTTGAAGCAATGGTTCGAACGCGTCAAGGCTTCCGGTGAGCCCGCGCTGAATGCAGCGGACAAAGACGCGTTGGTCAATATCGTTGCGGCCCGCACCGGCAAGAGCAAGGAAGAAGCTACCCAGATCGTCGACAACTACGCCCAGGCCTATCAGCAGGCCATGCAAAAGGTTGATGAACTGAAGCAACAGGCCGAGCAGAAAGCCCGTGAAGCCGGCGAAGTCGCGGCCAAACAGCTCTCCCGTGCGGCCTGGAGCACCTTGGCCATGCTGTTGTTGGGCGCGGCCTTGAGCTTCCTGGTAGGGCGGATGGCCCTGACCACGCGCCGAGTGCCGTTGGCTTAACAATGCTTGCAGCAGGGACGCTGCTTTTCACTGGCATCAAACATGCTAGTGTCAGCATTTCAATACCCACCGGCAGTGCCTGGCGATGCGTGATATCTACAGCGTCTTCAATTCCAATGGCGCCTATGAAACCGGTGCCCATGCCCATGACGAGTTCATGCTCATGGTGCCCGAGCATGGCTTGCTGCGCTTCAAGGACGAAGACAGCGGGCGCAGCACCTCGGTGATCGACCGCCAGTTCGTGCTGGTGCCGCCGCAATGCAGCCATTCTTCCTCATCACTCACGGCCAGCCAGGGCCACCTGGCGTTCTACGTCGACCCTGACTACATGTGCTACGCCCTGCGTGACCTGTCCGGTGACGCCAACTGCCTGCTGCGCGTGCCCACCCTGGGCATCTGGCAAACCTCCGCGTCGCTGCACCATTTGTTGCTGGCGAAAAAAGCCTTCAGCCAACCCGACCCCTACGTAGATCGCCGCCGCCAACTGGCCCAGGCCGATCACCTGTTGTTGCTCGAATGCCTGGCGATCTCCCTCAGTCAGCCGAGCCTGCAACGCTCTTCCACCGAGCGCCATGGCGCCATGTTGGTGCGCGATGTGAAAGCCTACGTGGAAGGCAATCTCGAGCATGCGCCAGGGCTGGATGACATTGCGGCAGTGTTCCATCTGTCCCGCCGACACCTGACCCGCCTGTTTGCGCAGCACACCGGTGAGACGGTGTTGGCCTATGTGCAACGGCTGCGCCTGGAACGGGCGCAGACCCTGCTTCGGCATACACGCCTGTCAGTGCTGGAGATCGCCAACAACGTCGGCTACGAATCGCCATCGCACCTGGCCCATGTGTTCCGCCGGGTGTTGGGCATCTCCCCGGATGAATGGCGCCGTAGCTGACACCAGCACAAACCACAATGCGAAGCGAGCCGTTCTTGATCGTGATCGTGATCGTGATCGTGATCGTGATTTTGATCTGGCTTTTGATCTCAGGCGGCCCCCCCCAAATCCCTGTCGGATTACGGGCATACCGAGCCTAGGCGAGGTACCGAGTGTTGGGGCAAGAGCCCTTTTGGCTGGGCCGGCATTCCGGGCTCTTTTCCAGAAGTGACCCGCCGTAAGGGCGGAACCATAAGTGGCCGTTACCTAAATAACGGATATGTACCCGATCAGATCCAACATCCAGGTCGGCTGTCAGGCCGCCTTCGCAGGCAAGCCAGCTCCCACATTTGGATTGCGGTGTGACAATTAGATTGTGGTCGGCTGTCAGGCCGCCATCGCTGGCAAGCCAGCTCCTACAGTTAGATTGCGGTGTGACAGTTGGGTAGTGGTTGTCTGGTAGGCCGCCTTCGCGGGCAAGCCAGCTCCCACATTCGAGTTGGTTCCTCCTGGCGCAACCCCAATCACCGGTGTCCCGATCCCGCGCATGATCCGGCCCGATCCCGTGCGCCACAAATCTGTCATCCCTTCATCCTCTGCTCACCAACAACAGACAAGTCCGGCGTACCGGACGAGGAGGGGCGGTGAGCGCAAAACCCTTTATCCGATTTTCAGGCGTGCAAAAAAGCTTCAACGTCGAGGGCCGCCAATTTGTGGCCGTGCGCAATGTGTCGCTGGAGGTCCAGCGCGGCGAAATCATCACCCTAGTCGGCCCGTCGGGCTGCGGCAAGTCCACCTTGCTCAACATGACCGCCGGGCTGTTCGGCCCCACGGTCGGCGAAGTGCACTACGACGGCGTTGAAGTCAAAGGCGTGAACACCCGGGTCGGCTACATGACCCAGGCCGATCACTTGCTGCCTTGGCGCACGGTGGCGGGCAACATCGCGGTGCCGCTGCAGATTCGCCGCGTGCCCAAGGCCGAGATCGAAGCACGGGTCGAAGAGCTGATGGCGCTGGTAGGCCTCACCGGTTTCGGCGAAAGCTACCCCAACCAGCTTTCTGGCGGCATGCGCAAACGCGCGGCCATGGCGCGCTTGATGGCCAGCGACCCGGAAACCCTGCTGATGGACGAGCCCTTCGGCGCCCTCGATGCGCAAATGCGTCTGACGCTGCAGACCGAACTGCTGCGCCTGTGCCGCAAGCTCAACAAGACCGTGCTGTTCGTCACCCATGACGTCGACGAAGCCATTGCGCTCGCCGACCGCTGCGTGGTGTTCGCCGGTCGCCCCGGCACCATCGACCATGTGCTCGATATCCCGCTGAGCGGTGAACGCAACCTGGTGCAACTGCGCTCCGACGCACGCTACGTGGAACTCTGCGCCGAACTGTGGAAACGCCTGGCGCCCGACGTTGCCGGCGCCGCTGACCCTTCTTCATTGGCTCACTCGCTGGAGGTCGTATGATTCGGGTTTATCGCTTGCTGTTCCTGGTGTTCCTCATGCTGTTGTGGGAAGGCGTGTCGCGCTGGTTTGGCGCGGAATTCTTCATCAGCCGCCCTTCGGCCGTGGGCCAGAGCCTGTGGAAAATCCTGCTCAATGGCGTATTTTTCTACCATGCCGGCATCACCACCCTGGAGGCGGTGCTGGGCTTTTTCATCGGCTCTCTCGCAGGTTTGATCGCAGGCCTCGTACTGGGTCGCGCCAAGTTGCTGGCCGACATCCTCGATCCGTTTTTGACGGCCTTCTACAGCCTGCCGAAAGTGGCGCTGGCGCCGCTGTTCATCCTCTGGTTCGGTATCGGTTTGCCGATGAAAGTCATCCTCACCGCCGCGGTGGTGTTCTTCCTGGTGTTCCTCAACACCTACAGCGGCGTGCGCAACGTGTCCCGCGAGCAACTGACCATCCTGCGCTTGATGGGCGCCAAGGAACGTGACCTGCTGACCATGGTGGTGATCCCCTCGGCCTTCACCTGGGTGTTCACCGGCCTGCGGTTGTCGGTGCCTTATGCGCTGATCGGCGCGCTGGTGGGCGAGATCATCGCGGCCAACCGTGGGCTGGGTTATCTGCTATCGGATGCGGCCTCGCAGTTCGACACCGCCGGCGTGTTTGCCGCTTTGGTTGGGATCATTGTTTTGGCGCTGATCCTGAACACGGCGGTGAAGGTGGCCGAAAGCAAGCTGATGCCGTGGAAAGCCAATGAAGCGGAACGTGAAGTCGCGGTTTAACCCCCCTTGGTTTGGAGCTTGATCATGCATAAGCGTCTTGTGATTGTCGGTCTGTTGTGCGCTGCCTTCCTGCCCGCCGCCCAGGCCCAGGACCTCACCAAGGTCACCCTGGCGTTCCCCAGCGAAGGCTTTCTGTATGTGCCGATCTACGTCGCGCAGAAACAGGGCTACTTCGCCGAAGAAGGCCTGAATGTTGAAGTGATCGTGTTTCAAAAAGGTGGCTCGGCGGCGTTGACGGCCGTGCTCGGTCGCGATGCCGATGCCTATGTTGGTTTGCCTGCGGTCGCAGTGCGCGCGCGGTCCAAAGGCCAGAACGTGCAGGCGTTTGCCGCCGTGCAGACCCAGTTCGGCAGCACCGTGGTGATCGACGGCGAGTCGGCGCGCAAAGCCGGTGTGTCGGCCGCTTCGCCCATCTCGGCGCGTGCCGAGGCGCTCAAGGGCTTGAAGATCGGCGTTACTGGCCCCGGCAGCACCACCGACATGTTGGTGCGCTACCTGGCCAAGGACGCCGGCCTGAACCCGGATAAGGACTTCACCATCATGCCCATCGGCGGTGCGCCGAACATGCTGGCGGCGTTTTCCCAGGGCAGCATCAACGGTTTCTCGCTGTCGCCGCCCACCGTCACCACGGCGGCGCAGCAGGGCGGGTTTGTGCTGATGGACCTGGCCAAGGGCGAATACAAACCCTTGGACGGCTTCCTGTTCACCGCGATGATCGCCCGCGAGGACTGGTTGAGCAGCAACAAGGCCACCGCCGAGAAACTGGTGCGCGCTATTTGGAAAGCCGAACACCTGATCGCCAGCGAACCGGACAAGGCCCGCGAGTCGGTGCGTCCGTACTTCGCCCACACCGATGCGGCGATCTTCGACGCCGCCTGGATGGCTTCGTTGCCGTCCTATCCGGCCACGCCGCGTATCGAAAAAGACGGCGTCGAGAAGAACATCAGTTTCATGAACGCCGTCGAGAATGACCCGGTAACACTCGACCCGCAGCAGGTCTACACCAACACCATCGTCGACGCCGTGGCGCCGACTGTTTCCACCCTCAAGGGAGAGGCGAAATGACGCCCGAGGTTCATCTGGTCAATGTCTTTCCCGCCACCGCGCGTGGCGGCAACCTGGCGCCCACCGTGGCGCTGGCCGACGGCATGAGTGATGCCGATATGCAGCAAGTCGCCCGCGATTACGGGCATGAATGCGGCTTTGTGTTTGCCGCACCGGCCGGCAGCGATTTCGATTTTGCCCTGCGTTTCTGGGTGCCCAACCATGAGATGGAAATGTGCGGCCATGCCACCGTCGGCGCCATTTGGCTGCTGGATCAATTGGGCATGCTGCACAAGGAGCGCCTGGCGCTGTGGACGTTGAGCGGGCGGGTTGATGCACGGATTACCAATGCCGGCACGCCGCAGGTTCAAGTCGAAATCAGCCAACCCAAAGGGCAGGTTGAAACCTTGAGCGACCCGCAGGTGGAGGCCGAAATTCTGTCGGTGTTGGGCATCACGTCCAATGAACTGGCGCCGTTGCCGATCCAGAACGCCCGCACCAGCCGGGTCAAGACCCTGATCGCGCTGAAGAGCGTGGCCGTGCTGGACAGCCTCAAGCCGGACTTCCGCCGCATGGAGCAACTGTGCGAGCACATTGGTTCCACGGGGTTGTATCCCTACGCGTCGTCGGACCTTGAAGGTCGCCAGTTTGATGCGCGACAGTTCCCCAAGTCTTCGGGTTACCCGGAAGACGCCGCCACCGGCATCGCCGCCGCGGCCTTGTCTTTTGGCCTGCTGGAAACTGGCTTGGTGGCCGCTGACGATCGTCCGGTGTACATCCGCCAGGGCCGCGCAATGGGCCGGCCTTCGCAGATTTCCCTGCGCTTTCGTCACGATGCGGCAGGGCAGGTGCAGGGGTGCTGGTTGGGCGGGCATGTGGCGTTTGTCGAGGAGCCCGCATGAGTATTCGCGAGCGTATCGCCGCCTTGGGCTTGCAACTGCCCGAGGCGCCAGGCCCCAAGGGTGACTATGTGCCGGTGACGATTCATGCGGGTGTGGCCTATGTGAGTGGACAAGTGTGCCGGCTGGGCGATGGCGTGATCAGCGGACCGGTGACGGACCAGACCTCGCCAGCGCGGGTGACACAGGCCGGTCAAACCTGCGCGTTGCGCACCTTGAGCGTGCTGGATCAGGTGGTAGGGTTGGAGAACGTCGAGCGCATTCTGTTTGTGCGAGGGTTTGTGTTTGGCGGCGAGGGTTTCCAGCGCTTTTCCAACGTGGTCGACGGCGCTTCCCAGGTGTTGATTGATGTGTTTGGCGAGCAGGGCCGGCATGCACGTTCGGCGGTCGGCGTGGCGGGGTTGCCCAGCGGCGGAATGCTGGAATTGGAGGTCACCGCTGTTATCAAAACAACTGGATGACACATCGGCACTCACCTCAATGAACGCGTAAAATGCCGGTCTTTTTACGCGTATCTCGCAAAGGTGCCCCTTGAGCGCAGCCAAAGCCGTCGGACTTTTACTACTCTCCTCCCTGTTGGCGGCGTGCGGCACCTCGCCGCCACGCACGCCCAATGACCTCTGCGGTATCTTCCGCGAAAAGGACGACTGGTACGACGCCGCCAAAGTCACGCAAAAACGCTGGGGCGTGCCGATTCAGGTGCCGTTCGCCATCATGTACCAGGAGTCCGGCTTCCGCCAGGACGCCCTGGCCCCCCGCAAATACCTGCTGTGGATCATCCCCTGGGGCCGCGTTTCCACCGCCGCCGGCTACGCCCAGGCCAAGGACGAAGTGTGGAACGACTACCGCAAGAGCACCGGCCGCAGCGGCGCCAGTCGCCAGGACTTCGACGACGCCATCGACTTTGTCGGTTGGTACATGGACAAGACCTACACCGTCAACGGCGTCTACAAATACGACGCCTACGGCCAGTACCTGAACTACCACGAAGGCTGGGGTGGCTACCGCCAACGCACCTACGCCGCCAAGGCCTGGCTGCCGCCGGTGGCGAGCAAGGTGCAGGCGCGTTCACAGCTGTATGCGGCGCAGTATGCGCGGTGCAAGGATGGTTTGGGGCGGGGGTTTTGGAGTCGGTTCTGGCATTGGCTGTAAGGGGGAAAAGCTGTTCCCACGCTGCATAAAGAATACAGCGTGGGGCAAGGGCTACATCTCGATCAACCAACCCACCAAAGGCACTATCATCAACGTACTCAACGCCATTGAGGTGACATTGCCAATGTACGGGTGAAAGTGTGCGGGCAAGCGGCCCGCAATCGCACAGGCTAGTGGCGGCGCGACCAGAGCCCCAAGCAGAGCACTTGAACCGATGACTGTCCAACTACCACCATGGGTTAATACAGCTGCTGGCACTGCAGGGACCAGTGGAACGTAGGTCGGAAACCATCCTCGTTTCATCCACTGTTTTCGCCAGATCACGACGCCCAGAGCCGATGTTAGCGCCTGGGCCGCGAGCAGGTGCAAAACCAGGCCAGATCCATACGCCGGGCTGATCGGGTTCAGTGCATAGGCCACCAACACACCTGCCAGCAACCCGAGACTCGCGAGTTCGTTTCCGAAAAATGGCGCTTCGGAGAAATCTGCCAACACCCGACGCAGGCCCCATGCGATACCGTAAGTGGGCGGCTTCGCGGGTGCCGGCTTGGCGGGGGCTGTGTAATCAGAACTCACCAGCGACGGCACTCGACGACACGCTACAAATGCAATGACACTGCCGATCGCCATGCCCACCACATTGCCGATCACTACTGGAAGACCCAGTGGAACGCACACGAAGTTCACGATCAGCAGGCAAATGGGGGTCACCAGCAATGCGCCCAACACTGCACCGTTTACGGCAACTTTCCAGCCGCCGCCGAACATCAGCACCATGGCTGCTGGTAACGAGACGAATGCCGCAAACGTTGGTTGCCACGTCTGTGCGGTGACGCTCCAGCCCCACAGTAGATTGCTCAGCATTAACCCCAGCAGTGAACTGGTTACCAACCAAGGCCATAACCCTGTTCCGTAGGAAATAGAAAATCCCTGCCAGGCTTTACCGTGCTTGCTTGCCCACCATGCCAGGTAGGCGCCGCCCAACAAACCGAGCGATGCCAGTTCGTGCTTGTAGAAGGCTACTTCACTGATATCCCCGACTATCCACCGTAGCCAGGCAACAGGGTGGGGAAGGCTTGCGACCATCTCGGCGTAGCCTGGCCAGGACCATTGGTTGCTGAGCGCCACCCACAGCACCAGTAGCACACTGGCTAACCCCAGTATCAGGACGGTGAGATCTGCCCTGGACCGGTTGGACCTTGTTTCGGTAATGAGTGTTTTCATAGCACACCCTCTGATCAGCGCGGAAGGGCAGGGTGTTGGGAGTAGCCGAGCATTTGATCGTAGAGATCATTGCGTCGATCACGCTGCAGGTCATTGAGGCTGTTCCAGATCGGAGCACTGCGGGCGCTGGTGATATCAATGTCGGCGAACAGGATTTCCTGACGATTGGCTGAAGCTACCGCGCCAATCGGCCAGCCGTTGGTTCCGGCAATCAACGAGCATCCGAGGTAACGCGCTTCCCGCTCTTCGCCAATGCGGCTGGCGGCAGCGATAAACACGTTATTGACGTGGGCGGCGGTCATCGTCAGGTACGACGCCATGCATTTGCCTGCCTCATCGAACAGCGGCGGTGGCGTCCACACCCAATTGTTCAGGCTGCAAATAATATCGGCGCCCTGCTGGCTGAGGATACGTGGCACCTCCGGGAACCAGATATCCCAACAAATCAGCAGGCCAATACGGCCTATCGGGGTTTCAAATACTGGAAATCCGGTATCACCAGGCGTGAACCAGAGCTTTTCCAGGTTCCATAGATGCGCCTTGCGGTATTTGCCGATAAACCCGTCGGGGCCTAGCAGCACCGCTGTATTGAACAACTGCATACCGTCTATTTCACACAGGCCTGCCACCAGGTACACCTGGTGCTTACAGGCAAAATCTATCCACGCCTGCACACTTTCGCCGCCTGGAACCAGTTCGGCATGATCAAAGGCGTCCTGGCGACTGCTGAAGAAATACCCACAATTGGTAAGCTCGGGCAGTACGATCAGGTTCGCTCCACCGTTTGCCGCTTCTGTCGCCAGTGCAAGACTTTGACGCAGATTGTTGGCTCGGTTGTTCACGCCAACCTGAGGGTCCAGTTGGATGACGGCTACGCGTGCGGGGCTTGCTGGTTCGCTCATGGCGGTGACCTCTTATTGTTATACAACCGTGATTCGGTTGGGCGTTTATAAGAGGCGAGCAAGTGTTCAATTAAAAGTCAGGTGATTCCCGTTACGTTGTAGTCTCTTTCTTTTAAGGTTCGGCTTTATAGGTTGGGTAGTCGTCCATAGTAAAACCTCCGTTGAAAGCGGCTTGCGTTCTATTACAAATGTTTATCACGGTATCGATTGCTCCCCTGAAGCAGGGCTCCGTCCAGCCCGCATCGACAGAGAAGGATTCACCACAGAGGTACAAGCCTGACTTGTGAGAAAAGTCTCGATTGTATTTCAGTAGTTTCATGGCGTCGTAATAAGTACCTGCACGATAAAGCTTTGCGCAGCGAAGCGAGTTTTTATCATTCATCCATCGTTGAACCACCGCGTGATTACGACCGATGTAGGGTGATATTTTTTCTTTGATATTGGTAGATTTCAAAAGGATTCTGTCGAGGTCTTCGATGCATCTATCAACGAGTTCTTCATCGGTGAATACCGATAGCTTTGTGGCGTCGTCTTCCCATGTGTAGCTGAGAAGAATGCAGTCGTAGGTATTGTTAGGGTTGTAGCGGTAGGTATATACATCATGAACCAAGCTATCCGTCACGATGGCTTGAGGGATTTTTTTATTGTGAGAGAGAAACGTTTTTTTAAGTGGCGCGTACACTTTGCAGCTGGTTTCCCAATGAGCTGTTTTGTAGGCGTCTATGATTTCAAAAGGGAGCATTTCCGGGTTGAAGTTTTCAATTGATATTTGCGTTTCGATCAGCCATGAAGGTAGTGTCATCACTACGGAGTCATAATCGATGAATTCTTTTTTTACGTTTTCTTTTTGTGTGATGTTCCAGTCGAAATAGACTCGTGTTTTCCCGTTTTTCAGTTTCTTGATCTTTGTTACTGCACAATGGGTCATGAGTCCGGAGTGAGTTTTTATGAGGTGCTCGTATAAAGAGTCATGTGTGTCTTCGGGCTTGATAAAGAGTATGGATTCGGCCAGGGATCCAAGTCCGATGTAGTTGGGTTTGTTAAAAGCTAGACCTCTCGAATCCAAGGGCTCGGGATGGTCTAAGTAAGGCGACACCATCGGTGTGCCGTCCGCGTTCACACGCCCGTGGATTAATTGCAGATGACTGCTGAATCCAAATATCGCCGTGCGCAGAGGGTAAAGTGAACACACGTCATAGAAGGCTCCCCAACTGCCATCACCAATGCCGATGGCGTAGAAAACCGCGGATTCCTGTGCAGTCATGCCCATGCCACCGAAGTTTCCAGGGTCACTTGATTGCCAGCTACCGATGCTTGGCATTTGGACCAAGTCGCGGAAGGAAACACTTTCGTATTTTTTGACTATTAAATTCCACATGTTCTCCCAGCCTTCAGTACCGTAATGTTCGGAGACGATCAACGTCATGCGCTCGGCGAAGGCTTTCCATTTTGCGAAAACATTGCCCAGTGTTTGACCTGGAGGCGGTGTTTTTCCATCCGTGTTTTTCCAGATAAGCATGGTGGGTTCTGCGCTGTCATCGACGCTTCCTTCTCGTAGAAATATACCTGTGGATCGCACCGCAGGGCTGCCTGGATTGGGGAAGTCTGTGTGGCGCAGTTCGAATTCGTTAGCGTAATAGGCCATGAGTGAACGCCCATCTTTAGGCGGTTCGTCTGATGTGTTGAAGAACGGCATTCTCATTGCGCCCATCTCGAAAGGCGGTCTGCCTACGGTGTTGGTATTGTTATTCCCAAGAGCGGTGAGGTGCCTGCCGCCAATACGCTTTGACTTTTCAATTAACGTAATATCTGTGAAGCCGCACCGGTGAAGTTCACGTGCCGTTGTTAAGCCCGTAATGCCAGCGCCAATAATGCATATTTTATGGTGGGGTTCAGTAGCCTGGGCAATTCCATTCACCTGCTCCACGAGCGCGCGGTAGTCGAAACATAAATCAGGTGGATTAGGGAACCTGGCTGCCCATTTGCTCTTGTTGGATCGCTTTTTTCGATGGGGGTGTTGGGCGGTGTCTGCGGGGTAATTGAAGTTGGAACCGATGGTCATTCTGATATTCCCAGTTCAGAGTAAATGGACTCGGAGCAGGATGACCGTGAGTGTTGCTAGCCAGAAATAGGCTAGCGTTGGATTTTGGCACAGTAAATTCGTATTTTTTCGTAGGGGCAGTGCAAGCGATTAAAGTGGGGAGCATGCTCCCTCACTCTGAGCGACATTGTATTAGCTCGGCTGCATACACTCCAGCGACCGATCCACCATCACACTGGCCATGTCCACCAGGTGCATGACCGACAGCACCAACGTGCGTGAAGTCCCTTCCAGTTGATCCCCGGCCTTTTGCGCCGCAACGGCGGCACAACGCAACACGCTGCTGGCATGGGCCAGGGCGTCTTCGAAGTTGAGGTCTGGGGTGGTGGTGAAGAACTGCAGTTCTGAAGCGGGTGGCGCGGGGACAGGTTTGTCCATGGGTTCAACTTCTAATCAACGCTAGAGAGCCGATACCTGCGCTACTAAACGGGGCGGCGGTCGTACGCAGGTTAGGAGACCGGTGATTAGGGCCCGGCGCACCCGAAGGTGCCCTGCGCACGTCCACCATAACGCAGGGCCGAAAAAAGGCGCCTTGCATAAGGGGGCGCTTGGCGCCTAATCACATCGTGGGCTACTAAACCCGGTCACTGAATGGGCAGTGACCGACGACGACTAGCCACGTGATTTGAGCGGCGCAAGCGGTTGGGATTCCCTCGGAAACGTCCTGCGAGATAAAGGAAAATGTCACTGCTTTTTTCTTGCTTGCGCACCCACATTCTGTGCGGAGGTGATTAGCACGCTGGTAAAAAAACAGTAAGGCTCAAATAATGATTCGGCTGAATGACCCTCAAGGGCTTATCCAGAGGAGGAAAAATGAAGTTTCCTGTGGTAGTACACAAGGACGCGGACTCGGACTACGGCGTGACCATTCCTGACGTGCAGGGGTGTTTCTCTGCGGGAAGGTCTTTTTCCGAAGCGCTGCATAATGTCCGCGAGGCCTTGGCGTTGCACCTTGAAGGGGTGATTGCCGATCAAGAACAGCTTCCGCAAGTTTTAGCGATTGATGTCCACCTGAATAATCCTGATTTTTCCGGTGGATTCTGGGCGATTGTCGACTTGGATTTAATGCCCTATCTGCGAAACACAACTCAAGCAAACACTATCTATCCAATGGATTCCCCATGAGCCCCGAAGAACTCCAAATCACCGACATCCGCCCCGGCACCGGCAAAGCCGTGGTTAAAGGCGCGCTGATCACCACCCAATACACCGGCACACTGGAAGACGGCACGGTGTTCGACTCCTCTTGGGAGCGCGGCAAGCCGTTCCAGTGTGTGATCGGCACCGGGCGTGTGATCAAGGGCTGGGATAAGGGCTTGATGGGCATGCAGGTAGGCGGTGTGCGCAGCCTGTTCGTGCCGGCGCATCTGGCCTATGGCGAGCGGTCGATGGGCGCGCATATCAAGCCCAACAGCAACCTGCGTTTTGAGATTGAGTTGCTGGAAGTGCTGACGCGGGACGATTGAGAACGATGGACATGGAAGTTGATTCACACGGGTTGCCGGCGTGTTCCGTCGTGGGCATTCAGGTCGTTGAGCTGGGTGATCGCGATGAGGTCGAGTTGCAGCGGTTTTTTGAGCGGGCGCCGGATTACTTCATCGCGGTCAACGGCGAACCGGCCACTGCGACCGAAGCGCATGAGGAATTGCAGGGACAGTTGCCCGCAGGGTGGGCGTGCAGTCGGATGTATTGGCTGGGTTACCGCGATCTGGAACACCAGCTGGTGGCGGTGGTGAACATTGCGGCGGACTTGCTGGCTGTTGGTGTTTGGCACATCGGGCTGTTGCTGGTGGATGCACGCTTGCATGGCACTGGGTTGGCGCAGCGGCTGCACGCGGATCTTGAGGCTTGGGCTGCGGGCAACGGCGCTCAATGGCTGCGTTTGACGGTAGTCATCGGCAATGCCAAGGCCGAACGTTTCTGGCCTAAGCTTGGCTATGTGCAGGTACGCACCCGCGAAGGGATCACGATGGGGCGTCAGGTGAACAGCGTATCGATTCAGGTCAAGGCCCTGGCAGGTGGGCAGGTGGGTGATTACCTGACGTTGGTGCCGCGAGATCAAGTGGATGCACCTTCCTGAACCCATCCTGAAGAATCTTCTTATTCCCCATACGGAAACTTTCCTACGGTTTACTCTCTCATCATCGGGGCGTAAGCTTCGCGCGTTTTCATCAATAGCGGAGACCCTCAGTGGGTACTTGTTCGAGTGACAGTAGTCGGCCGGTTTCGGTAACCGGCACAGGCTTGGCAAGGTAACGCGCATTTTTCCGATGCCGTTGTCTCGCCACTAAAAGCGAGAAGCGGCATCCCGGCAGCGCCAGTCCTGGCACCTGCCCGAATCCCTCTCATCGACGCTGACCAGCACCCGCCTCACCTCGGGATGCTACGGACGCGCCTGTCTTTTGCGACAGGCGGGCCAAGCTGGCTGTGCCTATAAAACGGGCGCGGTGCAGACGGCGGTACCTGCACGACGGTTTTTTCCTCGCGCAGGAGTAACACCATGAACCTGACTCTGTTGAAAGAGTTCTTTGCCGGCTTCCTGCGGACCCGGCACATCGCCCGGCATTTCCGCCGCCTGGCGATGCTCGACACCGTGACCGACGCCAGCGTCAGCCGCGAAGTGCCGCCGACCCTGGCGCAAACCCTGGTGGTCTCGGCCAACAGCAGTGCGGTGCAATTGCTCGGCACCCTGGGTAGCCATTACGAAGGTTTGACGACTCAGGAAGCCGATGCCCTGCGCGTGCAATATGGCCTCAACGAAGTCGAGCATGAGCAACCGCTGCCATGGTGGGTGCACCTGTGGCACTGCTACAAAAACCCGTTCAACCTGCTGCTGACCTTGCTGGCGGTGATCTCCTGGCTGACCGAAGACATGAAGGCCGCCACGGTGATTTTCTCCATGGTGGTGCTGTCGACGCTGCTGCGTTTCTGGCAGGAGGCCAAGTCCAACAAGGCGGCCGATGCGCTGAAAGCCATGGTGAGCAACACCGCTACGGTGCTGCGCCGCGATGAAGCCAAGCGCATCGAACTGCCAATCAAACAACTGGTGCCGGGCGACCTGATCGTACTGTCCGCTGGGGACATGATCCCCGCCGATTGCCGCGTACTCAGCGCCAAGGACCTGTTTGTCAGCCAGGCGGCAATGACCGGTGAATCGATGCCGGTGGAGAAGTTCGCCCAGCAGCAGGACGCCAAGACCCGCAACCCGCTGGACCTGGAGAACATCCTGTTCATGGGCACCAACGTGGTGTCCGGCGCGGCGACGGCGGTGATCCTGACCACCGGCAACAGCACCTATTTCGGCGCCTTGGCCCAGCGCGTGACCGCGACTGATCGCGCCACCACCTCTTTCCAGCATGGCGTCAACAAGGTCAGCTGGTTGCTGATCCGCTTCATGTTCGTGATGGCGCCGCTGGTGCTGTTCATCAACGGTTTCACCAAGGGCGACTGGACCGAGGCACTGCTGTTCGCGCTGTCGATTGCCGTGGGCCTGACCCCGGAAATGTTGCCGATGATTGTCACGTCCACCCTGGCCAAGGGCGCGGTGTTTCTGTCGCGTAAAAAAGTCATCGTCAAGCGCCTGGACGCGATCCAGAACTTCGGCGCCATGGACGTGCTGTGCACCGACAAGACCGGCACCCTGACGCAGGACAAGATTTTCCTGGCGCGTCATGTGGACGTATGGGGTGAAGAGTCCGATGACGTGCTGGAAATGGCCTACCTCAACAGCTACTACCAGACCGGCCTGAAAAACCTGCTGGACGTGGCGGTACTGGAGCATGTGGAGGTACATCGCGAGCTGAAAGTCGGCACGGCGTTCCAGAAGGTCGATGAGATCCCGTTCGACTTCAACCGCCGCCGCATGTCCGTGGTGGTCGCCGAGCAGGGCCAGCCGCACCTGTTGATCTGCAAGGGTGCCGTGGAGGAGATTCTGTCGGTGTGCAACAACGTGCGCCATGGCGACGTCAATGAAGCACTGACCGATGACCTGTTGGCACGTATCCGTCAGGTCACCGCCGCGTTCAATGAAGAAGGCCTGCGCGTGGTCGCCGTGGCCGCGCAACCGATGGCGCCGGGGCGTGACGCCTACAGCCTGGCGGATGAGAATAACCTCACGCTGATCGGTTACGTCGCGTTCCTCGACCCACCCAAGGAAAGCACCGCGCCTGCGCTCAAAGCCCTCAAGGCCCATGGCGTGGCAGTGAAAGTGCTGACCGGCGACAACGAACTGGTCACCGCCAAGATCTGCCGCGAAGTGGGCCTGGAGCAACAGGGTCTGCTGATGGGCAACGACATTGAGGACATGACCGACGCCGAACTGGCCAAGGCCGTGGAAACTACCAATGTGTTCGCCAAGCTGACGCCAAGCCACAAGGAACGCATCGTGCGCTTGCTCAAGGCCAATGGGCATGTGGTCGGCTTCATGGGCGATGGTATCAACGATGCGCCGGCGCTACGGACCGCCGATATCGGTATTTCGGTAGACAGCGCGGTGGATATCGCCAAGGAAGCTGCCGACATCATCCTGCTGGAAAAGAGCCTGATGATTCTGGAGGAGGGTGTGCTGGAAGGCCGTCGCACCTTCGCCAACATGCTCAAGTACATCAAAATGACTGCCAGCTCCAACTTCGGCAACGTGTTCTCGGTGCTGGTGGCCAGCGCGTTCATTCCGTTCCTGCCGATGCTGCCAATGCATCTGCTGGTGCAAAACCTGCTGTATGACATTTCGCAGATTGCGATCCCGTTCGATAACGTCGACGACGAGATGCTGAGTAAACCCCAGCGCTGGCAGCCAGGAGATGTCGGTCGTTTCATGCTGTTTTTCGGGCCGATCAGTTCGATCTTTGACATCACCACGTTCGCACTCATGTGGTACGTCTTTGACGCCAATACTCCCGACCACCAGACCCTGTTCCAGTCTGGCTGGTTCGTGGTGGGGTTGCTGACCCAGACGCTGATCGTGCACATGATCCGCACCCCGAAAATCCCGTTCCTGCAAAGCCGTGCGGCGATGCCGTTGATGGTGATGACCGGCGTGATCATGGCCGTGGGGATTTTCCTGCCGATGGGGCCGCTGGCGCATTACTTCAAGTTGCAGGCGCTGCCGTCGCTGTACTTCGTGTTCCTGCCGGTGATTCTGCTGGCGTATATGGCGCTGACCCAGGCGGTGAAGGGCTACTACATCCGTAAGTTTGGCTGGCAATGAACAGGGAAGATTTCCTATGCAAGCAATCAACAACATCAACCTTGAATCTCTGGTCGACACTCTGGTCAGCCTCACTGCGGCCTTTGTCCTCGGCGGCTTGATCGGTTTCGAACGTCAATACCGCCAGCGTACGGCGGGCCTGCGCACCAACGTGCTGGTGGCAGTGGGCGCGGCGATTTTCGTCGACATGGCTAGCCGACTCGGCGGCGCGGAAGGCGCGGTGCGGGTGGTGGCCTATGTGGTCTCGGGCATCGGCTTTCTCGGTGCCGGTGTGATCATGCGTGAAGAGGGCAACGTGCGTGGGCTCAATACGGCGGCCACCCTCTGGGCATCGGCGGCTGTGGGCGCTTGCGCGGGGGCCGACCTAGTGCTCGAAGCGCTGCTTGGCACGCTGTTTGTGCTTGCGGCAAACACCTTGCTGCGACCGATTGTCAACAACATCAACCGTCAGCCGTTGGACGTGGTGTCGGCAGAGGTCACCAACATCTTGTATGTGATCGCCCGGCGTACCCAGCAGAAAGCCGTACTGGCTTTGCTGGAAGCGGAGCTGGCACGTTGCAACTACCCGGCCAGCGATGTGGACGTGCGTCCCTTTGGCACGGAAGAAGTGGAGATCGAAGCCACCTTGGCCGTGACGTCGGTGGACGGTGACGAACTGGACGCGCTGGTGGCGCGAATTTCGATGTCGACCCTGGTGGTGCAAGCGTTCTGGAGCCCAAGTACTACCGAGTAATCCCCGGCTGTCTGGGATTGTCCCGCGCAAAGCTGACTATGCTGTTACGAGGAAAAGTCCTACAAGCAATCGAGACTATCCCTTCATTTGATAAGCCACACCGTTGTTAAGGTTGCGCCCTTGCGCCTTAGAAACCAAGGCGCAGCTCAACGTATTGACAGTGTTCTATCAAAAGGAGGGGTCTGTCCTACCTGAAGTGTCATGCAGAGTAATCAGTACCGTTTGTCGGAACTGTTACTTTTCACAGGTAGATGGGTCCCGTGTGATATGTAAGCGTACTGATCCCTCGGGGGAGTCTTATGAGCAAAGCTTTAATTGTGGATGATCACCCTTTTATCCGTGCCACCGTGAAGTACCTGTTGAAGCAAGAAGGCTTTGGTGAAATCTATGAAGCGGGCAACGGCGCCGACGCCATGCAGTGCGCGCGTGAGCAGCGCCCGGACCTGATCATCCTCGACCTGGCCATGCCCAAGCTTGGCGGGCTGGAGGTGATCAGCCGGATCAAGGCGTTGGAGCTGCCATGCAAGATCCTTGTGCTGACCTCCTACCTGGCGGTGTTCTTCTCCACCCGCTGCATGCGCGCCGGGGCCATGGGCTTCGTGGCCAAGACGGGTGAACTGGACGAGTTGCAAAAGGCGATCAGGGCGATCCGCTCCGGCTACAGCTGCTTCCCCAGCGTGGCCAACAGTTCAGTGCGCCGTGACGATTTGCAGACTACCGAACAAGAATTGGTCGAAGCGCTGTCGGACCGCGAATTGACGGTGCTGCAAAAGCTGGCTCTGGGCCTGAGCAATAAGGAAATCGCCGAGGATATGCTGCTG
The DNA here is from genome assembly GCF_049897165.1 of Pseudomonas sp. TWR1-1-4. Classification (NCBI taxonomy): domain Bacteria; kingdom Pseudomonadati; phylum Pseudomonadota; class Gammaproteobacteria; order Pseudomonadales; family Pseudomonadaceae; genus Pseudomonas; species Pseudomonas sp. TWR1-1-4. Next base: position 312,588 of record NZ_JAFCVS010000008.1, on the reverse strand, counting down.
AGCCACAAAACCATCAGCACCTACAAGACGCGACTCAAGGAGAAGCTGCGTATGTCTTCGGTAGTGCACCTGTCCAAGTTCGCCCAGCGCAATCATCTGATCTGAAATGACCACCTCCCGGCTGTTGAGATTCACGGCTGTCCTGCTGATCGGGTTGTTTTCCCATGCAGCGATGGCCCTGGATGAGCCGCACTCCCTACGGCTCCTCGGTCACGCCACACTTGAGAACCCAGGCGTGGCGCTTGATGAAAGCGACTGGCGCTGGTTACGCCAGCGGCGCACGTTGGTGATGGGGGTGTCGGCGCCGGACTACGCGCCTTTCGACCTTAGCAACAGCAATGATTTTGAAGGTATCACCGCTGACTACGCGTGGTTGATCAGCCTTATCTTAAGCGTGCCCATTGAAGTTCGACGCTATGACACCCGCGATGAGGTGATCGAGGCACTCAAGCTGGGAGAAGTGGATTTAGTCGGGTCGGCCAATGGCTACGAAGCCGCCGACAAGGACCTGATACTGTCTCGTTCCTACGCCAATGATCAACCTGTGCTGGTAACTCGCGCGGGTGACAGTCATTTACTGAGCGCCGACCTGGCCGGCAAACGCGTGGCGATGCTCTACCACTACATGCAGCCTCGCGCAGTGCAAGCCTATTACCCAGCGGCGCAACTGCTGTTGTACGGTTCGACCCACCAAGCCATCGGCGCCGTCGCGTTTGGCCAGGCGGATGTGTACCTGGGCGACGTCATCAGTACCCGTTATCTGATCCAAAAGAATCACCTCAATAATGTGCGCGTGGCCGATTTTTCCGGGCTGGAGGTCAACCCGTTCGGGTTCGCTTTCTCCGGAGATAACATCCGCCTGCTGAATATCATCAACGCAGCGCTGGCCGTGATCCCGGCCAACCAGCAAATGAGCATCCTGCGCCGCTGGAGTGCCGGAGACAGCGGCTTCCTGGAGGCCGACCGGTTGCGCCTGAGCGACGGTGAGCAGCGTTGGCTGGAGAAGCATCCTCGGGTAAAGGTCGCGGTGCTCGACAAGTTCATGCCGCTGTCATTCCTGAATGAGCAGGGGCAATTCGCGGGGCTGAGCGATGAAGTGTTGTCGCGGATCAGCTTGCGCACGGGTTTGAAGTTCGAGATGGTCCACAGCAATTCTTTACCTCGGCAAATTGATGAGGTCAGCAGCGGGCAAGTGGACATGCTTGCGGTCATTACGCCTAGCGTCGAGCGTGCCGAAAAAGTCCGCTTTACCCGACCTTACCTGTCCAACCCCTATGTGCTGGTGGCGCGTGCCAGTGATGAACGGCTGCTCACCCTGGAAGACATGCCCGGAAAACGGCTGGCGTTCATTGGCGGCAACAGCCTCGGTGCACAGATAGCCCGGGATTATCCAGGTATCAAGTTTGTCGACGTCGAGAACCCTGAGGCCGCCATGGACCTGGTCGCCAAGGGGAGTGTCGATGCGACTATTGTTTCGTTGATCAGCGCACGCTACATGATTGCGCGCAATTATCGAGACCGTCTGCGTATCACCACCACGATCGGCACGGAACCGGCGCGCATTGCCTTCGGTGTCAACCGCAGCCAACTGGAGCTGTATTCGATCCTCGAGAAGGCGTTGTTGAGTATCACGCCTGAAGAAATGGACGAACTGACCAACCGTTGGCGCAGCGAGATCATCATCGAAGACAGCTACTGGAGCAGCCACCGCAATGTGATCATCCAGGGGTTTGGTCTGGCCGCGTTACTGCTGCTGGTGACGCTGGGTTGGGGGCTCTACCTGCGCAACCTGATACGCAAGCGCGCCCAGGCAGAGCGGGCCTTGAGCGACCAGATGCGATTCATGAGCGTGCTGATCGATGGCACACCCCATCCGATTTACGTGCGCGATCGCCAGGGCCGGTTAATGGCCTGTAACAACGCTTACCTTGATGTGTTTGGCTTCAGGTTGGAGGACGTGATCGGCAAGACTGTGGTGCAAACCGACACGGGCAACCCGCCGCAGGCCCAGTCGTTCCATGCCGATTACCTGGACCTGATGGAGCGGGGCGAGCCGCAGATCCAGGATCGCGTACTCAAGGTGCCAGGTGGTGGTGTGTTGACCATTTACCAGTGGATGCTGCCGTACCGTGACAGTAATGGCAGCGTCGTGGGCATGATCGCCGGCTGGGTGGATGTCAGCGAGCGCCAGCGCCTGCTTGGCCAGTTGCAGGAGGCCAAGGAGGAAGCCGACGCCGCCAACCGTGCCAAGACCACCTTCCTGGCGACCATGAGTCATGAGATTCGCACACCGATGAATGCGGTGCTCGGTATGCTTGAGTTGGCCAAAAAAAACGCCGAGCAGGGCCGTGTCGATCAGGACGCGCTAGAGGTGGCGTCGATGGCGTCCCGGAGCATGCTGGAGTTGATCGGCGATATCCTGGACATTGCACGGATTGAAACCGGCCACCTGTCCTTGAGCCTGGAGCAGGCCAATCTCCATGAGTTGTTGGCCTCCGTGGCGCGCGTTTTCGAGGGGTTGGCTCGGGATAAGGGGCTGCAGCTGCAAGTCGAGCTTGATCCGCTGATCGATCGAACGGTGCTGATCGACCCTTTGCGTTTCAAGCAAGTGGTGTCCAACCTGCTGGGCAATGCCATCAAGTTCACCGCCAACGGGCAGGTGCGTCTGGGCGCTCAGAGCACACCGGCATTGGTCGGTGACCACTTGAACCTCCGGTTGTTTGTGGAAGATACGGGGATTGGCATCAGTGCCGAAGATCAGCAGCGCTTGTTCAATCCGTTTTTCCAAGGCAGCAACAACGACCAATCGGCGCGCAGTGGCTCCGGCCTTGGGTTGGTGATCAGCCGCAACCTGTGCGAGATGATGGGCGGCCAATTGCATTTGAGCAGTGTGCAGGGCAAGGGGACGCGAGTGGACGTGACGTTGGCGCTGGCGTTGACCACCGAAACGGCGCTTTCTTTACCTGTTAAACCTGCGCCTGCGACACCTGCATTGAACCTCCTGGTGGTCGATGATTACCCGGCCAATCGCTTGCTGTTGACTCGACAACTGAGCTTCCTGGGACATCACATCGTCACAGCCGAGGACGGCGCTGAGGGCTTTGCCCTGTGGCAGGCCGGGCAGTTTGATGGCGTCATCACCGACTGCAATATGCCACTCAAGGATGGCTACACATTGGCACGTGATATCCGTGCCCAGGAGCGTCAGCGTGGCCTGGTGCCGTGTCTGCTACTGGGGTTTACCGCCAACGCGCAACCGGAGGAGACCGAGCGCTGCCGGCAGGCGGGCATGGACGGTTGTCTCTTCAAACCGACCGGCCTGGATGATCTGCGCACGGCATTGGCGTCGCGCACCGCGGCAGCGGTGGTGAAAGAGGGCGTGCCGGTATGTGACTTGAGTACGCTGATCGCTCTGACAGGCGATGATACTGCCGGGCTCAATGAGTTGCTGACGTCATTACTCGGTAGCCTCGCGAAGGAACGCTCGTCGCTATGGGCGCTGCAAGAACACGTGGACTTTGGCGAGTTGCATGACCTGGCCCATCGCGTCAAAGGTGGGGTTCGCATGGTCAAGGCGGTGGCGCTGGTCGCTTGTTGTGAAGCGCTGGAGGGCGTGTGTGAAAGGGGGGACCGTGATGCATTGGCGGCTTCGGTTGAAGCCATTGGCCACGCCATTGATAGCTTGCATCATAACTTGAGCGAACGCATCAAGCAGACTTGACTGAAGTGGATGTCTATTCGGTGGGTTTGGGAGAATTCCTACATGGAGTAGGAATAAACCTGATTTTGTGTTCGGGGTATGTCTGGAAAATGGGGCTCGCTCACTGACGAGCGCTGCCTGCCCAGGGATTCGCCATGCCAAACAAAGCACTGACCATCCTGATTGCCGATGAACAACACCTGCAACGTTTGTATATTGAGAAAATGCTCAATCGGTTGGGGTACTTCCGGATCGTACCGGTGGAAACCGTTGAAGAGGCCCAGTTGCTCACCGCTATCCCGGCTCTGCCCTTTGATGTGCTGATCATCAATGCGGGGCTGACGGCTCATGCTTGCGGGTCTCAACCCCAGGCGCACCACGTGCTGTTCTACGATCATTTGGACCTGAGTACCCGCGCTGACGTAACGCCGGCGGTGCTGGTGCGGCTGCCCGGCGTGCCTGACAACGTCAACCTTGAACACTTCATGGACATCATTGACCCACCCGCAGCCACTGCCGGCCTGCGGGTGTTGCCGTGGTTGCGCGAGTTATCCCAGCCGGCAGCCGGGGGTTAATCCCATTTCGGTGCGATACCCTTGGGGCTGGTCAGGCGATGGCCGCGTTCCAGCTCGGCAATCTGTGCCATGTCGGCAGTACTCAAGGTCAGTTGCAGGGCCTTGAGGTTACTTTCCAGGTTGGTGCGCTTGGTTGACGACGGGATGACTGCGTAGCCCAATTGCATGGCCCAGGCCAGCGTCACTTGCGCTGGGGTCGCCTGATGGCGTTCGGCGATTTGCTGGATCACCGGGTCCTTGAGCACTTCGCCGTAGGCCAGGGTCATGTACGACGTGATCTGAATGCCGTTGGCGGTGGCGAAGTCTACGACCTTGCGGTTTTGCAGGTAGGGGTGCAGTTCGACCTGGTTGGTGGCGATGTTTTCGGCGCCAACGGCTGCAATCGCTTGTTTCATCAAGTCGACGGTGAAGTTGGAAATGCCGATCTGGCGGGTCAGTCCCAGGCGCTTGGCTTCCAGCAACTGGCCCATGAATTCGGTAACAGGCACCTGGTCGTCCGGCGAGGGCCAGTGGATCAGGGTCAAGTCCAGGTAGTCGGTCCTCAGTTTGCCCAGACTTTCGCGCAGGCTTGGAATCAGTTGGCCTTCGGCGAAGTTGGCGATCCAGATCTTGCTGGTGATGAACAACTGGTCACGCGGCACGCCGCTGTCGGCAATTGCCTGGCCGACGTCGGCTTCGTTCTCGTAGATCTGTGCGGTGTCGATCACACGGTAGCCCAGTTCCAGGCCGGTGCTGACGGAATCGATCACCACCTGGCCTTGCAGGTGGAAAGTGCCGAGGCCGAAGGCCGGGATATTGTGCGTTGGGATAGACATCAGTAACTCCTGAAGGGGTGTGAAGAATGGAGTCGAGTATCCGCCCGTCGTTCCTTCGGAAAAACCGCCGAATCCGAAAAGGACTCTTTACCGCTGGTCACGAATTGCCAGCGCCTTGAACCGCTGTGTCAATGACAGAACCACCTGACCGCTCCCCATGTTGGGCACCACGTGGGTGAAGGGAATGTCGATCAGGCGGTTCTCGCGCACGGCGCGCAGCTTCGAAAGCACCGGGTCGGTGGTCAGCAACTGCCGCTTGCGGCTGGCCGGTGACCACAGCGCGTCGGCCAGCAGGATCACGTCCGGGTCCTTGGCCAACAGAGTTTCATTGCTGACGGTCACCCGTGACAACGGGATATCGGCCAGTACATTGTGTGCACCGGAAGCTGCCAGCAAGGTGGTGACAAAACCCCGTTGACCTTCGCTATCGAGTCCCCCCACTTCATTGTCCAGGTAAAACACCGACAGCGGACGGGCATCCCCGATCAGCGCGTGGGCGTGTGCCAGGTCAGCATCCAACGCATCGCTCAGCATTTGAGCGCGCTGGTTTTTGTGCAGGAGGGCGCCGAGGGTAAACAGGTCCTGGCGGATATGTCCAAAATAATCCAGGGAGTGACCCGCGCAGGCGGACTCCAGCAGGTACGACGCCACTCTGTTGTTTGCCATCCCGGTGCGGGAGGTGACTCCATCACCGAACGCACTGGCAAAGCCGCCCACCACCATGTCCGGACGTTGCGCATACAGCACTTCGCTGGACGGGTATTTCGTCGCGATGACCGGCACGTCAAAGTACTCGTCATGCCGGTGTGCAATGCCGTTGTCGTCCAGATACGCGACACCCACCAGCGAAGGCCCGGCATCCAGCGCTAGCAGCAGATCGGCGGCGTGCTGGTTGAGTGCCACGATGCGCGAAGGCGGTGACGGAGGCACGCTCCAATCCTGGGCGCAGTTGCGATAACTGTCTGCCAGCGCCGGTGTGCAGCAGAACAGCGCGACTGGCAATAACCAGGTTTTTCTCATGGTAGGTCCTTGATCAGCAGGTCTTGCACCACATCGCCACCCACCAGGTGCACATCCACCAGGCGCAGCACATCGGCCTTGTTGCGCACGCCATACCAGCAGCGTTCGGGATATACCGTGAGTACCGGCCCGAGGTTGCACGGGAACTGGCAATGGGTGCGCGTCAGCAGCACGCCACCGGGCACTTCGATGTGTTCATGTTCCAGCAACCGGCGGCCTAGGGTTTTCCACAGTTGCAAGGCGCCGCGCTGCGTACAGCGCGGGCCGGTGCACAGGAATACATGGCGGGCGTGGTCCGGCATGCGGGACCAGTCGGGATGGAAGTCCACCCCGTCGATTTTGGTGATCTCAGTCATCAGAAACGATACGTGTAACGCACCTGCGATGTGAACGGGCGGCCGAGGTTATCGACGTTGCTGGCGCGGCTGGTGACGTAGTCGCGGTCGAACAGGTTTTCCACCAACAGGCTCAGGCGGTGTTGGTGGGCGTTGTCGAGGTAGCGATAGGCATCGGCGTCCACCACGGAGTAGTGGCCGTATTCGACTTTTTTCGAGCTGGTGATGTCGCGGATATAGCGGATCGCAGTACCTGCGCCCCATAAGCGGTTTTCCGATTCGAAACCGATCCGTGAACGGGCGAAAAAGCTCGGAATGTCGTTGATAGTGACCCCGGTGCGGGACTCGGTGAGGTTGCGCGTCATGTCGGCTTGCAGGCTCCACTGGTCGTCGAGTGCAAGCTTGGCGTCGGCCTCGAAGCCGCGCATCTGGATCTGGCCCTGGCCGTTGACCCACTGCACATCGTCAAGCGTGATCAGGTCGGTGATCTTGCGTTTGAACAGCGTGACGCTGGCGCTGAAATCACGCTCGGCCAGCAACCCTTTGTAATCGATACCCAGCTCGGCGTTGCGGCTTTTCTCCGGCTTGAGGTTGCGGTTGCCGATTTCGTCGCCTGGCTCGTTGACGAACAACTGCTCGGCGTTGGGCAGTTTGTAGGCCGTACCGTATTGGCCGCGCAGGGCCCAGTGGTCGTTGAGGTCGTAGAGGGAGGTGAGCATGCCGACGGTTGCGCTGTCGCCGCCGCTCATGGCTTCATGGCGCACGCCGATGCTGGGGTGCCAATTGGGCAATGCGTCGATCTGTGGCCGCAACTGCGTATACAGCGCATGGGCCTGGGCCTTGTTGTCGTCGATCACCAGTACATCGTCCTGACCCTTGAACCACTGGTTGTCGCTGCCCACCACCAGCACATGGCCGCCTGGCAATTCAGCCTTGCCTTCGGCCTGCACGCCCCAATCGGTAAAGCCCCAGTAGTCATTGTGATTGCGCACATTGCGGCCGCCACTCGCGGTGTTGTCGATCCGTGTATAACGCGTGTCCCAATCGTTGATATGGCCCTTGACGAAGTAGCTCAAGCGCTCGTTGATCGCCTGTTCGAAAGTGGCCGTGGCGATCTGTTGCACGCGGTCGTTGGTGGTCTTGTAGTTGTTTACCGGCCGCGCGAAATCAAGGTTGGCATCGGCATATTGGTAGAACAGCTCCAGGCGCGAGTCATCGCCAAACGACTGGATGGCCTTGGTGCCTAAGGTGGTCACTTCGTACGAGCGTTTTTTGTCGCTGACGCGGCCGCTGTAGTCGCTGTTGCGAAACGGCTGGTAGCCTTCGGAGGCGTTGCGGCTGACATACGCCAGCAGGCCGAGGTCTCCCCAGCCGTTGGTGAAGATCTTCTCGACCCGCGCATCGCCGATGGTGCCGCCGAAGGTATCGACTCCCAGGTTCACTTCACCGGACGTCTCGCGGGTCTGCGGGCTGCGCGTGACGATGTTGATTACCCCCGATACCGCCTGGGTGCCAAACAGCAGGCTCTGGCCGCCCTTGAGCACTTCGATGCGCTCGATGGCGTTGGCCGGCAGCGTGTCGAGGTACAGGCCGCCATACAGGCGGTTGTTCAGGCGTACGCCGTCGAGCAGGATCAGCGTGTCATCGTTGCGCCCGCCCAGCAGGGAATAGGTGCCGTAGTCGAATGGGCCGTTTTTCGGCGCCACGTAGAGGCCGGGGATGAACATCTGCATCACCCGCGTCACGTCGGCGGCGGGGCCGGCGCGTTCGATCTGTTCGCGGGTGACGATCTCCACTTTGCTGCCGTACTGGGCCATGGCGGCGACGGTGGTGGATTCCACGGAGGGGGCGGAGACGATCTGCTGGTTGAGTACCAGGGTGTTGTCGTCGGCCAGCAACAGGGGGCTGAACAGCGAGCCGAACAAAGGGATCAGGGAACGTCGAATCATAGTCTTCTCGAAAGTATCTTCGCAGAAGCACGCAGGAGAAGGCATCGCGCACACGCCGACACCGGCCCATGCCCGCCCACCGCAGGAGTTTGCCTAACAGAAATTCCAGGCCGGTCTCCGGGCTCTCGCGTATGGATCCCTTCACCTTCCCATGGCGCGCAGGCCACAGTGGTGTGTCGAAGGGGGCACGCGAATACCGTTGCGGGGGCAGCACCGGACTGGCTCAAAGAGCGTACCGGTTTCCCGTTTCACCCCAAGCACGGCGGCAGGGGGCACCTGAAACAGGGCGGCATCTGAACATTCGCATGACCGTTCGTCAACTCCGTCATCCAGGATTCTCAGGCTTTACTTGCCAGCAAGGGGGCGGCGCGGCATCGGCACCGCCAAACTCAGTACCCGCCTAGCGCTGAACAACAAATTCGAATCGAAGATCAAGTACCTTGGGACCCTGCGCGGTTGCTTCGGTTATGCGTTCGACCACACCCCGGTCTACGGCACGGCTGGTCTGGCCTATGGCGAAACCAGCCAGAACGTCGACATGTTCGGCCCCACAGGCAATACCCAGTTCAGCGACGACCAGAGCCATTTCAAGATGGGTTATACGGTGGGAGCTGGTATCGAACAGGCCATCCCCAAGAACCTGTCGTTCAAGACCGAATACCTGTACTACGACCTGGGTGAAGACAAGCTGAACGTCGCGGTGATTCCGGGCATCGGTGGAGCAGGGACTGGCTATGATTCCAAGTTCAATAACGATGGGCAGATGTTACGCGTCAGGTTGAACTGGAAGTTTGACTGACGTTGGAGCCTCAGGCGCAGAGGCTTTCAGCGTGCATCGGACGCGCGGGGCGGTGTTGATGGAACTCGCCCTGTCGCGGCTTGCGGTTTTTGCGGGTGTGGACCGCGTTCCAGATCGTGAAGTCGAACTGTGTAGCGGAAACGACATTTTCCTGGATCAGTGTGATGGGCGGCGGGGTGGCTGCATTTGAGTAGTGAGTATTCAGCGTGACCTCTAGTGTGTCCTTGTCTCGGTAACCGCTAAGTATGGGGATTAGCGTGAAGGCATGATCGACACCTTCGGACTCGGTCGGTGTGCCGGCGAACAGTACGATTCCGACATAGACCTTGCGATCGTTCAAGCTGAACATGCACGGCCGGCACTGCGCGATGGACTCTCTCAGCAAAACTCTGAAAGGTGTACCCTCAAGGACACCCAGCGCCAGCAGCGAGTGGAGCTGGACGTCTGTTTCCAGCTGCAATATTTTCTTCTTCGCGCCCACATAGAACGCTGACCAGAAGAAAGGCATAACCAGGGCCGTCAGCCCGATCTGCATCAGGAAAATCCATAGAGTGCCGTTTTTTTCGTTGGCAATATCAAGTTGCACCAATAGCGTGCCCAAGTAGCTGCTGTAGTCTGTTGCAATGACATGACCCATGATCGGGACCGCCTGCTTTGACACTGCCAGGACGGCTGCGGTCAGGAGGGTCGAGACAATCAGGCAAGCCATCCCCATTCTGGCCACCTGCAAATAGAGCAGTTGCCCTTGGAAACGGTGCAGGCGCACATAGAAGAAGGGGTGCCTGATGCAGACCATGTATCCGCTGACCAGTAATGGGACGATGATCAGCAAGCCCATGAATGATCAGCCTCCATTTTGCGTACTTGGTGCAGGGCGTCCTTGTAACCCTGTGACTCCAAGACTTCGGCGGCATCCAAGCCGATGCCTCCGTATACGACTTTCCAGGTTTTACGGGACTTGACCTCTTTCGCACGCTCCCACTCATCCTGGGTCGGCTTCCCAAACAGCAAATGCAATAACGACATGGCGACACCCTCGAAGAGAAGTAGCCATTTTTATAGCAAGGGAGAGGGACCCTAACCATTGATGGCCGCCTTGCCACTGTCGCCAGTTCCCGTAGGAAACGTCTCCATTTGTATGAGCTGCCTAAAATGTCGGCGGTGTAATTACCCAGATCACCACGGTTTCTACCTTGCCAGGATTGCCGTATCGATGGGGCTCACGGCTGGCGAAGCTGAAACTGTCACCGGCCTGCAGCAGGAAGTGTCGCTCACTTACCCACAACTCGAACTGGCCGCTCAGTACGTATCCCGCTTCTTCGCCTTCATGGCTGTAGTTCTGCTGGCTATACGTACCCGGCGGGAAGCTTGATTGGAGCATTTCCAGTTGGTGGTTGGGCAACGGCGTCAGCAATTGGTCGACGATGCCGTCCTCGTAATGAATGCTCTGGCGGTTGCCTTTGCGCACGACATAGCCTTCGTCCTCGACAGCGGCTACGGTTTCGCTGGCGAAGAACCACTGGATGGTCACGCCCAGGCTGCGGGCAATATTGAACAATGCGGGAATCGATGGATACGCCAGGTTACGCTCCAACTGGCTGAGGTAGCCGGCCGTCAATTCGCTGGCCTGCGCCAGGGCCGTGAGGGTCAGGCCACGCGCCTTGCGCAGCCCGCGAATGCGCGTGCCGAGAAACAGTTGCTGGGGATTGTCTGTCACAGGTTCCACGCCACTTTGAGTCCTTCGTAGATCGCTTCTTCGGCGGTGCGCGGGGCCAGGCAGTCGCCGATACGATCAAAGGGCACCAAGCCTTGCAGCTCCGCGCCCAGAGTGTCTACCGGCTGGTGGCCTTGGCACAACACCAGCGTGTCGATATGTTCCAGCAGCATCGGCTCGCCGCTGGCGGTGTGTTGCAAGTAGACCGTGGTGTCATCGCAGCCATAGAGGCGGGCGTAAGGGATGATCGGGATGCCCAGCCGATGCAGTTCGCCCGCCAGTTGATCGCGTACATACAGCGGCAGGTTTTCCCCACAGTGGGTGCCATTGACCGCCAGTTGCACCTGATGGCCGGCGCGCATAAGGCGCTCAGCAATACCGGGGCCGATCCAGTCGCAACGCCAATCGACCACCACCACCGAGCGGCCCAACGTGACCTGCTCGCGCAGCACCTGCCACGCGTCCACCACCTGAAGCTCGCCACCCTGTTCGAAGGCTGGCCAATAAGGCTCGGCGCCGGTGGCAATGATGACGTGATCGGGCTGTTCCTGTTCCACCCATTTACGATCAACCCGGGTATGGCGCACCACCCGTACCCCCGCCAGTTCCATTTCACGTTGCAGGTTGGTACTGGCCCCGCCGAATTCGCTGCGCCGTGGTAGCAGTTGGGCCAGCAACACTTGCCCGCCGAGTTGACCGCTGGCTTCGTACAGCGTTACCGCATGCCCGCGTTTCGCGGCGACTGCCGCTGCTTTCATGCCCGCCGGGCCACCGCCCACCACCATGATGCGTTTGGGCTTCACTGCCTGTTGCAACTCACCAAACACCAACTCGCGGCCAGTCTCGGGATGCTGGATACAGGAGATCGGCAGCCCCTTGTGAAAATGACCGATGCAGGCTTGATTGCAGGCGATGCAAGCCCGCACGTCTTCGCCACGGCCCTCAAGGGTCTTGGCCGGCATCAGCGGGTCGCAGATCAACGCACGCGTCATGCCGCAGACATCGGCCTGGCCCCGCGCCAATATCAGTTCGGCTTCCTGGGGTTGATTGATTCGCCCAGTGACGAATAGCGGAATCGACAGGCTGGCCTTGAACGTCGCCGCCTCGTTGGCGAGGTACGCGGCGGCAATCGCCATGGGCGGCACGATGTGGACTGCGCCGCCCAGGGACGCTGATGTGCCCGCGACGATATGCACGTAATCCAGCTGGGTTTGCAGGTGTTGAACGGCTTCAAGCGACTCGTTTTCAGTGAGGCCTTCGGCGTCGCGTTCATCGGCAGAAATGCGCAGCCCGATAATGAACTGTTCGTCGGTGGCGGCCCTTACGGCTTCGATGATTTCCCTCAAGAACTTCAACCGATGTTCCAGAGAACCGTTGTAATCATCGGTACGCCGGTTTACCCGAGGATTGAGAAACTGCGCCGGCAGATACCCATGGCTGGCAACCACTTCCACCCCATCGATCCCGGCCTCATGCAAGCGTCTGGCAGCCGAGGCATAACCCGCGACGATCTCGTTGATCATCGCCTGGTCCAGCGCTCGTGGCATCACGCGAAAGCGTTCATTCGGCACCCCTGACGCCGAGTACGCCACGGCCAGCAGGCCATCGGCCGACTCCATGATTTCCCGGCCCGGATGGAAGATCTGCGACAGCACCACGGTACCGTGGGCATGGCAGGTCTCGGCCAATTCGCGGTAGCCGTCGATGCAGCTGTCTTCGGTCGCCATCAGCACATGGGAGGTATAGCGCGCACTGTCATGCACCCCGGCTACCTGTAACACGATCAGCCCCACACCGCCCTCGGCGCGAGCACGGTGATAGGCGATCAACTGCGCATTGACCCGATTATCGGTAGGCATCGACGTATCGTGCCCGCTGGACATGATGCGGTTTTTCAGGCGTTTGCCACGCAGCTCCAGCGGTTCGAACAGGTGGGGAAAGGTCGGGTGCGACATGGTGCGGATACTCCAGGCGCTGTTATTGTTATTTTTCTATAGGAGGTGAGCGTCAGTAAAAAATCAACTTGTTTTTTTACTATTGACTGAATTAGCGTCGCCCTCACCACCCCCCTGCCTGGAGAATAAAAATGACTCACTCCATCGAACAGCAGCTGCGTGAACAGCTCGCCGCGTGCTATCGATTGATCGCGCACTACCGCATGAGTGATCTGATTTTCACGCATATCTCGGTGCGCATCCCTGGGCCCGAGCATCACTTCCTGATCAATCCCTACGGGCTGATGTTCGACGAAATCACCGCCTCGAGCCTGGTGAAGATCGGCCTGGACGGTCACGCCGTGGAGCCCTCGGCGTATGCGGTCAACCCGGCGGGCTTCGTGATTCACAGTGCGATTCATGGCGCCCGCGAAGACGCTCAGTGCGTGCTGCACACCCACACCCGCGCAGGCTGTGCAGTGGCGGCCTTGGAGTGCGGGTTGTTACCGGTGAACCAGATCTCCATGGAGTTCTACGGCAAGGTGGCCTACCACGATTACGAAGGTGTGGCCCTGGACATGGATGAGCAGCAGCGGCTGGTGCGGGACCTAGGCGACAAGCCGGTGCTGATGCTGCGCAACCATGGTTTGCTGACGGTGGGTGAGACGGTCAGCCAGGCGTTCCTGCGCATGTATTACCTGGAGAAGGCCTGCGATATCCAGATTGCCGCCCAGGCGTGCGGCAAGCTGGTGCTGCCGTCTGACGAGGTCTGCGCCTACACCGAACAGCAATTCAACAATCCTGGCCGTCCGCTGGAAGAGGGTGAGTTGGTCGACCTGGACGCCATGCAACTGGCCTGGGCGGCGTTGCTGCGGATGCTGGATCGGGTGTCGCCGGGCTATCGCGACTGAGGTAGAGTCGTGATGCCGACTCAATCGTAGGAATTTGCCGCATGACCCAGGAATCCCGTTTTTCCCGGATGGATCCGGAAGTGCGCAAGGCCAATCTGGTCCAGGCCACGCTCACGTGTCTCAAGCGTGATGGTTTCCAGGGGGCGTCGATCCGCAAGATCAGCGCCGAGGCCGGGGTGTCAGTGGGGCTGATCAGCCATCACTATTCGGGCAAGGATGAGCTGGTGGCGGAGGCCTACCGCACCATCACCGACCAGGTCATGAGCCTGCTGCGCGAAACCATGGCGAAGGCGCCGCCGAACCCTCGGGAGCGCCTGTCGGCGTTGTTCCGTGGCTCATTTTCCGCCGAATTGCTCGACCCGCACCTGCTGGACGCCTGGTTGGTGTTCTGGGGCGCGGTCAAGACCGCGCCGGCGATCAACCTGGCTCACGAACACTCCTATGGCGAATACCGCACCATCATGCGTTCGGCGCTGACCGACATGGCCAAGGAGGAGGGCTGGAAGCACTTCGACGCCGATCTGGCCGCCATCGGCCTGAGCGCACTGCTCGACGGGTTGTGGCTGGAGTCGGGGCTCAACCCCGGCACGTTCACGCCGCAGCAGGGTATCCAGATCTGCGAAGCCTGGGTCGATGGCCTGCAGGCCGGTGGCCGCCAGCGTTATCAGCTCAAACCCTGAGTCTTCTGCAGCCGCCTGAACGCAAGGTTCAGGTCGGCCATTTCCCCTTCTGAAAATATTTGCGGTTTGCCGATTGCCTTCTTACTGAACACTTGTTTAGTATCGCCTCATGTCGCACCCCTCAAGCCAACTAAAATAATTCGAGGAAGCCATGACTACCGATTCGCCCGTGCTTACTCATGTGCAAGCTAGCGTTGCCTGGATCACCCTCAACCGTGGCCCGCAGCGCAACGCCTTGGACATTCCCACCCTCAAGCACCTGCACACCTTGCTCGACGCCTTCAACACTGACCCCGCTGTACGCGTGGTGGTATTGACCGGCAACGGACGCAGCTTTTGCGCCGGGGCCGACCTGGCCGAGTGGGCTGATGCCGAAGCCCGTGGCGCCCTCGAAACCTATGGCTGGACCGAAACCGCCCACGCCTTGATGGCTCGCCTGCACACCCTCGACAAACCCACGATTGCCGCCATCAACGGCACCGCCGTCGGGGCGGGCATGGACCTGACCCTGTGTTGCGACTTGCGCGTCGCCGCCCAATCGGCGCGCTTCAAAGCCGGCTACACAGGCATGGCCTACTCGCCCGACGCCGGTGCCAGTTGGCACTTGCCGCGCCTGATCGGCAGCGAACAAGCCAAGCGCCTGCTGTTCCTTGACGAGCTGTGGAGCGCCGACCGCGCCCTGGCCGCCGGCCTTGTCGCAGAGGTGGTTGCGGATGATCAACTGCACGCCCACGCCACCGAACTCGCCACGCGCCTGGCCAACGGTCCGACCTTCGCGTTCGCCCAGACCAAGACCCTGATCCGTGAAGGCGCCGACCGCAGCCTGCCCGAGCAACTGCAGGCCGAACTGGCCGCTGGCTTGTTGTGCGGACGCAGTGCCGATGGCGCCGAAGCCTTGCGCGCCTCCCTGGAAAAACGCCTCCCGAATTTCTCCGGCAAATAACAACAACACCCCGAACAGGTAGCGCCATGAATTTCCAACTCAGCCAAGAACAAGACATGTTGGTGGACGCTGTACGCAGTTTTGTTGCCAAGGAATTGTTGCCCCATGAAGAGGCGGTGGACCGTGCCGATGAGGTCTCGTCCGAGTTGGCTGCGCAGATTCGCGATAAGGCGATTGCCGCTGGGTTCTATGCCTTCAACATGCCGGAAGAAGTGGGCGGCGGTGGCCTGGACTACCTGTCCCAGGCGCTGATCGAGCGGGAGTTGTCCAAAGTCTCGTGGGCGCTGCATGTGTTTGTCGCGCGGCCGTCCAAGATCCTGATGGCGTGCACCGGCTCGCAGATTGGCGACTACCTGTTGCCCTGCGTGCAAGGCAAGAAAATCGACTGTTTTGCCTTGACCGAACCCGGCGCCGGTTCCGACGCCAATGCCATCAAGACCCGCGCCGTGCGCAGTGGCGATGACTTCGTGATCAACGGCAGCAAACACTTCATCAGCCACGCCGGGCACGCCGATTTCGCCATCGTGTTTGCGGTCACTGATACCTACGAACACAACGGTCGACAGCGCAACGCGGTGACTTCGTTCCTGGTGGATCGGGGGACGCCTGGCATGACCATCCGCCGTGGCCCCAAGTGCGTGAGCAACCGGGGTTATCACACCTACGAAATGTTCTTTGACGACTGCCGCGTACCGGCGTCCAAGGTACTGGGCGAAGTGGGCAAAGGCTGGGAAGTGGCCAACGCCTGGCTCACCGCTGGCCGTGTGATGGTGGCCGCCAACTGCGTCGGCCAGGCCCAGCGCGCGCTGGATGTGTCGTTGCGATGGGCGGCGGACCGCAAACAGTTCGGCCAGCCGATCGGCAGCTACCAAGGCGTGAGTTTCAAGTTGGCCGACATGGCCACGCAGATTCGCGCGGCTGAACTGCTGACCCTGCACACCGCCTGGAAAATGGACCAAGGCAACATGACCGATGGCGAGGCTGGCATGGCCAAGCTGTTTGCCAGTGAAACCCTGGGCAAGGTCGCTGACGAAGCCGTGCAGATTTTCGGCGGCATGGGCTTGATGGATGAAGGGCCGGTCGAGCGCATCTGGCGCAACGCACGGATCGAGCGGATCTGGGAAGGCACGTCGGAAATCCAGCGCCATATCATCGCCCGTGAACTGTTGCGGCCACTGTTGCGTTAAGCGGCGAGGAGAGCGTATGTCCCAGGCTATTCGCGACAACCTCAAGCGTCTGCTGGCGCCCCGGCACCTGGCATTCGTTGGCGGACGCAGCATGGCGCGCGCGCTCAAGCGCTGTGCCGACGGTGGTTTTACCGGGCCGATGTGGCTGGTCAACCCGCAATATGACAGCCTCGATGGCATCCCCTGTGTGCGCCGCGTGGCCGATTTACCGCGTGGGCCGGATGCGGTGTTTATCGCCACCAACCGTGAATTGACGCTGACCTGCGTCGCTGAACTGGCCGTTATGGGCACCGGTGGCGCGATTTGCTACGCCTCCGGTTTTGCCGAAACCGGTGCCAGCGGCGCCGCCATGCAGCAGCAGCTCTTAAAGGCGGCGGGCGACATGGCCTTGCTTGGCCCCAACTGCTACGGCCTGCTGGATTACCTGCACAGCTCGGCGCTGTGGCCGGTGGCCCACGGCGGCAAGTCGGTGGAGAAGGGCGTGGCGGTGCTCACCCAGAGTGGCAACTTCGCCTACAACCTGTCGATGAGCGACCGTTCGCTGCCGGTGGCCTACATGGCGTCGGTCGGTAACCAGGCGCAACTGGGCGTTGCCGAACTGATGGATGTGTTGCTTGATGAACCACGCGTCACCGCCATCGGCCTGCACTTGGAAGGCTTGAAGAATGTGCCGGGGTTTGCCCGAGCAGCGCACAAGGCCCTGGAGAAAGGCATTCCGATCATCGCGCTGAAAACCGGCGTGTCGCAGATCGGTGCCGAGCTGGCCTTGAGTCACACCAGTTCGTTGTCCGGCTCCGACGCGCTGTACGACAGCCTGTTTGCGCGACTGGGCGTGATTCGCGTCAGCGGGCCAGTGAGTTTTGTCGAAACCCTCAAAGCTGCGGCGTGCGGCAATCTGCCGGCGGGCAATCGCTTGATTGCATTGGCCTGTTCGGGTGGCGATGCGGGCTTGATTGCCGATTATGCCGAACGCAATCATCTGGCCTTGCCGAAACTGGACGAAGAGCAACGCGTTGAACTGGCCCAGGTGCTGCCCAGCTACGCGAACCTGGTCAACCCGCTGGATTTCACCACCGCCATCTGGGGCGACCGTGAAGCCCTCAACGCCATGCTCGACACCGCCCTGCGAACCGATGCCGATGCGGCCATGCTGGTGCTGGATTACCCGGCTGAATTCACCGGCGAGCGCAAGGAGTGCGACCTGCTGCTAACGCTGTTCTGCGCCGCGCTCGGCCGGCATGGCAAGACCGGATTTGTCACCTCGGCGTTTCCCGAACTCTTGCCGGCCCATGCCCGCGAGCGCCTGCATGCTCAGGGAATCGCTGCGCTGCAAGGCGTAGAGGATGCATTGGCGGCTTGGGGGCGGATTGCCGATTACCAGAACAACCGCCGCGTGTTGCTGGAGCGAGGCGAGTCGATCCTCGAGCCCTTGTGCCCAAAAGCCCTGGACGACAGCGGCGGGGCCCTGGACGAGTGGGCCTCCAAGCAAGCCCTGCGTGCATTCGGCCTGACCACACCGGCCGGCGTGCTGAGTACGCCGGGAAGGGCGCTCAACGATGCAGAGTTGCTGGGCTATCCCTTGGTGCTCAAGGCGGTCAGCGCACAGTTGCCGCATAAGACCGAGGCCGGTGCCGTGGTGTTGAACCTGCAAAACGGCATGGCCCTGACCAGCGCACTTGAGCAGATGCGCGAGCATATTTGGACTTATGCGCCGCATGTCGTCTTCGATCAATTGCTGCTGGAGTCCATGGCTACACCGCCATTGGCCGAGTTGATCGTGGGCATCAAGCGCGAAAACGACTTCGGCCTGGCCCTGGTCATCGGCGCCGGCGGGATCCTGGTGGAACTGCTCAAGGACAGCCGCAGCCTGTTGTTGCCGACCACCGACAGCGCGATCCGCAACGCCTTGCTCAGCCTGCGCAGCGCAGCATTGCTGCAAGGTTTTCGCGGGCGGGAAGTGGCGAATATGGATGCATTGGTCGCCGCGATCCGTGCCGTGGCGGACTACGCCTGCGCCAACGCCGGGCAGTTGCTGGAGCTGGATGTGAACCCATTATTGGTCAATGCCCAGGGCGCCACGGCGGTCGATGCAATGATCCGTCTAGGAGATGAACATGCACGATAAAACCCTGACCGGCGGGCAGGCCCTGGTGCGGTTGCTGGCCAATTATGGCGTCGACACGGTGTTCGGTATCCCCGGTGTGCACACCCTGGAGCTGTATCGCGGCCTGCCCGGCAGCGGCATTCGCCATGTGCTCACACGGCATGAGCAAGGTGCCGGCTTTATGGCTGACGGCTACGCGCGAGTCAGCGGCAAGCCGGGGGTGTGTTTTGTGATCACCGGTCCCGGCGTGACCAATGCCGCCACCGCTATTGGCCAGGCGTACGCTGATTCGATTCCGATGCTGGTGATTTCGAGCGTCAACAGTACCGCCAGCCTCGGCAAAGGTTGGGGCATCCTGCATGAGACCCAGGACCAGCGCGCCATCACGGCGCCGATCACCGCGTTTTCGGCGGTGGCACTGAGCACCGAGGATTTGCCTGAATTGGTCGCCCGCGCCTACGCGGTGTTCGACAGCGAGCGACCCCGTCCGGTGCATATCTCGGTGCCGCTGGACGTGTTGGCCGCGCCGATCCAGCGGGACTGGAGCAGCGAGGTAGTGCGCCGCCCTGGTCGCGGCTTGCCGTCGGCTGAAGCCTTGGAGCAGGCCGTGGCCAAACTCGCGTCAGCCAAGCGGCCCATGATCATTGCCGGTGGCGGTGCATTGGCGGCGGGCGAGGCTTTGCAACGGTTGAGCGCCCAGTTGGCGGCGCCGTGCTTCACCAGCGTGGCCGGCAAGGGTTTGCTGCCCATCAACGACCCGCTGAATGCCGGTTCCACCCTCTGCGTCGAACCTGGCTGGCAACTGATCAGCGAAGCGGATGTGGTGCTGGCGGTGGGCACGGAAATGGCCGACACCGACTATTGGCGTGAGCGTTTGCCCCTCAACGGCGAGCTGTTGCGGGTGGATATCGACGTGCGCAAGTTCAATGACTTCTATCCCTGTGCCGTGGCACTTAAAGGCGATGCACAGCAGACCGTGCTGGCCTTGCTGGAGCGCCTCCCGGCCACATCCCGCAACGCTGACGCCGCCATCGCGTCAGTGGCGGCATTGCTGCAGGCGGTCGAGTTGGGACACGGGCCGTTGCAGTCTATCCACCAAGCCATTCTCGACCGTATCGAAGCCGAACTTCCGGCTAATGCGTTCATCAGCAGCGACATGACCCAACTGGCCTACACCGGCAATTACGCCTACCGCAGCCGTGCGCCGCGCAGCTGGTTGCATCCCACCGGCTACGGCACCTTGGGTTACGGCTTGCCCGCAGGCATCGGCGCCAAGTTCGGCGCGCCACAACGGCCGGGTTTGGTGCTGGTGGGCGACGGTGGTTTCCTCTACACCGCCCAGGAACTGGCCACCGCCGTCGAAGAGCTGGACAGCCCGTTGGTGGTGCTGCTCTGGAACAACGACGCCCTCGGCCAAATCCGCGATGACATGCTCAACCTGGACATTGAGCCCATCGGCGTGTTGCCGCGCAACCCGGATTTCGCGCTGTTCGCCCAGGCGTTCGGTTGCGCCGTGAACCAGCCCCGCAACCTGGATGAATTGCAGACGGACCTGCGCAACGCTTTCAAACGCAATGGCGTGACCTTGATCGAGTTGAAACATGCCTGTGCCTGTTGACCTTTAGAGAGACAAGACCATGAGCGAAAACAACAACAAAATGACTCAAGCGATGCACCGCCGTGACTTCCTCAAACACAGCGCCGTGGCTGGCGCGGTGGCCGCGGCGTTTTCCATGGGCTTGCCGTTGCAGGCGTTTGCCGCAGACGCCACGCCCAAACCGGGCGGCGTGCTGCGCCTGGGCCTGGCCGGTGGCAGCACCACCGATTCCCGCGATCCGGGGTCCTGGGTCGATACCTTCACCTTTGTCGGTTTCTCGGCGGTGTACAACACCCTTACGGAAATCGCGGTGGACGGCAGCGCGATTCCCGAACTGGCCGAGCGCTTTGAGTCCACGCCGGATGCTCGGGTGTGGACCTTCCACCTGCGCCCTGGCGTAACCTTCCATAACGGTAAAAGTCTGACCGCCGAAGACGTGGTGGCCTCGATCAACCATCACCTGGACGCCAAGTCCACCTCGGCCGCCAAGACCGTGCTGGGTGATGTCGCCAGTGTGAGCGCCAAGGGCAGCGATGCGGTGGTGTTCGAACTGCATTCAGGCAATGCCGACTTCGCCTACGTTGTCGCCGATTACCACCTGGTGATCATGCCCGCCAAGGACGGCGTGGCTGACTGGCAAGCCGGCGTGGGCACCAGTGGCTATCGCCTGAAAAGCTTCGAACCCGGCGTGCGGATGGACCTTGAACGCAACCCCGACTACTGGAAACCCGACCGCGCGCACTTCGCCAGTGCCGAATTGCTTGCCATCGCCGACGGCGCCGCGCGGGTCAATGCGCTGGTCACCGGCCAGGTGGATGTGATCAACAAGGTCGACCTGAAGACCGTGGCCTTGCTCAAGCGCAATCCAGCGCTGGTGATCGAGGAAACCAAAGGCGCCCAGCACTACACCTTCCCGATGCTGTGCGACAGCAACGAGTTCAAGAACAACGACATCCGCATGGCCATGAAGCACGCGATCAACCGTGAGACGCTGTTGGCTTCGGTACTGCACGGCTACGGCCTGGTGGGCAACGACCACCCGATCCAGCCCGGCAGTCGTTTTATCAACGCGGCACTGGAGCAGCGCGCCTACGACCCGGACAAGTCGCGCTTCTACCTGCGCAAGGCCGGTGTGGAGTCGCTCAAGGTGCGCCTGCAAGCTTCTGGCGCGGCCTACACCGGTGCGGTGGACGCCTCGGTATTGTTCAAGGAGCAGGCACGCCAAGCGGGTATCGACATCGATGTGGTGCGTGAACCGGCCGATGGGTTCTTCTCCAACGTCTGGATGAAGCAGCCGTTCACCACTTCGTTCTGGTACAGCAGCCTGACCGCCGACCGCATGTTCAGCATCGGCTACGCCAAAGGCGCGGCGTGGAATGAAACCCACTGGGACAACCCGCGCTTCAACCAACTGCTCAACGCCGCCCGTGGCGAGATGAACGCGCCGTTGCGCCAGGAGATGTACAACGAAATGCAGGCTCTGTGCCGGGATGATGGCGGCGCGATTGTGCCGCTGTTTGCCAGCTCCGTGGCGGCGCGTTCGAACAAGGTCAACCACGGGCCGCTGACCGCGCCCTATGGTGAGTTGGATGGGCTGCGGTTGATCGAGCGGTGGTGGCAGGCCTGACCCTTGTAGGAGCCGGCTTGCCGGCGATGGCGGACCGGAGGCTGGCGGTGATGCCGCTGGCCGCATCGCTGGCAAGCCAGCTCCTACATTAGGGCGGTGATGTCTTTGAACGCGTGCCCAGTCAAGGAATCGCACGATGAATAGCTTGTTGAAGTTGGTCCTGCAACGCCTGGCCCTGGGTGTGCTGTCGTTGTTCGCCGTGTCGGTGATCATCTTTCTCGCCGTGGGCATGCTGCCGGGGGATATTGCCCAGGCCATGCTCGGTCAGTCCGCCACGCCGGAAACCGTGGCGGCGTTTCGCGCGCAGCTGGGCCTGGATCTGCCGCCGTTCACGCGCTTTGCGCACTGGTTGCTGCGCCTGCTGCACGGTGACATGGGGGCGTCGCTGGCCAATCAACGGCCCATCGCCGAGCTGATCGGCGCGCGATTGGGCAACACCCTGAGCCTGGCTGCATTGGCGGCGTTGGTCTCGGTGCCCACGGCGCTGGTGCTGGGCATGCTGGCGGCGCTGTACCGCAACAGCTGGTTCGATCGGCTGCTCAATACCTCGGCGTTGAGCGCCGTGTCGTTTCCGGAGTTCTTCGTCGCCTACCTGCTGATCCTGGTGTTCTCGGTGAAACTCGGCTGGTTCCCCAGCCTGTCCAACCTGGCGCCGGATGCCACCTTTGGCACGCTCCTGGAACGCTCGGTACTGCCGGTGGCGACCCTGAGCCTGGTGGTGATCGCGCAGATGATGCGCATGACCCGCGCGTCCCTGATCAACCTGCTTGCCAGCCCCTATATCGAAATGGCTCGCCTGAAGGGCATCCGTCAGTCGCGGATTATCTGGCGGCATGCACTGCCCAACGCGCTGGCGCCGATCGTCAACGTGGTCGCGCTGAACCTGGCGTATCTGGTGGTGGGGGTGGTGGTGGTCGAAGTGGTGTTCGTCTATCCGGGCCTGGGCCAGTTGCTGGTGGACTCGGTATCCAAGCGCGACATCCCGGTGGTGCAGGCGTGCAGCCTGATCTTTGCCGCCACTTACATCTTGCTCAATACCGGGGCGGACGTGTTGTCCATCGCCAGCAACCCACGCCTGATGCATCCCAAGGGGTAGCCCATGAACCTGTTGAGCCAAGTGGCCCGTGCGCCGTTGAGCGCCAAGTTCGGCTTGCTGATTATTCTGTTGTACATCGCGGTGGCTGTGTTCGCGCCGTTGCTGGCGCCCTATGGCGAAACCCAGGTAGTGGGCGAGGGCTTTGCGCCCTGGAGCGGCCAGTTCCTGCTGGGCACCGATAACCTGGGGCGCGATATGTTCAGCCGTTTGGTGTACGGCGCGCGCAACACGCTGGGCATTGCTTTCCTGACGACTACGCTAGCGTTTTTGCTGGGTGGCTTGAGCGGCTTGGTGGCGGCCATCAAGGGTGGCTGGATCGACCAGGGTTTGTCGCGGGTGGTGGATGTGCTGATGGCGATCCCGCAACTGATCTTCGCCTTGCTGATCCTCAGCGTGGTGGGCACCAACGCCACGTCACTGGTGCTGGTGATTGCATTGCTGGATTCGACACGGGTGTTTCGCCTGTCCCGTGCGGTGGCAATGACCGTGGTGGTGCAGGACTTTGTCGAAGCCGCCCGCCTGCGCGGCGAAGGCCTGTGGTGGCTGGTCACCCGTGAAGTGTTGCCCAACGCTGCCGCGCCGCTGATTGCCGAATTCGGCCTGCGCTTCTGTTTTGTGTTCCTGTTTATCAGCGCGTTGTCGTTTCTTGGCCTGGGCATTCAACCGCCCACTGCCGACTGGGGCAGCATGGTGCGTGACAATGCGGTGTTGATCACCTTCGGCGACATCAGCCCGTTGCTGCCGGCCCTGGCAGTGGCGTTGATCATCGTCAGCGTGAATTTTGTCGTCGACTGGATGCTGCACAAATCCAGCGGCCTGAAGGAGTGTTGAAGGATGGACAAGCCATTGCTGGAAATCCGCAACCTGCAGATCGAAGGGCATTACGAAGACGCCTGGCACCCGCTGATCAAGGGCATCGACCTGACCTTGCAACGCGGTGAAGTGCTGGGTTTGATCGGCGAGTCGGGGGCGGGCAAATCCACCCTGGGGCTGGCGGCGATGGGGTATGCGCGGGACGGTTGCCGCATCATTGGCGGCTCGGTGTGTTTTGATGGCATCCAATTGCTGCAGGCCAAGCCCGAGGCGCTGCGCAAGCTGCGTGGCCTGCGCATTGCCTATGTAGCGCAGAGCGCGGCGGCGTCGTTCAACCCGGCGCATCGCCTGATCGATCAGCATGTGGAAACGGCGGTGATCAACGGCGGTATCGATCGCGCCCAGGCCGAGCGTGAGGCGGTGGAGTTGTATCGCGTGCTGCGCCTGCCCAACCCGGAAACCATTGGCCAGCGTTATCCTCATCAAGTCTCCGGCGGGCAGTTGCAGCGTGTCATGACCGCGATGGCCATGGCTTGCCACCCGGACCTGATCATCTTTGACGAGCCCACCACGGCCCTCGACGTGACCACCCAGATAGAAGTGCTGGCGGCGATCCGCGATGCGGTGAAAACCTACGGCAGTGCCGCACTGTACATCAGCCACGACCTGGCGGTGGTGGCGCAGATGGCCGACCGTATCATGGTGCTGCGCCACGGTAAGTTGGTAGAAGAGGCCGACACCCGCAGCATGCTCAGCCAGCCGCAGCAGGAC
The DNA here is from genome assembly GCF_049897165.1 of Pseudomonas sp. TWR1-1-4. Lineage (NCBI taxonomy): Bacteria > Pseudomonadati > Pseudomonadota > Gammaproteobacteria > Pseudomonadales > Pseudomonadaceae > Pseudomonas > Pseudomonas sp. TWR1-1-4. The sequence continues at coordinate 288,018 of NZ_JAFCVS010000008.1, read as the reverse complement.
TACACCAAATCCCTGTGGGCGGTGCGCAGTTTTCGCACCGAACCCAAGGCTTGCCCGACGCAGGATCGACCGCTGTTGGAGGTGCGCCAAGTGAGCGCCAGTTACGGTCATCAACCGGTGCTGCATGACGTGTCGATGAAGCTCTATCGCGGCCAGACCCTGGCGGTGATCGGCGAGTCGGGCAGTGGCAAGAGCTCCACGGCGCGGTTGATTACCGGACTGTTGGCGGCCACGGCGGGGCAGGTCCTGTACGACGGCGAGGTGTTGCCGGTGGATTTTCGGCGACGAACCAAGGAGCAATTGCGGCGCATCCAGATGATCTACCAGATCCCCGACACCGCGCTGAACCCGCGTCAGCGCATCGTCGATATCATCGGCCGGCCGCTGACGTTTTACCTGGGCCTGAAGGGCAGGGCGATGCGCGCCCGCGTTGCCGAGTTGCTGGAGATGATCGAACTGGACCCGGCGGTGTTCATGGAGCGCCAACCGAGGGAATTGTCCGGCGGCCAGAAGCAGCGTATCTGCATTGCCCGCGCCTTGGCAGCCGACCCGCAACTGATCATCTGTGATGAAGTCACATCGGCCCTCGATCAACTGGTGGCCGAGGGCGTGCTGAAGTTGCTCAACCGCCTCCAGCAGCAACTGGGTGTGGGCTACCTGTTTATCACCCATGACGTCGCCACCGTGCGCGCCATCGCCGACGAAGTGGTGGTGATGCAGCGGGGCAGGGTGGTGGACCAGGGCACTCGCAGCGCGATTTTTACCCCGCCGTACCAGGACTACACCGGCCTGCTGTTTTCATCGGAGCCCGAGATGGACCCCGACTGGCTCGATCATTTGCTGGCCCAACGGGCGGCGCACACCGTTTGAGGAGTTTGTATGAAGGTTTTGATTGTTCACGCGCACCCCGAGCCGCAGTCATTCACCGCTGCCTTGCGCGATCAGGCGGTGGCCACGCTGGAAGGCCAGGGGCATGAGGTAAAGGTCAGCGATTTGTACGCCATGCAGTGGAACCCGGTGGCGTCGGCGGCGGACTTTTCATCGCGGGAAAATCCCGAGTACCTGGTGTATGCCCTGGAGCAGCGGCTGGGGGTGAAGAAGCAGTCGATCGCCGCGGATATCCAGGGCGAGTTGGACAAGCTGTTGTGGGCAGATCTGCTGATCCTCAACTTTCCGATCTTCTGGTTCTCCGCACCGGCCATGCTCAAGGGCTGGATTGACCGGGTGCTGGTGTCGGGCGTGTGTTACGGCGGCAAGCGCTTTTACGATCAAGGCGGCCTGGCGGGCAAGCGGGCGATGGTCACGGTGACCCTGGGCGGGCGCGAGCATATGTTTGGCGAGGGCGCGATTCATGGACCGCTGGAGGACATGTTGCGGCCAATTCTGCGCGGGACGTTGGCGTATGTAGGGTATGACGTGCTGGCGCCGTTTGTGGCATGGCATGTGCCGTACATCAGCGCCGAGGCACGGCAGGATTTCCTGGTGGAGTATGCGCAACGGCTGCAAGGGCTGGCGGATGAGCAGCCCTTGGTGTTTCCGAAGCTTGAGCAGTTTGATGAGGCGCTGTACCCAATTCCCTGAGCTGAATACAGTTCAAATGTGGAGCGGGCTTGCTCGCGAAAGCGGTGGATCAGCCAGTACATTTGGCACTGATAGACCCCATTCGCGAGCAAGCCCGCTCCCACATTTTGATCTTCACATGCCTGATGATTTAGCGTTGTTTCCGCAATCTTTCGGCGGCACTGCGCAGCAGTTGCTCGGTGCCATCCCAACCCAGGCAACCATCGGTCACTGACACGCCGTACTTCATCGACGCACTCAACGGCTGGCAGCCTTCGAACAGGTGGCTTTCGAGCATCATGCCGATCAGCGAGGTGTCGCCCTGCAACCGCTGTTCCAGCACCTCGTTGAACACCGCCGGTTGGCGCAATGGGTCTTTGCCGCTGTTGGCGTGGCTGCAATCGACCATGATCCGCGCCGCTACCTTGGACTTGGCCAGGTCGTGCTTCACCTGCGCCACGCTTTGCGCATCGTAGTTCGGCCCACGGTGCCCGCCGCGCAGCACCAAGTGCGTGTCGGGGTTGCCTGGGGTCTGGATGATCGCCGGGTGGCCCTGGCTGTCGACGCCGAAGTGACGGTGCGGGTGGGATGCCGAGCGCATCGCGTCACAGGCAATCGCGACGCCGCCGTCGGTGCCGTTCTTGAAGCCCACGGGCATGCCCAGGCCGCTGGCCATTTCGCGGTGGATCTGCGATTCGGTGGTGCGCGCGCCAATCGCGACCCAACTGAGCAGGTCATCGAAGTAGCCGGCTGCCATAGGTTGCAGCAGCTCAGTGGCGACCGGCAGGCCGAGGCGCAGCATTTCGCGCATCAGTTCGCGGGACAGGGTGAGGCCGGCGGCCATGTCATCGCTGCCGTCCAAATGAGGATCGTAGGCCAGGCCTTTCCAGCCGATGGTGGTGCGCGGTTTTTCGACGTAGGCGCGGATCACCAGCAGCATCTGGTCGCTGACTTCCAGCGCGAGTTTCTTCAGGTTGCGTGCGTATTCCATGGCCGACTCAGGGTCGTGAATCGAGCACGGGCCGACAATCACCAGCAAGCGCGAATCTTCGCCATTGAGGATGGCGCGCACGGCTTGGCGATGGGCGTGGACTTGTTCGTTGAGGAACGGGCTGAGAGGCAGTTGGTGCTTGAGCTCAAGGGAGCTGGGCAGGCGCTGGGTCAGGGCTTCATTGGCGCTGGTCAGTGCAGAAATCGGCAGAGCGGCGGTGGCAGAATTCATGTTCAAGGCTTCCTGGGCAAGCGGCGGGCTGTTCCCGCGCGCTCTGCCCTACTGGGGTGTTCGACAATTGGCCGTATTGGCTACATGTGTTGGCTTGCCACCAAGAGGTGACCGATCGGAGGCGGCAGGCTGTCCCGAGCGGAGCTGGCTAAATCGCCATGCAGTGGAAGTGTCGTAGCGGTAATAGGTGGCGTAGTTCATGTCGTGTGTCCTTTAAGTGTTCTTCAAAAAGTTTTAGAGGCTGAAAAAACAAAACCCCCGGTCGGGGAGCCGACCGGGGGTTAGATTTCTCTGGTAGGCGACCCCTTGAGTAGTGGGCGCCGATTTCAGGTATCAGGCGCGCCAGTGGCTAAACCAATACCCAAAATAAAAGCTGACCAGTGCGCTCGAACCGTTCACACGGGTAGCCGACACCGAGCGCGGGGCGCTGGCAGCAGAGCAAACCTGAGTGTGGGTGAGTTGCAACATGGTGTGTCTCCAAATGATGGGAAGAGCTTACTCGACGCGCACGGGTGGTTTCAATCAGAAATTTCTATCGTCGTGGGGGACTTACGGCTATGGGAGAGTGCCGATATGCTGGTCACACTCTGACAATGATTGCTGGAACGCGACCATGACCGCCTTGACCATTGCTGCTGCACAATCCGTTTCTATCGCGGGCAATCTGCCGGCCAATATTGAGCGGCACCTGGTGTTCATGCGTGCGGCGGCCAAGCAGGGTGTGCAGTTGCTGGTGTTTCCAGAGCTTTCGTTGACAGGTTATGAACCGTCCCTGGCGGCCGGGTTAGCGATTGAGCCAGGCGACAGGGTCTTGAAGCCGCTGCGCGAAATGGCGCAGGAGCTGCGGTTGACGGCGGTAGTGGGCATGCCCATCCGCCTGGCGCCTGGCTTGGGCGTGTTGATCGGCGCACTGGTGCTAGGGGTGGATGGCTCGCTGGCGATCTACACCAAACAGCACCTGCACCCTGGCGAAGAGGTTGCGTTTGTCCCAGGGCAAGGCGGTTCGGCCTTGGAGTGGGGGGATGATCGGATAGCTTTGGCGGTATGCGCGGACTTCTCCCATGCCAGCCATCCACGTCGGGCGGCTGAGGCGGGTGCTACGATTTATGCCGCTGGTGTGCTGATCAGCGAGGGCGGCTACGCGACTGATAGCACATTGCTCCAAGGCTATGCGGCCGAACATGGGCTGCTGGTGTTGATGGCCAACCATGGTGGTCCATCCGGTGGTTATGTCTGCGCTGGTCGCAGCGCTATCTGGGCGGCTGATGGCGGTTTAGTCGCCGCCGCCTCCGGTGTCGGCGACTCGCTGGTGATTGCCCGTCGTGAGGGTGGGCAGTGGGCTGGGCAAGTGGTGGCTGTCTAACATGGCGTTCCAACTGCGCGCGGCAACTGATCGGGACCTGCCATTCGCCAGAATCCTGACCTTCGAGGCCATGAGCCGCTACTACCAGCAATACGACCTGATGTGGTCCAACGATGGCTTCGACGTCGCTTGGGGCGGCCGTGAAAACTGGCTGATCTGCAATGACGATGTCGTGATGGGCTTTGTCAGCCTGAGCCGCGATAGCCGCGCGCTCTATATTCGCGAGCTGCACATGCTCCAGGCCTGCCGCGGACTTGGCGCAGGCAGTTGGGTGTTGGAGCAGATGGCGTCCAAGGCGCAGGCGTTGGGTCTGTTGCGTTTGACCGTATTCAAGACCAATCCGGCCAGGAGGCTTTATCAGCGCAGGGGCTTGAGCATTGTCGGTGAGGAGGATTGCTTCTGGCGCATGGAACGTGCCTGCCCATCCAGCTAATTTCTGTGGCCCATTCCAATCAGCGCATATTGGTCAAGGAGGCGACCTTCCTACGTCGTTTCAACGTCATGTTCATGGGCGTACGCTGGAACTAACTACCTTTATGAGTGTGAAAAATTTGGAAAGGCATTCAAATGAGTGGAATAGGCTCGCGCTTGAGGCAAGAAAGAGAACGGCTTGGCCTGTCGCAAAGGGTTTTTGGTGAAATAGGTGGTGTTGAAGCCAATGCACAAGTGAAATACGAACGTGGGGGACGGGCACCTAGGGCGGACTACTTGTCTCTTGTGGCGCAAACTAGGTGTGGATGTGTTGTACGTGTTGACGGGTACGGCAACCCCGATTCAATTGGAAAGTCTGAGCCAGATCGAAGAGAAAGTCCTGGCGGACTGGCGCGCCATGTTCAAGGAGGACCAAGACGCTATCCGCCGTTTGACCTCGACCCTGGCCGAGCATTCTTTCTTTTGCGCATAATGGAAAAACCAAGCCGCAGCCCCAGGATTCCTGACCCGCTGCCCAGTAAATAGAGCCGTCCACTTCTCGGTGGGCGGCTACTGTGTGTTCAAACACTATATATATGACGCTTGCAGCTAGGTCTGCGCCTTGGTTTTTTGCTAAGGTGTTCAGCAACCTATAAGACCATATCGCGAGGTGTCTGCTTGATTAGGGTGCTAGTAGTCGATGACCATGATCTCGTTCGTACAGGCATTACACGAATGCTGGCTGACATCGATGGCCTGCAAGTAGTCGGCCAGGCCGAGTCCGGGGAAGAGTCCCTGATCAAGGCTCGGGAGTTGAAACCCGATGTGGTGCTGATGGACGTCAAGATGCCCGGTATAGGCGGTCTTGGTGCCACGACCAAATTGTTGCGCAGCCATCCGGACATCAAAGTCGTGGTGGTCACTGTGTGTGAAGAAGACCCGTTCCCGACGCGCTTGTTGCAGGCAGGGGCGGCGGGTTACCTGACCAAGGGCGCAGGCCTGGCGGAGATGGTGCAAGCCATTCGCCTGGTGTTTGCCGGCCAGCGTTACATCAGCCCGCAGATTGCCCAGCAATTGGCCATCAAATCCTTCCAGCCCGTCAGCGACTCACCGTTCGATGCGCTGTCGGAGCGGGAAATCCAGATTGCCTTGATGATCGTCGGCTGCCAGAAGGTGCAGAGCATCTCTGACAAACTGTGCCTGTCGCCCAAGACCGTCAACACCTACCGTTATCGCATTTTCGAGAAGCTCGCCATCAGCAGTGATGTTGAATTGACCCTGCTCGCGGTGCGCCACGGCATGGTGGACGCCAGCGCCTGACATGACCACGCCGTTTGATCCCAGTGCCTTTCTCTCGACCTGCAGCGGCCGCCCCGGCGTGTACCGCATGTTCGACAGCGAGGCGCGCCTGCTGTATGTCGGCAAAGCCAAGAACCTGAAGAACCGTCTGGCGAGCTACTTTCGCAAGACCGGTCTCGCGCCGAAAACCGCTGCGCTGGTGGCGCGTATCGCTCAGGTCGAAACCACCATCACCGCCAATGAGACCGAAGCGCTGCTGCTTGAGCAGACGCTGATCAAGGAGTGGCGGCCGCCCTACAACATCCTGCTGCGAGACGATAAATCCTACCCCTATGTGTTTTTATCCGACGGCAACTTCCCGCGGCTGAGCATTCACCGTGGCGCGAAGAAGCAGAAGGGCAAGTATTTCGGACCCTATCCCAGTGCGGGCGCGATCCGCGAGAGCCTGAGCCTGCTGCAAAAGACATTTTTTGTGCGCCAGTGCGAAGACAGTTTCTACAAGAACCGCACACGGCCTTGCCTGCAATACCAGATCAAGCGTTGCAAGGCGCCTTGTGTGGGCCTGGTCGAACCGGCGGAGTACGCCGAGGATGTGCGCCATTCGGTGATGTTCCTTGAAGGCCGCAGCAATGCCTTGACCGATGAGCTCTCCGGCGCCATGGAGCAGGCCGCCAGCACCCTGGACTTCGAGCGCGCCGCCGAGCTGCGTGACCAGATTTCGCTGCTGCGCCGCGTGCAGGACCAGCAGAGCATGGAGGGCGGCACCGGCGACGTCGACGTGATTGCGGCCTTCGTCAACCCGGGCGGCGCCTGTGTGCACCTGATCAGCGTGCGTGGCGGGCGGGTGTTGGGCAGCAAGAACTTCTTCCCGCAGACAGGTATAGATGAGGAAGTGGCCGAAGTCATGGCAGCTTTCCTTGGCCAGTACTACGTCAGCAGTCCCGAACGCGATTTGCCGTCGGAGCTGATCGTCAACGTGGTGCATGAAGATTTCCCCACGCTGATCGAGGCGATCCACGAACTGCGCGGCCGCGAGTTGGATATCAGCCACCGTGTACGCGGCACCCGCGCGCGCTGGCAACAATTGGCCGTGACCAATGCCGAACAGGCTCTGGGTGCGCGCCTGGCCAATCGACAGCACGTCGCCGCGCGCTTCGATGCCCTGGCCGAAGTCCTCAACCTGGACGAGCCGCCGCAGCGCCTGGAGTGCTATGACATCAGCCACTCCAGCGGCGAAGCCACCGTGGCGTCCTGTGTGGTGTTCGGGCCGGAAGGGCCGATCAAATCCGATTATCGGCGCTATAACATCGAAGGCGTCACCGCCGGCGATGACTATGCCGCCATGCACCAGGCCCTGACACGACGCTTCAGCAAACTGAAGGACGGCGAGGGCAAACTGCCGGATATCCTGTTGGTGGACGGCGGCAAGGGGCAGTTGTCCATGGCCCGCGACGTGCTCAACGAGCTGGCGGTGCCGGATCTGATCCTGCTCGGCGTGGCCAAGGGCGCCACGCGCAAGGCCGGTTTCGAGACGTTGTACTTGAATGATGCCGCCCATGAGTTCACCTTGAAGGGCGACTCACCTGCGCTGCACCTGATCCAACAGATCCGTGACGAAGCCCACCGTTTCGCCATTACCGGCCACCGTGCCCGGCGTGGCAAAACCCGACGAACCTCAACCCTGGAAGGGATTGCGGGGGTCGGGCCGACACGACGACGCGACTTGCTTAAACATTTTGGTGGCTTGCAAGAGCTATCCCGTGCCAGCATTGACGAAATAGCCAAAGCACCCGGTATCAGTAAAAAGCTCGCTGAGTTGATTTATGCGAATCTGCACAGCGAATAGAATGCCTTTCCACCTCGTAGCCAGTTGTGCCGATGAATATCCCTAATCTGATCACCGTTCTACGCGTCCTGCTTATCCCGATTTTCATTCTGTTGTTCTATTTGCCGTACGAATGGAGCTATGCGGCCTCCAGCTCCGTGTTCGCCTTCGCGGCCGCCACCGACTGGCTCGACGGCTATCTGGCCCGTCGCCTGGAGCAGAGCACGCCGTTCGGCGCGTTCCTGGACCCGGTGGCCGACAAGCTCATGGTGGCCGTCGCGTTGGTTCTACTGGTGCAAGAACACGGCAACCTGTGGCTGACCTTGCCAGCCGCCGTGATCATCGGTCGCGAGATCGTCGTCTCGGCCCTGCGTGAATGGATGGCCGAAATCGGCGCCCGCGCTCACGTAGCCGTGTCCAACATGGGCAAGTGGAAAACCGCCGCGCAAATGCTTGCGCTGGTTATCCTGCTGGCCAACCCGTCGGACTTCTCCTTCTGGGTCCTGACTGGCTACGCCTTGCTGCTGATCGCCGCTGGCCTGACCTTGTGGTCCATGCTCCAGTATTTACGCGCTGCCTGGCCGCATCTGCGCACTACCGTTGAAAAGAAATAAAACTTTTTTGAATCAAAGGGTTGACGGGTTCCGATAATTCTATAGAATGCGCATCACCAAGACGCGGGAATAGCTCAGTTGGTAGAGCACGACCTTGCCAAGGTCGGGGTCGCGAGTTCGAGTCTCGTTTCCCGCTCCAAACACAAAGAAAAAGCCACTCTAACGAGTGGCTTTTTTTTGCCCGGAATTTAAGGACCACGGCTATTTTGAAAGCCAGTTAAAGATTGATAGCATATAGCCACTTTAATTGAGTGGCCCCAATGTCTCGTTCTCATCACCTTAAAGTCACGCTGGGCCTCGTTTTGATGCTGTCGAGCACGATCAGCCTGGCGGCCAATACGCCTTGCTCAGGTCGCAAGGGTGGAATTGTGGGCTGTGACGGTGACATTTTTCTGTGCAATGACGGCTCCATTAGTGCATCGAAAAAAAGCTGCCAAGCCTACATTGGCAATCGCCAGGCGCGGCCTGCGTTGCAGGCATTGCCGGGCCGTGCGGATAGCTGCGGCTGCGGCAGTGGTGCTTACTGCACTGGCCCGCGAGGTGGGGTTTATTGCCTTACACCTTCCGGGCAGAAAAGTTACAGGCGCCGTTGACATTACTACCCGCGCTCACCTTCATCATGCTGCCCTGGCATGCCATTGACCCCAGTCCGGATAGCCTGGAAACCGATGTCGACGGGCAGTTGAATCACGCAGGCAATTCGTCCGCAATGCTATTGCATGGATCGGTCGAGGGCAGCTTTCGGGTTACTCGCAATGCTCGGCGCAAGATGACGGCGCGACATCTATGTCAGACATACCCCGTCGAATGCGCATAAGGTCCTGATACGCCTCAGTGCGTTTTGCTTCGGGGCTGTCGTTCGCCTTGCCATGACCAACCGCCGCACCACCGACGGCCTCAATAGCGTATAGGTAGTGTTCTGGCAGCACCCAACCGTGGCGCTGCTTATGGTGCCTGTCGCGGTGTTCGACCTCTGCTACATCAGATCCGAGCGTGTACATCAAGCCGCAGGCCTGACCCGAAAAGCCAGGAATACCGGCCCCCCTGGAAACGTGCTGACCTCCAGTTCATCCAGCGGGTTGAGGGTGCGTGTACGGTTTCCGGCATTGCTGTACAGCGTATGGCTGCTCGATCCGGCGATGTTGATCTTGCCGGCTGCCGCCTGGATCAACGTGGCCCTGAAGCCTTCAGTCACGTCGTCACCCACTGTCAGCGTAACGTCCGTGTTGCTGATGACCAGGATCGACTTACCTGAATCCGCCATGGTCAGGGCTCTGCTGCCGGTGATCGATATATTGGTGTGCACATGGCCCCCGGCGTGATAGCTGACCATCCGGGGATCGGCAAAGACGCGGGCGAACGCTCCGACATAGTTGACGCTGGCGCGCATGTCATCGAACTGTTCCACCACGTAGGTGCCAATGCTGCCGGTATCCGCTGCGTCGGCATCCAGCGCCCATTTGCGGCCTACCAACAGCCCGATCTGGGTGTTGGCGCGTACGCCCGCCCGCACCTCTTCCAGAAACAGCGTACCGACTTGGCCACCCCCATTGCCTTGGGCATAGGTGAGGCGTGCAATGGAGTGGCTGTCACCGGTCGGGCTGCCTTGGGCGGTATTGACGCGATAGTCGACACAATCCGCCGAGACGATGGTGGTTGTGGTGTCGGCGTCAGGCGCCCAAGTGAAATCCAGGGCTCGGCCGTTTTTGGCCTGTTCGAATGTGGTGGTGGGGTGCGAGGTGGTAGTAGAACCTGACTGCTTCAAATCGTCGCTCATGATGCTCATCCCGAAGTTATTTGACTGTACATAAATACAGTAGTTGGGATTTTTTCTTCGTGCGCTTTAGCCGACGAACTGCACTCGTGGATGGGGGCGTGTAGAGTGACCGGCAATTCCCAGGTAAAGGTGACCCAAGGATGTCGCAACCCGCAAAACCGCGAGGCAAGAACCAGGACACAGGCTGGCGCGGCTCGGTCGATGTGTGGCTGGACGCCGCCTACGCGGCCCTGAAAGAGTCCGGTATCGACGCCGTGCGCGTGATGCCCCTGGCCAAGCAGCTTGGCTTGTCACGCACCAGTTTCTATTGGTTTTTCGAAGATCGGGAGCAACTGCTTGCTGCGTTGTTGACCCGATGGCGCGACAAGAACACCGGCAACCTTGTGCACCAGTGCGACCGCTATGCCGAGAGTATTTCCGAAGCCATTCTCAACGTCTTCGAATGCTGGCTGAACCCGGAGCTGTTCGACTCACAATTCGAATTTGCCGTACGCAGTTGGGCGATGCAATCGGCGGAAGTCGCGGCAGAAATCGCGCAGGCTGACGACACCCGCATCAATGCCCTGACCGGGATGTTCCGACGTTTTGGCTACGATGAAGAGGCGGCTGATGTGCGTGCCCGGACCATCTACCTGACGCAGATCGGCTATATCTCGATGAACACCACCGAGGAGGTGGTGGTGCGGTTCCGGCGTATTCCCCAGTATGTCAGCGTGTTCACCGGCAAGGCCTTGAAGCGGCGTGAACTGGACCGCTTCTATGGGGCGTTTGGCTATGCCGAAACCACACCGGGGGTGTTTGAGCGTTTTTAGAGGTCCTTGACCAACCGCAACGCATCGTAGATCGCCGCATGGGTATTGCGTGCGGCCACTGCATCGCCGATCCGGAACAATTGGAAGCAACCTTCAGGGTTGGTCACGATGTTCTGCGCGTTCCCTGCAATCAAATCCTGCTGCTCAACCGCGCCGCCATTACTGGAATGCTTGCGCAAGTCGAAGTACAGGTCATCCAGGGGAATCGTGCCATGGTTGACCACCACCTGGTCGACCACCCGTTGCTTGTGCACCGCGCCGTAGTCACTGCCAAAGCGGGCGAGCAAGCGACCGTCGCGTTTCTCCACCGACTCGACCCGATAGGTCACGGTAAAGGTCACATCCAGGTCCTGCAGGCTGCGCATGTAGGGCACCAGGTTCATGGCCATGACTTCCGGGGCGAACGCACGGTCCGGGGTGACGATTTCGACGCTGGCGCCACTTTGCGCAATCACCTCGGCGGCTTGCAGCGCGGCATGGTCGCCGGCATCGTCGAAGATCAACACATGGCGCCCCGGTTTGACGTCGCCGGAAATAATGTCCCAGGTCGACACCACCCATTCATTGCCCTGAGCCAGCACCTCTGTGTGCGGCATGCCGCCGGTAGCGACGATCACCACGTCCGGCTCATGGGCCAGCACCGTCTCGGCTTCGGCCCAGGTGTTGAAGTGGAATTTCACGCCAAGGCGTTCGCACTGGGCCATGCGCCAGTCGATGATGCCGATCATCTCGCGACGCCGCTCACTCAGGGCGGTCAGGCGGATTTGCCCGCCGGGCCGGTCCGCCGCTTCCAGTACTGTCACATCATGCCCGCGCTCGCCGGCAACCCTGGCCGCTTCCAGCCCGGCAGGGCCCGTGCCGATGATCAGCACTTTGCGCTTCACCGCTGCCTTGGGAATGTCATGGGGCATGCTGGTTTCACGGCCGGTGGCCGCGTTGTGGATACAGTAGGCGGCGCCGCCCTGGTAGATGCGGTCCAGGCAGTAGTTGGCGCCGACGCAGGGGCGAATGTCTTCTTCACGGCGCTCGATGATCTTGCGCACGATATGCGGGTCGGTCATATGAGCGCGGGTCATGCCGACCATGTCCACCTTGCCCGACGCAATGGCGTAGCGTGCGGTGGCGACGTCCGGGATTTTCGCCGCATGGAAGGTGGGGAAGCCGGTGGACGCACGGATTTCGCCGGCGAAATCCAGGTGCGGCGAGTTGCGCATGCCCTGGATCGGAATCACGTCGGTCAGCCCAGCATCGGTATCGATATGCCCACGTACCACGTTGAGAAAGTCCACCAGCCCACTGTCCTTGAGCATGTGCGAAACCTGCAGGCCTTCGCTGGCGGTGAATCCACCCGGCACGGTTTCGTCGCCGGTGTAGCGCACGCCTAGCAGGAATTCTTCACCGACGCGCTGGCGAATGCCGCGCAGGACGTCGAAGGTAAAGCGCATGCGGTTTTCCAACGAACCACCGTAAGGGCCGTCCAGCTCGTTGGTCAGCGGTGACCAGAACTGGTCCATCAAATGGCCGTAGGCTTGCAGTTCCAGGCCATCCAACCCGGCGGCTTTCATGCGCTCGGCGGCATCGACGTAGTCCTTGATGATCCGCTCGATGTCCCAGTCTTCCATCTTCTTCGGGAAGGAGCGGTGTGACGCTTCACGACGGTGTGACGGCGAGACCACCGGCAGCCAGTCGGCCTTGTCCCAGCGTGTGCGTCGGCCCAGGTGCGTCAGCTGGATCATCACTGCGGCGCCGTGTTCGTGGCACTCATCGGTCAGGTCCTTCAACCAGCCGACCACTTCATCTTTGTACGCCAGCACATTATTGAACACCGGCGGGCTGTCCCGCGATACGGCGGCGGAGCCTGCAGTCATGGTCAAGGCCACGCCGGCCTTGGCGCGTTCGACGTGGTAGGCGCGGTACAACGTCTGCGGCATGCCGTCCACCGGATAGGCCGGTTCGTGGGCCGTGGTCATGATGCGATTGCGCAGGGTCAGGTGCTTGATTTTGTAGGGCTGCAGCAGGGGATCGCTGGACATTATTCGGTGCTCCGTAGTGGGCATCATCAGGCTCGGCGATCTGAAACTAGGATAAATGTACATGGGTGTCAATAATGCTCTACAGGCATGTACATTTTTATTGCGATGCGCTGCAGTCGTCGCTAAGATCGGCCTAATCCCTTAGGAGAACGTCTGATGAATGCTCGTGTGCACTATCGGAAAAAAGCCTGTGCCTACCTGCTAGGCCTCGCGCTGGGCGCCAGTGCGGCGGTGACCCACGCAGAGGAGATACCACCGGTCCGCATCGGTTGGGTGAACTGGTCCGACACGGAAATCACCGTCAAGCTCGCCAGTACGGCCTTGCAGGAACACCTCAAGCAACCGGTCAAGCTGGTGATGGCCGACATCGGCATCCAGTTCCAGGCGCTGGCCAACGGCAATATCGACCTGATCCCGATGGTCTGGCTGCCCAGCACTCACAAGGCGTTCTACGACAAGTACAAGGACCGGCTTGAAGACCTTGGCGTGCTGTATGAAGGGCGAATCGGCATGGCTGTACCCACTTCGGTGCCGGTGGCGGAAGTCTCCAGCGTGGAAGACCTGAACAAACCCGGGATCCGCGAGAAGTTCGACGGCAAGATCTTTACCTCCGAAGTCGGCAACGGCCAGTACAAGCTCACCGTCAAGGCGATTGAGGATTACAAGCTGAGGGGCTACAAACTGGTGGGGTCTTCGGAAAGCGGCATGCTCAACGAGCTGGACCGCAATCTCAAGCGCGACAAGTGGTCATTGGTCAACGCCTGGAGCCCGCATTGGATGTTCTCCAAATGGTCGCTGCGCTATCTGGATGATCCCAAGCAGGTTTTCGGCGGCGCGGAGCAGATCCACGCCATGGCCCGTAAAGGCTTCAGCCAGCAACACCCCGAGGTGGCGTACTTCTTTGCGCATTTCTCCATCCCTCAGGCCGACCTCGAAGCGCTGATGATGCAGGCGCGGGAGAGTACGGCAGACAAGGCGGTGGCGGCGTATTACGCGGCGAACAAGGTGCGTTTTGAGGGGATGTTCAATCCTGCGACGGTTGTGGTGAGCGGGCTTGCCCCGCGCTGGGGCGCGGAGCGGCCCCATTAGGTTTAGCGCATTCTTTCAAATAGGAACGCGGTGACAGGTTTCAGGGCTGCTTCGCAACCCAACGCGGGGCAAGCCCGCTCGCCACAGCTGCGCGCAGCGAATCGCGAACGGCATCGGTGCGCAACTGAAGTGTCATCTGCGCCTCGTCGATCACGATTTCTGCGACGATCAACACGCAGATCAGCGGCGCGGTCACGAACCAATGGCACCAGCATTGCGTCGCCAGTGACACGAAAACGCCGATGATCCACAGCGCCAGCACCCACTTTGGCGCGCGCTGTTGCAGCGGCACCCAGAACCTTTGCAGCCGTTTTAGGCGGGCCGTGTGCAGTCGCAGCGACTCTTCGAGGAGTGATAGGGAAGGGCTCATGTTCACACTCGTTAAGATATCCGGGCACGGCTGGGGACGGGATGCCCCAGCCACGACAGGTTGATACGTTCAACTTCTATCCAATGCCCGTTTCGAGGCGTTGCAACGCAGCTTTTGAACGCAATGCAAACATGCTCGGCGTTCAATAAGACAAAGCATCGATAGCGTTGGTTTTTTTTGAACATCATGGACAAGATGCACATGGCGGGGCCTGGTTTACTCAAAGGTTCCAGCTGAGTTCAAACAGCGTTCCGCCGTTTTCCATTTTTCGACACGTCACCGCGCCGCCGTGGGCAATGGCAATCGCACGCACCACCGCCAGGCCCAAGCCACTGCCACCCTGGGCGCGTGAGCGAGAGTTTTCGCCGCGTTGAAAGGCTTCGAAAAGGTGCGTTGCAAAGTCCTCATCAATGCCTGGGCCGTCGTCGCGTACCCTCAGGTAATGAACGCCATCACGCGTGCTCAGGTGCACGTTGACGTTGCCCGGTGTCGCGTGCCGACGCACGTTGTCCAGCAGGGCCAGCAAGGCCTGGCGGATACGCGCGGGATCGCAGCGCAGAATGCGGCGTTGCAGGTCCAGTTGCAGGGTAAAACCAGCAGCGGCCAGGCTCGGTTCGAACAGCCGCACATCGTCCTCAACCCCTGCGGCGAGGTCGGCCTCTTGCACGTTGATTTCGAGGTAGCCGCTGTCACCCAGACCCACCACGCGCAGGTCCTCGATCATCCGCGCCAGCCCTTCGACCTGCCCGAGCAGGCTGTAGAACTGCGCTGTGTCCGGCTCGAATACGCCCTCGGCCAAACCTTGCAGGCGCCCCCGCAAGATGGTCAGCGGCGTGCGCAGTTCGTGGGCAATCGCCGCGTTCCAGAACGCCTGCTCCTGCGCCATGCGTTTCAAACGTTGGGCCATGCTGTTGAAGTCATTCACCAAAATAGCCGCCTCACCGATGGACTCGTCGCCGGCCACGGCCTGCACATCGAGGTCGCCGTCCGCCAGTTTGCGCAGGTTTTCGGCCACCGAGTTCAAGGGCATCAGGATGCGACGGGATAACTTGGTGGCCACGAGTGCGCCCACCGCCAGGCTGACGCAGGTGGTCAAGCCCATCCACGCCCATTCGGCATTGGCCGGCATCCATTCATCGACCTGCTCGTCCGTAAGTGGCCAGTAGGTCCAGAGCAGGGCGTAGAACACATAGGAGCCGATCACCGCCAAGGCGATCACGCACAGCACCACGACCGACATGGACAAGATGATCTGGCGGCTCAAGCCATTGAATAGTTTCACGCGCCACTCCCGAACCGATAACCCACCCCGCGAATGCTCGCCGGCACGCCTTGCAGCCCGAGGTCTTCGATCTTGCGGCGCAACTTACTGATATGGCTGTCGACCGTGCGTTCCAGGCTGTCGCTCTCCGGCGAGCACAGCGACAACAATTCTGCGCGGCTGAACACGCGTTTCGGCGCTCGGGCCAACTGCGCCAGCAATCTGAACTCGGTGACGGTCAGCAGCAGCGGCAACGTGTTGCCTTCGATGTTCACCGTGACCTGATGGCTTTCGATATCGATTTCAAACCCATCCACGCGCAACACGCTGGCGCCGACACCGGATTTGTAGTTGACGGAGCGCCGCAGAACCGCCTGGGTACGTGCCACCACCTCGGCCGGGTTGAATGGCTTGACGATGTAGTCATCGGCACCGATACGCAAACCCATCAACTTGTCCATGTCCTGGTCCTGCGCGGTCAGCATGATCACTGGAGTGTTGCCGCGATGGCGCACTTCGGCCAGGACTTGCCAGCCATCGACATGGGGCATCAGCACATCCAGCAGCATCAGGTCTGGCTTGAGGCTCAGGTGCAGTTCCAGCGCGTGCCGGCCATCAAGGGCGTGGGCGGTGCGAAAGCCGCTGCGCTTGAGATAGGCGATCAGGATATCCGCAATCTCGGGCTCGTCTTCCGCGATCAGCACCAAGGCCTGGTTCTCTCGGATGCTGTTGGGCCGGGGTGTTGATGCAACGGGGTAATCGTTCATAGTCTGCTCGGTGAATAGGCCTTGTCGTGATTGCCGCTCCATGGCCCACGCTGTCATGTGTTGATCATAGCTTCTGGGTGAGTGCGCCCAACATCTGGTTGGCGGTGGCAATCACTTTGGAATTCATCTCATAGGCCCGTTGCGTGGTGATCATGTTGACCATCTCTTCAACGGTACTCACGTTCGAAGTCTCCAGGGAGCGTTGCAACGTGGTGCCAAAGCCGTTGAGCCCCGGCGTGCCGACTTGGGGCGCTCCACTGGACGCGGTTTCCAGGAACAGGTTGTTGCCGATTGCCTGCAAACCCGCCGGGTTGATGAAGTCGGCGGTCTGCAGGTTGCCGATGACTTGCGTCGCGGGGTTGCCGGCCACAGTGATGGACACCGTGCCGTCCTGGCCGACGGTGAAGGTCTTGGCGTTGTCCGGCACCACAACGGCCGGCTCCAGGGCGAACCCGCTGGCGGTGACCACCTGGCCATTGGCGTTCAGATGAAAGGTGCCGTCACGGGTATAGCCGAGGGTGCCGTCCGGTTGCAGCACCTGGAAAAACCCCCGGCCATTCACGGCCAGGTCCAGCGGTTGCCCGGTGGTCTGCAGGCTGCCGGCGCTGAAGTTCTTCTGGGTGCCGACGATCTGCACGCCGGTGCCGAGTTGCAGGCCCGACGGCAACGCACTGTCTTGCGTCGATTGCGCGCCCGGCTGGCGCTTGATTTGATAGAGCAAATCCTGGAACTCGGCACGATCGCGTTTGAAACCGGTGGTCGAGACGTTCGCCAGGTTATTGGAAATGGTCGTCAGCTGGGTGTCCTGGGCCGACAAGCCGGTTTTTGCGACGTACAGGGCTGGAATCATTGGGCTCTCCGCGCGACCCGTTCGATGGGGCACTGTGATGAACCTGATTGTGCACAGCCAACGTGCGCATTCATGGGAGGTTTTGTGGAGGAATGATGGAGAGGGACGTTTTTTTCCGGCCATGCTCATTTAGGCCAGGCTCGATCAAACCCGCCACGTCACGCCCGATGACTTCCGGGTAGCTGTGCTCGGCATCCAGGTTGGTCAGTACCACCACCGTCAGCCTGTCGTCGAGGTAGCGCGCGATAGACGAGGTAAAGCCTTGCCAGGAGCCGCCGTGCTCGACCACGGGGTGCCCGTTGATCGTGCGAATTTCCCAACCGAAACCATAGCCTTGCGCACGCTGTTTGCCGGCGTAGCGGTAGGGCGTCCACATTTTTCTCAATGAGGCTTTTTTCAGCAGAGTTTCATCGTAAAGGGCACGGTCCCAGCGCTCTAGGTCGCGCACGCTGAAGTAGAGCGTGCCGTCTGCGGTGGCGTTGAACGTCGGCGAGACCCATTCCTGGTTCCTCAACACACCGTCCACCTTTTCGTAACCCGAGACACGGTTGGGCACAAGGTCGAGGTCTGAGATGACGCGCGACGAGGTCATGCCCAACGGTGTGAAAATACGTTGCTGGAGAAACTCGCCATAGGGCTGCCCGCTGACGCGATGGATCAGGATGCCGAGCAATACGAAGTTGGTGTTTTCGTACGCCCAGCCTTCGCCCGCCTTGAAGTTGATCGGCAGTTTGGCAATGGCCGCCGTCAGTTGGGCGTCGGTAAAGTCCTGGCGGATATCCAGCGGTGCGCCGGGTTTTTGCAGCGCAGGCGTGTCATAGGCCGACAGCCCGGACGTGTGGGACAGCAGGTTGGCTACTGTAATTGGCGCCCAACTGGCCGGCGCTTCGGGAAAATACTGCCGGATGCTGTCATCCAGGCCAACCCTGCCTTGTTCCACCAGCATCATGACGGCCGTTGCGGTAAAGGACTTGCCCACCGAGCCGGATTGCAAAACGCTGTCCGCGCTCATGGGCACGTTGAGTTCCACATTCGCCAGTCCATAGCCTTTGGCGAATACGGTGTGGCCGTTTCGATACACACCGAGGGCAAGCCCCGGCAACTGCTGTCGGGCCATTTGCGAGGTTACATAACGGTCGATGGCCGAAAGCTGTTCGGCCGTGAGCGGCGTTGCAATCGCCGTGGGCGCCGACATCAGCAGGAGGCTAGTCGCAAGAATTCGGAGCATGCAGACCTCTAAAACGTTGTCGCTGTTTTGGGAGGCGCCAGTATGCACAAGGGGGGTGGAGTTTTACGGGAGGTTCGATGGAGAGGGCGTGGAGCCGATGGGGAACGCAATCACAGGGGGTGGATGAATTTCACATACACCTGCTCAGCGTCGTGGTCGTCCAGGTTGTCGATCTGCCCGCTCGGCACGAATCCAGCCTTTGCAAACAGCGCCTGGGCTGCGGTGTTTGACGCATTGGTCGAAGCAAACAGCTTGGGCGTCTTGCATGCCGCCTGCGCCGCCGCCAGCAACCGCAGCGCCACACCTTGACGCTGATGCGCCGGCGACACGACGACCAGCGCCACAAAGCCATGATCGAAAAAGTCATGGGTCAGCACCAGGTAACCGGCGCATCGGCCAGCGGTGTCGACGGCAACCAGGCATTGTTGGCGAACCACGGCATCATGGATGAACACGCGGCGATGGGTGTGGGCGGTTGCGTAGGTGTCCAGTTGGATCAGGGCACGCACGTCGTCGGGTGTGGCTTGGCGAATGGGATCTTTCGCGTAGTTGCTGTCGTTAGGCATTGCAAGCGTCCTGCCAATGTTGGAGTACTGCTTTGACAGAGCCTACTCCATGGGTTGCTGACCTGGAAACACCATTCCTTTCCAACGTTGCCTTCTGGTTTTTGCCCAGCCTAATGTCGATATCAGACCAACTCCCGCCGCTCCCAGGCTATTTTTGATGAACTCAGGCCGCGTAAGGTGACCCATCATTAAGAAATGATGATCGCCTGACTCTTCAGTCAGTACACCTTGACGTCGATCACCGAGAACAACAAAAACAATGAATAGCCTGAATTCCAACGATTCCAACGGCCAGTTGGCGCAAGGCTTCAAGCCGCGTCATGTGACCATGCTTTCCATTGCAGGCATTATCGGCGCGGGGTTGTTTGTCGGTTCCGGGCATGCGATTGCGGCGGCGGGGCCGGCGGTGCTGCTGGCTTATCTGTTCTCTGGCACGCTGGTGGTGCTGGTCATGCGCATGCTCGGGGAGATGGCGGTGGCCAACCCCGATACCGGGTCTTTCTCGACCTATGCCGACCAGGCCATCGGGCGCTGGGCCGGCTTCACCATCGGTTGGTTGTACTGGTGGTTCTGGGTGCTGGTGATCCCCATCGAGGCCCTGGCCGCCGGGCATATTCTCAACCAGTGGTTCCCGCAGATCGACGCTTGGCTGTTTGCCTTGTTGTCGATCTTTTTGTTGGTGGTCACCAATCTGTTCAGCGTGTCCAAGTACGGCGAGTTCGAGTTCTGGTTCGCCATGGCCAAGGTGATCGCGATCATCGGCTTCATCGGCTTGGGCTTTGCGGTGCTGATGGGTTGGATTCCCGAGCGCGAGGTCAGTGGGTTGAGCCGGTTGATGGAGGAACACGGCGGTTTCGCGTCCAACGGACTGTCGGCGGTGGTTGGGGCCTTTATCACCATCATGTTCAGTTTTATCGGCACCGAGGCGGTCACCATCGCGGCGGCTGAGTCCAGTAACCCGGCGCAGAACATCGCCCGGGCCACGCGCTCGGTGATGTGGCGCATTGGTGTGTTCTACCTGTTGTCGATCTTCGTGGTGATTTCCGTAGTGCCGTGGAATGACCCGTTGCTCGCCTCGGTAGGCTCTTATCAGCGCGCGCTGGAGCTGATGAACATTCCCCACGCCAAGCTGCTGGTTGATGGGGTGGTGTTGATCGCTGTGGCCAGTTGCATGAACTCCTCCATCTACATTGCCTCGCGCATGCTGTTTTCCCTGGGCAAGCGCGGGGATGCCCCCACGTTGATGAAGAAGACCTCGGCGGCCAGCGTGCCGAGGGCCGCGGTGATTGCCAGCACCATCCTGGGCGCAGGCGTGACCCTGTTCAGTTACTTCGCGCCGGCCGGGTTGTTCCAGTTTCTGCTGGCCAGTTCGGGCGCCATTGCCTTGCTGGTGTACCTGGTGATCGCCGTGTCGCAGTTGCGCATGCGCAAGATCCTGCGCCAGCGCAACGTCACGCTGACTTTCCAGATGTGGCTGTTTCCCTGGCTGACCTGGCTGGTCATTGCGTTCATCTGTGCCGCATTGACGGTGATGCTGGTCACGCCTGAACACCGTTTTGAAGTGTCATCGACCATCGGCCTGGCCCTGATGATTTCCCTGGTCGGCTTGCTCACCGCGCGGCAGCCCGAACGCACGCAAAAACCAGTGGCCGCAGCCTCACCGCCATGAGTGGCCGCCCCGTAAGCAGCATCGTGTTCTTGCTGCTGGACCAGTTCACCCTGATGTCACTGGCCTCGGCGGTCGAGCCCTTGCGCATGGCCAACCAGCTCTCGGGCCAGGAACTCTACAAATGGCACACCGCGAGCCCGGACGGCAATCCCGTGTGGGCCAGTGACGGCGTGCCCATCACGCCGGACGGTTCGATTCTCAGCGTGCCGTCCGCCGACATTGTGATTGTCTGCGGTGGCATCGGCATCCAGGGCACCGTGACGGGTGAGCTGGTCAAGTGGTTGCGCAGCCAGGCGCGTTACGCCAAGCGACTGGGCGGTATCTGTACCGGTAGCTTTGTGTTGGCGCGCGCCGGTTTGCTGGATGGCTATGAATGCAGCGTGCACTGGGAATGGTTGGCGGCCATGCAGGAGGCGTTTCCACGGGTGACGGTCAGTTCCAGCCTGTTCAGCCTCGACCGCGACCGTCTCACCAGCTCGGGCGGCACGGCGCCTCTGGACATGATGTTGCACCTGATCGGCCGTGATCACGGGCATGAGCTGTCGGCGGCCATCTCCGACATGTTTGTGTACGAGCGTATCCGCAACGAGCAGGACCATCAGCGCGTGCCACTCAAGCACATGCTCGGCACCCAGCAGCCCAAGCTGCAGGAAATCGTCGCGTTGATGGAGGCCAACCTGGAGGAACCGATCAACCTGGATGAGCTGGCTGCGTATGTCGCGTTGTCGCGTCGCCAGCTTGAGCGCATGTTCCAGAAATACCTGCACTGTTCGCCATCGCGCTACTACCTCAGGCTGCGGCTGATCCGGGCGCGGCAGTTGCTCAAGCAGACGCCCATTTCCATCGTGGAACTGGCCGTGCTCTGCGGCTTTGTGTCCACGCCGCACTTCTCCAAGTGCTACCGCGAATACTTCGGTGTGCCGCCCAGCGACGAGCGCTCCGTCACCGACAGCGAGCGATCCATCGTGCTCAAGCCGGTGATGCATGCGTTGCCTACGCCCGCGCCCATGAACGTATTGGAGCAGGCGCGGGGAGAGGCAACGTTTGCCAGCGTGAAAAACCTGAAGCCCTGAACTCAGCGCATGTGCAGGATGATCGGGCTGCTGCTCGCCGGGTCAGTGTGCCCGCGCAACTTGCCCACCGCTTTGGCATCCACCGTGCCACCGTTATTGCCCCAGGTGCTGCGCACGTAAGTCAGTACATCGGCGATTTCCGCGTCGGACAATTGCTCACGGAAGGCCGGCATACGGTAGGCATCCGGCACGCCGGCCGCTACCACGCGTTGCGAGCCGTTGAGGGTGATGTTGATCGCCGAGGCGCTTTCTTTCGCCAGTGCTGACGTGGCGCCGGCCAGGGGCGGCATCCACTCGGGCTGGCCCTTGCCGTCGAGACCATGGCAAGAGGCGCAACGGGTGGCGTAAGTGTGGGCGCCGGGGGCGTCTTGAACCGCCGCCACCGCCTGATACTGCCAGGGTGCGCCGTCGCGCTGCGGGTCGCCGGGCAATGACTTGAGATAGCGGGCGATGGCCGCCAGGTCCTCGTCCTGCATGAACTGCGTGGAGTTGTTGAAAGCCTCGGTCATCGAACCGTAGACCACCGCATGGGCGTTGCGTCCGGTCTTGAGGAACTGCACGATCTGCGGCTCAGTCCAGCGGCCCAATCCGGTGTTGGGGTCCTGGCGCAGACTCGGCGCATACCAGCCGTCGAGCAGCGCGCCGGCAAGGAACGGCGCGCCGGATTCATCCAGGGCTTTTTCATTGAAGGCCAGGCCGCGGGGCGTGTGGCAACTGCCGCAGTGGCCGGGGCCTTGGACGATGTAGGCACCACGGTTCCACAGGGCGTCCTGATTGGGCTTGGCCGCGTAAGTCGCGGTGGGCGCGAACACGCCGTTCCACAGGGCGATGGGCCAGCGCATGTTCAGCGGCCAGGGAATATCACTGGGAATATTCGGTTGGTTGGCCGGTTTTATGCCCTGCATGAAAAACGCGTACAGCGCTTTGATGTCGTCATCGTTGAGTTTCACGTAGGACGGGTAGGGCATGGCCGGGTACAACCGGCGGCCGCCGGGTGCTACGCCATGGCGCACCGCACGGTCGAAATCGGCCAGGCTGTAAGTGCCGATGCCTGTCTGTTTGTCCGGTGTGATGTTGGTGGCGTGGATCGCCCCCAGCGGTGTAGCCATTTCCAGGCCCCCCGCGAACGGCGCCTTGCCCGCCAGACTGTGGCAGGCCACGCAATCGCTGAGGCGGGCGACATACTCGCCACGGCTGACCAAGGCGGGCTCGAAGCGGGCTCCGGCCTGTTCCTGTTCGAACGGCGTAGCCGGTTCACGGGTGACGTACCAGGCCAGCAGGCCTGCGGCGACCAGGCAGGGCAGCGCCAGCCAGCCTGCGGTTCTTGCGAATCGACGGTTGTTCATGGGCGTTTCCTGAAGGTCAGCTAAAAGTGTGTCGGCTCAAGGGCAGGCTGCGCACGCGCTGGCCTGTCAATTGCGCCACCGCGTTGGCCACGGCCGGAGCCACGGCGGGCAACGGCGGCTCGCCGATACCGCCCATCTTTTCGCCACTCTCGACTATCCGTACATGCACCCGTGCCATCTGCGCGGGCCCCAGGATCGGATACAAGTCGTAGTTGCGCGCCCGTGGCTTGCCGTCCACGTACACCGCTTCCTCCAGCAAGGTCTGGGACAAGCCCAACGCCACGGCGCCATTGACCTGGGCCTCGACAATCGCCGGGTTGACGATGCTGCCGGGGTCGATGGCTTGCCAGATATCGTGCACCTTGACCTTGCCGTTCTCGATGGACACCTCAGCGATCGCCGCCGTGTGGGAACCGAATGGCGAGGCCATGGCCACGCCACGTGCGCGTCGAGTGCCATCCTCGGCAGTGAAGGGGCCGCGCTTCCAGCCACCGGACAGTTCACCCGCCGCTTGCAGCAAGGTGGTCAGCCGTGGGTTGTCGCGCAGCAGGTGCAGGCGCAGCTCATAGGGATCATGCCCGCCCTTGTCCGCCAGCTCATCCAGGAACGACTCGTAGAAAAAGTCGTTGAGCGAATTGCCCACCGAGCGCCAGTAACCGAGCATGGGCGCGCCTTTGACATAGATCTGCGCGATGCGTTTGTTGGGGATGGCGTAGGACTTGCCCGATAACCCTTCAACCGCCGTGGGGTCGATTTTATCGCCCTGTTTGCCAGCGAGGGCTTCGGTCGGGCCTTCGGTCGCACTGACGGCTTCAATGGCGACCGGCAAGCCTTTGTCATCCAGCGCGGCGCGGAACTTGACCACTGCCACTGGGCGCAGCACATCGCGCAAGAATTCTTCTTCGCGACTCCAGATCAGCTTGACCGGACGGCCCACCGCCTTGGCCAATGCAATGGCCTGCGGGTAGGGGTTGGCCGAGTCATACAGGAAGTGCCGGCCGAAAAAGCCACCGAGCAGCGGCGAGTGCAGGTTGATTTGCGCAGGGTCGAGGCCGGTGCGCTTGGCGATGTCGGCGCGGAACATGTCCGGCGCCTGGTTGGGCAGCCAGATGTCCAGGCTGCCATCCGGGTTGAAGCGCGCCAGGGCTGACGGCGGCTCCAGTTGGCCGTGGTTGAGGTATTGGTTGTGATACGTCGCCTCGAGCTGGGTCTTGCCACCTTTCAGCGCGGCGGCGACGTCTCCTTCGTTCTCGTCGTCGCGGACCGGGCCTTGCTGGGCAGCGAGAAAGTCGAAGTGCTTGTCGCTGGAAAAGTCCGCTGGCATGACGCGCAATGTCGAGTCGGCGGCCGCTTCCTGCCAGTCGACCTGGATCGCTTCAACCGCACGCTTGGCGTGCCACCAACGTTCAGCCACCACCGCCACCGCGCCAGGCAACACGTGCACCGAATGTACGCCTTTCATGCCTTCGACCTGAGGCTGGTTGCGCAGGCTGCCGACGGTCATGCCCAGGCGTGGCGCATGTTGTACCGCCGCGTGGAGCATGTCGTCGACTTTCAGGTCGATGCTGTAGAGCGCCTTGCCGGTGGATTTGTCGTAAGCATCCAGGCGCTTGACCGGCTTGCCGATCCAGCGGAACTGGCTCGGGTCGCGCAGGGTGATGCTGGCGGGATCTGGCACGGGCATGTCGAGCGCGCTGCTGGCCAGTTCGCCATAACCCAGCGAACGTCCGGACGCCGCATGCACCACGCGGCCGGGCTGGGTGGTCAGTTCGCCAACCGGCACGCCCAATTGTTTAGCGCCAGCCTGCAGCAGCATCGCCCGGGCCAGGGCACCAAGGCGACGCATGGTCGGGTAGCTCATGCGCACCGACATGCTGCCGCCGGTGATGCGCATACCGTTCTCCATCACCACATAGGCCTCGCCGGGCGGGGCGGCTTCGACGATGAAAGTGGCGGGGTCGGCATCCAGTTCTTCGCCGACGATCTGCGCCATGGCGGTGTGGGTGCCTTGTCCGCCTTCCATGAACGGGCTGAGCAGGCGCACTGTGCCGTCGGGGCGAATCTCCAGGAACGCCGGCACCTGGGTGCCGCGTTCAGCGGCGGTGGCGGCTTGCACCCGGCCCGAGCCCAGTGGCAGGCCAAAACCAATGACCAGTGCACCCACGGCCGTGCTCGCCAGAAAACGGCGGCGCGACAGGTTGACCGGTGCATCCAGCAGTTCGTTGAGGATGCTCATCAAGCGCCCTCCTGTTTGGCCAGGGCGTCGACGGCCGCGTGTATGGCGTTATAGGTGCCGCAGCGGCACAGGTTGATCATCGCCGCCTCGATCTGCGCCTTGCTGGGCGCGGGGGTGTGCTTGAGCAGCGCAGTGGCCGCCATCACCTGCCCGGACTGGCAATAGCCGCATTGCGCGACCTGATGCTCGACCCAGGTCGCGACCACACGCTTGCCCACTTCATCGCTTTCAATTGCCTCGATGGTGGTGATCTCACGCCCGACCAAGGCGGCTACTGGCGTGACACAGGAGCGCACCACATTGCCATCCACCAGCACCGAACAGGCGCCGCACTGGGCCAGGCCGCAGCCGTACTTGGTGCCGGTCAGGCCCAGGTCATCGCGGATCACCCACAGCAATGGCGTGTCGGCGTCGGCATCGACCTGATAGGCCTTTTGGTTGATTCGTAATTCCATGGCTCACCTGCTGATCAACGGTAGGTGCGGCCTTTTTGATAGTCAATGCACTGGCCGCTTATCGACGAACTCTAGACCAGTGCACAAGGGCTATCTATCCGTTAGTCGATAAGTCGGAGGATCAGGCAAGTATTCAAGAGAAATGGGCCAGTCAGACGATGTCGTCGATCAAAATGTGAGGCTGGCCCCGACTGCATCGCTCGATGCGCGCCTCGACCTTGTACACCTCGCGCAGCATCCGCGCATTGATCACCTGATGGCACGGCCCGCTTCCGTGGGCGGTGCCGTCGGCGATCACCAGCACCTGGTCGGCAAAACGCAGCGCCTGGTTGAGGTCATGCAGGGCGATAAACACGATCACCTGGCGCTTGCGTGCCAGGGCCTGCATGAAGTTCAGCACCTGCACCTGCCGATGCATGTCGAGGGCACTGGTGGGCTCGTCCATCAGCAGCACGTCGGGTTCGCGTACCAGCGTCTGGGCGATGGACACCAACTGTTGCTGGCCGCCACTGAGTTCGCCGAGGTTGCGCATGGACAATCCGGTGATGCCCAGGGCTGCCAGCATTTCCTCGACCAGTGCCAGTTCGTCATCCTGCACGGCCCAGGCGGGGGACAGTTGCTTGCGTGCCAGCAACACCGATTCGTACACGGTCAACCGCGCACTGGCATTCAGGCCCTGGGGCATGTAGCTGATGGCTTGGGAGCCCTTTGTCGAACCTTGGAGGATCACCTGGCCCGGCCCGTCGATCAACCCGGCGATGCGCTTGAACAAGGTGGACTTGCCCGCCGCGTTGGGCCCGACCACCGCCACCACCTGGCCGCCGACAAAGCGGGCCGTGGACACGCCGCTGATGATGCTGCGTTGGCCGTAGCTGGCGCCGAGATCCTGCAACTGAATGCTTACCATGAGTTTTTCTTCCCGCTCAGGATCAGGGAGATAAAGAACGGCACGCCGATCAGTGAGGTGACCACACCAATCGGGAAAATCGCACCGGGGATCAGGGTTTTGCTGACCACCGAACTGGCCGACAGAATCAACGCGCCGGTGAGCAGCGAGGCGGGCAGGAAGAAGCGTTGGTCTTCGCCAATCAGCATGCGGGCGATGTGCGGGCCGACCAAGCCGATAAAGCCGATGGTGCCGACAAAGGCCACCGGGAACGAGGCGAGCAGGCTGACCATGATCAGCGTCTGGAAACGCAGGCTGCGCACGTTGATACCGAAACTGGCGGCCTTGTCGTCGCCCAGGCGTAGGGCGGTCAGGGCCCAGGCACGTTTGGCGAAGATCGGCAGGGTGATCAGGATCACCAGGCAGATCACGCCCAACTTAGGCCAGGTGGCCTTGGTCAGGCTGCCCATGGTCCAGAACACCACGGCCGCCACGGCTTGCTCGGTGGCGAAAAACTGCACCAGCGCCAACAGCGCGTTGAAGGTAAAGACCAGGGCAATGCCGAGCAGCACGATGGTTTCGGCGGTGACGCCACGGCGCAGGCTCAGGAAGTGGATCAGCAGTGCGCACAGCATCGCCATGATGAACGCGTTGACCGGCACCATGTACTGCGCCGCCAGCGGAAACAGTGCCACGCCAAAGGCCAATCCCATGGCCGCGCCAAAGCTGGCGGCGGCGGAAAGCCCCAGGGTGAACGGGCTGGCCAACGGGTTGTTGAGGATCGTCTGCATCTGCGCCCCGGCCAGGGATAACGCCGCGCCGACCGCCACAGCCATCAGCGCGACCGGCAGGCGGATATCCCACATCACCACGCGCACCTGGGGCGCCGCGCTGTCCGGCGACAGCAGGGCGCCGAGCACTTCACTGAGGCTGTAGCGCGCCGGGCCGAGGGCCAAATCCAGCAACACACTGCACAGCAACAGCAGGGTCAGGATGGCCAGGATCAGGCGTTTGCGCAGCACCAGTTGACGGTAGGCGGTCATGGCTTGAGGCTCACGAAGTAACCAGGCGCGTAGGGCACCGGCAGGAATCGTTCATGCAACTCGCGAAACGCGGCTTCCGGGTCGAGGTCGGCAAACAGCGTCGGGTGAAACCATTTGGCCAATTGCTGGATCGCCACGAACTGATACGGGCTGTTGTAGAACTGATGCCAGATCGCGTGGAAGGCCTGGGTCTGCTGGGCCTTGATCCCGGCGTAGGCCGGGCGTTGGGTGTACCACGCCAGCTTATGCCGGGCTTGGTCCATGTCTGCGCCGGGGCCGACGCCGACCCAATGGCCGCCCGGCGCGAAAGCCTCCCAGTTGGCGCTGGTGACGACCACCTGGTCCGGATTGGCCACGATCACCTGCTCAGGATTCAGTTGCCCGAAAGTGCTGGGGATGATGGTTTTGGCGATGTTGTTACCGCCGGCCATCTCGACAAAAAGCCCGAAGTTCTCATCGCCGAAACTCAGGCAACAATCGTCGGTGTAGCCGCCGATGCGCTCGATGAACACGTCGGGGCGCTTGGGCTGCTGCGCGGCAATCACCTCGGTCACACGGCGGATCTGCTGGTTGCGGAACGTGATAAACGCCTCGGCCCGGTCTTCTTTGCCGAACAACTGGCCGAACAGGCGCATGGTCGGTTCGGTATTAGTCATGGGCTGGTTGCGAAAGTCCACGTACACCACCGGAATGCTCAGGGCGTCGAGCTTCTCGATGTAGCGCGCGTCATCGGTGGCGTGTTGCGCCTCGATATTGAGGATGATCACGTCGGGCCGCAGGGAAATCGCTTGTTCGATGTCGAAGGTGCCGTCTTCAAAACCGCCGAAGGTGGGGATGTTGGCGATCTCGGGGAATTTGCGCAGGTAGGCGTTGTAGGTGTCCGGGTCGGACTGGATCAGGTCCTTGCGCCAGCCGACGATGCGCTCGATGGGGTTTTGCGTATCCAGCGCCGCCACCAGGTACAACTGGCGGCCTTCGCCCAGAATCACCCGCTGCACCGGCAGATTGACCTTGACCTGGCGGCCGAGCAAATCGGTGACGGTGGCGGGCGCCGCCAGCGCAGGCGTTCCCAGCAACCCGGTGAACAACAGCGCCGCCAAAACGTGGCCGCATCGAACAATCGAACGCATCATGTGAGCCCTTGCAGGTATCAGAAGTCGACCGTGGCCGACAGGAGGAGGGTGCGTGGCGAACCCTGGGAAAACGCGCCGTAGGAGGCCACACCGGACCAGTATTCGCGGTCGAACAGGTTCTGCACCGTGGCGCGGAAGGTGGTCGGACGCTCGGCGATGCGCGTGCTGTAGCGCGCGCCGACATCGAAGCGGGTCCAGGCATCCAGCTGTTGGGTGTTGGCCTGGTTGACGTACTGGCTGGCGGTATAGATCGCGCCGCTGGTCAACGTCAGCCCTTCGACCCACGGGGTGTCCCATTCGGCCCAGAGGTTGGCTTGCACTTCGGGCACGCCCACCGGGGTGTTGCCCTGGTTGGCGGCGATGCTGGTTTTGGTGAGCTGTGCATCCAGCAGGGTCACGCCACCGAGCAGGCGCGTGCCTGGGGCGACTTCGCCAAACAGGCTCAGTTCAAGGCCGCGATTGCGTTGTTCGCCTTGCACCGAGAAGCGTCCCAGGGCCAGTTCACCCGTGGGTTTCTGGATCTGGAACAGCGCCAGCGTCGACATGAAGGTGCCGTAATCGAGCTTCACCCCGACTTCATGCTGCCTGGAAACGTAAGGCGCGAAGATCTCCCCAGCGTTGGCCGCATTGGACGGTGCCACATCGCCCTTGCTCAGGCCCTCGAGGTAGTTGTAGTAGAACGCCACATGCTCCCAGGGCTTGACCACCGCGCCGAACAGCGGCGTGGTCTTGCTCGCGTCGTAGGCCGTGGTCACGGCACCGGCGGCGTTGTAGTTATGGGACTGGATGTTCTGTTTGCGCAAGCCCACGGTGACCTGCACGCGTTGGTCGAGTATCGACAGGGTGTCAGCAATGGCCGCGCCGGATAACTCGGTGGCGGAGACTTTCGGCGCGTCCGGCTTGGCGATGGAGGGTTTGGGGCGCCCGACCGGGTGGTAGATATTCGACAGCACCGCCGCGCCGGAGATTATCCCGCGTGACAGCTCATCGCGATAGCGGGTGACTTGCAGGGTACCGCTGTGGCTGATCGGCCCCGTGTCGAAGCGCAGGCGCGCACCGGCATCCACCGTGTAGCGCTGCACTTCGAAGCGGTAATAACCGGGGATCGATGAGGTGTCGCCGGCCGTGTTGATAATGCTTGGCGTCTGGTCGGACAGGCGCGCCACCGCCGATTTGCCGCCACCGGCATGGGCAAACACCGTCAAGTTGTCGGTGAGGTCGTACTCGCCACTGAGCAGGGCGGATTTGTCCCGGGTGCGCGACCAGCCCCAGTCCTGGCTGACGTTGGTACGGCCATTGGCGGCGTCGGGAATCTTTACGCCGGAGGCGATCAGGAACGGTCGGGACGCGGCGTCGAAGGTTTCTTCCTGGGAAATCAGGTCCAGGCTGGTCCGCAGGCTGTCGCCCTGATAATCCAGGGACAGCGCACCGATGCCGACTTCACGGGATTGCTTGTCGATCACCGTGTCGCCTTGTTGCACGCCGCCGTTGAGACGCATACCAAAGCGGCGTTCCCCGCCAAAACGGCGGCTGATGTCGATCCGGTTACCGACGTGCGCATCCTGGGCATAGCTGGCGGTGTAGCGGGTCAGGTCTTCCTCCAGCGAGCGCTTGGGCACCACGTTGATCACTCCGCCCACCGCGCTGTTGGGTGACATGCCGTAGAGCAGCGCGCCGGGGCCTTTCACCACTTCGATACGTTCGGCGTATTCGGTGAACACCCGGTAGTTGGAGGCCACGCCGTACACGCCGTCGAACGCCAATTCGCCGAGGTTGCCTTCGCCCACCGGAAACCCACGGATGAAAAACGAGTCGACAATGCCGCCGGTCTGCCCGGTGGAACGCACCGAGGAGTCGCGTTCCAGCAGATCGCCCACGGTGGTGGCTTGCTGGTCCTTGATCAACGAGGCGGTGTAGGTGCTGACGCTGAACGGTGCGTCCATCACATCCGCATTACCGAGCATGCCCAGTCGCCCGCCGACGGCCACTTGGCCGCCTGAATACAACGGTGGCAGGCTATTGGCGCGTAGCTCGACGCCACTGACCGTGGTGTCCGAGAGGGTGACTTGGCGCTGCACCAGCGTGTAGGTGCCGTCGCTGCGCAACACCATGTCCAGGCCGCTGCCGGCCAACAGGCGGGTGACGGCTTCCTGGGTTGAGTAAGTACCGGACAGCCCAGGGCTGGTCAGGCCTTCGGTGAGGGCCGGGACAAACGACAGGGCGATGCCCGCGTCCACGGCGAAGCTCGACAGCGTGGCGCCGAGCGGGCCTGGCGCGATCTGGTAGGCACGGACCGCGACCGCATCCAACTGCGCGGCCATGGCGGCGCTGGCCAGGGCCAGGCTGAGCAGCGCGCTGCGAATCACAAGCATCAAAGGGAGCCCTGTGGACGAGAGGAAAAGGGGGGTTCCTGTGTGTGCCAGTCGAGATCGGAAAAAGTATCACCCGAGCGGTGTTTTATTTTTCGCGCCCGCTCAGGCGGGCGACAGGGTGACCCAATAGCCGTTCAAGTGGCCGCTGACGAGCACTGGGTAGGTCTGCACCAGCATGTTCAAGGTGCGTTGGGTATCGCTGATGGGGAAGGCGCCGGAAATGCGCAGCTCGGCAATCGTCGGGTCATAGCGCACGAAGCCTCGGCGATAGCGGGTCAGCTCGGCGACGAAATCCGCCAGGCGCATCTTGTCGGCCATCAGCATGCCTTGGGCCCAGGCCCCGACATTGCGGTCGGTGGGGGTGAGCGAGCCAAAGGTCTGCGCGGAAAAATCCATGCGTTGCCCGGCGTTGACCACCAACGGCGCCACCTGGCGGTTGTCGGCCAGCATTACTTTGACGGCGCCTTCGAGCACGGCCAGATGGGTACGTGCGTTCAATTCGCGCACGGTAAAACGCGTGCCCAGGGCTTGCATGCGGCCCTGGCCGGTGCTGACAAGGAACGGGCGGGATGCATCCTGGGCGGTCTGCACCAGGATTTCACCTTCGCGCAAGTGCACTAGGCGTTGCTGGCTGTCGAACAGCACGTCGATGGCGGAGTCGGTATTGAGGGTGATGCGCGAGCCGTCGGCCAGGACCCATTCGCGACGCTCGCCCACGCGGGTGCGGTAGTCGGCGGTCCACTGCTGGGTGTGCGCCAGTTTCCAACTGCCCCAGCCGACCGGCATCACCGCCAGCAGCAGGGCCAGCTTGCCCAGGGCTGCACGGCGTTCCGGGTGGCTCGGCCGATCCAGTGCCGACATGGCCAGGGCCGGCGGCAGGCCGTCCAACTTGCTTTGCAGCAACTGCGCACGGGCCCAGGCGCGATCACGCTCGGGGCTGCTGGCTTTCCAGCGCTCCCATTCGGCGCGTTCGTGGTCGCTGAGGCCGCCTTCGCTCAAGCGCATCAGCCACTCGGCGGCTTCTTCGAGGACTTCGGGGGCTAACGGGGGTTGCTTGCGCAGGCTGAGCACTTATTCCACCAGCATCAGGCACTGCACAAAAGCCTGTTTCATGTAGCGTTTGACGGTGATCAGCGATACGCCCAGTTGCTCGGCGATGTCCTGGTATTTGAGGCCGTTGAGTTGCGACAGCAGGAACGCCCGCTTGGCCAGTGACGGCAGGGCGTCGAGCATCGCGTCGATCTCGTGCAGGGTCTCCAGCACCACAAAATGCGCTTCCGGCGAAGGCACTTCATGGGGCGGCACGCTGGCGAGCGCCTCCAGGTAAGCGCGTTCCAACGCCTTGCGCTGATACCAGTTGACCAGGATGCCCTTGGCCACACAGCTCAGGTACGCCCGTGGCTGGTCGATCACCGTGACCTGGGAGGCGAGGATGCGCGTGAAGGTGTCCTGGGCCAGGTCGGCCGCGTCCATGGCGTTGCCGAGTTTGCGCTTGAGCGTGGCGTACAGCCAACCGTGATGGCCGCTGTATAGGGCCTCGATCGCGCGCAGGTGCTGCTGGTTATCGGCGGTAAGGATTTCGCTCATGGCGCGGATCCGTGCAATTGAGAAGTATTCCCAATGCTAAGGGACAACCCTGTGGGAACGCAACGCGAGAATCGCAACCCAGGCCACTGCGTACGCCAGGCACACGAACAGGTAGGTGTACGCCAGGCCATACACCTGGCTGAGCAACCCGCCGAGGCAGATGCCGGTAATCGAGGCGAACTGCGCGGTGCCTTGGGCGAGGCCCAGCACATGGCCCTGACGGGAGCTATCGACGGTCTTGGAGATCAGCGCCGTCAGCACCGGGGTGGTCGCGCCCAACAGCACGCCCCAGATGAAGTAGGTGCACACAAACACCACAGGTTCGCGGGTGACCCCGGCCAGGCCGGTGAGGGCAATGCAACCGAGCACCACGTAAGCGATGCGCCGTAGCGTGTCGGCTTGCGTACGGCCCTCGAAATGCCGCGACCAAGCCGTGGCCGACAGGATAAACCCCAGCGCCAGCAAGCCGTAGCACAGGCCCACCACCGCGTTGCTCACGGCGAAGGTGCTGCTCACATAAAGCGAGAACGAAGTCTGCGGCAGCATTCGCGCGAGCAGCAGAATGCCCATCACGCTCAGCAGCGGCAGTAACGCAGACCCTTGCCACACACTACCCTTGTCAGCGGACGCGGTTTTCTTGACCGGCGCAACATCCGGCAAAGTCACCGCCGCCACCAGCGTGCACACCGCGCAGAGTGCGGCGGCGCTGAGGTTGATCCAGAAGAACGTCGCATGGTCGAGGATCAAGCCGCCCACCACCGCGCCCAGCAATGAGCCGACATTGGTGGAAATCTGCAAAAGCGCAAACAGCCGCGCCCGCCGCGAATGCGCCTCTATGCTCACCCCATACGCCTGCGCCGGGGCGATGTACCCGGCGCATGCACCCTGCAGGAAGCGCAGGATCAGGATGGTCCAAAGGTCGCTGAACAGCGCGAGTCCCAGTTGGGTCAAGGTGAGCCCGACCAGTGCGCGGATCATCATCAGCTTGTGGCCGTAGCGATCACCGATACGGCCCCAGAACGCACTGGTCAGCAGGATGCCAAGCATCGGCCCCACGTACACCGCGATGCTGGCGAAGCTGAACAGGGTGTCGGAATCGGTCAGCCCGCGCAGGTGCAAGGGCCAGAATGGGCCGCTCATTTCCATGGCGCCCATCGACACAAGTTGGATCGTGAACAGCAGGTAAATCAGGACACGGGTGGTTGGCATGAGTCGGTCTCGGTAAAAAAACGTGCGGGACGCTGATACTTTTTCCCGCGTCGGCTGGCATCAGGGGTAATGCTCATTTCTCACGATGAAAGGACCCTGATGCCATGCCCGTTGCCAGCCGGTTAACCCTCGCTGTCCGTACTGCCCTGATGCTCGCCGCCGCCAGCACCAACGCCTGGGCTGCCACCCAGGCGTCGACCGACGACAGCGCGCAAAGCCTGACCCTTGACGCGACGAACGTCAACGCCGTTTACCACGGCCCCACCGACTTGCCGGAGGTACTCGCCGGTGGCCAGGTCGCCCGTGGCGCGCGTTTGGGCATGCTGGGCAACAAGGACGTGATGGACACGCCGTTCAGCGTCACCAGCTACACCGCCAAGACCCTGGCCGACCTGCAAACGGTGACCGTGGCCGATGCGTTGGAGCGGGATCCTTCGGTGCGCTCAACCGGCCAGACTGGCGGTATTGTCGATTCGTTTTTCATCCGGGGCTTTGCCATCGGCGAGGGCAACCTGGGCGAGTTGGCCTACGACGGTGTGTACGGCGTGGCGCCCAACTACCGGGCGTTTACCGAGTACGCTGAGCGCGTCGAAGTGCTCAAGGGACCGGGCGCGTTGATGTACGGGATTTCACCGAACAGCGGCGTGGGCGGGGTGATCAACATCGTGCCCAAGCGCCCGCTGGACCAGGATTTGACGCGCTTCACCGGCAGCTACGCTTCGGACTCCCAAGTGGGCGGTCACCTGGATATCAGCCGACGCTTCGGTGACGAAAACCAGTTTGGCGTGCGCTTCAACGGCAGCCTGCAGGGCGGCGATACCGCCGTGGACAACCAGAACCGCGACGTCGGTATCGGCGCCATTGCCCTGGATTATCGCGGTGAGCGCCTGCGCCTGAACCTCGACTACATCAGCCAGAAGGAAAGCTGGGAGGGCGCCTCGCGGCCCTTCACCATTGCGCCAGGAGTAGAAGTTCCGTCCGCGCCGAATGGCCGCACCAGCCTGCCGCAGAAATGGGGTTGGTCCGATACCAAGGAGCAATCGGCCTTGCTCGGCGGCGAATACGACCTCAACGACAACCTGACCGTGTTCGTCCATGCCGGTGGCGGCAAGTCGGATGTGAAGCGCATGTCCGACCAGGTGCCGCGCATCCTCAATGACGCCGGCGACACCAGCAATATCCCGGGCTACTATAAATTCAACGTCGACCGCTCGACCGCTGACGTGGGCCTGCGCGGGCTGTTCGCCACGGGGCCGGTCACCCACACCACCACATTGATGGCGACCCGTTACCAAGATGAACTGTCGCGGGGCATCACCAACGGCACGGAGATCCGCTCCAACATCTACCATCCGGTCGACACGCCCAAGCAATCGATCAACACGCCGAAGGTGCTGCGCATTTCCGAATCGGAACTGTCCGGCGTGGCGCTGACCGACACCTTGGGGATTCTGGATGACCGCATTCAGCTGACGTTGGGCGTGCGCCGCCAGGACATCGAGTCGCGCAACTACAGCGCCACCGGTGTGGTCAGCTCGCGCTACAAAGACAACGCCACCACGCCGTTGGTGGGGGTGGTGCTCAAGCCTTGGGAGGATGTGTCGCTCTACTACAACTATGTTGAAGGCCTAAGCAAAGGTGATATCGCCCCCGGTACCGCTGCCAATGCCGGCGAGACGTTTGCACCTTACGAGTCCAAGCAGCACGAACTTGGCGTGAAGTATGAGCACGGCACCTTCGTGACCACCGTGGCGCTGTTCCAGATTGAAAAGCCCAGCGGCGAATTGGGCGCCAACGGTGTGTATTCAGTACAGGCCGAACAGCGTAACCGAGGCCTCGAACTGAGCATGTTCGGCGAAGTGGCGCCCGGCACTCGCTTGATGGGCGGCGTGACCTTCCTCGATGGCGAGCTGACCCGGTCCGCGACTGCCGCCAACCGTGGCAATAAACCGGTAGGCGTGCCGGATATCCAGGCCAACCTCTGGGCCGAGTGGGACACGCCGTGGCTGGAAGGCTTCACCCTCACCGGCGGTGTGATCTACACCGATAGCCAGTACGTCAGCCAGGCCAACACCCAGGAACTGGATTCATGGACGCGCATCGATGCCGGCGCGCGTTATGCGACCAAGATCGAAGGCCGGCCAACGACCTTCCGCGCGACCGTACAGAACGTGTTTGACCGTGAGTACTGGTCGGGCGTGGCCTCGTACGGCGCCTTCTCGCCGGGTTACCCGCGCACCTTGCAGCTGTCGGCCACGGTGGACTTCTGACCGGTCAGGCAAAGTCCTCTTCGAAATACTCCTGTTCACCGCGTGTGTCGCTTTGGCGCCGCACCACCTCCATCTGCCGCAGCTCCACGCGGCGGATTTTTCCGGAGATGGTCTTGGGCAGCTCGCTGACAAACTCGATGCGTCGCACCCGCTTGTAAGGGGCGAGATTTTCGCGGGCGAAGGCGAGGATGTGCCGGGCAAGCTCGGCACTGCCCGGTTCGTCGTGGGCCAGGATCAGGAACGCCTTGGGTACGGCCAGGCGCACCGGGTCGGGGCTCGGCACCACGGCCACTTCCATGACCGCCGGGTGTTCAATCAAGGCGCTTTCCAGTTCGAATGGGCTGATGCGGTAGTCGGAGGCCTTGAACACATCGTCGGCGCGACCGACGAAGGTGATGTAGCCGTCGGCGTCGATCTGCGCGGTGTCGCCGGTGCGGTAGTAGCCGTCACGCATGACCTCGGCGGTTTTCTCCGGGCTGTCCTCATAACAGAGCATCAGGCCGAGCGGACAAGCGTCCAGGGGCAGGGCGACTTCGCCTTCAGTACCAGGATTGCCATCCGGGTCGAGCAGCGCAACCTGATAGCCCGGCAACGGGCGGCCCATGGAACCGGGCTTGAGCACCTGGCCGGGTGTGTTGCCCACCAGCGCGGTGGTTTCCGATTGGCCGAAGCCATCACGCAACGGCAGGCCCCAGGCATGCTGGATCTGTTCGATGATTTCCGGGTTCAGCGGCTCACCGGCGCCTACCAGTTCGCGCAGGCTCAAGCGTGATTTGTAGCTGGCGAGATCCTCTTGGATCAGCATGCGCCATACCGTGGGCGGCGCACACAGGCTGGTCACGCCGTAGCGTTCCAACGCACTGAGCAAGGCCGGCGCGCTGAACCGCGCGACGTTATGGATAAAGATGCACGCGCCGGCATTCCACGGGGCGAACAGGCAACTCCATGCGTGCTTGGCCCAACCCGGTGATGAGATATTCAGGTGCAGGTCGCCCGGTTGCAGGCCGATCCAGTACATGGTCGACAGGTGGCCGACGGGGTAGCTCTGGTGGCTGTGCAGCACCATCTTCGGCTTGGACGTGGTGCCGGACGTGAAATACAGCAGCATCGGATCGGTGGCCAGGGTGCGGCCTTCGGCCTCGAACTGCTCGGGGTATTCAAAGGCCGCGTTGTGCGCGACCCAACCGGCAGGGGCAGACCCCACACAGACGCGGCTGCAACCGTCCGCCAGCCCGGCGAACTTGTGCACATGTGCTTCACCCACCACCAGGTGACGAACCTGCCCGCGCTCGATGCGGTCGCGCAGGTCATCGGGGTTCAACAACGCTGTGGCCGGGATGACCACCGCGCCGAGCTTGAATGCGGCAAGCATGGTGTCCCACAACGCCACATCATTGCCGAGCATCAACAACACACGATCACCCCGGCGCACGCCGAGGGCGCGCAGGTGGTTGGCCACCTGGTTGGAGCGCGTAGCCAGTTGCTGGAAGCTGTAGCGCTGCCCGCTGTTGTCTTCCTCTACGATCCACAGCGCATCCGCCGCATTACCCTCAGCCATGGCGTCGAAATAGTCCAGGGCCCAGTTGAATTCGCCCAGTTGCGGCCAACGGAAATCCCGTACGGCGGTGGCGTAGTCGGTGCGGTGAGCGAGCAGAAAATCCCGAGCGGCCAGGAAGGGCTGGGTCATGGTGGCTGTCCTTAATTATTGTTGTGGGACTTTGCCTCGGCTGAACCGAGAAGCTGGACCGAGTATAGGCACGCAGAAATCAGAGCAGAACGCTCAAAAACACCGTTGCGTTGTGCAAAAAAGTCATGGGTGTTGAACCGCCAAGCAGGGTGATTGACGATAAAGACGTAAAAGTCCAATATGGAATTATAAGTACAAAAAACTGGCTTCATCTCTTTCTTCAGGCTTGCCAAACCAACAACAACTTGCGAGAACACTCCATGAAGAAGCGCCCCTTTATCACCGCATTGGCCCTAGGCTTACTTGCCTCCAGCCATTTGATGGCCGCCGAGAAAACCCTGCGCATCGGCATTGAGGCGGCTTACCCGCCGTTCGCGTCCAAGACGGAAGAAGGCAAGATCGTCGGCTTCGACTACGACATCGGTAATGCGCTGTGCGCGCAGATGAAGGTCAAGTGTGTATGGGTTGAAGGCGAGTTCGACGGCCTGATTCCTTCGCTCAAGGTGAAGAAAATCGACATGGCGTTGTCGTCCATGACCATCAATGAAGACCGTAAGAAGTCGGTGGATTTCACCCACAAGTATTACTTCACCTCATCGCGGCTGGTGATGAAGGAAGGCGCCGTGGTAGATGACCAATATGCC
This sequence comes from Pseudomonas sp. TWR1-1-4, assembly GCF_049897165.1. Taxonomy (NCBI): domain Bacteria; kingdom Pseudomonadati; phylum Pseudomonadota; class Gammaproteobacteria; order Pseudomonadales; family Pseudomonadaceae; genus Pseudomonas; species Pseudomonas sp. TWR1-1-4. The sequence continues at coordinate 249,361 of NZ_JAFCVS010000008.1, read as the reverse complement.
AGCCTCAAGGGCAAGACCATCGGCGTACAGCGCGCCACCACCACCGACCGGTATGCCACCGAGGTGTTCGAGCCCAAGGGCATCAACGTCAAGCGCTACAGCAATAACGAAGAGATCTACATGGACCTGGCGGCCGGGCGGCTGGATGCGATCTTTGCCGACACCATCCCCCTGAACGACTTTTTGCAAATGCCACGGGGCAAGGGCTACGCGTTTGTCGGTCCGGAACTCAAGGACCCGAAATACGTGGGCGAGGGTGCAGGGATTGCGGTGCGCAAGGGTAATACCGAGTTGGTCAGCGAGTTGAACGCGGCCATCGATGGCATTCGGGCCAGTGGTGAGTACCAGAAGATCTCGCAGCAGTACTTCAAGTCCGACATCTACGGCGATTGATTGCCCCCTGTAGGAGCGAGCTTGCTCGCGAAAAACGCTAACGATAACGCGTTCATTATGGCTTAACGCGTCGTCAGTGACTTTTTCGCGAGCAAGCTCGCTCCTACAAGGGGTAAGTCGATCAGTCCTTCAACTCTTTCAGGTGTTTGTAGACCGTCGCCCGCCCCATGCCCAGCACATTGGCCACATAGTTCGAGGCGCTCTTGCCCTTGAACGCCCCTTCGGCGTGCAGCGCCAGCACCAGCTCACGCTTGTGGTCACGGGTCAGCAGGTTCAGGCTCAACTGACGCTCGCGCATCCACGCATGCAGAAATGTGTTGATGCGCTCCTGCCAGTCATCGCGAAACAGCGAGTCCGGTTGCGGGATCAGTTTGCTCGGCGACAGGAACAGGTCCAGCGCCGCCTTGGCATTTTCAAACAGTGAGATATTCAGGTTGATGCACAGCACCGCCAGCCGACGACCTTTGTGGTCATGCAGCACGGTACTCAGGCTGCGGATTTTCTGACCGTCCCAGTTGAGCTTTTCGTACGGGCCTATGTTCACATCGCTGACGTCATCACTGAGCATGTCCTCCAGCGCCGAGTCATCACCGATGCTGCGCTTGGACAGATTGTTGGCGATGTAATCGACTTTTTGCGAGCGCAGGTCATGCAACACCGCTTCAGCGTGGGGGAAGAACAGGGTGGCGATGGCGTCAGCCATCGCACGGAAGTTCTGCATGACCTTGTCTTGTTCAGCGGTGTTCATCAATGGGGCTCCAGGCGGGCAGGGGAGAGCATACCAGCGTCGAGGCCGAACTGCGTCAGAGCCTCCGGCAGCGGCGCGCCACGCACCAATGCAGCACTGGCCTGGCCCATGGCTGGCGAGGTCTGGATGCCATAGCCGCCTTGTGCCGCTACCCAAAACAGGCCCGGTATCATCGGGTCGAAACCCGAGAGCAGATCACCGTCGTGCACAAAGCTGCGCAGGCCGGCCCAGGTACGGGTCGGGCGGCGGATGGTCAGGGTGGTGGCTTCTTCGATCTGGTAGATGCCCAGGGCGATGTCCAGTTCTTCGGGCTGGATATCCTGGGGTTCCACGGGATCGGCATTGGCCGGTGAGCCGAGGAACATGCCAGCGTCGGGTTTCATGTAGAAGGATTCGTCCAGTGCCACCAGCATTGGCCAATGGTGGCTGTCGATGCCTTCGGGACCGGCGAAGATGAACGCCGAGCGCCGCTTGGGCTGCAAGCCGATAGATGCGGCGCCGGCGAGCCCGCCGATATGGTCGGCCCAGGCCCCGGCAGCGTTGATGATGACGTGCGCGGTATGGGTTGTGTCTTGGGTTTGCACGTGCCAGATGCCGTCAGCGTCGCGGCTCAAACCGAGCACATGACTGTCGGTGCGCACTTCGCCGCCGTTGCGGCGGATGCCACGCAGATAGCCCTGGTGCAGGGCGTCGGTATCGATGTCGCTGGCGGTGGGGTCATACAGCGCCCCGTGGACTTTTTCGCGGCGCAGGATCGGCAATTTTCCACAGGCTTCGTCGGCGCTGAGCAATTGCACCTGCGACACGGTGGCCTTGGCGCTCAAGTACTGGGCGTTCAACTCGGCCGCATCGCCAATGAAATCCACGGTCATTTCGCCCCGTGGCGTCAGCAGCGGGTGTTCACAGAAACCGGCGGGTGGGTTGTCGAAAAAATCTCGGCTGGCCAGGGTCAACGCGCGCACCTGCGGGGTGCCATAGGCGGCGGTGTACAGCGCGGCTGAGCGCCCGGTGGAGTGATAGGCCGGGTGGTTTTCGCGCTCCAGCACCAACACCTTGCCGTGCTGCGACAACCAGAACCCCGTGGACGCGCCGGCAATGCCGCCGCCGATGATGATGAAGTCTGCGTGGCTCATAACTGTCTCCAGAGTGCATTGGCCAGGGCGATGTCTTCCAGGCCCAGGCCTATGGAACGGAAGAATACGTGGCGGTCGTAGGACGGACACTGCACTTGTTCGCTGAGTAATTCGGGTAGGTCACCAGCCACGGTGCGCGGGTCCCAGCCGTGTTGTTCAGCGGCGATCAGCATTTCACCCGCCGCGCCTGGGGTAGTACGGCGATAGTCGCAGAATACCTGCATCGCGCCGAGACTTTGCGGCGAGACCTCATGGGCACGCGGAGCGTTGGTGCTGATCGACGTGATCAGCGCCGGTTTGCTCAGGCACGCCGGATCGAGCACCGGCGTGGCCGACGACGTGCACAGCAGGATCACGTCTGCATCGGCCACCGCCGCCTCGCAGCTGTGAGTGATGTTTACCCGTGGGTCCAGATGCTTGATGTGGGCGATAGCATCGGCGGATGCATTGACCAGGCTTGGCGAAAACACACTGATACTCTGCCAATCCCTGAAGCCTTTCACATAGTGCAGGTGCGCCTGGGCCACCTTGCCACTGCCGATGATCGCCAATCGTCGCGCTGCCAAAGGCGCCAATGCATCCACCGCCAGTGCAGTCGTTGCCGCAGTACGTGCCGTAGTCAGTTCGCCCGCATCGCACAACAGCAATGGTTGGCCGGTCTGCATCGACATCAGCAAGGTCCAGGCCGTCACCAGCGGGCCTTGTTCACGCACGATGTAGGGCGAAGTCTTGACCCCGTACACCCCATCCTCGGCCAGTACGCCCAGGTAGTTGATGAAGTCGCCCGCCGCTTGCGGGAACTCCACGAGTTGTTGCGCCGGCTGCACCGCTTGCCCGGTTGCCAGGTCACGGAACAGTTTGCGCAGGATCTGCGGTACATCGATTTGACCGAGCAACTCGCGGGCTAGGGCCTGATGGATCACATGGGGTGTGCTGGACATCGGTGTCTCCGCAGATAAACTTATTTGTCCATTATGGACTTTTAGTTCTGCTGAGCAATATCCCGCGAGAAAAAAGCTGACGCCTTACTTACCCAGGTTCTGATTCATCAGATTGCCCAGCACCGGTCCCCGGCTGCCTGCTTGCCACTCATGGAAATTCTGGCAGCCCTGCACATTTGCCTCGGCGAGGTTGCTGCGCGGGTCGCAGATCATCGACCAGCGTTGCTGCAACGACGGGTACTTGATGAGGTCAGCCCGCGTGGGTGGCTGGCAGCCGAGCAGGGCAATGGCGGACATCACCGCAGCGGTGGTTTGAAAGGCGGTGGAGGGGACGATGTTCCAGTTCATGATGATCAACACTCCCCGCACGGGAGCCCTTGAGATGGAGCTGCAACGGCCTGGAGTGTTGTGGCCGCAAGAGAATCCTACGGGCCAATTGGTTCCTTAAAAAGATCCACTTCAAGTTGATTTGACCAGGCCATTAGTGGGTTTTGTATTGAAACCCGCCGGACAATTTCCCCTTCAAGTAACTGACCAGCTCACTCACCGCCTTCGGCACATGCGGCGAGTACGGTCGGATCAAATAGATCTCATCGGCAAACGCCCCCTTGAGCGTCCAGCCCTTGAGCACCTGCACCAACTTGCCGCTGGATAGGGCGGCATGGGCGCTGAAGTCCGGCAGCAGGGCGATGCCCAGGTGGTTGAGCGCCGAATCGCGCAGGGCTTCACTGTTATTGGTGGCGAAGCTGCCGGCGATGGGCACGGTGAGGCGTTCGACGTGTTTAGTGCCGCGTTCGAAGGTCCAGGCAGGCTGATCGGTGCCTCGTGGGTAGAACAGACAGTTGTGGGTGGACAGCTCACCGGGTTCGCGCGGTTCGCCGTGGCGCTGCAGGTAATCCTGGGTGGCGACCAGCACCGAGCCGGTGTCGCACAGCTTCCAGGCCACATGGGTTTCCGGCACCTGGAAACCGTGGCGCACGGCCAGGTCGTACCCTTCGGCGGCCAGAGAACTCAGGGCGTCCGACACATCCAGTTGGATGCGCACCTGCGGGTACTGTTGCAAAAACTCCGACAGATGCGGCACCAATTGCTGACGGGCAAACGCCACGGGCGCCGTCAGCCGCACCAGCCCGCGAATCTCTCCGACCGAGTCGCGCACAGACGAGAAGCTGCGGGCGATTTGCTCGTAGGCGCTGCGCACTTCACGGGTCAGCGACAACCCCGCATCGGTCAGCCTGACGCTGCGTGTGGTCCGCGTTACCAACCGCGTCCCGGTGGCTTTTTCCAGGTCAGAAATGCGCTGGCTCACGGCGGACTTACTGACGCCCAGACGCGCGGCAGCGGCGGTGTAGGTGCCTTGTTCTTCCAGCACCGACAGCCAGTGAATATGGGTCCACAGCCCTTCGATCTCAGTTTTTTCCATAATTGTATTGTTCGCATTAATGGACAATAAGTTCTGGATTCTGCTCTGGTTTGGAACAAATCGGAAGCCTATCGTGTGTCCCAACGCTACCCACCTGGGATTTACTGCCATGACAACCACAATCGAGCACTACATCAACGACCAGCGCGTGAGCCGCGATGATCGCTATCAGGACGTCTACAACCCGGCCACCGGCGAAAAGACTGGCCGCGTCGCCTTGGCCAGCCGCCAAACTGTCTCCGAAGCCGTGGCCGCTGCCCAGGCTGCCTTCGCCGACTGGGCCGACACTCCGCCCATCCGCCGCGCCCGCGTGTTGTTCGAATACCTGCACCTGCTGCGTGCACGCAAGGATGACCTGGCGCGCATCATCGTCGCCGAGCACGGCAAGGTCTTTACCGACGCCCAGGGTGAAGTCGACCGTGGCATCGACATTCTCGAATTTGCCTGCGGCATTCCCAACCTGCTCAAGGGCGAACACTCCGACCAGGTTTCCCGTGGCATGGACAACTGGACGATGCGCCAACCGCTCGGCGTTGTGGCCGGTGTTACACCGTTCAACTTCCCGGTGATGGTGCCAATGTGGATGTACCCGATCGCCATCGCGGCGGGCAATACCTTCATCCTCAAGCCAAGCCCGACCGACCCAAGCGCGTCGCTTTTCATGGCCGAACTGCTGCGCGAAGCCGGCTTGCCCAAAGGCGTGTTCAACGTGGTGCAGGGCGACAAGGAATCGGTTGATGCGCTGATCGAACACCCGGACGTCAAGGCCGTGAGCTTCGTTGGCTCTACCCCGATTGCCCAATACATCTACGAGACCGGCGCGCGCAATGGCAAGCGCGTGCAAGGCCTGGGCGGCGCCAAAAACCACATGGTGGTGATGCCCGACGCGGATATCGAAAAAACCGTCGACGCCCTGATGGGCGCCGCCTACGGCAGTGCTGGCGAACGCTGCATGGCCATCTCCGTCGCCGTGCTGGTGGGCGATGTGGGTGACAGAGTCATCGCCGCCTTGACCGAGCGTGCCAAGCAACTGCGCATCACCGACGGCCGCGACCTTAAGGCCGAAATGGGCCCGATCGTATCCCGCGCGGCGCTGGAGCGTATCAGCGGCTACATCGAACAAGGCGTACAGGCCGGCGCGCAACTGCTGCTCGACGGGCGCGACTACGTGCCCACCGAAGCGGGCCTGGAAAACGGCTTCTGGCTTGGAGCGACTTTGTTTGATCACGTGACCAAAGAGATGAGCATCTACCGCGAAGAAATCTTCGGCCCGGTGCTGGCCTGCGTGCGCGTGAATGACTTCGGCGAAGCGATCAAGCTGGTCAACGACCACGAATTCGGCAATGGCGTGAGCTGCTTCACCCGCGACGGCAATATCGCCCGCGAGTTTGCACGACGGATTGAAGTGGGCATGGTCGGCATCAACGTACCGATCCCGGTGCCGATGGCATGGCACGGGTTCGGCGGCTGGAAGAAGAGTCTGTTCGGCGACATGCATGCCTACGGCACTGAGGGCGTGCGCTTCTACACCAAGCAGAAGTCGATCATGCAGCGCTGGTCGGAGAGCATCGAGCAGGGCGCGGAGTTTGCGATGCCTGTGTCCAAGTAACGGCCAAAAGAACATAGCAGGGTAAATGTGGGAGGGGGCTTGCCCCCTCCCACATTTTTTGGCTGCGTAAGGGTTGACGATCCGGTGAATCGAGAATACTGTACATAAACACAGTGTTTAAGCGCTGATCGACCAACACCCGGCAACCTCAGTCCTGCCAAACACTGTGTGCAAGTTAACGGATTAACTTGATGCACAGGCTCGTCTTACCGAGCCATTTTATTGATAGAGAGGGAACTCATGTCCTATCCAGAAAGCAAACTCACCGGTTTGACCGGTTTCGCCCAAGCGGCAAAAGTGACAGGTGGCTGGTCCGGCCCTGTGGTCAGTATCACCACACTCGATCAACTCAAGGCTAATATCGGCGATACCACCCCACGGGTACTGGTGATCAACAGTAATATCTCGGCGTCGAGCCTGACTAAAGTCAACATGGGCGCCAACAAGACCCTGATTGGCTCGTTCCAGAACCGCACCCTGGAGAATATTCACCTGCGTGCAACGGCGCAGTCGCAGAACATTATTCTGCAGAATCTTATCTTCAAGCATTCGGCAAATATCAAGGCCAATGATGATATTCAGGTCTACTTGAACTACGGCAGCAAGTATTGGATTGACCATTGCTCTTTCGTCGGGCACAGCTGGTCCACCACTGACGGCAGTGAAGATAAACTGCTGTATATCGGTGAAAAGGCCGATTATGCCACCATCAGCAACTGCTTCTTTGGCAGCCACAAGTATGGCCTGATCTTCGGCCACCCGGCGGATGATAATAAAGCAGAGTTCAATGGTTATCCGCGCCTGACGCTGTGCCATAACCGCTTCGACAACATGGAAGTGCGTGCGCCTGGCTTGATGCGTTACGGTTATTTTCATGTGTACAACAACTACATCAATAACTTCCACCTCGGTTTTACCCTGGCACAAAACGCCAATATCCTTTCTGAAAGTAACTACTTTGGCGAAGGCAGCCAAAATAAAGGCATGTTGGACGACAAAGGCACTGGCACGTTCACCGATACCAACAGTGTCCCGCCGATCACCAATCAGAAGTCGCCTAAAGCGCAATGGACGGCCCTTTCCAACTATGGCTATACCTTGAAGACCGCCGCACAAGCCAAGGACTTTACCCAGAAGAATGCCGGCGCCCAGTCGGTAGCCCTGATCTTTGGTAGTTGATTAGCTAGCTTTCTACTTAACGATCATTTAATACGGGTGCCACTGTATTTATATCAAGGATATAAATACAGTGATGGCCTTTGTAATCTAAATAATTCTTCATGTTGCGACAGGTAGGTTTCCATGTTAAACCTTATTTCGCACTTGCAGAGCCAACTATCTCTTGCTCTTTCAGCCACTATTAAGTTGTTGGCTGTCATGTGCTATTTAATCTTCGCTTGTCACTTAAGCGTCAGCAAAAGGACATCATCATGAAACACGCGAATCACACACCCACTCGCTGGACACGGGCCGATGCGCTGAAAGTTAATGAGAATGACCCGACGACGACACAGCCGTTAGTGAGTCCTGACTTTCCTGTCATGAGTGACACGGTCTTTATCTGGGACACCATGCCCTTGCGTGAACTGGATGGCACGGTGGTATCGGTCAATGGCTGGTCGGTGATCTTCACCCTGACCGCCGACCGTCGTCCCCATGACCCACAATTCATCAACGCCGATGGCCGCTACGACATCAAGCGCGATTGGGAAGACCGCCATGGCCATGCGCGTATCTGCTATTGGTACTCGCGCACCGGCAAGGACTGGATCTTCGGCGGCCGGGTCATGGCCGAAGGGGTTTCGCCGACCACGCGTGAATGGGCAGGCACACCGATCCTGCTGAATAACAACGGTGATATCGACCTGTACTACACCTGCGTCACACCGGGCGCCACCATTGCCAAAGTCAGGGGCCAAGTGGTTACGTCGGATACCGGCGTTACCCTGCAGGGCTTTGATCAGGTCAAATCACTGTTTGATGCCGACGGCATCTATTACCAAACCGAAGCGCAAAATTCGACCTGGAACTTTCGCGATCCCAGCCCCTTTATCGATCCCAAAGATGGCAAGTTGTACATGGTGTTTGAAGGCAACGTTGCCGGCGAGCGCGGGACTCACGAAGTGGGCCCGAATGAAATAGGCCTGGTGCCGCCAGGGCATGAAGATGTCGGCGGGGCACGTTATCAGGTTGGCTGCATCGGCATCGCCGTGGCCAAAGACCTTAACGGTGACGAGTGGGAAATTCTGCCGCCCCTGGTCACTGCCGTGGGGGTCAACGACCAGACCGAGCGTCCGCACTATGTGTTCCAGGACGACAAGTATTACCTGTTCACCATCAGCCACAAATTCACTTACGCGGACGGCGTGACCGGCCCGGATGGCGTTTATGGGTTTGTCAGTGATCACCTGTTTGGTCCCTATACGCTGATGAACGCTTCCGGCCTGGTGCTTGGCAATCCGCCTTCGCAGCCATTCCAGACGTATTCCCATTGCGTGATGCCCAATGGCCTGGTGACCTCGTTTATCGACAGCGTGCCCACCAGCGGCGATGACTACCGCATCGGCGGCACCGAAGCACCCACCGTGAGGATTGTATTGAAAGGCGATCGCTCGTTTGTGCAGGAGGCTTACGACTACGGTTACATCCCGGCGATGCGCGATGTTGTGTTGAGCCAGTAACTCACTAAAAAGCCACTCTTCGGAGTGGCTTTTTTACGCCTGTTTTTTATGCCTGCGCTGTTGATGGCTTCAGGCGCGCGAGGGTGGATCGCAGGCTCGCCATTGATTCCTGCAGGCACAAGGCGACAAAGATTGCCTAGGAAACGTCCTGCAATTAAACGCGACACGCCTTGCTGGCGCTTCTCAAACCATGACCGAATGCCGCTAACGCCACCTCTCAATGTGGGAGCTTCGGTGTTTTTCCGGACCGTTACCTACGACCTGTCCGCGTACTCACATCCACCCACACCGCCAACACCAGAATGCTGCCCTTCACAATCATCTGCCAGTAACTGTCCACATCCAGCATCGACATGCCATTGTCCAGGCTGGTAATCACCAGCGCGCCCAACAACGCGCCGTACACCGTGCCCGAGCCGCCACGCATGGACGTGCCGCCGATAAAACACGCAGCGATGGCATCCAGCTCGCCCATATTCCCCGCCGACGGCGAACCGGCAGCGAGGCGGGCGGTGTTGACCAGGCCGGCGAGGGCGCACATCACGCCCATGATGCCGAAGATCCACAGCTTCACCGCCTGCACGTTGATGCCCGACAGGCGCGTGGCTTCCATGTTGCTGCCCACCGCGTAGACGCGGCGGCCGAACACGGTCTGGCTGGTGACGTAGCTGAATACGCCCAGAAGCACGAGTAGAAGCAAGACGGGGACGGGAATGCCGTCGTAACTGTTGAGCGTGGTGACGAACCCGGCCAGCACGGCGCCGATAAGTACCACGCGCACCAGATCACGCACGAGGGAATGTGCCGCAAGACCATGCAGCGCGCGATTGCGTCGTTGTTTCCACGTGAGGAACAGCGTCAGTGCAAACAACAAGACGCCGAGCCCAATACCCACCGAATGCGGCAGATACCCCTGGCCCACATACACCAGCGACGGCGAAACCGGCGCGATGGTGGTACCGCCCGTGATCCCCAGCAGAATCCCGCGAAATGCCAGCATCCCACCCAAGCCAACGATAAACGAAGGAATCCGCAGGTACGCGGTCATGTAGCCGTTGGCCACGCCGATCATCAGCCCACACAACGCCACCAGGCTCAGGTTGGCCAGCAGCGGCACGTGATAAACCACATCAAGGATCGCCGCCAACCCGCCCAGCAACCCGAGCAATGACCCCACTGACAAATCAATCTCGCCGCTGATGATCACCAGCACCATGCCGCACGCCAATATCCCGGTGATCGACATCTGCCGCAGCAGGTTGGACAGGTTACGTGGTGTGAGAAACCCGCCCTCGGTCTGCCAGCTGAAAAACAGCCAGATCACCGCTACGGCGATCACCAGGGCGAGCATTTTGTAGCGGGTAAACAGCTGTTTGAGCTGATTCATCTACGCGGTCTTCCGATCATTATTGTTATGGCTGAGCGCAGCCGCGAGCACCTGTTCTTGGGTGAGGCCGTTGTTGACGAAATCACCGCGCAGCTGGCCTTCGCCGATCACCAGCACGCGGTCGGAGACCCCGAGTACTTCGGCCAGCTCCGAGGACACCATGATGATTGACACCCCTTCGGCCGCCAGGGCGTTCATCAACTTGTAGATCTCATATTTGGCGCCCACGTCCACGCCCCGCGTGGGTTCGTCGAGGATCAACACCTTGGGCTTGGCCATCAGCATTTTCGCCAGCACGGCCTTTTGCTGATTACCCCCGGACAGGCTGGTGATCGGCAAAAACGGGCTGGAGGTCTTCAGGTGCATGCGTGCGATCTGCTGGTCGATGCTGCCCAGTTCGGCTTCGGCATCGATCCGCGTCATGTGCGCATAGGTATCGAGCACCGCCAGGGTGATGTTCTGGCCCACGCCCAGGTCGGGAATGATGCCCTGGCGCTTGCGGTCCTCGGGCACCATGCACAGCCCGGCGCGGATGGATTTGAGCGGCGTGCGTGTGTCGATCACCTGGCCGTCCAACCACACCTCGGCGCTGTAGTGCCCTGGGTAGGCGCCGAACAGTGTCGACACCAGTTCCGTACGCCCGGCGCCCACCAACCCGGCAATGCCGAGGATTTCCCCGCGTTTGAGCACGAAGGAAATGTCGTCCACAAGCTTGCGCTTGGGGTTGTCGACGTCATAGCAGGTGACGTTGCGCGCCTCGAAAATCACCTCGCCTACGTCATGCGGCTCGGTGGGGTAGAGGTTGCTCATCTCGCGGCCGACCATCTGGGTGATGATCTGCGCGATGTCCATGTCGGCCATGGCCGTGGTCGCGATGTGCTTGCCATCGCGGATCACCGCAATGGTGTCGCACACCGCCGCCACTTCATCGAGCTTGTGGGAGATGTACACGCAGGCCACGCCCTTGGCCTTGAGGCCGCGGATGATGTCCAGCAGTACTTCGATTTCAGAGCGCGTCAGGGCCGAGGAGGGCTCATCGAGAATCAACAGGCGCGCCTGTTTATTCAGGGCCTTGGCGATTTCCACCAATTGCTGGTAGCCGCCGCCGTACTGCGACACCGGCAGCGCGACGTTCATGTCCGGTACCTTGAGCTCGCGCATCAAGGCTTCGGCGCGGTGGATCATCGCCGGGTAGTTCATGCGCCCACCCGGCAAGGTCAGTTCGTGGCCCATGAAGATGTTTTCGGCCACCGACAAGTCAGGCACCAGGGTCAGTTCCTGGTGAATGATCACGATCCCCGCCGCCTCGGTCTCGCTGATCGACTGAGCCTCGAGCGGCTGCCCGTCCCAGAGGATTTCACCGTCCCAGGTGCCGTACGGATAAACCGCCGACAGCACCTTCATCAGGGTTGATTTACCGGCGCCGTTCTCGCCGCACAGGCCGACGCATTCCCCCGGCCGTACCTTGATGTCGATGCCGTTGAGGGCGTTGACACCGCCAAAGGTTTTGACGATGCCGTTCATTTGCAGCAGGTAGTCGGACATGGCGGTCACTGCCCGGCAATCTGCTCTTTGGTATAGAACCCGTCTTTCTCCAACAGATCGATATTGGCTTTGGTCAGCGGGGTAGGCGTGAGCAGGATGGTGTCGACCTTCTTGCTGCCGTTGTCGTACTGCGAGCTGTAGGTCGGCTTCTCGTTACGCGCCAGTTGCACCGAGAGCTTGGCGGCTTCGGTGGCGATCAGCTTGAGCGGCTTGTACACCGTCATGGTTTGGGTGCCGTCGATCACGCGCTTGATCGCGGCCAGGTCGGCGTCCTGCCCGGAGATCGGCACCTTGCCCGCCAGTTTCTGCGCGGCCAGGGCCTGGATCGCACCGCCAGCGGTGGCGTCGTTGGAGGCGACGATGGCGTCGATTTTGTTGTTGTTCCGGGTCAGGGCGTTTTCGACGATGCTCAGGGCTTCGGTGGGGTTCCACTCCTTGACCCACTGCTGGCCGACCACCTTGATATCGCCCTTGTCGATGGCCGGTTGCAGCACCTTCATCTGGCCTTCGCGGAGCACCTTGGCGTTGTTATCGGTGGGCGCGCCGCCGAGCAGGAAGTAGTTGCCCTTGGGCGCCGCTTGCAACACGCCGCTGGCCTGCATTTCGCCGACTTTTTCGTTATCGAAGGAGATGTAGGCGTCGATGTCCGCGTTGAGAATCAGGCGGTCGTAGGACACCACCTTGATCCCGGCTTTCTTGGCTTCTGCGACGGCGTTGGTGAGCACGGTGGCGTTGAACGGCACGATGACGATCACGTCGACGCCACGGGAAATCAGGTTTTCAATCTGCGAGATCTGCTTCTGCTCGTTGGCATCGGCCGATTGCACGAAGACCTTGGCGTCGAGTTTTTCTGCAGCTGCGACGAAGTAGTCGCGGTCGCGGGACCAGCGTTCCAGGCGCAGGTCGTCGATGGAAAAGCCGATTTTCGGGTGGGCTGAGTCGGCCATGACTGGCAGGGCGAGCAGGGCCAGGGCAGTGGCGATGAGTGTACGTTTCATGATTGTGCGTCCTTTTATTGTTGTTGGAAGACTCTAGACAAACACTGTATCCGTGGTGAGCGGGCTTGCTGTGGTGAGCGGGCTTGCCCCGCGCTGGGCTGCGAAGCAGCCCCAAAACCAGGCACCTCAGAGTGTCAGGTAAAAACACATCGCCTGCAGTGGGGCCGCTACGCGCCCCAGCGCGGGGCAAGCCCGCTCACCACAAACAAGCCAACACCCCACAAGCAAGCCCGCTCGCCACAGTGCTAGCGGTAGATAAACCGATTCACAACACCTTCAAGCATCTCCTGCCGCCCACTCACCGCCTGCGGGTTCAGCTCCTGGGCAAACGCATGCTCAGCCAGTGATTCCAGGCTGAACTCACCCGCCAGCACGGCCTGGCCCAACGGTTGCTGCCAGCCGGCATAACGTTGGTCCTTGAACTGCTGCAACCGGTCGTTCTCGACCATCGCCGCCGCGCGTTCCAGTGCCAGGGCCAGCACATCCATGGCCGCCACATGCCCGTGGAACAAGTCCACATCGTCCAGGCTCTGGCGACGCACCTTGGAGTCGAAGTTATAGCCGCCGTTCTTAAAACCGCCAGCCCTGAGGATTTCATAGGTGGCCAGGGTCATCTCTTCGACGCTGTTGGGGAACTGGTCGGTATCCCAGCCGTTCTGCGGGTCGCCTCGGTTGGCGTCGATACTGCCGAAGATCCCCAGGGACACGGCGGTGGCAATCTCATGATGAAAGCTGTGCCCGGCCAGGGTCGCGTGGTTGGCCTCGATGTTTACCTTGATCTCCTGTTCCAGGCCGTATTCATGCAGGAAGCCAAACACCGTGGCGCTGTCGTAATCGTATTGGTGCTTGGTCGGTTCCTGGGGCTTGGGTTCGATCAGCAGGTCGCCCTTGAAGCCGATCTTATACTTGTGTTCCACCACCATGCGCATGAAGCGCCCGAGTTGTTCGCGCTCGCGCTTGAGGTCGGTGTTGAGCAGGGTTTCATAACCTTCGCGGCCACCCCACAGCACATAGTTGGCGCCCTTGAGCCGCAGGGTCGCATTCATCGCGCTGAAAACTTGGGCAGCGGCGTAGGCAAACACCTCCGGGTCCGGGTTACTGGCGGCGCCGGCGGCAAAGCGCGGGTTGCTGAAGCAGTTGGCAGTGCCCCAAAGAAGCTTGATCCCGGTCTGTTCCTGATGGCGCTCCAGGTGATCGACCATCTGCGCAAAGTGGTGGCGGTATTCCTTGAGCGAGCTGCCTTCGGGGGCGACGTCCGTGTCGTGAAAGCTGTAGTAGTCGATGCCCAGCTTGGAGAAAAATTCGAAGGCGGCGTCTGCCTTGCCGATGGCCAATTCCATCGGGTCGCCGCTGCGCTGCCACGGCCGCTTGAAGGTGCCCACCCCAAACATATCCGCCCCCGGCCAGACGAAGGTGTGCCAATAACAGGCCGCCATGCGCAAGTGTTCGCGCATGGGTTTGCCGAGGATGAGCTTGTTGGCGTCGTAATGGCGAAAGGCGAGGGGGGCATCGCTATTGGGGCCTTCGAAGCGAACCTTCTCGACACCGGGGAAGTACGGCATGGCGTTTTCCTTATTGTTCTTGGCGGTGGCTCGATACTAGCAACGGCGTGCGGCCTGCCGATTACGAAAATCACCAAGAGACGGTGCGATTTTGCGTGGCAGGGACTAGTCTGTTTTGATCGGCCCAGGACAACAACAATGAAAACCCTACCGCCCGTGCACCGCATTGCCTTGCTGTTCAACGGCAGCAAAATCTACGACCGTGGCATCATCGCCGGCATCGGCAATTACCTGAGCAGCACTCGCGCCTCCTGGGACTTGTTCCTGGAAGAAGACTTTCTGTGTCGCCTCAAAGGCATCGAGCGCTGGCAGGGCGATGGCATCATTGCCGACTTCGACGACCCGCTGATTGGCGAGGCGCTGGCCGGGAGCAAGGTGCCGGTGGTGGCGGTTGGGGGTTCTTACGAGGATGTGCGCGCCTATCCCAAGGGCATTCCCTACGTGGCCACGGACAACTATGCGTTGATCAAGTTGGCCTACGAACATTTGATCGAGGCCGGCCTGACCCGGTTTGCCTGTTTCAGCCTGCCTGAAGCCCAGGCCAATCGCTGGGCCCAGGAGCGTGAAAAAGCCTTTCGCCGCCTGCTGCAACGGGACGGTTTGCAGGTCGAGGTCTATCGTGGGCTGGGCACCAGTGCGCCGCTGTGGGACAGCGCCGTCGAACAGCAAATCGCCTGGCTGCACAGCCTGCCAAAACCCATCGGCATCATCGCCGTCACCGACGCCCGCGCGCGGCAGTTGCTGCAAGCGTGTCTCACGGCAGGGATTGCCGTGCCGGAAGAGGTGGCGCTGATCGGCATCGACAATGATCCGCTGACCCGAACCCTCACACGGGTGCCGTTGAGTTCGGTGATCCAGGGTACGGAAACCATGGGCCGTACCGCCGCCGCGTTGCTGCATCAGATGTTGCACGGCAAGCCTTGTAAGGCGGAGCAGATCCTGGTGCCGCCGGAGGCAATCAATGTGCAAGCGTCCAGCCTGCATCAGCCCTTGGGCAATCCGTATGTGATGCAGGCGTTGTTGTTTATCCGTCAGTACGCGTGCCAAGGGATCAAGACAGCCCAAGTGGCGGGGTACGTGGGGATATCGCGTTCATCCCTGGAGTCGCATTTTCGCAAGGAACGCGGGTGCAGCGTGCATGACGAGATCCTGCGCTTCAAACTCGCCGCGGCCGCCAAGGGCCTGCAGAATCAGGCCCTGGCGATTGCCGATATTGCGCAAAGCTGCGGCTTCAAATCCGCGCAGTACCTGCACACGGTGTTCCGCCGCGAGTTTGGATGTACGCCACGCGAGTATCAGCAGGGTTAGGCCTAGAACACGGCCTTGACTTGCAAGCCCAGCACCAGCGCGTTGTCGATGTTCTCGCCTGAGAACGCCCCCGGTTCGAGGATGTATTGCACATCCGGGCGCAGGGTCAGCCAGGGCGTGGCCTGGTAGCCGTAGCTGAGTTCGATCAGCTGTTCTGCATTGTTCAGGCTGGGGTAGTCGTTACCGGCGTTGAACGCGGCCAATTCCTGCACCTCGCGGCTGCGGGGGTTGGGCACGGCGCGACCATAACCCAGGGCCAGGGTGTCACGCGGCCGGCCTTCGAACGGTTTGTACAGCACCACGCCCGCGCCATACCATTTGCTGAACGGCGAGGCCGCTTCACTGGCGGCGGAGTATTGGCCGAAGGCGTGCAGCACGCGGCCAGCGGAGGAGTCGGAAGCCCAAACGGCCTGGTCGATCAGCAGGTAGTGGCCGCCGCGACCGCTGACCTCCTTGCTGCTGCCGATGCGTTTCACGTCGGAGCTGTCGTAGTAATAGCCCAGCTTGTATTCACCCGGCAGGTTGCCCGCGTGTTTGTACACCAGCTCGATCGGCACCACGGTGCCGGTAGTGTGTTTGGGGCTCAGCTTCCAGGCGCGGCTGGAATTGCCGTTGCTTTCCGGGTCCACGTTGAACGCGGCGACGCGCAGTTGCCAGTTGGGGGCGAAGTCGTATTTCACCCGCGCACCCAGGCGCGCATTCGGGTAGTTGGTCCAGCCACTGCCGCCGGACATATTCAGCGGGTGCCCGCAGAAACCGGCGTTCATGAAGTTGCACAGGATCCCGCTGTCCAGGCCGCCGAGGTCGTTGCCCATGGCCATGTAGCCGAGCTTGACGTTGAGTGCCGGGGTATACAGGGTGCGCTCGTAGCTCAGCTCGGTCAGGCGCGTGTAGAGGCCGCCGTAGTTTTCCTGGATTGGCAGGCGGTTGCCCACCAAATCCTCGGAAGCGCTGTTGCCACGACGGTCGTTGATAGTGACCTGAATGCGATCGCCATTATTGAAGCCATACAGCTTGCCCAGGTCGAACTGCACGCCCAGCTTGAGGTTCTGCGAGTAACGCGCCGAACGGTGCTGGCCGCCGTGAGCGTTGTAGGCGGTTTCGCCGCTGTAGTCGCCGGTAAAGCGGATGCCTTGTGCATCGAGTTCACGGCGCAGGCCGCCCCAGTCGCCGGTCAGGGTGGTGTCATCGGCTTGCACGGGCAGTGCGGCGCCCAGGGCCAGGCCCAGCAACAGGCGCCCAAGGGGAATAGGAGAAGTGGGGGTCATGCGGGTTCTTCCAGACAGAAGGCGCGGCGCCGGAGGGAGGCGCCGCGCGAACAGGGGGTTATGGCAGGGCGTAGGCGATCACGTAGTCGCCACGGTCGGTGGACTGACGTGCGCCGCCGGCGGTGATGACGATGTATTGCTTGCCGGTTTTCGGCGACACGTAAGTCATCGGGCCACCTTGGCTGCCCACGGGCAGGCGGGCTTTCCAGACTTCATCACCGTTGCCGCTGTTAAAGGCGCGCAGGTAGAAATCCTGGGTGCCGGCGATGAAGATCAGGCCGCCCTGGGTCGACAAGGTGCCGCCGAGGGTCGGCAGACCGATCTTGATCGGCAGGTGCATGCGGATCCCCAGCGGACCGGTGTCCTCAACAGTGCCTACCGGCACTTGCCAGGCGACCTTTTGCGTCTTCATGTCGATCGCGGTCAGGGTGCCGAACGGCGGCGCCTGGCACGGAATGCCGGCCACCGACAGGAAGCGGTTCTTGTTCACGGCATACGGCGTGCCCTTGAGCGGCACGGCGCCCATGCCGGTGTTCAGCGCTTCGCCACCGGACGCGGCCTGGGCCTTGTTCTGCGACGGCACCATCTGGATCCACAGGCCCAGGCGCATGTCATTGACGAAGATAAAACCGTGTACTGGGTCGGTGGAAATGCTGCCCCAGTTCATGCCGCCCAGGGAGCCTGGGAAACTCAGGGATTTATCGGTTCCCGGCGCGGTGTACAGGCCGTCGTAGCGCATGCCCTTGAAGTCGATGCGGCACAGCAATTGGTCAAACGGCGTGGCGCCCCACATGTCCGATTCAGTCAGGGTTTGCGCGCCAATCTGCGGCATGCCGACTGATTTTGGCTGGGTCGGGGAGTAGGGTTCGTTAGGGATGTTGGCGGCCTTGACTGGGACTTCCTGCACGTCAGTCAGCGGTTTGCCGGTGGCGCGGTCGAGCACGTAGATCTGCCCGGCCTTGGTGCCGATCACTACCGCAGGCACGGCTTTATCGCTGCCCGGTGGCGTGAAGTCGATCAGGCTTGGCTGCATCGGCAGGTCGAAGTCCCACAGGTCATTGTGGACGGTCTGGTACACCCACTTTTCGGTACCGGTGGAGGCGTCCAGCGCCAATACCGACGCGCCGTATTTGTGGTTGAGCTGGGTGCGTTCCACGCCGTAGATGTCGGTGGACGAGCTGCCCATCGGCAAGAACACAGTGTTCATCAGCGGGTCATAGGACATCGGCGCCCAGCTGTTCGGGGTGCTGCGCACATAGGTGCTGCCGTCGGCCGGGGCTTTTTTGTCTTCCGGGTTGCCCGGGTCGAAAGCCCAGCGCATCTGGCCGGTGATCACGTCGAAGCCACGGATCACACCGCCCGGCATGTCGGTTTGCACGTTGTCGGCCACGCGGCCGCCTACCACTACGGTGGTGCCGGCCATCAGCGGTGCCGAGGACAGTTGGTAGTAGCTGTCCGGCACGTTACCCAGGCCGGCTTTCAAATCCACTTGGCCGTGGGTGCCGAAGTCTTCGCAGAACTTGCCGGTGTCGGCGTCCACGGCGATCAGGCGCGCATCGATGGTGTTGGTCAGCAGACGGCGCTGGCATTGCGCACCGGCCGGAACGCTGGCGGCCGTGATCGGCGAGCTGTTGGGCTGGGTCGGCTGGGCAATCGGCGCGGTGGCGTCGAAATACGCCATGCCACGGCAACGCTGCCAGACCGCCGATTTGGCGTTGACCTCGTTCTTCCACAGTTCTTTGCCGGTGTCGGCGTCAAGGGCGATCAGGTTGTTGTGTGGTGTACAGATGAACACCTTGTTACCGATCTGCAGGGGCGTCAGTTGGTCTTCGGCACCGTTGCCGTCGCTGATGGCTACATCACCGGTGTGATAGGTCCAGGCCACTTTGAGCTTGTTGACCGTGTCACGGTTGATCTGGTCCAGCGCGGCAAAGCGGCTGCCACCTTCGGTGTTGCCGTAGTGCGCCCAGTCTTTCTGCGCATCCGCTGCAGCCACCGGGGTGATGCCAGGGCCGGCGCCGGTCGGTGCCACGCTCGGGTGGGCGACGAACATATTGCCTGCCGCGACTGCTACGCCCACCGCCAGTACGGCAGCCACCGCATAGGCGCCCCGTGCAGGCCGGTTGACGAGCAACGGGTACACCAGCGCCACCACCATGCCAATGGCCGCAAACATGAATACGCGGGAGAACAATGGCCAGAATACCAGGCCCACATCCGCCACGGCCCAAATGGCCGTGCCGATCAGGAAGGCTGCGAACAACCACGCACCGGCCGGCTTGCGGCCGGCGATCAACAGCCCGGCGATCGCCATGATTGCGCCGCCGATCAGGAAGTACCAGGAACCTCCCAGACTGACCAGTTTGACGCCGCCAATGGCGAGCGCGAGGCCGAGCAGGGCGATGATCACGCCCAGGCCCAGCAGTAAGAATCTAGAGGCGCCAGCAGCGCGCGATGCTCGTTTCATGTCGAAAGGACTCGAATGTGAGAGGGCAAAGACGCGATTTTAGCAAGATAAGTAACTGGTTAGTACATTAGAGTCCTGCAATAGACTATTACAGGTGCTGCGATGATGGGCTGAGGCTAAATGTCGCGCGTGTTGGAGAGGTGTAGGCGTGCTCAACCCAATGCGAGTCAGGTATCTACTCATTTCTCACGGCGCGAGCGTAATGTGTGGCGAGCGGGCTTGCCCCGCGTTGGGCTGCGAAGCGGCCCTAAAACAGGACACCGAGACCTCCTTGGATTAACTCGGTGACCTTGCTGGGGCTGCTGCGCAGCCCAACGCGGGGCAAGCCCGCTCGCCACGGTGATGCGTTTGCGGATTTGTCAGAACTTGAACCGCCCCACCAACCCCTTGAGCTGAGCCGAAATATCCGTCAACCGACCTGATCCGGTCTGCGCCGAGTGGGCAAAGCCTTCGACCAGTTGCGCGTCGGCATGGATTTGCGCGATGTGGCGGTTGATCTCCTCGGCCACTTGGTGCTGTTCCTCGGCGGCGGTGGCGATCTGGGTATTCTGGTCGCGGATCGAGTCCACCGAGCCGCGGATCTTGTCGAAGCTGTCGCGGGCCTGCTGGATACGTTCCACGCTGGTGTGGGACACCAGGAGACTGCCTTGCATCTGCTGCGTCACTTCCTGGGTGCGACGAGCGAGGTTGCCGAGCAGGCTGTCGATCTCGCCGGTGGAGTCTGCGGTACGGCGGGCGAGGGCGCGGACTTCGTCGGCGACCACGGCGAAACCTCGGCCTTGGTCCCCAGCGCGCGCCGCCTCGATCGCCGCGTTCAGCGCCAGCAGGTTGGTCTGTTCGGCAATCGAACGGATGGTGTCGAGGATGGTGTTGATGTTTTTGCTGTCCTGCTCCAGCAACTGCATGGTCTGGGTCGACTTCTGCAGGTCTTCGCTGAGCTTGAGCACGCTGCCGGTAGCTTCACCGATGTGGTGCTGGCCGTCGTGCACGTCGCGGTAGCCTTCGTCGGCACTGGTGGCGGCGGCGCTGCAAGAACGGGCGACTTCGTTGGCGGTGGCCACCATTTCGTTGAACGCGGTGCTTACCAGCTCCACGGCCTCGCGTTGTCGGCCGGCGGCCTGGTTCATGTTGTTGGCGACTTGGCTGGTGTCGGCGGCGGCGGTCTGCAGGTCCGACGAGGCGTTGCCGATACGCTGCACCAACTGGGCGATCATGCTCAGGAACTGGTTGAACCAGCCGGCCAGGCTGGCGGTTTCGTCCTTGCCTTGTACCTTGAGCTGACGGGTCAGGTCGCCTTCACCTTCGGCGATCTCTTGCAGGCCGTCGGCCACGCCGCGAATCGGCCGTACGATGACGCTGGCAAAGCTGGCGCCGACCACCGCGAACACCAACGCCAATACGGCGGCAATGGCCGCGATCAACCAGGTCAGACGGGTGGCGCCGGCCATGACTTCGTCACGCTTGATCAGGCCGATAAAACGCCAGCCCAGGTCTTTGGAGCTGACCATATTGGCCATGTAGGCCACGCCATCGATCTCGATCTGGGTCACGCCGTCGCCGCGCTTGGCCAGTTCGGCGTAGTTCGGGCCCAGGTCGGCCAGGGGTTTGAAGTTGTGCTTGGCATCGCTGGGGTCCACCAGCACGTTGCCGTTGGCTTCCACTAGCATCAGGTAGCCGCTGTCACCGAGCTTGATGTTGCGCACCAGTTCGGTGAGCTGCTTGAGCGACACGTCCAGGCCGACCACGCCGAGGATATTCCCGGTGGCGTCGGCGACGGTGTGTACGGTGCCGATCAGCGTCACATCGTCCGGCGCCCAATAGTAGGCGCCGGTGCGCACGGTCTTGCCCGGCGCGGCGATGGCTGCTTGGTACCAGGGGCGTACGCGTGGGTCGTAATTGTTGAGTTTGGTGTCGTCGGGCCAACTGGCGTAGCCGCCGTCTTTCAAGCCCAGGGACAGGTAGGCGGTGCTCGGATGGCTCTTGGCGAACTGGTCGAAAATTTCCAGCAGTTCTTTATTGGTGGGGGTGAGGGGGATTTGGGCTGCGTCGGCCCCGGCGTAGCTCTTGAGGTCTTTGGCCGCGACAACGCGCGGGTCCTTGGCCACATAGTCGACGTTTTGGCTGATGCCGTCGAAGAACTGCTTCATGCCATTGTCGATCTGGCGGATCTCACGGCCGCTGCTGTCGAGGAAATTGGCCTGGGCCCCCTCGCGCAGATTCAGCACAACCAGTACCGCGACCAAAATAACCGGGACGCACGCGATGGCGGCAAACGCCCAGGTCAGCTTTTGCTTGATATTCATGACTTCACCCGCGGGTATTTATAATTTTTGGCAAGGGGAAAACAGTGGCGTCGAGCGTCGCATGTGTTGTTTTGAGGTGGGTGTGGCCCATGCGTACTCCCTGTGTATCGACTGCGGGAGCACGCACTTGAGGGCCAAAGGAGGGTTTAACCGATACGTTCGCCACCCAGCGCATCACGCTGCATCGACTGCAGGTTTTTCTCGATGGTTTCGCAGATGGTTTCCATCTGGATCTGGTGTTCGCTGGAGTTGAACGGGCTTTGCAAATCGGTGCCAATGCGCTCGATGGCCAGCAGCATGAAACCCACCACCGTCGAGGCCAGCGGGGTGAACCAGCCCAAGGACTCCACCAGCCCCACCGGCACGATCAGGCAAAACAGCGAGATAAACAGGCGCGGGAAATACACGTAGGGGTAGGGCAGTGGGGTGTTGGCGATCCTCTCCATGCCGCCCTGGGCGTTGGACAAGTCCACCAGGGTCGACTCCAGCCGCGCCAGGCGGATGCTGTCGAGGTGGCCGGCCTTGTATTCCTTGGCCAACAGCGCGGCAGAGCCGGTGAGGATGTCGTTGGCGAAGTTGTTGGTCGCGCCATTGCGCGCGAACTCTTCGCTGGGAATGAAGGCGCGGACTTCTTCAGGGCATGGCTGGCCCTTGAGGTGGGCGGCCAGGCAGTTCACGTATGCCACATGGCGGCGCAACAGGGTGGCCTTGACCGGGTTGACTTCGCCATCAGGGTCGTCCAGCAGCGTCAATACCTGACGGGCAAAACTGCGCGAGTTATTAACCATCGCGCCCCACAGCGTGCGTGCTTCCCACCACCGATTGTAGGCGCTGCTGTTACGGAAACTGATCAGCACCACCAGCGCCGAACCCAGCAGGGTCAGGGGCATCAGCGGTAAATTGATCTTGGCGGTGAGAAACAGCATGAAGTCCACGGTGACGGCGACGTCCCACAGCAACAGCCAGAACAGCGCCCAGCCCACGTAGCCCATGGTCTTGATGATCAGGCGGTACTTTTTGAGGATGGCAGCTTTCAAACGAAGACCTCGCGGCGAGCGGTAAGCAACAGTGCCTTAGCTCGGACGCCGTCTGGTGGGTAAGGTTCGCCCCGCAGACTGAAACGTTTAAGTCAACTTGGCTGGATTTGGCTTAAACCGCCTGGCTTTCGAATGCGCTGGCGATATGTAAGTAAATGTCACAAGAGTTTTGCTGGTCGCCCAGTTGCTACGGGCCATTGGAACAATTTTGGTAGCGATGGGGTCCCTTACTCTAATCACGATAGATTGCACTTCGAGGCAAAACGCCATTAGTGGCTTTTATTCTGACGTGAGTTGTTGTGAGACCTGGTTGCATAAAGAGTGCAATTGATATCAATGAATTCAGGTTGTTTGATCAGGGCTCTTTCTCATGTGTGGTCGTTCGTTGAAGTTGGCGCTGGAGCATTCGGCACGCGTAGCCGAATGCCATGTGGAATTTGAGGCGTGCATTCGCACGCATTACACACTGCTGCTGAAGCCCTATTCGAAAAGACCGTTTTTCTACAAGACGGCGTTGAAGTTCAATCGTTTGATGGTGTCTTTTGCACTATTAAGTGCCTATTTTTCCAGGCCGGAGCCGTTACTTTCCGAAGTAAAAGCATTGTGTGTGGCGCGCGGGTTTTGCTCGAGGAACGGCCTGGAGTCGATTTTCCTGCTGTTCAGGGCCTTGGGGTTCATGAAAGTGGCGGGACACCCGGAGGATAGCCGTTTCCGCGTTTTCAGCCCGTCGTCCCAGGCGTGCCAGGAAGTGCGGGCGATGCTCACTTCCGTCGTTCAGCCGCTGGGCACGCTCTATCCGGAAAATACGATGATTCGGCATTTGGATGGGGTGGATGACCGTGATTTTCTGGCCGTTTATTTCAAAGGTTTTACGAAGATCCTTGAGGGTAACTCGACCCTGGATCAGTTGTTGCCGGATTGTTATTGGTTGGTCAATCGAGATGCCGGTCACTTGTTGATGTTGGCTATCTATAACGACGCGTGTGCGCTGGATAACACCGGCGCGAGTTTCCGGTCTTCTTCCTATCTTTCACTTGCCGAGAAATTATCGGTCTCCAAGACGCATGTAATTCGCCTGGTTCGGGAGGGGGTCGACAGGGGATATTTCAAAATTCATTCCAAGACACAGCTGGAAGTGCTGCCGCCGTTTGTCGTGTTGGTTAGACGCTTCATGGCCTATTCATTTGCGATCAGCCTGCACAGTCTCCAATCGGGTCATACCGACAGTCATTAGGCAACTCATGTACAGGGAATGAACGAATGCCGGCTAATTTGAAGCTTAGGCCACGGATGCAAAGGCTATTGTCACCGGCGATCTTGCAGGCTGAAATCATCGGGATTATCGCTTGGTTGGGCGTGTTGCTGATTGATCCGTTGATGAAGTTTGGGCTGGACAAGCTGATGGTCACGCTGGGCCTGCTGGTGGTCTGCCAGCTTCACCGCACGGTGACCCACTTCTACCTGTGGCGACTGCTTGGCGTGGCCTACATGGTGTTGCTGGCTGTTGGATTCGCCTATGTGTTGCACACCAACTTCGAACTGCAGGTATTTGCCTTGCCGCTGGCGTTGACGCTGGTGCTCAGCAGCGCAGTACTCTTTATCACGCCCCAGGATTTCCTGATATGTGCAGCGTTGGTCTGGTGGGTGATGTGGCCAAATATCCAGATAGGTATTTACGCTGACGTCGAGGTTTACCTGTTCATATTTTGCCTGTCATCAGTGTCTATTGGCTTCATCCTGAATTTCTCTTACTTGAAGAACTTGCGCTCCGTGCTGCTGGTTGAAAGTGAGTTCCGCGAACTGGCACACACTGACCACCTGACGTCCCTATTGAACCGGCGCGCCTTTATGGAAAGTTTCGCCAAGCTGATTGCAGCCGGTCATACCGGCTATTTCATGATGTTGGATATCGACAGTTTCAAGTTGAAGAATGACCAGTTCGGGCATGACGTTGGCGACAGGATTCTCTGTGCGATGGCCGCGTGCCTTAAATCCACCCGAGGCAGCCACAGTTTCGGCAGGATCGGCGGCGAGGAGTTCGGCGTATTACTGGTCTGTGATGACCCCCACACGGCGACCGATTATGCGCTACGCCTGCTGCATGCCATTCGCTGCAGTGTCGCGCCGCCCCATGACTACACCTGCAGTGCGGGCATGACGCGCTTTACGGCGGGTGCCGAGCTGTCTGCGGTACTCAAATGCGCCGATCGCAATCTCTATGAATCCAAGCGCAACGGCAAGGATTGCGTGCATCTGGATGGCAAACCTGTGCCGCCGCGCTTGCCTGCGGCGGTTGAATAAGCGAGGACGTATGAAGATCGAATTGGAAGACGTGGACTCACCCGAAGGTTGTCTGCTACGGCTGGGTGACTTGAGCATGATGTTCAACACGCGTCTGGAGGCGCAGCGATTTGTCGACCAACTGCAAGGGCGTATTGGTGCAATCAAATTGGGTGGTATGCCGAGCCGGCACGTCGAGCAAGGCGAAGGCGATCCGCTAGCCTGATCCTGGTTCAGTGCTGGGCGAGGATGCACCCGAGTAAACCGGGAAAGCGCTCTTCAAGCAATTCGCCGCGCAATGAATTCATATGCGTGGTGCCCACACTCCGGGTCTGCACCAACCCGGCATCGCGCAACACGCGAAAATGATGGGACATGCTCGACTTCGGCCGGCCGCCGTCCAACTCACCGCAGGTGGCTTCGGGCACGCCTGCCAGGCAACGCACGATTTCCAGGCGCACCGGATCACTCAGGGCGTACAGCAGGCGCTCGAGAGTCAGGTCTTGAAGAGGGGGGTGTTTGAAGGCTCGCATGAAACGAATCATAACAGGGGGCTATCGTTGAATACCATAGTTCGATTACCATCGAACTATCGAATCAACCACCCACTGGCTGGAGTCAACATGTCCGCATTGTTCGAACCGTTCACACTCAAAGACGTCACCCTGCGCAATCGCATCGCTATTCCGCCGATGTGTCAGTACATGGCCGATGACGGCATCGTCAACGATTGGCACCTGGTGCACTTGGCCAGCATGGCCCGTGGCGGGGCTGGCCTGGTAGTGGTCGAAGCCACCGCCGTGGCGCCGGAAGGGCGTATCACTCCAGGCTGCGCCGGGCTCTGGAGCGATGCCCACGCCGAGGCGTTTGTGCCGATGGTCCAGGCCATCAAGGCTGCCGGTTCGGTGCCGGGCATCCAGATCGGCCACGCCGGCCGCAAGGCCAGCGCCAACCGCCCGTGGGAAGGTGACGACCATATGGCCGCGTCCGATGCACGCCGTTGGGAAACCATCGCACCGTCGGCAATCGCCTTCGGTGCCAACCTGCCGCAAGTACCGCGCGCCATGACCCTGGACGACATCGCACGCGTGCGCCAGGACTTCGTCGACGCTGCGCGCCGCGCGCGTGATGCCGGTTTCGAGTGGATCGAACTGCACTTCGCCCACGGCTACCTGGGCCAGAGCTTCTTTTCGGAGCACTCCAACCAGCGCACCGACGCCTACGGCGGAAGCTTTGACAACCGCAGCCGATTCCTCCTGGAAACCCTGGCCGCCGTGCGTGAAGTCTGGCCGGAAAACCTGCCGCTCACCGCGCGTTTCGGCGTGATCGAGTATGACGGCCGCGACGAGCAGACCCTCACCGAATCCATCGAACTGGCCCGTCGTTTCAAGGCCGGTGGCCTGGACCTGCTAAGTGTCAGCGTCGGCTTCACCATCCCAGAGACCAATATCCCATGGGGCCCTGCGTTCATGGGTCCGATCGCTGAGCGCGTGCGTCGTGAAGCCGGCATTCCGGTGACATCGGCATGGGGTTTTGGCACGCCGCAACTGGCGGAAGGCGCCTTGCAAGCCGGGCACCTGGACCTGGTTTCGGTGGGGCGTGCGCACTTGGCTGACCCGCACTGGGCGTACTTCGCGGCCAAGGAGTTGGGCGTCGAGAAGTCGTCGTGGACCTTGCCTGCACCTTATGCGCATTGGTTGGAACGTTATCGCTAAGGCGGTCATGGCGTGACAAAAGCCACTCGTGAGAGTGGCTTTTTTTTGCGCTGTTTTTGCCGTGCGTTGATACAACGCGGTCACTCGATAAGTGGTTAATGAGAATAGATGCCAAACGGTAATGATATGACCTATCATGCGCGCCACAATAATTGGCAGTTATGCCGTCCTGTCTGGCTCTTTCACTAGGTTTATCCTTCATGCGTCGTACCCTGCTTTCCGTGTGTGTGCTTCAGGCGTTTTCCCCATTGAGCTGGGCGGAGGTCGAACCGGTTGAAAAAGCCGCGATCGAGCTGCAAACCACCAGCATCACTGGCGCAGCCGACTACGAAACCGCTCAGGGCCCGGTGCAGGGCTACCACGCCACCCGCTCGGCGAGTGCGACGCGTACCGATACCTCGATCCATGAAACTCCGCAGTCCATCAGCGTGGTGTCCAAGGCGGTGGTCGAGGATATCGGCGCCACCCGCTTGCAGGACGCGCTGGACTACGCCGGCGGCGTCGGCCGTGCCAACAACTTCGGCGGGCAGGGGCTCACCACCTTCACCGTGCGCGGCTTTACTACCGGCGAGTTCTACCGCAATGGTTTCCCGATCAACCGCGGCTACCCGAACATGCCCGACGCCAACACCATCGAGCGCCTGGAAGTGCTGCGCGGCCCGGCAACCATGCTCTACGGGCGTGGCGATCCCGGCGGCACCTTCAACGTGGTCTCCAAGCAACCGCTGGCCGAGCCGACGGTGACCCTCGGCAGCCAACTGGATGACCAGGGCATGCAGCGCGCCACCCTCGACGCGTCCGGCCCGCTGGATGAAGACGGTCGCCTGGCCTATCGCTTGAACGTGGTGGGCGAGGGCGGCGACACCTTTCGTGATCACGTAGAAACCGAGCGCTACGGCGTGACCCCGGTGATCACCTGGCAGGCCACCGACGACACCAAGGTGATCTTCGAAGGTGACTTCATGCGCAACAATCACCCGTTGGACCGTGGCTTGACGCGTTACCCCAATCAAAAAGGCACGCCTTCGCGCGACACCTTCTGGGGTGAAAAAGACGCCGGCAAACTGCACAACGACAACAGCATGGCCCAGTTGCGTTTCGAGCACCTGCTCAATGAAAACTGGACCCTGGGCGGCGGTTTCCAATGGCTCGACGGCACCCTGCAAGGCAATGCCATCGAAGCCAACGGTCTGGCCGCTGACGGTCGCACTCTGGGTCGCAACTTCAACTACCGCAAGCTGGAGTGGACCGACAAGGACACTCAGCTAAACCTCACCGGGCATTTTTCCACCGGCGGTTTCGACCACACGCTGCTCACCGGCGTCGAGTTCGAAGACTACGACTACAAGTCGATCATCCAGCGTTCCAGTGGCGCGGTGGGTGCCTACCCCATCGATATCTTCAACCCGGTCTACGGCCAGCCACGCCCGGCGCTCACACGCACGCCGACCCACGACAAAGAAAACCTCAAGACCTACGCCGCCTTCGTCCAGGACCAGGTCGCCCTGACCGAGCGCCTCAAAGTGCTGGCTGGTGCACGCTTCGAGCGCTTCGAACACGATTACCACACCTACGTGCCAGGCGGTAAAAGCTGGGAAGCCAGCGATAACGGAGTCACCCCGCGCATGGGTGTGATCTACGACCTCACCGACACCATCGCGGTGTACGCGGACGCGGCCCGTTCGTTCAAGCCCAATACCGGTGGCAGCCGTCAAGGCGGTGGTTTTGAACCGGAGAAGGGCAAGTCCTACGAGATGGGCATCAAGTGGGAAGCGCTGGATCGCCAACTCAGTGTCGACGCGGCGATCTACCAGATCGAGAAGAAAAACGTGCTCACTACCGACCCAGTTGACTCAACCTTCAGTGTCGCTGCCGGTCAGGTGCGCAGTCGAGGTTTCGACCTCAACGTCGCCGGCAACATCACCCCCGAGTGGCGCGTGATCGGCGGCTATGCCTATGTGGATGCTGAAGTCACAAAGGACAACACCATCCGCACTGGCTCACGTTTGGCCAACATCCCGCGCAACAGCTTCAGCCTACTCAACGTCTATGAGTTCCAAGACGGCGCTCTCAAGGGCCTGGGGCTTGGCGCTGGTGGCAAGTACGTCGCCGAGCGCGTTGGCCAGACCTCCAATACGCCGTTCTCGATGGCCACCTACACCGTGGTCGACCTGCTCAGCTACTACAAGGTCAACGACAAGGTACGGCTGAACCTGGACGTGAAAAACCTGTTCAATCACGAGTATGAAGAGGGAGCGTTCGGCAATGTATATGCCTACCCAGGCGAACCCCGCACCGTTCAGGTCGGGATCGCCTACACACTATAAGGCTCCCACAGGTAAACCTGTGGGAGCGGTGTTCACCTGATAGCGCGTGGTTTTGGCCTGGGGGTCAGAGCGGCGTGAGCACATTCATCACCGTATCCAGCGCCACCCGCGTGTCATCCAGTTGCACCAGCGACGCATGCCGCGCACCCAGGGCATCACGGTTCTGGATTGCGGTAAGGATCGCTTTGTGCCGGGGCAGGCTCAGGCCTTGGATGTCCGGGCGGCGGTTGGTGATGTTGATCGACTCGCGCAACGGCAGCGACAGCATATTGCACATGTAGGCCAGCAGGTCGTTGCGGGTGGCGTCGGCAATCGCGCGGTGGAAGTCCAGGTCGGCCTGCAGCAGCTGTTCGTGGGTCTGCGCGGTTTCCATGCCCAGGTAGGCTTGCTCGATGGTGGCGATGTCTTCGTCGGTGGCAGTGGTCGCAGCCATGGCGGCGATTTCCGGTTCGAGGATGCGCCGCACCCCGGCCAGGGTGTTGAAGAACTCGCTGTGCGGCGTGGATTGCATCAACCAGGACAGCACGTCCGGGTCGAGCAGGTGCCATTTCAAGCGCGGCCGTACCACCGCGCCCACCCGGGGCTTGGAATACACCAGGCCCTTGGCGCTGAGCACGCGGGTAGCCTCACGCAACACCGAGCGGCTGACCTTGTACTCTTCGCAGAGCGTGGCCTCCATGGGCAACCGTTCTTCAGGCTTGAAGCGACCGGAAACGATGTGCATGCCCAAATCCTGAACGATCTGGGCATGCTGGCTCTTGCGCGGCTTGGGCGGCTGGTGATCCATGACGACAGGGAGGCTCTGGCTTAAAGACGCGGCATCATAGCATCCCACTTAGTGGGAATGCCTTGGGACTTCCGCCCCACGGCAACCCACCAGGAAGTCAAAGTCACAGCCTTGGTCGGCCTGCAGCACATGGTCGATGTACAGCTGGCGATAGCCGCCGACAATCAGCTTCTCGGGTGGCGCCAGGTCGGCCATGCGTGCCGCCAGTTCTGCGTCGGGGATGTCCAGGTGCAGGCGGCCGTTGGCGCAGTCCAGTTCGATCCAGTCACCTTCCTTGACCGTGGCCAGCGGCCCACCGGCCGCCGCCTCCGGCGCCACGTGCAACACCACCGTGCCGTAGGCCGTGCCGCTCATGCGCGCGTCGGAGATCCGCACCATATCCGTTACGCCTTGGGCCAGCAGCTTGGCGGGCAAGCCCATGTTGCCGACTTCGGCCATGCCTGGGTAACCCTTGGGGCCGCAGTTTTTCATGACCAGGATCGAGTTGGCGTCGACGTCCAGTTCCGGGTCGTTGATGCGTGCCTTGTACATGTCGAAGTTCTCGAACACCACGGCGCGGCCTCGGTGCTGCATCAGTTCAGGGCTGGCGGCGGACGGCTTGAGGACTGCACCGAGCGGCGCCAGGTTGCCGCGCAGCACGCAGATGCCGCCGTCGGCGCGGATCGGGTTGTCGAGGGTACGGATCACCTCGTCCTGGCCGTAGATCGGCGAGTCCTGGGTGTTTTCACCCAGGGATTTACCGTTGACGGTCAGTGCGTTCGGATGGGGGATCAGGTTGGCTTCACCGAGGCGGCGGAGTACGGCAGGCAGGCCGCCGGCATAGTAGAACTCTTCCATCAGGAAGCGCCCAGACGGCTGCAAATCGACGATGGTTGGCATGCCACGGCCGATGCGGGTCCAGTCATCCAGGTCGAGTTCGACGCCTATGCGTCCGGCGATGGCCTTCAAATGGATCACCGCGTTGGTCGAACCGCCAATGGCGGCATTCACGCGGATCGCGTTTTCGAACGCTTCTTTAGTGAGGATCTTCGACAGCTTCAAGTCTTCGCGCACCATCTCCACCGCGCGCATGCCGGACATATGCGCCAGCACATAACGTCGTGCATCCACCGCCGGAATCGCCGCGTTGTGGGGCAGGGAAGTGCCCAGTGCCTCGGCCATGCAGGCCATGGTCGACGCAGTGCCCATGGTGTTGCAGGTGCCGGCCGAGCGCGACATGCCGCCCTCGGCCGCGAGGAAATCGTCCAGGGTAATGGTGCCGGCCTTGACCTGTTCGCTGAGCTGCCACACCACGGTGCCCGAGCCGATGTCCTGGCCTTTGTGCTTGCCGTTGAGCATCGGCCCGCCGGTCACGACGATGGCCGGCACGTCGCAGCTGGCCGCACCCATCAGCAGCGCAGGGGTGGTCTTGTCGCAGCCGGTCAGCAGCACCACGCCGTCAATCGGGTTGCCGCGAATCGCTTCCTCCACGTCCATGCTCGCCAAGTTGCGCGTGAGCATGGCGGTGGGGCGCAGGTTCGATTCGCCATTGGAGAACACCGGAAATTCCACCGGGAAACCACCGGCCTCGATCACGCCGCGTTTGACGTGCTCGGCAATCTGGCGGAAATGCGCGTTGCACGGCGTCAACTCCGACCAGGTGTTGCAGATGCCGATGATCGGTTTGCCATGGAACTGATGGTCGGCAATGCCCTGGTTCTTCATCCAGCTGCGGTACATAAAGCCGTTCTTGTCGGCAGTACCAAACCACTGGGCGGAGCGTAGGCCGGGCTTTTTATCAGACATGATCGATTCTCTTATTGTATGACTATATGTTCTATGCGTGCTTAAACATAAGCGCAAAAACGCTGCTTTGGAAGAGTTGTTTTGCAAATAGTCATACTATATAGTCCGTCTTAACTGAGGTATGACCCTGGCGGATTTTCGCGAGAGGCGTCCCCCGAGCTTCTATAAAAACAACAATCGGAGATCGACCCCATGAGCCAGGAACTGCGGCTTATTCGGCGCATCACGCTGAAACTGATTCCCTTCCTGATCCTGCTGTACCTGATCGCCTACGTGGACCGCTCCGCCGTGGGTTTCGCCAAGTTGCACATGGGCGCCGACGTCGGCATTGGCGACGCCGCCTATGGCCTGGGTGCCGGGTTGTTCTTCATTGGCTACTTTCTCTTCGAGATCCCCAGCAACCTGATGCTTGATCGCTTTGGCGCGCGGCGCTGGTTTGCGCGGATCATGATCACCTGGGGCACCATCACCATCGGCATGGCCTTCGTGCAGGGGCCGCACAGCTTCTACGTGATGCGCTTTTTGCTCGGCGCGGCGGAGGCGGGGTTCTTTCCGGGCGTTCTCTACTACATCACCCAGTGGTTCCCGGTGCGCCATCGCGGCAAGATCCTCGGGCTGTTCATCCTGTCCCAACCTATCGCGATGATGATCACTGGCCCGGTGTCCGGCGGTTTGCTGGGCATGGACGGCATTCTTGGTCTGCATGGCTGGCAGTGGCTGTTTATCGTGATCGGCACCCCGGCGATCCTGCTCACCTGGCCGGTGCTGCGTTACCTGCCGGACGGCCCCAAGCAGGTCAACTGGATGAGCGAGGACGAGAAAACCTGGCTGACCGGTGAGCTTGCCAAAGACCTGCAAGCCTACGGCCAGACCCGCCACGGCAACCCGCTGCATGCCTTGAAAGACAAGCGCGTGCTGCTACTGGCGCTGTTCTACCTGCCGGTGACCTTGAGCATTTATGGCCTGGGCCTGTGGCTGCCGACCCTGATCAAACAGTTCGGTGGCAGCGACCTTACCACTGGTTTCATCTCTGCCGTGCCGTACATCTTCGGCATCATCGGCCTGCTGATCATCCCGCGCAGTTCCGACCGTTTGAATGACCGCTACGGCCATCTCGCCGTGCTCTACGTGCTGGGCGCCATCGGCCTGTTCTGCAGCGCCTGGCTCAGCGTGCCGGTGCTGCAAATGGCCGCGCTGTGCCTGGCGGCGTTCGCGCTGTTTTCCTGCACGGCGGTGTTCTGGACTTTACCGGGACGGTTCTTTGCCGGTGCCAGTGCGGCGGCAGGTATCGCGTTGATCAACTCGGTGGGCAACCTCGGCGGCTATATCGGCCCGTTCGTGATCGGCGCGCTCAAGGAATACACCGGCAACCTGGCGTCGGGCTTGTACTTTTTGTCCGCAGTGATGGTGTTTGGCTTGCTGCTGACGGGTGTGGTCTACCGCCAGCTGGAGCGCAAGCACGTGCTGCCTGCCGACCAATTTGCCGCCAGTGCCCGTGGCGCTACACGTACTTGATTCAGGAGAAATGGCATGCGTTTAGTTCAGTTCGAATTGCGTAACGGTGAGCGCCGCGTCGGCGTGGTAGAAGGCAGCAAAGTGCGTGAGGTCAACAGCGCCCGCACTGTGCGCGAGCTGGCCCTGGCTGCGATCGAAGCCGGTGTCGGCCTGGCGCAACAGGTGGACAGCCTGGGCCTGGGCGACAGCTACGACTACGCCACCTTGCTGGCCGACCTGAAAATCCTGCCGCCACTGGACCACCCGGACCCGGCTCACATGCTGATCAGCGGCACTGGACTGACCCACCTGGGCAGCGCCTCGGCGCGGGACAAGATGCACCAGGCCGGGGATGACACTGCGTTGACCGACACCATGCGCATCTTCAAATGGGGCGTGGAGGGCGGCAAGCCAGAGTCCGGCCAGGCGGGCGTACAACCGGAGTGGTTCTACAAGGGCGACGGCAGCATTGTGGTGCGCCCCGGCGCGGCCTTCCCGTCGCCTCCCTTCGCGGAAGATGCCGGCGAAGAACCGGAAATCGGCGGCCTCTACGTCATCGGCCCGGACAGCAAGCCCTATCGCGTTGGTTTCGCGGTGGGCAACGAGTTCTCCGATCACGTCATGGAACGCAAGAACTACCTGTACCTGGCCCATTCCAAGTTGCGCAGTTGCAGCTATGGCCCTGAGTTGCGCGTGGGCGAGTTGCCCCAACACCTGGCGGGCACCAGCCGCATTCTGCGCGAGGGCGAAGTGATCTGGCAGAACGAATTCCTCAGCGGCGAAGCCAACATGTGCCACAGCCTGGAAAACCTCGAATACCACCACTTCAAGTACCGCCAGTTCCTCAAGCCGGGCGATGTGCACGTCCACTTCTTCGGCACCGCGACCCTGTCATTCGCTGACGGTATCCGCACCCAGCCGGGCGATGTGTTCGAGATCAGCCAGGCCGAGTTCGGCGCGCCGCTGGTCAACCGTGTCGGCAGCAGCGATGCGGCCTTCGAACCCGGCAACGTCATCACCCTTTAAAGGAGAACCCTATGACCTCGTTCCTCGGCCACAACTACATCGGCGGCCAACGCAGCGCCAACGGCAGCATCACCTTGCAAAGCGTCGACGCCACCACTGGCGAAGCCTTGCCCCAGGTGTTCTACCAGGCCACGCCACAGGAAGTCGATGCCGCCGCCAAGGCTGCCGCGCAGGCTTATCCAGAGTACCGTGCGTTGAGTGCGGCACGTCGTGCGCAGTTCCTGGATGCGATAGCCGATGAACTGGATGCGTTGGGCGATGAGTTTGTCGAGCTGGTCTGCCGCGAAACCGCCTTGCCCGCCGCGCGTATCAAGGGTGAGCGCGGGCGTACCAGTGGCCAGATGCGCCTGTTCGCCAACGTGTTGCGTCGCGGTGATTTCTACGGCGCGCGCATCGACAAAGCGCTGCCTGATCGCCAGCCCCTGCCGCGCCCGGATTTGCGTCAATACCGCATCGGCTTGGGGCCGGTGGCCGTGTTTGGTGCGAGCAACTTTCCCTTGGCGTTCTCCACGGCGGGCGGCGACACCGCCGCCGCGCTGGCGGCAGGCTGCCCGGTGGTGTTCAAAGCCCACAGCGGGCACATGGCGACGGCCGAGTGTGTTGCCGATGCAATCATCCGTGCGGCCGAAACTACCGAGATGCCTGCCGGTGTGTTCAATATGATCTTCGGTGGCGGCGTCGGCGAAGCGCTGGTCAAGCACCCGGCGATCCAGGCGGTGGGCTTTACCGGTTCGCTCAAAGGCGGCCGTGCGTTGTGCGACATGGCGGCAGCGCGCCCGCAGCCGATCCCGGTGTTTGCCGAGATGTCGAGCATCAATCCGGTGATCGTGCTGCCTCAGGCATTAACTGCACGGGCCGAAAGCGTGGCACGCGACCTGACTGCCTCGGTAGTCCAAGGCTGCGGCCAGTTCTGCACCAACCCCGGCCTGGTGATTGGCATCGCCTCGCCTGAATTCACCGCGTTCACCCAGCAAGTCGCGCAACTGATCGGCGACCAACCGGCACAGACCATGCTCAACGCCGGCACCCTGGGCAGCTATGGCAAGGGCCTGGAAAAACTTCTGGCACATCCGGGCATCCAGCACCTGGCGGGCCGCCAACAGGCCGGCAACCAAGCGCAACCGCAGTTGTTCACGGCCGACGCAAGCCTGTTGATCGACGGCGATGAAGTGCTGCAGGAAGAAGTCTTCGGTCCTACCACCGTGTTTGTCGAAGTCGCCGACCAGGCCCAGCTCAGCGCGGCTTTGCAGGGGCTGCACGGTCAACTCACCGCCACGATCATTGGCGAGCCGGCTGACCTGCAACAGTTCACCGAACTCACGCCGCTGCTGGAACAGAAGGTCGGCCGTATCCTGCTCAACGGTTACCCGACCGGCGTGGAGGTCTGCGATTCGATGGTGCACGGCGGGCCGTACCCCGCGACGTCGGACGCCCGCGGCACCTCGGTCGGCACCTTGGCCATCGACCGTTTCCTGCGCCCCGTGTGCTTCCAGAATTACCCTGATAGCCTGCTGCCCGAAGCGTTGAAAAACGCCAACCCGTTGCGTATCCAGCGGCTGGTGGATGGCACGCCATCTCGCGACCCGCTGTAACGCGCACCTGAGAACAACAACAATCCAGGAGGCATCATGTCGTGTATTGCCGTTACCCCGCACCGTGCGCAGCTGGGCGAAGGTCCGTTCTGGGACGCGCCCACTCAGGCGCTGTACTGGGTCAATATCGCCGGTAAACAGGCGCTGCGCCTGATGGACGGGCAATTGCAGGTGTGGCAGTTGCCCGAGCATGTCTCGGCCTTCATCCCGTGTGAAAGCGGCGATGCGTTGGTGACCTTGAGCAGCGGCGTGTATCGCCTTGACCTGGCCACCGAAGCCCTGACCCTGCTGTGCGTCGCGGACCCGCAACCGGGCAACCGTGGCAATGAAGCGCGCTGCGATGCCCAGGGCCGCCTGTGGCTGGGGACCATGCAGAACAACATCGGCGAGCGGGGCGAAGACCTGCCCGTCATCCGGCGTTCCGGCGGCCTGTTCCGTATCGATGCCGATGCGCAGGTGACGCCGTTGCTCAGTGGTCTGGGCATTCCCAATACCTTGCTGTGGAGCGACGACGGCCGCCACGTGCACTTTGGCGACAGCCTGGATGGCACGCTGTACCGGTATGGAATTCAAGCGGACGGCCAGCTCGATCCCGCGCAACGCTGGTTCGGCCCCCACGAACGCGGCGGGCCGGATGGCTCGGCCATGGACGTTGACGGCTATCTCTGGAACGCCCGCTGGGACGGCAGTTGCCTGTTGCGTCTCACGCCCGACGGCGAAGTGGACCGCATCATCGAGCTGCCCGTCAGCCGCCCCACCAGTTGCGTGTTTGGTGGGCCGAACCTCACCACCCTCTATATCACCAGTGCCGCCAGCCCTTTGGATCACCCCCTGGATGGTGCGGTATTGGCCATCGAGGTCGACGTGCCAGGCAAACCCTGTCACCGCTTTGCCGGATAAGTCCCCCTTTAAAAACAACAACAAGGAGTCACCCGTATGAATCGTCGTCGTGGTTTGCGTTCCCTGTGCTGCGCCGCTGTGGCGGTCTCGGCCATGAGCTTGAGCGGGCTGTTGCTGGCCGCTGAAGAAGTGAAGATCGGTTTCCTGGTCAAGCAGGCCGAGGAGCCGTGGTTCCAGACCGAGTGGGCCTTTGCCGAGAAAGCCGGCAAGGAACATGGCTTCACCGTGATCAAGATCGCCGTGCCCGACGGTGAGAAAACCCTCTCGGCCATCGACAGCCTGGCCGCCAACGGTGCCAAGGGCTTTGTGATCTGCCCGCCGGACGTGTCCCTCGGCCCGGCCATCGTCGCCAAAGCCAAGGCCAACGGTTTGAAAGTCATCGCGGTGGATGACCGTTTCGTCGATGCCAAAGGCAACTTCATGGAAGACGTGCCGTACCTGGGCATGGCCGCCTTTGAAGTGGGCCAGAAGCAGGGCGCCGCCATGGCCGCCGAAGCGAAAAAACGCGGCTGGGACTGGAAGGACACCTATGCGGTGATCAATACCTTCAACGAGCTCGACACCGGTAAGAAGCGCACCGATGGCTCGGTCAAATCCCTGGAAGAAGCCGGCATTCCCAAGGATCACATCTTGTTTACGGCGGCCAAGACCCTGGATGTCCCAGGCTCCATGGACGCGACGAACTCGGCCCTGGTGAAACTGCCCAGCGGTGCGAAAAACCTGATCATCGGCGGCATGAACGACAACACCGTGCTCGGCGGCGTGCGCGCGACTGAAAGCGCCGGCTTCAAGGCGGCCAACGTGATTGGCATCGGCATCAATGGCACCGACGCCATCGGCGAACTGAAAAAACCGAGCAGCGGCTTCTTCGGCTCGATGCTGCCGAGCCCGCATATTGAGGGCTACAACACCGCGCTGATGATGTACGAGTGGGTCACTAAAGGCACTGAACCGGCGAAGTACACGGCCATGGACGAGGTCACCCTGATCACCCGTGAAAACTTCCAGGCTGAACTGACCAAGATCGGGCTGTGGCAATGACCGCTGCCGCCTTGCGATTTGACGGCATCGGCAAAACCTTTCCGGGGGTCAAGGCGCTGGATGGCATCAGCTTCAGCGCCCACCCAGGACAGGTGCACGCGTTGATGGGCGAGAACGGTGCGGGCAAGTCTACGCTGCTGAAGATCCTCGGCGGCGCCTACATCCCCAACAGCGGCACGCTGCAGATCGGCGAGCAGGTCATGGCCTTCAAGAATGCCGCCGACAGCATCGCCAGCGGCGTGGCAGTGATCCATCAGGAATTGCACCTGGTGCCGGAAATGAGCGTGGCCGAAAACCTGTTCCTCGGGCACTTGCCGGCGCGTTTTGGCGTGGTCAACCGAGGGCTCCTGCGCAAGCAGGCCCTCGCTTGCCTCAAGGGGTTGGCGGATGAAATCGATCCGGCCGAAAAGCTCGGGCGCCTGTCCCTGGGCCAGCGCCAACTGGTGGAAATCGCCAAGGCGCTGTCCCGTGGCGCCCATGTGATTGCGTTTGATGAGCCCACCAGCAGCTTGTCGGCGCGGGAAATCGACCGCTTGATGGCGATCATCACGCGTCTGCGGGATGAGGGCAAAGTGGTGCTCTACGTGTCGCATCGCATGGAGGAAGTGTTCCGTATCTGCAACGCGGTGACGGTGTTCAAGGACGGCCGTTATGTGCGCACCTTCGACGACATGAGTGCGCTGACCCATGATCAATTGGTGACCTGCATGGTCGGTCGCGATATCCAGGACATCTACGACTACCGCCCGCGTGAGCACGGCGAGGTAGCGCTCAAGGTCGACAGCCTGCTGGGGCCCGGCCTGCGCGAGCCGATCAGCTTCAACGTGCGCAAGGGCGAGATTCTCGGCCTGTTCGGACTGGTGGGGGCTGGGCGCACGGAGCTGTTCCGTCTGCTTAGCGGCCTGGAGCGTGCCAGCGCCGGGCAACTGCAACTCTGCGGCGAGCCGCTGCATCTGCAGTCACCACGGGATGCTATCGCCGCCGGCGTGCTGTTGTGCCCGGAAGACCGCAAGAAGGAGGGCATCATTCCGCTGTCCAGCGTCGCCGAGAACATCAATATCAGCGCGCGGGGCGCTCATTCCACGTTTGGCTGGCTGCTGCGCGACGGCTGGGAGCAGGGTAACGCCGACCAGCAGATCAAGGCCATGAAGGTCAAGACGCCCACCGCTGCGCAAAAAATCATGTACCTCTCCGGCGGCAACCAGCAAAAAGCCATTCTCGGCCGCTGGCTGTCGATGCCGATGAAAGTGTTGCTGTTGGACGAGCCCACCCGTGGCATCGATATCGGCGCCAAGGCCGAGATCTACCAGATCATCCATAACCTCGCTGCTCAAGGCATTGCGGTGATCGTGGTGTCCAGCGACCTCATGGAAGTGATGGGCATCGCCGACCGCATCCTGGTGCTGTGCGAAGGCGCGCTGCGCGGCGAACAAACCCGCGAACACGCGACTGAATCCAACCTGCTGCAATTGGCCTTGCCGCGCAGCCTGGCGAACTGAGAGACGATTATGACCACTCAACACAACGTGCTGCCCACCGCGCGCAAGCCTCTGGACCTGCGCGCATTGCTGGACAACTGGGCGATGCTGCTGGCCGCCGTGAGTATCTTTTTGCTGTGCGCCTTGCTGATCGACAACTTCCTTTCACCGTTGAACATGCGCGGGCTTGGCCTGGCGATTTCCACCGTGGGCATTGCTGCGTGCACCATGCTGTTCTGCCTGGCGTCGGGGCACTTCGACCTGTCGGTGGGCTCGGTCATCGCCTGCGCCGGGGTGGTGGCGGCGATTGTGATGCGCGACACCGACAGCGTCATGCTCGGCATTGGCGCCGCGTTGCTGATGGGCCTGATGGTGGGGCTGATCAACGGCATCGTGATCGCCAAGCTGCGGGTCAATGCGCTGATTACCACGCTGGCGACCATGCAGATCGTGCGTGGCCTGGCGTACATCTTTGCCAACGGCAAGGCGGTGGGC
This sequence comes from Pseudomonas sp. TWR1-1-4, assembly GCF_049897165.1. Taxonomy (NCBI): domain Bacteria; kingdom Pseudomonadati; phylum Pseudomonadota; class Gammaproteobacteria; order Pseudomonadales; family Pseudomonadaceae; genus Pseudomonas; species Pseudomonas sp. TWR1-1-4. The sequence goes on along the minus strand of NZ_JAFCVS010000008.1, from coordinate 209,638 downwards.
GTGTCCCAGGATCAGTTCTTTGTCTTCGGTAACGGCCAGTTGTTTGGCGTGCCGGTGCCGATCCTGATCACCATTTTGTGCTTCCTGTTCTTCGGCTGGCTGCTCAACTACACCACCTACGGGCGCAACACCATGGCCATCGGCGGCAACCCGGAAGCGGCGTTGCTGGCAGGCGTGAATGTGGACCGCACCAAGATCCTGATCTTTGCCGTGCACGGGGTGATCGGGGCGTTGGCCGGGGTGATCTTGGCGTCGCGCATGACCTCCGGCCAGCCGATGATTGGCCAGGGCTTTGAGCTGACGGTGATTTCGGCGTGCGTGCTGGGCGGGGTTTCGTTGAGTGGCGGGGTAGGGATGATCCGCCATGTGATCGCCGGAGTGCTGATTTTGGCGATCATCGAGAATGCGATGAATCTGAAGAACATCGACACCTTCTACCAATATGTTATTCGCGGCTCAATCCTGCTGCTGGCCGTGGTCATCGACCGCATGAAACAACGCTGAGTCATGCCCTGTGAAGACTGAATGTGGGAGCGGGCTTGCTCGCGAACACGGAGTGTCAGACCCGAATGAGTTGACTGACACGGCGCATTCGCGAGCAAGCCCGCTCCCACAGGTTTAATCGGTGGAGAATTTGAAGACGGTGTTCTGGGTGTAGGTCTGCCCTGGATTCAGGCGGGTAGACGCGAACTTCGGCTGATTAGGCGCGTCCGGAAAATGCTGGGTCTCCAGCGTAAAACCGCTCCAGTGCAGATAGGTCTTCCCAGCCTTGCCCTTCACCGACCCATCCAGGAAATTGCTGGTATAAAACTGCACCCCAGGCTCCGTGGTAAACAGCTGCAAGCGCCGCCCCGACTCAGGATCATGCACCTCGGCCGCAAGCTGCTTCACATCACCTTTGTTATCCAGCGCCCAGTTGAAATCAAATCCACCCTGCTTCGGCTCGGCAAACTTGAGCTGCGGGTGATCGTCCTTGATGTGCTGGCCGATGGGCGTCGGTTTCAGGAAGTCCATCGGCGTGCCCTTGACGGGCGCCAGTTCGCCGGTAGGGATCAAGGTGGCATTCACTGGTGTGTAATGGCTGGCGTGCAACGTGGCAACCTGCTTGAGGATGTCGCCATTGCCCGCGCCGGCCAGGTTGAAGTAGCTGTGGTTGGTGAGGTTTAGCACCGTGGGTTTGTCGGTGGTGGCCTTGTAGTCGATGTGCAGTTCATTGTTGTCGTTGAGGCGGTAGGTGACCTCGGTCTTCAGGTTGCCGGGGAAGCCCATTTCACCGTCCTTGGACAGGTAGGTGAGGGTCACGCCCACCGAGTCCTTAGCCTTGACGGACGTGGCTTTCCACACGTGTTTGTCGAAGCCCTGGGCGCCGCCGTGCAGCGAATTGGTGCCGTCGTTGAGCGGCACCTGGTAGCGTTTGCCGTCGAGCTCAAAGGCGCCGCCGGCCAGGCGATTGCCGAAGCGCCCGATGGTCGCGCCGAAGAATGCAGTGCCGCTTTGATAGCCCTGCACGTCGTCGAAGCCCAGCACCACGTCTTCGACCTTGCCGTGTTTGTCCGGCACCTTGAGCGACTGCAGCACGCCGCCATAGGTGATCACCGTGGCTTGCATGCCGTGGCTGTTGCGCAGGATGTACTGTTCGACGGCAGTGCCGTCATTGGTTTTACCGAAGGGCTTGTGCTCACTGGTGAGGCCTGCGGCCTGGGTGCCGCCGCTGGCGATCAGCATGGACATCGCCAGGCCCGACAGCAGGTATCGAGGGTGCTTCATGATCGAACTTCCTTTTGTTGTTTTGAGTGGAATAGTTCTACTAATGTGCGATATTTTGTCGATAGAGCAGCGAATTTATAGCCTTTAACGCCATTTTTGCAAAATAAAATAAGACTAATTAAATGAGGCAAGCTTTTATGACCCGCCAGCACGCTGTTTACCCCGACCTCGAAGGCAAGACGGTCCTGATCTCTGGAGGCGCCTCAGGCATTGGCGAATTCATGGTGCGCGCCTTCGCTGCGCAAGGTGCAAAGGTCGGCTTTGTCGACCGCGCGCAAAGCCAGGGCGAACGCCTGGCGGCTTTGCTGAGTTCGCGAGGGCACACGGTGGAATTCGTGAACTGCGACATCACCGACGAGATCGCCTACAAGGCCGCCATCACACGCTTCGAACACTCCCTGGGACCGATCACGGTGCTGGTGAACAATGCCGCTAATGACGTACGCCACAGCTTGGAAGAAGTCGACTCGGAAATGTTCGACCGGCTCATCTCCGTCAACCTCAAGCACGCCTTCTTCGCCGCCAAGGCCGTGGTGCCGATGATGAAAAACGCGGGCGGCGGGGCGATCATCAACCTCGGCTCCGTCGGCTGGATGATGGCTTCCGCCGGCTACCCGGTGTACGCCGCCAGCAAGGCCGCCGCCCACGGCATGACCCGCGCCCTGGCCCGGGAGCTGGGGCCGAGCCGGATCCGCGTGAATACGCTGGTGCCGGGTTGGGTGATGACGGAAAAACAACTGGCGATGTGGGTCGACGATGCGGCCAAGGAACTGATCAGCCGCAGCCAGTGTTTGCCGGGCAGCGTGCTGCCGGAGCACATCGCCAATATGGCGTTGTTTCTCGCCTCCGATGCCTCGGCGATGTGTTCGGCGCAGAACTTTATTGTGGATGGCGGTTGGGTTTAACCGCGTCGCACCCTCCATCCGAATGTCGACTTCAATGGACTGCTCTTGCGCAGGAGCAGTCTGTCAACTCGCTTGTGCATAAACTCCTCCCCCTCCCGCCAATATGCGTTAGCCGACGAATGGTCAGGCGCGCCAGTGAGCATTCGGGTGCCCTTCGGACCGATCAGTCGAGCTGTCGGCCAACAGCTTGAAATCAAGACAATTTTGCCGATGAAGGCGCTTCGATCTGGTAGTGGATGTTAACTGACAGTGTAGTTTTACTTAAATTTAATCGTATTTTAAACGGTCTATATCGTTCGTATTGGTAGTTTAGGTTAACTATATGCGTTCTTGAACCTAGACATCGCCAAGGCGTCGGGCGTATGGTTTTGATCATTGGATCCGAAAGATCACTGCTCCATACCTAAGCCGCATCAGGCCCCGTTTCATAAGGAGATGAACTATGCGCGAAAGGTATTCATCGGGCTCCAGCTGGGAGGAAGTGTTCGGGTTTTCCCGGGCGGTTCAAGTGGATGACACCCTATACATATCCAAGACGGGCGCACTCGGGCCCGACGGAATCATCGTCGCGTCCAATGTCGCCGAGCAGACTCGCGTCATCCTGGAAAAGATCAGCCGCATCCTGCAGGACGCCGGTTTCGCCCTCACAGACGTGGTGCAAAGCCGCATGTACCTGACGCAATTGACGGAGTGGCGGCAGGCGGCCGAGGTCCATGGCGCCTTCTTTCGTGATATCCGGCCGGCGTTCACGCTGTTGCATGTGCTGCCTTTCGCCGAGCCGCAAATGCTGGTGGGCATTGAAGTGGTTGCCCAACGGAATCGTTGACGGAGAGCGTTGATATGAGCCTATCCGACACGCGATTCGTCACGGGGTTTGTGGCTGTCGCCGCAGGGCTGTCCATCGCCAACAATTACGTATTGCAGCCTGTGCTGCCGGCCATCGCGGTCTCGTTGAACATCCCCGTGTCGGCCACCGGCTTGATCGCCGGCAGTACCCAGGTTGGATACATGCTGGGGATCATGCTGCTGGTGCCCCTTGGCGATTCGCGGAACAAGCGCAGCGTGGTCAGTCTTCAATTTCTGGTGTTGGGCTTGGCATTGTTGCTGGCGGCATGCGGCACGCACCTGTTGTACATGATCGGCCTCGGTGCCGTGATTGGCGCCATGGCCACCAATGCGGTGCAGCTCAACGCCCTAGGCTTTCAGATTGACCCGAAGGGCAGCACGGTCGGGCTGGTGGGTGCCGGTATCGCCGCCGGTATTCTGTTGGCGCGGTTCATGGGCGGTGTTCTGGCTGATCAATTTGGCTGGCGTGGGATGCTCGTGGTGGTGGGGCTGCTGATGCTGCTGCTGGCCTTGGCCAGTCGAGCGGTGTTGCCCTATATCGAAACTCGGCGCAGTGCCAGTTATCGGCAATTGCTCCTCGGCCTTGCGCCTCTGTTCATGCGCCACGAGGCATTACGCCGGGCTACGTTATTGGGAGGCTGTTGGTTTTTGATTTTCAGCTTGTTGTGGGTTGCATTGATGCTCCACGTCAGCAGCGCACCTATGTCGTTGAGCCCTTCACAGGCAGGCATGCTCGGCCTGGCCGGGCTGGCAGGATTGTTGATGGCTCGGCCGGCCGGAAAATGGGCAGACAAGTGGGGAAGCCGACAGGTGATTGGCGCCGGCTTCGGCATGACGGGACTGGGCGTGCTTGTGTTGCTGGTATTTCCCTATTCTCTGCTCGCGATTGTCGCGGGAGTGGTGCTGTTTGACTTGGGTTGCTTCAGCGCCCAAGTCGCCAATCAAACGACCGTGCTGAAAATAGATCCGCTCCAGCGCAATAGCCTGTTTGCACTTTATATGTTTTTTTATTATGGCTGCGGCGCCATAGGGTCGATAGCTGCGCCGGTCATTCATGCTTATTTCGGCTGGGCCGGTATTTGTTGGACGAGTCTTTTACTTGCGTTGACGGGCGGCGCTGCCAACTACTTGATGCGTTCGCCTGGCGCGCGCGCAGTTGTCGAACTTTCGATTGCCGATAGTGTTGATAAGTAAACTGCGCACGCATCGCTAAGTTTTATAGATGGATGGACTGCTGTACTGCCAATGACTGTGTGGCGGGTGGGTTTAAACCGTGCCTGGATGCCGAAGGCATGCCTGAAGTTCGGCGTCTTGTGTGGCTCTTTCAATCGTTGTACTGCATGGGTACTTCACTATGTTTTTCATACAACTGGCCGTTATATTACTTGCTTGTCACCTATTTGGTTGGTTGGCTGAGCGCCTTGGACAATGTCGCGTGGTGGGCGAGATAACCGCGGGTATCGTGCTCGGGCCAACGGTGTTCGGGCGCCTGGAATCATCCCTTGGTCAGTCCGTGGGCCTGTTTGAAACCCAGCACATCGGGTGGTTGGCGCATGTTGCCGACCTGGGGCTGATCTTCCTGATGTTCCAAGTCGGTGTGCACATCAATCAACGGCACCCCGAAGCATCGGCACAGGGGCGTTTCGCCGCCTTGGCGATTGCCCTGCTCGGGCTGGTTTTGCCCTTTGCCTTAGGCGTAGGCGTGGCACTGGTTGCCCATGAACACTTGGCGCCGACCTATTCGAAATGGGGGTTCGCCTGGTTCTGCGGTGTTGCGTTGGCAGTGTCTGCGGTGCCGGTCATGACGCGGATCGTCCAGAGCCTCGCCTTGCAGGAAACGCTGGTGGCCCACGTCACATTGCGTGCGGCTGTGATCACCGACGTAGTGGGCTGGGTGATATTGGGCGCGATAGTGTTTTGCTCCCGAGTGGATGGCAATCCCCTTGATGCTCGCTATTTCGCTGCGCAACTGTTGGTGGCATTCGTCGGTTTCTATGGCCTGACATGCTACCTGGTCATCCCCTTTATCCGCCGCGCCCAGGCGCGGGACGAGCACGCGGCGATCATGCCCATGGTGATCAGCTACGTATTGCTGTGTGCCTGGGTCACTGACTGGTTGGGCCTGCACTGTGCAATCGGAGCGCTGCTCGCCGGCTTGATGATGAAGCAGGTGCCTGAATTCACTCACTATTGGCGCAACCAGGTGGAAGGGTTTCTGAACTTTGTCCTGTTGCCGGTATTTTTCGCCTACGCCGGGATCAAAACCTCGTTCGCCAGCCTTGGCAGTCAGGAAAACCTGATCTGGCTCGGCGTATTCCTGGTGTGTGCGTTTGTTGGCAAGTTCGGTGGCGCCTATCTGGGGGCGCGTGTCAGCGGTCTGCAACGGACCGATTCGGCCATTGTCGGCGCCCTGATGAATACCCGTGGGTTGATGGAGCTGATCATCCTGGCGATTGGCCTGGAACTCAAACTGATCTCGATCGATGCCTACACCATCCTGGTGTTCATGGCGCTGATTATTACTGCAACGACGACACCCTTGGTCCGGCGTCTGTTACGCCCGGATCCCCATGTATTTCTTTCGAAAGAAATGCTGCAAACGCGAAGTTCTCACTGACCTGTAATACCCGTTGTTTCCTTTGATAAAAGCGAGGTTTCCATGAGCGTACATACCCGGCAAGAAGTTATCGCGATTCTGAAGAAAATTGTTTCCGAAAAGTTGGACCTGGATATCCCGGAGTCGCACATAAAAGAGGAGGCGGGGTTCTCCTCGGAAGTGGGCGTGGACTCGATTGGTTTTATCGAACTGCGTTTTCAATGCGAAGAAGAATTCAAGATTAAGATCAGTGAAGAAGAGTTCGGGCCCGACAACTTCTTTAATTGCAAGACCCTGTCTGACTTTATTGTCAACAAGCTTGAGGCTCATTGAAATGAATAGCCTTGTGTCAATCGAACGAAGCAGGGAGTTCTTTCCTGCCGATAAACTGTTGAATATTTCGGCCACCTCATCCGTAGGCGATCATTGCACAGCGACTGACACTTACACGGACTACCTGAGGTTCTGGCAAACCAGTCCGCTGCAGCCCGGACACGTCGTGGTCATCGCCTTGCCGAACACGATCGATGTACTGCACATGTTTTTCGCTGTGCTCAACAGCGGCCTGGTACCGGCGTTGATTGCGCCGACTACCCCGGCTGAGCGGTTTGGGCAGATCATCGAGGATTTCCAGGCCGCGGCGTTGGTGAAGTCGAGTCTGCGCATTGATGGTATTCCCCATGGGCCAGGCGCACGGGCTGAACTCATCGGTCGCTGGAGTGTGCTGATTTTCGATGCGCCGCGTATGCCGTCGACGCGACCTGGTGAGGTCATCATCACCACATCAGGCACTTCAGCGTCGTTCAGCAGCGGTTGCGTGCACCGGTTCGAATCGTTGCAAGCCAATGGCCTGCGACATGCCCACAGCATCGGGCTGCGTAAAGAGGATCGGGTGCTGGTCAATCTGCCGTTGTATTACTCGACGGCACTGGTGGCCCAAGCCATTGCGACCCTGACGCTGGACGCCCAGTTGGTCATCAGCGGTCCGCCCTTTTTACTGCCGCAATACACCCGCGATATCGCCGCGCATCGCATCACGGTCAGTTCGCTGACACCGGTGCTGTTGCGTCAGATCAATGCCTGCGAACCGTCCGGCTTACCGCCTGGGTTGCGCGTATTGAGCGTGGGGGGCGACCACGTACCGGCGGAGCAGGTGCAACGTTGCCTGCAAGCAAACCCGCAATTGGAGCTGTATCTGACGTACGGCATCACCGAAGCCGGGCCCCGCGTGTCGACGTTGGCCGCCCACCGCGTCGACCCTGCCCGGTATGCCTCGGTGGGGCTACCGTTGGCGGGCACCCAAGTGAGGCTCGACTGGCTGTCCGAGAGCCCTTGGCAAGGGGAGTTGCTGGTGTCATCCAATACGTTGCTGCTCAGCAAAATCGGGCGCAGCGCGAAATCGCCTCTGGTCGATATCGACGGGACGACATGGTTGCGCACCGGCGATATTTTTACCCAGGACGCGCAGGGATATCTGTTTTTCAAAGGGCGTAAATCGGACTTCCTGGTGATCAACGATGAGAAGGTCAACCTTGGGGCGATCAAGCACATCTGCCGCACGCTGCCAGGGGTCATCAGTTGCCGAACGCTGGTCAAGCCGACACATCAGGCGCTGGCGGGATTCGAGCTGGAAGTGACGCTCGATCAGTCCATCGTGCCGTCCTGCGACGGCCCTTCGTTCAAGCAACACATATTGAAACTGCTCAAGCGCTACGAGCGCCCCGGCCGCATTGACCTGGTCTTTCAGGACGCCGGCTCCATCGTCAATTACAAGTAGGTGACTGCTATGAATGAACAGCTTACGGCTGCGGCCCGCGAAGTGATCAATCGCTACGCGTTGTCCTCACTGGAGGATGTCATGGCATTGATTCCCCGGTACATGTGCCATGTGCTGCAGGAGTCCGACCAGTTCGAGACCTACCCGCCCAATGTGGTCAAGTTGAAGTTCGACCCGAGCCAGTGGGAAGCCTGCATCCAGCGCTATGAGCACTATCGGGACGTGGTGATTCCCGCGATCAGCCCCCTGGACTACCTCAACGCCATGCTCGACGAGGGGCCGCGGTTGCCGTGTTTCTGCTCGGAAATGGCCAACGTGGCGGGCGTGCTCGTCAGCCAGTTGCTCGGCCAGAAGGTCTACGCGGTGAGGAACATCTTCGTCAACTATCTGTACCTGCCACAGCGCTGGCACTGCATCAACGCGCTGATACAGGACAACCGTATCCGCTACTTCGATGCCTCGGCCTATGCCCAGGTACTGGACAAGAAGCGCCGCAAGATCGTCGAACCATCGCAGTTGCCGGGCTTCAATGCCGCCGATATCGACGAAACCTTCATCCACAGCGACCGCTGGCTGCAAAGCGAGCCGTTTGCCCGGCGCATCGAGCTGGTCTCGGGCGAGTTGCTTGATAACTACTATCCCTCGCCAGTGCACGACAAGCCGGTTGACGAATTTCAACGGGTCTACGGCTGAGGCGACTCCCGATTTTTCTGCTGGAGGCACTATGAACAAGGTTGTAGTGACAGGTCTCGGATGGACCACCGCGTTAGGGTCTCAATTGCAGACCGTATGGGAGCGGCTGGTAGAAGGTCAGACAGGCATACGTGATCTGCCCGTCGAATATCCGCTCAAGAACACGCTGGCAGGCTTCCTGCCGGACAGCGACATCGCCGAGCCGAAGGCACGGCTGCTGGATCTGACGCAACGCACGGCCAAGGCGGCATTGGACGATGCCCGAGTGGCCGTCAGCGGGCAAAACCCCCGGCAGTTTCTGATTGCCGGCACCAGCCTTGGGTATCGTCTGGACAGCCTGGCGTTTCACCAAGATCCGCTGCATGAATGGGTAGTGACCACCGCGCAGCAACTCGGTTTGCAGCCGTTGGCGCTGTCCACCGCGTGCTCGTCGGGCTCGGATGCGCTGATGCTGGGGGCTTACCTGATCCGAGCCGGGTTGGCCGACACCTGTGTCTGTGGCGGTGCGGATATCCTCGGCCGCTCCAAACGCCTGGCCCATACCGCGTTGGGCACCATGTCGGCGACTCGACTGCGGGCGTTCGACCAGCATCACGACGGCACGCTGCTGGGGGAGGGCGCGGGGTTCCTGGTGCTGGAGCGTCAAGGGCAGGAGGCGCGCAAGCCCTATGCCTATCTGCTGGGCTGTGGCTCGGCCAACGATGCCGCCGGGCTGACTGCGCCGGACGAGCAAGGCACGGGTATTCGCCTGGCCTTGGACCGGTCTCTGGAGGAGGCGGGGATTCACCGTAACCAGATCGGCCTGGTCAATGCCCATGGCTCGGGAACCCTGACCAATGACCGGGTGGAAAGCGCAGCCTATGCCGATTACTTCAGCGGCTACCAGCCCATCGTCTTTGCCACGAAAGGCGCCTTTGGCCACACATTGGGCGCAACGGGGGCGTTGGAGGCGATTGCCTTGGTCAAGAGCCTGCAGACCGGAGTCGTGCCGCCCATCCACGGGCTTGAGACGCCAATCGCGAACCTGGATTTCCGCTTGCCCGTCGGCACGGCATTGCAGGCACAGGCGCAGATCGGCCTGAGCCTCACCATCGGCTTTGGCGGGTTCAATACCAGCCTTGTGTTCCAACGCTACAGCTAAGTCACTTCAAGGAGGGTCTCATGAAAATCCTGGATCGTGCTCATGCCAGCAACTTCACTTACAACGACCTAGATGAAGGCTTGCGCAAAGGCCTCAAAAGCGCTGACCCGTCGGTCTACAGCGTGCTGTCCAGCGTCAGCGAGCTGTACCTCAAATACCGCGAACGCCTCGACCCGGTGCGTGCTCAGGTGGGGTTCATTTATTACGGCAACGCTTATCCCAAGACCACCACCGACAAGATCGTCGAAGGTCTGGCCAGCAAGGACCGTGTTTCGCCCTCGGACTTTATCAACGCCAATGCCGGAGCGGCGACCTCCATCTGTTGCACACGCTATGGCTTCCAGGGACCGACGCTGGTCCTGACCATGCCTGGACGTGACGTCCAAGCCATTGCCCGAGGCTTGGCCGACTATTGGCTAGCCACGGGCCAGGCCGACTATCTGTTTCTGGTCGAGGCCCAGACGGACAGCGTCGAGGTACTTCAGGTCAGCACCGAACTCCTACAGCGCGCAAGTGCGCACTTTCACTGAATCAATAACCACCGATCGAGGTTGTCATGGAAAACACTTACGACGTAGCCATCATTGGCAGTGGCATTGCCGGAACCATGTTGGGCGCTATCCTGGCCAAGGAAGGTGTGAGCGTGGTCATCATCGACGCCGGCACCCATCCGCGTTTTGCAGTGGGCGAATCGATGGTGCCCGAGAGCGCTGTGCTGTTGAAAATCCTGGCCAACCGTTACGCCATACCGGAGTTGGCCTACCCCGGCGAACTCAATTCGCTGATCAAGCATGTGGGTTCCTCATCGGCCGGGATCAAGTTGGCGTTCAGTTTTGCCTGGAACGGCAAACACCAGGAACATAACCCGCTGGATGTGGTGTCCACTCCGGTTATCGCCCCCGAGGCCCATCTGTTCCGGCAGGATGTGGACGCCTATTACCTGGCCCTGGCCGCCAGGCTCGGCGCGACCATCAAGCAACAAGCGCGGATTCAGGATATTGAAGAAACCGCCGACGGCATGATCCTGAACCTGGGCCGCGAACAGCTCAGTGCACGCTACGTGGTGGACGCGGCGGGTTACCGTTCGCCCATCGCCGACAAGTACCAGCTACGCCAGGGCGCCCGGGAAATGCAGGCGCGTACCCGGTCGATCTTCACGCATATGACCGGGGTAAAGCTCTACGAAGAGGTCATCGCGTCGACCCAGGCTTCCGGTTCGCCTACACCCCTGGCGCAAAGCACGTTGCACCATATGTTCAAGGGCGGATGGCTGTGGATCATCCCGTTCAACAATCATCCTCACTCTACCAACCCGCTATGCAGCATCGGGCTGCAGTTGGATATCGACGAGCATGGTCCTGCTGGTGATCCAGAGGTGGAGTTCAAGCAGTTTCTTGACGATCACCCCTCCGTTGCCCGGCATTTCGAGGGCGCGGCCAGGGTGCGCGAATGGACCGTAGCCCCCCGACTCAACTACACCAGCCGCGAAAGCGTGGGGGACCGTTACTGCTTGCTCGGGCATGCAGTGGGTTTTGTCGACCCCTTGTTTTCTCGTGGCCTGGTCAATACCTTCGAGTCGATTGCGCGGGTGGCACCGAAGATCCTCAAGGCGGTCCAGACTGACGTCTGGCGCAAGGAGGACTTTCTCTCATATCAGGATTACAGCCTGGAAGTGGTGAAAGTGAACGACCGCCTGGTGGCCAACTCCTTTACCGCGTTCGACAGCTTCCCACTCTGGAATGCGTGGTTCAGGGTGTGGATCAGTGGCAGTTACATTGGCGTGCTGCGGTTTCGCAAGATTCTCTCCGACTACCTCAAGACCGGCGATAACGAGGCGTTGGAACAGGCGTTCGAGACGGCAACCTATGCTGGGCACCTGTCGATCGAGAGCCCGTATTACGAAGCGCTGTTTGAGGCCGCCTGCACCGCCATGGAAGCCTACCGTGCCGGCCAGCAGAGCGAGGCGCAGACCATCGAGGTATTGCAGCGCTTGTTCGAAGAGCAGCGCGAGCATTTGCCGATCGATTTCGCCGACTTCTCCAACCGCTTCATCTCCCGCGCGAGCCAGGAGTTTGCGGATTCGTTGCTCAAGTGGGCCAATGATGCACCGGGCGGGCTCAAGGCACGATTTGATCGCGGCAATGCACCGGTCAAGTTCGACTTCCTCGACAGCTACCGTTACGGCGACCGCCTGCAGCAGGCTGCCGAGGCAGATGCAGCGCTGCAAGCCTATCGGGCCCGCTGAGTTCCCCCACTGCATGCGGCTCCGGTGAAGGCTGGAGCCGCTTTGACTGTCATCTACGAGAGGGCAAGGGTATGCAAGATACAACCCAGGCATTGGCGCAGCGACGCACCCAGGCAGTCGCCCGGGGCGTCAACCAGGCCCATGCCGTGTACGTGGAGCGTGCCGACAATGCGCTGCTATGGGATGTCGAAGGGCGGCGCTACGTGGATTTCTGCGGCGGGATTGCAGCGCTCAACACCGGTCACCTGCACCCGCAGGTGGTTGACGCGGTGCAGGCGCAATTGCAGCAGTTTTCCCATACGTGTTTTGCGGCGGTGCCCTATGAGAGCTATATCGCGGTGTGTGAAGCGATCAACGCGAGGGTGCCGGGCGATTTTGCCAAGAAGACGCTGCTGCTGACCACAGGTTCTGAGGCGGTAGAAAGCGCATTGAAAATCGCCCGCGTACACACACGCCGTACGGGTGTGATTGTGTTCACCGGCGCCTATCACGGCCGAACGCTGATGACCCTGGCGATGACCGCCAAGGTCAACCCCTATGCCCAGGGCATGGGACTGATGCCCGGTGGTGTCTATCGGGCGATGTTCCCGGATGCGGACGCCGGCGTTTCGGTAGTCGAGGCGATGAACAGCATTTACCGGATCTTCAGCAGCGACGCCGCACCGGAAGATATCGCTGCCATCGTTATTGAGCCGGTTCAGGGTGAAGGGGGATTTGTCGCAGCCCCTGTGGCGTTCATGGTGGCGCTACGCGCCTTGTGCGACCAGCATGGCATTGTGCTGGTCGCGGATGAAATACAGTGTGGCGCGGGGCGTACCGGCAGTTTTTTCGCGATGGAGCAAATGGGCGTCCATGCCGACTTGATTGTGTTCGGCAAGTCGATTGCCGGCGGGCTGCCGTTATCCGGCGTGACCGGCAAGGCTGAAATCATGGATGCGCCCCTGCCCGGCGGCCTCGGTGGCACCTACGCCGGGAACCCGCTGGCCTGCTCGGCTGCATTGGCCGTCCTGCGGGTATTCGATGAGCAAGGGTTGCTCAACGTCGCCCGCGAACTGGGCGAGGATCTGCGCGACAACCTCAAGGAAATCACCGGCGCCCTTGGTATCCATTGCCGTATCCGCGGCCTGGGGGCGATGGTTGCCCTGGAGCTGTTTGACGATGCGGCGCACCGTGTACCTTCTGCGCGCCTGGCCCGGCAACTGATCCAATGCGCGCGCGAGCGCGGCTTGCTCCTGCTGGCGTGCGGGCAATACGGCAATGTCATCCGATTTCTCATGCCACTGACCATTCCCCGGCCCGTGTTGCTCGAAGGTCTGGAGATACTGGCGGCATGCTTGACGACAATCGACAACCACACCGTGGTTGGCCAACTCTGAAAAGGTGGACAGGGAAATGCAGACGCTTGAAAAACAGATGGACACGCGCGCGTTGCGTAACGCCTACGGCAAGTACGCCACGGGGGTCACCGTTGTCACAACCCTGGATGATCGAGGCGCGCCTGCCGGGCTGACGGTCAGCAGCTTCAATTCAGTGTCATTGGAGCCGGCCCTGGTCTTGTGGAGCCTGCGCAAGGAATCTTACACCGCTCGTGCATTCCAGGCGGCGGATGGCTTCGCGATCAATGTACTGGCCCATGAGCAACAACTGCTGAGCGACCGTTTTGCCACGCCGACCGCTGACAAGTTCAGCCAGGTGCCCTACGCAATCAGCGAAAACCAGCTGCCGTTGATCGATGGCGCGATTGCTCAGTTCGAATGCATCAAGCGCAATGAGTTCGACGGTGGCGATCATTGGATTTTCATCGGCGAAGTCATCAGCTTCACACTCAATGAAGGCAACCCGCTGATCTTTCATGCAGGCAAGTACGCCACGGCGGTCTAGCCCGTCGCGCGGCGATCGGCAATGGCCGTAAGCTTGTCGACGTCGCCGTGCGTGCGCTCATGATACGGCGCGCCTGCATCATAGGCGCGTCGAACATCGTCCCGTTGGGCCATGTGCTGCAGGTACTGCACGGTGTGAGGTAGCGCCTCCAGGCTGATGTGCAGCACCTTGTGCAGCCGCAGCCAGGGATAAATCGCCATGTCGGCGATGGAAAATTCGCCGCAGATAAACGCGCGCCCGGCGATGGCTTGCTCGAATACCTGGAACAGCGTGCGGGTCTGGTTCAGATAACGGTTGGCCGAGTATGCCTCGGTTTGGGAAGCCTGATGGTGGAAGTGATAATTCTGGCCGGCCATCGGTCCCAGGCTGCTGACTTGCCAGATCAGCCATTGCACCACCTGCCAGCGCTGCTCGTGCGACGTCCCGCGAAAACGGGCGTGCTTGTCCGCCAGGTAGAGCAGCACCGCCGCCGACTCCACCACCACTTGCTGGGTATCGTGGTCGAGCAGCATCGGAATCTTCGCGTGCGGGTTCAGCTGCAGATACGCGGGAAGGTGCTGCTCATCGCGGGCGAGGTTGATGTGGCAGATGTCGTAATTGACCGCCAGGGCCTCAAGCATCAGCAGGATTTTATAACCGTTGGCGGTAGGTGAAAAAAATACGGTGTACATAGGGGGCGTTCATGTGGGCGCAGGACGAGGAGCCGGTGGGGACCGGCTCGCGTGGCGTTTGAGCCAGTTTATTGGATGGGGTATTGCGTGAAGGCCGGGAGTTCCTCCAAGCGCTTGGCGTGACGCTGCAGGTACGGGAAGGACTCGGCTTTGACCACTGAGGCGACCGTGAACTGGCTGAACGACCACGCCACCGCAGCGGTAATGGCGCCTTGAGTCAGCTTTTCGTCGGACGCGTGGGCCAGGCGTTTTTCCAGGGTCGAGTAGGCTGCCAGTAATTGGCCGGTTACCCGGTCGAGCCAGGGCTCGTGGAGCTTTTCGGCGGGGCGCAGATTATGCTCGTACACAATCTGCACGGTTTTTTCACAGGCGGCCAGTGCGAGCCCGATCAATTGCAGGTCCTGGGCGCGCTCGCTGGCGCGATCGGGCAAAAGCTTCCTGTTGGCCGGCGCCAGCGCTTCGAAGTATTCGAGGATCAGGCTTGAGTCCATCAACACGGTTGAATCGTCCAGCACCAGGGAGGGCGCCTTGACGACCGGATTGATTTGGGCAAATTGCTCGTAGGTGCTGAATACCGAGAGCGGCTGATGCTCAAAGTCGACGCCATACAGGTCCAGGGAGATTGCGACGCGGCGCACGTAGGGCGAGTCCAGCATGCCAACCAGTTTCATGAAGCCTCCATTTACGTCAGGGTAATTTTCAAAGTGCAGTGGGGATGCTTGAGGTATTTGTAGAGATCCAGGAGCAACCCGCGCACGCGAGGACAGGCCTCGTCGGCGGCCAGGAACAGCGCGATTTCCCCGTCGCCCTCCAGCAGAATCAGGCCCGGCGCAAGACAGGTGAAATCCCCGGGTTCCAGGCAGACATCGGTACCTTGGGACGTCATCCAATGACGCCCTTTCAGCGCGACGACATAGGCTTGCTGTTCCAACCAGAAAGAGAGTAGTTGATCCTTGGTCACCAGCCATTTCAGGGAATGTCGGCCCAACGCCATTTTCGCCAGCAATACCTGCGGAGCCTGAGTGATACGGGCGGTCGAGACGCTCTGTTCCATGATCGTGGTTTTCATCGAAGACGCTCCGCGGTTCGCGAGGTGACGGTGGAACGAAAAGACGCCTGCAGCTGGCAGGATTGTTAATTTGAGGTTACTTTATCCTGAGTGTAGCCCTCAAAGTATCGATAATTTTTACCACAATAGGTTAGTTTAGCTTACATGAGTGCATTCCCCCCGTTGACCTGCCTGCGCAGTTTTGAAGCCACTTCCAGGTTGGGGAGCGTCACCCTGGCAGCCAAGGAATTGCACGTTACCCATTCAGCCATCAGCCAGCAGATCAAGGTGCTGGAAGAGATTGTCGGCTTGACCCTGTTCGTGCGTGAAGGGCGGGGCTTGCGTGTCAGCGAGGATGGGCGGCTGTACGCGTTGCAGATCCGAAAAGCCTTGGGCGATATCGCCGAAGCCACGCGATTGATCCAGGCACAGCCCAAGATGGGGGAGTTGGTGGTGGCGGTATTGCCGTCGTTTGGCCGGTCCTGGCTGTTACCGCGCCTACCACGTTTTCAGCAGCTTTACCCTCATATCAGCATTCGTCTGCAAGCCAGCTTGACCATCTCCAACTTGCATCAGGAATCGGTGGATATCGGTATCCGTATGGGCAAGGGGGATTGGGAAGGGGTCGAGCAAAAGCTGTTGTTCCACGATGAAGTCGTCGTCGTCGCCGCCCCCCACTTCAATAGCGGGCGCCTGCCGCAAACACCGCAAGAGGTCATCGACAGCGAGATCATCTACAACACTGAATCATGGTTGCCCTGGTGCGAGGCGGCGGGCGTTGAAATGGGCAACGAACGCAAGGGGTTGTGCAGCAACGACTCCAATCTGGTCTTGGAGGCGGTTCGCCTGGGGCAGGGCATCACGCTGGAGCGGCGCAGTCTGGTGCATGACGCTATCGAGCGCGGAGAGCTGGTCCAGTTGTGCGATGTGAGTGCGCCCTATGCCTATCCGTATTGGCTGGTGTGGCCACCCAGGGAAAGTTCGGAAGACAAGCAGCGCGAATTCTCCCATTGGCTGTCCGGGGAAGTGGAGCGTTATCTTGACCAACTGAGAAAAAACGCCTGAAGGAGGCCCCGCCCGAATGGATCTGTTTTTGCAACAACGCCTGGTAGTGGTCGCGGGCGGTAGCTCAGGCATTGGCCTGGCCTGCGCCCAGGCTTTCGCCGCCGAAGGCGCGCGGGTGGCAATTGTTTCGAGGTCACATCAGCGGCTTGAGCAGGCGCAACGCGTGTGCGAGGAAGCGGGCCTGCACGTGCATCCTTTTGCCGGCGACCTGTCAGACGCCGATCAGGCTCAAGCGGTCATTGACGCAATCAGCGCGCGCCATGGCGCCATCAACGTGCTGGTCAACAGTGCCGGTGCCGCTGCGAGACACCCGGTGAGTCAACTTACTCCGGCCCATTACCTGGAGGCGTTCAGCGCCAAGTTCTGCCCTTACATCAACACCCAGCATGCGGTGCTTGCCCATTTTCTTGGCCAGGCGCAGCCGTCGCTGCGGGCGGTGGTCAATATCGTCGGCATTGGTGGCCGGGTGGCAATGCCCGAGCATGTCGCCGGCGGTGCAGCCAATGCAGCGTTGATCCTCACGTCACAGGGGTTGGCGCAGGCTTATGGCTGCCAAGGCATCCGTATCAACGTGATCAACCCTGGGTTTACCCTGACGCCCCGTACCCAGGCGACCCTGGAGCGCATGGCTCAACGCAGCGGCGAAAGCCTTGAGCAGACCCTGGCGCGACAGCAGGCATCGATCCCGATGGGCAGGTTTGCCCGCGCGGGGGAAGTGGCCGATCTGGCGTTGTTCCTGGCCAGTCCAAGAGCGTCCTATTTGTCGGGGGCGGTCATCAATATGGACGGTGGGGCCTACCCCGGGGCGTAGACCCTACCCGGCGCAAAGGCCGAAGGTTGTCCGGCGGCGCGCAGCAGGCCATTGATCAGGTACTGCTGATCATGCGACTGGTGTGCCGATTGCGTCCAGACCAGCCTGTATTCGTAAGGGGAGGTGAGTTGATGGCGGTCGCCGAACACGGCTACCAGGCGCCCGTCGGCCAATTCGTCTTGCAGCAGCGCAGAACTGCCGATCATTACCCCGCCGTTCTGCGCCACTTCATGCATGGCATAGCCCACACCGCTGAAGGAAAGCGCTGCCGTCGTCTGCGTATCGCACTTGGCAATCGCCGTGAACCAGTCGTCCCAAGTGGCATTGCCCAAGCGATCGTCGTGGTACCAGGGTGACTGGACCAGCCGCGCACCCACCAGGTCCAGCGGTTCGTCGACAGGCCCAAGGCTGTTCAGGTAGGCAGGGCTGCAAACGGGGAAGTAGCGGTCCTGCAGCAGCAACGCCGAATGGCTCAACACAAGTTCGCGCGGGCAGTAGCGAATCGCCAGATCGGCATCGCCATGGTCGAGGTTGCGCACTTCGGAACTCGGGTCGATCGTCAATGCAAGGTTACCGCCAGCATACGCGGTGATGGCAGGCAACCGCTTGCTCAACCAGTGACTGGTGATGGATACCGTGCAAGTCAACACGATGCTGGCACCGGTCTGCGGGCGCATGTCCTGAGTGGCCTTGAGCAGCAGCGAGAAGGCCTTGGACACGTCACGGGCCAGGCGCTGCCCCGACTCATTGAGGGTTACGCCGTTAGCGGTGCGATGAAAGAGGCTCAGCCCCAGGTCATCCTCCAATTGGCGGATCTGCCGGCTCACTGCGCCCACGGTCACGCACAACTCTTGGGCGGCTTCGGTGAGCGTGCGGCAGCGTGAGGCGGCTTCGAACGCACGCAAGGCGCTGAGGGAAGGGAGGCGGTGAGGTTTTTCCAGGTTGAGTTTCATGCAAGCACCTTAGCAAAAAATCGATTACTTGCCAGAGGTGATGCGCATAGCCTTGAACCTATGTTTTTCAATGCCGTGGCTCAAGGTCTATGACGATGCTCGACACACGCAAATCCCTCGATGTCTTTTCCGTGTCCACGATGATGGTCCTGTGCCTGTTATGGGGAGGGCAGCAGGTATTGATCAAACTGGCCGCGCCGCAGCTCGATCCGCTGATGCAATTGACAATTCGATATGCCATTTCCGCGCTGATCCTGGGGGGTTACCTGTGGTATCGCCAGGGTGCCGGGCTGTTCAGCGATAACACCGTCGGCGCGGGTATCGTGGTCGGAATCCTGGTAGCCCTGGAATCGATCTTCATCGCTGAAGGCTTGCGCTACAGCAGTGCCAGCCATATCACCGTGTTTCTGTACACCGGCCCCTTGTTTGCGAGTTTCGGCTTGCATTTCCTGCGCGAGGAGGAACGTCTCAGTGGCAGCCAATGGTGTTTTGTGGTGCTGGCGTTCCTTGGCATCGTCATTACCTTCATGGGGCGGGGCGACGGTGCCCAAGGCAACACGCTGCTGGGGGATGGGCTCGGGCTGCTGTCCGGAGCCGCCTGGGGGGCCACCACCATTGCAGTGCGTACGTCGACGCTCGCCAGTGCGCGACCGGAGAAAACCCTGTTTTACCAGGTGAGTATCGCGACGCTGTTGATCTTTCCGCTGACCTTTTTCATGGGCCACTCCACCTTTGAAATCGACGGTGCGGTGGTCGCGAACCTGACCTTCCAGACCCTGGTTCTGGTCCTGGGGACCTTCCTGGGCTGGTATTGGCTGCTGACCAAATACCTTGCGTCACGCCTGTCCGTGCTGCAGCTGTTGACGCCGGTGGCAGGCGTGGCACTGGGGGTGGTGGTCCTCAACGATGCGTTGGACCTGTGGTTCGTGTGCGGAGCCCTGCTGGTCCTGATTGGCATCCTGGGTGTGAGCGTGCTGGAGGTCCTGAGCGTGCGCCGCGCAGGAGCGACTTCGCGCCTGGCATCCGAGGCGTGATGCCGCTGTTTCCAACGGTCAAGGGTCAAGTCGCTATGGATATGAATGACTGCAAGACAGTGTTGTCCACCCGCATCGGCATTGTCGGCTCGGGCCACTTGGGGGTCGCCCTGGCCCAAGGGCTGATTGCCGCCGGCTTACCCAGGGCCAACCTGTTGCTCAGCAATCGGCATTCCAGCGCTGCGCGGGGCAGGCTCAAGAAGGCCGGGCTGGAAGACCGATATGCCGACAACCGGCGAGTCGTCGATGAGTCGCAGTTGATCCTGCTGACCGTAAGGCCTCAGGACTACCGGGCGTTGAGCGGGCTGCAGCTCAAGAGCGGCACTGTGCTGGTCTCGTTTATCGCTGGTTTGCCGGTTGAGCGCATCAAGTCCCTGTTCCAGCCGCCTCCCCAGATCGTCCGTGTCATGGTCAGCGCACCGGATACGATTGCTGGCGCCTGTGCCATCGGCGCGCGTTATGGCGCCGATTCGGCCCTGGTTGATGGGTTGCTGCGCCGGCTGGGAATCGAACTGATCAACCTGCCATCGGAAGCTGAATTCGACGCCTTTACCGTCTATGGCCCCTGCCTGCCGATTGTTTTGACCTACTGCGAGAGCCTGGCCGTCAAGGTGTCCCAGGAAGCCATTGCCAGGGGCGCCACAGCGTGCAACCTGCCGCCCTGGGGCAAGGTGATTGCGTGGGCCAACGCCGTAAGGCCCCGGGGGCTGGATGACCGTGCCCGGCGCGACTACCTGCACAGCGCCACCACGCCAGGTGGCGTGACGGAAGCATTGCTGGACGCCGTAGGCGAAGGCTTGACGTTGTCCGACTGTTTCCGCGCCGGTATTGCGCGCAGCCAACGGCTGGCGGGCTGAGGCTTATTTCCCCACGTGACATCAATCGAGGATCGACAATGAAACACACGGCAGAGGAAAGTGCATTGGTGACCGCATCCCACCGGCTCAATGGTGAAAAGGAGGTGCTGCGGGCCTTCTACGATGAATGGGCGCAAGGCTACGTAGACACCGCTTTTGGTGAGAAGTATGTCGGTCACTGGGTTTGTGCAAAATTGCTGGATGTGGTGGCCCACGCATTGGTCAAATCGGGCCGGCCACACAGTGCGCGGATTCTCGATGCCGGGTGTGGTACCGGGTTGGTAGGAGAGCAACTGGCCGGGATCGGCTACGGCGAGATCGATGGCGTCGACCTGTCCGCCGGCATGGTCGAGCAGGCACGCAAGACCAACGCATACAGTCAGCTCACGGCTGATGTCGACTTGAACGTGCGCAACCCTGCCATCGCCGATGATCGCTATGACCTGGTGGTCTGTTGCGGCGTGTTCATCGACGGACACGTGGCCGTCACCGCACTGGACGAACTGCTGCGTGTCGCGCGCAGTCCTGGCTACCTGATTGTCAGTACGCGCCAGAGTTACCTGGACCATGAACCTTTTGTCGAGTACGTCGAGCGTTTGGCCGAGGACGGCAAGGTGCGTGTGGTCATGCGTATCGAGCGCGGTAACTATATCAACGTCGACACCGCCGATTATTGGGTCCTCGAAAAAACCACCTGAACGCCGGCGTCGGCCAGGATATCTTCGAGGCGCTCGTTCATGCCGGGCTCCGGCTGCGCTGGCGGCTGGCCCCCGGCGGATGGCCGGTAATACGCTTGAACGCACGGCTGAACGCTGCCTGGGAGGTATAGCCCAGGCGCAGCGCCACTTCTTCGATAGGCAATCGCTCCAGGGTCAGCCACTGGCTGGCCAGGCGCATGCGCAACTCCGTCACGTAGCGCAGGGGCGGGATGCCCAGGGTGGCCTGGAAGCGCTCGGCGAACACCGAACGGGAAGCATGACAATGCGCCGCCAATTCGGCCACGCTCCAATCGCGACCCGGGTCCTGATGCAGGACGAGCAGGGCACCGGCCAGTCGCGTGTCGCGCAGCGCCGCCACCAATCCTGATGCATTACCGCAGGCACATTCCACCCAGCCCCGCACGATCATGGCGGCGACCACATCGGCCAGGCGCGCGAGGATGCCGGAGTAGCCGATGCGGGCAGCAGACACTTCACGCTCCATCACCGCCAGGATCGGCATCAGGCCGGGGTACCGCTGGCCCTGGGCATCGATCAGCATCAAGGCCGGCATCAGACTGCCGAGCCCCTGGAGACTGCCGAGTTCGAACGCCATGCAGGCGCTGAACAGCAAGGTGCAGGGGGGCGTATCGGGGGACGCATCCACGGCGCAGACGGTATCGCCCAACGCGGTCGCGCCAAAGCCATCGATGTCCTGCACAGGCCTGTCCGCATCGGAGGACAGCGCATGGGCGCCGCCGTGGGAGATGAACACCGCATTGCCCGCCGACAACTCAAACAGGCCGCCGTCGTCGGTTCGCAGGGTGGCCGTCCCTGCGGCCAGGAAGTGGAAGTAGGCGTGTCCGGGTTTGGCCTCAAAGCCCATGCCGAAGCTCGGTCCGGCCTGGATGCGTCGGTACTGCACCCCGCTCAGGCGCATGCCGCGCAGCAGTTCGTCGATAAGGCCGGAGGACTGATTGAAAGGGGCGACTGTTGTCATGTTCGGGGTTTTGGTCAAAAACTCAAGGGTCTGCATCATAGATCATCCGGATGGGCGAACCTAGACTGGCCGTCGCGCTAATTTCCCGAGGATGTCGTGTGATGAATGATTGTGTAGCCCAAGCCGCTCACTCTGCCCAAGTTGAGCCCGATGCGCCCGCCTGGATGGCGGTGTTTTCCCTGGCCATGGGGGTATTCGGCTTGTTGACGGCGGAATACCTGCCGGCAAGCTTGTTGACGCCAATGGCGATGGACCTGGGAGTGTCCGAGGCGCTGGCCGGCCAAGCCGTGACGGTGACGGCAGTGGTGGCGTTGTTTGCCGGGCTGCTGGTGCCCGGCCTCACGCGTGGGATCGACCGACGCGTGGTGCTACTGGGTTTCTCCCTGCTGATGATTGCGTCAAACCTGTTGGTGGCGTTCTCTTCAAGCCTGGCGGTATTACTGCTGATGCGTATCCTGCTGGGCATTGCCCTGGGCGGTTTCTGGAGCATGGCCGCCGCCGTGGCGATGCGCCTGGTGCCAGCGGCGCTGCTGCCCCGCGCGCTGTCGATCATCTTCAGTGGTATTGCGGTGGGCACGGTGGTTGCTGTGCCGCTGGGCAGCTACCTCGGTGGTCTGTATGGCTGGCGCAGTGCGTTCGTTGCCGCCGCCGCCGTCGGTGCAGTGACGCTGGCGTTCCAACTGTTCACGCTGCCCCGCCTGGCGCCCTCGGGGACTGCACGCTTGCGCACGGTACTGGATGTGCTGCTGCGTCCAGGCATCGCCATCGGCATGTTTGGCTGCGTGCTGGTTCACACCGGGCACTTTGCGCTGTTCACCTACATCCGACCCTTCCTGGAAAGCACCACGGGGGTGGGGACAGAAGGGTTGGCGTTGATGCTGCTGGGGTTCGGCGCAGCCAACTTCGTCGGCACGCTGCTGGCCGGTTGGATGCTGGTGCGTTATCCACGTGGCACGTTGGTACTGATGCCGGTATTAGTGGGCGTCGCGGCGCTGGCGCTGGTGTTGCTGCCAGTCTCTCTCCCAGGCCAGGCGTTGCTGCTGGCGCTGTGGGGCATGGCCTTTGGCGGGGTGCCCGTGGCGTGGTCGAACTGGGTGGCCCGCGCCGTGCCGGACCAGGCTGAGAGTGCCGGTGGCATGGTCGTGGCTTCGGTGCAGTCCGCCATTGCAGCGGGCGCGGCCGGAGGAGGCGCGATGTTCAGTCTCAGTGGCATCAGCGGGGTGTTTCTGGGCGCGGGTGTACTGATGCTGTTGGCTGCCTTGTTGATTGCGCTGCGGGTACAGGTGCCACGCACCGAGGCAGGCATGGGCGTGGCGCTGCACCTGTGAGCTAGGTGTCCAGGTGGGGCAGCAACTGGCTGACCAAACCAATCCCCAACAAGCAGCACGACGAGGATGCGCTGCTGGCGGCCCAGATCGCCGAGGAAACCGGCGCCCGGCCTATTCGCAGTGAACGGGTGGGCGAGGGCGGCGGGATTGAGGTTGACGGCCTGGGCACCGGTATCATGACCGAAAGCAGCTAGATCAATCGCAACCGTCACCCGGACTGGAGCAAGGCCGAGGTCGAGGCCGAACTCAGCAAGGGCAATCCGGATTTTGCGGCGGGCTACATCAATTACTTCGTGATAAACGGTGCGGTGATCGCCCCGGAGTTTGGCGACCCGGTAGCGGACTGCAAGGCACTGGACCTGCTGGCCCGGCTCTACCCGGACCGCAAGGTGGTGGCATTCACTGTGTGACGAGTCATCAACCTTTGGTTTAGTCTGGAGCGCTTCGCCGATCGCAAACGCCTCTGGAGCCGTCAGCATGACCGATTACGTACCCCCGAAAGTGTGGACCTGGGACGCCGAAAATGGCGGCACCTTCGCCAGCATCAACCGCCCGATTGCCGGTGCGACCCATGACAAGGAACTGCCGGTAGGCAAGCACCCGCTGCAGCTGTATTCCCTGGCCACGCCTAATGGCCAGAAAGTCACGATCCTGCTGGAGGAGTTGCTGGCGCTGGGTCACAGCGGTGCGGAATATGACGCCTGGCTGATCAAGATCGGCGACGGCGACCAGTTCGGCAGCGGCTTTGTGGGGGTGAATCCGAACTCCAAGATTCCGGCGCTGTTGGATCGCAGCGGCGCCACACCGATTCGCGTATTCGAGTCGGGGGCGATCCTGCAGTACCTGGCCGAGAAGTTCGGTGCGTTCTTCCCCACCGAACCCGCCGCCCGCGCCGAATGCCTGTCGTGGTTGTTCTGGCAGATGGGCAGCGCGCCGTATCTGGGCGGTGGGTTCGGGCATTTTTATGCCTATGCGCCGAGCAAGATGGAGTACCCGATCAACCGCTTCGCCATGGAAACCAAGCGTCAGCTGGACGTACTCGACCAGCGCCTGGCAGTGAGCGAATACATCGCGGGAGATGAATACACCATCGCCGATATCGCCATCTGGCCGTGGTATGGCGGGCTGGTCAAAGGTCGCTTGTATGGCGCGGCGGAGTTCCTGTCGGTGCATGAGTACAAGCACGTATTGCGCTGGGCAGACGCGATCGAAGCGCGGCCGGCGGTGCAGCGCGGCCGGCGGGTGAATCGGGTGTCCGGTGAGCCCCATGAGCAATTGGCCGAGCGGCATGACGCCAGCGACCTGGACTAAAGGCCTGACGCGGTAAGAAAGGTGGGAGCGGGCTTGCTCGCGAATGCGGAGTGTCAGTCAACAGATTCATTGGCTGATCCACCGCAATCGCGAGCAAGCCCGCTCCCACATTTGGATTTGTGTATTTCACTCTACTTGTAGCGCTGCTCAAACACTGCCACCTGCTCCGGCTTGATCAGTTCAAACGGCACCCACACTTCCGACTCAATCGCCTCGCCCTTGATCATTCGCACCGCCGCCTGCACGGCCTGGGTAGCCTGGGCCTTCGGGTCCTGGAACACGGACGCCGTCAGCAACCCCCGCTTGATCGCTGCCAGCCCATCGGGCAAGCCATCGATACCCACAATCGCCACTTCACCCTTGGTTTTTCCCGCCTGCTGCAAAGCCATGGCCGCGCCAATCGCCATTTCATCGTTGTTGGCTACGATGGCATCGAACTGCGTGCCTGCCAGCAGCCAGTTGCTGGTCAGGTCCATGCCCTTGCTGCGTTGCCATTCGGCGCTTTGCTGCTCGACCACCTTGATACCGGGAAACTCCTTGAGCACCTGTTTGGCGCCCTCGGTGCGGTCATGGGTGGCGTTCTGCGCAAGGTCGCCCATGATGATCGCCACACTGCCCTTGCCGCCGAGTTTTTCCGCCAGGTAGCGCATCTGCAACTGCCCGGCCTCGATGTCGTTGGAGGCCACGGTGACCACGCCCTTGGGCAGAGTGCGTTCGTCCGGGTGACGGTTGACGTACACCAGCGGCGTCTTGGCCGCCACGGCAGCACGGGTCATGTTGGCGGTGGCGGCGGTGTCCACCGGCAGTACGATCACCGCGTCGACCTTCTGGTTGAGGAAGCCTTCGACCTGATTAAGCTGGCGCACCACGTCGCCCTGGGCGTCTTCGAACTGGATCTGCACATCCTGCTGCTTGGCGGCCGCTTCCAGGCCGGTGCGCACGTAGGTCATGAAGTTGTCGTCGACCCGGGCAATGCTCACGCCGATGCGATAAGCCGCGAAGGTCCATTGGCTGAACAGCAGCAACAAGGTGGCAGCAAACAACGAATAGCGATTCATAAGGGTGATCCTTTTATTGTTATAGGGTGAACGCCTGGCGGAAACGCGCCAGGGCCAGCTCGCTGTCGCCGCTGGCCCAGCCTTCCAGGCCGACCACGCCGCTGTAGCCTATGGCGTGCAAGGCTTTGGCAATGGCCGGGTAGTGGATTTCACCGGTGCCAGGCTCCTTGCGACCTGGTACATCGGCCACTTGGATTTCACCGATGGCGCTGCCGGCGCGCTGGATCAGTTCGATCAAATTTCCTTCGCCGATCTGCGCGTGGTACAGGTCCAAATTCATCTTCAGGTACGGGCTGCCCACGGCCTCGATCAGCGCCAGGGTATCGTCGGCGCGGGCGAAGGGGGTGCCAGGGTGGTCAACTGCCGTGTTGAGGTTTTCCAGCAGGAACACACGACCGGCGTCTTCCCCCAAGCGGGCGATTTTTTCCAGGGTCTTGCATGCGCTCAGCCACATGCCTCCGGTGGTCTGGCTCACCGGTTGTACGGGCAGGCCGCCGTCACCCAGGCCGGTGCCGTGCAGGTTGAGGCTGGGGCAATTCAGTCGTTCGGCGACCCCTAAGGATTCGCGGGCGCTGTCGAGCAGTTGGCGGATACCGCCGGGGTCGGTGAGGGTACCGCTGATGTAGCCGGTCATGGAGGTGAAGTCGGCGCCGGTAGCGACCAGGGCGGCGATGTCCTTGTCTGTCCAGTTCCAGATTTCGGCACTGAAGCCCAGCGCATGAATGCGCTGTACGCGCTCGACAAAGGGCAGGTCGAGAAACACCATCTCCGCGCTGACAGCCAGCTTGAAGGGGCTCATACGGCCACCGCCTTGCCGGTTTCGAATGACTCGATGCAGGCGCGGGCAATCGCCAATGCCGCACGCGCGTCTTCGCCGCTGGCCAGGGGCTTGGCGCCGCTGCGCAGGCAGTCGACGAAGTGGTTGAGCTCGGCGATATAGGCGTCGCGCAACAGGTCGGTGTCCAGGCGCTGGGTGTCGGCCTGGATGCCCTGGGCCAGGTAGCGCACCAGGTCGGAATCGTTGAGGCTGCCCATGCTGAGCATGCCGGCGCTGCCGAACACTTCGCCGCGCACGTCGTAGCCATACACAGCCTGGAAGTTGGCCTCGGCGGTGGCGATGGCGCCGTTGTCGAAGCGGATCGCGACCACGGCGGTGTCGAGGAAGCCTTTGCTTTTGTATTCGGGCGCGATCAATGCGTCGGCCATCACGTAGACCTGCACCGCCTCCGCGCCAGGGTTGAGGTAGCGCAGGGTGTCGAAGTCGTGGATCAGGGTTTCCAGGAAGATCACCCATTGCGGCGACTTGGCCGGGTTGTTCAGTGCCGGGTCGCGGGTCAGCGAGCGCAGCAACTGCGGGGTGCCGATGCGGCAGGCGGCGACATCGAGGTGCGCGGTGCGAAAGCTCTTGGCGAAGCGCCGGTTGAACCCGACTTGCAGCGGCACTCGCGCATCGGCCGCAGCAGCGATAGCGCGGTCGGCTTCCTCGAGGGTGATGGCCATGGGTTTTTCGCAGAAGATGCCCTTGCCGGCGCGGGCGGCGCTGATCACCAGCTCTGCGTGGCTGCGGGCGGGGGCGGCGATCAGCACGCCGTCGATGTCCGGGTCGTCGAGCAACTGCTGCGGGTCGGTGTAGACCTTGCTCACGCCCAGTTCAGCGGCGAGGCGGGCGGCCTGGCCTGGCGTCGGGTCGGCAATCGCTGCCAGGCTGGCACCGGGGATATGCCGCGCGGCGGTCAGGCCGTGGAAGCTGCCCATGCGGCCGGCACCGATCAAGCCCAGGCGGATGTTCTGTGTACTCATGAAATAACCCCTTGTTGTTATTGGCCGCAGGACGCTCCTGATGGCAAAGGGGTGAGAGCAAGGCTTGTGCCATTTTTTAACGTGTTGATAAATAACGATTAATAATTATCTATAAACAAAAAGTGTTCATTTTGATGACATGCCTATACTGACATGTCAAAAACATGAACATGGATACCGCCCAATGAGCATGGCGTTCAGCGTGCAAGACCTCGACTACCTCACGGCCCTGGGGCCTGCCGCGCTGAATGATGGCCCGGTTGTCGCACTGGAACAGGCTTGGCGCGACTGCCTGGCCGGCCAGGTCGACCGCCCGACGCACGTGCGCCAAGTGATCTGGGATTCTTGGCGGCGCAGCGTCCAGGCCGGTATCGACCCGGCCGACAATACGTACCGCTTCGTTGGCGCCCACACGCTGGCCGCCACCCAGGCCACCCACCGCGTGCTGATCGAGGCGGCTGCGCAGGTCATGCATGGCTTGCTGGCCTACAACCCGCGCGGCCATATCAACCTCACCGATGCCGACGGTACCACCCTGTATTTCTGTGGGCTGGACATCACTCCGGTGGGCAGTCGCCTGCTGGAATCGGTGCAAGGCACCAACTGCACCGGCCTGGCGCTGGCCGAGGATCACCTGGTGTACGTGCTGGCTGAGGAGAACTTCGGCATCGGCCTGCGTCAGCGCCGTATGCATTGCGCCGCCGCGCCGATCAAGAATGCCCAGGGCCAGACCGTGGCCATGCTGACGCTGACCGCCGAGCCCGGCTGGTTTCACTTCCATACCCTCGGCACGGTGCAGGCCGCAGCCGACGCGGTATCGCGGCAGATGGCCCTGCAAGGGCTGTTGGAAGAACAGCAGACTGTCCTCGAAGTGCTCAACGAAGGCCTGGTGGTGCTGGACGAACGCGGCTGTATCAAGGCGCTCAACCGCTATGCCCGGCAGCTGTTTGGCGTCGGGCTGGAGCTGATCGGGCAGCCGTTCCAGCAACTGGGCCGTAGCGAACTGAGTGACGCCCTTGGCGCACCCGTACGCGACCTCGACTGCACCTTCCTCCTGCACAACCGCAGCCAACTCGCCTGCCTGGTCTCGGTGTGCCCGCTGGAGCAGGGCGGTGTGATCGTGTCACTGCGCGAAAACCGCCGCATTCGCGAAATCACCCGACGCATCATCGGCACCCAGGCCAGCTACACCTTCGACACCATCCAGGGCAGCTCGCGAGCGATCCAGGACGCGCTGCACCTTGGACGCATCGCCAGCCGCAGCGATTCCACCACCCTGATCCTTGGCGAAAGCGGCACCGGCAAGGAGCTGTTCGCCCAGGCCATCCACAATGGCAGCGAGCGCTGCAACGGCCCGTTTGTGGCGGTCAACTGCGGCGCGATTCCACGAGACCTGGTGCAAAGCGAGCTGTTCGGCCACGTCGAAGGCGCGTTCACCGGCGCCAGCCGTGGCGGCTCGGCGGGCAAGTTCGAACTGGCGGATGGCGGTACCATCTTTCTCGATGAGATTGGTGACATGTCCTTCGATGCCCAGGTCAGCCTGCTGCGGGTGTTGCAGGAGGGTGAAATCACCCGCGTGGGCGCGAAAAACTCGCGGCAAGTGAACGTGCGCATCATCGCCGCCACCCACCGCAACCTCAGCCAGGCGGTCGCGGAAGGCGCGTTTCGTGAAGACCTCTACTACCGCCTCAACGTGCTGAACCTGACCGTGCCACCGCTGCGCATGCGCCGTGAAGACATTGCGCTGCTGGCGCAGCATTTTCTCGCCCGCTGCGCGCGCTCGTTGCGTAAATCGGTGCAGGGCTTTTCGCCGGAGGCGATGGCGCTGCTGTCGGCCTACGGCTGGCCGGGCAACGTGCGCGAGCTGGAAAACAGCATCGAACGGGCGACCAACCTGGCGATGGGAGAACTGATCGAACCGGTGGATCTGCCGCTGGAAAGCCGCCAACGCACCCCGCTGCGCGCCCACGAAGCGCCGCCCGCCCAGGACCTGAGCAGCCACGAAATGCACGCCATCGTCGCCGCGCTCAACAGCACCGGCGGTAACATTCGTCTGGCTGCGCGGCAGCTCAACGTGTCGCGGGGTGGGCTGTACAACAAGATGAGTCGATTCGGCTTGAGTGCTGCAGATTTCCGCAAATCGCTGTAGGCGCCGGCAAGCCGGCGCCTACAGGTTGATTTGTGCGTCAGCTGCCCCTATTTTCCGACGTCACAATCTGCGGTGGCACATACACCCGCTGCCGCACCGGATCGAACCCCTCTGCACTCTGCAACTCCACCATCAACCGCACCAACGCCGTCGCCGTCTGCCCCGGTTGCGAATCCATCACCACATCGATCAACCCCTGGCCCAGTGCCTGACGTGACAGCGCGGTCGACTCCTGCAGGATGCAACACAACGCCGGCCGCTTGGGCAGCTGCGCCAAGGCGCTGATGATGCCGTCGCCGCCGCCGCCCACCACGCATAATCCGCGCAGGTCGCTGTGGCGGCTGATCAGGTCGAGGGTGGCTTCTTCGGTGATGTCGCAGTTGTCCAGGTTGATCAGCGGTTCCAACGGTTTGAGCCCCGGCGCGTGCTCGGCCAGGTAGCTGTGCAGGCCTTCGACCCGCGCCTGGTGGCCGAGAAACCGATGGCCGCCGAGCAGGATGCCCACGCTGCCTTTGCGAGCGCCGCAGGTGCGGGCGAGCAGCCAGCCCATGGTGCGGCCGACCACATGGTTGTCCTGGCCGACGTAGGGTTCTTCGGCCTGTTCGTGGATATCCGAGAGCAGGGCAACCACGGGCACACCGGCTTCGCGGATCTGCTTGAGGCAGGCGTTGATCAGCGGATGGGCAAAGCTGACCACCGCGAGGCCGTCGCATTGCACGGCCAGTTGTTCGATCTGCGCGACAATGGCGCTGGGCGTGCGATCGACGATGTACTCGAACTGGCACGTCAGGTTGGCACCGGTATGCTGTTCGGCGGCGGCGTTGATGGCTTGCGCCAGGCTGGCATAGAACGCCTGGGCGGTGGCCAGCAACAGGATGCCGAAACGATAGGTCGGCCGGCGTTCGCGAATGCGCTGGCCGATCAACCGCGCCGCGAAATACCCCACGGCTTCGGCCGCCTGGAACACCTGCTCGGCGGTCTCGGGATTGACCGGCGCACGTGCGTTCAACACGCGGTCGACGGTGGCCACGCTGAGCCCCGCCTGGGCGGCGACGGTGGCGATGGTTGGGCGTTTATTGTTGTTCATGACAGGCCCCTTTGAGCGTCTTGATAGAAAACTATCAAGCCCCGCTGGGCCTGGATGATAGCTTGATAGGGAATGGATTCAAGGCATTGAGGGTGAAAGATTGGTTCTCTAAGGTGGGTTTCACACAGCACCTGAAACCACCCGCTTGCGGAGAACAATAACAATGCCTGAACACACCGCTCACACCGCCCGGCGCGATTACAGCCTCACCGGCCCCGAAGCCGCCCGCGCGGCTGAAAAGGGCCTGGTCTCGGCCTGTTGGTACCAGTCGCCCATCTCGCGCAAACGCATGAAAGAACTGATGCAGCGCCGCGACGGCCCGGCCTTGCTCGACACGGCCATCTGGGTGCTCGCACTGTTGGTCACCGGTTTTGGTGGCTACTGGTTCTGGGGCACCTGGGCCTGTGTGCCGTTTTTCCTCGCCTATGGCGTGCTCTACGGCACTGCATCCAATCCGCGTTGGCACGAAACCGGCCACGGCACCGCGTTCAAGACCCGCTGGATGAACGACGGGCTGTATCAGGTCGCCAGCTTCATGTGCATCTTCGAACCCCACGTGTGGCGCTGGAGCCATGCCCGTCACCACACCGACACCATCGTGGTCGGCCGCGACCCGGAGATCGTCGAGCCGCGTCCGCCAAGCTTTTTGATGATGTTCTTGAGCCTGTTCAACCTGCCCCTGGCCTGGAAAACCTTCAGCGGTGTGGCGCGGCATGTCATTGGCAAGATGAGCGCCCAAGAAGCCGACTTCATCCCCGAATCCGAATGGCCCAAGGTGTTTCGCGCGGCACGGATCTGGGTCGGTATTTATGCGGTGGTGATTGGCACCGCGTTGTACCTGCACAGCTGGCTACCGCTGATGCTGATTGGTCTGCCGAGCCTCTACGGTGCCTGGCTCGGCTATATCTTCGGCCTTACCCAGCACGTCGGCCTGGCGGAAGACGTGCTGGACCACCGCAGCAACTGCCGCACCATCTACATGAACCGCGTGCTGCGCTTTATCTACATGGACATGAACTACCACCTCGAACACCACATGTACCCGATGGTGCCGTACCACGCCTTGGCGCAACTGCACGAAGAGATCCGCAGCGACTGCCCGCCGCCGTACGCCAACCTGTTCGAGGCGTACAAGGAAATCCTGCCGACGATCTGGAAGCAGCGCAGCGATCCGACCTACTTCATCCAGCGCCCGACCCACTGTAGTGAGCGAGCTTGCTCGCGCTGGGGTGCGCAGCAGCCCCAGTAAATCCACCGCGTTCTTTCAGACAAAACTGTGCCGCCGATTTTGGGGCTGCTTCGCAGCCCAGCGTGACGGTGCGACGGTTCGACAAGCTCGCTCACCACAAGGTGGGAAAGTCGCCAGGTAATTGGAGAGAAACACCATGAACGATCAATGGATCGACGTCTGCGCCGTGGGCGAAATAGACGAAGAAGACGTGCTGCGCTTCGACCACGGCCCGCACACCTACGCGCTGTACCGCTCGGCCGAGAATGAATTCTTCGCCACCGCCGGCCTGTGCACCCACGAGAAAATCCACCTGGCCGACGGCCTGGTGATGGACCACGTGATCGAGTGCCCCAAGCACAATGGGCGTTTCGATTATCGTACGGGCAAGGCCCTCGGCGCGCCGGTGTGCGTCAACCTCAAGACCTACCCGGTGCGGGTCGAAGCGGGGCGGGTGTTGCTCGCTGTCACGGCATGATGATGAACGCTCCGTTGATTATCGTCGGGGCCGGTCATGCCGGTGGCCGGGCGGCGCTGACCCTGCGCGAAGAAGGTTATACCGGCCGCCTGATCCTGATTGGTGATGAAGTGCACTTGCCCTATGAGCGCCCGCCGTTGTCCAAAGGCCTGTTGCAAGGCACGGCGGATCTGGCCGGATACAGCTTGTGCGACAGCGCGCGACTGGCCGAGCTGGGCATCGAGCACATCGCGGGTAACCCGGTGACTCGACTGGAGCGGCAGCCACATCGGCTGCAACTCGCCGACGGCCAGTGGCTGCCTTACGCTGGTCTGCTATTGGCCACCGGCGGCCGGGCGCGGCGATTGCCCCAGGAACAGGCCAATGTGCTTTACCTACGAACCCATGATGAAGCGCTGGCCTTGCGCAGTGCTTTACGCCCCGGCACGCGATTGGTGGTGGTGGGTGGTGGTTTTATCGGCCTGGAAGTGGCGGCGACGGCCCGTGGCCTGGGCTGTGAAGTGACGGTGTTGGAAGCCGGGCCGCGCCTGGCGGGGCGTGTGCTGCCGCCGGTAATCTCCCAGGCGCTGCTGGATCTGCACCGCGAGCACGGTGTGGAGGTGCGTTTGAATGTGGCGCTGGAGTCAATCCAGGCCGATGCCGTGCTGTTGGTAGACGGGCAACGCTTGCCCTGCGACCTCGTCGTGGTCGGCATCGGCATGCAACCCAACATCGAACTGGCGGCGGCAGCAGGGCTGGAGGTGGGCCAGGGCATTCGTGTTGATGCGTGCCTGCGTACCAGCGCGCCGAACATCTATGCCGCTGGTGATGTGTGTGAGTTTCGCCTCGACGGGCTCTATCAGCGCCAGGAAACCTGGCGCAATGCCGAATCCCAGGGCCGGCATGCGGCGCTGAATCTGCTGGGGCGCGAAGTGCCGTTCGAGGCGCTGCCCGGTTTCTGGTCCGATCAGTTCGACTGGGGTTTGCAGACCGTGGGCGTAATCACACCGACAGTGGTCAACCGCCCATTACCGAGCGGCGGCCTGTTGCTGTTTTACCTCGATGCCGATCATCGTTTACAAGGCGCCTGTGGTTGGGCGCCGGGCAACAGCGTGGCCAAGGACATCAAGCTTTGCGAGCGCCTGATCAGCGCCCGGATCCCTCTTGATCCCGCCAGCCTGGCCAACCCCGAGCTGTCCCTCAAACCCCTGCTGCGAGGCTGATATGCGCCAATTCCTGGTGTTCCAATCCCTGTGGGCGATGCAAACCGAACCTGGCGCCCTTGACGCCCAACTCGACCGTATCCAGGCCGCCGGTTTTGACGGCATTACCGATCATTACTGGCAGCCTGCTGACGTCGCGCGTTTGCACGCGGCGGCTAGCTCAAGAGGCTTGCAGATCGAGGGCCAATTGTTCCCGCAATCGGTGGATGACCTGGCCGCGGCGCTGGATGTGATCAGCCGCTATGGCTGCCACCACCTCACCCTGCAAGCCGACGTACGCCCGCGCACTCAATCCGAGGCCGCCCGGTTGATCGAAGGCTGGCAACGCCTGGCCGAGCAGGTGGACTTTCCGGTGTTGCTGGAAACCCACCGTTATCGCCTCACCAACGACCTGTTGTTCACCCTCGACCTGCTGGCGCAAATGCCGGATTTGAAGCTGCTGGCCGATCTGTCCCACTACGTGGTCGGGCGTGAACTGCCCGAGCCCGGCGCGCCTGAAGACGACGACCATATCCGCACGATTTTGCGCCACAGCTGGGGGTTCCACGGCCGTGTCGCCAGCAGCGAACAGGTACAGGTCTCCCTGGACTTCCCCCAACACCAAGCCTGGGTACAGCGTTTTACCCAGTGGTGGCGCTACGGGATCGAAGACTGGCTGGCCCGGCCCGACATGTCACAGAGCCTGTCCTTTACCTGCGAACTGGGTCCGCCGCCCTATGCGATTACCGGTGCGGACGGCCGCGAAATCAGCGATCGCTGGGCCGAAGCGCTGAAGATGCAGGCGCTGATTCGCGACGTGTGGGAGAGCTGCCAGGCATGATCTGCTAATCTGCGCGGGTTGAATTTCGCCCCTTAGCCTGGACTATCACCATGACACCATCCTCCGTTCAGCCGCCCCTTGAGCCGCAGTCCGTCTGCCATCCCATCACCAGCAGCGCGATTTTCATGGTTGCCACCGTTGCCCCCGGCAGTGAAGACACGGTGCGTGGCTGGTGCGCGGACATCGCCGGCTTGGTGCGTTCGGTGGGCAAGCGCGTGCCGGCGGGCAATCTGACCTGCGTCTGCGGGTTTGGCTCGGACGCGTGGGACCGGCTGTTCGGCGCACCGCGCCCGGCAGCGCTGCATCCGTTCCGTGAATTCGGCGTGGAAGGGCGCAAAGCCGTGTCGACACCGGGGGATATCCTGCTGCATATCCGCGCCGAACAGATGGACTTGTGCTTTGAACTGGCCACCCACGTGATGGCGGCCCTGGGCGACAGCGTCAAGGTGGTGGATGAGGTCCAGGGTTTCCGCTATTTCGACATGCGCAGCATCATCGGCTTTGTCGACGGCACCGAGAACCCGGTGGGGCGCAAGGCCGAAGGGTTCACCATTGTCGGTGATGAGGACAGCGAATTTCGCGGCGGCAGCTACGTGCTGGTGCAGAAGTACCTGCACAACATGACAGCCTGGAACAGCCTGACGGTGGAGGCCCAGGAGAAGGTGATCGGGCGGACCAAGCTGTCGGATATTGAATTGGACGAAGAGACCAAACCAAGCAATTCCCACAGTGCGCTGACAGTCATCACCGACAAGAACGGCGATGAAGTAAAGATCCTGCGCGACAACATGCCTTTCGGCCGCCCTGGCGCCGGTGAGTTCGGCACCTATTTTATCGGCTATGCACGTTCGCCGGAGCCTCTGGAGTTGATGCTGGAAAACATGTTCGTCGGCCGTCCGGTCGGCAACTATGACCGCCTGCTGGATTTCAGCACGGCGGTCACCGGCGGCCTGTTTTTCGTGCCTTCGGCCGATCTGTTGGAAGAACTGGCCGAGCGCAAACTGTAGGAGCGAGCTTGCTCGCGAAGGTCGTCAATGATAACGCGGGCTTGCGGGTTTGCTACGGCGCCTTTGCATTCTTCGCGAGCAAGCTCGCTCCTACAGTAAGCCGGTGCTGACGGCTACGATCAGGAAAATCCCCAGCAACGCGCGATAGATCACGAACGGCCAGGTGGAGAACCGCTCCAGGAACTTCATCAGGCCCCAGATCGCAAAAAACGCCGAGATGCTCGCGACCACCAGGCCGAACAGCAAATGCGGCCAGGCATGGGCGGGCATGTCGGCGTGCAGCAGCACCCACAGTTCCTTCAAGCCAGCGAGGGCGATGGCGGGCAAGCCGAGCAGGAAGGAGAATCGTGCGGCTTCCTCACGCTTGAAGTTGAGGAACAGTGCGGCGGTCAACGTAGAACCGGAACGCGAAACCCCTGGAATCAGCGCACCAATCTGCGCAACGCCAACGATCAACGCATCCCGCAGGCGCATCTCGCTCACCTCGCGGGTGTGGCGTGCGCGCACTTCGGCCACCGCCAGCAGCACGGCCATCACCACGCAGGAAATACCGATCACCATCAACCCGCGCAACGGCGAGTTGCACGCGTTCAGGGTCGAAGACAGCGCCAGGCCGGCGATGCCGATGGGGATGGTCGCCAGCACAATCGCCACCGCCAGCTTGAACCAGCGATCGTTGTAGTCACCCCTGCGCACGGCGTCGATGCTGCCGGTGGTCACCTGGCGCACATTTCGCCAGAAGTAACTGACCACTGCCGCCAGCGCCGCCAACTGCATCGCCGCGGAGAATGCTGAACCGGGGTCCTGCCAGCCGAGCAGGGCGGGTACTACGCGCATATGGGCGGTGGACGACACCGGCAGCAGCTCGGTAATGCCCTGGATCACGCCCAGGATGAAGATTTGCAGGTAGTCCAGGGAGGCAAAACCCACGTCCAGGCCGGCGGTACAGGCGTTTGTCAAAATACGTGTCCTTGAAAGAGAGCGGCAATTTCGCGGAGTTTATTCGAAATGTTTCAAGGTTTTGGTAGAGGCAACACCTATTTGCAATCGGTTCAGCAAGTAGAAAGGTTGGCCGCTCTCTTGGCCTGCCCACCGGTTTTGTGAACAATGGCGCCCTGTGTTTTTTCACCGAGAGTCTCATGCCCGAAGTCACCGTCGAATTGATCCAGACCGGCCCGGAGCACGCCGAGCTGATCCGCAATCTTTACCAGTACTACGCCTATGAATCCTCTGACTGGGAACAGGAAGATGTCGAGGCCGATGGGCGTTTCTACATCCATGACGAACACCTGGTCCGCTACTGGCAGGACCCGCAATGGAGCGCCAACCTGCTGTTGGTGGACGGCTATATCGCTGGCTTCCTGTTGATCGAAGGCAGCGAGCTGCCGGGCATTGGCGCCCTGGAGTTGGCCGACTTGTTCGTCCTCAAGCGTTACCGCCGCAAAGGCATTGGCCGCGCCATTGCCAGCCAGGTGCTGTGCAGCGGCGAGGCCGATTGGCTGGTGCGCTTCTATGATCAGGACGAAGTGTCCCAAGCGTTCTGGCGCACGGTGCTGGATAACCTGCCGCGTCCGGTGCAAACGATTGAGCTGGAGGATGAGCCGCAGTTGGTGAGTTACCTGATTACGCGGGCGGCACTGCATTAAACGCCTGCTGCATCACCTGCGGCGGCTGCCCGAACGCCCTTAAAAATGCCTGGCGCATACGTTCGCGATCACCAAACCCGGTTTCGCGGGCGACCACCTCGACCGGGTGGCGACTGGTTTCCATCATCGCCCGTGCCGCTTCTACCCGCAGCGACTCGATGGCCTTGGCCGGTGTTTGTCCGGTCTCTTCCCGGAACACCCGACTGAACTGGCGCGGGCTGAGGCGGGCGACATCGGCCAGGGCGTCTACCGACAAGTCGTGGGTCAGGTTCTCACGGGCATAGGCCAGGGCCAGTTGCACGCGGTCCGACTTGGGGTCCAGCTCCAGCAGCGCCGACAACTGCGACTGTTCACTGCCCCGGCGTTGGGCGATCACCAGTTTGCGCGCAATGCGCCGGGCCAGATCACTGCCCAGGTCGTTTTCCACCATCGCCAAAGCCAGGTCCACCCCGGCACTCATGCCGGCACCGGTCCACACCTGGCCGTCCACCACGAACAGCTTGTCTTCTTCCAAATGAATGTCCGGATAGCGCTTGCGAAAGGCTGGCGCGTGAATCCAGTGGGTGGTGGTGCGCTTACCTGCCAGCAAGCCCGCTTCGGCCAGCACGAAGATGCCCATGCACAACGAGGCGACGCGTCGCGACTGGGCGGAGGCGGCCTTGACCAGTTCCAGCAGGTTGGCCTCCGGCAGGCGAAACTCCAGGTAGCCGCTGACGATCAGCGTGTCGTAGCCCTCCGGCCGGATCGGCGTGGTGTTCACCGAAAAGCCCTGGGACGTCATCACCGCGCCGCCGCTCTCCGACACCAGGTGAAACTCATAGGCCGGCTCGCCGCGCAGCAGGTTCGCGCACTCGAACACCGAGCCCAGACTGAGGCTCAGGGACTGGAAGTTCGGGTAAACCATCAGCGCAACGCTGTGCATCGCATGTCTCCGGGTGGGGGGAGCAGGGATTGTCGGCGGCTGCCGGGAAAACGGCAACCGACTTTGGCGGATGTCCGAAATCCTTGCGGATCTGACATTGTGCGAGCCTGACCAGGCTCCTAACATTCCCTCAACGAACTAGACGACTGGTCTAATCCGATGAGCAACGAAACTAAAACTGCACGCCAGAGCATTCTTGATACGGCGCAATTGATTGTTGGCCGCAAAGGATTTTCTGCGGTGGGCCTGAACGAAATACTGCAAGCCGCCGACGTACCCAAAGGTTCGTTTTATCACTACTTCACCTCCAAAGATGCGTTCGGCGTTGTATTGCTCGACCACTACTTCGACAACTATGTGCACGGCATGCAGCAGCTGTTCGACCTGCCGGGTTTAACCCAGCACGCCAAGTTGATGGCTTATTGGCAATGCTGGATCGACAACCAGACCGGCTGCACCGACGCGGGCAAATGCCTTGCCGTCAAACTCGGTGCGGAGGTGTCAGACCTTTCAGAGCCGATGCGCCTGGCCCTGCAACGTGGCACTGCACGCACCATCGGGTTGCTGGCCGAGGCCTTGCAGCAGGGCGTCGAAGACGGCTCGGTAGCGATTACGCAACACCCGGACAGCCTGGCGCGGCGCCTGTATGCGTTGTGGTTGGGGACCAGCGTCATGAGCAAGATCACCCGTACTACGGCGCCTTTTGATGAGGCGTTGGGGTTGACCCGACAGTTGTTGGGTCAGCCGCAAGAAACTGACATTCACACCTATCGAGGCACTGGAAAATGAAAGTATTAATGGTACTGACCTCTCACGACCAGCTTGGCGATACCGGCCGCAAGACCGGCTTCTGGCTCGAAGAGTTTGCCGCACCCTATTACGCGTTCAAGGACGCCGGCGCCGAGATCGTACTGGCTTCACCGGCCGGCGGCCAGCCGCCGCTGGACCCGGTGAGTGACCAGCCGGACTTCCAGACCGAACAGACTCAGCGCTTTGCCGCCGATTCTGCCGCCCAGCAAGCCCT
Source organism: Pseudomonas sp. TWR1-1-4 (assembly GCF_049897165.1). Classification (NCBI taxonomy): domain Bacteria; kingdom Pseudomonadati; phylum Pseudomonadota; class Gammaproteobacteria; order Pseudomonadales; family Pseudomonadaceae; genus Pseudomonas; species Pseudomonas sp. TWR1-1-4. The sequence goes on along the minus strand of NZ_JAFCVS010000008.1, from coordinate 170,590 downwards.
GGCGACCACGGTGAAACTGGGCTCGGTCAACGCCGACGATTTCGACACTGTGTTCTACCCAGGCGGCCACGGCCCGCTGTGGGACCTGGCCGAATCGCCGGTGTCGATCGCGCTGATCGAGTCCTTCGAGCGTGCTGGTAAGCCCATCGGCTTTGTCTGCCACGCACCGGGCGCGTTGCGTCACGTCAAGGCGGTGAATGGTGAACCGTTGGTCAAGGGGCGTCGCGTCACCGGGTTCTCCAACTCGGAAGAGGCGGCGGTGGAACTGACCGATGTGGTGCCGTTTCTGGTGGAAGATGAATTCAAGAAGCTGGGCGGCCTGTATGAGAAAGGCGCTGACTGGCAGTCCTTTGTCATTACTGATGGCTTGTTGGTGACTGGGCAAAATCCTGGCAGTTCCAGTGATGTCGCTAAAGCCCTGCTGAAACTGACCGCTTAATTAAATAAACCGCTGAGTTCATTGGCGACTTTTATAAGTCGCCAATGCTTTAGCACGTCCAGAATTTGGAAATGATTAGATGACTGACAATGTTTTAAGTACCCCAATAAAGCTGGGGCACCATACGCTGAACAACCGTATCGTCTTGCCGCCATTGACGCGCCAGCGCAGCGCCCAACCGGGTGATATCGCGACCGACTTGATGGCCGAGTATTACCGCCAGCGGGCCAGTGCCGGTTTCATGGTCAGCGAAGGCACGCAGATAGAGCCACGGGGCCAGGGCTACGCCTGGACACCGGGCATCTACACCCCGGCGCAGATCGACGGTTGGCGCAAGGTCACCGACGCGGTGCATGCCGAGGGCGGGGTGATCTTTGCCCAGTTGTGGCATGTCGGTCGGGTGTCGCATAACGCCTTGCAGCCAGAAGGGGCGGCGCCAATCGCACCGTCTGCCCTCCAGGCCCTGCAAGCCAAAGCCTTTATCGAAACGGCGCCTGGCGAGGGTGAGTTGAAACAGCCGCCCGTGCCACGTGCATTGACCACGCAGGAGGTCAAGGAACTGGTCGGGCACTACGCCCAGGCAGCACGCAATGCGCTGGATGCGGGGTTTGACGGGGTGGAGATCCATTCGGCCAATGGCTACCTGGTGAACCAGTTCATCTCGGCCCATGCCAACCAACGTGACGATGAGTACGGTGGTTCGTTGGAAAATCGCCTGCGTTTTCTGCGTGAGATTGTTGAGGCGGTGAGCGCCGTGGTCGGGCCGGAACGCCTGGGCGTACGCTTCTCGCCGTTGTTCAGTGGCACCGATCAGGACCGCGTGTACATCGGCCTGGTGGAAGACGACCCGCACCACACCTACATCGAAGCCATCAAGGTGCTGGAAGCGTCGGGCATCGCCTACGTCTCCATTGCCGAAGCCGACTGGGACAACGCCCCCGACCTGCCTGAAACCTTCCGCCGTGCAGTGCGCGAGACGTTCAGCGGACGGATCATCTACGCCGGCCGCTACACCGCTGAACGCGGTGCGCGATGGGTAGAGGCGGGGCTGGCGGATTTGATCGCGTTCGGGCGGCCGTTCATTGCCAATCCGGATCTACCGCAGCGGCTGTTCAATGGGTGGCCGTTGAATCCGCTGCGGGTAGAGGGCATGTACGGCGGTGGTGCAGAGGGCTACATCGATTACCCGGTTTACGCCGGATAATCAGGCAACCCGCAACACAATCTTGCCAATATGATCCCCACCTTCCATCCGCGCATGCGCCTGATCGGCCTGGGTGTAATCGAACACCTGGTCGATCATCGGCAGGCAGCGCCCGGCTGACAGCACTGGCCATACATGCTCGCGCAGTTGGTCGGCGATTGCGGCTTTTTCGTCCTTGGTCCGTGCGCGCAGCAGTGAACCGGTGACGATTGCGCGTTTGCCTAGGATGGTCAGCAAGTCCACCTCATTGGCCTTGGCACCGCCGAGGAACCCCAGCATTACCAGACGGCCGTCCATCGCCAGCGCCTTGAGGTTGTTGTTGATGTAGGAGGCTCCCATGATGTCGAGGATCACATTCACCCCTTGATCACCGATCACCTGGGCGAAATCCTGTTCGCGATAGTTGATTGCTTCTGCGCCCAGGGCACGAATGGCCGCACATTTTTCTTCGCTGCCGGCAGTGGCAAACGCCTGGATGCCGAACTCGCGGCATAGCATCAGCGCGGTGGTGCCGATTCCACTGGTGCCGCCGTGGATCAGCACCCGCTGGCCCTTGTGGGCGCCGCCGATGCCGAACAGGTTGGCCCACACGGTAAAGAAGGTTTCCGGGATGGCCGCCGCTTGAATCCAGTCCATGCCTTCGGGAACCGGCAACGCCTGGCTGGCGGGCACTGCGCAGTATTGGGCGTAACCACCGCCATTGGTGAGGGCGCAAACCTTGTCACCGACGGCGTACTCGGTCACGCCATCGCCCAGCGCTACCACTTCACCTGCCACTTCCAGGCCGGGGATTGGGCTCATGCCGGGTTTCATCGGGTACTTGCCGGCGCGTTGCAAGGCGTCCGGGCGGTTGACGCCGGCGGCGTGCACGCGGATCAGGATTTCACCGGCTACCGGGGAGGGCAATGGCACCTGGCGCGGCTTGAGCACCTCGGGGCCGCCAGGGGTGGTGATTTCAATCAGGGTCATGTCGGTAGGCAGGGGCATTTTGCGGGTCCTGTTGCGGTGAGCGTATGAAGTGGGACCACGCTGCGCGACGGTTGATTCAAATGAAACCGTGCAGCAGGGTCATCTTGGATATTTCCATGGTCGACAGGATAGCAACGTCGCATGATGCAATAATGCTGCGATTCAGCAGCACATAAATGCATATATGCAGCAGTGGAGGACGCGATGAACTGGGACGATGCACGGGTGTTCCTGGCGGTGTGCCGGGAGTCCACATTGCGCGGCGCCGCACGGATATTGGGCGTGGATCAGGCCACCGTCGGCCGGCGGGTCAACGCCCTGGAAAAGTCCCTGGGCGCCACCTTGTTCCTGCGCACGTCCGAGGGCTACGCGCTGACGGCCGTGGGCGAGGCTGCATTGCTGTCGGTGGAGAAAATGGAGCGTTCAGCCCTCGACCTTGAGCGCCAGGTTCAAGGCCTGGATGATCGTTTAACGGGCACCGTGCGCGTCAGCACCACCGATTCCCTGGCCATCGACTTCCTGATTCCGTCCATCGCTCGCCTGCACGACAAACACCCCGACGTGCGCGTGCAACTGGACGCTTCCACCCAAATGCTCAGCCTGGCCAAGCGTGAGGCCGACATCGCTGTGCGCAACCAGCGTCCGGATAACCCCGACCTGATCGCCCGTCGCATCGCCCGTTGGCCGTTGGGCCTGTTTGCCTCCCAGGACTACATTGACCGCCACGGCGTGCCCGAACCGGGCAGCCTGTTCGAGGGGCATGACCTGGTGGTCTACCAGCCTCACCTACAAAGCAAGAAAGAGCTGACCCTGGTTTCCGAGCCTCTGGGCCGAGGGCGCATTGTTGCTGCCTTGAGTTCCAGTTTGCTGGTGCGCCGCTCGATCGCTGCCGGCATCGGCATAGGCGAAATCCCGGTGTGCACGGGTGAGCGTGACGGGCTGGTGCGCCTGTGGCCCGAGCGCTCCCGGCCACTGCCGTACGACGTGTGGCTGGTGACCCACGCCGACCTGCGCCACACCGCACGGGTGCGGGTGGTGATCGATGAAATCGTCGCGGCGTTTGCCGGCGTCGGGGAGTGAGGTCAGCACAGACTTGCAAGCGTGAGGGCGCCTCGGCCGACACAATCGATGTTTATGTCGACCTACCGAGCGTACGCATGAACGATTCAAAATGTCAGGACTTGGGGCTGCTGTTTCTGCGGGTCAGCGGAGCGCTGTTCCTGTTGTGGGTACATGGTTTGCCCAAACTGCTGAGTTACAACGAGCAATTGAAGCTGATCGAAGATCCGTTTCATCTGGGCGCTTCGGCCACGCTAATGTTGGCGATATTTGCTGAAGTGCTGTGCCCGCTGCTGATCATTGCCGGCGTGCTGGTGCGTCTGGCGTGCCTGCCGATCCTGTGTGTGCTGCTGATTGCCTTGCTGGTGGTGCACCCGGAGTGGACGCTGTTCGAGGCGCAGTTCGGTTGGCTGCTGTTGATCATTTTCACCACGGTGCTGATCAGCGGGCCAGGGCGTCTGGTACTGCCTCAGCGTTTCTCTTGAGCAAAAAAAGGCCGGGCAAGCCCGGCCAAATAAGGAGAGGAGGGTTTAGGTGTTTCAGCGGTTCAGGAACGCCAGCAGGTCTTCATTCAACTGCTGCGCATGGGTCACGGCAAACCCGTGGGGGGCATCCTTGTAGACTTTCAACTCGGCACCCTTGATCGAGGCAGCGGCCACTTTGCCGGTTGTCTCGAACGGTACTATCTGATCGCCATCGCCGTGGATCACCAGGGTCGGCACGTCGATCTTGGTCATGTCCGGGCGGAAGTCGGTTTCGGAGAATACGGTGACGCAGTCGACGGTCGATTTGAGGGACGCCAGCAACGCTACCTGCAAGGTTTGGGTCAGCACACCCTCTGAGACAACCTGGCCTTTGTTGGTGCCATAGAACGGTGCGTTGAAATCACTGATGAATTGCGCACGGTCCTTCAGCAGCCCGGCCTTGATGCCGGCGAACACTTCAGCCGGGACGCCTTGCGGGTAGTCCGGTTTCTGACCAAACAGCGGCGTCACCGCGCCCAGCAACACCAGGCCGGCCACGCGCGCGCTGCCATGGCGTGCGATGTAGCGCGCCACGTCGCCGCCACCCATGGAGAAGCCCACCAGGGTCACGTCCTTGAGGTCCAGGTGCTCGATCAACTGGGCGATATCGTCGGCGAAGGTGTCGTAGTCGTTGCCGGTCCACGGCTGGTCTGACCGGCCAAAACCACGGCGGTCGAATGCGATGGTGCGAAAGCCGCGGCTGCTCAGGTATTCCATCTGGTATTCCCACATGTCGGCATCCAGCGGCCAGCCATGGCTGAACAACACGGGCTTACCGCTGCCCCAGTCCTTGAAGTAGATCTGGGTACCGTCTTTGGCAACGAATGTGCTCATGGAAAACTCCTTGGGTCAGGTGAAAAAAGCGTAGCTTCACTATTTGGGCTAAGGCGTATACAGGGCTTGTACGGGTGTGCTGGGTTGGCTCTACCAGCTGAATTTAAGCTCGACGCCCAGGTAGTTGCTGTCATCGCCGCCAGCACCGCGCAGGGTCTGACCTACATCGTAATGGACGGCTTCGACGGCGCCAGTGAGGTTGGGGCTGAACACATAATCGGTGCGCAGTTGCGCATAGGCGCCGGTCCAGCGATCACCTCTGCCAGCGGTGCCGGCGACCGGCAGATTGGGCTGGGTGTACACTGCGTCGCTGATGGTTTGACGCCAGAGCAGGCCGATCGCGGTTTGCACGCTGAGCTTGTCGATCGGTTTGACTGTGATTGACGGTTTGACGTGAATCAGGTTGCTGTAGCCGGTGTAGCCCGCCAGAGAAAAGTAGTAACCGTTGGGGAACAGCGGATTGAACGTACCGACGGTGCCATCCCCGGTTTTACGATCGCCGGAGGCGATGTCCAGTTGCAGGCCCACGCGCGGTTTCCAGGCCAGGCTGTCGAAGGTGTAGCCGGTGCGGCTCCCTCCAGCCCAGGCGCGGATGTCCTTGTTGCCCACCGAGCCGCTTTGCAGCATCGCTTCGATGTCCCAGTCAAAACCCATGGCCGCGCCGCCCAGGCGTGCGTCGATCAAGTGTCGGGTTTCGTCACCGTCCGCGTCCAGGTAGTGCGCCGCGCTGCGTTCATACACGCCGTAGTAGGCCGACAGCTCGTTCTTGCCGCCCACCAGCCGTTCCACGCGGACCATATGGAAACGCGCGTCGCTGTTGGATTTGTCGTCGAAGTGCCGACCGTCCTGATACTGCACCGGCTGGCTGGCAATCCCGATGAAGCGCCAATTGGATGTTTCCCAGTCGGCCCACAGCGCATCGAAGGATTGCCGCACATTCGGCCCGTCCCGTGATGAGATGAAGCGCTGCAGGTCGAAGGCGAAATCCTGGCGCCCGACACGGGCCTTGAGTGTACCGCTGCTGAAGGTATTCACGTATTCGGCAAAGGCCAGTCGCAGGTCAACCCGGTTCTGGTCGGCGCCGCCAATCGTGGTTTTATCGTAGGCACGCACATCTTCGAGTTGGGTGAATACCCGCCAGTTTTCGTTCAGGTGCAGGTCGGCATGCACCTGAAAACGCTGGATCAGGTAGCGGTCACGTTTCACGTTGCGTACGCCGAAGCCGCTGGCGTCGTTCATTTCGAAACGCTCGCGCAAGGTTGCGCCCAGGGACAGATAGGTCAACGGGTCGGCGCTCGATAACGGGATGTACTTCAAGCTGTCCAGCGGCTGCGTGCGCAGCGCCGGGTCCTGCAGTACCGACCAATCCTCCTGCCAGCGGTTGGCCTTGATGGCCGGACGCGTCGCTTGCTCGTCGGCGTGGACGCTGCCGGCGAGCAGCGGCCACAGCACGGCCAGGCCCCAGCCTGTGCGACGGGTCATTTTACTGCGATGAGTTGATGGATCTCTGCGACGTAGCCGCCTGGGAATTCGACCAACGCACTGCGACGGCCTTTGCTGTCGAATGCGGGCACCAGCACTTTGGCGCCAGAGCCGGTGGCCTTGCCCAGGGTAGCCTTCAGGTCAGCCACTTGATAGCCGGTGGTCTCGTGGCCGAACGGGTAGGGCAGTTGGCCGTTGGTGACCAACACAGCCATGCGCCCGAATGGCGACTCGATGTCGACACGACGATAACTGCCTTTGGCTTGACCGATATCGACGCCAGGCGCGTGTTTGTCATCGACCAGGACTTTACCGTGGGAGAAACCGAGGAACGATTTGATGAACGTATCGGCACGCTCTGCGCTGAGGTACACACGGTTTTCCGGTACGGTCTGGAACGCTGCGTATTCAGGGGTCTTAGTGTGCCAGTAAAGCTGCATGTTCACGCCGCCTGGCCATTGCACCACCGCGTCACGCCCGATCGGGTCGGGGAAGTCGTTGACGATCACCGCCGCGCCGTTTTCCCGGGCGGCCTTGAGGGCGGCGTCCATGTCCTTGACCAGGTAACCGTTGCGCTCTTGGCCAAATGGATGCGGGATCGGCGTGGTGAAACCAAACAACGACACCGTGCCCGCTGGAGTCTGCAGCAATTGCGAGGTGGTGCTGCTTGGCACCGGCAGTACATTCACCACCACTTGGTCTGTGCTTTTGCCGCCGAAAGTGGCCAGGAAACTCTGGGCAAATCGGTCGACCTCCGCCGGTGCCACATAGACGTGGCTGGTGTCGTACTGTGGCGCCACGGCCACCGCGGGTGTTGCCGCAAAGGCACTGCCCATTATCTGCGCGGCCAGCAATGTCAGTGCCAGGGAAACCTTCACTCGTTTACACATGCCCACTCTCCAGCACTTTTAAGCGTGATCGAAAGTCACGATCTTAGGGGCGGGGCTGTGGGGCCGATTGTATGCACGTGCTTGGTTGAGCGTTTCAAGGTCGCTGCGGTTTTACCGAGGTACCGAAGGTATTGCCCATGCGCACACCGGTCGCCGCGGGCGTCGACAGCCCCAGGGTGTTTGGCAGCCTTTTCTCGATGGAAATGTCCTGCGCCTCACGGTTCTTCTTCGCCGCCTTGGCCGCGTTCGTGGCATTGCCCATCTGTTGGCTCAGGCAACCATAGTCGGGGGCCTTGTAGCCATCCACCGTGACTTCTGGGCAGCCGTCGGCGTGAGCCAGCCAAGGCAAGGCGGCACTCAGCAACAACGCGGAAAGGGTCGGTAAAGATTTCATCAGTGGCCTCCTGGCGAGGCCCAGAAGTGGCCCGTCATGACGTGCAAGTCTAGTGCAGCGGGCTTCTCATCACCGTGATGTTTTTTTTGCTATCACCGTAACATCAGGTTCATAAACTGGCCTCAGGATGACGGTTTTCTAGGGCGCGTCGGCCGTGCAGCGATGCAGAGCAGGGGGTGAACAGGGAGTCTGGAGGCGCGTCATGTGCGCCCTGGTCTTGCTGTTGCTGTTGGCCGGCGGTCGTACGGCGCAGGCAGAGTCACAGCTGCTGTCGTTGAACCTGCCGGCGCAAGACCTGGAACATGCACTGCAAGCCTACAGCCGCGCCACCGGGATGGCGGTGCTGGTGGACCGCGAGTTGACGCGGGGCCGGCGCTCCATCGGGGTACGCGGACGCTTTACGGCGCAAGAAGCACTGGCGATGTTGCTGACAGGGAGTGGCCTGATGGCACGTTATGCACGCAGCGATGCGTTTACCTTGCAGACCCCGCAGGTCAGCCAGCCACCGCCCACAAAGGGGGCGGCGACACGCAGCGCCGCGCGGATCAACAACAGCTACGCGACGGCATTGCAGCAAGCCATCGAGACCAGCCTGTGCCGCTCGCCGCTGACCCGGCCCGGCAGTTTTCGGGCATTGGTGCAGGTGTGGGTCAACCCGGACGGGGTGATTGAACACAGCCGGTTGGTCAGTTCTACCGGCGATGAACAACGCGATGAAGCACTGGTGCGCAGCCTGAGCGCAGCCCGGGTCCAACGCCCGGCGCCGAGTTCACTGCGCCAACCGGTGACTTTACTTCTGATGCCTGACACAACAGGAACACGCATGGAATGCACAGCAGCGAAAGGAACCTGGGGCGGATGAAAAATACCGGGCACAGTACGATGGTCAGCTTGTTCCTGGCCTCCTACGAAGACTTCAAGGTGCGTTTGCGCAAGCGCCTGGGCTCGGAAGACCTGGCCAACGACGTGCTGCACGAAACCTACCTGCGGGTCGACCGCATGGACGTGCCGCCCAACCTGCAACAGCCCAACGCCTACCTGTACCGCATGGCCCTGAACATCGCCGCTGACCGCCGCCAGGCCGATGCGCGCCTGCTCACCGGCAGCGAAGTGGAAGAACTGCTGCAAAGCGCCGACGAAGCCCAGGACCCGTCGCGGGTGGTGGGCGGCCAGAAAGAGATCCAATCCTTGGTCAAGGCGCTTTACGAACTGCCGGCACGCCGCCGCAAAATCCTCATCGCCGCGCGCCTGGAAGAGGCGCCGCACCTTGAGATTTCCCAGCGTTTCGGCATCTCCACGCGCATGGTCGAGAAGGAAATCAAGGCCGCCCTGGGCCACTGTGCCAAGCGCCTCGAAAGAAAAGTGATTCAGCGGTTCGGTCCCGGGGCCGGAAAACCGTCTTAGTGTCGAGTCCCTGATAAATCCGTGAGTACGTGCGCGCTTGAATATTTTCAGCTTCCCCAACGCCCGGCCATCCGCCGCCAGCCCCCTGCACGATGAAGCCCGCGATTGGCTGCTCCTGCTGACCTCGGGCCGCGCCACCGTGGCCGATGCCAAGGCGCTCAAGGCCTGGTGCGCGCAGAGCCCGGAGCATGCCCAGGCATTCGAGCAGGCCAAGGTGCTGTGGCAAAACCTCACACCGGCCCTCGACCAGGTGGCGCAACCGCGCAGCTTTGGTCGACGGGCGTTCCTGGGCGGCGCGATTGCCGCTTCGGCCGCGGTGGTGATGGTGCGCGTCGGCGTGCCGGGTGGCTTTGCCGGGCTTACCGCGGACTATCACACTGAAGTCGGTGAGCAGCGCCAGGTGCTGTTAAGCGAGGGGATCAGCTTGGAGCTCAACACCCAGACCCGCATCAGCCGGGTGGGGCAGGGCATTGAACTGCTTGAAGGCGAAGTCGAAGTGCTCGCCCACGTTGCCCAACCGCTCAAGGTCCAGGCCGGCGAGGGTTGGGTGAGCGCGGCGCAGGCGCGGTTCAACGTGCGGCATACCGATCACACCGTGTGTGTCACCTGTATCGAAGGGTCGCTGTCGGTGGACGCTGCCGGCAACAGCATGAGCCTGGGCAGTGGCCGGCAATTGACCTACAGCACTGCCGGTTTCAGTGAGGTGACGACAGTCGACACCCAGGCAGTCGTGGCCTGGCGTGAACAGGTGCTGGTGTTCAACAACGCCACGTTGGCGACGGTGGTGGATGAGATCAACCGGTACCGACCTGGGATGCTTGTACTGCTTAACAAGCAACTGGGACAGCGCCGGGTGCAGGCACGGTTCAGTCTGCAGCAACTGGCGGGCGTGGCGTTGTTGATTCGCGATGCATACGGGGCGAAGTGCACGGAGTTGCCGGGTGGGGTGGTGTTGTTGAGTTAATTCATCGACCCCAACGGCCCCACCACCTGCCGATATTTTTCCACGCCCTGAGGCGTCTGCCGCACCAGACTGATTTCCAGTCCCAGCGGATCCTCCCGACGATTTCCGCTCAATTGTCGCCATCCCTTGTCTGCGTCCCACACTCGCACCTGCAGGTCACTCACACCGGTCAACACCACCACCCCATCCTTGGCCGCCGGCAGCGGGTATCGGTCCCGCGTCGGGGCGGCGGCGCGGTACAACGAGTCGCCCTTGAGCCACCAGCGCACGCGTTGCAGCCCATCCCCGGCCGTCGGAGCGCTGCGGATCACGTCCAGCCTGAAGCCCTTGCTGTCGGAGCTGCGCACGGTCACGGCGGCCAGCCCTTCGGTTTTGGGTGCCTCGTCTTGCGACACATCGGTGGCAACCAGCTCAACACTGGCGCGCAAGCTGATGTCGCGCTGCATCTGGTTCAGTGCCCGCAGCAGCACCTCCGTCTGCTCACTGCTCGCCTGCAAATGCTGATCAGCGCGCGTCACGCTGTCCAGCCCGCGCCAGGCGATCAGACTGACCACCGCCATGAGCATGATCGCCACCATCACTTCGATCAGGGTGAAGCCTTGCTGGGAGGTGTTCATGGTTGACTCACTACGCGCATCAAGCCGGCGGCGTCGCGTTGCAGGCTGAGGCTGTGTTGCCCGTCGGACAGCACCACCCGCAGCGGTGGGTTGATCCATTCGGCATTGAGCACCAGGGTTTGCCGGGGTTCGATGTTGATCTGCATGGGCGTGCTTTCCCAGAGGCGCGGCCGCAGTTGGGTGTCGCCCTGGAAAGACTCCACGCTCCTCCCATCATCGCTGCGGCGGTTGAAGCCATAGCCCTTGGCATCCGCACGCCAGGTGATGGGACGGCCGTCGGCGTGGGCTTCGGCCTGGGCGACTTGCAGCAACTGGCTCAGGCGCTCGGCGTCTTTGCGCAGCAGGTGCAGTGGGTCCGGTTTGATCGTGAGGCTGATGGCGGCGCTGGCGATGCCGATGATCACCAGCACCACCATCAGCTCGATCAGGGTGAAACCTTGCTGTTTCATCGCGGGCTTCCTGGAGAACTGGGGAGTCTGTGAAATAAAAGCGTGCGAATTGATCTGTAGGCTGGTGCGACGGACAAACAGGAGGTCCTCCCCATGGCATTTGCCCATCGTTTCACCCTGGCCCACGGCGTGCAGGCGCTGGGTGTGCTGGCCGCCCTGGCGGGCGTGGCGGTATGGACGCCGCTGCTGCTTACCACGGCAGAATCCCACACGCCCCAAGCCACGCCCCAGGCACTCGCGGCGCGCAGCGATAACCCGGCGCTGCAATGGTTTTCCAATGCGCCGACGGCGCTGCAGGTGAAGGTCACGGGTGTGCTGGCGGGCGCCCGTGGTGCGGTGGCGATCCTCAGTCTCAACGACGGACCGCCGCGCAGCTTTCTATTGGGCGAGCGGCTCAGCCCCGGCGTGCGGTTGACGGCCATCGAAGGCGATGGAGTCGAGATCGAGCGCGGTGGCGAGAAGCTGCGCGTCAACCTCGACAAGTTGCCGGACGGCCCTGCGCTGCCGCTGCTCACTCGGCCATGACCTGGGTGTCCAGCCGCGCCAGGGGTGGCGCTTCGCGGCTGGCGTCGAGCACCTGCAGGTTGACCTGAAACAGGCGGCCATCGGCGTTGATGGTCTGCTCGCAACGCAGTTTCAGGCGGCCTTGATCGCACTCGAAGGTCTTCTTGCCGCTGCGCAAGTGGCCTTCCAGGCGCAGTTCCGCCAGGCGACTCTGCGCCGCCAGCAACGCGATCGATTTATCCCGCAGCAAGCCGTTGCTCTGGGTCATCAGCCCGGCCACGCGTACGGCGGCGGCCATGGCCACGGCGATGATCGCCAGCGCCACCAGCACCTCGATCAGGGTAAAACCTTGCTCCTTGCGACGGCCGTACATGGTGCTCTCAAAGCCGGGAAACAGGCCCGCAGACTAGCGCCGGCCGTTGACCGATTGGCGACCGAAACTCCCGAGGATTTTCAATACGACTGACATGTGTTCTTGCAACACTGCGCCACGAATTGCACTCAAGCCAAGGAATGTCGAGATGGATATCGCGCGCCTAACGTCCCCATTGCCAGGCCCTCGCGGGCAGCGTGGCTTCACCTTGATCGAGATCATGGTGGTGGTGGTCATCCTCGGGATCCTGGCCGCCATGGTGGTGCCCAAGGTGCTGGATCGGCCGGACCAGGCAAGGGCCACGGCGGCCAAGCAGGACATCGGTGGGTTGATGCAGGCGCTGAAACTCTATCGGCTCGACCACGGTACCTACCCGAACATGAACCAAGGTCTGAAAGTGCTGGTGGAGCGCCCGGCGGACGCGAAGAACAGCAACTGGCGCGCCTACCTGGAGCGGTTGCCCAACGACCCGTGGGGCAACCCTTATCACTACCTTAACCCAGGCGCCAACGGTGAGGTCGATGTGTTCTCCCTCGGTGCCGATGGCCAGCCGGATGGCGAGGGTGTGAATGCCGATATCGGCTCCTGGCAGCTGTAAGGCCCATTATGAAACGGTATTCGCCCCCAGCGGCGAAGCAGCGCGGCATGGCGATTATCAGCGCCTTGCTGATCGCTGCGGTGGTCGCGGTGTTGGCCGGCGCCATGCTCACGCGCCAGACCGTGTTCACCCGCGGCCTGGAAGCCGAGCAGCTGCGCATCCAGGGCCAGTGGTTGTTGCAGGGTGGCCTTGAGCGCAGCCGACAGATGCTCTGGGACGCACGCCAGAAGGACGTGCTGACCCGCCTGGACCAGTCTTGGGCCCGCCCTCAAAGGGGCGACTTTGAGGGCCGGATCGAGGACGAGCAGGGCAAGTTCAACCTGCGCAACCTGGTCAATCGCCAGCAGGTGGATGCCGAACAGTTACAGAGTTTTGAGCGGCTGTGCCGGCTGATCGGCGTCGATCCGGCCGTGAGTCGGCGCATAAGCCAGCGGGTGATTGCCTCTTATGAACCGCCCGCCAAATACCCGATGCTACGCAGCCTGGATGACCTGAGTGGAATTGAAGGCCTCAACCCCGTCATGTTGCAGCGCATGCAGGCCTACATCAGCGTGTTGCCCGGCCAGACCTGGATCAACGGCAACACCGCCAGCGCCGAAGTGCTCAGCGCGGTGGTGCCGCAGCTCAGCCTGTCCCAGGCCCACGGGCTGGTGGCCGAGCGCGACAGTGGGCAGTGGTTCATCAACCGTGGGGATTTTGTCAATCGCCTGCGGCTGCCCCAAGTGGCGGTGGACACAGTCCAGGTGGGCATCACCAGTGAATGGTTTCGCGTGCAGGGCCAGGCCCGGCGCGAGCAGCGGCGGGTGACGATCGACGCGTTGTTGCATCGCCCGGAAGACCGTCAGCCGCGGGTCATCTGGTCGCGGGTGGGCGTATGAAACGCCTGCGCATCGGCTTGCCGCCCCTGGATCAATTGACCGCTGACAGCAGGGTCAGATTTGCCTGGTTGGAGCGTGGCGCAGTGATTGAAGAGGGGTATGAAAGCCTGACGCAATTGGCTACATCCCGCCAGGCAATCGACTGTTTCCTGCACCCGCGCGACAGCCTGCTCACCAGCGTGGAGCTGCCACCGCTACCCGCCGCGAAAACGGCGGCGGCGGTGGCCTGCGCGGCGCAGGCGCTGATCCTCGGCCCGGTAGAACAGATGCAGGTGGCCCACGGCCCGCGCGAAAACGACGGGCGCGTGCACGTCGCGTGGGTGCCCAAGGCCGGGTTGGCGCGGCTCGCGCAATTGCCAATCAAACTACGCGGTCTGTACCCGGCGCCTTATGCGTTGCCGGTGGGTGCTGCTGCGTTGGATGACGGCTATCTGTTGACACGTGACAGCCTGCACCAAGGCGCGGTGCACCCACTCGGCTTGCAGGCGCTGGATGTGCAACTGGTAGGCGCGGCGCAGCGTTGGAGTGGGCCTGTACCCACTTGGGGCTTGCACGGCGGTCTCATCCAGCCTTCGACTGTTGGATGGGGCCGGGCGCTGGCTTGTGTCGCGCTCGCCACCGCCATTTGGACCCTCGGCCTCAACCTGTACGCCGCACGTCAGGTAGAGGACGGCCAACGCCTTAAAGCCTTGATGAGCCAACAGGTGCGTCAAGCGTTTCCTGAGTTGCCAGTGGTGCTCAACCCCCTGCAGCAAGCCCGACAGCAATTGGCCGCCCGCCAGACCGGTGCGGCCGCCGACCCCGGCCAACGCTTTACCAGCCTGCTGCAACTGGCCGGCAGCAACCTGCCGTTCATGGTCGGCAGCGTCGATAACCTGAGCTTTGAGCAGGGGCGTCTGCATGTGGCATTGCTCGCCGACAGTCGTAACCCGGTCGCCGAGGGTGAATGGCAGGCGGCGCTGGCCCAGGCCGGGTTTACCGCCAGCCGCGATGAGCATGCCTGGACGATTGCCCCGGCCCAGGCCGCAGAGAAGCCAGGAGCCGGCGATGAATAAAGTACAGCGAGTGCGCAGCCAGGCCCAGGTGCTCTGGAACGGCCTGGCCCTGCGCGAAAAACGCTTGCTCGGTGGTGCCGGGCTGGTGCTGGCGAGCTTGCTGACCTGGCTGGTGCTGGTGCAGCCCGCGCTGAAGAAGATCGATTACTGGCAGGCCGAAACCCCCAAGCTGCGCGCCCAGGCCGCAGCCTTGCAGGTGCTGTTGCAGGATGTCGCCGCGCCCCGTCAGGGTGACGAAGCCACCCTGCGCCAGACCTTGGATGGCGCGGGTCTGCAAGGCCATTACCAGTTGCAGGCGCTGGAACCCACGGGTTGGCGGCTGACCTTCGACAACGCGCCGGCCGATGCCGTGGTGGGTTGGTTGCTGGGCAATACCCGTTCGTTTTCCCTGGAGGTGTCCGAGGCGCGATTGCAGCGCACCCTCGACACCGTCGACAACTCGGCCGGCACTGTGTCCGGGACCGTTCGCATGGATCAGGCGCTTGGCGCTAAGGAAGCTTCATGAAGTGGTCAGTTCCCCCGTTTCGTCTGGTCGCGCCGCTGCTGGTGCTGGCCCTGAGTGCGTGCAGCAGCCAGCAGGCGCCCAAGCCGTTGCTGGTGGACAGCGAGCTCGGCCAACCACTTGCCGAGACGCGTAGCAACGGCGAGACCCTGCAAGATCGTCTGCGCGAACCCGTCCCCAAAGCTCCCGTACAACACCGGGTCACCAACAGCGCACGCGGCCATGCCCCGGCGGTGGTCAAGGCACGCAACCCGTTGGGTGACCAGCCCGTCCAGCTCAACTTCGTCGACGCCGATATCCAGGCGGTGGTACGCGCACTGTCCCGCGCCACCGGCCAGCAATTCCTGGTGGACCCGCGTGTGAAGGGCAACCTCACCTTGGTCAGCGAAGGCCAGGTGCCGGCGCATCAGGCCTACGACATGCTGCTGGCGGCGCTGCGCATGCAGGGCTTCAGCGTGGTTGACGTCGGCGGCGTGGCCCAGGTGGTGCCCGAAGCCGATGCCAAATTGCTCGGTGGGCCGATCTACAGCGCCGGCAGCAGCGGCATGCAGACCCGCACCTTCCGCCTGCAATATGAGAACGCGGTGAACCTGATCCCGGTGCTGCGGCCCATCGTGTCGCCGAACAACCCGATCAACGCCTACCCCGGCAACAACAGCATCGTGATCACCGACTACGCGGAAAACCTGGCGCGGGTGGCGCAGATCATCAACGGCATCGACACGCCCAGCGCTATCGACACCGACGTGGTGATGGTGCAGAACGGCATCGCCGTGGACATCGCCGCCATGGTCTCCGAACTGCTGGAAACCCAGGGCGCCGACCAGACCCAGAAGATCAACGTGATCGGCGACCCGCGCTCCAACTCGATCATCATCCGCTCCGGCAGCCCGGAGCGCACCGAGCTGGCGCGCAACCTGATCTACAAACTCGACAACGCCCAGAGCAACCCCAGCAACATGCACGTGGTGTACCTGCGCAACGCCCAGGCGGGCAAATTGGCGCAATCGCTGCGCGGGTTGTTGACCGGCGAAAGCGATTCCGGCGTCAGCGACGACGCGCGTGGCAAGCTCAGCGCCATGGGCGGCAATGGCAAGAACAGCCAAGGCGCGGGCAACGCGCAAAACAGCAGCGGCACACCCACCGGGAGTGGTGTGCAATCCGGTTACGGTCAATCCACGGGTTCAACCGACACTGCCAGTGGTACCTCCAAAGACCAGGACACCGCGTTCAGCGCCGGGGGTGTGACCATCCAGGCCGACGCCACTACCAACACCTTGCTGATCTCTGCACCGGACCCGCTGTACCGCAACCTGCGTGAAGTCATCGACATGCTCGACCAGCGCCGCGCCCAGGTGGTGATCGAAAGCTTGATCGTGGAAGTTGGCGAAGACGATGCCACTGAGTTTGGCGTGCAGTGGCAGGCCGGCAATCTCGGTGGCAAGGGTGGGTTTGGTGGCGTGAATCTCGGCGGCAGCGGCGTAAATGGCAAGCCGGGCAGCCCCACCAGTATCGACGTGTTGCCCAAGGGGCTGAACGTGGGCTTGGTCAACGGTACGGTGGATATTCCCGGTATCGGCAAGGTGCTCGACCTCAAGGTGTTGGCGCGTGCGTTGAAGAGCAAGGGTGGCACCAACGTGTTGTCGACGCCGAACCTGCTGACGCTGGACAACGAAGCGGCGAGCATTTTTGTAGGGCAGACGATTCCGTTTGTCACCGGCAGTTATGTGACTGGCGGCGGGGGCACCAGCAACAACCCGTTCCAGACGGTGCAGCGTGAGGAGGTGGGGTTGAAGCTGAATGTGCGGCCACAGATTTCCGAGGGCGGTACGGTGAAGCTGGATATCTACCAGGAGGTCAGTACGGTGGATACGCGGGCGTCGGTGGAGGCAGGGACGGTGACCAACAAGCGGGCGATCGATACCAGTATTTTGCTGGATGACGGGCAGATCATGGTGCTCGGCGGGTTGCTGCAGGATGGGTATAGCCAGAGTAATGATGCGGTGCCGTGGTTGTCGGATATTCCAGGGTTGGGGGCGTTGTTCAGGAATGAAAAGCGCAGTGTGAACAAGACCAATCTGATGGTGTTTTTGCGGCCTTACATTATTCGGGACAGTGGGGCGGGGCGCAGTATTACGTTGAATCGGTATGAGTTTATGCGGCGGGCGCAAGGGGGGTTGCAGCCGGAGCATAGTTGGGCGATGCCGGATGTGCAGGCGCCGCAGTTGCCTTCGGTGGAGAAGGCGATTCCTCGGGGGCGGCCTTGAAGGTCTTGACCGTGTACATATCCGTTGCTGCGGTAACGGCGGCTTATGGTTCCGCTCTTACAGCGGGTCACTTTTGGAAGAGCCCAAAAGTAACCAAAAGGCTCTCGCCCCACCACTCGGCACCTCGCTTAGGCTCGGTGTGCCCTCACTCCGGCTTTGGAGCGTGGGCCGCCGCGATGGGCCATCCTTGGCCCAGCGCGGCTAACCCGGCGTCCTGCCGGGTTACCCACGCTCCAAAGCCTGCGTTCGGCCAGCGTGGTTTTACGGGGCGCCGAAGATCAAAAGCCAGAGCAAAAGCGACTCGCTTCGCATCGTGGGTACGAGGTCCTGTAGGAGCCGGCTTGCCGGCGAAAAACGTGAGGACGCCGCGTTTTGTCTGCTTACCCGCGTCATCGTTAACGACCATCGCAGGCAAGCCAGCTCCTACAGAAACCGCGTTTGCCTTTGCCTTTGCTTTACACCACTCAAGCCGGCTGTCAGGCCGCTGTGCTCTTGCTTTTGATTTTGATCTTAGGCGCCCCGTCAAACACGCTGGCCGGAATTCGACAGGGATTTGGGGGGTAAACCGGCAGGGATGCCGGTTTAGCCGCCCCGCGCCATGGATGGCGCGTGGCGGCGGCCCCCCAAATCATTGTCGGATTACGGGCACACCGAGCCTAGGCGAGGTGCCGAGTGTTGGGGCAAGAGCGTTTTGCTTACTTTTGCGCTTTTCAAAAGTGAGCCGCCGTAAGGGCGGAACCAATAGTCGCCGTTACCCAAAAAACGGATATGTACACCTAAAAACAGGTCCAACCCAATGAGCCTACTCCCGTACGCCTGGGCCAAATCCCAACGCCTCCTCCTGCGCCCCAGCGCCGAGGGCATGCTACTAACCGTGTGCCCCTCAACCCCCGGCTGGTCCATCAGCGAAGTCCACCGCCAATTCGGCCAAACCCACCTCGAACAGGTCCGCGACGACGAACTCGACGGCCTGCTCACCAGCGCCTACGCCGACACCGGCAGCGCCGCCGCTGTAGTGGGCGCCGCCGAAAACGAGGTCGACCTCGACCGCCTCATGCAAGACATGCCCGAAGTCACCGACCTGCTCGACACCCAGGACGGCGCCCCGGTAATCCGCATGATCAACGCCTTGCTGACCCAAGCCGCCCGCGACGAAGCCAGCGACATCCACATCGAACCCTACGAAACCCACTCCGTCGTGCGCTACCGCGTCGACGGCACCCTGCGTGACGTGGTCTCACCCCGCAAAGCGTTGCACGGCGCGCTGGTCTCGCGGATCAAAATCATGGCCCAACTCGATATCGCCGAAAAACGCCTGCCCCAGGATGGCCGTATCGCCCTGCGCGTAGCCGGGCGGCCCATCGACATTCGCGTGTCCACGGTGCCCACCGGCCATGGCGAAAGAGTCGTCATGCGCCTGCTGGACAAACAAGCCGGGCGCTTGCAGTTGGAGACCCTGGGCATGGAGCCGCAATTGCTGGCACGCCTGGATACGCTGATCCGCCAACCCCACGGCATCGTGCTGGTCACCGGCCCCACCGGCAGCGGCAAGACCACCAGCCTGTATGCGGCCTTGGCGCGGCTGGACGCGAGTACCAGCAATATCCTCACCGTAGAAGACCCGGTGGAATACGACCTGCCGGGCATCAGCCAGATCCAGGTCAACGCCAAGATCGACATGACCTTCGGCCTGGCGCTGCGGGCGATCTTGCGCCAGGACCCGGACATC
This sequence comes from Pseudomonas sp. TWR1-1-4, assembly GCF_049897165.1. Lineage (NCBI taxonomy): Bacteria > Pseudomonadati > Pseudomonadota > Gammaproteobacteria > Pseudomonadales > Pseudomonadaceae > Pseudomonas > Pseudomonas sp. TWR1-1-4. Next base: position 151,455 of record NZ_JAFCVS010000008.1, on the reverse strand, counting down.
ATCATGATCGGTGAAATCCGTGACCTGGAGACCGCACAAATCGCCGTACAGGCCTCGCTCACCGGTCACCTGGTGCTGGCAACCTTGCACACCAACGATGCAGTGTCGGCGGTCAACCGCCTGATCGATATGGGCGTCGAACCGTTCCTGCTGGCCTCGTCGTTACTCGGCGTGTTGGCCCAGCGTCTGGTGCGCCGCCTGTGCCCGCACTGCAAGCAGGAGGACCCGGCTGCGCCTGGCACGTGGCGCCCGGTCGGGTGTGCGCAGTGTAATCAGATCGGCTACAGCGGTCGTACGGGTATCCATGAGTTGTTTTGCGTCGATGACGATGTACGCAGTTTGATCCATCAGGGCGCCAACGAGCAGGACCTGCGCCTGGCCGCGCGCCGTGCCGGGATGTTCAGCATGCGTGAAGACGGCGAGCGCTGGGTGCGCAGCGGCGCCACTGCACCTGAAGAAATCCTGCGTGTGACACGGGACGCCTGATGAATCGCTATCGCTATGAAGCCGCCGATGCCAGCGGCAAAGTCGAGGCCGGGCATGTGGAGGCCGATAGCCAGAGCGCGGCATTTGCCAGCCTGCGCAGCCGGGGCTTGACCGCACTGCTGGTGCAGATCGAAGGCAATCAGCAAACAGCGGCGGGCAGCAGCCTGTTCACCGCCAAACTGTCGGACAACGACCTGGCCTGGGCCACGCGGCAACTGGCGAGCCTGTTGGGCGCCAGCCTGCCGTTGGAAGCGGCCTTGAATGCCACGGTGGAGCAGGCCGAGAAAAAACACATTGCCCAGACCCTGGCCGCTGTGCGCGCCGACGTACGCGGCGGCATGCGCCTGGCGGACGCGTTGGCGGCGCGGCCACGGGATTTTCCGTCGATTTATCGCGCGTTGATCGCGGCGGGGGAGGAGTCCGGCGACCTGGCCCAAGTGATGGAGCGCCTGGCTGACTACATCGAGGAGCGCAACAACCTGCGTGGCAAGATCCTTACTGCGTTTATCTATCCTGGCGTGGTGGGGCTGGTGTCCATTGGTATTGTGATTTTCCTGCTGAGCTACGTGGTGCCGCAGGTGGTCAGTGCGTTTTCCCAGGCGCGCCAGGATCTGCCGGGGCTGACGTTGGCGATGCTCAACGCCAGTGACTTTATCCGCGCCTGGGGCTGGCTGTGTTTTGCCGGGATCGTCGGCGGTTTCTGGAGCTGGCGCCTGTATTTGCGCAACCCGGTGGCGCGTTTGAGTTGGCATAGCCGAGTGTTGCGCCTGCCGCTGATCGGGCGTTTTGTGCTGGGCCTGAACACCGCGCGGTTTGCCTCGACCCTGGCGATTCTCGGCGGTGCCGGGGTGCCGCTGTTGCGCGCCCTGGAAGCGGCGCGGCAGACCCTGTCCAATGATCGCCTGAGCCAGTGCGTCAACGACGCCACCGCCAAGGTGCGCGAGGGCGTCAACCTGGCCCCGGCGTTGGCGGTGGAGAAGGTGTTCCCGCCGGTGTTGATCCACCTGATCGCCAGCGGCGAAAAAACCGGCTCGCTGCCGCCGATGCTCGAGCGTGCGGCGCAGACTTTATCGCGGGATATCGAACGCCGCGCCATGGGCATGACCGCGTTGCTGGAGCCGCTGATGATCGTGGTGATGGGCGCGGTGGTGCTGGTGATTGTCATGGCGGTGCTGTTGCCGATCATTGAAATAAATCAACTGGTCACCTAGCTCACCCGACCGACCTCGGGTTCCTTATTGCGTCATATTTTCACACCCTGTGCGGCCTCCAGCCATGGCTGCTGAAACCTCGCTGTCACCTGCGCCGAAACCGCTCAAAACCGTGACCAAAACACCCGAGAATCTTTTTAGAAATCAAGGTGTTCCTCCCGAGGTTTTTTCCCATAACCGTCATCGGAAACTGCGACTTTCTCTCCCATGGTTTTAACCCCTGGCCACCCCCGCAAAAGGGCTTGGGGCAGAAGCCATGGCGTCATGCAAGAGCCCTCTACCCCAAACGTACAAACACGACGAAAGGAGATTCTTCATGTTTAAGCGCAACGTTCTCGCGGTATCCGTGACCCTCGCCGCACTGTGCTCGGCCCAGGCTGCAATGGCTGACATCAACGGCGGCGGCGCAACCCTGCCACAGCCGCTGTATCAAACCGCTGGTGTACTCACCACTGGCTTCGCTCCGTACATCGGCGTGGGCAGCGGCAACGGCAAGGCTGCATTCCTGACCAACGATTACACCAAGTTCGTGGCTGGCGTGACTAACAAGAACGTGCACTGGGCTGGCAGCGACTCGAAGCTGACCGCTACTGAGCTGTCGACCTATGCTTCTGCCAAGCAACCGGCCTGGGGCAAACTGATCCAAGTGCCTTCGGTAGCCACTTCGGTTGCCATTCCGTTCAACAAGGCCGGCACCAACGCGGTTGACCTGAGCGTTGACCAACTGTGCGGCGTGTTCTCCGGTCGTTTGACCAACTGGAACCAGATCACCAACTCCGGCCGCACTGGCACGATCGCCCTGGTGTACCGCAGCGAGTCCAGCGGCACCACTGAGCTGTTCACGCGCTTCCTGAATGCCAAATGCACCGAAGCCAAGCCTTTCGCAGTGACTACCACCTTCTCCTCGAGCTACGGCGGTGGTCTGCCGTCGACGGCTGTGGCCGCCACTGGCAGCCAGGGCGTGATGGATGCACTGAACGCCGTTGAAGGCCGTATCACCTACATGAGCCCGGATTACGCTGCGCCCACCCTGGCCGGTCTGGATGACGCCACCAAAGTGGCCAAGGTTGGCGGTGTTTCCCCAGCACCTGCCAACGTATCGGCTGCGATCGGCCTGGTTCCAGCGCCAACCGAAGCCCGTGCGGATGGCTCGTTCATCGACGCGACCAACCCGGACAACTGGGTGCCGGTATTTGCCGCCACTGCAAGCGGTCCAACCACCTTCGCTTACCCATCCAGCGGCTACCCGATCCTGGGCTTCACTAACCTGATCTTCAGCCAGTGCTACGCCGACGCTACCCAGACCACCCAAGTGCGCGGCTTCTTCGCCCGTCACTACGGTGCTTTCGGTAACAACGACACCGCCATCAGCAACAACCGCTTCGTACCGCTGCCAGCCAACTGGAAAAAAGCCGTGCGTGACACCTTCGCCACCGCTTCCAACGCTCAAGGCATCGGCAACACCAGCGTCTGCAACGCCATTGGTCGTCCGCTGTAACCCTCGCTTCAACGACCTGCAACACCGATCAGCAACGGCCTGTGCCGTTGCTGATTTTTTTGCGTTAACAGCCCTGCATGAACTTTGCGTGACAGAAGTTCAGTCCCGCGCCTCGCCAACCGCCTAACCCTCATACGTGAGCCTGTCTTGGCCCCAGCGCGATAACAAAGAAGGAAGATTCCAGATGGTTCGCTGCAAATCACCGGTTAACCTCAAAGCCCCAGTGACAGTCCTGCGCCTCAAGCCTTTGGCCCAGGCCATTGCCTTGTTGATGGTGGCCGGTAATGCCCAAGCGGCCACGGCGTTCAGTTCCGGCTGGTTTGCCGACAAGGGCGCGTCCCAGGCGAGCACGGCAGCGCGCACCGGTGCCGGCCAGGTCCCGGGGATTCCTTCGCTGAACCAGCAGGCACAGGTCAAGCAGCAGTTGGCGCGTTCCATCAGCACGTTGAACACCAGTGTCGCGGCGATTGCGGCCCAGCAGGCGGCGCAAGCGGCGGGGCGTCAGGCGGCGTTCGGCCAGGTCTCGAACATCCCCGATGGCTTGGGCAAGGGCGGCCTGCAGGTCGATAACAGCCTGAGCCAGGGCTGGACCAACGCCAAGGGGCCCACCCAGAGCCAATCTGGCGGCAAGACCACGGTGACCATCGAGCAGACCGCCGACAAGGCGATCCTCAACTGGGAAACCTTCAACGTCGGGCGCAATACCACTGTCGACTTCCAGCAGCAGTCCAGCTGGGCCGTGCTCAATCGCGTCAATGACCCCAATGCGCGCCCCAGCGAAATTCAGGGCCAGATCAACGGCGCCGGCACGGTGATGATCATGAACCGTAACGGTGTGGTCTTCAGCGGCACCAGCCAGGTCAACGTGCGTAACCTGGTGGCGGCGGCCGCGACTATCACGGATGACCAGTTCACCCAGCGCGGCTTGTATGTCGACACCAATGGCACCCAACCCACGTTCACCGACGCGGCGGGCAAGGTGGAAGTACAGCGCGGCGCGCTGATCCAGACACGCACTGCCGCCACTTCCACGGACTCAGGCGGCTATGCCTTGCTGCTGGGCAGCGAGGTGGAAAACGCCGGGACCATCATCACCGCCAAGGGCCAGACCACCCTGGCGGCCGGCGACAGCTTTTACATTCGCAAAGGGGCCGGCACAGCGGGCAACGACCGTTCCACTACGCGTGGCAATGAGGTGGCGACCAGCCTCAAGGCTGGCAGCACCGCCGGTAAAGTCACCAACAGCGGCCTGATCATGGCCTCCACTGGCGACATCACCCTGACCGGTCACCAGGTGCAGCAAAATGGCGTGGCCCTGGCCAGCACCTCGGTCGATACACGCGGCACGATTCACTTGCTCAACGCCGCCAGCGACACCAACGGCAGCGTGACCCTGGGCGAGGGCAGCACCACCGCGATCCTGCTCGACGCCAGCGGCAGCACGGCGCTCAACAGCCAGAAAGACAACGGCCTGATCAAGCTCGACGGCACGCCTGCCAACCTGATCACCGGGCAGTTCAACAACCTCAGCGCCGTGGTTGACCGCACCGATCAGTCGCGCATCGAGATTGTCAGCGGCGGCACCGTGGACTTCCAAAAAGGTTCGATCACGTTGGCTACCGGCGGCCAGGTAGCGGTCAGCGCCGGCCAGCGCAGCCTGGTGCGTGATGGTGCGATGATCGACGTGTCGGGTGCCATCGGCGTCAAGGTGGCGATGGAAGCCAACAACATCAAGATCAACGTGCAGGGCAACGAGCAGCGCGATGCGCCGGTCAACCGCGACGGCGGGCAACTGATCAACAATGACGTGTGGGTCGACCTGCGCGAGCTGGTGTTTGTACCGGCCGGCACCAACGGCTACGCCACCGATCGCTGGTACACCGCCGGGGGCTTGCTGGAAGTGGGCGGTTACCTCGGCACCCAGGGCCACTCGGTGGGCGAGTGGATGGCCCAGGGCGGCACCGTGACCTTTACCGGCAAGGAGGTGGTGACCCAACAGGGCGCGCAGATCAACCTGTCGGGCGGCACCGTGGATGTGCAGGCCGGTTACATCCAGCAGACCTGGCTCAAAGGCCCGAATGGCCGTTTGTATGAGCTGTCGAAAGCGCCGGGGGACATTCTCTACTCCGGTTTCTACAAGGGCTATGAAGACAACAGCGCGCGCTGGGGCCAGACCGAGTATTACTACAACCCGCTGATCGCTCCCCAGCGTCGTTACGAAGCCGGTTACACCGTGGGCCGCGATGCCGGCAAGCTGGTCGTCGGCACCGCCAGCGCAGTGTTGGAAGGCCAGGTGATCAGTGATGTGTTCCAGGGGGACCGCCAGACCCAGGCACCCAACATCAATCTCGACGGCTACCAGCAATCCCAGAAAGCCAGGGCCCAGCGTGCGCAACTGATCATTGGCCAATACATTCCGATCTACAACAAAACCACCGGCACGCTGCGCTATGCCCTCAGTGGTACCTCCGACCAGGTACTGATCGACAGCAACACCCAGAAAATCGCCGAAGGCCTGGACCTAGGCACCGTGCTGCCGCTCGATCGCCAGGGCAAGATCCTGCTCGACAGCGATCAGCTCAATGGCTATCAGCTGGGCGCGGTCAAGGTCGCTGCCAAGCAGCAGGTGACCGTCAATGGCGCGCTCAGTGTGGCGGACGGTGGCGACATCACCTTGTTCGGGCCGGGTGTGCAGATCGATGCCAACCTCACGGCCCACGGCGGCAGTATCAGCGCCGGCAACATTCTCAGCCAGGTCGATCCGCTCAAGGCCGGTGCGGTGGCGGATACGATCCTGGCCGGTGGTTCGAGTGTGAACGTCGCTGCTGGCGTCAAGCTGGACACCAGTGGCCGCTGGAACAACCTGGCGCTGGACCCGGTCGCCAGCGCGGGTGTGGCCTACGTGAACGGTGGCAAGGTGTCGTTGCGCAGTTCCAGCAACGTGAACCTGGCCGCCGGCAGTGTGGTGGATGCGTCTTCCGGTGCCACCCTCGGCGTGGATGGCAAACTCACTGGCGGCAAGGGCGGCAATGTGACCCTGGGCGCCCTCGGTGAGCTGGCCCTGGAGGGTGATATTCGCGGCTACGGCGTCAACGGCGGCGGCACCCTGGCGTTGCAGGCGCATAAGGTACAGATCGGCGAAAGCGCCAATGCAGTGGGCAGCGACACCCTGAAACTGGCCGGTGATTTCTTCAACAAGGGCTTCTCGGCCTACGACATCACCGGTAATGAAGGGCTGATCGTCACGGACGGTACTCAGGTCGATGTCAGCCTGCCGGTTTACCGATTAGGTGCTCAAGCTTCAGGTATGCCAACCGGTAGCGATCCAGCCACCGCGCTGGAACGCTGGACGCCGCCGCTGTATCAGGAAGACGCCACCAAAGGTGTGCTGACCCAACGCCGTGGCGCCGGCTTGAGCCTTACCGCCGGCCATGTCAATTCCACCGCCGCGCAACTGGCGACCACGGCGCTCACTGTGGGCCAAGGCGCGGTCATCAATGTGGACCCCGGCCAGGCGATCAACTTGCGCAGCGTCGGCCAATTGACGCTGGACGGCACGCTCAACGCCTGGGGCGGCAGTGTCAGCCTGGGCGGCTTGACGACGGGTGCTTCTGAAGCCGTGAATGCCATCGGCCATGGCCGCTCGATCTGGGTCGGCGAGCAGGCGGTGATCGACGTCGCGGCTCGGGCGGCGACGGCGGTGGACAACCGTGGGCGTACTTATGGCCTGGTGCGTGACGGCGGCAGCATCAACATTGGCGGCACGTTCGACCTCAACACCGGCCTGGCCAAGGCCAGTGACTTGTTCGTGGTGGTGCGTAACGGCGCACGCCTGGAGGCATCCGGCACCCAAGCCCTGATAAACGTGGCGGGGCAGGGCGCCGTGCAAGCGGCCAGCAATGGCGGCAGTATTACGCTGGCGTCGAATAATGGCCTGTACCTGGATGGCAGTTTTGTCGCCAGGGCCGGTGGCGCCGGGGCGGCGGGCGGCAGTCTCAATGTGGCGTTGGACACCCCGTATTACCAGAAGGCGTCCGTCACTGACCGCGTCCTCAAGGTGCGTGAGCTGGTGTTGGGTCAGGTGTATCAGCCGACGGCGCTGGCCGGCACCGCGGAAGATGCGGCCGCCAGTCTGGAGTACGGGCATGGTCGGTTGGGTGTGGATCAAGTCAGCGCGGGCGGTTTCGATAACCTGGCGCTGATGAGCAACGGCCTGTTGAGCGTTGATGGCGACCTGACTTTGAACATGGGCCAGAGCCTGCGCCTGTATAGCCGTGGTTACGGCCTCAGCGAAACCGCAGCGGGCAACTCGCGCATCAATCTGTCGGCACCGTATTTGCTGCTGGCGGGGTTCCTCGCGCCTGAAGAGACGGGCAAGGACCTCTATGTGCGACCGATTCCGGTGCTGCCGGCCCCGTCCCAGCGGGCAACCGAGGCGCAATTCAATGCCTCCGGCAGCCTGATCGACGTGCGTGGCAATGTCATCTTCGGTAACCGTAGCAGTCTGTTCCGGGCAGATAACAGCCAGGCCAGCCTTGAGCGTCGCGGGTTCGATCAGGTCAACCTGACCAGCCAGGGCGACCTGCGTTTTCTCGCCGGTGCAGCCGAGAACGACATCATTACCGGTGTCAGCACGCAGTTGCTGACCCAGGGCGATATGACCTTGCGCGCCGCGCAGCTGTACCCGGCCAGTGAAGTCAGTGCCCGCGTCATCGCCGGCTACCTTGGGCAGTCGACCACCACCTCCCTTGACCTGGATTTCGATCCCTTGCGTACGCTGACCATTGGCCGCGTGGGCAGTGCCGATGCGCCTATCCCGTATTCGGCGTTCGGCCGCCTGCAACTGGGCGCGGCCACCGTGCGCCAAGGGGGCGTGGTACGCGCGCCCTTGGGGTTGATCGACATCGGCAGCATGGGCAGCAGCGTGGTGCAACTGCTGCCCGGCAGCCTGACCTCGGTGAGTGGCAAGGGCCTGGTGCTGCCCTACGGCGGAACGCTGGACGGCCAGGTCTACAAGTACAACGGTAAAACGGTAAAATTTATCGGTCAGGGAGGGCTGCCCTCCCGTGAAGTTGACCTGAATGTCGGTGTCGTGCTGGGTGGCAAGTCGATCAGCGTGTTGCCGGACGCCACCCTGGACTTGTCCGGCGGAGGCGATCTGTTGGGCGCCGGCTTTGTTTCCGGGCGCGGTGGTTCTACGGATGCGCGCTACAGCCCGTTGGTGCAATTTGGCGCCAATGGCGGGTTCGTGCTGCCGGGACTGTCCACCAACCCGATCTATGCCATTGTGCCGGGGATACAGCCGGACGCCGCGCCGGTCGCAGGAGAGGGCGGGGCCGTGACGCCATTGGTTGGTCAGCAGATCACCATCGGCGCCGGTGTGCCGGGGTTGCCGGCGGGCACGTACACGCTGATGCCGTCGACCTACGCGTTGATGCCAGGCGCCTTCCGCGTCGAAATCAACGGCCTGGCCGGGCTGGGCAGCGGCACCGCGACCACCTTGATGCGCAACGGTTCGTGGGCCACTGCCGGGCACCTTTCGATTGCCCATACCGGGATCAGCAACAGCGTGGCCAGCCAATTGATCCTGACTTCGGCCGATACCCTGCGGCGCTATTCCCAATACAACGAAACCAGTTACGCCCAGTTCGCCAGGGCCGATGCGGCCAGGTTGGGCGTGCCACGGCCGATGCTGGAGGCCGACGCGAAAACCTTGAAACTGGCCCTGCGTCCGGGAGACGGCGCCGAGGCCTTCTCGTTCCAGGGTATCGGGCGCTTTGGCGCGGCATCGGGTGGGTATGGCGGCACGGTGGCAGTCATCGACCGCAGTCAGCAAGGGATCGAAGTGGTTGGCGCAGGACAGGCGGCGACAGCAGGGTTCGCCGGCATCACCTTCAACGCCGATAGCCTGAATGCATTGGGTGCTTCGCGGCTGATGGTGGGTGGGATGACGGCTGTGGAGTACGGCCAGTCCGGGAACTTCATTTACTTGGCGGGCGGGGTCAACCGCGCCCAAAGCAACGTGATCTTGCGTAATGGCGCAACCCTTGCCGCGCCGGAAGTGTTCCTGGTGAGTGATACCGGCTCCATCGTCGTGGAGCAGGGTGCTTCGATCAATACCCTGGGGCGCGGTAATGCCAGCTACGATGCCCGCGACGGCTATATCTACCAGGTGGCCAACATGCTGGCGGTGTCCAATGGCCTGCTCAACGTGATCAGTGCGCCCAAGGTGGGCAGTGTGATCAGCCAGGGGATCAACATCGGTGCCTGCAGCAGCGGTGCGTGCAGTGGCCAGACCGGGCTGTACTCCAACGGCAGCATCGTGGCCCTGACCGACAGCACCTTTCAACTCGGCGACCAGGTGCGTTACGGCACCCGTCACCTGAACCTGGGCGTGAGCACCATCAACCTGGGCAGCGCCGACGCCCTGGCCGCAGCGGCGGCGGCGAATCGCTTGCCGGCCGGGCTGACGCTCAGCCAGGCGCTGCTTGATCGATTGCTGCGTGGCGATACGCAGTTCGGCGCACCTGCCTTGGAAACCCTGCAGCTCTCGGCCCGCGACGGGTTCAACTTCTACGGCAATGCGGTACTCGACACTTATGACCCGCTCACCGGCAAATCGCTGCTGAGCAACCTGATGCTGTCCACCCCGGCCCTGTACGGTGCCGGTGGTGCCAACGACGTGGCGACGATCCACACCGCCAACCTGATCTGGCTGGGCGCGATCACGCCTCCGGGCGCGGTGGTAGCGGGTGGCGCGGGCACCGGCAGCGGGCGCCTGGATGTCAACGCCGAGCGGATCGAGTTCGGTTATGGCGCCTTTGGCCAGCCGAGCAACGTGAAAAGCTTCGACCGCCTGGCCCTGGGCTTTGCCAACGTCAATCTGAACGCCAGCGAGCGCATCACGGCCAACCATAAGGGCAGCCTGTCGGTGTACCAGAGCCAGGGCGCCTACGACCCGGTCAGCGGCTTTCAGTACAGCGGCGGCAACCTGACTATCCGCACGCCGTTGATGACCGGTGAAGCCGGCTCGGTGAACGTGATCAAGGCGGGCGGTGCGATCGACATCGGCGCCTCCGCCGGCCCGCGTGGTGCGGCCAGTGGCCAGGGGGCCGAACTGTCCCTGCACGGCGACAGCATTCGGCTGGCCAGCGCGGTGGTGTTGCCTAGCGGCAAAGTCAGCCTCAGCGCGCGTGGCGATGTGGTGTTGACCGATGACGCGTTGATCGACGTGGCCGGTCGCGCCATTCCCTTCAACGACGTGACCCAATACGGTTGGGGCGGCGATGTGCTGTTGGACAGCCGCAGCGGCAATATCCTGCAGGCGGCGGGGTCGACCATCGACCTGTCCGCGAAGAACAACCAGGCCGGCAAACTGCGTGCCGTGGCAACGGACGCGGCCGGTGGCATCGTCGACCTGCAAGGCAAAATCCTCGGCAGCAGCAGCGGCCACTACCTGGCCGGCGGCACTTCAATGCCATACCAGGCCGGCACCGTGGAAATCCAGGCGCAACGCCTGGGCAGCAGCGGCGCCCTCGACCAACAGTTCGCCGAGCTCAACCAGCGCCTCAACCAGGGCGAAGTGTTCGGCGCGCGCAGCTTCCAGCTCAAGCAGGGTGACCTGACCATCGGCAACGGGCTCAAGGCCGGCACCATCAGCGTGTCGGTGGACAACGGCAGCCTGCGCGTCAATGGCCTGGTGGACGCCAGCGGCGAGCGGGTCGGCAGCATTAACCTGGCCGGCAAAAATGGCCTGACCCTGGACAGCACGGCGGTACTCGACGCCCATGGCAGCAAGCTGCGCGTGGACAGCTACGGCAAGATCATCGACGCGCCGAACCGCGCCATGGTGGTATTGGGCTCCGGCACCGGCCAACTGACCCTGGCCGATGGCGTGCGCATCGACCTGCGCCACGGCACCGACGGCGCGACCGGCAACGATGGGCGCAATCGCGGCACCCTGGAGCTGAACGCGCCACGGTTGTTCAACCCGGACGGCAGCAGCAATGACATCAATATCGACGCCAGCGGGCGCCTGACTATTCAGGGCGCGCGCTCGATTACCCTCAACGGCATGGCCACCTACGACGATGCCCCGGAGAAAACCGACCCGACCGCCAGCGGCAGGCCGTATCAGGAAATCACCCAAGGCTACCTGGATGGCAAGCACGCCTTGAGCGAGGCTTTTATCAATGCCGCGCTGCTCAATAACGATCTGTTGCAAAACAAACTCGCCGGGTTGAACAACGCCACGTATGCCGATGCCTTCCACCTGCGCCCAGGCGTGGAAATCGTCAGCAAGACCCCGGACGGCGACCTGGTGGTGCAAGGCGATCTGGACCTGTCCGGCTATCGCTACGCCAGCCTCAACCCCACCAGCCAGAAGAACAACGCGGTGTATGGCAGCGGCGAGTCCGGCAGCCTGACCCTGCGTGCCGGCGGCGACCTGAATATCTACGGCAGCATCAACGACGGTTTCGCCAAGCCGCCGGTGTCCGAGGATGACAAAGGCTGGGTGCTGTTGCCGGGTGTCGATTTCAGTGGCGGAAATATCGTGGTGCCGGGCAATGGCGTGACCCTCGCCGATGGCACCGCCTTCCCAGCCGGCGCCACGCTTAACTACGACCTGCCGATCAAAGGGTTGACCGTGGCGGCCGGCACGCGCTTGCCGGTGGCCGCGACATTGGCTCAGGACCTGGTGGTGCCCGCCGGTAGCGTGTTGTCGGCGGATGTGCGCGATGCTGGCGGCAACCTGCTGTTCGCCGCTGGCACCTTGCTCAGCCAGGCGCAAACCCTGGTGGCGGGCACGCAACTGGGCGCCGGCACGCTGTTGACCGAGGGCACCCGCCTGCAAGCCATGATCTGGCCCAAAGGCGTGCCGCTGCCCACGGTGCACGGCGCAACGCTGAGCAATAACATCGTACTGCTCAGCGGCACCAAGGCCTTGCCAAAAGGCGGGCTAATCCCCGCCGGCACCGATGTGAAGTTGCCCAACGGGGCGACGTCGGTGCAACTGCGCGTCGGGGTTTCCGGCGGCGCCGGCCAGGTGTGGGCGATCTCGCCGATGCTGGCCGAAGGCACTCAATCGTGGTCGTTGCGCCTGGTAGCGGGCGCCGATACCGAGGCGGCTGACAGCCGTATCCTGCAAGCCCACCCGCGCAGTGGTGACATTCACTTGGCGGATAACCACTACGGCATGTTTGCCAAGGAAATACCTGCCAAAGGCGTACAAACCTGGACCGCCCAGGCAGTCATTGATATGGGCTTTGCCGGTGTGGTCGTCAAGGAAGGCGACCCGATTGATCAGGCGGTACTCGATGGCTTCGAGCTGGGTTCAATCGAGGACTTCTGTGCCGCAACGCCGGAGTACTGCAAGCCCAAGGTCACCTATGTATTCACCCAATACGCTGTTGATCAGTTGGCAAGTCAAGGCGTCACTGTGGTCGTCAATACCGAGATGACCGATGCGTTTTTCCAAAGCATTGATTACCCGACTGTGGCTGAGGTGTGTGGCAGTGCGCCTGAGTTCTGCCTGCTGAAGGCGGACAAGGAATACGCCGCCACACCTTCCAGCACGCGATTCAGCGTCATCCGCACCGGCACCGGCGACCTGGAATTGTTGAGTGCGGGCAACCTGAGCATGGATTCGTTGTACGGCGTCTACACGGCCGGCACCTCGTCGACCGGTACCTTTGCCGGCGACCCTTACAACCTGCCCAAGGCGACGCCGACAGGCACTGACCCGTCCAGTAAAACGGTGCTGAGCGACCCCGGCAGCTTCTTTGAAAAGTTTGTCAATGGCTCGCCTACCAGCCTGTATCGGGCCTGGTACCCGGAGGCAGGGGGCAACCTGACGCTGAATGTCGGAGGGGACCTGGCCGGTCATATCACCAGCCTCACCGCGTTGAGCCCCGCGCGACCCAACCCCAAGGATGCAGGGGTGGACTCCGCTGCCGTCGGCAATTGGCTGTGGCGCCAGGGCAGCAGCGACGTGGGGACGGGCGGGCAAGCCCAGCCGACGGCCTGGTGGATCAATTTCGGCAGCTACACCGCAACGACGGCAGCGGACAAGATGCTCGGTTTCACCGGTTTCGGTGCCCTTGGCGGCGGGAACGTGGATGTCAACGTCGGCGGCGATGCCGGCGTGTTGAACACGCTGGGCTACAGCGCCAGCCATGTCGAGGCGAACCCGCATAGCCAGGGCCTGGTGTTGGCTGTGGGCAGTACGGGCCGGGTCGCCAGCGATGGCAGTTTGCAGTTGACCGGTGGCGGTGACCTGCGCGTGCGCATCGGAGGGGCACTGAACCCGGCCAGCGTTGCCGGCACCGCTGACCATCGTGATGGTGTACTGGTCAACTTGCGAGGTGACGTGCAATTTCGCAGCGCCACCGTGGGCAGTGTCGACATGATGTATGGCAGTATCGCCAGGTTCCAGAGCCCCGGCGAAACCCGTGCCTATGATCCACTGGTCGCGACCCGCGGCGCTGCTCGCGGTGGAATGACCCTGGTGCCGGGTGATGCGACGTTCAATCTGCAGACCCTGGGTGACCTGGTGGTGCAGAACGTCGAAGACCCTGGGCGAGTCGTACTCTCCCACCTGTCCCCCTTCGCTCAAGGGGCTGAACAGGGCACTGGTACCAGTTGGTTCACACTGTGGACCAAGGGCACGTCGATCGACCTGTTTTCCTTGGGCGGCAACCTCACGCCCTTCAGTCGATCCGACGCGACGGCCGACCTGGCGGTGGTCTATCCATCGATCGTCAGGGCCACGGCAGCCGGCGGTAGTCTGTATTACGGTAAGGCGGCAGAGACTCAGGCCAATGGCGACGACAACTACACTTACCCACTGCTGTTGGCGCCCGGCGAGAACGGCCAATTGCAGTTCCTGGCCCAGGATTCGATCTACGCCGGTGGCATGACCGTCAGCCAATCCGGGACAGCCCAGAGCACCATGGCGACCCCTTGGCATCCGGCGTACCAGGGCCGCATCGGCAACACAGTGAAGGCCAGTAACCTGTCGGCCAACGGCAACTCGGGCAGCCAGCCGTTGTTTGTATTCGGGCCGGGTACGGCTGGGCTGTCACCCGATGGCAATGCTGAGCCTGCGCGTTTTTACGCAATAGACGGCGATTTGGTCGGTGTCAGCAGTGGCCGCGTGATCACCTTCGGTACAACGGCGGGCAGCTTGCATGAAGGCCAGACCTGGTATGAGGGCAATGGGCCGGTATGGATGATGGCGGGACGGGATATCGTCAGCAGCGGTCGGCGCTTCGGTCAGAGCTCGCCTGCTGGCTTAACCATGTTCCCCCAGGACAACCTGATCATTCACAACACCCCCAACGACATCTCCGTGGTGTCCGCCGGCCGCGACATTCTGTACAGCAACTTCCAGGTCGCCGGCCCCGGCCTGCTGGAACTGTCGGCGGGGCGCAATATCCTCCTGACCGGTTCCGGGGCGTTGGGCGAGTCCAGCGTGACCAGCCTCGGGCCCCTGTTGGCCGGGGACAACCGTCCTGGGGCGAGTATCGTCATGCAGGCGGGCGTCGGCCCCCACGGGCCGGATTACCTGCGCTTCGTCGAGGCGTACCTGAACCCCGCCAACCTGGCGCAGCCTGGCGAGTCGATTCAGGGCAATAAGGTCGCCAAGACGTACGAAAACGAGTTGGTCACCTGGCTCGCCGAGCGCTTCGGTTTTGTTGGCGATACCGAGCAGGCACGCGCCTACTACGCGGCGCTGCCCGCCGAGCAGCAACGAGTGTTTGCCCGCAACCTGTACTTTGCCGAACTCAAGGCCGCAGGGCGCGAGTACAACACCGACGGCAGCGTGCGCCAGGGCAGCTACCTGCGTGGCCGCGCCGCCATTGCAGCGCTGTTCCCCGACAAGGACGTGGCCGGCAATCCGATTACCTACAAAGGCGACATCACACTGTTCGGCGGCTCGGGCGTGCACACCAATTTCGGTGGCTCGATCCAGATGCTTACCCCAGGCGGCAGCCAGACCTTCGGCATCGAAGGCGAGGCGCCACCGTCGACGGCGGGTGTGATCACTCAAGGTGCGGGGGATATCCAGCTGTATTCCATGGGCAGCATTCTGCTCGGCCAGAGCCGCATCATGACCACCTTCGGTGGTTCGATCATGGGCTGGACCAGCGAGGGTGACATCAACGCCGGTCGCGGCTCCAAGACCACTGTGGTGTACACGCCGCCCAAGCGTGTCTATGACAACTGGGGCAATGTGGGCCTGTCGCCGTCGGTGCCGAGTACCGGTGCGGGGATCGCCACGCTCAACCCGATTCCGGAAGTGCCGGCAGGAGACATCGACCTGATCGCGCCATTGGGCACCATCGATGCGGGCGAGGCGGGCATTCGTGTGTCGGGCAACGTCAACATCGCCGCCTTGCGCGTGGTGAACGCAGCGAACATCCAGAGCCAGGGCAAGTCGTCCGGGGTGCCGGTGTCTGCCGCGGTCAACACCAACGCCATGACATCAGCCAGCGCGGCCGGGGCGGCGGCGTCCCAGGCCGCGGAAGACGCCGCGCGCAGCCAGCAGGCGGCGTCCAAGCAGGGCCGGCCGTCGATCATGACGGTTGAGGTGTTGAGCCTCGGCAGCGAGCCGTTGCCACAGGAACCTGCGCCAGCGCAGAAAACCTCCGGCTACAACCCCGACAGCCCGGTGCAGGTACTGGGCGCGGGGCCGCTGAGTGAACAGGCGCGGGCGCGGCTGACGGATGAGGAGCGCAAGCAGATCAGCCTGTAGATTTACAGAAGGACCTGTGGTGAGCGGGCTTGCCCCGCGCTGGGCTGCGAAGCAGCCCCTCACCTCTACAAGCCCCCACAATTGCGCCCCGTGTTTGGCTTGCGGCTACGGCTCATCCTTAAGGGTCTTGAACGCCTCGATGCGTTTGATCAGGCGCGTGTTCTTCGCCGAGTCGGCATTGCCAAACAGAAAGGAGAAATCCGACGCCAGTTTGGACCCGCCGGCAATCGCCGCGTACTGATGGCAGTCGTTGCAGTTGTCTGTCTGCACGTAGGTTTCCATCGTAGTGTTGGCGACAACGACACTCTGGTCGCTGACAAACGGCCCATAGGACAGCGGCACCTGCACGTTGGGTCCAGGGCCGGGATCGTTGGGCGCGTTGGGCGTCTTGGACCACAGCACATTCACCAGTTTGTAGTACTGGAACACTGATTGGCCCTGGGTTTTCTGGGCGAAAGTCTGCTGCACCGCCGTGTTCAGCACCTGCAGGTCCTGGGGCGTGGCATTGAGTCGCGTGGCCTGCACTGGCTGATCAAGGGGCGTGCAGTTGGGCGGCGTGTGGGTGGCATCGCACTGCACCCGTGCAACGTTGGGCGTGCAGGCATCACCCGTGCAGG
The DNA here is from genome assembly GCF_049897165.1 of Pseudomonas sp. TWR1-1-4. Classification (NCBI taxonomy): domain Bacteria; kingdom Pseudomonadati; phylum Pseudomonadota; class Gammaproteobacteria; order Pseudomonadales; family Pseudomonadaceae; genus Pseudomonas; species Pseudomonas sp. TWR1-1-4. The sequence goes on along the minus strand of NZ_JAFCVS010000008.1, from coordinate 134,886 downwards.
CCGGATTGTTGAAACTGTAGCCCTGGGGCCCTGCTGTGCCGTTGTCCGGCACGTTGTCGACCTGCTCGAAGGTGGTCCAGATGAAGTTCGGCTGGGTCTGTGTCTTGTTGATGATATGCAGGCCCACCAGACCCACCACTTCCTGGGTGCATTGCAGCGTGTCGGGGCGCTGCAGCCAGGCGACGGTGGTCAGGTAACGCCCGTACAGCTCGGGTTTGTTGGTGAGCACGCGCCAGGCTGCCTTGAGTTCCAGGGCGCCGAGTTCTTCTTGGGGCAGCGCCTGGGCCGGCAGCTCGCGCACCAGTTTGCCTGCGGGCAGTGACAGGCCTGCGGGGTGCCGGTTGTCGCTGTTCTGCGCCACGATCAGTTGGTTGGCGGCGTCGTACAGCCCGTTTTCGACGATGTAATCAAACTCGGCCTTGCCGACCTTGCGCTCGAAAAACACCAGGTTGCCCGACTGGTCCGTGAGCCAGCCGCCGGAAGCTTCCATGATCGAATCGGGCAGCGTCACCTGGGTACCGCTGGATAAGTGGAAGCGGTGCTTGCGGTTGATCGCGCTTTCCGACGTGGCTGTAATGAATTTACGTGCGCCCGTGGAAAACGCCTTGAGGTTGCCGGTGGCGGTGCAATTGGACGGCACCAGGGTTTCCACGCCCCAACCGGAGGGCTTGGGCGCACCGGGTAGGAAGATATCGCTGGCGTCCTTGTAGCTGGCCCACACCGGGGCATTGCTCATGGGCTGGCCGGGCGTTGGCGGCACGCCGAACTGGGCCACGGTGCTTTGCGTGTCCGGCTCACCGGCCAGGCTCGGGTTGGCTGGCCAGCCGGGGTTGACCGGCCAGTTCATGGCGATGAACAACTGCCAGCCGAAACAGTTGAGAAAGTCCTGCTCGGTGCCGAAGTTGTTTACCGGCAGGAAGCCGCCGCTGGTGGGATCGAACACCAGTTGGCTGACGCAGCTCTGGGCGTCCGAGGCCGCATTGGCCGGCGTGGTGCCCAGCAGGGGAAGAAGGGCGCAGGTGATCCAGCACAACACACTCAAGCGTGCCCGACGCAGCGGGCGAAGCCATCCGTTCATGGTCGCATTCCTTGCTCAAGACTCAAGAGGCGACCGCCCACGCCAGGCATGGGCGGCCAAGCGGTACTCAGGCGACAGGCACCAGCGCCAGGCCGCTTTCCCACGGATGCTGCGTGGCGCTGGGGTTGGCGGCTTCGCTGGGGTTCAGCGCACGCACGCTGACCAGCCCCGGCGCTGCGTTGCTGCTGACGGTGACGGTCATGATGTAGCCCTGGGTGCCGCCGCTGTCGGTCTGCCCTGGAATCGCCGAGGCATCCGGCAGGAATTTCGTGACCTGAGCCGTGATCCCAGGGTTGGAAAACTGCACCCGCGCATCTGCCGCCGTGGTGCTTGGGTCAGCGCCTTGCACCACCAGCACGAACTGGCCCGAGCTGCCGGGCGCAAAACTGGCCGGCAAGTCGCTGGGGGACTGACCGTAGAACAGGTCAATCGGCAGCAATTGCACAGGCCAGGGTTGCGCATCGGTGTTGTTGGCTGCCACGCAATCGCACTCTTGGGGCGTGGCGGTGAGTGGCGCCGGGGTTACGCTCAGGGCCACATTCAGCTCGTTGGCGATCACCCATACGTAGTCGATCGGCGTGCCGTTGATGGTGATGTCGTTGATCGAGAACCCCGCGCTTTGCGGCACTTCGAAGACGGCCTGCAGGATCTGGTCGGAGTTGTTCGGCCCGGTGCCGGCAGTGCCACGGGTGATGCGCCAGTAGCTGCTCACATCCTGGCCTTGCGGGCCTTTCCAGGTGCTGAAGGACTTCGGTTGTTGCAGGTACAGACCGATGGGGTTGGTCAAGGAAATCAGGGCTTTGACGGCCTCCTGGTTGGCGGAGAAACCGATATGCGGATCGGAGTTGCGGTAGTTCTGCCCGTATTGGGCGCAGCAGATCAGGTTCTGTTGGTTGCCGCTGCTTTTGATCGGCCGCAGGATGGTGGCCGCTGCCGCCAGGTAGATCTCGGCACTCAAGGTATTGGGGCCTGAGGTCAGGTGCATCGCGCCGCCTGACACACCCGGAATGCGCACGGTACCGCTGTTCCATTTGTTCACGGTGTCGTAGGCGGGCTGGCCGGTGGTGGGGTCAAGCACCGGATCACCGGCCTTGCCGGTCGGGCCGTTGGCGGTGTAGCGCAGGTACAGGTCTTCGATCTTCACCTGTGGGTCGACATAGGCTTTGTACAGCCCCAGCACGGCCTGCGGGTCGATGTTCCACATGGTCAGGAAGTACGCCGGGTTCTCGCTGGTGAACATGATGCTGCGCATGTTGCCGTCGGGATCGCGGGTGATCGACCACTCGCAGTATTCATCCAGCCAGCCCCGTGGGCCCGAGGGTGAAAAGTCGGCGTAGGGGCCGTTCCAGTTGATGGACTTGCACAGCACGCTGGGGATCTGCAGTTGGGTCGCCTTGGGGTCCGGGTACAGCGAATAGAGGGTGTTGTTGAGGGTGATCTGGCCGTGGTCGGTCAACTGCATCACCTGGTCCAGGGTCATGGCCTTGCCGCCCAGTTGCGGGACCACGGCGGCGCCGTTGTTGTAGAAGAACGTCCACAGACGATTGGGGAAGGGCTGCCAGGTGATGGTCACTGGCGTCTGCGTGCCGTAACCGCTTTCGATCGGGTTGTAGTAGCCCGAGCGCGGTGCGTCGTTGAGGTTGGACCAGGGGTTGCCGATCACCGACATCTGGGTCCAGCCGGTGACGTTGTTGTTCCAGTTGGTTTCGAAGGTGGGCAGTTGATTCTCCAGGCCCAGCTTGTTGTAGTCCTTGGGGGCTTGTTCGGCGGGGGAGGTGAATTGGGTGAAGGGCGTGCTCATGTTGGTTCTCCAGCATTGGTGTTGGTGGAGCAGCAACCGGCGTCCGGAGCGGGGCCGGCAGAGGTTTGGCGTGGGTCGTCCCACACCAGTTGGGCGATAAAGCCAGGCAGGGGCGCGTACGCATCGGGCGTCAACACCTGGCCAGTATCGGGATGGGTCACGATCAGCGATAACTGCGCTTTATCGGTCGGTTTGAGGTTCAGCGCCTTGACGTTGCGCGCGGCGTTCAGGGCGCGGGAGACGCCTTGGGTGATGCAGCGTCCCTTGTCATCCACCAGGCCCATGCCGATGCGGCTGAAGCGCCCGACGTAATGCGGGTTGTCGGCATTCGCCTGTTGCGCCGTGGCGTCGGGTTGATTGAGGAAGACGTCGATCAGGTAGGTGTCGTGGGTGCAGCGCACATGGTCGAACACCACCCAGGGGCCGGTGATGGCAGCCGGTTTTTGATGGCAGCACGCAGCTTTCGCCGCGCCAAACTGCGGGGCCATCGGGGTGCCGTAGTCGTAGCCGATGTGCCGGCTGTCCTGGGCCATATCGCCGAGGGTGGTGTAGCGCCAAGCGTCGGCGCTGGTGAAGCTCACCTCGTCGGCCTGATGGCCAGCGAACGGCTGCAACAGGCACTGGGTGGTGTACTGCGCCGCCGGGTTGGCGCGGATCCAGACTTCCAGCATGCGGTCGATATTGGCGTGATAGGCGCAGAACACCGGGTCGAACGCGGTGTAGGCGTTGTCGGCCATGTCACCGCCGATCCAGCCGTGATAGTTGTCGTGGGGCTGCTCGTAAAGCCCGTCGAAATTCAGCGCGCGGTTGGGGTACAGGTCATTCGGTTGCGGCGGGTCGAAGCTGGTGATGTTGGCCCAGGGGTAGCCCGGCACGCCTTGCGGCTGGCTGAACGTGGTGAACGCCAGCGCATCGACCACCTGCTGCTGAAAGATCCGGCTCATGCCATACAGTTGGGTGCGCTCGAAACGAAAGGCCTCGCCCTGGGTATAGAACAGCGGGTTGCGCTGCACATACAGGCAATCCACGTCGCCGACCGGAGCGGTGGCGCAAACCTTGGAACAGCCATCCTTGGCCGCCGCATACCGCAATGGGTTACGCCGCACTTCACCGGTGTGCGGGTGCACATAGGTTTCATCGAGGAACGCTTGGGGCAGGCCGGCCTGGGGGCTGCCGTCGATACTGGCGTCCACGGCCATCCAGTCCCAGTAAGGGATCGCGCAGTCGATCAACGCTTCCAGATATAGCAGGTAGGCGCGATGCCACAGGGCGAAGGCTTCCTGGTAATGCAGGCACCAGTTGGTATGGATGTAGGCGTAACGCTGCCAGGGCGAACCGCTGTCGGGGTCGCCGATATGCATCACGTCATCCAGCTTGGCGCGGTACAGGTTCAGTTCGTCGACGCTCAGCGAGCGGATGTCCTGGCGTACGCGCTTGACCGGGTGCGGCAACGCCGGTGGTGGGATGCGTTCGGCCGGGTCGAAGGGCGAGATGCTGTCCAGCCGCCAACCCTGGTTGACCCACAGGCGGAAGGTTTCCAAGGCATCGATCGGCCAGAATTGCTGCTGGTCGGTGGTCAGCGGCATGTTGCGCGACGCGAGGTGCTGGTAGATGGTCTGCGACCAGGTCTTGACCGACGCCGGGTCTTCCAGGAACACGTCGTAGGCATTCATGCAGCCGATCCAGGTGGCCGCAACGGCGGCGCGCTGGCTGACGGGTATCCAGTAGGGAGCGCTGAAAAGTCCTTGGATATCAGCGGTCCATGTCGGTTTCGCGACTATCATAAGATCCCTCTCATGCCGCCGTAAGGCCAGGTGTTGGCCGGGCTGCTAAGCTGAATCGATGTTAACTAGCCACTGCGCAGGATTTGTGCAAATTGGCCCGTCATTGCGACGGATTCATTGCAATTTTCAAGGACGATTTGGAACCGATGACAGACGCCATGGATTTGAAAATCCTGGGCAAGTTGCAAAAGGATTGCGACCAGAGCCTGGAGTTGTTGAGTGACAGTGTGGGGCTATCGTCCACCAGTTGTTACCGGCGGATTCGCCGCATGGAGAGCGCGGGGATTATCAAGGCGAAAGTGGCGGTCTTGGATGAGCGAAAGTTGGGGATCCAGGTGACGGCGTTTTTTCTGATCAAGTTGGATAGGGATAGCAATGATATTGATCGCAGGATGCAGCACATACTTTCTGGTCATCCGGAGATTCAGGACTGCTACTTGATGACGGGGGAGTTTGATTTTGTGATGGTGGCGAAGTTTCGGGATGCTGCGGAATATACCGAGTATATCTATCGGTTTTTGGAGATTTATCGGGATATTCCGATTCGGACTTATTCTTCTACGTTGGTGGTTCGGACGGTTAAGAAGTCTTATGAGTTGCCGTTGCAGGGGGTGGGGTTTTGATTGAGTACATATCCGTTATTTGAGTAACGGTCACTATTGGTTCCGCTCTTACAGCGGCTCACTTTTGAAAAGCGCAAAAGTAAGCAAAACGCTCTTGCCCCAACACTCGGCACCTCGCCTAGGCTCGGTGTGCCCTCACTCCGGCTTGAATCCGTGGGCCGCCGCGATGGGCCATCCTTGGCCCAGCGCGGCTAACCCGGCGTCCTGCCGGGTTACCCACGGATTCAAGCCTGCGTTCGGCCAGCGTGTTTGACGGGGCGCCTAAGATCAAAATCAAGATCCAGAGCGACTCGCTTCGCATCGTGGATACGCGGTGTTGTAGGAGCCGGCTTGCCGGCGAAAAACGTGAGACCGCCGCGTTTATCCAGATGTACTTCCGTCATCGTTGAAGACCATCGCCGGCAAGAACTAGGCGTCCCCACGGCTCCTACAGGACCGCGTTTGCTTTTGCCTTTGCTTCACACCACTCAAGCCGGCTGTCAGGCCGCTGTGCTTTTGCTTTTGATTTTGATCTTAGGCGCCCCGTTAAACACGCTGGCCGGAATTCGACAGGGATTTGGGGGGTAAACCGGCAGGGATGCCGGTTTAGCCGCCCCGCGCCATGGATGGCGCGTGGCGGCGGCCCCCCAAATCACTGTCGGATTACGGGCACACCGAGCCTAAGCGAGGTGCCGAGTGTTGGGGCAAGAGCCCTTTTGGTTACTTTTGGGGCTCTTTTCCAAAAGTGACCCGCTGTAAGAGCGGAACCCTAAGTAGCCGTTACCGAAGAAATGGATATGTACACAACCAGAAATTGCCCCCCACCCAATCCAAAATGAAGCTTTCATGACAAAAGTTCGGTAGTCCCCGGCCACTCCCGTCTCCTCTGTGTAACGCGCTTGAGCCCACCAGAATGTTGGGCTTTTCAGCCGCAAGCAGGATGCCAGGAGTGGGGCGATGGGAACTATGGAACGTTACTCGAAAGTGGGCATGCAGGAGCTCGACCAGCGCCTGTCAAAGATCGTCGAAGCGGCGCGCAAGAAGCCGGTGTCGGTCTATCGCTACGGCGCACCCTGGGTCTGGATCGTCTCCCAGGAAGACTGGCAAGGCGCTCGCAAGGAAGTGTCCAGCTACATCCCGGCAGGCCACTCACTGGTACTGCTGCGCCCACAGATCGACGAAGTGCTCGACCAGCATCGCGACTGGCTCACCGCCGAACCCGCAATGTCGATCGCCCCGCACACCGTGCTGCAGATCCTCCTGCTGCAACTGCTGTACTCGGTGCCCAGCGAACAACAGCTGCACGAACAGCTGAACTACAACCTGTTGTTCCGCTGGTTCGTCGGCCTGGACCTCAACCAAAAGGTCTGGAGCATTCACGTACTGACCCGCGACATCGCCACGCTGCTCAACAACCCGCGTGCGGTGCAACTCATCCAGAAAATCATCGGTGACGTGTTTTGTGGCGCCTTGCTGCACATGCCGGAGTTCTCGTTGAACTTCGCCCTGTTGCACACCTGGCTGGCACGCCACGGCAGCACCTCGATCACCAGCAATTGAGCCAGCCGCACGCCGGGCGTCCGGCGATGGCGCACAAAATCAGACAGTCAGGGGGCGGTGTGGAGCATCTGTTCAAATTAACGTTGGCGCTGTGTTGCGTGACGCTGGGGAGCCTGGCGCAACCGGTGTTGGCGGAGGAAGAAGAGGGCGCGCGCAAGGTCGACGTCAACGAGTACTTCGTGCGCGGCAATACGGTGCTGGATGCGGCGACGATCGAGGAGGCGGTGTATCCGTTCCTGGGGCCGCAGAAGACCTTGGGCGATATCGAAGGCGCGCGCGATGCGTTACAGAAGATCTACCAGTCGCGTGGCTACCAGTCGGTGTTTGTCGAGTTGCCGGAGCAGAAGGTCGATGACGGTATCGTCTATCTGCAGGTCAGCGAGACCAAGGTCGGCCGGGTGCGTGTGGTCGGTGCCAAGCACTATTCGCCAGTGGAAATCCGCGAGCAGGTGCCGGCCCTGGAGGAGGGCGCGGTGCCGGACTTCGCCACGGTGCAAACCCAGTTGGCGGGCCTCAATCGCGGCGCTGGGCGCCAGGTCACGCCGTTGGTACGCGAGGGTCAACGCCCCGGCACCATGGATGTGGATTTGCAGGTGGAGGACCAGAACCCCTGGCACGCCAGTATCGGCCTGAACAACGACTACAGCGCCGACACCGAGAAACTGCGCTCGGTGGCGACCCTGGGGTACGACAACCTTTGGCAACTGGGCCACAGCATTTCCCTGACCTACTTCACCGCGCCCCAGGACACCGAGAATGCCAAGGTCTGGTCGGGCTCCTACAGCGCCCCGCTCAACGAGCGTTGGACCGTGCAGTTCTCGGGCTACCAGTCCGACAGCAACATCGCCACCATCGGCGGCAGCAACGTGCTGGGCAAAGGGCATTCCTACGGCGTGTCGGCCATCTACAACCTGCCGGCGGCGGGCAACTGGGCCAACTCGTTCTCGTTTGGCGTGGACTTCAAGGACTTCGACGAACAGATGAAGTTCGGTTCCAGCAGCGACCAGGTGCCCCTCAAATATGCGCCGTTCACCTTGGGCTACAACGGCTTTCGCTATACCGAACAATCGCAATTGGGCCTGGGCTTGAACCTGGTAGTGGGCACGCGCGCCTTCTTCGGCTACGGCAGCGATGCCGAAGAGTTCGAATACAAACGCTACAAGGCCAGCGCCAGTTTTGCCGTGCTCAAGGGCGACCTGAATTACACCTACACCTTCGCCAACGATTGGCAGTCGGCGACCAAGGGCGGCTTCCAGTTGGCGTCGGGGCCGCTGGTGTCCAACGAGCAGTATTCCGCCGGCGGTGCTACGTCGGTGCGCGGCTACCTGGCGGCGGAGCGTACCGGGGATGAGGGGTACTTGCTCTCCCAGGAACTGCGCACGCCGTCCCTGGCCAAGTTCCTCGGCAGTTATGTGCAGGAGTGGCGCTTCTACGCGTTCGCCGAAGGCGCGCGCATGCGTCTGCATGATCCGCTGCCCGAGCAAGAAGACGAATACAGCCTGGCCAGTGTCGGCCTGGGCACCCGCGCCAGTTTGAGCAAATGGTTGTCCGGCAGCCTGGATTGGGGCTACCCGCTGCTTGATGGACCGAACACCCAGAAACAGGACTCGCGACTGCACTTCAGTGTGCAGGCGACTTTCTGACTTTTTCTTCCGGAGACTTCACCCATGCAACGCCTATTCCTGAGCCTGTTGATCTGCCTGGGCTTCACGCTCCCAGCCACCGCCCACGCCTGGTGGCAGGACGACTGGCACTACCGCAAACAGATTTCGGTGGACACCACCGCCCAAGGCGCCGCGATCAACCAGGCCCTGGGCCGTACCGCGCTGCTGGTGCGCTTGCACACCGGCAACTTCACCTTTGACGGGGTCAAGGATGACGGCGCCGACCTGCGTTTTGTGAGCGCCGATGACAAAACCGTGTTCAACCACCAGATCGAGAGCTTCGACCCATTGATGGGCATGGCGCTGATCTGGGTCGATGTGCCCAAGGTCGAAGGCGGTCAGCGTCAGGACCTGTGGATGTACTACGGCAACCAGAAGGCCCCGGCCACCGCCAACGGCCAGTTGACGTTCGACCCGAACTACACCGCGCTCTACCATTTTGACGGGGCCAACGGCACACCGGCCCGCGACACCACGGCCTACGCCAACACCGCGTTGAACGCCACCGGTGCGAGCATCGACGGTGTGATCGGCCGTGCCTTGCAGTTCAGCGGTCAACCGCTGATGTTGCCGGCCAGCCCTTCGCTGCAACACGCTGCGGGTGGCGCGTTCACCTTCAGCGCCTGGCTGCGCCTGGACCAAGCCAGCGGCGAGCAAGTCGTGCTGGCCCGACGTGATGGTGCCCATAGCCTGTTGCTGGGTCTGAACCAGGGCATGCCGTTCGTGGACATCGACGGCCAGCGCGCCGTGTCGACTCAACCTTTGAACCCCGGCCAATGGCAGCACCTGGCGTTCACCTCTGAGGGTGACAAGGTCACGCTGTATGTGAATGGCCGCGAGACTGCCACCCTGGCTGTTGCCTTGCCCGCGTTCAACACCCAACTGGCCATTGGTGCCGATCTGCCGGAAGCGGGCACCACGCACCTGCCATTCGCCGGGGCCATCGATGAGCTGCGCCTGTCCAAGGTGGCGCGTCCGGCGGCACTGTTGCTGGCCGATGCCAGCGCCCAGGGCGCCGAGTCGAAACTGGTGGCCTATGGCGTGGATGAAGAACAGTCCGGCTTTGGTTTCGGCAGCCTGGGCTTCTTGCTCAACGCGGTGCCGGTGGATGCCTGGGTAATCATCCTGGTGCTGGTGGCGATGATGTTCCAGTCGTGGGTCATCATGCTGCGTAAGAACCGTCAGGTCAGCCGCCTCAGCAGCGCCAACGAGGTGTTCCGCGAGCACTTCTCACAAATCGGTACCCGCCTGGAGATGTACGCCGACGACGCCCAACTGGGTGAGCGCCTGGCCCATTCTTCGCTGTGGCGCCTGTACCTGGTAGCGGTCAAGGAGATCCGCACCCGGCGTGCCCAGGGCGCTGACACCTCGTCGGTCTCGGCCGCCACCATCGAAGCCATCCGCTGCTCGATGGACGGCGTGCGCACCCGCGAAAACCAGGCGCTCAGCTCCAAGCTCTCGACCCTGTCCAACGCCATCGCCGGCGGCCCCTACATCGGCCTGCTCGGCACAGTGCTGGGGATCATGGTGGTGTTCCTCGGTACGGCCATGGCCGGTGACGTGAACATCAATGCGATTGCTCCCGGTATGGCGGCGGCGTTGCTGGCCACGGCCATGGGCCTGTTTGTCGCGATCCCGGCGCTGTTTGGCTACAACCGCCTGATCACGCGCAACAAGGAAGTCAGCGCGGACATGCGTGTGTTTGTCGACGAGTTCATCACCCGCCTGGCGGAGATGCACGGCGAGAGCCAGCACAGTGAAGCCGCGCACCGTCGTGACCATCACGCCGCTGTTCCGGCCTGAGGAGATCTGCCATGGCTTCCGTAAATACCTCCCACGACGATGACGATGATGCCGCCGTCGACAGTATCAACATCACGCCCCTGGTGGACGTGCTGATGGTGGTGCTGGTGATGTTTATCCTCACCGCCACCGCTCAGGTCTCGGGCATCCAGATTCACTTGCCCAAGGCCAGCGCTTCGGTGTCGTTGTCGGAGGCCAAGACCAAGGCCATCTCCGTGAACGACGGTGGCCAGGTGTTTCTCGACGCCTACCCGGTGACCCTCGGCGAGCTGGAAGAACGCCTGCGCATCGAGAAAGCGCTGAACCCGGATTTCCCGGTGATCGTGCGTGGCGATGCGATGGTGCAGTACCAGAAGGTGATCGAAGTGCTCGACCTGCTGCGTCGGCTGGAACTGTCCCAGGTCGGGTTGGTTACCGGCAAACCGAGTCAGGGCTGAGACATGACCGCACAGATCCCGATCGCGCCCTTGCCCATTAAGAAGAAGCCGCCGTTGCGCCCGTTGAAGTGGGGCGTGGGCCTGTTGCTGGGTGCCGTGGCGGCCTGGTTCTTGTGGCAATGGGCCAATGACATGAGTGGCGTGCGCCGCGAAGCACCGAAGGTGCCGACGATTATCCCGTTGCCGCCGCCACCGCCACCACCGCCGGAAAAGCCCAAGGAGCCTGAGCCCCAGGTCGAAGAAAAAATCCCGGAACCGGTGCCAAGCCCCGAACCCGAAGAGGTCAAGCCAGCCGAGGAAGCGCCGCCTTCGCCTAACGAAGACCTGGCCAACCCGATGCAGATCGACGGCGACGCCCAGTCCGGCAACGACGGTTTCAACATCGGCGCCGGCAAGGGCGGCGGCATGGCCGGCAGTGGTGGCGGTGGGTTGGGAACGGGCACTTACAAGCAGTACCTGGCCGGCACTTATCAGCGACTGATGCGCGAAGACCCTGAACTGCGCAAGAAGGCGTTCTCGATACAGATAGACCTGTGGTTGGGCGCCGATGGCCAGGTCACCAAAGCCTTGGTGACCAAGTCCAGCGGGGATGCCGAGACCGACGCGCAGATGCTCGCCTTGATCCAGGCACCGCGTGCCACACAGAAGCCGCCGGCGTCGCTGACGCTGCCCATGCGCCTGTCACTCAAGGGCCGGCGTCCGGATTGAACAAACCCTTTTTTACGGTTTTTTACAGGAGTTGCGTACACATGATTTCCCCCGTGAATCGACTGACCCTGGCGGTCGGCATGGTCATCGCGACCCTGGTCGGCCAGGCGGCTGCAGCCCCGGTCGCACCCTCGGAAAACGTCACCATCAACCTGATCCGCCTATTGGTGCAGCAAGGCGTGCTGACCCAGGACACCGCCAACGGCCTGATCGCCCAGGCCGAAAAAGAGGCCCAGCAGGCCCGCCAGGCCAATGCCGCGCCGGTGGTGGCCGCAGGCCCCGCCGCTGCGCCGGGTGACGTGCGTGTGCAGTACGTGCCGCAGGCGGTGAAGGATCAGATCCGTGATCAGGTCAAGGCCGAGGTCATGGCCACCGCCAAGCAGGAAAACTGGGCCCAGCCCAATACCTTCCCGGATTGGGTCTCGCGTATCAGCTTTGATGGCGATATCCGCCTGCGGGACGAGTCGCGCTATTTTTCGGGCAATAACAGCAACGAGATCGTCGACTACGCCAAGCTCAATGAAAGCGGCCCGTACGACACCAACAAAGACACCAACACCAAGCTGCCGCCGCTGCTCAACACCACCAAGGACCGCGAAAACCTGTTCCGCCTGCGCGCGCGCCTGGGCATGAAAGCCGTGCTGTCACCGGACTGGACGGCCGGCATCCGTGTGGGCACCGGCTCTGACAACAACCCGGTGTCCACCACCCAGACCCTGGGCGGCGGCTTTGGCAAGAAAGACATCTGGCTCGATCAGGGCTACCTGAGTTGGAAGGCCACGCCGGACGTGACCCTCACCGCCGGGCGATTCGCCAACCCGTTCTATTCCACTGACATGATGTATTCGGGCGACCTGAACTTCGACGGTATCGCCGCCAATTTCAACCATACGCTCAATAGCCAGTGGGGCCTGTTCGGCACCTTGGGCGCGTTCCCGGTGGAGTACACCTCCGACTCGGCCAGCAGCAACGGTTTCGACAAGGAAGACAGCGACACCAAGTGGCTGTTTGGTGGGCAGATCGGCGCCAACTGGAAGATCAACCGCGAAAACAGCCTGAAGGGCGCGCTGGCCTACTACCACTTTGACGATATCGAAGGTAAACGCTCCGGCGCTTGCCAGCCGTGGTCCGGCCAGCCGGCGTGTGACAGTGACGGCTCGCGCCTGGCCTTCATGCAAAAGGGCAACAGCGTGTTCCTGCTACGCGACATTACGCCGAATCCAGCCACCCCAGGCCTGACCCCGCAACCGCAGTTCGTCGGCCTGGCATCCAAGTTCGATGTGCTCGACCTGAACCTGGCCTGGGATGCCGAGCTGCCCAGCGATTTCAAGCTGCGCACCCAAGGCAACTTCATCCACAACCTGGCCTACGACAAGGGCGAGATGCTCAAGCGCAGCGAAGGCCAGATCGTCAACAACATCAACAGCAAGGGCCAGTTTGAAAGTGGCGGCAATGCGCTGATGGTGTCGTTCACCCTCGGCAGCGCGCTGGAAATGCGCAAACGCGGCGATTGGAACGTGTTGGCCGGCTACAAATACATCCAGCCTGACGCACTGCCTGACGGCTTCAACGATTCGTCGTTCCACCTGGGCGGCACCAACGCCAAGGGGTATTTCATTGGCGCCAACTACGGCATCGAAAAGAACATCTACGCCAGTGCGCGTTGGTTAAGCGCGTCTGAAGTGTATGGCGCGCCGTTCGAAGTCGATGTGATGCAACTGGAACTCAACACGCGCTTTTGATGCGCACGGAGATGCCACATGAACACGCGAATCTGCGGGCTGTTGCTGCTGCTGGTCACCACCGGCGCGTCGGCTGAAGGCATGGAGGAACGCCTGCGTACGCAACTGCGCAGCACTACCCAGCAATTGCAGGCCCTGCAAAGCGAACAGGCCCAGGCCAGCGCCGCGCGGATTGCGGCCGAAAACCAGGCCAAGCAGGCCCAGGCGCAAATCAAGCAGCTGACGACCGAACTCGCCCAGGTGCGTGGCGTGGCCGAGCAAATGGCCGGCCAGCAACAGAGCCTGCACAGTCAAGCTCAGGCCCAGGTGGCGGCCAGCAACGAGCAGATCGGCAAGTTCAAGAAGGCCTATGACGAACTGCTGGTGCTGGCCAAGGGCAAAGAGGCCGAGCGTGCGCGCTTGCAGGCGCAACTGAGCGAACGTGACACACAAGTGCAGCAATGTTCAGTCAAGAATCAACAGATGTACGGCGTGGCCCAGCAGTTGCTCGCGGCCTACGAAAAAATCGACGTGGCCGAGGTGATGAGTATTCGCCAGCCCTTCGCCAGCAGCGCTCGGGTCAAGTTCGAGGAACTCGCCCAGGGCTTTGGCGACGATTTGTACAAAAGCCGTTTCGATGCGCCCCAGGCAACCGCCAATCATTGATCGACAGGGAAGAAATCACCATGAACGAATTGATCTCCAGCGTCACCACCCAGAGCCTCACCGAACTGCTGCAGGAAGCCGGCTACCGCGTCAACCACACCGAACAGAATGGCGTCGTGCAATTGCTCAGCGCCAGTCAGGGCATCGGTTTTGCCGTGCGTTTCGGCAACCCGGCGGTGGAGCAGGGCAGCTATGTGGATTTCACCTACAGCTGTGCGCTGCGCATCCAGGGCGAATTGCCTGAAGGTCTGGCGCAGGTGTGGAACGCGTCGCGACGCTTTGCGCGGTTGTCGGTGCAGGGCGAGTTTTTGTTGATGGAAATGGACGTGGTGGTGGCGGGCGTCGGCGCCACGCACCTGCGCAGTCAGCTGGAGTTGTGGGATCGCCTGTTACAGGAATTTATCGTTTACCTGCGTGAATACAGCCAGCAGGCCGCGCAGTTGCAGGCTGAAGCCGAGGCGCCGGTATTGTGAAGAAACCTACCTTGATGGTCGGCGCGGGTGCGTTGGTCTTGCTGGTGGTGGCGGTGGGCTTGAGCCTGCGGCCGGGCAGTGACCCGGTGGCGGCGCAGCAACCGGCGCCGGTGATCAATCCTGTATCGGCCGGGCCGGCGGTGGCCCGCCTGGGCAATCAGCAGATCGACCTGATGGAACTGAAAACCGTGCTGGCCAGCCTGCCTGCCGAGTCCCGTGAGCAGTTGCGCGGTAACCGTGGTGCGTTGGAAACCTGGATTCGTTCACGTTTGGCGCAAAAGGCGGTGCTCGAACAGGCCGACGCCCAAGGCTGGCGCCAGCGCCCGGACGTGGAACAGCAGACCCGCGCCGCCGCCGAGCAGATCGTGTTTCGCGACTACATGCTCTCGGTCAGCCAGGTGCCGGCCGATTACCCCAGCGCGGCGGAGTTGCAGCAGGCCTACGACAGTGGCAAGTCGCAATGGGTGACGCCGCCATTGTACCGGGTGAGCCAGATTTTCCTGGCGACCAATGACCCGCAAACCGTCGACAACGTGCGCCGCCAGGCCCAGGAACTGAGCCGTCGTGCCCAGGCCGCGCCAGGTGATTTCGCCGCCCTGGCCACGCAGTTTTCCCAGGACACCGACTCCGCCGCGCGCGGCGGTGACTCAGGCATGCAACCCTTGCAACAGCTGGTGCCGGAAGTGCGCAATGCCGTGTCGCGCCTCAAGGTCGGCGCCGTGTCGGACGTGGTGCAGAGCGCGGCGGGGTTTCATGTGCTCAAACTCACCGGCCAGCAACCGGCGCGTACTGCGACCCTCGACGAACTGCGCGAGCGCCTGACCCAGGCCCTGCGTGTCCAACGTCAGGAGCAGATCGCCAAGGCGTACCTCGAAGGCATGCTCAACACCGCAACCCTGAGTATCGACGGCGCCGAGCTGAACAAGGTGCTGGAGTAACCCGCGTCAACCCGCATTGGATGCACAGACCGACAAGACAGGGAGTCTCCCATGGCATTTCTAGAACCGTCCGCCCCCCAGGGGCCGTCCTCTTATCGCGCCCCCACCGAGGGACGCAGTAGCTGGCTGGCCCTGGCCCATGAGATCGAGCCGGAGGTGGTGCGCTACTTTCTGGTGAGCGCGCGCTGCGGCTGCTTCATGCAGGCGGCGCGCAGCTTGAATATCAAGGCGACGCTGTTGCGCAAGCGCCTGGCGCAGTTGGAAGAACATTTACGGCATTCGCTGTTCACCTACCAGGGCAATGGCTTGGTGCTCAGTCGCGATGGCCAGCAGTTGCAGGCCCAATTGATTGCCCTGGCCCATGAACGGCGCTTGCCGGTCACGGAGCAGCCGTTGATTCGGCTGGCAGTGGCCGAACCGATCCTGCACGACATCCTTGGTCGCGACCTGATCGCTTTGTTGCGCCGCAATGCCAGCGTGCGCCTGGAGATCATCTCCATCGACAGCCAGTTGTCGCTGCAAGCGGTGGATGTGGATGTGGTGCTATGGCTGTCGGACACCGATGGCCCCGTGCCTGGACCGAGCTTTGCCACCGAGCCGCCACAGGCCCTGGCGCGCCTACATTACTTACCCCATATCGCCAAGCGTTATTCGCGGTTGACCACACGCCCGGACAGTGTCGAAGACCTCGACGACTACATGCTGGTGCAATGGCAGCCTGATGCGCAGGTGGGCGCGTTGCAGGCGTGGAACCGGGGGGTGCAGCAGCGCTTGGCGGCGGTGGTGCAGGTGCATGCGTATTCGCTGATGTTGGAGATGATTCGTTGCGGTGCGTGCATTGGGTTGCTGCCACATTACATGAGCAGTTTTGACCGGGGCCTGGTGGCGTTGCCGGGGTTGTTGGCCGAGAGCATGCAGCGCCAGGTGTGGCTGGCGGTGAATGCGCAGGTGGCGGATGTGGAGGCGGTGCGGATGATTGTGGAGTTGATCATCGGCACCTTTGAAGGCCGACGCGAATGGTTTGATTAGCGTTGCAGCACGCCGCGAAAGGTCGCGCTCAAGGCACGCAGTGTTTCCCGTGAGCGCACATCGGTGATGCGGCTGTGAAGTACCACCTCACTCACGGGCAAGGCGGGCAACCCGTATTGCTCACTCACTTCCACCGCACCTGCCGGCGCAACGCGATGGGCGAGGGCGGCGACGCCCAATCCGGCGCTGACGGCGGCGCCCACGGCCATGACACCGCCGCCAACGAACACTTCGGTCCAGTCGATGCGTGCCTCATCCAGTGCGCGTGTGGCCAAGTGGCGAACGCCGCAGGGCGCGGCCATTGTGGCCATGCGCAGGGGCGTGCCGGGGCTGTGTTGCCAGGTGGGGGCGGCGAACCAGCCGAAGCGTTCCACCGCCAGCACGTCGCCATCCTGGCGGTCGCCCTCGTTGCGCACGATCACGGCGTCAAGTTCGCTGCGGTCGAAGGCGGCGACCAGCTCGCGGGAGGAGGCGATGCGCACTTCAAGGATCACCAACGGATCGTAAGCGGCGAGGCGATTGAGCCAGGTCGGCAAGTCCGGGCCGGCCACGTGATCACTGATGCCGATCACCAGGCGTCGCGGCGCGTGGCTGTTCATATCGCCCAAGGCGCGTTCATGGGCATTGAGCAGGGCGCGGGCCGCGACGATGAATTGTTCGCCTTGGGGCGACAACCGCACATGGCGTGGCGTGCGCTCTAGCAGGCGATAGCCGAGGCGTTCTTCCAGGCGTTTGAGTTTGAGGCTGATCGCTGCCTGGGAGGTGTCGAGGGCTTCGGCGGCGCGAGTGAAGCTGGCGAAATCGGCCACCAGCACGAAGGCTTGGACAGTGTCGATATCCAGCGGTTTGGGTGCGTCAGTCATATTAGATCCTTATCGCACTTATATCGGTTGATATCTTGTTGAAATCATCGTCGCTGCGCAAGCTAAACACTCAACTTGCCCAGGAGTTTGTCCATGTTTGCCAAACAGTATTCACATCGCTTGCCTGCCGACTACGACATGGGCGTGATCCGCCGACGCGCCGCGCAATTGGGGCCGTTGTGGGATAACGCCGAGGGGTTGCTGTTCAAGGCGTTTATCGCCCAGGAGCGCGGGGGTAATGTGTATTCGTCGGTTTACCTCTGGGCCGACCCGCTGCAGGCGGCTGACTTCCTGCTGGGTGAGCGCTTTCAGAAGGTGCTCGACAGCTTTGGCCGCCCACATATCGAGAGCTGGTTGCCGTTGGACCTGCAACGTGGCCCGGCACAGGGCGCGTTGAGTTTGTATCGCGAGGAGTGGGCATTGGCGCCAGGGGCGAACCGCGCCGCGATCTTGGCCGAGGAGAAACAGCGTAATCAGCAGGTGGCTGAGCACAGTGACACGTTCGCAGTGTTCCTCGCGTTGGATGTGCAAGCGTGGCGGTTGGTGCGGTTTACGCTGTCCGCCAAGGCGCTGGACGCCGAATATCCTGGCGCGGGTTACCAGGTGCTTTATCTGGCACAAGGCGTTGCGCCCTAGCGAGAACTGCGCCAGTCTTGGTGGCCTCATCCTTGTCGTTGAAGCACTCTGTGATGCCGGCCACTCGTTTGACACTTATCTGCCATGCCGTGACTCTCCAGCAAAAAAAGGGGCGTTTTCCCGATGACGAGTCCGTTGCGATGGATTGGCGAAATGCGGGTTTGTCCCTTGCCGGCCGCTACAAGAAAAACTTGCGCTTATTGTGCGGTCCCGAGGCGCGTACCCGACAGACAGCAGGTTTGTTCGGCAGGCATCCCCAAGTCGAAAAAGCCTTGCGCGATGCTGACTTTGGTCGGTGGAAGGGCAAGGACATCGACGCGATAGATCGCAACGAGTTGATGGATTGGCTTGGCAACAGCGCCAGTGCCTCGCATGGCGGCGAATCCGTGGACCAAGTCTGCGCACGAGTATGCCGTTGGATGAAATCCCTCGAAACCCAACCCGGCCACGTCGTGGCCATCACCCATCCCTTCGTGATCCGTGCGGCAATGCTGTACGTCATGGAATTTCCGATCTCGATGTTCTACCTGATCGACGTCGAACCGTTGTCCGCCACTGAGCTGCGCTTCAACGACGTCTGGCGACTGCGCCTGGAAACTCACGCCTAGCTGCCCGAACATGGCAAAATCCACGCCCCGCAATGAGAGCAACCCATGAAACGCATCCTGATCATCGGCATTGGCGCCGGCAACCCTGACTACATCACGATGCAGGCCGTGAAGGCGCTCAACCGCACCGACGTGTTTTTCCTGATGGACAAGGGTCAGAGCAAAGACAAGTTGATCGACCTGCGTCGCGAGATCTGCGAGACCTACATCACCGAGCCTGGCTACCGTTTCGTCGAGGCCAGCTGCCCCGAGCGGGTGCGCGGCGAGATCGACTACACCACCGCCGTGCAGGACCTCAACCGCGACAAGCAGCAGACCTTCGAACGCATGATCAACGAAGAAATGGCTGACGGTGAAGTGGGCGCTTTCCTCGCCTGGGGCGACCCTGCGCTGTACGACAGCACCATCCGCATCTTGCAGGCGATTCTTGCCAGTGGCCGCAGTGAGTTCGAGTTCGAAGTGATCCCGGGCATCACCAGTGTGCAAGCCTTGGCCGCCCAGCACAAAGTACCGCTGAACCGTATTGGCAAGTCCGTTGAGATCACTACCGGGCGCCGTTTGGCGGCGGGGCAGGCGAGTGATGCCGACACGTTGGTTGTAATGCTCGACGCCGAAGACTCCTACCGCAGCGTGGCGGACCAGGACTTGGAGATCTATTGGGGCGCCTACCTGGGCACGCCGGATGAGATACTGATCAGCGGCAAAGTCAGCGAAGTCGCAGAAGAAATCGAACGGGTGCGCAAGGCGGCGCGCTTGGACAATGGCTGGATCATGGACACTTATCTGTTACGTAAACCCTGAGGTGATGCCCCATGCTCAAACTGGTTGCCCTGGCGCTGACGCTGGTCGTCGGTACCGCCCATGCCGACGAGAGGTTGCATACGGACTTGCCGCTGTCTTACCTGGAACAAACCCAGGGTGATGCACGCAACCAGCCGCTGGTGATTTTCCTGCACGGGTTTGGCAGCAACGAGGAAGATCTGTTCGGCATCAAGGACGCGCTGCCCTCCACGTGGACTTACTTGTCGGCCCGTGCGCCGATGCCAGTGGATTCCCACGGTTATCGCTGGTTTACCAAGATACCCGGCAACGGCGATTACGATGGCGAGACGGCGGACCTGCAACGCAGCGCCCAGTTGATCGAAGACTTTGTCGGCAAAGCCACCGCCAAATATCACACCCAACCGGATCGGGTGTTCCTGGTGGGTTTCAGCCAGGGGGCGATCATGTCCTATGAGGTGGGCCTGCGCCGGCCGGAACTGCTGCGCGGCATTGCGGCGTTGAGCGGCAGCGTGCTCCCGGTGCTCAAGGCTGAACTGAAGCCGGATGCGTCATTGGGCAAATTGGCGATTTTTATCGGCCATGGCACCTTGGACCAGGCGCTGCCCTATGTGTCGGGGACGCGGGCGAATGAGGTGTTGACGGGGTTGGGGTTGAAGCCGGAGTTTCATGGGTATCCCGGCATGCCGCATACCATCAGCGAGGCGGAAGTGCAGGACCTGAAAGCCTGGCTGGAAAAAAGCCTGAAATAAACACCGTTAAGAAATGTGGGAGCGGGCTTGCTCGCGAATGCGGTAGGTCAGTCGAAACATCGGTGACTGACACACTGCATTCGCGAGCAAGCCCGCTCCCACTTTGGTTATGTGTTGCTTGGTAGACCGGGTTATTTGCCGCCGGTAATCTGCTTCACCAACGCCGCATGCCCCTTGGCATCATCCGCCCGCGAAATCGCCTGGATCACCAGCAGGTGATTACCCGAACCACCGAGGAACGTGGAGTTCAGCGTTTTGCCGCCGCCTTGGGTGGCGGTGCTGTCCACCTGGCGCAGGCCGAGGCCTTTGAACGTCAGTTTTTTCTCGCTCTGTTTCTTGAAGTCAGGCAGTGCTGCGCTCTGGTCCTTGACGAACCCGGCCACGGCGCCGTCCAGGAATTGCGCGTCGTTGTCGCCGATGGTTACTCCATCGTTACGCACGGTTTCGGCGACGATCACCACACTTTTAGTGGTCTGGTTGGCATACATCGTACCCTGGGTGTCAGCGGTGCCATCCTCGGCCTTGCCAGCCGGCAGGGTGTCGGCGGCGTAGGCTTTGGGCAGGTTGAAGGTGAACTTGCCACCCAAGGTGGAGATGGTTTGCGTGGTCGGCTTGGACGCGGCAAATGCACTGCCCGCGGCCAACGCGAGGGCCAGCAGGACGGCGGTCTTGGTGAAAGTGGCCATGAAGCGCTCCAGGGGTGAACGAAATTGCGCCGTATTCTGTCAGAAAATTCGCAAAATCGTTCACCCATAGCCTCACACCTTGTCGGACTCTTCCTCAAGTCGGTCCATCTCAAACAGCCGCGCCAGTTCTGCCCGGGCTTCCTGGGCGGTTTGCATCACTTTGGCGGCGTCGTCGTACACCGCGTGTTGTGCGGCCAGCACTTGCAGGTCGTGGTTCTTGAAGCGGGTGATGCGCGCGTCGGCCTGGGCCTGGCTCAAACCGAGGCCTACCAACGTGCGGCGGCTCATTTCCAGGCTGGAGTAGAAGGTCTCGCGAATCGGTGACGCGTCGAGGTCCACCAGGCGATGCACGTGTTGGCGGTTACGTGCGCGGGCGATGATCTTCATGTGCGGGTAGAGGTTGCGCACTAGTTCGGCGGTCTTGATGTTGATCTCCGGGTCGTCCATGGCGATCACGAAGAACTCCGCCTGGTCGACTTTGGCCGCGTGCAGGATCTCGGGGCGTTGCGGGTCGCCGTAGAACACCGGCATGCCGCCGAAGCTGCGGGTCAGTTCGATGGTTTCCACTGAGGTATCCAGGGCAATGAACGAGATGTTCTGCGCGCGCAGGATCCGCGCGACGATCTGGCCCATACGGCCCATGCCGGCGATGACCACGCGGGGCGCGTCGCTTTCGATGGTGCGGTATTCCTCGGGCACTTCCACCGGCTTGACCTTGGGCTTGAACAGCTTTGGGCACACCAGCAACAGCAGCGGCGTAACAGCCATGGAGAGTGTGATGGTCAGGACCAGGATGTCGTACAGGTGCGGTTCGAACAAACCTTGATCACGGCCGATCTTGAATACCACGAAGGCGAATTCGCCACCCGCCGCCAGCACCACGCCCAGGCGCAGGGCGCTTTCGCGATTGAGATCACCGACCATGCGGCCCACGGCATACAGCAGCGGCAGTTTCAGGCCAATCAGCAGCAGCGTCAGGCCGATCACCACCAGCGGCGAGCTGAGCAACAGGCTGAGGTTGGCACCCATGCCCACGCTG
Source organism: Pseudomonas sp. TWR1-1-4 (assembly GCF_049897165.1). Lineage (NCBI taxonomy): Bacteria > Pseudomonadati > Pseudomonadota > Gammaproteobacteria > Pseudomonadales > Pseudomonadaceae > Pseudomonas > Pseudomonas sp. TWR1-1-4. Next base: position 113,258 of record NZ_JAFCVS010000008.1, on the reverse strand, counting down.
ATAAAGAACAGGCCCAGCAGCAGGCCCTTGAACGGTTCGATCTGGGATTCCAATTCGTGGCGATATTCCGAGTCCGCCAGCAGCAGGCCGGCGAGGAAGGCGCCGAGGGCCATGGACACGCCCACCAGCTCCATCAGCCAGGCCGTGCCAATCACCACCAGCAGTGCGGTGGCGGTGGACACTTCGCGCAGCCCGGTCTTGGCGACGATGCGGAACACCGGCCGCAACAGGTAGCGTCCGCCGATGATCACCACCGCGATGCTGCCGAGAATTTGCAAAACATGCTGCAGGCCCTGGGCTTCGGTGGTCGGGTGATCGCTGCCGGCCAGCAGCGGCACCATGGCGATCAGCGGGATCGCGGCGATGTCCTGAAACAGCAGAATCGCAAAGGCCAGGCGGCCGTGGGGCTGGTTCAGCTCCTTGCGCTCGGCCAGGCTCTGCAGGCCAAACGCGGTGGACGACAGCGCCAGGCCCAGACCGAGCACGATCGCACTGTTCCACGACTGGCCAAACAGCCACAAAGCCACCACGCCCATCACCAGGCCCGTCAGCAGCACTTGCGCCAGACCGACGCCGAACACCGCCTTGCGCATCACCCACAACCGCTTGGGCGACAGTTCGAGACCGATGATGAACAACAGCAACACCACGCCCAGCTCGGAAAATTGCGCGACGCTTTGCGGATTGCCCACCAAACCCAGCACCGACGGGCCGATAATCACACCAGCGAACAGATAGCCCAGCACTGCGCCCAGTTGCAGGCGTTTGGCCAGGGGCACGGTCAGCACGGCGGCGAGCAGGAACACCACAGCTGCTTGTAACAGGTTGCCTTCATGGGGCATTGCGAACTCCAGGATCTCTAAAACCAATCAACAAGGGTGTATTAGAGCGCTTTTTACATTTCGAAAATTGTGTTTTTGAGCGGGGTGGGTAGAGACTCAGGTAAAACGCTGTTCGACAGGTTGAATTTATTATTCCTTTGGTGGAATATTTTGTGAGGTCGAATTCTGGTTGGAAGGGTCGTCACCATGCCTAAGAAATTCGCTGAACTGCAAGCGCGCATGACGCCGCAATCGCGCGTCGAAGCCAAGCTGTTGTTTCAGCAGCACCTGCAGGAAATGCCACTGCATGAGCTGCGCAAAGCCCAGCAGTTAAGCCAGGCGAGCCTGGCTAAAGCACTGAACATCAACCAGGCGGCCGTCTCCAAGATGGAGCGGCGCACCGACATGTATATCAGCACGTTGCGCGACTATATCCGCGCGATGGGCGGCGAGTTGGAGATTATTGCCACGTTTCCCGATGGTCAGGTCAAGATCGACAATTTCGCCTGCTGAAAGCGGTTGCAGCTATCCAGAAGGTCATCCTTGTGAACCAACTTCTCGCCATGCGTGCCTTTGTTCGCGTCGTCGAAACCAGCTCATTCAGTCGTGCATCCGACCAGTTGACGCTGCCGCGCTCCACCGTGAGCAAGCTGATCACCGACCTTGAGAAGCACCTCGGCATCCAGCTGATGCACCGCACCACACGGGCTCTGGCGCCAACGTCCGAGGGGTTGGAGTATTACCAACATGCCCGGCGCCTGGTCGCAGAATTGGACGAAGTGGATAGCGCCATCCGTGGGCAAGTCCTCAAGCCCGGCGGGCATCTGCGGGTGGATGCGCCTGCGTCGTTTGCCAATTGCCTGCTGATTCCGGCGCTGGTGGATTTTCATCGCGAGTATCCCGATATCACCATTGCCTTGGGTATCAGTGATCGTTCGGTGAACATTGTGGGGGAAGGGGTGGACTGCGTGATCCGCGCCGGCAAGCTGGATGACATGGCGATGATCGGGCGTAAGGTGACCGACCTGGAGTATTTGACCTGTGCGGCCCCTGATTACCTGGAGCGCCGAGGTGTGCCGCTTTCCCCGGAGGATCTGGCGCTCAACCACCTCAAGGCCGGCTATTTTTTTGCCGGATCTGGTAAAGCGGAACCACTGATTTTCGAGCAGGGTGACAGGCGCATCGAAGTGGGCGATTGCGCCTATTCCACCAATGAAGGCAACGGCCTCAAGGAAATGCTGCTCGCCGGCCTGGGCGTCGGGCAGCATTTCAAGGCCATCGTTCAGTACTATGTGGACAACGGCCAATTGGTCAGTGTGCTGCCGCAGTGGTCGCGTCCAGCCACGCCGCTGCACATCCTCTATCCACCCAATCGTCACCAGAGCGCGCGGCTCAAGGTGTTTGTCGAATGGGTGATCCGCAGGTTCGGGGTCAGGGAATAATCGCGGTCACGCGGATTTCCACGCGCATGGTCGGCAGGCCCAGGGCCTCGACGCCGACTTGCGTCCAGATCGGCGCATGGTGGGGCATGTACTGGCGGTAGTGTTTGACCATCGCTTCGTTGACTTCGGGCGGGAAACCACCGACGTGGTAGGAGTTGACGTGAATCACGTGCTCCCAACTGGCGCCGGCAGTAGCAAGGGTGCGTTCCAGGTTGTGGAACGCCTGGGCGATCTCGTCGGCCAGGGCGGCGGGGATCTTGATCTCATCGTCCCAGCCCCCTTGGCCTGAGGTTTCCACGCGATTGCCGATTTTTACCGCCTGCGAGTAATGCAGGTGCTCGCGCATGTAATCGCCGTAGCCGGAAGTGACAAAAAATTCAGGCGTGCTCATGGTATTTCCTTCGGTTCAGTACAGGACTGGACCCAAGCTAAAGCACTCAATATACAAACAAAATACCGAATTTATGCCATGACTATCTATCCATGTGGACAATTGGCTGCGGTTCCACGGGCGCGAGGTTGGCTGGCCTGCGATACAGGCCTACAGCCAGCCCGACGATGATGATCCCGATCGAGATCAGGTTCGGCGTGGAAATGCGCTCATCCAGAATCAGCATCGAGCTGGTGATACCGAACACCGGAATCAGCAACGACAGCGGCGCCACGGTGGATACCGGGTACAGCTTGAGCAACGAGTTCCAGCCCCAGTAGGCAAAGTGCGTGGCCAGGTACACCTGGAACAGGATCGACAAAACAGCCGTGAGGTCGAGGCTGGCCTGCAAACCTTCGAACGCGGCGCTACCGTGCATCAACCAGGCCGTGAGGAACAGTGGGATCGGCGGGATCAGGCTGGCCCACACCATGAACGAGAAGATCTCCTTCACCCCGGATTTCTTGATGATCACGTTGCCCACGCTCCAGGCCACCGCGCTGAGCACGATCAGCATGACGCCCAGCACCGCGTGGTTACCTTCCTGGGTGGAGATGATTCCCGCCAGGCCGATCAAGGCCAGCACGGCGCCGAGCATCTGCGCGCCACGGATCTTTTCCTTGAACAGCAAAAAGCCCCAGCCCATGGTGAAGAACACGCTGAGTTGAATGATCAATGAGGCAATACCGGGGCTCACGCCCACCTGGATGCCATAGTTGATCACGCCCCACATGCCCAGCCCGAAGATGAAGCCATAGGCGGCCACGTAGCTGAATTTGACGGCGGGACGCTTGATAAAGAACACCAGCGGCAGGGCGGCAAGGGCGAAGCGGATACCCGTGAGTACAAACGGGTCGATGGCGCGCAGGCCGAGTTTGGTGATGGGGAAGTTGACGCCCCATACCAGGGTGACGAGCACGGCAAGAGACAGATGTTTTTTCAGCATGGACCCTCCTTGGGTCAGGCGGCACACCGCGATCGCGAGGTGCCGCCGGGAAGTCAGTTCAAGGCGAAGCGTTTTTGCATCAGGCACAGCCCGGCGATTTCCATCAGCAGGTTGTCTGCCGAAGCGCGTTGGGCGGTGGACAAGCTTGGCAGGGTTGCCAGCAAGGCGCGTACTTTACGCGGGTCGAAGAACGGTACGTTATTCAATGCCGGGCCGCTCAACACGTCGTTGATCATTTCATACAGCTTCGATTGCGGGCTTTCGGATGCCGGCGGGGCGCGGAAGTACTGCTTCTTGCGATCCAGCACAGCCTGGGGCACATAAGGGCGCATGGCTTCGCGCAGCGCGTATTTCTCGGTGGCGCCGCGCACTTTCATGTTCACTGGCAGGCGGCACGCGGCCTCAATCACTTGGTGATCGAGCAGCGGTGGTCGACCTTCCAGACTGCCGGCCATTTCCATGCGGTCTCCCAGGGAGGTGAGCACCACGTTGGGCAGGCTGGACTTGGCCACCATATACAGCGAACGGTTGACCGGCTCCCAGCCGTTGAGCGCCCGTGGGCTCAGGCGATCGTAGAACTCGCGATAGGCATCGGTATTGCTGAAACGCTCACGGAAGTCATCGCTGTACAACTGCGCCAGGGGGCCGAACAGCGCCGACTGGGTTTGCAGCCAGGACACGCCATGGCCGAGTTCGTCCTGCACCCATTTCACATCATTTTTGCCGCCGGGCAGGTAGCGATCTTCGCTGGCATGCAGGCGTCGGCTGAGTTCGGCGATCGCGGTCGGGTCCTGGTTTTCGTGGTTGTACAACACCATGTCGCGACGATAGTGCGGGTAGCCACCGAAGACTTCGTCGGCACCTTCACCAGTGAGTACGGCGCGCATGCCCTGATTCTGCACATATTTGCACAGCAGGTACTTGGCCACGCTGTGAGCGTTGGCGAAGGGCATTTCGGCGTGCCACAGGGCATTTTCGAAGTTATCCGCCATGTCGGAGGAGTTCACCGACAGCACATTGAGGTGGGCACGGTTATGCCGTGCGGCCACTTCGGCGTACTGGCGTTCGTCGTAGGCCTGCTCACCTTCGAACGACAAGTGGAACGCCTGCAATGGCTGGCCGGTCAGCTCGGTGGCGATGCCGAGCATGGCCGACGAGTCGAGACCGCCACTCAGGCACACTCCGACCGGTACATCGGCATGCAGGCGCAGGCGTACGGACTCTTCGATGGTGTTGCGCAGGGACTCGATCATCTCGGCTTCACTGCGCTGCTCGGTGGCTTGGGCATCCGGGAAGTCCCAGTCCCAGTACTGTTCGGTTTGCAGGCCGCTTTCATCGGCGATGATCCAGCAACCTGGTTTCACGCTGCGAATATTGTTGAACACAGTCCGGTCGCGCAGGATGAAACCGCGATTGGCGTAGGCTTCGTGGTCCCACTGCGCGGGTACACCGGCTGCTAGCAAGGCTTTGATTTCGGAGGCGAAGTACCAGGCACCTTCATGCTCGGTGTAGTACAGCGGCTTGACGCCCACCCGGTCACGCACGGCAAACAGCTTTTTGCGCAGGCGATCGAAGATCAGGATGGTGAATTCGCCGCGCAGTTGCTTGAGGCCGCGTACGCCATGGCGGCGGTACAGGTGCATGGCGATTTCGCTGTCGGACGAGGTCTTGAAGCGGCAACCATCGCTCTCCAGTTCGGCGCGGATGCGTTGATAGTCATAGAACTCGCCGTTGACCATCATCACCAAGTCGCCTTCGTCGGCCACGATAGGCTGGGTGCCGTTACCCAGGCCGACCAGTCCCAGGCGCACATAGCCAAAGGCGGCCTGGCCTTGGGGGTCGAACCATTGGCTGGAGCTGTCCGGGCCGCGATGATGGATTGCACGCAGGGCGGCATCGAACATGTTCGGGTTGAACGCACGAGGTTGTTTGGCAAAGACGCCAATGTATCCACACATGACAATTACTCTATTGAATTTGTATTGATCAGCAGCACGCTGGTTTCAAACGGTGGTGACCGGTTCGCTCATCACTGGCAGCTCAGGCAGCACCGCGTCGGGGTGTATGCCAATGGAGCTGAGAATCTCGGGCATGGCCGAGTAGTCCGCTTCGCCGGTCTCGGTAAATTGAGTCGGTAGTAGCAGCGATTGGTCGCCGAACACTTCGAGCAGTTGCGGCAGGATGATTCGCCACGCCGAAATCTCGCGCATCGGGAAGATCCGGATGGAGTTGGCGATGCCGCGGGTGAACAAGGCGGTTTGCTGCGCGGTGAAGTCTCCGACCACCTGCTGCACGAACAGCGGGAAGATGTGCTTGTGCACCAGCTCGTCTTTTTTGTGCAGGGCCACCACATGGCGAAACACCGGTTGGATCTCCGGCGCGTCGCTGAGGTCGGCCAGGTAGTCGCTGATAAATGTCTCCGAGACCAGCGAGAAGGCCAGGCGGTAGATCTTGAAATCCGCTTCGGACAGGGTGGCCTGGGCCTGGTTCAGGTGGCGGGTCAGTTCCAGCTCCGGCCATTTGATGCGCATGCCACGCTGGGTAATTGCCAGCTCACACATGTTGATCGAAAACAGAGTGTGATAAGCCTCATCCGCCAGGGTTTCGGAAATCGTCGCGGCGCTGGCGGAGCTCAGGCGCGGGCCCAACTGCAGCAGGTCGATGCAGGACGGGCAGATGATTTCGGTTTCGATGGCGATGGTTTTCTGGTTATAGATCACCCAGCCGGCCGACAGGATCAGCAGTTTCAGGGCGTGGGGGTAGTGCTGGTAATGCGGATCATGGGCGAAAGGTAACAGGGCCTCGAGAAAGTCCGGCGCCTGCAGGTCAAGCTGGATATCCGGCCGTTGGGAATCGAGCTTGATCTGTGCGCGTTTGTGCCAGCTGCGTTCGATTTTGATCAATCGTTCATCGGTCGCGTCATTGCTGCGATAAAGATCGTCTTGAGTGCTGTGCTGAAACATGGTTTCACCAGGTTGATAGTGATTGTGAAGGCCATCCATGGTTTGCCGAGGTGCGCTCGGCAACGTTCACGACCGGGAGTTACACCGCTGGCGCGGTCTGGATCTTGTCCTTCTTGCGATCCAGGAAGTCCGCCAGGCGATCCTGTGTGCGGATGTCCGAAGACACCACGGCAGCAATCAAGGCTTCCGTCATCAGGCCGTCCTGCTGGCTTTGATCGACAATGCGCGGCAGCACGTGGGTTACCGCGTAGTTGGTCATGGGCAGGTTGCCGGCGATCTTGTGCGCCAACTCGGTGGCCTTGAGTACCGCCTGGCCGACCGGCACCAGGTACTGGGCTACGCCGCGCTCATAGCTTTCCTTGGCGTAGAGCGTGCGGCCGGTGAGCATCATGTCGGTCATCAGGGCGATGCCGGCGATGCGTGGGAAGCGCACCGAGGCGCCGACGCCGACGTACAGGCCACGCATCGCCTCGGGCAGCGAGAAGAAGGCGCTGTCATCCACCACGCGCAGGCTGCAGGCCGTGGCGATTTCCAGGCCACCACCGATGGCGGCACCGGTAATGGCGGCGACGACGGGCACCTTGCCGAACTGGATCAGTTCAAAGGTTTTGTGCCATTCGCGGAAGGCCTGGACGTTGTCGATGACCGATTGGTCGCGGATCTCCGACAAGTCCAGCCCCGTGCAGAAATGCTGGCTGGTGCTGTAGAGCACGGCGGCACCAATGCCTTCAGGCATATTGGTGAAGGTATCGCGCAGTTCGTGCATGACTTCCAGAGACATGGCGTTTCGCTTCTGCGGGCGGTTGAGACCCACCATCAGAACGGCGCCGTCTACTCGTACGTCCAAGTAGTTTTTGACACTCATTTTCCGAATATCCCTTCGAGATGAACCCAACTTGGGGAGCGACGATTCTAGGTGGCAGAGTAGTGGCCCGCTTGCTATGTCAGGTCATACTTTGACAAAATCGGGCCATGCCGCCGACCTTCACTTATTCCCCGTACGAACCCGACAGCCCCGAAGCGGTGGTGACGCTGCGCGAGTACCCGTCCGGCACGGTGTTTCCACGGCATACCCATCGCCGTGGGCAGTTCGCTTATGCGTCCACCGGTGCGCTGAAAATGTTCACTGACCTCGGTAACTGGGTCGTACCGCCGCAGCGCGCGATCTGGGTGCCAGGCGGCGTCTCCCATGAGATGCACATGCGCGGCGATGTGGTGATGCTCAATACTTACCTGGACGACGACGCGGCCCGGCGCGCAGGGTTACAGGACTATTGCCAGGTATTTGGCGTCTCGCCGCTGTTGCGCCATCTCCTGGAGGCGGCGCTGGCGATTGGGCCATCGGCCTCGCCCAGTGTTCGCGATCGCTGCGTGCTGACCCTGTTGATCGATGAAATCGGCGCCATGCCCGAGTTGCCCCTCAGTGCGCCGTTGCCCTCCGAAGCACGTCTGGCTCGTTCTTGTCAGCGCTTTCTCGAAGCCCCGACCCAGAAGATCTCCATCTGCGAGATGGCCGACTGGTCGAGCATGAGCCGACGCACCTTCACCCGTAACTTCCGTGAATGCACGGGCATGACCTTTGTGTCCTGGCGCCAGCAGGTGTGCCTGTTGGAGGCGACGGCGCGGCTCAGTCATGGCTCGTCCATCACCGATGTGGCGTTCGAGTTGGGGTTCAGCAGTTCCAGCGCGTTCACTTCGGTATTCCGCCGCAATCTGGGCGATTCACCGGCGCGTTACCTGGCCAAGTCCAAGGCCGCCTCCCTGTTCTGAAAGGACGAAGAGGCCAATGCGGTGCATTTTCCCCCAGCGGTACGACGTTGAACCCCGCCCTTTGTTACTATCGCCGTCCCTTGTCACCAGGAGTCATTGCCCCATGCAGCACCAGTGGGATGAAATGCACCGCACCCGCAAGCCCACGTTCTTGATGTGTGGTGAGCCCCAGGGCGATGTGCTTAATCTCTATGTCCACGGTTATTCGGCGTTCTTCAACCGACAACAGCTGGGCAGCTTCAAGGCGCAGTTGGCGGGCATCGAAGGCTCCACCAACCTGATGCTGTTCTGGCCGGCGGGGCATTTCCTGGAAAACCTGTTTGCACCGTTCAAGGATGTGATCGGCGCAATGCTTGGCGGCGGCAGCCTGGGCGCGGCGACTGTCGGGGTGGGCAAGGCAATTGCGTATTTCCTCGATCACTACAAAAGCGTCGAGGCACGGGTGGACGAGGTCGCCAGGAGCTTGCTGCCCGAATTGGCCAATTACCTGCACGGCGAGTCCCTGGCAGTCCGGCGTATCAACCTGATTGGCCATTCCCTTGGCGCACGCATTCTGGTCAAGAGCCTGCTCGCCAATCCCGAGATCGCCCGTGAACTGCCATTGGACAATCTGCTGTTGATGGGCGGGGCGATCTGCACGTCGAGCCCGTGGGATGATGTATCGGCGCCGCTCAACGGGCGCGTGATCAATTGCCACTCCAGCAAAGACTGGGCGCTGGCCCTGAAACCGGATACCGAGCGTTGCATCGGCCGCTATGCGATCCCGGTGACGCCGGCGCTCAAGGCCAAGGTCACCAACGTGCACTTGGCGACCTTCGATCATGCCGCCTACTGGCCGCAGTTGCAGACGGTGGTGCAGTACACCGACCTGTTGCACGAGCGGCGCGGCATGATCCGCTCCGACCAGCGCAGCCCGCAGGTGCGTTTTGCCGAAGAGGACGCGGAGCTGTTTCCGGCGCTGGTGCAGGCGCGGCCCGAGGAGTTGAAGTTTCTCGCTGAACTGATGGCGCAAAAGCGCAGTGCGACTATCGACGCCACAGTGCGCGAGCCGCTCAAGCTGGCCATCGAGTTGCAGCGCATGGGCGGCGATACCTTTATGAACCTGGCCCGTGGCCACGGCGTGAGTTACCGCCAGATCGCCGAAGATGTGGTGCAGCGGCTGGGTATCAAGTTCGATGAGCCGCTCAATACCGTCGAATTGGCCGACCTTGAAGCCCAGGTCGCCGAAAAGCTCATCGAGCAGTACAAGGACAAACTCAGCAACGCCGACCGCCAGGTGTTCGACGCCGAACTCAAGGCCGCCGCGCAAAAGGAGCAGGGCTTGTTCAACCGTTTCGATGTCGGCCGATCGGCGACCACCGCGTTGAGCGGCACGGCGCTCGCCGGGTTGACCGGGTTTATCCTGCGTCGTGGCGCGGCCACGGCCATCCCGGTGGTGGGCCAGGCACTGGCCGCAGCGATGCTGTTGGTGAGCGGGGTACGCGCGTTTTCCGGCCCGGCGTATTCAATTACCACTCTGGCGGTGCTGGTGATAGGTGTGATTCGCCAGCGCATGGAGCGTGAAGCGCTGAACCAGGAGATGGACCTTGTGGTGCAAGTGGTCGAAGCGTTCGACTTGCCGCGGGAGACGGTGATGCGCACGGTCGCATCTGACTGATAAGCTGCGTCTCTATCGAGTGTGTTTGCCTGGGATACCGCGTGAAATTCAGCCTGCCAAAAATCGCTACCGCCCCCTTTTGCCCGCCGGAAGTCGCCGGTTCCGTCGCCGTTGACCCCAAGGCTTCGTTCTTCAAGCGCGCGCTAATGTTCGCCGGACCAGGCTTGCTGATCTCCATTGGCTACATGGACCCAGGCAACTGGGCCACGGCCATCGAGGCCGGCTCACGCTATGGTTACAACCTGCTGTTCGTGGTGTTGCTGGCCAGCCTGGCGGGAATGGCGGTGCAGTGCCTGTGCTCGCGGTTGGGCATTGCCACCGGAAAAGACCTGGCGCAACTGTGCCGCGAGCGCTACAGCAAGCGATCCGCACGCACCCAGTGGGTGCTTGCGGAAATCTCCATCATTGCCACTGACCTCGCCGAAGTACTCGGCTGTGCCCTGGCCTTTCACCTGCTGCTGGGGGTGTCACTGACCACCGGCATTGTCATCACTGCCTTCGATACCTTGTTGATCCTGGCCTTGCAGAACCGCGGTTTCCGTCGCCTTGAAGCGATTATGCTGGCGCTGGTAGCAACTATCGGCGTGTGTTTCTTCATCGAACTGGTCCTGATCAAACCTTTCTGGCCGGACGTGTTCAGTGGTTTCACCCCGTCATTGTCGGCCATCAGCGATGCTGCACCACTGTATTTGGCCATCGGCATCCTCGGGGCCACGGTGATGCCTCATAACCTCTACCTGCACAGCTCCATCGTGCAAACCCGGCTGATCGGCAAGGATCTGGCCAGCAAACAGGACGCGGTCAAGTTGGCGCGTATCGACACCATTGGCTCGCTAGCGCTCGCGCTGTTGGTCAACGCCGCGATCCTGGTGCTCGCTGCCGCAGCCTTCCACAAGACCGGCCACACTGACGTGGTCGAGATACAGGATGCCTACCACCTGCTTGATCCGCTGGTTGGTGGTGCCTTCGCCAGTATTCTGTTTGGCATTGCCTTGCTGGCCTCCGGGCAAAGCTCCACCTTTACCGGCACCATCGCCGGGCAGGTGATCATGGAGGGCTACCTCAACCTGCGTATTCCCTGCTGGCAGCGGCGTTTGATCACACGTGGCCTGGCGCTGATCCCTGCGTTCCTGGGGGTATGGCTGATGGGCGACGATGCCATCGGCAAATTGCTGATCCTCAGCCAAGTGGTGCTCAGCCTGCAGTTGCCGTTCGCGCTGTATCCGCTGATCCGCATGACCGGTGACAAGCAACTGATGGGGCCGTTCGTGAATCGCCTACCCACACGCTTGCTGGCGTGGTTTCTGTTCGCGGTGATCAGTGGGGCGAATGCCTGGTTGATTGGGCAGTGGGTCTTTGGGTAGACACAACGAAGCAATCGGGACGATTCACACCAGGATTGCCAGGGACGTGTATTGGGCGACCTGCGGATCGGCGGTCAATAGCTTCATGGGCTCGCTGATGGCGGTCGCAACGATGAGCCGATCAAACGGATCCTTGTGACGGTGCTCAAGGTCCTTCACCGCGATCGCATGTTCTGAGATGATGGGCAGTTCGACGAATCCGCTTTCCAGGCAGTACTCACGGATTTCATCCAGATCGACGGTGAGTTTCCCCAGGCCGACCTTAATTGACAGTTCCCAGAATGTTGCAGCGCTGATGTAAATCTCTGCTGCGTTCTCAATCAGCTTCCTGGCTTTGCTGGATAGCTTAGGATCTTCACTCAGCGTCCAAAGCAGAATATGGGTATCCAGCAACATTCTCATAAGCGGTTGCCTTCGAAGGCATCCAGTAGGTCGTCAGGCAAAGGTGCATCGAAGTCTTCAGGAATGACGAGCTTGCCCTTCATTGCACCTATTCTCTGGCCCTTGGATTTGCCGACGGGCACCAGCTGAGCCATCGCACGCCCATGTTTGGCAATGGTAATGATCTTGCCGGCGGCAGCTTCATCAACCAGCTTCGACAGATTATTTTTCGCTTCGCCCAGAGGTACGGTTGTCATGTGTTTATCTCCGCATTTTGGCCAAATATAGCCAAAACTACGTGCACTATCAAAGACGGCCAGACCGCTGACTGAAGCGGCTCGCGCAGCGCGCGATTTTTTGGGGTAAGTGAATTCCATGGCAGCTCTCTCAAAAAAATATCGTCAGAGTCTGCCTCAGCATGCAGAGGCTAGAAATACTGGCCCGGAAAATCAGAACGGACCTACCTATTTCTGTAAGGAAATTTCCTTCATAGCGACATTCTTCTCGACTTGGAAAAGTCACCGATCCCAATACGGCACCCCTCCAAAACATTCCACAAAATAATCAATCACCGTCCGCACCTTCAGCGACAAGCGCCGGCTCCCCGGCCACAGTGCCGCAATCTGCTGCGGCTCCAATGTTGTCGCCACGTCGTACTCCGTCAGCACTGCCCGCAAAGCGCCCGCACGCAAACTGTCGCCGATCAACCACGACGGAAACACCACCAGCCCCAGCCCCTGCTCGGCGGCGTAGGTGAGCGTGTCGGCATGGTTGCCGGTGATCGGGCCCTTGACGCTATAAGGTGTCCAGTCGCCCTGGCCCTTGCGGAAAAACCAGCGTTGCTGGCCGGTAATGCCTTTGTAGGCCAGGCACTGGTGGTTGATCAGTTCGTCAGGATGTTGCGGTGCGCCGTGTCGGGCCAGGTAGGCCGGGCTGGCGGCGATGCGGAAGCGTTGAGGGGCGAAGATGCGCGCCTGCATGCTGGAGTCGTTGAGCACGCCGATGCGGAACAGCAGGTCGGTGCCGTCTTGCAGCGGGTCGACATAGGTGTCGGTTTGCTGGATATCCAGTTGCAGCTTCGGGTAACGCCGGCACAACTCGCCCAGCCAAGGAGAGAGATGGCGCTGGCCGAACACCATCGGCGCATTGATGCGCACCAGGCCGCTGGGTTCGCTTTCCTGTTCCTGCAGCGCCTGGCCGGCGGCTTCCAGTTGTTCCAGCATCAACCGCGCATGTCGTCCGAGCAAGCGCCCGGCTTCGGTAGGGCTGACGGCGCGGGTGTGCCGGTAGAGCAGTTGCTGGCCGAGGGCCTGTTCCATCAGTTGGATCTGCCGGGAGATGGAAGAGGGCGCCAGGCCCTCTCGGCGCGCCACTTCGGAAAAGCTGCCCAAGTCCAGTACGGCGACGAATAGGCGCAGCGCCTTGAAGCTCAGTTCATTCAAGCCTTGCATCGTGCCTCCAGGCTGTGCGTTTTGCGCAAAGGTGTTGTTGGTATGCTCCCATTTATCGCACAGGACGGCCACCGGATAATGCTCGCCATCCAATCCTTTGTAGATGTGCAGGTGGTGTATGCAAGCAAGTTCCATCGAGGGCGTGGCGTTAGCCAAGCCGAAAAAAAACGTCCTGCGGCTACTGCTTTTGCCGCTGGTGATCGTGGCTGGCATGGGTTTGTCGGTTGAAGCGGGCCTGCTCGGGCCATTGGGTGTGCAGGTGGGGCATTTGTGGGCGACGCTGAGCATCTTTGGTGTGGGCTCGGCCATCCTGTTTCTACTGCTGCTGTTCAGTGGCCCGCAAAAGGGCCCGGCGTTGTCCGAGTTGCCGCGCTGGCAGTTGATCGGCGGTTTGCTGGGGCCGATCTACGTGGTGGTGCTGACCCTGGCCACGCCGCATATCGGCATCGCGATGACCATGATCGCGATTCTTTCGGGGCAAGTCGGCAAGAGCGTGCTGATCGATCATTTCGGCTGGTTCGGGGCGGCGCGCAAGCGGGTCAATGGCGAGCGCTGGATTGCCCTGGCGCTGATTGTGGTGGCACTTGTTTTGATTGCGCGAGGTTAAGGCGATGAACCTGATTCTGTTACTGGTAGTAGTAGTCGCCGCAGGTGCGGTGTTGAGTGTGCAGGCCGCCATCAATGGTCGCCTGGGCCAGGCGGTGGGTGTATTGCGCGGCAGCCTGGTGACTTTTGGAGTGGGCGCGATTGTCACTGCGTTGTTGATCCTGTTCTTTGAACCCGCCCAGGCAGTGAGCTTGCTGGATGTGCCGAAATGGCAACTCACGGGGGCCTTGTTCGGAGTGGTGTACATGATGGTGATGGTCGGCGCGGTGCCTGTCGTCGGCACGGCGGTAGCGACGGTGGCTGTGATCGTCGGGCAATTGGGCATGGGCATGCTGATCGACAACTTCGGTTGGCTGGGCAATCCGGCGATTGAATTGTCGGGTGCGCGGATTGTGGCGATGGTCTGCCTGGCCCTTGCGCTGGTGTTCATGTACCGCAGCAATACCCGCGCCGACTGACGGTTTGAACCATCGCCGACGGGCCGCAGTCACTCATTAAGGTGCCGGCGCCCGCCGCACCGGGACGACCAAGAAAAAGGAGTCTGACCATGCCAGATAAGACCTGTGCCTGCCCACACTGCAAGTGTGTGCTGGGAGCTGACGCGGTAATGAAGGACGGCAAGGGCTATTGCTGTCAGGGCTGTGCGGAGCACCATGCGCATGGTGAGCCGTGTGCGGCGGCAACCGGGTGCGAGTGCGCCAAATCCGCCAAAGGTTGATGTGTTTGCGGGAGCCGGCCAGCCGGCTCCTATTGGCGTTCGAGTTCGAGCCGCAGGCTATGGTCGGCCAGGTGTCGACGATGCTTCACCACGCCACGGGTACGTCGTCCCTCCAGCGCAAACACCACCGTCTGCGCCTCACGTAGATCGTCCGGCAACGGTTGAAACACTTTCAGTACCGTCCCACCCGCTTGGTGTTGCAAGCTCACTTGGCATTCGACATGCCGGGTAATCGGCCCGAACAGGGTGTCCTGGGTGTAGTCGATCCGTGCCATGCCGTTGACCGGCAGTATTGCATCCATGGTCTCTCTCCTTGATCAAGCCTGTAGCGCACGCTTCCGAGCTGTGTCGGTATAAGCCAATGATCCGCGTGACCCGTAAAAATTCACTCGGATTGTCGAACGGTGGTCATTACCATGGCGGCTCACACTTGATTGATGTGTACATCATGGCCCTGGCTGCGCCTCCCGACCTCAGTGATCACGCCGTCCCCGTGCAGCCCTTGGCGCGTACCTATCCGCGTGGACTGTACGTTGAGCCCCACAGCCATGACTGGGGCCAATTGCTCTACGCCATGAGCGGCGTGATGTGGGTCGAGACGCCGCGCGAAGCCCTGGTGGTGCCGCCGCAGCGTGCCGTCTGGCTGCCGCCCGGGGTGGAACACGGAATTCGCGTGGTGTCGGATTTGCAGATGCGCAATATCTACTTGCGTCCGGCACTGGCGGCCACATTGGACAGCCAGGTGCAGGTGATCGAGGTCGGTGGGTTGCTGCGTGAACTGATCGTCACGCTGGTGGACCAGGGCGATAACGGCGATGCGGCGTATTACGACGCCGTGGTCAGCCTGGCCTTGCTGGAATTGCAGCGGGCGCGCCGCTCGCAGATCCGCATCGCGATGCCGGTGGATGCCGACCGTCGACTGATCAGTGCGTGCCAGGCGGTCATGGCTGCGCCATCGCTGGAGATTGCTTTCGAACAGCATGCCGAAGCCGCCGGAGCCAGTGTGCGTACCTTGTCGCGGCTGTTTCAGAATAACCTGGGCATGGGCTTTGCCGAATGGCGCCGCCAGGTGCAATTGGCCACGGCGGTGGCGGAGTTGATCCAGGGCCAGCCAGTCAGTGCGATCGCACGCTCCCTCGGCTATTCCCCCAGCAGTTTCAGCGACATGTTCCGCCGCGAACTCGGTATAGCGCCTTCGCAGTACATCGGCTGAGGAGTTGGCCGAAATTCTGAAGCACTTGGCCGATGCTTCAGGAAGGTGCCCTCTACACTGAGCGCATCCACCCACAAGGCGCTACCCCCATGAACTACTTGATTTCCCTCGCCATCGGCCTGTTTGTCGGCGTGATCTATGGCGCCTTGGATTTCCGTTCGCCCGCACCGCCGGCCATCGCCCTGGTGGGCCTGATGGGCATGTTGCTGGGTGAAAAGCTCTGGCCCATGGGGCGACAGCTGGTGAGCACTTGGTTCTCCTGATCTCTTTTTTCACTTCGATGGATATTGGCCATGAAAGCACTGCAATTTTCCGCCACCGGCGACCTCGCCGCCCTGCGCTTCGTTGATGTCGCCACCCCGGTGCCGGCCGCCGGTGAAGTACTGGTGCAGGTCAAGGCCGCCGGCCTTAACCCCAGTGACGTCAAAAACGTGCTTGGTCGCTTTCCCTACACCACTTTGCCGCGCATTCCCGGTCGTGATTTTGCCGGTGTGGTGGTGGAGGGACCGCAGGAACTGCTGGGCCAAGAGGTTTGGGGCACTGGCCGTGACCTGGGTTTTTTTGCCGACGGTTCCCACGCCCAGTACCTCACTGTGCCGGCCAAGGGCGTGGCGCATAAGCCCAGCCATTTGAGTTTTGCCCAGGCCGCCAGCCTCGGTGTGCCCTATACCACCGCCTGGGACGCCCTCGAGCGCAGTGGTGTGACCCAAGGCACGCGCCTGTTGGTGATCGGTGCCAATGGCGCGGTCGGCAGCGCCACCCTGGCCCTGGCAAAAATCCGTGGCGCCCAGGTGCTGGCCGCTGTACGTCGGCCAGAGCAGGCCGAGGTATTGCAGGCGCAAGGTTGTGAAGCGGTTACCTTAGGCAAACCGGAAGAGCTCGGTGCGCAGGTCAATGCGGTATTCAAGGGCGGCGCTGATGTGATCTTCGACACCACCGGTTTCTGGCTGCCGGCGGCCGTTGCAGGTTTGGCGCCGTTCGGTCGCATCGCGATCATCGCCGCGCCGGTGGACGGTCATGTACAACTGCCGGCGCTGGCGCTGTACCGCAAAGGCGGCTCGGTGGTGGGGATCAACTCGTTGCTCTACAACTGCGAGCAATGCGCGGTAATGCTGGAGCAGTTCGGGCGTTTCTTTGATGAGGGCTTGTTGCCGTTGCCCACCGGCCTGCATGAAGTGGCGCTGGCCGATGGGGTGCAGTGCTATGAGGCCGTGAATCAAGGCAGCGCAGACAAAATCATCTTTCTGCCTTGATCCTGGTGGTCAGGCCTCGGGAACACCGTTCTTCCACGCCGACCAATTCTTGAGGATCGCCTGTACCAACGGGTTGCCCGTGCGGTACAGGTTTTCCAGCGCCGGCACAAAACCGCCCTGATCCGCGTACTTCAGCAGGTTGTCCACTTCGCTGTAGCCAGGGTACGGACGGTCGAAGTCCGAGCCTGCACGCACCACCGCCAGGCGCTGGATATCCACCAGACCTTCGCGACTGGCGCGCAGCAGGGCTTCGTAGGTGGAGTTGTCTTCCTGTTGGGTGGTGCAGTATTCACCTTTGTTGTCGGTCAGCAACTTGGTCCAGACTTCGGCGCGTTCGCTCAGGCGTGTACCGGAAAACCAGGTGTTGCCCGCCAGGGTGTCGCAGCGGGTGACTTGCGGCGGTTGATTGGCCGGGGCGGCGGGGTAGTGTTTACGCCAGGCGGCGGACTCCTTGCTTTCGGTCAGCTCCACTTTTTGTGACAAGGCAAACGCCTTGGCCTGCAACTTGGGGTTCAGCTCAAACACTTCGGTCTTGTAGTCCAACGGTGGTTTTTCGTTGGGACCTTTGGTGTTGATGCCGATATAGCCCGTCGGCCAATCCTTGGGCGCATCCCGTGAGTCCAGCTCCCACTGGGTGCCGAATTCCACCAGGTAATGGGCCCAGGCTGCGGTGCCGATGGTGCCGTGCTTGGGGCTGATGCCGGCGATCCCGGCGATCAGGAAATAGCTCTGGCGCAGGTCGAATTTGGGCGACAAGGCCAAGGCCAGCGTGGACGCGGCGGCGTTGGTCTGGCCCATGCCAGTGACCAGCAGGCACACGTCCTGGGTGTTGCAACGGATCACCGGGTATTCGGCGGACAGCCCTGGCACGCGGACTTCCTGCTTGAGTTCCAGGCGATCGATCCAGGTTTGCGCCTCAGGGGCGAACATGGTGATCAACATCACCTTGGGTTTGATCGGTGCGGTATCGGCCAGCACCACGTGGGGCAGCAGCGCCAGGCCGACCGCCATGGAGAAACGTGTAAACGCGTTCATCTAAAGCTCCTCTATCAGAATTGGTAGCCCACGCCGGCGTAGTAACCCCAGCCGTCGGAACGGGCGCGGAAGTTGCCTTCGCCGAAATTCAACTCACTGCCGTCTTCCCAGTTGCCGCCGTTATGGAAGTAACGGCCGACCAGGGTGAAACGCAGGTGGGTGAACGAGTACAGCAACACATTGGTCGCGACCAGCGAGTTGGCGGTGCGCGCCGGGTTGTCCTTGTGCAGGTCGGAGCCGAAATCGTAGTTGGTGAAGCCGATGTAGGTCAGCGAGGCGCCGTTATCGAATTTGCCGATGGGCACGATGTACTTCATCTGCGCACGGTAGCCATCCCATGAATATTCATTGCTGGCGCCGTAGTTTTCCCACTGGTAGCGCCCGTAGAAGTTGGCCGACAGGTTCACCCGCGAATGGGTGTCGATGTCGGTGCCGAGGCCGCTGTATAAGGTGTTGGCGCGGTTTTCCTTGCGGCTGCCATGGTCGTAGATCCAGTCGAACGCTACATACCATTCCTTGAACGGGCCGAAGGCCAGGCTACGGCCCGCCAGGTAGTCGATGGAGATACGCGGTTCGTGCTCCATGAACACTGGCGAGCCATGGTCCCACACGCCTTTGTCATTACTGTTACCGATGGTGAGAATCTTCGGCACGTCGACATAGCCGTACAACTCGAACGGCCCTTTGCGGCCGAAGTACTCGTATTCCAGGTAGACATCATCCTGTGGCTTGGGGCCGAAGCTGATGTCTTTGCTGCCAATCAATGTCAGGTCCTGGTTGAACCATTCCGACAGGTACGCGCCTTTTTTCGCCGGGCTGGCTTGCGGGCTGAGGGTTTCGCCCTGTGCTGAGTCATCCACGGGTTTTTCCTGCGCCAAAATGGGGGCGCTGAGTACTCCCGTAACGGCGGCCAGTAGCAAGGAAACACCAAAGGAGGCAGGACGCCTTGAGGTGGAGTGCATTGAAAATCCCTATTCGTACGCGGTTTGAACCCGATTCTCCGGGTAAGGGTGAACTTGGCAGGCAAGTTCGTACCGCAAACGTTTGCACAGGCTGTACCAAGTTTTCTCAATGGGTTGATCAAATTGAAAAAAACGGGATTTAGTCGACCTTTTGGTCAGAATTGATTGGGTGTCATTTTTTCAATGCGTTGGAACAGGTGCATCGCTGTTTCCCGTCGATAGTCACTCGGCGTCTGGTGCATTTCGATACGGAAGTGCCGGTTGAAATTCGACAGGTTGGCGTAGCCCACTTCAAAGCAGATATCCGCCACCGACATGTCGCTTTGCAACAGCAATCGGCAGGCGCGCTGCACCCGGAACTTGCGCATCAGGTCGATGAAGCCGTGGCCGGTGTTGCGCTTGAAGAAGCGTGAGAAGCCCGGCTCGCTCATCTCCAACTGTTGCGCGATCACCGACAGGCGAACATCGCCGGTCAGCTCGCGCATCAGATAGTCAAACGCCTTGTTGATACGTTCGGCGCTGCGTGCATCCAACGTCGGTGCATAGCACGGGCTGGCCAGGGCCTTGGCCTGTTGTGTCGGGGCGTTCTTCAGGGTGTCGAGCAGTTGCAGGAACAGGATCAAGCGTTGCAGGCCGTGGGCGGCGCCGATGGCTTCCATCAAGTGCGCAGCCTGCAACGCGGTGTCGCCGGTGAATTCCAGCCCGCGCCGGGCACGCTCGAACAGCGGTTGCAGGTCACCGAGTTCCGGCAGGGTCTTGCGCAGGGCGAGGAGGGCGGCACCGTCGAATTGCAACACCACGTCGCGCCCGCTCAGGTATTCGCCGGGGGCGAGTTCACCGATCCAGTCATGGGGCAGGTCGGGGCCAATCAGCGCCACATGCCCGGCACTGAACGCACCAATGTAGTCGCCCGCGACCAGTTTGCCGCTGCCTTGGCGGATCAGATGGATTTCAAATTCGGGATGGTGGTTCCAGCGCGCCAGGTCGTAGGGGTAGTCATGTTCGAACCAGCGGAAGCAGTGGTCCGGCTCGGGCAAAATCACTTCGAGTTCGGCGGGGCGGTGCTCGAACAGCTTGGCGCGGCTGATGGGCATGGCGGGATTCTTATGATTCTTGGAAGCGCTCCAAAATACGCGCCTCAGTCATGGGCGCGCTACCCCTGGTTTTGCCTGGCACTGATACTTTTTTAACGTTCATATCCAGGTTAAAAAAGTATCAGTCGCCCATCCTCCAGGCGTTTGTGGGGGCTTGGCCAAGCTGCTGTAATCGGCCCTCAACAACAAAAACAACAGGTAGAAACCGCTATGTCCAAGCTCCCGCAAGCGTTGTTCCTGCTTTCCAGCCTGACGCTGGCCATGCCCAGCCACGCCGCCGACACCGTGACCATCGCCACGGTCAACAACAGCGACATGATCCGCATGCAGCGCCTGTCCAAGGTGTTCGAAGCACAGCACCCGGACATCAAGCTCAACTGGGTGGTGCTGGAAGAAAACGTGCTGCGCCAGCGCCTCACCACCGATATCGCCACCCAAGGCGGGCAGTTCGACGTGCTGACCATCGGCACCTACGAAACCCCACTCTGGGGCGCCAAGCACTGGCTGGAACCCCTGACCCAACTGCCGGCCGATTATGACGCCGACGATATCTTCCCCTCGGTACGCCAGGGCCTGTCGGTCAACAACACCCTGTACGCCTTGCCGTTCTACGGCGAAAGCACCGTCACCTACTACCGCACCGACCTGTTCAAGCAGGCCGGGTTGAGCATGCCCGCGCATCCTACCTGGACGCAGCTCGGCGAGTTCGCCGCCAAGCTCACCGTCAAGGACAAGGGCCAATACGGCATGTGCCTGCGCGGCAAGGCCGGCTGGGGCGAGAACATCGCCTTGCTGAGCACCATGGCCAATTCCTTTGGTGCACGCTGGTTCGACGAGCAGTGGAAGCCCGAGCTGACCAGCCCCGAGTGGACGGCGGCCGCCAACTTCTATGTCAACACCCTCAAGCAATACGGCCCGCCGGGTGTGTCCAGCAATGGTTTCAACGAAACCCTGGCGCTGTTCAACAGCGGCAAATGCGCGATCTGGGTCGATGCCAGCGTCGCCGGTTCCTTCACCACCGACAAGAGCCAGAGCAAGGTCGCCGACAGCGTCGGTTTCGCTGCCGCGCCTACCGAAGTCACCGATAAAGGTTCTTCGTGGCTGTATGCTTGGTCCCTGGCAATTCCGGCCACATCCAAGCACAAGGACGCTGCCAAGGCCTTCATTAGTTGGGCGACGTCCAAGGAGTACATCCAGCTGGTCGCTGATAAAGAAGGCATCACCAACGTACCGCCGGGCACCCGACAATCTACCTACAGCGAGGCGTACTTGAAGGCTGCCCCATTCGCCCAGGTGACCCTGGAAATGATGAAGCACGCCGATCCCGCGCACCCTTCGGCCAAGCCGGTGCCGTACGTGGGCATCCAGTACGTGACCATTCCCGAGTTCCAGGCCATTGGCACTTCGGTCGGCAAGCTGTTCTCTGCGGCGCTGACCGGTGGCATGTCGGTTGACCAGGCCCTGCTGGAAGCCCAGTCCACCACCGAGCGCGAAATGAAACGCGCCGGCTACCCGAAATAACTTCAACAGGACTTTTTCATGAAACGACTTGAAGGCAAGAGCGCGCTGATCACCGGATCGGCGCGTGGCATCGGCCGCGCCTTTGCCCAGGCCTACATCGCCGAAGGCGCCACCGTGGCCATCGCCGACATCAACCTGCAACGGGCCCAGGCCACGGCGGCTGAGCTGGGCCCACAGGCGTATGCCGTCGCCATGGATGTCACCGACCAGGCGTCCATCGACGGTGCGATTGCCGCAGTGGTCGCCCAGGTTGGCAAGCTGGATATCCTCGTCAACAACGCCGCGCTGTTCGACCTGGCGCCCATTGTCGATATCACCCGCGACAGCTACGAACGGCTGTTCTCGATCAATGTCGCCGGCACGCTCTTCACCTTGCAGGCCGCCGCACGGCAGATGATCAGCCAGGGCCATGGCGGCAAGATCATCAACATGGCCAGCCAGGCCGGACGCCGCGGCGAGCCGTTGGTGGCAATCTACTGCGCGACCAAGGCGGCGGTGATCAGTTTGACGCAATCGGCGGGGTTGAATTTGATCAAGCAGGGGATCAACGTCAACGCCATCGCACCAGGAGTGGTGGATGGCGAGCATTGGGATGGGGTGGATGCATTGTTTGCCAAGCATGAAGGGTTGGCGCCTGGCGAGAAGAAAAAGCGGGTAGGGGGCGACGTACCATTTGGGCGGATGGGCACGGCGGAGGATCTGACCGGGATGGCGGTGTTCCTGGCCTCGAAAGAGTCCGACTACGTGGTGGCCCAGACTTACAACGTCGATGGCGGCAACTGGATGAGCTGACCCAAAAAACCTCGTAGGAGCCGGCTTGCCGGCGATGAGGCCCTTGAAAACTGCGCAATGCCCAAGGCCGCCATCGCCGGCAAGCCGGCTCCTACAGAGGGTGGTTCACTCGGCAAAACTGCGATCAAAGAAATAAATGTCCCCAGGCTTCAGTTTCTCCACCGTCGCCTGGGGCCTGCCGCCTTCACCATTCTTCTTGCGCCCCGTCTCGCGCAGGTACCCCGCTTCAGTCAGCTTCAGCAAGCGCTGGCGAATACTGGTCTTCAATACCGGCCGCGCCAGCACCAGGGAAAAGATCGTGGTCGCTTCCGGCGCGCTGAATTCATCGCCCAGGAACATCAGCGGCAAGCTGCTGTACAGCGATTTGGAAAACAAGCGTTCCTGCACGGCGGCCACGATGCTGTTGTGATCGAACGGCAGCTTGATGCTGCCATCCGCCACCCCCGCCAGTGAAAACCAGGCCTGATGCTCACCCAGCTCTACCTCATCCGCCACGATCGCCAGGTAGTAAGTGGACGATGACCAGCAGCGCGGATCACGAAACGCATCCCCCACCGTGCCCACTTGCTCGCTCCAGGCCAGATCAAGTCCGACCTTGTCACTCGCGCGCAAGCGCTCCACCGCGTCCTTGAGGCTCAGGTCTTGCACGCCGCCATTCACCACCACGCCCGGCAGCGCCCAGTGCCCGGCGAAGGGCTCGGCGTCGCGTTTGTTCAGCAGCAATTTCAGTTCCCCGCAGGCGCGGCAATAAAACAATACGCACAGGTCGACGGTGTGGAGGTAGGGGCTCAGGGGCATGTTGACGTCCTTCTAGACAGCGATGACGCACAGTCTAACGAATCGAGCAGATATGTCATGGACTTGCTCCAGGATAGATAACCAGATGTTTCTTGCAATGAAAGTACATGACGTGTACTTTTGTTTCCAGGCCACAGGAGAACCACCATGACCCTCTCGATATCCGCCATCGCTTCATTCGACGTAGACGCCCAGAAAAGCTTCACGCCGCTGTGCCCCAACGAATTGCCTGTGGCCGGCGGCGACCAGATCGGTGCCGAGCTCAACTACATGGCGAGTCTGGCGGGCCATCGCGTCGGCAGCAAAGACGCTCACACCCCGCATGCGCCCTGGGTGGTGTCGCAGCACAGCGAGATGCTGCAAGCCACCGGCCTGACCCACGCCGATGTGACCTGGGTCAGCCATTGCGTACCCGGCACCGAGGGTTTCACCTTGCTCGACGAATTGCCTACGCCTTATGACTACGACTACTTCATCTGGAAAGGCGTCGAACCCGACCTGCACCCCTACGGCGCCTGCTACCACGACCTGCACGACAAACTCTCTACCGGCGTGATCGAGTACCTGAAAGCCCAGGGCGTGACCCGCGTGATCGTCGGCGGCCTGGCTTTGGACTACTGCGTCAAGACCACCGCATTGCAACTGCTCAAGGCTGGCCTGGAAGTGGTTCTGCACTTGCCGGCGTGCAGAGGCATTACGCAGGAGGGCGGTGTACAGGCGGTCAACGAGTTACTCAAGGCCGGTGCCGTCATCAGCAGCACCCGCGAAGAACTGGCCGCGATGGCCGCGCGTTAAGGAGACATACCATGGAAAGTGCCTACGACTACGAAACGCCCGTTATCCAGGGGTTGCTCGACACCGACTACTACACCTTCACCATGATGCAGGCCGTGTTGCACCAGTACCCCAATGTCGATGTGGAGTACAACTTCATCGTGCGGTCCAAGGAAAAGCTCGGCCACCTGATTCCCGAAATTCGTGCCGAGTTGGAGCAACTCGCCAGCCTGCGTATGCGCGAAGGTGAGCTGCGCTTTCTGTTCAATCCACGCTTTCGCGAATACCTTACCCCGGACTACGAGCGATTCCTCGGTCTGTTCCGCTTCAACCTGCGCTACATCCACGTCAGCGAAATCGATGGCCAACTCAACATCCGCGTGGTCGGCCCGATGCTGCACTGCATCATGTTCGAACAGCCGGTCCTGGCCCTGGTCAGTGAGCTGCGTAACCGCAGCAAATACCCCGACGTGACCCTGGAAGATGTCACCCGCAAGCTCTACCAGAAATTCGACTGGCTGCAGAAAAACCTCAGCCGCGAAGAACTCGCCGACCTGCGTGTGTCTGACTTTTCCACCCGGCGCCGCCTGTCGTTCAAGGCCCAGCGTGAAGTGGTCGACATCATGCGCCGCGACTTTCCCGGCCAGTTCGTCGGCACCAGCAATGCGCACCTGGCCTACGAATTCGACCTACCGCTGATCGGCACCATGGCGCACCAATGGCTGATGGTGCACCAGCAACTGGGCCGCCTGCGCGAAAGCCAGAACGCCGCGCTGGAAAACTGGGTGCGCGAATACCGTGGCCGTCTCGGCATTGCCCTGACTGACTGCATCAGCACCGACTTTTTCCTCAAGGACTTCGACCTTTACTTCGCCAAACTGTATGACGGCCTGCGCCAGGACTCCGGTGACCCCATCGTCTGGGCTGACAAGGTGCTGGCGCGCTACAAGCAGCTGGGCATCGATCCGATGACCAAGGACTTGATGTTCTCCGACGGCCTGAACTTCGAAAAATGCCTGCCGATCCTGCGTCACGTGCGTGGCAAGGCCAAATTCGGCTTTGGCATGGGTACCAGCCTGGCCTGCGATGTGGAGGGCGTCGAACCGCTGAGCATCGTGATGAAACTGGTGCGGGTGCACGGCGAACCGGTGGTGAAATTCTCGGATGACCCGATCAAGAACGTTTGCGAAGACGCCTCGTTTTTGCAGTATGCAGCACAAGTGTTCAATGTCGGCAGCGTGGAGGTGTGACATGCAAGAACGTATCGCACAGGAACTGAACATCAATCGGCAACTGGTCAAAGGCGGTGAGTCGAAGGAAATCCAACGGCGCATAGATTTCATCAAGACCACCTTGCTCGGCTCCGGCAGCAAGGCGTTGGTACTGGGCATCAGCGGTGGCGTTGACTCCCTCACGGCTGGCCGTTTGTGCCAGTTGGCCGTAGAGCAACTGCGCGACGAAGACTACGCCGCGCGCTTCATCGCCATGCGCCTGCCTTACAAAACCCAAGCCGACGAAAGCGATGCCCAGGCCTCCCTGGACTTCATCACCCCGGACCAGATCGACACCCTCAACATCGCCGCCAGCGTCGACGGACTCATGGCCAGCCTGACCGCCACCGAGGCCAGCGCCACCCATGTCGATTTCATCAAGGGCAACGTCAAGGCACGCGCACGGATGATCGCCCAGTACGCCGTGGCCAACCTGCACAACGGCCTGGTGGTCGGCACTGACCACGGCGCCGAGGCGTTGATGGGGTTTTTCACCAAGTTCGGTGACGGCGCCTGCGACCTGGCGCCACTGTCGGGCCTGACCAAAACCCAGGTGCGCCTGCTCGCCACGGCCCTCGGCGCCCCCGACAAGTTGGTGCACAAACATCCGACTGCCGACCTGGAAGAGCTTGTGCCGGGCAAGCTGGATGAACACGCTTACGGCTGCACTTACGCAGAAATCGACGCCTACCTGATGGGCGAACCGGTGAGCGAGCGGGTGAGAACCTTAGTCGAGGGCGCGTACAGCAAGACAGCGCACAAACGCGCGCTGCCGATTATTCCCCTTTGATTAACGTTCGATAGACCGACTCCACCGTGCATTCCACTCCGGCCGCGCCTGGTTGACCTGGTCCCAATCAATCGAAATAGCGGTCTGCAAATAACCTTGCATCGCTTCTACCCGGGCGCGGGTCTTGTCGGTGGTCGGCGTGGTCGGGTTAGACGGGATCTGATCGCCTTCTTCCAGCGCCGGGGCCTGGGCTTCGGCGGTCAGCAAAAACGCGGCGAGCTTCTGCGCCAGTTCCGGCTGGTCGTTGCGGGCAATCACGCACTCAGCCACGTTCAGCACCACCGCACCCTCCTTGGGTTGCGCATATTCCATGGGCACACCGAGCAGTTTCTGGGTGGCGACTTGGGTCGGGGTGAGCGGGAAAATCGCGGCTTCGTCGGTCTGCACCATTTCGGAGATCTTTGCGGAGCTGGCGATGTATTCCAGCACGTTGGGGCCAACGGTTTTTGGCCAGGCCTTGAAGCCCGGGTCGACGTTGGTTTCGTCACCGCCCTGGATGCGGTTGAACATCAGGAAGCCATGCAGGCCGAAGGTGGAGGAGGCCAGGGACTGGAACACCACTTTGTCCTTGAAGCGCGGGTCGGCCAGGTCCATCCAGGAGGTGGGCGCGGCCCAGCCTTTTTCCTTGAACATCTTGGCGTTGTAGCCCAGGCCGGTGACGCCGAGGGTCACGGCCACGGCTTGTTCCTTGATCTTCGCCTTGGTAGGGATCTGCTCCAGGGTCGGGCTTGGCGCCAGCTTGTCGCACAACCCCATGGAAATTGCGCGGTACATGATGCCGTCGTCAAGGAACATCACGTGCATCTGCGGGTTGTCTTTGTTGGCCTGGACCTTGGCAAGGATGTCCGACGAGGTGCCGGGCACGATCACCACCTTGACGTTATTGGTCTTTTCGAACGCGGGCAGCACCTTGTCGGCGTAGACCCGTTCCATGGTGCCGCCGTTCATGCCCAGGTACAGCGTGGGCGCGGCGTGGGCCGTTGAGGCGAGCAGGGCGAGGGACAAGCAGGACAGCGCAATACGTGGGTTCATGGATGTTTTTCCTCTCAGGCTTGGAAACGACGGATGGAAAACGCTTCGATAGGTTGGCGGCTGGCACCGGTGCAGACGATCTCTGCCAGGGCTTCACCGACGGCGGGACCAAGCTGGAACCCGGCGCCGGCAAAGCCGAAACCGTGGAGCAAGCCGGGTTGGGTGCTGCTGGGGCCGATCACCGGTTCATGATCGGGGAGGTAACCTTCGGTGCCGCTCCAGGTGCGGATGGCCTGGGCACCCTTGAGAAACGGGTAAAGCTCGCCGGCACTGCGCAGAATCTCCAGCACCGCAGCTTGCCCTGGTCGCGCTTGCTGCGGGCCGAGGGCAAAGCCGCGACCGCCGCCGAGGATGCAATTGCCCCGGGCAACCTGTCGCGCATAGATCCCGCCACCTTCGACGCCCGTGCTCACGTCCATCACCACCGGCAAGGGCTCAGTGACCAGCATCGCCGGGTGTGCCGAGGTCATAGGCACCGCTTCGCCAAACTGTTCGGCCACCGCACCTGCCCACGCCCCGGCGCAATTGAGCAGCCACGGTGCTTGTAGATGCAGACCGTTGGCGCAGTGCACCTGGAAGTCCTGGCCGTCATGCTCGATACGCGTGACCAGCGACTGTTCATACAGGTGAGCGCCGCGTTGTTTCGCCGCGCGGGCAAAGGCGGGCGACACTAGGCGGGGGTTGGCGTGGCCGTCTTCCGGGCACAGCGAGGCACCGACGGCGATGTCACCGACCCAGGGGAATCGCGCGCGCAGCTCGACGTAATCCAGCAACTGCAAGCCCAAGTCAAATCCTTGTGTCTGCTCGGCATACGCTTGTAAGGCGCCGAAATCTGCGTGACTGCGCGCCAGTTTCAAATGCCCGGAACGCACGTATTCGCCATCGAT
This sequence comes from Pseudomonas sp. TWR1-1-4, assembly GCF_049897165.1. NCBI lineage: Bacteria > Pseudomonadati > Pseudomonadota > Gammaproteobacteria > Pseudomonadales > Pseudomonadaceae > Pseudomonas > Pseudomonas sp. TWR1-1-4. Next base: position 85,287 of record NZ_JAFCVS010000008.1, on the reverse strand, counting down.
ACCGATTAATCCCGGCAAGTCTGCCCACAGTTGGTGGGCACGCTGCGACAGTGGCAACTGGTGCAAGGGCCGACCCTGGCGCCGCACGCCGCCGTAGTTGACGCCGCTGGAGTGTGAGCCGCAGAAATCCCGCTCCACCAGCGCCACGCGCTGGCCTTTCTGCGCCAGCATCAGCGCGGCCGACGCGCCGACAATCCCGCCGCCCAATACGATGACATCAATCACGGCTGCACCTCCACGCCAAACGGCAGCGGCTTGATTGGTGCCTGGCCCCGCAAGCGGCCGACGTTTTCGATGGCCCGGCCACTGCGCTCTGCGACAATTTCCGCCGCCGCCAACCCGCACATCCGGCCTTGGCAGCGGCCCATGCCGACGCGACAGTGGGCCTTGACGCGATTGATCTCCCAGTGGCCCTCATCCACCACCGCGCGCACGTCGCCGACGCGGACTTCTTCGCAGCGACAGAGGATCAATTCATCGGGGGCTTCGACTGCCCAGTTCTCTGGAAAAGGGAACGCGGTTTCCAAACCATGACGAAAGCGTTGGATGGCCGCCAATTGTTGCTCCAGCACAGCAGGGCGGCGCTGATCGATGGCAACACCCGAGTCCTCCAGCACCGCCAGTGCTGCACGTTCACCGGCCATTTGCGCGGCGTCCGCGCCCATGATCCCGGCCCCATCGCCCGCCAGGTACACGCCGTTGACGCTGCTGCGTCCGGCGCTGTCCCGTTGTGGCAGCCACGCGCGGTTAAGGGCATTCCAGGTGAACTCACAGCCAAGCAAGTCCGCCAGTTGCGTCTCGCTGCGCAGGGCATGGGCGAAAGCCACGGCGTCGCACGGCAGAGTCTGATCACCCCATTGAATGCCGCTGACCCGTTGCGTTCCGTCGATCTGTTTAAGCGTGACGCCCTGATGCACGGGAATCCCATGGGCCGTCAGCCAGGCGCGGTAATACAAGCCTTTGGCCAAGGTCGTCGGTTGTCCGAGCAACGCTGGCAAGGCACGGTATTGGGCACTGAACGGCGCGCTGTCGAGCACCGCCACCACCTTGGCCCCAGCCTTGGCGTATTGATAGGCGACCAGATAGAGCAACGGCCCGCTGCCACAAAACGCCACGCGCTCACCGATGGCGCAGCCCTGGTACTTCAAAGCGATTTGCGCCGCGCCAAGGCTGTACACGCCCGGCAGGGTCCAGCCCGGTACGGGCAGGATGCGGTCAGTGGCGCCTGTGGCGACGATGAGTTGCGCGTACTCGATGCTTTCTGCGCGGCCGTTGTTGAGCATATCCAGGCGCCCGTCCTCGGCATTCCACACCAGGGTTTCCGGGCGGTAGTCGATCAGCGGTGCCAGCTCATCCATTGTGCGGTGCACGGCCTCGGCCTTGCGTGCTTCAAATCCGTAAAGCTGCTTGGCGGTGCGTTGAAATCCCTGTGGCTGACGCCGATAAATCTGCCCGCCACCGCGCAGGCTTTCATCCACCAGGCAAGGTCTGATGCCATGGTCGAGCAACGTGCGCGCCGCGCTGATCCCGGCCGGGCCTGCGCCCACAATCACCACAGGCTTCATGACTGGCGCCCCGGATCGCGGCGGATGGCCTGGCCTTCTTCCAATAGCGTCGAACAGGCGCGTACGCGACGCCCGTCTTCAAGTCGCACCCAACAATCCTGGCACACGCCCATCAGGCAGAAACCGGCCCGTCGTTCGGCGCTGAAATCACTTCCGCGCAGGTGTTCGGCGCAGGTCAGCACGGCGGTCAACAAGGTGTCACCGAGCAAACCGCTGGCGGGTTGCCCATCCAGGGTGAAGGCCAGGGCAGGGCGTTGGGTTTCGGCCAGGCGTTTGAACAGGGCCATCAATGTTTCCCTACCAGCACGCGGTCCAGGCCGTAGACCCGGTCCAACAGGATCATGGTGGCCGCCGTGAGTGCAATCACCAGCGCCGACACCGCCGCCATCATCGGGTCGATGGATTCGGTGGCATACACATACATGCGCACCGGCAGGGTCTGGGTCGCCGGCGAGCTGACGAAGATCGACAACGTCACCTCATCGAAACTGTTGATGAACGCCAGCAACCAACCGCCCGCCACCCCCGGCAGGATCATCGGCAGGGTGATCTGGCGAAACAACGTAAAGCGACTGGCGCCCAGGGACTCGGCGGCCTGCTCGGCGCTGCGATCAATCCCGATCGCCGCGGCCAACACCAGGCGCAGCACATACGGGGTGATGATCACCACATGCGCCAGCATCAGCCAGGTGAAGCTGCCGTTCACGCCCATCAGTGCGAACAGGCGCAACATCGCCACGCCGAGCACCAGGTGCGGAATGATGATGGGTGACAGGAACAACGCACTGAAAAAATTGCGCCCCGGAAACTGATAGCGACTGATCGCCAAGGCGGCCGGCACTGCAATCAAGGTGGCCAGACTCGCGGCGGTAAACGCCAGGATCAGGCTGTTGTAGAACGCCTGGATAAAGTCAGCGCGCTCGAACACCGCACGGAACCAGCGCAGGGAGAAGCCCGACGTGGGCAGGCTCAAGGTGTTTTCCGGGGTGAAGGCCACCAGGCATACCACCACCAGCGGCGCCATCATGAACAGCACCACCAGCGCGTGAAAGCCGAGGGCCAAAGGACCGTTTCTGGACATGCGCTTAAACCCCCAGGGACTTTTTGTAGCGGCCTTCGACCATGCGGTTCCAGCTCAGCATGATCAGCAGATTGACCAACAGCAGCACCACCGCGATGGTCGCGCCCATGGGCCAGTTGAGTTCCGAGAGGTACTGGTCGTACACCACGGTCGCGACCATTTTCAGGCGGCGTCCGCCGAGCAGGCCGGGGATCGCAAAGGAACTGGCGGCCAGGCCGAACACGATCAGCGTGCCGGACAGCACGCCGGGCATCACCTGCGGTAATACAATCCTGCGCATTACCGTGGTTTGGCTGGCGCCGAGGGACAACGCCGCCTGTTCCGCCGACGGGTCGAGTTTCTGTAGGGAGGTCCACACGGGGATGATCATGAACGGCAGCATCACGTGCACGAGGGCGATGATCACCGCGAACGGCGTATACAACAGCTTCACCGGGCGCCCGCCAAGGAATTGGATGACTTGGTTCACCAGCCCGTCCGCGCCGAGCAGCAGGCTCCAGCCAAAAGCGCGCACCACCACCGAAATCAGCAGCGGCGTGAGGATCAGGATCAGGAAAATCGAGCGCCATGGTGTACCCATGCGGCTGAGGATGTACGCCTCGGGCACGCCGATCACCACGCAGAGCAAGGTGACCAAGGCACTGATCCAGAAGGTGCGCCAGAAAATTTCGTAGAAGTACGCATCGCTGAACAACGACAGGTAATGCGCGAAGGTCCATTCATCCGCCTTCACACCCACCTGGTAATCGAACACGTTGAACGACAACACCAGCGTCAGGCCCAGCGGCAGAATCAGCAACCCGACAAACAGCACCAGGGCGGGTAACGACAACAGGTAGCCCCGGCTCATGCGCGCACCTCATCCGCTGCCAACACGCGCAGCAGGCTGGCTTGCCAGTCCAGGCCCACCGCCGCCCCGCAACCGAGCGGCGCGCTGCCGTCATTGCTGCGCACCGCGGTGATTTCGCCAAGGCTAGTGTGGATGCGATACAGCCATTGGCTACCAAAAAAGTAACTGTCGAGCACCTTGCCCTGCAGTCGGCCGGTGCCGGCGTCCACCAGTTGGATCTTTTCCGGACGCAGGCTCAGGGTCAGCTCGCCGTCACCGCTTTCGTGACGCACTTGCGGAGTGCCCAGCTGGTCATAGTCGCCCGGCAACAGGTTGGCCTTGCCGACGAAGTCCGAGATGAAGCGTGTGCGCGGATGTTCGTAGAGCTTGTACGGCGCGTCGATCTGGGTCACACGTCCGGCCTGCATCACCACCACGCGGTCGCTGATGGACAGCGCCTCGGCCTGGTCGTGGGTGACCATCAAGGTGGTGATGCCCACGGCGCACTGGATGCGGCGGATTTCGAACTGCATCTCTTCACGCAGGTTGGCGTCGAGGTTGGACAGCGGCTCATCCAGCAGCAACACCGGTGGCTCGATCACCAGGGCGCGGGCCAGGGCCACACGTTGGCGCTGGCCGCCGGACAGCTCACGTGGGTATCGGTCGGCGTGCGGCGCCAGGCGTACCAGTTCCAATACCGTCTTAACCTTGCTGGCGATCTCGGCGGTCGGCACTTTGCGCATCTTCAGGCCGAAGGCAACGTTGTCGCGCACGCTCATGTGCGGGAACAGCGCGTAGCTCTGGAACACCACGCCCAGGCCACGGCTGGCGGGCTTGGCATGGGTGATATCGCGACCGTCGAGCAGGATCTGCCCGCCGCTGACGTCAACGAAGCCGGCGATCATTTGCAGGGTGGTGGTCTTGCCGCAGCCCGACGGGCCGAGCAGGGAAACGAACTCGCCTTTTTCCACTGCAAGGTCGGTGGCGACCACCGCATCGACGGCGCCGTAGCGTTTGCTCAAGGCGTGGAGTTGGAGAAATGCCATGTCTGCGTTCCACCTTTTTTTGAGTCGCGTCGAAACGCGCTTTTTTGTTTTGGGCAGATGCGAATGAAGTGTTGCCGGTGCGTTGGCGCTCGATCTTGAGTCGGCTGCCGTTAGTTGTTCATGTCGCCCCTGTGGACGCAGATTAGGACGAAGACTAGGATGGGCGGAAGATGGTATTTCACTGAATGGACTATTATTTTCATATTTATTCACTCACCGGAATTTACTTAGGGATTGGTTGTTATGGATTCCACTGAACGAAATGATAGCGCCAAAGAAGTCGGCCCCGGTGGGGTGTCCCGACTGTTCGCGCTGCTGCGCACCCTGGGTGACGTGCCGGAGGGCGGCGAACGCGTGACCCAGCTCGCGCAACAGGTTGGCTTGTCCCAACCGACCACCCACCGCCTGCTGCGCAGCCTGATGGACGAAGGCATGGTCGAGCAGGACGCGCGCAGCAAGCGCTATCGCCTGAGCCTGGAGTTCTTCGCGCTTGCGGCGAATGCAGGCAAGACCGGTAACCTGCGTGATCTGGTGCGGCCGAGTATGTTGCGCCTGAGTGCGTCATTAGGGGATTCGCTGTTCTTGCTCGCGCGCTCAGGCTTCGATGCGATCTGCCTGGACCGCAGCGAAGGCCCGTACCCGATCCGTACCTTCACCGGGGACATCGGCGGGCGTGTGGCATTGGGCGTGGGGCAGGGCAGCCTGGCGATCCTGGCATTCTTGCCGGAGGAAGAGCGCGAGACGGTGATCCGCTTCAACCTGCCACGGCTCAAGGACTTCCACTTGTATGACGAAGTGCTGTTGCGCTCGGAAGTTGAGAATGTGCGCAATCTTGGGTATGCGGCACGCAATACCGGGGTGCTGGAAGGCATGGCGGGGTTGGCGGTGCCGATCCTCAATCGCGACGGGCATGCAGTGGCGGCGCTGAGTGTCGCAACCATCAGTGATCGGCTGGGGCCGAGCCGCTTGCCGATGGTGGTGGAGTTGCTCAAGCGTGAAGCGGCTGCGATCGGGCCGAGGATCAATCCGTTTGATCCGACATTGCGCAGGCCTTCGCAGACCTTTGGTGGGTAGTTCAGATGGCGGTCCACGTTACCGACCTGGCCGCCGTACTGCACATACACAGGTTCCATTCAATGCTCTGTCATCCCTCATCGCCGGCACCATCGGCTGGGGTGTGGAATGGGTAACGATCAGGCGCTTACTTAGGCAGTACTAGACTTTCTGGGTACGTGTTAGTTATTCAGAAAATCAATTTTTTTGTTCGTGTTTAACGGAACTGTCCTTTTACAAATTGCCACAGATGGCTGTTGATTCAACGCTGACTTGGGCGTTGGTCAGCTTAATTGCATCAACTATCTGAGGTGTTTTAATGATAAATACTCCTTTCGGTCAGCCCACACAAACTTACTACCCGCAATCTTGCCCGTCGGAAGGTCGCGCCAGGTTTGGTTATCAGCCCGCAATGAGTAACTCAATGGAGGCCGCTCGGCCAGTCCCCAATTCGTTAGTGGCGCGAGACTTTGTCAACGCCTTCCCTTATTTCCAGGAAGAATCCGGTTTCGTCACGAAGGAAACGCTTCAACATGCTGCCAATCGTCCGCTGATCGGTGATCCGTTTCACGATCAAATGACAATGCTGGCAAGGGAGATTCTTAGCCGTCCAGGAATGAGTAACTTACTCGATGGTATCAACCATGGCGGCCATGAAGATGGTCTGATCAGCCAGGGTGATGCGCATGAGGCGGTCTATGCGTACGAGGCCCAGGAGGCAGCGTACATGCAGGGTGGACCCGCAGGGTATAACGGTGGCATGCAGGGTGGACCGGCAAGGTTTAACGGTGGCATGCAACGCAGTCGTGTTGAAAATGGATATGGCGACTATGGTGCACGCAATTATCAACCGGCAGCGAACGGCATGAGCCTGCAGAATGCTGAGGTCGCGAATAATTTCAAACAGGCCAAAGACTCAGATTTGACGACAGAGTTGGGTAATAATTTTGACTACTTCAATCCCAACGAGCATGGCAAGATAACCCAGCAATCGCTTCGTGAAATCGCAGGTCGGCCATTGACTGGCAACCCCGTAGACGATCGGATGACCCTGTTGGCCAAGGAGATCCTCAGTCGGCCGCAGATTAATCGCCACCTGGATTCCGACCACGATGCTGATAAAGCTGACGGGTTGATTGGGCGCGATACTATTGAGCGGGTGTCCCACCAACCTGCTGCACTGAATTATGAAAATATGAGTGACGTGGACTTGCTTGGGGCCCTTAAAGATAAATTCAAACAGTATTGGGGCAAAGATGACTACATCAGCTTCGATAGTCTTAAAGAAGCGGCTGCGGCGTCTCCTCCCACTGATAAATCTCGACTTGCGGCTGAACTTCTCCGTCGCCCGGGCCTGATGAAAGAAGTGGATATAGGTACCAATAATAAGGGCGGTAGGGGCTACGAGGACGAAAGGTTTGATATGGATAATGTCAATTACGTGATTAAAGAGAAACAGGCAAAATAGTGACCTGATTGAGCATGCAAGTGAAAATGCAGCCCGTGCCGTGGGCTGCGTCTTCAACCTTGCATCGCCAGTTGCGACCCTTTCTCCCACTTGGCTCAGCTGGGGCTGATCCTCCTTTCCGGTCGCCTCACGGCTTCGGTGACGATCAGGCCCTGGGTTATGTCGAAGTTCTTGCGCATGCGCTCGGGGCGCACCTGCAGGCCGGCGAGCATGAAGGTCGCCTGGCCGAGGGAGGCTAGAGGGCCGGCGGCCCCTAGGCCACGTTGAAAAACGCCACCTTGGTACTCAAGCGATCCGCCAGCTCCGCCAGTTCCTGATTGGAATGCTCCACTTGCTCGGAGCCCGCCGCCGATTGCACGGTGGAGCTATGGATGCGTGTGACGTTCTGCGCGACTTCTTCCGCCGCCGCGCTTTGTTGTACCGAAGCACTGGCGATCTGCGCGTTCATCGCATTGATCGCACCCACTTCCTGGCTGATCTTGCCCAATGACAACTGGGAGTCGCGGGTCTGCGCCACGGTGACCTGGGCCAGGCTGCGGCTGCGTTGCATGATGTCGGCGGCATCCTGGGTGCCGCTTTGCAGCTTGCCGATCATGTCGCGGATCTCCTGGGTGGACTCCTGGGTGCGCGTCGCCAGCGACCGTACTTCATCGGCCACCACCGCAAAGCCACGGCCATGTTCACCCGCCCGGGCGGCTTCGATGGCCGCGTTGAGTGCCAGCAGGTTGGTTTGGGCGGCGATGGCGTTAATCACTTCGATCACGGTTTCGATGTTTTCACTGTCGCTGGACACTTGGTTGACCCGGCTGGTGGCCTGGTCGAGGATGGTTGCCAGCTCCTCGATGGCCACGGTCACTTCGCCCACCAAGCGGTGGCCGCTCTCGACTTCTGCGTCTGCCAGAATGGTCGCCTTGGACGCGGCAGAGGCGTAGCCTGAAACCTCGCTGACCGAGGCTGCCATTTGCGTAATCGCGGCGGCCACATGCTGGGCCTCGCTGGTCTGCAGGGTGATCTGCTGACGGTTGTCGCTGGCCACTGACAACAGGGTGACCGAGGAGTGACGCAGGGCCTGGGCTGCCGAGCGCACTTCGGTGATGGTGTCGCCCAGGCGCGCCAGGGCGTTTTTCAAAATACCCATCACGCTGTCGGGGTAGCGGGTTTCGATGGGCTGGTTCAAGTCGCCATTGGCCAGGCGGCGGATCGCCTCGGCGACGTCCTCCGGCTCGGCGCCGAGGGTGGCCTTGACCTTGCGGATGATCAACAAGGACACCAGCACACTCAAGATGATTGCCACGGCGCTGGCCAGCAGCATCAGCACGGCAAAGTTACCGGCGGCGACTTGCACAGTGTCCAGGCGTTGCTTGATCTGGGCTTCTTCGAAGTCGATCAGGGCATTCACGCGCTTGAGCCATTCGGTGTAATGGGCCGACGACTGGGCCAGCAGCAAGTCCTGGGCGCCGGCGATGTCATTGCTGCGACGCAGGCTGATCACCCGCTCGGTGGAGGCCAGGGCCTGGGTCTCGATGGCTTTGATATCCGCCAAAAGACGGGATTCTTCGGCGCTGGCAGCGCTTGCGACGGTGTTGGCGAACAGGCGATCCATCATCACTGCGGAGTCCTGGTAATCGCGCTTGAGCTGGTCGATCTCGGCCAGGTGACGGCTGAGCGACGATTCATCCTTGACCAGTACCGCATCGCGAATGGCGATGGCGCGGTTGTGCACGCTGCCACGGAAGTTGATTGCGTAGCGCTGCACCACGGCGGCTTTTTCGGCCACGTCCTTGAGTGTGCTGTCGATGAAACCCACGCGTTGAATACCGACGGCAGTGACCAACACCAGCAACGACAGAATGGACGCAAAGCCCAGTCCGATACGCATCGCCAACGAGATAGGTTTTTTCATGGAAAGCTCGATATTCAGGGGAGTTAAAGGTGATGGCTAAAAGCTATCTTCGCTGGGGAATCTATCGATAGGCCCGTCACGCGTCCAATCAGAAATTACTGACTCTGCCATCGAGCGAATTGATGGAATAAAACCTGGATTCCTACGTTATCCGATTTAGTTCGCCGCTCAGGGGTGAGCCGTTAGGAGTTTCACCACAAGAGTCCTTGCATCTCCTAAAACTTTGGCTAATATAATCCGGGTAAAACAATTAATATCCGGGTAATAGCTATGCCTACGCAAAACCTTTCTACGTGCACTGCCTTCGTTGGCCACCAGCGTGTAGCGGCGGGTCCCTACGCCGACGTTGCCGATATACTCGCCAGTCTTGATCATGCTGCGGGCAGCTTTCTGGTATTCGATGACGCCACCGGCCTCCAAGTCGATTTCCCCTGGCCGGCAGGCTATGCGCCCGCACAACCGCTCCAGGCCGAAGTACCCGATGAGCCTCCTGCTGCACCCTCGGTCGGGCGCCCTAAACTGGGCGTGGTCGCACGCGAAGTCACGTTATTGCCGCGTCATTGGGAATGGCTGGGCCAGCAGCGCGGCGGTGCATCGGCTGCGTTGCGCCGGCTGGTGGATGAAGCTCGCACTGCCCATGCTTCCCGTGATCAGATACGCCAGGCCAAGGAGGCCGGGTATCGTTTCATGAGCGCCATCGGCGGCGACCTGCCCGGTTTCGAAGAGGCTTCGCGCGCGCTGTTTGCGTTTGACGCAACGGACTTCTCCGGCAAGATCGCGCACTGGCCGGTGGACGTGCAAACCTACTTGGCCTGGCTGACGCGCAACGCGTTCCCAGTCTGATCACCATTCCTGGATCCCTACCCTCATGGAAGTCACTCAACAACGGCCGTTGTGGCAGATCTACCTGATCTTTCTGGCACCCATGGTGCTGTCCAACTTCCTGCAAAGTTTTTCCGGCACGCTCAACGGTATCTATGTCGGGCAGATGCTCGGCACCCAGGCGCTGGCGGCGGTGTCGGGCATGTTTCCCATCGTGTTTTTCTTCATTGCCCTGGTGATCGGCCTGGGGGCGGGCGCCTCGGTGCTGATCGGCCAGGCCTGGGGGGCGCAGGAAACGGCGATGGTCAAGGTGATCACTGGCGCAACCCTGACGTTGGGGGCGCTGGTGGGGGTGACCGCGGCGGTGCTGGGCAGTCTGTTTGCGCGTCCCGCATTGCAGGCGTTGGGCACGCCGGTTGATGTGCTGGACGATGCGGTTGGCTATGCCCAGAAGATGATGCTGATCATGCCGTTGTTGCTGGTGTTCATCCTCTACACCCAGTTGCTGCGCGGCGTCAGCGACACGATCTCGCCGTTGCTGGCGCTGATGGTGTCGACCCTGGTCGGCCTGCTGCTCACGCCGGCACTGATTGGGGGCTGGATCGGCCTGCCGCCCATGGGCATCCAGAGCGCGGTGTATGCCGGGCTGGTGGGCAACGCGTTGGCCATGCTGTTTTTGATCTTGCGCCTTCGGCATAAAAACCATGTGATGGCGCCGGACCGCGAACTGCTCGCGGCCTTGCGCCTGGACCCTGTGATTCTCGGCAAAGTCCTGCGCATCGGCTTGCCTACCGGCCTGCAGATGGTGGTGCTGTCACTGTCGGAATTGGTCATCCTCGCCCTGGTCAACGGCCACGGCTCCCAGGCCACGGCGGCGTATGGCGCGGTGACGCAGATCGTCAACTACGTGCAGTTCCCGGCGTTGTCGATCGCCATCACTGCCTCGATCCTCGGTGCGCAGGCGATTGGTGCTGGGCGGTTAGAGCGTATCGGGCCGATTCTGCGCACCGGTTTGTTGATCAACCTGTGCCTTACCGGAGGCCTGATTGTGTTGGGCTATGTGTTGTCCCACTGGTTGCTCGGGCTGTTCATTACCGACGATGCGGCACGGGTCAAGGCTGAACACCTGCTGCACATCATGCTGTGGAGCATCTTGGTTTTTGGCTTCCAGGCGGTGGTTGGCGGGATCATGCGTGCCAGCGGCGTGGTGCTGATGCCGGTGGTGATCTCGATTTTCTGCGTGCTCTGCGTCGAACTGCCGATGGCGTACTTGTTCAACGCGCATTTTGGCCTGGAAGGCGTGTGGATGGCGTTCCCCGTGACCTACTTGGCAATGCTGGCCTTGCAGACTACGTATTACCGGTTGGTGTGGCGGCACAAGCAGATCAAGCGGTTGGTGTGAGGCTCAGGCCGCGTAGCAGCAGTTCAAGACCTTGCAGGCCTTGTTCGAGCCGCTCGTCCGGGTGTTCATCCCGGGCGATCCACAGGGCGGTACTGACCAGGCTGCCGTTGATCAATTGCGCCAGTGCAAGGCTCGGGACGCAGGGGATCACCTCGGCCTGCATCAGCGCCTCCAGCAACTGGCGCAATGACTCCACGCAATGTTGCTGGGCGCCGGTGTCGCCCAGGACGGCCGGCGCATCCTGCAACACAATGCGCTGGATTTCGTCGTCCTGTGCCATACGCAAGTAGGCACGACAACGTTCGCAAAAGCCGCTCCAGGGGTCTTCAGCTTCATCTGAAATGCGCTGCAAACGCGCATCCATCTCGCTGTCGAGTTGGCCAACCACGGCGGCCAGCAAACCTTTCTTATCTCCAAAGTGATGGTACAGCGCCCCTCGGGTCAGACCGGCACGGGCGGTGAAGTCGTCCATCGATGTATTCGCGTAACCTTGTGTAGCAAAAGCCTGACGCGCGCTGGCGATCAGCCGGGCGCGGGTGTCTTCGATCATTTCGGCACGGGCACGGCTCATGGTTGGGCTCACAATCGGCAAGGGAAAGATTGACATACGCTGCGTATGTTAAGCATGATTTGTCACATACGCACCGTATGTATTTTGCCTCGATTCTTGTGAATAGCAAGTTCCAGGGCATTCATGAAGAGGTCGAGCAAGATGGCAAACCCTTACGCCGAGTTGTTCCAAGTCCCTGGCGCCCGGGCTTTTGTGCTGGCGGGCATGCTTGCGCGCATGCCGGTATCAATGACGGGGATCGGCTTGATCACCATGCTCTCGCAGGTACATGGCGGCTATGGCCTGGCGGGCTCGGTCGCGGCGGTTTTCGCCTTGGCGACGGCGTTTTGTGCGCCGCAGGTGTCGCGGCTGGTGGACCAGTACAGTCAAGGCCGAGTGCTGCCGATTGCCGCATTGATTGGCGGCGGGGCGCTGTTGATGTTGCTGCTGTGTACTCGGCTGCAAGCACCGAACTGGCTGCTGTTCCTGTTCGCCGCGTTGGCCGGATGCATGCCCAATATGTCGGCCATGGTGCGGGCGCGCTGGACCGAGTTGTACCGGGGCCAGCCCAAGCTGCAAACCGCGTTTGCCCTGGAGTCGGTGCTGGACGAGGTGTGCTTCATTATCGGCCCGCCGATTTCGGTCGGGTTGAGCGTGGTGTTGTTTCCGGAGGCGGGGCCTCTGGTCGCCGCGTTGTTGCTGGCGGTGGGTGTCACCACCTTTGTATTGCAGCGTGAGACCGAACCGCCTGTGCATGCACATCAGGGCCACCACGGTCGCTGGCTGATTGCGTCACCCTCGGTGCTGATCCTGATGATCCTGCTGCTGGCCATGGGTGTGATTGTTGGCGTGGTGGACGTGGTCAGCGTCGCGTTTGCCCAGCATCAGGGCCAACCAGCGGCAGCGAGTATCGTGCTGTCGGTATACGCCATTGGCTCGTGCCTGGCAGGGCTGGCGTTCGGTACCCTGAAACTCAAGGTGTCGTTGCCTCGGCAGTTCCTGTTCTGTGGCGTGGCTACGGCTGTGACCACCTTGCCGTTGCTTCTGGTAACCAACATTCCCGGGCTCGCCGTGGCGATCTTTATCTCTGGGTTGTTCTTCGCCCCAACCCTTATCGTGTCCATGGCCCTGGTGGAGCGGATCGTACCCGCCAGCCGCCTGACCGAAGGCATGACCTGGCTGATCACCGGCCTCAGCATCGGCGTGGCCATTGGCGCTGCCAGTTCCGGCTGGATGATCGACCACTTCGGCGCCACCAGCGGGTTCTACGTGGCGTTGGCGGCGGGGGCGGTGGTGCTGGGGGCGGCAGTGTTGGGTTATCGGCGCTTGGGGTGATCAGCTAACCGCAGGGCATGCGTCATTGCCATGATGTTGTAAAAACTCATTCAAGGCCTGGCGTGTCAGGTCATTGAGGGTCACTTTTTTGCGGGTCGCCGCCAGGGCAGCCGCCAAGTGCAAGTCATGGCCGACCCGGACATTGAAGGAGCCCTTGCAGGGCTTCTCCGGTGGCTGCCCGAGGGCCTGGCAAGTGGTGAGGTAGTCATCCACCGCCTCACGGAATGCAGCGTCCAGCTCTGCGACGGTTTTACCTTCGTAGCTCACCAGTGCCTTGATGAACAGGATCTTGCCGAATAGGCAGTTGTCTTCGACGCTGGCTTCGATAGAGCCGATGTAGCCTTTGTGTTTCAGTTGGTTGTTCACTGAATCAGTTCTCCTGACCTCAATTGCTCAATGATCTGGCGCCGAATGTAGTGTTTCAGTTCGTTGCCAGGGTGAGGCTTGTGCAAGGTGATCATTGCACTGGGGTCGCCGATGTCGAACTTGACCCGGCTTCCAGCCCCTTCAATCTGTGTGTAGCCCAGCCGTAGCAGCAGCGTTACGAGCTCAGGCCAGGTAAATGCCATGTGCTCATTGAGCAGTTTGGCGAGCAGCTTTTCATTTTTGGACACGGCGTTCCCTGCGTGTAACTAAATGTAGTTGCAAAAAGTGGTGTTCGTCAATGCTAGCTCGGGTTCGGGTGTCTCTGCCGAGATTGATGTAACCCTTAATGACACCCCGCTCCACGCCTTCCACTCCCCGCTAATTTTTCCCTGTCCGGTTCGTTTTATAGGGACGACGTGCCTTTGTGCTTCCCGCCTATTGCTCCGGACTCCAAGAAATGAATGCTGAAGACTCCTTGAAACTTGCTCGCCGGTTTATCGGGTTGCCCCTGGAAAAACGCCAATTGTTCCTGCAGGCCTTGCAGAAAGAAGGTGTGGATTTTTCCCGGTTTCCGATTCCGGCAGGGGTGGAAGCGGAGGATCGCCAGGCGCTGTCCTATGCACAGCAGCGCATGTGGTTTCTCTGGCAGTTGGACCCGGCCAGTGGCGCCTACAACTTGCCCGGTGCTGTACGCCTCAAAGGCACGTTGAGCCTGGAAGCGATGGAGCAAGCGTTTACGAGCCTGGTCGCGCGGCATGAAACCCTGCGCACGGTGTTCCAGCGCCAGGCCGACGAGCGCCTGTTGCAAGTGCCGACGGCGACGTCATTGGCCGTCGAGCAAGTCGATTTCAGCCACCTCGCTACCGCCGAACGCGAACAGGCCGTCAACGACGCCGCGGTCCGTCAATCGCTGCTGCCGTTCGACCTGGAAAACGGCCCGTTGCTGCGCGTGCAATTGCTCAAGCTCGACACGCGGGAGCATGTGTTGCTGCTGACCCTGCACCACATCGTCTCCGATGGTTGGTCGATGAACGTGCTGATCGAGGAGTTCATTCGCTGCTACGACGCTCATGAGCGCAATGAAATACCGCAACTGCCGGCCTTGCCGATCCAGTACAGCGATTATGCCCTGTGGCAACGTCGCTGGTTGGAAGCGGGTGAGCAGGCTCGACAATTGGAGTATTGGCAGGCGCGCCTGGGCGATGAGCACCCGGTACTGGAGTTGCCCACGGATCGCCCACGCCCGGCCATGCCGAGCTACCAGGGCACGCGCCATAACTTCGCGATCGAACCCGCGCTGGCTGCACAACTGCGCAGCGTTGCGCAAAAACACAACGTTACCCTGTTCATGCTGTTGCTCGGTGCGTTCAACGTGCTGCTGCATCGCTATACCGGGCAAGGCGACATCCGCGTCGGCGTGCCAATCGCCAACCGTAACCGTACTGAAGTCGAAGGGCTGATCGGCTTTTTCGTCAATACCCAAGTGCTGCGCACCGAGCTGAGCGGGCAAACCCTTGTCACTGAGCTGCTGCAAAGCATCAAGGAGCATGCACTGGGCGCCCAGGCCCATCAGGAATTGCCGTTCGAGCGCCTGGTGGAGGCCCTCAAGGTCGAACGCAGCCTCAGCCATACGCCGTTGTTCCAGGTCATGTACAACCATCAGCCGGTGGTGGCCGACATTGCGAGCGTCAGCACGGCCTCCGGCCTGGAGCTGGCGCTGGTGGAGTGGCAAGGCCGCACCACTCAGTTTGACCTGACCCTCGATACCTATGAAAAATCCGGCACCCTCTACGCCGCGCTGACCTACGCAAATGACCTGTTCGACGCGGCGTCCATCGAGCGCATGGCCGGGCATTGGGTGCGTCTGTTGCAGGCCATGGGGGCCGACGGTACGCAGCGCATCGGTGAACTGCCGATGCTGGATGCGGATGAGCAGCAAGTGCTGGTCCACACCTGGAACCAGACCGCCGAGGTTTACCCGACCGAGCGCGGCATCCATCACCTGATCGAAGACCAGGTGCGGGCCACGCCCGACGCGCCCGCGCTGTTGTTCGGCGCCACAGCGCTGACCTATGCCCAGCTCAATGCCCGCGCCAACCAGCTGGCCCATGCCTTGCGCGAGAAGGGTGTAGGTCCGGACGTGCTGGTCGGGATCTGCATCGAGCGCTCCATCGAAATGGTGGTCGGTCTGCTGGCCATTCTCAAGGCGGGTGGCGCCTACGTTCCGTTGGATCCTGAGTATCCCCAGGAACGCCTGGCCTACATGGTCGAGGACAGCGGCATTCAGTTGTTGCTCAGCCAGCACAGCCTGTTGCCAGTGCTGCCTGCCGAGGGCATTCAAGTGATTGTCCTGGACCAGCCTGCCGACTGGCTCGATGGCTACAGCCGCGAATCGGTAAACGTTACGCTTCACGCGCTGAACCTGGCCTACGTGATCTACACCTCGGGCTCCACCGGCAAGCCCAAGGGCGCCGGCAACAGCCATCGCGCGCTGGTCAACCGCCTGTGCTGGATGCAGCAGGTCTATGGCCTGGACGCCAGCGATGCGGTCCTGCAGAAAACCCCGTTCAGCTTCGACGTTTCGGTGTGGGAGTTCTTCTGGCCGCTGATGACCGGCGCACGCCTGGTGGTCGCAGCGCCCGGCGAGCATCGCGAACCGGCGCGCCTGATCGAGACGATTGGGCAGCACGGCATCACCACCTTGCACTTCGTGCCCTCGATGCTCCAGGCGTTTATCCATGAGCCGGGAGTGCAAGCGTGCACCCGCCTCAAGCGCATCGTGTGCAGTGGCGAAGCCTTGCCGCTGGATGCGCAATTGCAGGTATTTGCCAAGTTGCCTCAGGCGGGCTTGTTCAATTTGTACGGGCCGACCGAAGCAGCCATCGACGTGACCCACTGGACCTGTGTCGACGAAGGCGCCGACAGCGTGCCCATTGGCCGGCCTATCGCCAACCTCGGCACCTACGTGCTCGATGCCCAGCTCAATCCGGTTCCCGCTGGCGTCAGCGGCGAGCTGTACCTGGGCGGCACTGGTCTGGCCCGTAGTTACCATCGACGTCCGGCACTTACTGCCGAACGTTTTGTGCCCAGTCCTTTCGGTGACGGCACGCGTCTGTACCGCACGGGCGACCGCGTGCGTCAGCGCGCCAATGGCGTCATCGAATACCTCGGCCGCCTCGACCATCAAGTCAAGCTGCGTGGCCTGCGTATCGAGTTGGGTGAAATCGAGACGCGCCTGATGCAACACCCCTCGGTGCGCGAAGCCGTGGTGTTGGTGCAAGGCGGCAAGCAATTGGTGGCCTACCTGGTGCTGGAAGACCAGGCGCCGGTCGATCTCAAGGCTTGGCTGCTTAGCAGCCTGCCGGAATACATGGTGCCGACCCATCTGGTGTACCTGGCCAAGCTGCCGGTAACCGCCAACGGCAAACTCGACCGCAAGGCCTTGCCAGTGCCGGACGCCGCGCCACAGCAGGCCTATGTCGCACCGGAAAACGACCTGCAGAAAGCCTTGGCAGCGATCTGGAGCGATGTACTGGGGGTGGCGCAGATCGGCCTGGAAGACAACTTTTTCGAGCTGGGCGGTGATTCGATCATCTCCATCCAGGTAGTCAGCCGTGCGCGCCAGGCGGGTATTCGCCTCAGTCCACGGGACCTGTTCCAGTACCAGAGCGTGCGCAGCCTGGCGCTGGTGGCAAGCTTCGAGCAGGCGATGGTCATCGACCAGGGGGCGGTCACCGGCGAGGTGATCCTCACGCCCGTGCAACGCAGCTTTTTCGAGCAGGCGATTCCGGTGCGCCAGCATTGGAACCAGTCGTTGCTGCTGACGCCACGGGAAACCCTGGAGCCTGCGCGCGTTGAAGCCGCTTTGACCCAACTGATCAACCACCACGACGCCCTGCGCCTGCGGTTTGTGCAACAAGCTGGCGGTTGGCAGCAAGCCCATGCCGAGTCGGTGACTACGCCCGGGTTGTGGCAAACCCAGGTCGCAGACGACGCTGAGTTGGCCGTACTCTGCGACGAGGCCCAGCGCAGTCTCGATCTTGGACAGGGCCCTTTGTTGCGTGCGGCCTTAGTCACGATGGCCGACGGCGCCCAACGTTTGTTGCTGGTGGTGCATCACCTGGCGGTGGACGGCGTGTCCTGGCGCATCCTGCTCGAAGACCTGCAACAGGCTTACCGCAACGTCGCATTGCCGGCCAAGACCAGCGCCTACCAGCGGTGGGCGCAGCAATTGCAGGCCCACGCGCAGACGCTGGATGACCAACTGCCGTACTGGCAGGCCCAGACTGCGAGTGCCGATTTGCCGTGCGATAACCCCCAGGGCGGTCTGCAAAACCGCCTGGGCAGCAAAGTCGAAATCCGCTTGAGTGCCGAACAGACCCGTCAACTGCTGCAAGACGCCCCAGCGGCCTACCGCACCCAGGTCAACGACTTGCTGCTGACCGCACTGGCGCGCGTCATCAGCCGTTGGAGCGAACAGCCCGCGGCGCTGATCCAGCTGGAAGGCCATGGCCGCGAAGACCTGTTCGACACCGTCGACCTGAGCCGCACCGTCGGCTGGTTCACCAGCCTGTTCCCGGTACGCCTGCAAGCCGATGGCGAGCTGTCGGCTGCAATCAAATCAGTGAAGGAACAACTGCGCGCCGTGCCACACAAGGGCATCGGCTACGGCCTGCTGCGCTACCTCGGAACGCCTGAGGCCCGCGAAGCCCTATCGAGCCTGGCCGCGCCGCGCATCACCTTCAACTACCTGGGCCAGTTCGACCGCCAATTCAACGAGTCGGCGCTGTTCGTTCCGTCGACCCAGGGCAGCGGTCAGGCTCAGGACCCGGAGGCGCCGCTGGCCAATTGGCTGACGGTGGAAGGGCAGGTGTATGGCGGCGAATTGGCCCTGCAATGGGGGTTCAGTCGCGAGATGTTCGACAGAGCAACCATCCAGCAGCTGGCGGACGATTACCAGCAGGAACTGCTGGCGTTGATCGCGCATTGCCTCAACCCGCAGCACGGCGGCCTGACACCGGCCGATGTAAGCCTGGCGCACCTGACCCAAGCCCAGCTGGACGACCTGGCACTGCCTGCACGGAGCGTGCAAGACCTGTATCCACTGTCGCCCATGCAGCAGGGCATGTTGTTCCACAGCCTCTACCAGCAAGGTGAGGATGACGTCTATGTCAGCCAATTGCGCGCCGACGTGCAGGGGATGGACGTTGCAGTATTTCAAGGCGCCTGGGAGCAAGTGCTGGCACGGCATGACATGTTGCGCACCGGCTTTGTCTGGCAAGACGACCAGGGCCAGGCCCTGCAAGTGGTGCATCGCCAAGTCAGCTTGCCCTTCATCGAATACGACTGGCGCGACCGTCCGAATCTGCCGGCGGCCCTCGACAGCCTGGCCGCCGAGCACCATCGCCAGGGCTTCGAGCTGGCGAGCCCGCCGTTGCTGCGGGTGGCGCTGGTCCGCACGAGCGAAGACCACTGGCACTTGATCTACACCAGCCACCACATCCTGATGGATGGCTGGAGTAATGCCCTGGTCCTCAATGAAGTGCTGCAAGCCTGCAAGGGCCAGGCGCTGCCGCCGGTATGCGCGGCGTTTTCCCAGCACATTGCATGGCTGCAACAGCAGGACCCTGCGGTGGGCGAAGCGTTCTGGCGCCAGCGCCTGGTGCAGTTGGAAGAACCGACGCACCTGGCACGTGCTGTGGCCAAAAGCGCCGCGCACACGGGTGACGAATACGGCGAACTCCTGTGTGAGTTGGATGTCATTCAGACTCAGCGCCTGACCGCTTTCGCACGTGCCCATCAAGTGACCCTCAACACCCTGGTGCAATCGGCGTGGTTGTTGCTGTTGCAGCGCTACACGGGTCAGTCCAGCGTCGTCTGTGGGGTCACGGTATCCGGGCGCCCGGCGCAGCTGGTGAATGTCGAGCAGCAGGTTGGCCTGTTCATCAACACCTTGCCGCTGATTGCTGCCGCCAGCCCGGCGCAAAGCGTCAGCGATTGGGTGCGTAGCGTTCAGGCATTGAACCTGGAAATGCGTGACCACGAACACACGCCGCTGTTCGACATCCAGCGTTGGGCCGGCTCGGCCGGTGAGGCGCTGTTCGACACGCTCGTCGTGTTCGAAAACTTCCCGGTGGCCAAGAGCCTGGAGCAGTCGGGGGAGAGCGGCTTGCGTTTCAGTGCTGTGAGCCATCAGGAGCGCACCAATTACCCATTGACCCTCACTGTGCAGGGCGGCGAGCACCTGAGCCTGCACCTGGAATACTTGCGAGCCGAGTTTGCTGCCGACGCGGTGCAGCACATCGGCGCCTACCTGCAGGGCTTGCTACAGCAATTCGCCAGTGCGCCGGAACAGGCCTTGGGCGCCGTGCCGTTGCTGCTGGAACACGAATACACCCGCGTGCTGCAAGACTGGAACCCGCGGGGTGTTGCTCAGCCCGCCAAGGCCAGCGTATTGCAACGCTTCGAACAACAAGCGGCATTGCACCCGGAAAACACCGCGCTGATCCTGGATCAGCAGCACATGACTTACACCGACCTCAACGTGCGCGCCAATCGACTGGCCCATCGCCTGATCGAGTTGGGCGTCAGCGCCGACACCCTGGTGGGTGTTGCGGTGGACCGCTCTCTGGAGATGATCGTCGGCTTGCTGGGGGTGCTCAAGGCCGGCGGCGCTTATGTGCCGCTGGACCCGAAATACCCAGCCGAGCGCCTTCAGTGCATGATCGAGGACAGCGGTCTGCAACTGCTGCTGACCCAGCAGCCGTTGGTGGAGCAGTTGCCGCTCAGCGAGGATCTGACCCTCGTTTGCCTGGAAACCGGAGTCGACTGGCTCGTCGATTACAGCAGCGAAAATCCGTCTTCCAGCACGCAGCCGGCCAACCTGGCCTACGTGATGTTCACCTCCGGTTCTACCGGCCGGCCAAAAGGCGTGGGCATCGATCTGGGCGCCCTGGCTCGGCATGTGGAAGTCTTCACCGAGTTGTTTGCGTTGCAAGCCCATGACCGCGTGCTGCAGTTCGGCACCTTTAATTTCGATGGTTTCGTCGAGCAACTCTACCCGGCGCTGTGCTGCGGCGCTGCGGTGGTGGTACGCGGCGGCGACCTGTGGGACAGCGACACCTTCTATCAACAGCTGATCGAACACGACATCTCCGTGGTCGACCTGACCACGGCCTACTGGCTGCTGCTGGTGCGCGACTTTGCCGACCGGGGCCCGCGTGACTACGGACGCCTGCGCCAACTGCACATCGGCGGCGAAGCCATGCCGCCGGAAGGCTTGAATGCCTGGCGGGCAGCGGGCCTGGAGCATGTGCGCCTGCTCAACACCTATGGCCCCACCGAAGCCACGGTAACCGCCACCGCCTTGGACTGCGCTGCCTATGTGGATGGCCGTGAAGCCCTGCCGTCGATGATGCCGATCGGTCGCGTGCTGGATGGCCGTGCCATCTACCTGCTGGATGCCAACCTCAACCCGGTGCCGGTAGGTGTGGCGGGCGAGTTGGTGATCGGCGGCCCGTTGCTGGCGCGGGGTTACTTCAACCGCCCGGACCTGACGGCCCACCGTTTCATTCCTGATCCGTTTTGCACCGACGGCACTGGTCGCCTGTACCGCACCGGTGACCTGGCCCGTTACCGTGCCGATGGCATGATCGAGTACGTGGGGCGTATCGATCATCAGGTCAAGGTCCGTGGTTTCCGCATCGAACTGAGCGAAATCGAAGCGCGCCTGCTGGCCCAGGTCAGTGTGCGCGAGGCGTTGGTCATCGCCGCGGACAACCAGTTGGTGGGTTACGTCGTGGCCACTCAAGCGCTCGACGAATCCCGGCAAGCCGAACTGCGCACCCAACTCAAGGCCGTGCTGCGCGAGGAGCTGCCGGACTACATGGTGCCGGCGCATCTACTGGTGCTGGAACGCCTGCCTTTGAGCCCCAACGGCAAGGTAGATCGTGCCGCGCTGCCCAAGCCGGATGCCAGCCATTCGCTGGCCGAATGGGTCGCGCCCGTGACTGAGAAGGAGCAACGCATCGCTGCCATCTGGGCCCAGGTGCTGGGCGCCGAGCGGGTAGGGCTCAACGATCACTTCTTCGAAATGGGTGGTCATTCGCTGCTCGCCACGCAGGTGGTGTCTCGGGTGCGTCACGGCCTGGGCATCGAAGTCGCGCTCAAGACGTTGTTTGAACAGCCTGTGCTTGGCGACTTTGTCAGCTGCCTGGGCGACGTCCAGGGTTCGGCACCGGCGCTGGTAGCGGTAGACCGCACTCAACCCTTGCTGCTGTCCTACGCCCAGGAGCGTCAGTGGTTTCTCTGGCAGCTGGACCCGCACAGTTCGGCCTATCACGTGCCCAGTGCGCTGCGCTTGAAAGGTCCGCTGGACCAGGTGGCCCTGCAACGTGCCTT
This sequence comes from Pseudomonas sp. TWR1-1-4, assembly GCF_049897165.1. Taxonomy (NCBI): domain Bacteria; kingdom Pseudomonadati; phylum Pseudomonadota; class Gammaproteobacteria; order Pseudomonadales; family Pseudomonadaceae; genus Pseudomonas; species Pseudomonas sp. TWR1-1-4. The sequence continues at coordinate 63,467 of NZ_JAFCVS010000008.1, read as the reverse complement.
CGATACCCTGGTAGCGCGCCATGACAGCCTGCGCACGCACTTGCAGCAAGAGGCCGACCGCACGGTACAAGTGGTCAGCCCGCAGGCACGGATCGAGCTGGTGTCGGAACCTACCGACGAGGCCCAGCTCAAGACCAGGGTTGAAGCGCTGGTAGCCCGACCTTTCGACCTGCGCCAGGGGCCGCTGATGCGTGTGAATCTTCTGCGCCTGGCAGCAGAGGAGTACGTGCTGGTCCTGGTGCAGCACCACATCATCTCCGACGGTTGGTCCATGCAAGTGATGGTCGACGAGTTGGTGCAGCTCTACGCCGCCTACAGCCAAGGCCAGGCGCTGCAATTGCCGGCGATGCCGATCCAATATGCCGACTACGCAAAATGGCAGCGTGACTGGATGGAGGCCGGGGAAAAAGCGCGCCAGCTCGATTACTGGCGTGACCTGCTGGGCGGTGAGCAGCCGGTGCTGGAGTTGCCGTTCGATCACCAGCGTCCGGCGGTGCCGACCCATCGGGGTGCACGCCTGAATATTGCGCTGCCGACTACGCTGGTCGACAGCCTCAAGACCCTGGCCCAGCGCGAAGGTGTGACACTGTTCATGGTGCTGCTGGCTTCGTACCAGGCGTTGTTGCATCGCTACAGCGGCCAGCAGGACATTCGTGTCGGTGTGCCGATTGCCAACCGTAACCGGGTCGAAACCGAGCGGTTGATCGGCTTCTTCGTCAATACCCAGGTGCTCAAGGCCGATGTCGACGGGCAGACCACTGTCCGGCAGCTATTGACCCAGGTCAAACAGCGCGCACTGGAAGCCCAGGCGCATCAGGATTTGCCATTCGAGCAACTGGTCGAGGCCCTGCAACCCGAGCGTAGCCTGAGCTTGAGCCCCTTGTTCCAGGTCGCGTTCAACCACCACATCAGCCTGGCCGGCGAGCATTTGCAGCGCCTGGCGCAGCTGGACATGAGTCCGGTGACCTGGGATGAAACCGCCGCGCATTTCGACCTGATCCTGGACATCGAGGAGTCCGGGAACCAGCTCGGCGCATCGCTGAGTTATGCCACCGATCTGTTTGCACCTGCGACCATCGCGCGCATGGGCAGCCATTGGCAGAACCTGTTGCAGGCAATGGTTGCCGATCAACAACAGCCCATCAGCCAATTGAACCTGCTGGGCGAGGATGAACGGCAGCACATCCTGCGATTGTGGAACCAGACTGACGCTGGCTTCTCGGCCGAGCGTCTTGTGCATGAATTGGTAGCCGATCGCGCCAGGGAAAACCCCCAGGCGATCGCCGTCAAATTCGACGCGCAAACCCTGAGCTATGGCGAGCTGGACAGCCAGGCCAATCGCCTGGCCCACGCCTTGATCGCCCGTGGCGTCGGCCCGGAAGTGCGCGTGGCGATTGCCATGCCACGCAGTGCCGAAAGCCTGGTGGCGTTCCTCGCGGTGATGAAAGCCGGTGGCGTGTATGTGCCGCTTGACATTGAATACCCGCGTGACCGCCTGCTGTACATGATGCAAGACAGCCGTGCGCAATTGTTGCTGACCCATAGCCGCGCGTTGCAGCAACTGCCGATTCCCGAGGGCTTGGACACCCTGGCGATTGATCGCACCGAAGACTGGGCCGATTACCGCGACACTGCGCCGGACGTGAAGCTGGACGGCGATAACCTGGCCTACGTGATCTACACCTCCGGCTCCACCGGCATGCCAAAAGGCGTGGCAGTGTCCCACGGTCCTTTGGTGGCGCACATCATCGCCACCGGCGAGCGCTATGAAACATCGCCGGTTGACTGCGAACTGCACTTCATGTCGTTCGCCTTCGACGGCTCCCACGAAGGCTGGATGCACCCGCTGATCAATGGCGCCAGCGTGCTGGTCCGTGACGACAGCCTGTGGCTGCCCGAATACACCTACGCACAAATGCACCGCCACAATGTGACCATGGCGGTGTTCCCGCCGGTGTACCTGCAACAGTTGGCCGAGCATGCCGAGCGTGACGGCAACCCACCCAAAGTGCGTGTGTACTGCTTTGGCGGTGATGCGGTAGCCCAGGCCAGCTACGACCTGGCCTGGCGCGCACTCAAGCCGACTTACCTGTTCAACGGTTACGGCCCGACTGAAACCGTGGTCACGCCGTTGCTGTGGAAGGCTCGCCGTGGCGATCCATGCGGCGCGGTTTATGCCCCCATCGGCACCTTGCTGGGCAACCGCAGCGGCTACGTGCTGGACTCGCAACTCAACCTGCAACCCATCGGCGTAGCTGGCGAGTTGTACCTGGGCGGCGAAGGCGTGGCACGGGGTTATCTGGAACGGCCGGCACTGACTGCCGAGCGTTTTGTGCCGGACCCATTCGGCAAACCTGGCAGCCGCGTGTATCGCAGCGGCGACCTGACCCGTGGCCGTCCGGATGGCGTGGTGGATTACCTCGGGCGTGTCGACCATCAGGTGAAGATCCGTGGTTTCCGCATCGAACTGGGCGAGATCGAAGCGCGCCTGCGTGAGCAGGACAACGTTGGCGAAACCGTGGTGGTCGCCCAGGACGTTCCGACCGGCAAACAACTGGTGGCGTATGTCGTGCCGGCCGAGGGCCCGCTCGCCAATGAAACCCAATTGCGCGAAACCTTGCGCCGTGCGCTGAAAACCCATCTGCCGGATTACATGGTGCCCGCGCACTTCATGTTCCTCGCACAAATGCCATTGACCCCCAACGGCAAGCTCGACCGTAAGGGCCTGCCCGAACCGGATACGAGCCTGCTGCAACAGGCCTACGTGGCCCCCGAAACCGAGCTGGAACAGCAGATCGCGGCGATTTGGGCCGACATATTGCGCCTGCCGCAGGTCGGCCTGAACGACAACTTCTTTGAAGTGGGCGGCCATTCCCTGCTAGCGATCCAGATCACTTCGCGGGTCCAGGCCGATCTGGGCCTGGAAGTGCCGTTGGTGGAAGTGTTCCAGACCGAAACGCTGCGCGCCTATGTGCAGGCCGCCGCCACCTTCCGCGCTGGCAGCGCGGAAGATTTTGATGATCTTCGTGACTTTTTGAGCGAACTAGAGGCGATTTGACCCATGCTTTCCAACCCAAACATCGATCTGGTTTCGCGCTTTCTTCGCCTGCCTCTGGAACAGCGCCAGCAGTTTTACCAGCGCCTGCAAAGCCGGGGCATGAGCTTCGCTCAACTGCCGATCGCCTCGGTCCGCGAGGACGGCCAGCACCTGCCGCTGTCCTACGCCCAGGAACGCCAATGGTTTCTCTGGCAGTTGGACCCGGACAGTGCCGCCTATCACGTCCCTGGTGCCCTGCGCCTGAGCGGGCGCCTGGACAAGGCGGCCCTGCAACGCAGCTTCGACACCCTGGTGGCACGTCATGAAAGCCTGCGCACCCGTCTGCATCTGGACGGTGAGCAGCGCGCCCAGGCAGTACTCCCACAGGCTGTCATCGAGATCGCTGAAAGCGCGGTTGACGAGGCAAACCTCAAGGCATCGGTAGAAGCTGAAATCGCCCGTCCCTTCGATTTGCAGCAGGGGCCTTTGCTGCGTGTCAGCTTGCTTGCACTGAGTGACCAGGAGCACGTGCTGGTATTGGTGCAACACCATATCGTCTCCGACGGTTGGTCGATGGGCGTGATGGTGCAGGAACTGATGCAGCTCTACGCCGCCTACAGCCAGGGGCAGGACTGTGCCTTGGCGCCGCTGCCGATCCAGTACGCCGACTACGCGCTATGGCAACGCAGTTGGATGGAAGCGGGGGAGAAGGCCCGTCAGCTGACCTATTGGCGTGAACTGCTCAGCGGCACGCAGCCGGTGCTGGAACTGCCGTTCGACCAGCCACGCCCGGCGCAACAGAGCTTTCGTGGCGCGCGTCAGGATATTGCGCTGGAACCGGCATTGGTCGAGGGGTTGAAGGCCCTGGCCCAGCGCGAAGGCGTGACGATGTTCATGCTGTTGCTGGCGTCCTTCCAAGCGTTTCTGTACCGCTACAGCGGCCAGCCGGATATTCGCGTCGGCGTGCCGATTGCCAACCGCAACCGCGTCGAGACCGAATCGCTGATTGGCTTCTTCGTCAATACGCAAGTACTCAAGGCCGACCTCGATGGCCAGATGAGCTTTGCCCAGTTGCTGCAGCACACCAAGCGCCGTGCGTTGGAGGCCCAGGCTCACCAGGACCTGCCCTTCGAACAATTGGTGGAAGCGCTGCAACCCGAGCGCAGCCTGAGCCACAACCCGCTGTTCCAGGTGATGTTCAACCATCAGGCCCGTTCGCATTCCGCAGGACAGCAACTGCCTGGCCTGAGCGTGGCCAACTTGGAGTTGGACAGCCACAGCGCCCAGTTCGACCTGAGCCTGGATACCCAGGAAAGCGGCGAGGGCATCTGGGCCTCGTTGACCTATGCCACCGACCTGTTCAGCGCCGCGACTGTCGCGCGGATGGGTGAGCATTGGCTGGGCCTGCTGCGTGACGCGGTGGCGAACAGCGCATTGCCTTTGCAGGACCTGGCGACGCTCGACGCCCATGAGCGCGAGCACATCCTGTATCAATGGAACGCCACCGAGCGCGGCTATCCGCAAGGGCAGTGGGTGCACCAGTTGATCGAAGCCCAGGCGCTGGCACGGCCAGATGCGCCGGCTTTGTGCTTCAACGACCTGTCCCTGAGCTACGCCCAACTGAATAGCCGCGCCAACCGCTTGGCCCATCGCCTGATTGAAACCGGCGTAGGGCCGGACGTGCTGGTAGGGTTGGCCGTGGAGCGCTCGATCGACATGGTGGTCGGCTTGCTGGCCGTACTCAAGGCCGGGGGCGCCTATGTGCCGCTGGACCCCGAATACCCGCGTGATCGCTTGGCGTACATGCTGGAAGACAGTGGCGTGAAACTGCTGCTGACCCAGGCGCATCTGCGTGATCAGTTGCCGATTCCCCAAGGCCTGGAAACCCTGGTGTTGGGTGAGTCGGATTGCTCAGGCTACAGCGACGCCAACCCCAGCATTGCCCTGGATGGCGAAAACCTGGCCTATGTCATCTACACCTCAGGTTCCACCGGTCAGCCAAAAGGCGCGGGCAACCGTCATTCGGCGTTGCTCAACCGCCTGCAATGGATGCAGGAAGCCTATGGGCTGGACGCCGGCGATACCGTGCTGCAAAAGACCCCGTTCAGCTTTGATGTGTCGGTGTGGGAGTTTTTCTGGCCGCTGATGACTGGCGCGCGCCTGGTGGTCGCCGCGCCGGGTGATCACCGTGATCCGGCCAAGCTGATCAACCTGATCAATCACCAACAGGTCACCACGCTGCACTTTGTGCCGTCGATGTTGCAGGCCTTCCTGCAGGATCCGGCGGTGTCGACCTGCCAGAGCCTGCAACGCATTGTGTGCAGTGGCGAGGCCTTGCCGGTGGATGCCCAGCAACAGGTCTTCGCCAAGCTGCCGCACGCCGGACTCTTCAACCTGTACGGCCCGACTGAAGCGGCCATCGACGTGACCCACTGGACTTGCGCGGACGAAGGCCGCGATGCGGTGCCGATCGGCCGTCCGATTGCCAACCTCGGTTGCTACATCCTCGACAGCAACTTCGAACCGGTGCCGGTGGGCGTGCTGGGCGAGTTGTACCTGGGCGGTATCGGCCTGGCGCGGGGTTACCACCGTCGACCGGCGCTCACCGCCGAACGTTTTGTCGCTCACCCGTTCGTCAAGGGCGAACGCCTGTACCGCACCGGCGACCTGGCGCGCTACCGCGACAACGGCGTGATTGAGTACGCCGGGCGTATCGACCATCAGGTCAAATTGCGTGGCCTGCGCATCGAATTGGGTGAAATCGAAGCGCGCCTGCTGGAGCACGACTGGGTGCGTGAGGCCGCCGTGCTGGCGGTTGACGGTAAATACCTGGTCGGCTACCTGGTGCTGCAAAATGCCAGCGATGACTGGCGTGACGTGCTGGGCGTCCATCTTGGCCAGCACTTGCCGGACTACATGGTGCCCGCGCAATGGGTGCTGCTGGAGCAGATGCCCCTGAGCCCCAACGGCAAGCTGGACCGCAAGGCGCTGCCCAAACCCGAAGCCACTCACCACTACGAAGCGCCGCACAGTGCGCTGGAGCAACAGATCGCCGCGATTTGGGCTGACGTGCTGGGCGTTGAGCAGGTGGGTTTGAACGACAATTTCTTCGAGCGTGGGGGTGATTCGATCATCTCCATCCAGGTGGTCAGCCGCGCTCGGGCGGCCGGTATCCATTTCACCGCCAAGGCGCTGTTCCAGCACCAGACGGTGCGCAGCCTGGCCCGCGTGGCGCAGTTGCAGACGGCACAGGTGATCGACCAGGGCCCGGTGCAGGGCGCGACGCCGTTGCTGCCGTTCCAGCAACTGTTCTTCGACATGCACCTGCCGGACCGTCATCACTGGAACCAGTCCTTGCTGCTGACGCCACGCCAGCCTCTGCTGGCCGAGCCATTGGAAGCTGCGCTGCAAGTGCTCACCCTGCACCACGACGTGCTGCGCCTGAGTTTCAGCCAGCAAGCCGAAGGCTGGACTGCGCGGCATGATGCGCAACCTGCAACGCTGCTATGGCAGGCCAGCGTGCAGGACGCCGCCGAACTGCAAGCCCTGTGCGAGCGCGCCCAGCGCAGCCTCGACCTGCAACAAGGCCCATTATTGCGTGCGGTACTCGCAGAAATGGCTGACGGCTCCCAGCGTCTGCTGTTGATCATGCACCACTTGGTAGTGGACGGTGTCTCCTGGCGGGTGTTCCTCGAGGACCTGCAAAGCCTGTATCGCCAGCGGAAATTGCCGGCCAAAACGTCTTCGTTCAAGGCCTGGGCCGAGCGTTTGCAGGCGCATGCCCGCAGCGAATCGATCGAGCCGGAAAAAGCCTTCTGGCTGCAACAGCTGCAAGGCGTGCCTGCCGATTTGCCCTGCCGTGATCCGCAAGGCGCACGTCCCGGCCGTCTGGCCCAGACGGTGGTCAGCCAACTGGATGCCGAGCGCACCCGGCAATTGCTGCAACAGGCGCCCACGGCGTATCGCACTCAGATCAACGATCTGCTGCTGACCGCCTTGGCACGCGTCATCTGCCAATGGACCGGGCAAGCCTCCAGCCTGATCCAGCTGGAAGGCCATGGCCGTGAAGACCTGTTCGACGACATCGACCTGACCCGCACCCTGGGCTGGTTCACCAGCCTGTTCCCGGTGCGCCTGACCCCGGCCGAATCCCTGGCCACCTCGATCAAACAGGTCAAGGAGCAACTGCGTGCCGTGCCGGACAAAGGCCTGGGTTTCGGCGCGCTGCGTTACCTGGGTGACGACGCCACGCGCCGGGCGTTCAGCGCGCTGCCGGGGCCGCGCATTACCTTCAACTACCTGGGCCAGTTCGACGGCAGCTTTGACCAGCCGGACGGCCTGTTCACACCGGCTTCGGAACACGCTGGCGCCGAACAGAGCCCGGATGCGCCACTGGGCAACTGGTTGACCCTCAACGGCCAGGTGTACGGCGGCGAACTGCAAATGGGTTGGACCTTCAGCCCGCTGATGTTCGAGGCGCCGCAGATCGAAGCCTTGAGCCAGGCCTTCACCCGCGAACTGACCGCATTGGTTGAACACTGCTGCACGCCTGGCAACAACGGCGTGACGGCGTCCGACTTCCCGTTGTCGCGCCTGAACCAGCAGCAGTTGGAATCCCTGCCGTTGGTCGCCGATGCCGTTGAAGACATCTACACCCTGTCGCCGATGCAGCAGGGCATGTTGTTCCACACCCTGTATGAACAGACTGCCGGCGACTACATCAACCAGATCCGCGTGACGGCCGATGGCCTGGACGTGGCGCGGTTCCAGCAAGCTTGGGATGCCACGGTGCAAGCCCACGATGTACTGCGCAGCGGGTTCTTTTGGGAGGGCCAGCTCGAATGGCCGTGCCAAGTGGTCTATCGCGAGGCTCGGTTGCCGATCGAACACCTCGATTGGCGCGCGATGCCGGAGCGCGAACTGGAATTGCAGAACCTTCAGGAGGCCCAGCGCCGCCAGGGCTTCCATCTGGCCAAGGCGCCCCTGGTGCGCCTGGTGCTGGTGCGCACCGATGAGCAACGCCATGAACTGATCTACACCAGCCATCACATCTTGATGGATGGGTGGAGCAATTCGCGGCTGTTCGGCGAAGTGCTGCAACGTTATGCCGGTGTCGCAGTGCCTGAAGCGGCCGGGCGTTATCGCGACTACATCGGCTGGCTGCAGCAGCGTGATGCCGCAGCGACTGAAACTTTCTGGCGCGAACAACTGAGCGTTCTGCAAGCACCCACGCGCCTGGGCAGCAGCCAGCCGACGGCGGCGGAGGGGCATGGCGAGCATCAGCTCAGCCTGGATCGCGCACTGACTGAACGGCTTGAAGCCTTCGCGCGCACTCACAAGGTCACGCTCAACACCCTGATCCAGGCGGCGTGGCTGGTCCTGTTGCAGCGCCATAGCGGGCAGCCGGTGGTGTCCTTCGGTGCCACCGTGGCCGGGCGCCCGGCAGAGTTGGCGGGGGTGGAGCAGCAGATCGGGCTGTTCATCAACACCCTGCCGGTGATCTGCGCGGTGGACGCCCAGCAGACCGTGGCCGACTGGCTGCAAGCGGTGCAGGCGCAGAACCTGGCGTTGCGTGAGCATGAACACACCGGGCTGTACGATATCCAGCGCTGGGCCGGGCAGGGCGGTGAAGCCTTGTTCGACAACATCCTGGTGTTTGAAAACTATCCGGTGTCCAAGGCCCTGGAGCAGGGCGGTGGCAGTGGCATCCGTTTCGGCCTGCCGGATTCTCGCGAACAAACCAACTTTCCGCTGACGGTGCTGGTGGATGTCGGTGACACGCTGTCTGTGCAATTCAGCTTTGCGCGTGCGCATTTCAACGCAGTCACAGTGCAAACCTATGGCCGCCACCTGGTCAACCTGCTGCAAGCCATGCTCGACGGCGACCAACTACGCCTGGGCGACCTGGCAATGTTGGAGCTGGCTGAACGTCAACAAGTGGTCGTTGACTGGAACGCCACGGCGCAGGACTACCCGTTACAGCACTGTGTGCATCAACTGATTGAACAACAGGTGGCGCGCACGCCGGACGCTGCTGCGCTGGTGTTTGCCGAGCAGCGCTTGAGCTATGACGAGCTGAACCGGCGTGCCAATCGCCTGGCTCATCGATTGATCGAGGCCGGTGTGGGCCCGGACGTGCTGGTGGGCCTGGCGGTAGAGCGTTCGATTGAAATGGTGGTAGGCCTGCTTGCGGTGCTTAAGGCCGGTGGCGCCTATGTGCCGCTGGACCCGGAATACCCGCGTGATCGTTTGGCGTACATGCTCGACGACAGCGGCGTGAAACTGCTGCTGACCCAGGCGCATCTGCTTGAGCAACTGCCGATTCCGCAAGGCTTGAATAGCCTGGTGCTGGGTGAAGCCGCGTTCGAAGGCTACAGCGACGCCAATCCTGAAATTGTGGTGAACGGCGAAAATCTCGCCTATGTGATCTACACCTCAGGCTCCACCGGCCAACCCAAAGGCGCCGGCAACCGTCATTCGGCCCTGGCCAACCGCCTGCAGTGGATGCAGGAGGCTTACGGCCTGGATGTGAGCGATACCGTGTTGCAAAAGACCCCGTTCAGCTTCGACGTTTCGGTGTGGGAGTTCTTCTGGCCGCTGATGACTGGCTCACGCCTGGTGGTTGCGGCTCCGGGCGCTCACCGGGATCCGGCCAAGTTGATCAAGCTGATCAATACAGAACAGGTCACCACGCTGCACTTTGTGCCGTCGATGTTGCAGGCCTTCCTGCAAGACCCGACGGTTGCGACCTGTCAGACCCTGCACCGCATCGTGTGCAGCGGCGAGGCCTTGCCGGTGGATGCCCAGCAGCAGGTCTTCGCCAAGCTGCCCCAGGCCGGGCTCTACAACCTGTACGGCCCGACCGAAGCCGCCATCGACGTGACCCACTGGACCTGTGTCGATGAAGGCCGCGATGCAGTGCCGATTGGTCGCCCGATTGCCAACCTCGGGTGCTACATCCTCGACAGCAACTTCGAGCCGGTGCCGGTCGGCGTGCTGGGCGAGTTGTACCTGGGCGGCATCGGCCTGGCGCGGGGTTACCATCGTCGTCCAGCACTGACTGCCGAGCGTTTTGTTGCCCACCCGTTCGTCAAGGGCGAGCGCCTGTACCGAACGGGCGACTTGGCGCGCTACCGCGAAGACGGTGTGATCGAGTACGCCGGGCGTATCGACCATCAGGTCAAGCTGCGTGGCCTGCGCATCGAGTTGGGCGAAATCGAAGCGCGCCTGCTGGAACACGACTGGGTGCGTGAGGCCGCCGTACTGGCGGTGGATGGCAAGTTCCTGGTGGGCTACCTGGTGCTGCAAAACGCCGATGACGACTGGCGCGATGTGCTAAGCGCCCATCTTGCGCAACAGCTGCCGGACTACATGGTCCCGGCCCAGTGGATGGTGTTGGAGCAGATGCCCCTGAGCCCCAACGGCAAGCTGGACCGCAAAGCCCTGCCGAAAGCCGACGCCAGCCTGCAAGCCCGAGAGTACGTCGCCCCGAACAGCGAACTGGAGCAACAGATTGCCGCGATCTGGGCCGAAGTGCTGGATGTGGAGCGGGTGGGCCTGCACGACAACTTCTTCGAGCTGGGCGGGCATTCCCTGCTGGCAACCCAGGTGGTGGTGCGCCTGCGTGAGCAGTTGCACGCCGAATTTGACGTCAAATCGATTTTCACCACGCCGACCCTGGCCGAGTTCAGTGCCCATGTCGCCGCCCAGCAAACAAATAATTCGCCGGTGCAGGACGCATTGGCTAAATCCTTGGAGGCCCTCAAACGTCTATCAGCAGAAGATTTGGATAAATTGATTTCCTGAGGGGCGTGGCGTGCAAGCATTAATCGAGTCGGTAGGGTCACTTTCGGCGCAACAAAAGAAAGCGTTAGCGGTAATGCTCAAGCAGCAAGGCATCAACCTGTTTGAGATTGCCCCGGTTTTCAAGCGTCAGGAAGGTGAACCCCTTCGACTCTCTTATGCCCAGGAGCGCCAGTGGTTTTTGTGGCAGTTGGAGCCGCAAAGCCCGGCCTACCACCTGCCGCGCGCCCTGCGGTTGAAAGGCCGCCTTGACCGGGCGGCCTTGCAACGCAGCTTCGACAGCCTGATCGCCCGCCACGAAAGCCTGCGCACCTACTTGCATGAGGATCTTGACCAGGTGCTGCAAGTGGTCAGGCCTGAATTGCAGCTGGATATCCCCCTCGAAACGGGTGACGCCGCGCAGCTTGAAGCGCAGGTGCAAGCGGAGGTCGCCAAGCCCTTTGATCTGCAACAAGGCCCGCTGCTGCGGGTCAAGTTGCTGCAGGTGGCGCCCGATGATCACGTGTTGGTGCTGGTGTTGCACCACATCGTCTCCGATGGTTGGTCGATGCAGGTGATGGTCGACGAACTGGTGCAGTTGTACGTCGCCTACAGCCAGGGCCAAGACCTGCGCCTGCCGGACTTGCCGATTCAATACCCGGACTACGCCTTGTGGCAGCGCAGTTGGATGGAAGCCGGCGAAAAAGAGCGTCAGCTCGGTTATTGGTGCGAGCGGTTAGGCGGCGAGCAGCCTGTGTTGGAGTTGCCGCTTGATCACCCGCGTCCGGCCGTGCAGAGCTATCGCGGTGCGCGCCTGGACATTGGCCTGGACGCAGCACTGGTCACGGGCCTCAAGGCGTTGGCCCAGCGCGAAGGCGTGACGCTGTTCATGTTGTTGCTGGCGTCGTTCCAGACCCTGTTGTATCGCTACAGCGGGCAGTCGGACATCCGCATTGGCGTGCCGATTGCCAACCGCAATCGGTCGGAAACCGAGCGGTTGATCGGCTTTTTCGTCAATACCCAGGTACTCAAGGCCGACATCGACGGGCAAATGACCTTCCGTCAGTTGCTAGCCCAGGTCAAGCAACGTGCGCTGGAGGCCCAGAGTCATCAGGACCTGCCGTTCGAACAGTTGGTGGAGGCCTTGCAGCCCGAGCGCAGCCTGAGCCACAACCCACTGTTCCAAGTGATGTTCAACCATCAGACCGAAGGCCGTCGGGTACGTGGTGAGCAGCAGTTGCCGGGGCTGGCGGTGGAAACCCTGGAGTGGGACAGCCTGAGTGCGCAGTTCGACCTGAGCCTGGATACCCAGGAATCGCCCGAAGGCATTTGGGCGTCGCTGACCTATGCCACTGACCTGTTCGACGTGGCGACCCTGCAGCGCATGGCTGAGCATTGGCAAACGTTGTTGCGTTCAGTGGTCGGGCGCGCCGGCAATCGCATTGCGCAACTCGCGATGCTGGTCGACGACGAGCAACGCCGGTTGTTGCAAGACTGGAACCACAGCGCGGCGGCGTTTGAGGACCTTGTGGGTGTACAGGGATTGTTTGAAGCCCAGGTTCAGCAGCATCCCGACGCGGTTGCCTTGTGCCTGGACGATCAGTCCATCAGTTACGCTGAGCTGAACCGTCAGGCAAACCGTCTGGCCCATCACTTGATCAGTCTGGGCATTGGCCCGGAAGTGTTGGTGGGCGTAGCGGTCGAGCGCTCGTTCGATATGGTGGTGAGCCTGCTGGCGGTGCTCAAGGCTGGCGGCGCCTACGTGCCGCTGGACCCGCAATACCCGCGTGAACGCCTGCTGCATATGCTCGAAGACAGCGGCGTGCGCCTGGTGCTGACCCAGGCCCATGTGCCGATGCCATTGCCCGAAGGCATGGCGACGCTGGACCTGGCGGATGCGCGCCTGGCGCTGTGCCCTGAGCGCGACCCGCAGGTAGCGGTCTCGCCGCAAAACCTGGCCTACGTAATCTACACCTCGGGCTCCACCGGCAAGCCCAAGGGCGTGGCGATCAACCATGCGGCACTCACCGAGTTTTCCAGCATTGCCGCGGGTTATTCACGGTTGACCCGTGAGGATCGCGTGCTTCAATTCGCGACCCTCAACTTCGACGGTTTCGTCGAGCAGCTGTACCCGGCATTGACCCACGGCGCCACCGTGGTGCTGCGCGGTCCGGAGTTGTGGGACAGCGCGCGGTTGTACGATGAAATCATCGCCCAGGGCATTACCCTGGCCGACTTGCCGACCGCCTATTGGAACCTGTTCCTGCTCGACTGCCTGGCCGCCGGCCCGCGCTCCTACGGCGCGCTTCGCCAGATCCACATCGGCGGCGAAGCCATGCCGCTGGACGGTCCGGCACAGTGGTTGAACGCCGGGCTCGGCCATGTGCGTTTGCTCAACACCTATGGCCCGACCGAAGCCACCGTGGTATCGAGCGTGCTGGACTGCACGGCGGGCACCGAACTGATCGGCGCCACCGCCAGCCCGATTGGCCGCTCGCTGCCAGGTCGCGCGTTGTATGTACTGGATCGCGATCTGAACCTGGCACCGTTGGGCGCCGTGGGCGAGTTGTATATCGGCAGCCGCTGTGGCCTGGCGCGTGCCTATCTGAACCGTGCGTTGCTGACGGCTGAGCGTTTTGTGCCGGACCCTTTCGGTGAGGCCGGCGAGCGTCTGTACCGTACCGGCGACCTGGCACGCTACCGCGCTGACGGAGTAATCGAGTACGTCGGCCGGGTCGACCATCAAGTGAAAATCCGCGGTTTCCGCATCGAGCTGGGTGAAATCGAAGCGCTGTTGCTGGCCCAGGCGGGCGTGCGTGAGACGCTGGTGTTGGCGGCCGACAACCAGCTCGTTGCTTATTTGGTTGCCGAGCAAAACGACGCCGAAGCGCTCAAGTCGATCCTGCGTGAACAATTACCGGATTACATGGTGCCTGCGCACCTGATCTTCCTTGAACGCATGCCGCTGAACCCGAATGGCAAGCTGGACCGCCAGGCACTGCCCAAGCCGGATGCCAGCCAATCGCAGCAGGTGTGGGTCGCGCCGGTCACCGAACTGGAGCAGCAAGTCGCCGCAGTGTGGGCCGATATTCTCGGCGCCGAGCGGGTAGGGCTGACTGACCATTTCTTTGAGATGGGCGGGCATTCGTTGTTGGCGATGCAGGTGGTGTCGCGCCTGCGTCATGCACTGGGGCGTGAAGTCCCGCTGAAACTGATGTTCGAGCAACCGCGCCTTGAAGGTTTTGCCGCCACACTGCACGCACTGGAGGCGCCGGAAGGTGAGCAGGCGCCGCCGCTGCTGGCGGTCGGCCGCGAACACCCACTGCCGCTGTCTTACGCCCAGGAGCGCCAGTGGTTTCTCTGGCAGTTGGACCCGGACAGCGCTGCGTACCATATCCCCAGCGCCTTGCGCCTCAAGGGGGCTTTGGATGTCTCGGCGCTGCAGCGCAGTTTCGAGGCCCTGGTGGCGCGCCATGAAAGCCTGCGCACCCATGTGCAAGTGCAGCCGGAGGGCGCGCGGCAAGTGATTCGAACTGACGCCGCCTTGCCGATCAGGTTGGGCGAGGTCAACGAGGCCGATCTCCAGGCCCAGGTCGAGGCCGAGATCGCCCGGCCATTCGATTTGCAAGAGGGGCCGTTGTTGCGCGTGACCCTCCTGCGCCTGGCCGAAGACGACCATGTGTTGGTGGTGGTGCAGCATCACATTGTGTCCGATGGTTGGTCGATGCAAGTGATGGTCGATGAGTGGGTGCAGTTGTATGCCGCATTCAGCCAGGGCCGGGCGCCAGACCTGCCGGGTATGCCGATCCAGTACGCCGACTATGCCGTGTGGCAACGCACCTGGATGGAGGCTGGGGAAAAAGCCCGCCAGCTCGATTACTGGCGTGACCTGCTCGGCGGTGAACAACCCGTGCTGGAATTGCCGTTCGACCATCAGCGTCCGGCACAACAGAGCCATCGCGGCGCGCGCCTGGACGTAGCGCTGCCGACCACCCTGGCCGCCGAGCTCAAGGCCTTGGCCCAGGCGCAGGGCGTGACCCTGTTCATGTTGCTGCTGGCCTCGTTCCAGACCTTGTTGCACCGCTACAGCGGCCAGCAGGACATTCGGGTCGGTGTGCCGATCGCCAACCGCAACCGGGTCGAGACCGAGCGGCTGATCGGCTTTTTCGTCAATACCCAGGTGCTCAAGGCCGATATCGATGGGCAAACCACCGTTGCCCAGTTACTGGCCCAGGTCAAGCAGCGCGCGCTGGAAGCCCAGGCGCACCAGGACCTGCCGTTCGAGCAACTGGTCGAAGCCTTGCAGCCCGAGCGTAGCCTGAGTCTCAACCCGCTGTTCCAGGTGATGTTCAACTACCAGGCCGAAGGTCGTACCGGTGATAAACCCCAGGCGCTGGCGCAGTTGCGCATCGAAGGCTTGGCGTGGGACCGGCTTACCGCCCATTTCGACCTTGACCTGGATGTCCAGCAAAGTCCGGACGGGCTCTGGGCTTCGCTGGGGTATGCCACCGACCTGTTCGAAGCGTCGACCATCGAACGCATGGCGCGGCATTGGCAGAACCTGTTGCAGGCGATGGTTGCCGATCAACAGCAAACCATCGCGCACCTGAACCTGCTTGACTTTGATGAGCAGCAACACATTCTTCAACTGTGGAACCAGGTAGATGCAGGCTTCTCGGCCGAGCGTCTTGTGCATGAGTTGGTGGCTGACCGCGCCAGGGAAAATCCGGACGCGGTCGCGGTCAAATTCGACGCGCAAACCCTGAGCTATGGCGAGCTGGACAGCCAGGCCAACCGCCTGGCCCACGCCTTGATCGCCCGTGGCGTCGGCCCGGAAGTGCGCGTGGCGATTGCCATGCCACGCAGTGCCGAAAGCCTGGTGGCGTTCCTCGCGGTGATGAAAGCCGGTGGCGTGTATGTGCCGCTGGACATTGAATACCCGCGTGACCGCCTGCTGTACATGATGCAAGACAGCCGTGCGCAATTGTTGCTGACCCATAGCCGCGCGTTGCAGCAACTGCCGATTCCCGAGGGCTTGGACACCCTGGCGATTGATCGCACCGAAGACTGGGCCGATTACCGCGACACTGCGCCGGACGTGAAGCTGGACGGCGATAACCTGGCCTACGTGATCTACACCTCCGGCTCCACCGGCATGCCAAAAGGCGTGGCAGTGTCCCATGGCCCGTTGGTGGCGCACATCATCGCGACCGGCGAGCGCTATGAAACCAGCCCGGCTGACTGCGAACTGCACTTCATGTCGTTCGCCTTCGACGGCTCCCACGAAGGCTGGATGCACCCGCTGATCAACGGCGCCAGCGTGCTGGTCCGTGACGACAGCCTGTGGCTGCCCGAATACACCTACGCACAAATGCATCGTCACAACGTGACCATGGCGGTGTTCCCGCCGGTGTACCTGCAACAGTTGGCCGAGCATGCCGAGCGTGACGGCAACCCACCCAAAGTGCGTGTGTACTGCTTTGGCGGTGATGCGGTAGCCCAGGCCAGCTACGACCTGGCCTGGCGCGCACTCAAACCGAATTACCTGTTCAACGGCTACGGCCCGACTGAAACCGTGGTCACACCGTTGCTATGGAAAGCCCGCCGTGGCGATCCCTGCGGCGCGGTTTATGCCCCCATCGGCACCTTGCTGGGCAACCGCAGCGGCTACGTGCTGGACTCGCAACTCAACCTGCAACCCATCGGCGTAGCTGGCGAGTTGTACCTGGGCGGCGAAGGCGTGGCACGGGGTTATCTGGAACGGCCGGCACTGACTGCCGAGCGTTTTGTGCCGGACCCATTCGGCAAACCTGGCAGCCGCGTGTATCGCAGCGGCGACCTGACCCGTGGCCGTCCGGATGGCGTGGTGGATTACCTTGGGCGTGTCGATCATCAGGTGAAGATCCGTGGTTTCCGCATCGAACTGGGCGAGATCGAAGCGCGCCTGCGTGAGCAGGACAACGTTGGCGAAACCGTGGTGGTCGCCCAGGACGGTCCGACCGGCAAACAACTGGTGGCGTATGTCGTGCCGGCCGAGGGCCCGCTCGCCAATGAAACCCAATTGCGCGAAACCTTGCGCCGTGCGCTGAAAACCCATCTGCCGGATTACATGGTGCCCGCGCACTTCATGTTCCTGGCGCAGATGCCGCTGACCCCCAACGGCAAGCTCGACCGCAAGGGCCTGCCGCAGCCGGACACCGCGCAGTCGCAAGGCGTCTGGGTTGAGCCGGTAACGCCGTTGCAGCAGCAGGTCGCGGCGATCTGGGCGCAGGTGTTGGGGGCCGAGCGTATCGGCCTGAACGATCACTTCTTCGAGCTTGGCGGGCATTCGTTGCTGGCCATGCAGGTGATCTCGCGTGTGCGTCAACTGCTTGGACGAGAGGTCGCCTTGCGCACCTTGTTCGAGGCGCCGCAGTTGGAAGGCTTTGTGTTGGCCTTGCAGGCTGCGGACCAGACGCTGGCGCCGCCGATGCTGGCGGTCGGGCGTGACCAGCCGTTGGCGCTGTCGTTTGCTCAGGAACGCCAGTGGTTCCTTTGGCAACTGGACCCGCACAGCGCGGCTTACCATATTCCCAGCGTGTTACGCCTGAACGGGCACTTGGACCAACAGGCCTTGCAGCGCAGCTTCGACGCACTGGTGATGCGTCATGAGAGCCTGCGTACCCAGATCTACCAGGATGGCGAGCGTGCGGTTCAAGTGATTCGCCCAGCCACTGCGCTGGTGATTGCACGGGCAGATGCCGACGCCGTCCATCTTCAACAGCAGGTCGAAGCCGAGATTGCCCGGCCCTTCGACTTGCAGAGTGGCCCACTGCTGCGCGTCACCTTGCTGCGTCTGACTGACGATGAACATGTACTGGTGCTGGTGCAGCATCACATCGTGACAGACGGCTGGTCGATGCAAGTGATGGTCGATGAGTTGGTACAGCTATACGCCGCCTACAGCCAGGGCCAGACGCCGCAGTTGCCGGAACTGGCGCTGCAATACGCCGATTACGCGCACTGGCAGCGCCAGTGGATGGCGGCGGGCGAGCGCGAACGTCAATTGGCGTATTGGCAGCAACTGTTAGGCGGCGAACAGCCGGTACTGGAACTGCCCACTGCGAATGCGCGGCCGGCGCTGCAAAGCTACCGTGGCGCCAGCCTGCAACTTGAATTGCCGCCCGCGCTGGCGGCCGGGCTCAATGCTCTGGCGCAGCGTGAAGGCGTCACGTTGTTCATGGTGTTGCTGGCGTCTTTCCAGAGTCTGCTGTACCGCTACAGTGGCCAGCAGGACATCCGCGTCGGTGTGCCAATCGCCAACCGCAGCCGGGTTGAGGTGGAACGCCTTGTCGGGTTCTTCGTCAACACTCAGGTATTCAAGGCGGATATCGATGGGCAGCTCTCTGTCGGCCAATTGTTGCAGCAGGTCAAGCGCCGCAGCCTGGACGCCCAGAGCCATCAGGACCTGCCGTTCGAGCAGTTGGTGGAGGCCCTGCAACCAGAGCGCAGCCTCAGCCATAACCCGCTGTTCCAGGTGATGTTCAACCACCAGAGTGAGGCGGGGTTGATGACGTCGGGGCAGTCACTGCCGGACTTGCGCGTAGAAGGGCTGGATTGGGGCAGCCAGACCGCGCAGTTCGACCTGAGCCTGGACACCCAGGCTTCGGCGGAGGGTATCCACGCCACCCTGACGTACGCGACCGACCTGTTTGCGCCCGCCGTTCTCGAGCGCATGCTGGCCCATTGGCAGAACCTGTTGTGGGGCATGCTGGATGATCCGCAACAGCGGGTCAGCCAGTTGCCGCTGCTGGAGCCTGTCGAACAGCAGACCCTCGTAAGGCAATGGAATGCCACGGCGCGCGACTATCCACAACAGCCGGTGCATCAATTGATCGAAGCGCAGGTTGCGCAGACGCCGGATGCCCCCGCACTGGTCTTCGCCGCGCAGCGCCTGAGCTATGCCGACTTGAACCGGCGCGCCAACCGTCTTGCCCATCGCTTGATCCAGGCTGGCGTCGGGCCGGACGTGTTGGTCGGATTGGTCGTGGAGCGTTCCATCGAGATGGTGGTCGGCCTGCTCGCCGTGCTCAAGGCCGGCGGTGCCTATGTGCCGCTGGACCCGGATTACCCGCCTGAGCGCCTGGCGTACATGCTTGAAGACAGCGGCGTGAAGCTGCTGTTGACCCAGTCCCACCTGCTGGAACAACTACCGCGTGCCGAAGGCATCGAATGCCTGT
Organism: Pseudomonas sp. TWR1-1-4; assembly: GCF_049897165.1. Lineage (NCBI taxonomy): Bacteria > Pseudomonadati > Pseudomonadota > Gammaproteobacteria > Pseudomonadales > Pseudomonadaceae > Pseudomonas > Pseudomonas sp. TWR1-1-4. Next base: position 44,429 of record NZ_JAFCVS010000008.1, on the reverse strand, counting down.
TGCTGGGCGGCTCTGGGTTCGAAGACTTCCCTGACACCAATCCCGGCCTTGCGCTGGACGGCGAGAACCTCGCGTATGTGATCTACACCTCCGGCTCCACCGGCCAGCCCAAGGGCGCGGGCAACCGCCATTGGGCGTTGACCAACCGCTTGTGCTGGATGCAAGAGGCCTACCACTTGACCCCTCGCGATACGGTGTTGCAGAAGACACCGTTCAGCTTCGACGTGTCGGTTTGGGAGTTCTTCTGGCCGTTGATGACCGGTGCGCGCCTGGTGGTCGCGGCGCCGGGGGATCACCGTGATCCGGCGAGGATGGTGGCGCTGATCAACGCCGAACGGGTGACGACGCTGCACTTTGTGCCATCGATGCTGCAGGCGTTCATGCAGGATGCGGCGGTCTCCAGTTGCCAGAGCTTGCGCCGCATTGTATGCAGCGGTGAAGCGCTGCCGGTGGATGCTCAGCAACAGGTCTTTGCCAAATTGCCTGCGGCAAGCCTGTACAACCTGTACGGGCCGACGGAAGCGGCCATCGACGTGACCCACTGGACCTGCATCGATGAACAACGCGACACGGTACCCATCGGCCAGCCGATCGCCAATCTGCAGACCTACGTGTTGGATGCCCAGTTGCAAGCGGTCCCCGTCGGCGTGGCGGGCGAGTTGTACTTGGGCGGCCTGGGCTTGGCGCGCGGCTACCATCGCCGTCCCGCGCTGACTGCTGAACGTTTCATTGCCTCGCCGTTCGAGTTGGGGGCGCGCTTGTACCGCACGGGTGACCGCGTGCGCCAGCGCGCCGACGGTGTGATCGAATACCTCGGGCGCCTGGATCATCAGGTCAAGTTGCGTGGCTTGCGTATTGAATTGGGTGAAATCGAAGCACGCATCCTCGAAACCGCTGAAGTCCAAGAGGCGTCGGTGCAGGTGGTCGATGGCAAGCATCTGGTCGGCTACCTGGTGCTGCAAACGCCCGGTGAGCACTGGCGCGAACCGCTCAGTGCGCACCTTGCGGCGCATTTACCCGACTACATGATTCCGGCGCAGTGGGTGTTGCTGGAACAGATGCCCCTGAGCCCGAACGGCAAACTGGACCGCAAGGCCTTGCCCAAGCCCGACGCGTCTCAGCACCAGCAGGTGTTCCGCGCGCCACACACCGAGCAGGAACAGCGCCTTGCAACGATCTGGGGCGAGGTGCTGGATGTCGAGCGCGTTGGCCTGGATGACAACTTCTTTGAACTGGGCGGTCACTCGCTGCTGGTATTGATGCTCAAGGAACGCATCCGCAAGGCCACCGGCAAGACGCTGTCGGTCAGCCAATTGATGCTTAACCCCACGGTCGCAGGGCAGGTGAATTGCCTGGGCAACGGCGCGGGGCAGTCGCTGATCGTCAAGCTCAACAGCCAGACCGAAGGCACGCCGCTGTTCCTGTTCCACCCAAGCTACGGCTCGGTGCATTGCTACAAGGCCATCGGACTGGCACTGCGCGAGCGGCGGCCGGTGATGGGCGTGATCTGCCGCGCGTTGGCCGAGGAGGGCAGCGCCGTACCGAGCTGGCAAGCGATGGTCGAGGACTACACCGGGCAATTGCTCGATGCGTTGCCTGAGGGGCGCTATCGTCTCGCGGGCTGGTCCATGGGCGGTAACCTGGCCATGGAAGTCGCCTATGCCTTGGAGCAAGCCGGGCGTGAGGTGGAAGTGGTCGGCTGGATCGATGCTTCGCCGCCTTACTGGCTCAAGGCTTACTGGGACGCAGCGGTGATTGCGGATGACGATGATCTGTCGGTCAACCAGCGCCGCGTTGAACTGTTGCAGGTGATGTTCCCGGCGTCGAGCCAGCAGATCCGCACCGCCTGGTTGGACAGCCAGGCATTCTTCAGTGATGAAGCGCAGCAATGGCAGGCACTGGGTGCCTGGGCTGAAGAGGCGTTGGGCGAGACGTTCCGGGAAATCAAGGCAAGCTTGCTTGAAGGGGATGAAGCGCAGATCTCCTGGGAGCTAGACCGCACCCTGGGCCAGCGGCTCAAGGACGCCGACTTCAAACCGCTCAAAGCGCCGCTCCGCTGCTGGTGGGCCGCCGGCAGCCGTGCAGGCCAGCATCGCCAATTGATTGAAGCGACCATGGAGCAGGTGGTGGGCCAGGGGTGTGTCCAACAGTCGGTGCTGATCGACTCCACCCACGATCGCATCATCGATAACGCTGCGTTTGTGCAGAGCTTCGCCGATGCGATGAAGTAACGGTCGGCAGCAACCCAAGCCCCTGGCCTCTACGGCCAGGGGTTTTTTTGTGCCGGGTGTACGGGCAGGCGCGCACTAAAAAGCCCCTGGTCATTGCGCATGGCCAGGGGCTTGGTTGGAACGGCTAGCGTCTATGCATCAGAAGTTCCAGCGGGTGCTGAGCATGATGTTACGCGGGTCACCGTAGTAGACCGAATTGTAGAAGCCGATGTTGGTGTAGTACTTCTTGTCGAAGATGTTGTTGACATTGAGGCTGGCCGATACGTTCTCGGTGACCTGGTAACGGGCCATCAGGTCCACCAGCCAGAGCGGATCCTGGGAGAGTTTATCCTGGCTGCCGGTGGCGTAGTTGTTGGTCAGCACCTTCCAGCCCGTACCCTGCCAGCGCACGCCGCTGCCCAGGGTCAGCTTGTCGAGGGCGCCGGTCAGCTTGTAGCTGGTGTAGAGGTTGATTTGGTCTTCCGGCTCCCAGGTCGAGAGTTTTTCACCGTCTTTGTCGCGCATGATCTTGTGCGTGTAGCCCGCCTGCAACTGCCAGCCGGGGGCCAGCTCGCCGGAGACTTCCGCTTCATAGCCCTTGGTCTTGGCCTCGGTGCCCTTGGACGCGTAGTCAAGACCAGGGTAGCTGTCGGGTATGTAGTCATTGTCGTCGATGGCACGGTTTTTCTCGTGTACTTCGAAGTAGGCGAGGCTGGCGTTGAGGCGGCCATCGAAGAACTCGCCCTTGAAGCCGACCTCATAGTTCTTGCCTTCATCCGGTTCGATCGGCTTGTTATTGCGGTCGCGGTAGTCGTCCTGAGGCAGGTAGATCTCGGTGAAGCTGGCATAGGCCGAGAGGTTCTCGGTGAAGTCGTAGGTTAGGCCGGCGTAAGGCACGACCTTGCCGGTGTCCTTGACCTGGCTGGTGCCGCTGACCTCGTAGTTGTTGACTCGGGTACCCAGGATCAGGTGCCAGTCATCGGCCAGGCTGAAGCGGCCGGTGATGTACTGGGCGCTCTGGCGGGTCAGCTCGTCGTTGCGCTTGGTCTGCGGGCCACGGTCAGGCTTGGGGGCGTCGCCGTCCCAATCGAAGTAATCGTGGCTGTTGTTGTAGTTGGTGGCGTTGGTGTAGTCGCGGCCCAGCCAGCGGGAGCGCGAGACCGAGGCGCCGACCACCAGTTCATGCTCGCGGCCGAACAGGCTGAACGGCCCGGTGGCGTACAGGTCGCCGGTGTCGCTGGTGGTCTCGCCATTGTAGGTACGCGTAAGCAGCGAAGCCTTGCCGGTGGCTGCGTTCGGTGCTAGCAGGGCGGACAACGGTGCCTTGTAGCCATTGATCTGGTGGTTGTACTGCGCCTTGCCAACCCAGCCGTTATCGAACGTATGTTCCAGGGTCGCGAACCCGGTGCGGGTGTACTGGGCCCACTTGCTGTACTTGGCGCCGTTGTTGAACGAACGCGAGGTGCTGATGCGGTTGCCCACGGAGTCATACAGCGACGCCGCCCCTGACCAGCTGGAGCCTTGTGGGTCGCTGTCCTGGTAGTCACCGCCGACGGTCAGCAGAGTGTCCGGCGCCAGATCGAATTCCAGGATGCCGTAGTACACGTTGGTCTTGCGCTGGTAGTGATCGAGGAACGTGTGTTTGTCCTGGTAGGCCGCCACCGCACGGCCACGCACGTTTCCGGATTCGGTGAGCGGACCGCTCACATCCACTTCCGAGCGGTAGTTGTCCCAGGAACCGGCGCCCAGGTCGATGTAGCCCTTGAATTCCGAGGTCGGCTTCTTGCGGACCATGTTGATGGTGCCGCCAGGGCCACCGGCGCCGGTCAGCAGGCCGGTCGCGCCCTTGAGGATTTCGACGCGGTCGTAGATCACTGTGTCGGTCAGGGTGTGGCCGGACGAATACTGGGCGTCTTGCAGGATGGGAATGCCGTCGTACTGGAAGTTCTGGATGGCAAAGCCACGGGAGAAGTAGCTGGTGCGTTCGCTGTCATACGCGGCAACAGTGATGCCGGGGGTATGGCGCATCACGTCGTCGATCGACTTGAGGTTGAAGTCATCCATGGCCTGGCGGGTCACCACCGAGATCGATTGCGGCGTCTCCCGTGGCGTCAGCACCATGCGGGTCGCGGTCGCGATGGTCCCGGGCGTATAGGAACCCGAACCTTCGGTAATGGTGCCGAGCTGGTTGGCGGTCACCTGGGTGGCGCCCAACTCCAGGGCGGACGAGCGGCCGGCAGTCAGTGTCATCGTGTTGCCCTGCAGGTCAAAGTCGACGCCGGTGCCGGTCAACAGGGTCGTCATGGCCTGGCCAGGCTGCAACTTGCCCTTGACCTTGTGGCTGCGCTTACCTTCGACGTCGGTCGGGCTGTACAGCACTTGCAGGTTGGCCTGCTTACCAAACTCTTGAAGAGCACTACCCAGCGACTGTGCAGGGACATTCAGCTCGATCTCCTGCGCCTGAACATAACCGGCGACTGGCAGCGTCAGCGCAACGGCAATCGCGCCAGGTCGCACGTGGGTGTTCAAGAGGCGGCGCATGGAGAGTGCCTTGCTCAAGGGACTCAGACCAAATGTTGCTGGCATGGGTGAATTCTCTTCTAGGTATTTAGTGGGCAGATTTTAAATATTTGTTGGGGTTGGTTCTCATTACCACTAGTGAGACGTTCCTACCTGCAGAAACCGGAAAAGAAATTCACGCCGGTTCCATTTCGTGCACCACTTGGCCGGCGCGCAGGCGCACCAACTGGTCGGCGATGTCGAAATAGCGGTCGTCGTGGCTGATCACGATGATGGTCTTGCCCAGGCGCTTGAGGTCCGGCAGCAACTCGGTATAGAAAACGCGGCGGAAGGCCGGGTCCTGGTCGGCGGCCCATTCGTCGAACACCAGCACTGGCCGTTCTTCCAGCCAGGCATTGACCAGGGCCAGGCGCTTGCGCTGGCCGGTGGACAGGTCGGTGGTGCTGAACACGCCGTCCTTGACGCTGACCTTGTGCGCGATTTCCAGGCGCTCCAGGTACTTGGTCGCGCTGTCCAGTGACTGGGTGGCGCTGCCTTGGACCAGGTCATCGAACAGGTAATAGTCAGCAAACACCGTGGTGAACAACTGGCGGTAGTCGTCGCGCGCCGGATCGGTCACGGTTTCGCCATTGAGGCGAATTTCCCCGGCCTGGGGTTGGTACAGGCCCAGCAACAGCTTGATCAGGGTGGTCTTGCCGCAGCCGTTCTCGCCCACGATAAACACGATGTCGCCCTGCTTGATGCTCAGGTTGATCGGCCCAAGGTGGAAGGGTTGGCTGCCTTCCACCGGCGGCGGGCTGTAGCTGACGCCGCGCAGTTCCAGGCTGTTGACCACCGGCGTGGGGGCTTCGCTGCCATCCATCAACAGGTGGGGTTCGGGCGACGAGAAACGGTCGGACAATTCGGTGATGCGCGCAAAGGCAATCCGCGCCTTGCCGATGATTGGCAAGTAACCCACCACGTGCTCCAAGGGGCCTTTCATGTACAACAGCACCAGTACGAAGCCGGTGATCACCGCCGGGTCCGGGTTGGGGCTGTAGGCCTGCATCGCCAGGGCCAGGCCGATGACCACGAAAAACAGCATCGAGCCGAAGGTTTTGGCGACGATATAGATGTTCACCGAGCGCACCTGGATATCGCTGATACGGTCGGCGGTTTCCTGGATGCGGTGGGTGTTCATGCGGTAGCGGCGGGGCCGGTGGATGCGCAATTCCTTGGCGCCCGAGGCGATTGCGGAATAGTAGCGTTGCAGCTCGTCTTCCTGGTCGCGGGCCTCATCGAAACCGCGAATGCCCTTGGCACCGGCGATGAATTGCACGCTGCTGCCAATGATGATGGCGACCACCATCATCAGGAACATCGGCACCGACAGGTAGGCCAGGTAGCCCAGGCAGCCCAGGGTCACCGTCGTTGCGATGGCCAGCGGAGTGAACGCGAAGGAAAAGTCACTGATGGTGTCGACATCATGGGTCAGCACCGGAATCAGGCGGTGGGAGCGGTACTGTTCGATCTGTTCGATGGGCGCCGACAGCACTTTTTCACCCAGGTCCTTGCGCAGGGCCGCGATAATTCGCTGGCCGACGTAGTTGGTGCCGATGTCCGAGACGATCGAGCTGGTCAGGGCCAACAGGCACAACGCCGCAAACGTCAGGATCACCCCCTGCGTCATCCCGGTCGTAGAGTGCAGGGCGTTGTTGATCGTCGCCAGCAGCAACGTGATGGCCAGGCCGCCGGCCATGCCCAGGGCGACGGAGACCGTCACGATGGTGCGAAAGGGCCTGAGCAATGCGAGCAGACCGTTGAAGGCGCCGCGCTTGGGGTCGGTCATAAATACTTCCCGGAAAGTGAAAAAAGAGGGGGCTGGGCACACAGACCCTTACCCATGACAAACGAAGGATTGGCGCGACTATTTAGCTCGGTGTGCCGGGCGGTGACGGGGGTGGATAAATTGCAAGGGGGCTGGTTCGTTCTTGTGGTGTAGGCGCACGCGTATTGGCGTGCCTGATCTATCCAGCGAGAGCGAAACAATGACGAAAAAGAATCTGGTGTACGTGTGGTCCCTGCGCAATGCCGCGGCCGACAAGGCCGGGCAGCCGGTGGCCTACAAGGACCATGAGCGCTACATGATGTCGGTGCTGGAATCCCTGGTGGGGGCGCTGAACGACACGCCGCTGGGCGAGGCCTACAACCTGGTGGGCGTGGTGTATGACGATGACGAGCAGAACCCGCGGGATCAGCAATTGGTGGCCGACTACGGTTTTGCCTACCAGCCGGGTCGCCAGTGGCTGTATCCGGCCGACCTGCGCGTGCAGGGGCGCCTGGTCAATGACTTGCTGCTGAGCGTGCCGTCGACCTATCGACGCCTGCCACGGGGCAGTGCGGAACATATCGCCGGCAAGCAGGATTTCGAACGCCGCCTGCATGACACGCTGGTGGAGTTGAAGGCCGATATCGTGGTACTGGACGGCCTGCTGGTGATCCTGGATGAGCTGGTGCGCCCTGGTGCGCCGTTTGCCCGGCGCATCATGAACATCCATCCGGGCATTACCCGTATTGAATCGCCGTACGAGCGCCGTGGTGCCTACGCCACCTGGAACGCCTTGTATGGCGCACGTGGTCTGACGGTTACGGATTGGGCGACCAAGGCCACCACGCCTTCGGAACCGCTGTACCTCACCGGCGCCTCGTTCCACTACGTCGACAACGGCATTGATTCGGGCGAGGTGTTCCACGACGTGCTCAAGACCGAGATCACGCCGGAAGACACCATCCTCGAATTGCGCTGGAACAACTTCAACAACAGCCTGTTCCCGGCGTTGCATGAAGGGTTGGCGCTGCTGGCGCAGAAGGGAATCTAAGCGGGCACGGTTAAGAATGTGGGAGCGGGCTTGCTCCCACATTAAATCCCCTGGGTGTTACAGGTCGCGCACTACGCGGAACCCAATCCAATCCCCCCGCGTCTGCGGATAGATGGTGTTGCGATTCCCCGAGCGCGAAAACACCGGCGCTTCACCCCAGTCATTGCCCCGAATCATGTAGCCCTCGCAGTTCGGCTCCATCCACGCGCTGCCATCGGTAGGCGCGCCGATGTAGTTGGGGTGTTCGCAGTCGGCCACTCGTTCGTAGACGTTGCCATGCATGTCGTACATGCCAAACGCATTCGGCGGGTAACTGCCGACCGGCGACGAGTAGCTGTAGCCATCTGCGGGACCATAGGTATTGGCGTGCTTGGCAATGCTGTAGTCCTTGCCTTCATCGAACGGGAAGGGGAACGGCCCGGTAGAACCGGCGCGTGCGGCGTATTCGCGCTGGGACTCGCTGACCATGTGGTACTGCTGGCCGGTCTTTTTCGATAGCCAAGCTACATAGTTCTTGATGTCGTCCATGTCCATGCACACCGCAGGCTGGCGTGGGCCCTGGGGATAGCGCGGCTTGCTGGCGATGCATTCGCGGCCGGGGCGAGTGTCGCCATCGGCGATCTTCACGCCGGTCTGGCGCACGTAGCTGTCCCATTCGCCGGCGGTGATGTGGAAGCGGCTGATGGCGAACGGCTTGGCGAAGGTCACCTCATGCATCGGGCCTTCATCCGGCTCGCGGCCGACTTCATCCTCGGGCGTGCCCATGGTGAAGGTGCCGGCGGGCAGCACCACCATTTCCGGGCAGTCCTTGCAATCCTTGAACACCTTGCCGGGTTGCGGCGCGGCGGCCTGGGCCAGGTTGGGCAGCAAGGCGCCGCACAGGACGGTGAGCGCCAGGGCTGTGAGGGGTTTGTTCATGTGGGCCTCTCATTCAAAGGGGAAAAGGTGTGCGTCACGCCCGCTGGCTCAGCAAGGCCATGAAGCGCTGGATCTCGGCGGAGGAATTGAGCAGGCCGGGGGCGGTGCGGATCACCGGGCCGACATCGCGGTCCACCGCGTCGATCACCACGCGGTTTTTCATCATGTAGGCCGCCACGGCATCACTGTCCTGGCCTTTGACGCGGAAGAAAGTGAAACCAGCGGACAGTTCAGGGCTGTGCGGGGTGACCAGTTCGATCTTCGGGTGGGCCAGCAATTGCTCTTTCAGTTCGGTATTGAGTGCGTGAATCCGCGCCTGCACCTGCGCCTTGCCCAGTTGCAGGTGCAGCTTGAAGGCCTCGTCCGCCGCCCAGCGATGCTCGAAGGCGTGGTAGCCGCCCGGGGTCATGATGGTGGCGAAGTCCTTGTCTTCGGAAAAGGTCGGTACCATCGGTGTCACATACTTGTTTTGCGAGTCGCGGGCGCATACCAGGCCGGTGCCGCGTGGACCGAACATCCATTTGTGGGTGCCGGCGATGAAAAAGTCGCAGTGCATGTCCGGGAAATCGAGGTTTTCCACGCCGAAACCGTGCACGCCGTCCACTACATAGAGGATGCGGTCCTTGTCGTCACGGTTGCGGTTGTGTTCTTCCACCAGCTTGCCGATCTCGCCGATGGGCAGCTTCACGCCGCTGCCGGACTGCACCCAGGTCATGCCGAGTACGCGGGTGTTGGCGCGGATATTGCGCTGGATGTTGCCCAGCACCTCGTCGGCCGATACGCGGTTGGCGTTGTCGAACAGGCGAATCTTGCGGACCTGGGTCTGCTCTTTGCGCACCCGGAAATCCAGGCTGAACTCGGTGGCGTAGTGTTCGTGGACGGTGGTGAGGATCTCCTGGTCAGGCCGTACCTTGATCCCGCCATAAATCATCGCCAAACCTTCGGACGTACTTCCGGTCAGGGCGATTTGCGGTGGGGTGGCCTTCAGGTAACGGCCGGCCCATTCGCGCACCTGGCCTTCGCGCTTCCAGGTTTCCTGCAGGTCCCAGTCCATGGCCAGCCCTGGGTTGCGGTCGATCTGCGCGCGGTAGCGCTCGATGGCCTCGCGCACCGGCTTGGGGTGAGTTGCCACCAGAAAGTTGGAAAAATGCAGGTAGTCCGGGTCCTGGTTGAACAGTTGCTTGAGTCCCGTCCATGGGTCATCGGTTGCTGCGTTGGCGGCGATGGCCTGCGGAAGCAGGGCGGCGCCTAGTGGCAGGCTGGCGGCAAGTACCCCAGCCTGCTTGAGAAAGGTACGGCGGTCGGTCATGGACGGGCTTCTAGATGATTAACGGTTGGCCAAGGGCTTGGCGGCTTTTTGGACCTGGTCCCACACCCGCAGGAAGTTGCCTCCCCACAGCTTGGCAATATCGGCTTCGGAGTAGCCGCGTTGGATCAGTTCGGCGGTGACGTTGCGTATTTCGCCGACGTTGTTCCAACCCTGGACGCCGCCGCCATCGTTGAAGTCCGACGACAGGCCGACATGGTCGATGCCGATCTTGCGCACGGTGTAGTCGATGGCATCGCCCAGGTCCTTGAGGGTGGCCTTCGGTTCTTCATCGAGGATGCCGTACAGCGCGCTGGCGTACTCGCCGAACTTGTGTTCCGGCCAGGCGGCGATGATCGCGTCGCCCGGCATAAGGGCCACGGCCAGGTTAGGCAGGGGCGGCAGGTCGAAGCGTGCGCGCAGGGCGTTGAGTTTGTCCTGGGTCGGCTGGCTCAGCGGGCGCAGGTAGGCGGAGAAGCCTACGATCTGCACCACGCCGCCACTGTTCTTGATCAGTTGCAGCTCTTTGTCGCTCAGGTTGCGCGGGATATCCACGGAGGCGCGCGGCGCCGAATGGGACGCCACCATCGGCGTGCGGCTCAATTGCGCCACTTGCTCCAACGCCTTGGTCGACATTTGCGACACATCGATGATCACCCCCAGGTCATTGAGGCGGTGCACCGCTTGTTTGCCGATGTCCGACAGGCCATCAAGGGCGTCGGTGGAATCATTGAAAAACGGCAGTGGTCGCGATGAGTCCGACCAGGCGTTATTGCCCACATAGCTGAAGCCGAACATGCGCATGCCGCGCGCCGCCCACAGGTCCAACTGGTTCAAGTCGTTGCCCAGTGGGTAGGCGTTGAGCATGCTGATAAAGATCGCAAACTTGCCTTCGCCATGCAGGCGCCGGAAGTCATCCGGGGTGTAGGCGATGGCGACCTGATTGGGGAAGTCGCGCACCATGCCGCTGATGATCTTGTAGCGCACTTCCTGCTCGTTGCGCGCGGCCTCGACAAAACCGTCGGTGGGTTTGTGCGGGGCGTTGGGGCCGTTCCAGATTTCCGGCCAGCCGAAGATGGTCAACGCTGCGCCGGACAAGCGCCCGCGTGCCGCCTTGACCAGGTCGAACTGACCTTCGCCGTCCTTGTCCGCCTCGTTGCCGGCGGTGCCGAAATCCACGGGCACGGTGATATGGCTGTCGAACGACAGCAGCCGGTCCTGCATTTCGTTGGCCTGCTTGATCACCGCCAGCGGGTAGCCGGCATTGCCCTTGAACCAGTGATCCCAGACCAGGAAACCGGCTCCGGCACCGATGGCCAGTGCCAGCGGCAGGCCGATGTACAGCGCCTTTTTCGAACGTGGTTTTGTCATTGCCATCTCAGTCAGTTGAGGCCTTCGCTATCAGGGAAGAACGAGTGATCGGCGGCAAAATTTAGGCGGCGAGGGCGCCTCGGTAAATTTCCCCGGCGGGCAAACGTTCTAGCTCTGATAAAGCCGTTTCCTAAGGTAGACAATGACCATCTCTCGACGTGGGTTCATCGCAGGCCTGGCGCTGACAGGCGCTGCCGTGCCTGCCGCTTTCTATGCCCATCGCGAGTTGACGCGCGAAGAAGAATTCCCCATCACCCCCGGCGAAGCCACGGTGGACCTGGCCGACACTGCCGGTCAGCACCTGGCAAACACCCTGCGTGGGGTGTGGGACCTGCGCCTGGAAGGTCGCGACGCCGGCCTCAAAGGGCTGCCACTGCAAGATTTGCAACTGCTGCTCGACATCGCGCCCCGTGGGCGCGGTTTGCGCGGTTACCTGGACACCGCCGCCCACCTGCGCGCCGAAGGCGAGCCGCGTTACCGTGTGCTGGGTGACCTGCTGACGGGGGAGAGCGCTGTGCTCTACTGGCGCCTGATCGACCGTGATTCGGTCGACGGTACACCCGCCTATGAATTCAAGATGACCCTTGATGAGGTCTGGGCGGCCTTTGCCAACGCTGGCAGCAGCACCCTCAGTGGGCAGATCCTCGACCTGGATCGGCCACTTGCATGGGTTGAGCGCGATAATCGCTTCATCGCCCACAAGCAGTGGTTCCCCGAAGCCCGCCAGCGCATCGGCCTCAACCCGACCTTGCTGGCTTGGCTGATTGCGCCCGAACACCGCCTGTTCCATCAACTGTGGCACGCCACCCGTGACCAGTGGCACAAACTCTCCGAGGAAAAACGCGACGCCCTGCGTGGTATTGGCTGGCAACCCGGCCCGCGCGGCCAGGAACGCGATGCCCGGGGTAAACGCAAGGACCGCAACGGCTCGGGTATCGACTTCTTCTTCATGCACCGCCACATGCTCGGCACCGCGCGCTCCATGCAGGATCTGCCTTCATGGCCGCAATTTCCCGAACCGCAACCGGCCCTGGAGCGTGATCGCCTGGGCTTTCTGCGTTACTTCGACAACCACGACGGCTTCGCGCTGCCGCCCACCTGGTCGGCGCCGGACGACACCGAATACACTCAGTGGGTCAGCGACATCAAGGCCGCCGAGACCTATCACAGCAACTTCCAGGTGTGGGAGTCCCAATACCGCGACCCGCGCTACCTGGCCAAATTCACCCTGGGCCAGTTGGGCTCCGAAATGGAGCTGGGCCTGCACGACTGGCTGCACATGCGTTGGGCCTCCGTGCCGCGCGACCCCTCCAACGGCGCCCCCGTGCCCATGGCCCGTGACCCCGCTGATTTCGCAGCGCGCTGGTATGCAGCGGAAAACGACTTCCTCGGCGACCCGTTCTCATCTCATGTCAATCCGGTGTTCTGGCATTTCCATGGCTGGATCGACGATCGCATCGAAGACTGGTTTCGCGCCCATGAGCGCTTCAATCCGGGCGAAGTCCAGCGCCTGCAAGTCAACGGCGTGGCCTGGTTCGCACCGGGCCGTTGGGTGGAAGTCGGCGATCCCTGGCTAGGCCCGGATACCCATGGCTGCAGCACCACGCCGGGGTTGCAGGTGGGCAAGTCGATGGAGATGGACCCGGAGGTCATGAAGCTGGCCCTGCGCATTACCTTTGGCGAAGACGAGGGTATGTTGCGGGGCCTGTTCAAACGGGTGCCGAAGCGGCCGTGGTATGCGCGTCACCTGAAGCTGAAAACCCCCTGATTTTGGAACCGGGCGCGTTTTATGGCGAGTGGGACTTGCTGTGGTGAGCGGGCTTGCCCCGCGCTGGGGCGCGCAGCGGCCCTAATCCGGCCGCCTCGTTTTACCTGAAAGAACGCGGTGGCTGTGTTGGGGCCGCTGCGCGCCCCAGCGCGGGGCAAGCCCGCTCACCACAACAACAAGGTTGCTCACTACAACAAGCCCGCTCACCACAGGAACACGGCGTTCCCCAATTGCGATTGAACCAACCCGGTTCCCCCTTGTCCCCGCTTCCCATGTCACCCCCCGCCTGCCAAATCCCTTAATTTTCCAAGCCTGCCGGAAGCCTCTCCAGGCCCCCGGCTGCGCCCGCTTTTTTTTGATGCGGGGCGCACAGCACCCGATTCAAGCGGCAGCTGAAAACGGACTTTCTTCTCCACCGTGACTTATCAGGCAGGTTACCCCATGCAGTTCAGCGAATTATTGGCAGCGATTTCCACCCATGCGATCCGTCTGCAACTGGAAGAAGGCGACCTGATCATCCTGGGCGATGACGAAGCGCTGGACGATGCGCTGTGGGATCAATTGATCGCCCACAAGCCCCGGTTGCTCGAGCTGGTGGCCGAACATGGCGGCGACTGGCTGAGCCCGGCCTACCGCATCACCCCGGATATGCTGCCGCTGGTCAGCCTCGACCAGGCAGCCATCGACCGAATTGTCGCCGCCATCCCCGGCGGCGCGGCTAACGTGCAGGATATCTACCCACTGGCGCCGCTCCAGGAAGGCATGCTTTACCACCATCTGTCGGCGGAGCAGGGCGATCCGTACGTGTTGCACGCGCAGTTCGAGTTCGACAGCCGTGGGCGTCTGGAGGCCTTTGCCGAGGCGCTGCAATGGGTGATCGATCGCCACGATATCCTGCGTACCTCCATGGTCTGGGAACGTCTCGATGAGCCGTTGCAGGTGGTGTGGCGCAAGGCGGTCCTGTCATGCGAGGCGGTTGATTTCGATCCGCGTAGTTATCGTATGGACCTGGGCCAGGCGCCGTTGCTGCGCCTGGTGTTTGCCGAGGATTCGCTCACTGGGCGGGTGGCCGCGACCCTGCTGTTCCACCACACCATTCTCGACCACACCGCCCTGGACGTGGTGCGCCATGAAATCCAGCTGTACCTGGCCGGCGAGCACGCCCAGGCTGGGGAGCCGGTGCCGTTTCGCAGCTATATCGCCCAGGTACGTCATGGCGTCAGCGAGCAGGCCCACGAGACGTTCTTCCGCGAGATGCTGGCGGACATCGACGAGCCGACGCTGCCTTTCGGTTTGCAGGACGTGCAGGGTGACGGCCTGGGCATTGACGAGGCACGCATCCCCGTCGACAGCCTACTGAGCCGCCGCCTGCGTACCCTGGCACGACCCCTTGGCGTCAGCGTGGCCAGTATGATGCACCTGGCGCTGGCCCGCGTTTTGGGCGTGGTCTCCGGGCGTGACGCAGTGGTGTTCGGCACCGTGATGCTCGGCCGCATGGGCGCCGGCGAGGGTGGTGAACGGGCCTTGGGCATGTTCATCAACACCTTGCCCCTGCGTGTGGATGTGGGCGAACAGGGCGTGCGTGCCGGGGTCAAGGCCACCCATGAACGCCTCACCACCTTGCTCAACCACGAACATGCATCCCTGGCGCTGGCTCAGCGTTGCAGTGGCGTGGCGGCACCGACGCCGTTGTTCAGCGCCATGCTCAACTACCGCCACAGCGCCGCCACGGACATGGCCGAGGTGATCGAAGTCGCTGAGGGCATCCGTGTACTGGGCGCCGAGGAACGCACCAACTACCCGCTGACGGTCAACGTCGATGACCTGGGTGAAGACTTTGCGCTGACCGTGATGGTCGACGCGTCCATCGGTGCCGAACGGGTTGCCACTTACCTGCACACCGCCCTGGCAAGCCTGGCCGACGCGCTGGAGCAACGACCGGACATGCCGCTCAGCGGCCTGAACATCCTGCCCGACACCGAACGCCACACTTTGCTGCACAGCCTCAATCAAAGCCCCGCGCACTACGCCGACACCGCCCTGATCCATCAGCAAGTCGAAACCCACGCCGCCGCCCAGCCCGAAGCCATCGCCTTGCGCTTCGACAACCAGCGCCTCACCTACCGCCAACTCAACGAGCGCGCCAACCAGGTTGCCCATCGCCTGTTGGCCCAAGGCATCTGCCCGGACGACCGCGTGGCGATCTGCGTGGAACGCGGCCCGGAGATGATCATCGGCTTGCTGGGCATTCTCAAGGCTGGCGCGGGCTATGTGCCGATCGACCCGGCTTACCCGCTGGAGCGCATCGCCTATACCTTGGCGGATAGCGCGCCTGTGGCCGTGCTGGTGCAAGCCAACACCCGTCATCTGGTCGGCGACCTGCCGCAGATCGACCTCAATGGCTTGCGCGGTGAGTCCCTCGTCAACCCACGAGTCACTGTCAGCCCGGCTCACCTGGCCTACGTGATCTACACCTCCGGCTCTACCGGCCAGCCCAAGGGCGTGATGATTGAACACCGCCAGGTCGCACGACTGTTCACGGCCACCGCGCACTGGTTCGGTTTCAACGTCAACGATGTGTGGGCGTTGTTCCATTCGTTCGCCTTCGATTTCTCGGTGTGGGAAATCTGGGGCGCGCTGATGCACGGCAGCCAGTTGCTGATCGTGCCGCAACTGGTCAGCCGTTCGCCGGATGAATGCTATTCGCTGCTGTGCGAGGCGGGCGTGAGCATCCTCAACCAGACGCCGAGCGCCTTCCGCCAATTGATTGCAGCACAGAGCCAGCACCCGCAATCCCATTCCCTGCGCCAGGTGATCTTCGGCGGCGAGGCGTTGGAGCCGGGCATGCTCAAGCCGTGGTATGCCCGGACGATCAACGCCGGCACGCAATTGGTGAATATGTATGGCATCACCGAAACCACCGTGCACGTGACCTATCGCGCCCTGGAGGCGGCGGATGCGCAATTGGTCGGCGTCAGCCCGATTGGTGTGCGCATTCCCGATTTGCAGTTGTACGTGCTGGATGCGCGTCGCGAGCCGCTGCCGTTGGGGGTGGTCGGTGAGTTGTACGTCGGCGGCGCCGGGGTGGCGCGCGGTTACCTCAACCGTGAGGCGCTGACCGCCGAGCGTTTCCTGGCCGACCCGGTCACCGGCCAGCGCCTGTACAAGACCGGCGACCTCGGCCGCCTGCTGGCCGACGGCAGTGTCGAATACCTGGGCCGTAACGATGACCAGGTGAAGATCCGCGGTTTCCGCATCGAACTGGGCGAGATCGAGGCCCGCCTGGCAACTGCCCCTGGCGTGCGTGACGCGGTGGTCATCGCCCGTGAAGACGAGCCGGGCGACAAGCGCCTGGTGGCCTACGTGATCGCCGAAGGCGAATGGCAGGCCGCCGACCTGCGTGACCACCTGCTGCTGAGCCTGGCCGAGTACATGGTGCCCAGCGCCTTTGTGCAGATGGACAAATTCCCGCTGACCACCAACGGCAAGCTCGACCGCAAGGCACTCCCCGCGCCGGATGCCGACGCCCTGGCCCGTCGCGGCTACGCAGCGCCACAAGGTGCGGTGGAAACCGCCATCGCCGCGATCTGGCAAGACCTGCTCAAGCTCGATCAGGTGGGCCGTGACGACAACTTCTTCGAACTGGGCGGCCATTCGTTGTTGGCGGTCAAGCTGATCGAGCGCATGCGCCAGGTCGACCTCAGCGCCGACGTGCGCGTGCTGTTCGGCCAACCGACCCTGGCGGCACTCGCCGCCGCTGTGGGTGGGCAACAGGAGGTGCAGGTCCCGGCCAACCTGATTACCCAGGCCAGCCAGCACATTACCCCGGACATGGTGCCCTTGGTGGAACTGGACCAGGCGGCGCTTGACCACATCATCGAGAACGTACCCGGCGGCATCAGCAACGTGCAGGATATCTACGGCCTGGCGCCGTTGCAGGCCGGCATTCTCTACCACCACCTGGCGACCACCGAGGGTGATCCCTACGTATTGCAGGTGCAGTTCAGTTTCAATGATCAGGCGGCGGTGGACGCGTTCATCCAGGCATTGCACAGCGTGATCGAGCGCAACGATATCCTGCGCACCGCGATTCTCTGGGAAGGCCTCAACGAGCCGGTGCAGGTGGTCTTGCGCCAGGCAACACTGGCCGTTGAGCGTAGCGACGAGTCTCTTGCCCAACTGCAACAACGCTTCGACCCGCGTCACTTCCGCCTCGATTTGAGCCGCGCTTCACTGATGCGCTTCGCCTACTCGCAAGAGCAGGGCCGTTTGGTCGGCATCCTGTTGTTGCACCACATCCTGCTGGACCACACCGCGTTGCAGGTGCTGGTGGACGAAATGAGCGCCAGCCTGTCCGGCAACAGTGCGCAATTGCCTGACGCCGTGCAGTACCGCAACTATGTAGCCCAGGCGCGACTCGGGGTCAGCCAGGCGCAGCACGAAGCTTTCTTCAGCGAAATGCTCGGCGATATCGATGAGCCGACCCTGGCCTTCGGCCTGCAGGACGTGAATGGCGACGGCAGTGGCATCCTTGACGCCCACCTGCCGCTGGAGCCGGCGCTCAGCCTGGGTTTGCGCGAACAGGCGCGGCAACTGGGAGTGAGCACCGCCAGCCTGGTGCATTTGGCCTGGGCCCAGGTGCTGGGGCAGGTGTCCGGCCAGCAGGACGTGGTGTTCGGCACCGTGTTGCTCGGCCGCATGCAGGGCGGCGAGGGCGCCGACCGTGCGCTGGGCATGTTCATCAACACCTTGCCGCTGCGGGTCAGCCTCGGCACTGTCGGTGTGCAAGCCGGCGTGCGTGCCACCCATGCACGCCTGGCGCAATTGCTCGGGCATGAGCACGCCTCATTGTCCCTGGCCCAGCGTTGCAGCGGCGTACCGGGTTCGCTGCCGCTGTTCAGCACCTTGCTCAACTATCGCCACAGTGCACCGGGGGAGGCGCCGGGGGACAGCCCATTCGCCGCCTCCGGCATCCAGATTCTCAGTTCCGAAGAGCGCAGCAATTACCCGCTGGTGCTCAACGTCGATGACCTGGGCACAGGTTTTGCGCTGACCGTCCAAGGTGTGGCGACCCTGGATGTGCAACGCGTGGGCGACTACATGCTCACCGCGCTGCGCAACCTGGTGGCCGCATTGCAGCAGGCGCCGACCACACCGTTGCAGGCAGTCTCGATCCTGCCGGCTGCCGAGCGCCATCAGTTGCTGGTGGACTTCAACGCCACCGCCCGTGAATACCCGTCGCAGCTCACCGTACACCAGTTGTTCGAAGCCCAGGCGCTGGCCCGTCCGGAAGCCGTGGCGGCGGTGCATGGGCAGCTGTCCTTGAGCTACCGCGACCTCAACCGGCGTGCCAACCGCCTGGCCCACCACTTGCTCAACCAGGGCGTGCAACCGGGGGAAAGCGTGGCGATCGCACTGCCGCGTTCCCTCGATCTGCTGATCTGCCAGTTGGCGATCCTCAAGTGCGGCGCGGTGTATGTGCCGCTGGACGTCAACGCGCCGGTCGAGCGCCAGGCGTTTATCGTGCAGGACAGCGGTGCGCACCGGGTGCTCAACAACCTGGCCGACCTGAACCTGGACGCCCAGTCGCCGCGTAACCCTGAACTGCGGCAGTCTGCCGAAAGCGTCGCCTACATCCTCTACACCTCCGGCTCCACCGGGGCGCCCAAAGGCGTGCAAGTGCCGCACCGTGCGATCTCGCGTCTGGTACTCAACAACGGTTACGCCGATTTCAATGCGCGTGATCGCGTGGCGTTCGCCTCCAACCCGGCGTTCGACGCGAGCACCCTCGACGTGTGGGCGCCGTTGCTCAACGGTGGCTGCGTGGTGGTGGTCGAGCATGCGGTACTGCTGTCCCAGGCGGCGTTTGCGTCGTTATTGCAGGAGCAATCCGTCAGCGTGTTGTGGATGACCGCCGGGTTGTTCCACCAGTACGCCGACGCGCTGATGCCGGTGTTCCGCCAGTTGCGCTACCTGATCGTTGGCGGCGATGTGCTCGACCCGCAGGTGATTGGCCGCGTACTTGAACACGGCAAACCCCAGCACCTGCTCAATGGCTACGGGCCCACCGAAGCCACCACCTTTTCCACCACCTTTGAGATGACCTCGGTGGGCCAGGGTGGCATTCCCATCGGCCGGCCGATTGCCAATGCCCAGGCCTATGTGCTGGACCCACGCCAGCAACCCGTACCGTTGGGCGTGGTGGGCGAGCTGTACATCGGTGGCGCGGGCGTGGCCAAGGGGTATCTGAACCAGCCGCAACTGACCGCCGAAAAATTCATCCCGAACCCGTTTGGTGAAGGCTTGCTGTACCGCACCGGTGACCTGGCCTGCTGGCAGGTCGACGGCACCTTGCTGTACCAGGGGCGCAATGACCTGCAGGTGAAGATCCGTGGTTTCCGTATCGAACCGGGCGAGATCGAGACCTGCCTGGCCAGCTTCCCGGGTGTAAAAGACGCCGTGGTGCTGGCCCGTGAAGACGAACCTGGCGACAAGCGTCTGGTGGCCTACTACACCGCCCGTGAGCCGTTGGACATCGAAACACTGCGCGCCCACCTGCAAGGCCAACTGCCGGATTACATGGTGCCGTCGGCCTACGTGTGGCTGGCGCTGTTACCGCTCACCGCCAACGGCAAGCTCGACCGCAAAGGCCTGCCGGTGCCCGACCAGAGCGCGCTGCTCAGCCGTGGTTTCGAAGCACCGGAAGGCGAAGTGGAAACCCAGCTGGCGCAGATCTGGCAGGACGTGCTCAAGCTCGACCGCGTTGGCCGTCACGATCACTTCTTTGAGTTGGGCGGGCACTCGTTGCTGGCAGTCAGCCTGATCGAGCGCATGCGCCAGGTCGGCCTGAGCTGCGACGTGCGTGTGTTGTTTAGCCAGCCAAGCCTGGCGGCGCTGGCCGCCGCCGTGGGCAGTGGCCGGGAAGTCGTGGTGCCGGCCAATGGCATTCCAGCGGGTTGCACCCAGATCACGCCGTCGATGCTGACCCTGGTGCAGCTCGACCCGGTGGCCATCGAACGAATCGTCGCGAACGTGCCGGGCGGTGCGGCGAACGTGCAGGACATTTATCCGTTGGCGCCGTTGCAGGAAGGCATTCTTTACCACCACATCAGTGCCGAACAGGGCGATCCGTACCTGCTGCAATCGCGCATGGCATTCGATAGTATCGAGCGCCTGCACGCGTTCATGGGCGCGCTGCAACAGGTGGTGGCCCGCCATGACATCTTGCGTACCGGGGTGGTCTGGGAAGGGCTGGACAGCCCGGTGCAGGTGGTGTGGCGCCAGGCGCAGCTGGTTGTCCAGGAGGTTGCCTTGGACCCGGCGGACGGCGGCGTCATCGAACAATTGCACGCGCGCTTCGACGCCCGCCATTACCGCCTGGATATCACCCAGGCGCCGCTGCTGCGCATGGTTTACGCCCAGGATCCGCAACACACCCGCGTCGCGGCGATCCTGCTGTTCCACCACCTGGCGCTGGACCACACCGCCATGGAAGTAGTGGGCCAGGAGATGCGCGCGTTCCTGTTCAACCAGGCGCAGGACTTGCCCGAGGCGGCGCCGTTCCGCAACTACGTGGCCCAGGCGCGCCTGGGTGTCAGCATGGAGGAGCACGAAGCGTTCTTCCGCGACATGCTCGCTGACGTGGATGAGCCGACCCTGCCGTTCTGTGTGCAAGATGTACAGGGCGATGGACGTGACATCGAAGAAGCCGAATGGCCGGTGGATACAGCCCTGGCCCGGCGGGTGCGCGAACAGGCGCGGCAGTTGGGCATCAGCGCGGCGAGCCTGATGCACCTGGCCTGGGCGCAGGTACTGGGTCTGGTGTCTGGGCGTGACGACGTGGTATTCGGCACCGTATTGATGGGCCGCATGCAAGCCGGTGACGGCGCGGACCGTGCGCTGGGCATGTTCATCAACACCTTGCCGCTGCGGGTCAATGTAGCCGCGCCGGCTGCGGTTGCGGTCAAGGCGACTCATGGGCGCTTGAGCGCCTTGCTTGGCCACGAACATGCATCCCTGGCGCTGGCCCAGCGTTGCAGCGGCGTGGCGAATGCTTCGCCGTTGTTCAGTGCCTTGCTCAACTACCGCCACAGCACGCCTGGAGAAATGGCTCGCGACGGCCATGGCATCTGGGAAGGGGTGCAACTGCTCGGTGGTGAGGAGCGCAGCAACTACCCGCTGACCTTGAGTGTGGATGACCTGGGCGAAGGCTTCGGCCTGACCGTATTGGCGCTGCCGCAGATCGGCGCCCAGCGGCTGTGTGCCTACATGCATAACGCCATCGAGCAGTTGGTCGAGACGCTGGAAAGCGCACCCCAGACCCCACTCAGTCAATTGCCGATCCTGCCGGCAGCGGAGCACGAAACCCTACTGCGCGAGTTCAATGCCACCGCCAGCGATTTCCCCACGGGCCACACGGTGCATGGGGCTTTCGAGATCCAGGCCGAGCGCCAACCTCATGCCATCGCCGTGGTGCAAGACGGCGAATCGCTGACCTACCAACAGCTCAACACACGTGCCAACCAGTTGGCCCATCATCTGCTGCAACAGGGCGTACAGCCTGATGATCGTGTCGCCCTGTGCTGCCGTCGCGGCCCGCAGATGCTGGTGGGCTTGCTCGGCATCCTCAAGGCCGGTGCCGGTTACGTGCCCGTCGACCCGGCGTATCCTGCCGAGCGCATCGCCTACCTGCTGAAAGACAGCGCACCTGTGGCGGTGTTGGCCGAAGCCAGTACTCGCGATCTATTGGGCGGGGTTGCCACCCTCGACCTGCACGATCCGCGCTTGCAGCAGCACGCCGTCAACAATCCGCAACTCAGCGTGCTGACCCCGGCCCATCTGGCCTATGTCATCTACACCTCCGGTTCCACCGGCCAGCCCAAAGGTGTGATGGTGGAGCACCGTACCGTGGAAAACCTGGTGCACTGGCACTGCGAGGCCTTTGGCCTGGATGCGACGGGCCACACCAGCAGCGTCGCCGGTTTCGGTTTTGATGCGATGGCCTGGGAGGTCTGGCCGGCGCTGTGCGTGGGTGCCACCCTGCATCTGCCACCGGCCGATGTGGGCAATGAAAACATCGATGAGCTGCTCGCCTGGTGGCTGGCGCAACCACTGGACGTCAGCTTCCTGCCAACGCCTGTGGCCGAATACGCCTTCAGCCAGAACCTGCAACACCCCACGTTGCGCATTCTACTGATTGGCGGTGATCGCCTGCGCCAGTTCACCCAGGAACGCCGCTTTGCAGTGATCAACAACTACGGCCCCACCGAAGCCACGGTAGTTGCCACCTCCGGCCGCGTGCGCGCCGGGCAGGTGCTGCATATCGGCCAGCCCATCGCCAATGCCAGCGTCTACCTGCTGGACGCGCACTTGCGTCCGGTGCCGGTGGGGGTGGCGGGCGAGTTGTACGTCGGCGGCAGCGGCGTGGCGCGCGGTTACCTGAACCGTCCGGACCTGAGCGCCGAACGCTTCCTGCAAGACCCGTTCAACGAGGGCCGCATGTACCGCACAGGCGACCTGGCGCGCTGGTTACCGGATGGCAATATCGAATACCTGGGGCGTAATGATGACCAGGTGAAAGTGCGTGGCGTGCGGGTTGAACTGGGTGAAATCGAAAGCCGTCTGGCCGCACTGGACGGCGTCGGTGAGGCAGTGGTGCTGGTGCGCGAAGGGCGCTTGATTGCCTGGTTCACCGAACAGCAACCATTGGATATCGACACCCTGCGCGCGCAACTGCAAGCCCAGTTGCCGGATGCGCTGGTGCCGGTCGCCTATGTGAAGCTGCACGCATTGCCCCTGACTGCCAACGGCAAGCTCGACCGCAAGGCGTTGCCGGAACCGGATCAGGCGGCGTTGCTGACTCGCGAGTACGCAGCCCCCCAAGGCGAGGTTGAGAGCACCCTGGCGCGTATTTGGGCCGAGGTGCTGCACGTGCAGCAGGTCGGGCGCCATGACCACTTTTTTGAACTGGGCGGCCATTCGTTGCTCGCCGTCAGCCTGATCGAACGCATGCGCCAGGTCGGCCTGAGTGCCGATGTGCGCGTGCTGTTCAGCCAGCCGACCCTGGCGGCGCTGGCGGCCGCCGTGGGCAGTGGGCGCGATGTGTCGGTGCCGGACAATCGTATTCCGGCGGGTTGCCAACGTATTACCCCGGATCTTTTGTCCCTGGTGCAACTCGACCAATCGACCATCGACCACGTCGTCGCCCAGGTGCCCGGTGGCGCCGCCAATGTGCAGGACATCTACCCGCTGGCGCCGCTGCAGGAGGGCATTCTCTACCACCACATCAGCGCAGGGCAGGGCGACCCTTACCTGCTGCAATCGCACCTGGCGTTCGACAGTCTCGACCGCTTGAATGCCTTCGCCCAGGCGCTGCAACAGGTGATCGACCGTCACGACATCCTGCGCACCGCCGTAGTCTGGGAAGGCCTGGCCCAGCCGCTGCAAGTGGTGTGGCGCAAGGCCCGCTTGCAGGTGCAGGCGGACGTAATCGACCAGTTGCACCAGCGCGTCGACCCGCGCCAGTACCGTGTGCCGATGAATCAGGCGCCGCTGATACGCCTGGTGTACGCGCCGGACCCGGCCAACCAGCGCGTGGTCGCGATCCTGTTGTTCCACCACATTGCCCTCGACCACACTGCCCTCGAAGGCGTGCGCCACGAGATGCAGGCCAGCCTGCTCGGGTTGCCACAGCCTGCCGGTGACGCGACGCCTTACCGCAACTACGTGGCCCAGGCGCGATTGGGTGTCAGCGAGGAGGAACATGAGCAGTTCTTCCGTGGAATGCTCGGTGATATCAGCGAACCGACCTTGCCATTCGGCCTGCAGGACGTGCGCGGCGACGGTAATGCCATCGAAGAGGTCCAACTGAACTTGGCCCCGACCCTCAACCAGCGCCTGCGGACCCAGGCGCGTTTACTCGGCGTGAGTGCCGCCAGCCTGTTCCACCTGGCCTGGGCGCGAGTCCTCGCCAGCACTTCAGGCCAGGAAAACGTGGTGTTCGGCACCGTGTTGCTGGGGCGCATGCAAGGCGGCAAAGGCAGTGATCGCGCGCTGGGTATGTTCATCAACACCTTGCCGCTGCGCGTGGACATTGATGGCAGCGGCGTGCGCGTGGCGGTCAAACAGACCCATGCGCGACTGACCGCATTGCTCGGGCATGAACACGCATCCCTCGCCCTGGCCCAGCGTTGCAGCGGTGTCGCCGCGCCGCAGCCGTTGTTCAGCGCGATGCTCAACTATCGCCACAGCGACAGCCAGCAGGCGCCGGTGTCCCAGGCCTGGGAAGGCATCCAGACCCTGGCCAGCGAGGAGCGCACCAACTACCCGTTGACGCTGAACGTGGACGACCAGGGCGACGGCTTCCGCCTCACTTCCATGACCGCGAAGTCGATTGGCGCGCAACGCCTCTGCGGTTACCTGCAGGTGACCTTGCAAGGGCTGGTCGACGCGCTGGAGCAGGCGCCGCAGTTGGCGGTCAATCGCCTACCGGTGCTGGAGGCTCAGGAGCGTCAGCAATTGCTGTCGGGTTTCAATGCCACCGAGGTGACCTATGACCTCGACCAGACCCTGCACGGCCTGTTTGAAGCGCAAGTGATGCGCACACCGGACGCCATCGCCGTCAAGGCAGGTGAGCTGGCATTGACCTACGCCGAACTGAACGCGCAAGCCAACCAGCTGGCGCATCACCTGATCGAAATGGGCGTTCAAGCCGATTCGCGGGTCGCGATCTGCGTGGAGCGTGGCCTGGACATGGTGGTCGGCCTGTACGCGATCCTCAAGGCCGGTGCGGCCTATGTGCCGCTGGACCCGGCGTATCCGCTGGAACGTATCGCCTACATGCTGGAAGACAGCGCGCCTGTTGCGGTGCTGGCCCAAGGCGCTACGCGTGGTTTGCTGGGCGACGCGCCGGTGATCGATCTGGACCGCCCGACCTGGCAACACCACGCCATCGACAATCCCCACGTACAGGCCCTCAGCGCCTACGTGATCTACACCTCCGGCTCCACCGGTCTGCCCAAGGGCGTGATCAACGACCATCCCGGCGTGGTCAACCGCTTGTTGTGGATGCAGGACGCCTACGCCCTCAAGGCCCACGACCGGGTGTTGCAGAAAACCCCGTTCAGCTTCGACGTGTCGGTGTGGGAGTTCTTCTGGCCGCTGTTCACGGGTGCCTGCCTGGTCATGGCGCGTCCTGGCGGGCATAAAGACCCGGCCTATCTGTGCGAGGTGATCGCCACTGAACAGATCACCACGTTGCATTTTGTACCGTCGATGCTCGACGTATTCCTGGCCCACGGCGATGTCAGCCAGGCGGCCGGCCTGCAACGGGTGATGTGCAGCGGCGAAGCGTTGCCGGGCAGTCTTGTGAGGCGCTTCAAGCAGCAACTGCCAGGCATCGGCCTGTACAACCTGTACGGCCCGACCGAAGCCGCCGTCGACGTGACCGCCTGGAACTGCGCGCGCCCGGACGTGCCGGACAACACGCCGATTGGCAAACCCATCGCCAACACCCGCATGTACGTGTTGGATGGGCAAATGCAGCCGGTGCCCCTGGGCGTGGTGGGCGAGTTGTTCATCGGCGGCGTGCAGGTGGCGCGGGGCTACCTCAATCGTCCCGAGTTGACCGCCGAACGTTTCCTCAAGGACCCGTTCACCGATGGGCGCCTGTATCGCACCGGCGACCTTGGGCGTTACCTGCCCGACGGCACTATCGAGTACTTGGGCCGCAACGACGACCAGGTGAAGATCCGTGGCCTGCGTATCGAGCTGGGCGAGATCCAGGCGCGACTGCTGGAACATCCGCAGGTCAACGAAGCCGCGGTGGTGGCCCGCGATGACCGGCTCGTCGCCTACTACACCGGCGTTCGGGTAACGGACCTGCGCGAACACCTGCTGCAACACCTGCCGGACTTCATGGTGCCCGCGCTGTTCGTGCACCTTGACGCGTTGCCGTTGAGCCCCAACGGCAAGCTCGACCGCAAGGCGCTGCCGGCGCCGGGCAACGAAGCCTTGACCGTGCGCGAGTACGAGGCCCCGGTGGGCGATACCGAAATGCTCCTGGCGCAGCTCTGGGCCGAACTGCTCGGCGTGGAGCGGGTAGGGCGCCAGGACAATTTCTTTGAATTGGGCGGGCACTCGCTGCTCGCCGTGAGCTTGATCGGGCGCTTGCGCCAGGAAGGCATGGAAGCCGATGTGCGTGCGTTGTTCGAACAGCCGACCCTGGCTGGCTACGCCGCGATGACTGAACGAATGGAGATCGTCCTGTGAGCATTCACGAACTGCTGGCGACGCTGAAAACCAAGGACGTACAACTCGCGCTGAAGGGTGAGCAGTTGTCGGTGCTAGGCAACAAACAAGCGCTGAGCGATCCGGTGATTCTTGCCGCCTTGCGCGAACACAAGCCGGCGTTGATCGAACTGATCAAGGCCGGCGAGTATTCGGCCGCCAACGAGGTGCCGGCCAATGGCATCCCGGCCAACGCCGAACGGATCACGCCGGCCATGTTGACCCTGTCCGAGCTGAGCCAGGAGGAGATCGACCGCATCGTCGCTACGGTCGACGGCGGCGTGGCGAATATCCAGGACATCTACCCGCTGGCGCCGCTGCAGGAAGGCATTCTGTTTCACCACGTCAGCACCGAGCAGGGCGACCCTTATGTGATGCAGTCGCAGTTCGCCTTCGACAGCGCCGAGCGTTTCGACGCGTTTGCCCTGGCCCTGCAAGGGGTGATCGACCGTCACGACATCCTGCGCACCGGCGTGGTCTGGGAGGGGTTGCAACAGCCGTCGCAAGTGGTGTGGCGCAGCGCGCGTCTGCCGGTACAGGCGCTGGAACTGGACCCGGCTGACGGTGATATTGCTGCCCAACTGCACGCGCGGTTCGATGCTCGCCATTTCCGGCTGGACGTGAACCAGGCGCCGCTGCTGCGCCTGGCCTGGGCGAAGGACCCGGCGCAGGGGCGCATTGTCGCGATGCTGCTGTTTCATCACATGGCCCTGGACCACAGTGCCCTGGAAGTGGTACGCCATGAAATGCAGGCGTTCCTGCAAGGCCACGCCGGGCACCTGGGTCACGCCGTGCCGTTTCGCAACTATGTTGCGCAGGCGCGGCTGGGTGTCAGCGAGCAGCAACACGAGGCGTTTTTCCAGCAGATGCTCGGAGATGTGGTCGAGCCGACCTTGCCCTTCGGCTTGCAGGATGTGCAGGGCGATGGCCGTGACATCAATGAACTGGATTGGCCGCTGTCGGACGCACTCAACCAGCGCCTGCGCGCCCAGGCTCGAGCGCTGGGCGTCAGCGTTGCCAGCCTGTTCCACCTGGGCTGGGCCCAGGTACTAAGCGTGCTGGCCGGCAAATCCCAAGTAGTGTTCGGCACCGTGCTGATGGGCCGCATGCAAGGCGGGCATGCCACGGACCGTGCCTTGGGGATTTTCATCAACACCTTGCCGTTTCGCGTGGACGTGGCTGGCGACGACCTGCGCAGCGCGGTCAAGGCCACCCACACGCGACTCACCGCGCTGCTGCGCCACGAACACGCGCCCCTGGCGTTGGCGCAAAGGTGCAGCGGGGTGGTGGCGCCGACGCCGTTGTTCAGCGCGTTGCTCAACTATCGCCACAGCGGCACCGGTACCAGCAGCGAAGCCGTGGCGGCGTGGCAGGGCATCGAGACATTGCGTTCGGATGAGCGCACCAACTACCCGCTGACCCTGAGCGTGGATGACCTGGGCGATGGGTTTATCCTGCGTCTGCTGGCGACCACCCAGGTCGATCCGCAACGCGTCTGTGCCTACCTGCAAACCGCCTTGGATAACTTGGTGACCGCGTTGGAGCAGGCGCCACACACCGCGCTCAACCAGCTCTCGGTGCTGCCTGTAGATGAACAGCGTTTGCTGCTGGAACACTTCAACACCACCCAAGCGGATTTCCCCCAGGACACCACCCTGCACGCTCGCGTCGAAGCCCAGGCCGCGCTCACGCCGGACGCGATTGCCGCTGTGCATTCGGGCCGTCAACTGACCTATGCCGAACTCAACCAGCAAGCCAACCTGCTGGCCCATCACCTGCTGGCGCTGGGGGTCAAGCCGGACGACCGGGTCGCCATCGTTGCGCGCCGTGGCCTGGACACCCTGGCCGGCCTGCTGGCAATCCTCAAGGCCGGCGCCTGTTATGTGCCGGTAGACCCGTCGCACCCGGCCGAGCGCCTCACGTACCTGCTGACCGACAGCGCCCCGGTGGCGGTGCTGACCCAGCATGCCTTGCTCGAGCGCTTGCCGGCCCTTGAAGTGCCGGTGATCAACCTTGACCGCTACACCTGGCAGCATCATTCAGCGAGCAACCCCAAGGTAACGGTCAACCCGTCCAACCTCGCCTATGTGATCTACACCTCCGGCTCCACCGGCCTGCCCAAAGGCGTGATGGTAGAGCATCACACCGTGGCCAACCTGGTGGACTGGCACTGCAACGCCTTTGACCTGCGCGCCGGGCGCCACACGGCCAGTGTCGCTGGGTTCGGCTTTGATGCAATGGCCTGGGAAGTCTGGCCGGCGCTGTGTGTGGGCGCGACGCTGCATCTGCCCCCGGCCCATGACGGCGCCGAAGATATCGACGCGCTGTTGGCCTGGTGGTGTGCGCAGCCGTTGGACGTGTGTTTCCTGCCCACGCCAGTGGCCGAGTACGCCTTCAGTCAGCAGATCGAACACCCGACACTGCGCACCTTGCTGATCGGTGGCGATCGCCTGCGCCAGTACAACCGGGCGCAGCGCTTTGACTTGATCAACAACTACGGGCCTACCGAAGCCACGGTGGTTGCGACTTCGGGCAAGGTCGAGGCCGGCCAGCCGCTGCATATCGGCAAGCCCATCGCCAACGCCACGGTTTACTTGCTCGATGAGCAACAGCGCCCCGTCCCATTGGGCGTAGCAGGGGAGTTGTACGTGGGCGGCAAAGGCGTGGCGCGGGGTTACCTGAACCGCCCGGAACTCACTGCCGAACGCTTCCTGCAAGACCCGTTCAACGCCGGGCGCATGTACCGCACTGGCGACCTGGCGCGTTGGTTGCCGGACGGCAACATCGAGTACCTGGGACGCAATGATGACCAGGTAAAAATTCGCGGCATGCGCATCGAACTGGGTGAAATCGAAACCCAGCTCAACCAAGTGGCAGGTATCCAGGAAGCCGTGGTGCTGGTGCGTGAAGAGCGGCTGGTGGCGTATTTCACCGAAAACCGTCAACTCGACCCATTGGCTGTGGGCGACATCCGCGCCCATCTGGTGGCGCACCTGCCGGACTACATGGTGCCGGTCGCCTACGTGAAGCTGGACGCGTTGCCCCTGACTGCCAACGGCAAGCTTGACCGCAAGGCCTTGCCGGCGCCGGACATGGCTGCTGTGTTTACCCGCGAATACGCCGCTCCCGAAGGCGAAATCGAAAGCGTGCTGGCGCACATCTGGGCCGATGTGCTGCACGTCGAGCGCGTCGGGCGTCGCGATCACTTCTTCGAACTGGGAGGGCACTCGTTGTTGGCGATGCGCATGGTCTCGCAGATCCGCCAGCGCCTGGGCGTCGAGTTGCTGCTCGGCGATTTGTTTGCCAATGCCGAACTGGCGGCCGTCGCCGAGGTGCTGGCCCGGTCCGGCCGCAGCACCTTGCCGGATATCCTGCCGGCCAATCGTGATGAACAGGTGCCGCTGTCCTTCGCCCAGCAGCGCCTGTGGTTCCTGGCGCTGATGGAAGGCGCCAACACCGCCTACAACATTCCTATCGGCCTGCGTTTGCGTGGGCAGTTGCATGTCGAGGCGCTGCAAAGGGCGCTCGCCCGTATCGTCGCGCGCCACGAAACCCTGCGCAGCCGCTTCGCCCAGCATGGCGATGACGCCCAGGTGCTGATCGTGCCCGCCGAAGACGTGCTGCCCCTGCAAGTGCAGGACCTGCGCCGCCACCCGCAACCCCAGCAGGCGCTGGATGCGTTGATCCACGGCGAGGCTTCGGCGCCGTTCGACCTGGAGCGTGGCCCGCTGTTGCGCGGGCGCCTGGTGGTCATGGCCGACGATCATCATGTGCTGCTGCTGACCCTGCACCATATCGTTTCCGATGGCTGGTCCATGGGCGTGCTCACCCGCGAGTTGATGGCGTTGTATCAAGCCTTCAGCCACGGCCAGCCCGATCCATTGCCGCCGCTGCCGATCCAGTACGGCGACTTCGCCGTATGGCAACGCCTGTGGCTCAGCGGCGAAGTGCTGCATCGCCAGAGCACCTACTGGCAGCAGGCGCTGGCCGGCGCGCCGGCCTTGCTTACTTTGCCCACTGACCGACCGCGCCCTGCGCAACAGGACTACGCCGGCAGCAGTGTCGAGGTGCGCCTGGACGAACGCCTCACCGCCGGGCTCAAGGCCTTGAGCCAACGCCACGGCACCACCTTGTACATGACCTTGATGAGCGCCTGGGCATCCTTGCTGGCGCGGCTGTCCGGGCAGCAGGACGTGGTGATCGGCTCTCCCGTCGCCAATCGCACACGCAGCGAGGTGGAAGGGCTGATCGGGCTGTTCGTCAACACCCTGGCCGTGCGCATCGACACCTCCGGCGAGTTGAGCACCGAGGCGCTGCTGGCGCGGGTCAAGGCGCTGGCGCTGGAAGCACAGGCCCATCAAGACCTGCCGTTTGAGCAGGTGGTAGAAATTACCCGTCCGCCGCGCAGCCTGGCCCACAGCCCGCTGTTCCAGACGCTGTTGACCTGGCAGGACAGCAGCGCGCCGACCCTGGCCTTGGGCGACCTGGCCCTGGAAGGCATCGTCGAGAACAGCCATTTTGCCAAGTTCGACCTGTCCCTGGACTTGAGCGAAGTGCAGGGCACGATCATCGGCGCGCTGGAGTACGCGGTGGCGCTGTT
Source organism: Pseudomonas sp. TWR1-1-4 (assembly GCF_049897165.1). Taxonomy (NCBI): domain Bacteria; kingdom Pseudomonadati; phylum Pseudomonadota; class Gammaproteobacteria; order Pseudomonadales; family Pseudomonadaceae; genus Pseudomonas; species Pseudomonas sp. TWR1-1-4. The sequence goes on along the minus strand of NZ_JAFCVS010000008.1, from coordinate 13,591 downwards.
CGATGAGTCGACGGTGCAGCGTTACGTCGGCTATTTCACCCGCGTGTTGCAGGCCATGGTCGATAACGACCAGGCGGTGCTGGAGCAGGTGCCGCTGGTGGAAGAGCGTGAACGTCAGCATTTGCTGTTCGACTTCAACGCCACCGAGGTGGCCTACGACCTCGACCAGACCTTGCACGGTATGTTCGAACAGCAGGTGGCGCGGACACCGGATGCCGTCGCCGTCAAGGCTGATCACCTTGTATTGACCTATGCCGAGCTGAACGCGCAGGCCAATCAGCTGGCACATCACCTGCTGGAAATCGGCGTTCAGCCCGATTCACGGGTCGCTATCTGTGTAGAACGCGGCCTGGATATGGTTATCGGCCTGTACGCGATCCTCAAGGCGGGTGCCGCCTATGTGCCGCTGGACCCGGCGTATCCGCTGGAGCGCATCGCCTACATGCTGGAGGACAGCGCGCCGGTCGCGGTGCTGGCCCAGGGCGCGACACGCGGGTTGTTGGGGGATGTGCCGGTGGTCGATCTGGATCGGCCGACCTGGCAGCACCAACGTCAAGACAACCCCGGTGTAGAAGGCGTCAGCGCTTACGTGATCTACACCTCCGGCTCCACCGGCCAACCCAAGGGCGTGATCAACGACCATCCAGGCGTGGTCAACCGCCTGTTGTGGATGCAGGACGCCTATGGCTTGCAAGCCCATGATCGTGTCTTGCAGAAAACCCCGTTCAGCTTCGACGTGTCGGTGTGGGAGTTCTTCTGGCCGCTGTTCACCGGCGCTTGCCTGGTGATGGCGCGTCCTGGCGGCCATAAAGACCCGGCGTACCTGTGCGACGTGATTGCGGCCGAGCAGATCACCACGCTGCACTTCGTGCCGTCGATGCTGGACGTGTTCCTGGCCCATGGCGATGTCAGCCAAGCCAAAGGGTTGGTGCGTGTGATGTGCAGCGGCGAAGCCTTGCCGGGCAGCCTGGTGCGGCGCTTCAAGCAACAATTGCCGGGCAGCGAACTGCACAACCTGTATGGCCCGACCGAAGCCGCCGTCGATGTGACCGCGTGGAACTGCGCCGGGCCGGTAACGCCGGACAACACGCCGATCGGCAAACCGATCGCCAACACCCGCATGTACGTGCTCGATGCACAGATGCAGCCGGTGCCGTTGGGTGTGGTCGGCGAGTTGTTCATCGGCGGCGTGCAAGTGGCACGCGGTTACCTGAACCGCCCTGAATTGACCGCCGAGCGTTTCCTCAAGGACCCGTTCACCGACGGTCGCCTGTACCGCACCGGCGATGTGGGCCGCTACTTGGCGGATGGCACGATCGAGTACCTGGGACGCAATGACGACCAGGTGAAAATCCGTGGCCTGCGCATCGAACTCGGGGAAATCCAGTCGCGCCTTACCGACTATCCGCCGGTCAACGAAGCCGCTGTGATCGCTCGCGACAATCGTTTGATCGCCTACTACACCGGGGTGTTCAGCGAGATCGACGCGTTGCGCGCGCACCTGTTGCAGCATTTGCCGGAGTTCATGGTGCCGGCCATTTTCGTGCACCTCGACACCTTGCCCCTGAGCCCCAACGGCAAGCTCGACCGCAAGGCCTTGCCTGCGCCGGGCCTGGAGTCGGTGGTGGTGCGCGAATACGAAGCGCCCCAGGGCGACACGGAAATCGCCTTGGCCAGCCTGTGGGCCGAGTTACTCAACGTGGAGCGCGTGGGCCGTCACGACAACTTCTTCGAATTGGGCGGGCACTCGTTGCTCGCGGTGAGCCTGATGGGGCGCATGCGCCGCCTCGGGTTGTCGGCGGATGTGAAGGTGTTGTTCGGCCAGCCGACCTTGTCAGCCTTGGCGGCGGCCTTGGGCGGTGGTCGGGAAGTGGCGGTGCCGGCCAATCGCATTGCCGCTGATTGCACCGCGATCACGCCGGATATGTTGCCGTTGGTTCAACTGGATCAGCCATCCATCGAGCGTATCGTCGCCTGCATTCCAGGCGGCGCAGCCAATGTGCAGGACATCTACCCGTTGGCGCCGTTGCAGGCCGGCATGCTGTATCACCATCGTGCGGTACAGGGTGCTGACGACTATGTGCTGCGCGCGCAGTTTGCATTCGACAGCCAACAGCGCCTGGAGGCGTTCGCCCTGGCCTTGCAGGCGGTGGTCCAGCGCCACGACATCCTGCGTTCGTCGTTCCATTGGGACGGCCTGGAAGAACCGGTGCAGGTGGTGTGGCGCGAGGCGTCGCTGCGTGTCGAACGCGGCGTGGTGCCGGAGCGGCTCGAGCTGGCGCAAGCCCCGTTGATGCGCCTGGTGGTCAATGCGGACAGTGCCACGTTGCTGTTTCACCACCTGGTGATGGACCACATCGCCCTGGAAATTTTGCAACAGGAGATGCAGGCGTTCCTCATGGGCACTCAACACACCTTGGGCGTGGCTGTGCCGTATCGCAACTATGTGGCCCAGACCCGCGTGGGTGCAGAGGACCACGAAGCGTTCTTCCGCGAAATGCTCGGTGATATTGATGAGCCGACCCAGGTCGAACGACTGGGCAAAAATGAGCAGATTCAACGCCCACTGGATGCGCAATTGAGCCAACGCCTGCGTACCCAAGCGCGGCAATCCGGCGTCAGCGCCGCCAGCCTGATGCACCTGGCCTGGGCCCAGGTGCTGGGCAAGGTCTCGGGCCGCGACAACGTGGTGTTCGGCAGCGTGATGCTCGGCCGCCTGCAAGGCGGTGAAGGCGCCGAGCGGGCCATGGGTGTGTTTATCAATACCTTGCCGCTGCGGGTCGACCTGGGTGAGCACTCGGTGCGCGACGCACTGCGGGCCACCCACGCACGTCTCAGTCAATTGCTCAGCCATGAGCAGGCGCCGCTGGCGTTGGCCCAGCGTTGCAGCGGCGTGCCGGCGGCGACGCCGTTGTTCGACACGTTGTTCAATTATCGTCACAGTGCGCCGCAGGCTGCCAACGAGGCGTGGCAAGGCATTCGGATGCTCAAGGCTGAAGAACGCAGCAACTATGGCCTGTCAGTGAGCGTGGATGACCTGGGCGACGGTTTCTTCCTGAAAATCGTGGGGCAGGGCGCGCGCCGGTTGTGCGGCTACTTGCAGGTTGCCGTGGAACAGGTGGTGCAGGCGTTGGAGCAGGGCAGCGCGATGGGCATCAGCCACTTGCCAATCCTGCCTGCTGCCGAATGCCAGCAACTACTGGAGTTCAACGCCACCACGCGACCATTCCCGCGTGAACACACGGTGCAACGCCTGTTCGAAGCCCAGGCCCAGGCGCGTCCTGGCGCATTGGCGGCGCTGCATGGCGGGCAGTCACTGAGCTATGGCGAGCTGAATACCCGCGCCAATCGCTTGGCCCATCACCTGCTGGGCCTTGGGCTGCGTCCCAGTGATAACGTGGCGATCCTGTTGCCGCGCTGCCTGGACCTGCTGATCAGCCAACTGGCCGTGCTCAAATGCGCCGCCGCCTATGTGCCGCTGGACATCAACGCACCCGCCGAACGCCAGGGCTTCATGGTGCAGGACAGCGGCGCGGCCTGGTTGTTGACCCGCAGCGATATTGCCGTCGACTACGGTGTACAGCGGTTGGACCTGGACACCTTGGTCCTCGACCCACAACCCAGCCACAACCCCGACCTGTCGCAGTCCTCGGACAGCGTGGCGTACATCATGTACACCTCCGGTTCCACCGGCACGCCCAAGGGTGTGTTGGTGCCTCATCGCGGCATCACGCGGTTGGTGATCAACAATGGCTACGCCGACTTCAATGCCAGCGACCGCGTGGCCTTCGCCTCCAACCCGGCATTCGACGCCAGCACCATGGACGTATGGGGCCCGCTGCTCAACGGCGGCCAGGTGCAGGTGATCGACCACGCCACCTTGCTGGATCCTGCAGCCTTAGGCGTAGCCTTGGCGGACGCAACGGTGTTGTTCGTTACCACGGCCTTGTTTAACCAGTACGTGCAATTGATTCCCCAGGCCCTGGCAGGTTTGCGCATCCTCCTGTGCGGCGGCGAGCGTGCCGACCCGGCCGCCTTTCGCAACCTGTTGGCCCAGGCGCCCGCGTTGCGTCTGGTGCATTGCTATGGGCCGACCGAAACCACCACCTACTCCACCACCTATGAGGTGCGCGCGCTGGCTGAGGACGCCGACAGCGTGCCGATTGGTCGGCCGATTTCCAACACGCAGATTCATGTGCTGGATGCGCACCTGCAGCCGGTGCCCGTGGGCGTGACCGGTGAAATCTGCATCGGCGGGGATGGCGTGGCGCTGGGGTATCTGAATCGACCTGATCTGACCGCTGAAAAGTTTGTGCAGGATCCGTTGAATTTGCACGCCTTGATGTACCGCACCGGCGACCTTGGCCGTTGGACGGCGGACGGCCTGCTGGACTGCATCGGGCGCAATGACGATCAGGTGAAGATCCGCGGTTTCCGCATCGAGCTGGGCGAGATCGAAGCGCGGCTGGCGACCTTTCCCGGTATCCAGGACGTGGTGGTGCTGGCTCGCGAAGATGCGCCGGGCGACAAGCGCTTGGCGGCCTATTTCACCTGGGCTGATCAGCCTGTCGACCTCGACAGCGTGCGCGCCTATCTGCAAGGCCAATTGCCGGAATACATGGTGCCGTCGGCCTTTGTGCCGCTGGATCACCTGCCGTTGACCGCCAACGGCAAGGTCGACCGCAAGGCCTTGCCGGTGCCGGCCCTGGAAACGTTCAACCGCCGTGAGTTCGAGGCGCCGGCCGATGGGCTGGAACACACCCTGGCCCAGCTATGGGCCGAGGTGTTGAAGCTGGAACAGGTCGGTCGTCATGACAGCTTCTTCGAGTTGGGCGGGCATTCATTGCTGGCGATCCGGCTGGTCAACCTGATGGAAGACGCGGGGTTGCAGGTGTCCCTGGCTGAGCTGTTCCAGCATGCCAGTGTGGCGTCCGTTGCCGCGATGCTGCGCCAGCGTACGGATGAGCCGGTGCGTGACACGTCGGTGATCACGGTGCGCAGGGGTGGTTCGCAAGCGCCGCTGTTTCTGGTCCATGAGTTCAGCGGCATGGACGTGTACTTCCCGGCGCTGGGTCAGCATTTGCCGGGTGACTATCCGATCTACGGCTTACCGGGCGTGGCGCTCGGCGACGCGCATCTGAACACGATGGAAGGTCTGGCTGCGCGGCTGGTCGGGTTGATCCGAGGCATTCAACCCCATGGGCCTTACCGGGTTGCCGGCTGGTCGTTTGGCGGGGTGCTGGCCTATGAAGTGGCGATGCAACTGCTGGGGCTGGATGAACCGGTGGAGTTTCTCGGTTTGATCGACAGCTACCTGCCGCGCATGACTGACCAGGGCAAGGCGCGCTGGAGCGGGCCGGACGCGCTCAAGCGGCACTTGCTGTTGCAGTGCACGGCGTACTGGAAAACACAGGGAGGTGTGGATGAGTTGGCGAGCCTTGGGCAGTTGGAGGCGCAGGTTGGACAGCTGGACTTTGCAGGCCTGCTGCAACGTTGTCGCAATGAAGGTGTGCTGCACGCGCAAATGGCAGCGGCGACGGACGCGGACCTCTTGAACTACATCGAGCGGGAAGTGGGGCACGGGCATGCGCTGGCGCATTACAGCCTGTTTCCGTTGCCGATCGCGGTGCATCTGTTCAGTGCGTGTGAGCGGCCGACCGAGTTGTCGCGGCGCAGTGAAACCTTGGGGTGGAATGAGGTGTTGGCGCCGGGGCAATTGCGCCAGGTGGCGGTGCCGGGGGATCACCAGAGCATGATGCAGGCGCCGCACATCCAGGCATTGGGCCAGGCGATGGCTGAGGCCTTGGTGACATGCACGCCGCAGGTTCAGGCCCCGCATCAGCCCTTGCTGCGGATTCAGAGTGGCCGGGCAGGGTCTGCGCCGGTGTTCTGTGTGCCGGGGGCGGGGGACAGCGTTACCGGGTTTATCGGTTTGAGTGAGGCGTTGGGACGCGATTGGCCGTTGTTTGGTTTGCAGCCGCGCGGCTTGGACGGTGAGGCGGTGCCCCATAGCCAGGTGGAAGCGGCGGCGGCTTGTTACTTGAAGGCGTTGGAGCAGGAGTGTCCGCAGGGGCCGGTACATTTGGTGGGGCATTCGTTTGGGGGCTGGGTTGCGCTGGAGATGGCGTTGCGGTTGCAGGCGGCGGGGCGGGAGGTGGCTTCGTTGACGGTGATTGACAGTGAGTCTCCGGAGCGCGCCGTTAGGCCTTATACGACGACGGCGGCGTTGGTGCGGTTGATTGAGGCGATGCAGTTGTCGGCGGGGCAATCGCTGGGGATAGATCTGGAGAATTTTGCCGGGAGTGATGAGGTGGCGCAGCGGCGGCAGTTGCATGCAGGGATGGTCGGCGTTGGTCTGTTGCCGGGGCGGTCGGCTGTGGATGCGATGGATGGGCCGGCGCGGACTTATGCGGCGGCGTTGCGCACGCGGTATCGGCCTGGTTTGCGCTTTAACGGGGTGGTGAGGTTGGTGCTGGCTGAGGATCCGGCGTTGGATGCGGCGGGGAATCAGCGGGAGCAGGGGGAGATGGTTGAGGGGTGGCGGCGGCAGGGGAGTGGGTTGCAGGTTTGGTATGGCGGGGGGAATCACTTTACGTTGCTCAAGGCGCCCAATGTGGTTGGGTTGGCGCGTTGGTGGGTGGATGGGGTTGTTGTTGGGGAGGTGGTGTCTTGAGGGCTGTATGTCGAGTACATATCCATTCCTGCGGTAACGGCTACTTTGGGTTCCGCTCTTACAGCGGGTCACTTTTGGCAAACGCCCCAAAAGTAACCAAAAGGTCTTCGCCCCACCACTCGGCACCTCGCCTAGGCTCGGTGTGCCCTCACTCCGGCTTTGGAGCGTGGGCCGCCGCGATGGGCCATCCCTGGCCCAGCGCGGCTAACCCGGCGTCCTGCCGGGTTACCCACGCTCCAAAGCCTGCGTTCGGCCAGCGTGGTTTTACGGGGCGCCGAAGATCAAGAGCAAGATCAAAAGCGACTCGCTTCGCATCGTGGATACGCTTTTCGTCTTCTGTAGGAGCCGGCTTGCCGGCGAAAAACCCGAGAGCGCCGCATTTATCCAGATGTACTGCATCATCGTTAACGACCATCGCCGGCAAGCCGGCTCCTACAGGGTCCGTGTTTGCTGTTGCATTTGCTTTAACCACTCAAGCCGGCTGTCAGGCCGCTGTGCTTTTGATTTTGATCTTAGGCGCCCCGTCAAACACGCTGGCCGAACGCAGGCTTGAATCCGTGGGTAACCCGGCAGGACGCCGGGTTAGCTGCGCTGGGCCAAGGATGGCCCATCGCGGCGGCCCACGGATTCAAGCCGGAGTGAGGGCATGCCGAGCCTAGGCGAGGCACCGAGTGTTGGGGCAAGAGCCTTTTGGTTACTTTTGGGCTCTTTTCAAAAGTGACCCGCCGTAAGGGCGGAACCCATATCAGCCGTTACCTAAATAACGGATATGTAAACGACCAAAGGCCACCCATGGAAAAGTCAAAGTTACGCAAACTAGGAATGCTCGCCACACTGGCCATCGCCATAGGCTTGATCATCTACACGGTCCAAGCTCCCGCCGACGCACCGCAATACCTCACCGCCACCGCCGAACGCGGCAACATCGAAAACGCCGTCCTCGCCACCGGCCTGCTCGAAGGCATCAAACAGGTCGACGTCGGCGCCCAAGTCTCCGGCCAATTGAAATCCCTCAAGGTCAAAGTCGGCGACAAGGTCAAAAAGGGTCAATGGCTAGCCGAAATCGACCCATTGATCCTGCAAAACACCCTGCGCAAAGCCCAGGTCGACGAAGAAAACCTCCAGGCCCAACGCCGCGCCACAGCGGCGCAGCTCAAGCAGGCCAAGTCCGTATACGAACGCTACAAAGGCCTGCAGATTGACGAGTCAGTCTCCCGCCAAGACTTCGAAGATGCCGAATCCACCTTCCAGGTGCAACAGGCCAACTTGCTGTCCCTGGACGCGCAGATAAAAAGCGCCCACATCCAGATCGACACCGCCAAGGTCAACCTGGCTTACACCCGCATCGTCGCGCCCATCGATGGCGATGTGGTGGGCATCGTCACTCAGGAAGGCCAGACCGTCATCGCCAACCAACTGGCGCCGGTGCTGCTCAAGCTGGCGGACCTGGACACCATGACCGTCAAGGCCCAGGTCTCCGAGGCGGATGTGATTCACATCAGCCCCGGCCAGCAGGTCTACTTCACCATCCTCGGCGAGGCCGACAAGCGTTACTACGCCAAGCTGCGCGGCACGGAACCGGCGCCACAGAATTTCCTGGAAACCCAGACCGCCGGCACGCCGAAGCAGAACACTGCAGTGTTCTACAACGCGTTGTTCGATGTGCCTAACCCCGACCACCGTCTGCGCATCGCCATGACCGCCCAGGTACGTATCGTGCTCGACACCGCCGAGGCCGCGCTGATGGTACCGGTGGCGGCACTGGGGGCGCGCAACAACGACGGCAGTTACTCGTTGCGGGTGCTGGACGCGAAAGGCAAGGCAGTGTCGCGGGAGGTGAAGACCGGGATCAACAACAACGTCAAGGTGCAGATCCTCGAAGGCCTGGCCGAAGGCGACAAAGTGGTGATCGGCGACGCCACGCCCGCTGTGGCGGGGAACTGACGGATGACTCAGCCACTGCTGGAACTCAAGGGCATCACCCGTAGCTTCATGGCCGGCGAGCGTGAATTCATCGCGCTCAAGGGCATCGACCTGACGATTCATGCTGGGGAAATGGTCGCGATCATCGGCGCCTCAGGCTCAGGCAAATCGACCCTGATGAACATCCTCGGCGGCCTGGATTACGCCACGGCCGGCAGCTACAAGATCAACGGCATCGAAACCCGTTCCCTGGGGGATGAGCAGTTGGCCGAACTGCGCCGTGATTACTTCGGTTTTATCTTCCAGCGCTACCACTTGCTGGCGCATCTGAGTGCCTTGCACAACGTGGAAATGCCAGCGATCTACGCCGGCACACCGGAAACCCAACGCCACAGCCGCGCACGGGAGTTGCTCGCGCGGCTGGGCTTGTCCGGTCACACCACCCACCGTCCCAGCCAGCTCTCCGGTGGCCAGCAGCAACGGGTGAGTATCGCCCGTGCCTTGATGAACGGCGGCGAAGTGATCCTCGCCGACGAACCCACCGGCGCCCTCGACACCCACAGTGGCAAAGAGGTGATGCGCATCCTCGCCGAGCTGCACGCGGCGGGGCACACGGTGATTATCGTCACCCATGACCCCAAGGTCGCGGCGAACGCCCAGCGCATCGTCGAGGTCAGTGATGGCGAGATTGTCAGCGACAAGGCCAATGAGAGTGCTGGCCTGGAGTTGCCCAGCGAAACGCCCATCGAGCCAAAACGCAGTGGCGCCCGGCGATTGGTGGCGAGCCTGGGGTTGTTCAAGGAGGCCTTCAACATGGCCTGGGTCGCGCTGGTGTCTCACCGCATGCGCACGTTGTTGACCATGCTCGGTATCGTTATCGGCATTACTTCGGTGGTGTCGATCTCGGCCATCGGTGAAGGCGCCAAGCGTTATGTGCTCAAGGACATTCAGGCGATCGGCAGCAACACCATCGACATTTTTTCCGGCACCAGTTTTGGCGATAGCCGCGCCTCGGCCATCGAGACCTTGATGCCTTCGGATGTGGACGCGTTGAATCAGTTGTATTACGTCGACAGTGCTACGCCGGTGGTGGGCCGCAACCTGTTGCTGCGCTTTGGCAATATCGACCTGGATGCGCAGGTCAATGGGGTGAGTGACCGCTATTTCAAAGTGAAGGGCTTGAAGCTCGAAGCCGGTATCGCCTTCAGCGAAAGCGATGCGCGGCGCCAGGCCCAGGTGGTGGTGATCGACCACAACACGCGTCACCGACTGTTCGGCCCGAACGTCGACCCGCTGGGCCAGGTGATCCTGGTGGGTAACCTGCCGTGTACCGTGATTGGGGTCACCGCTGATAACAAGAACATGTTCGCCGCCAGCAAGGCGCTGAACGTGTGGGTGCCCTATGAAACAGCGGCAGGGCGCTTGCTGGGGCAGCGCCATCTGGACAGCATCACCGTGCGCATCAAGGACGGCCAGCCGAGCAAGGTGGTCGAAGACAACGTCAACAAACTCATGCTGCAACGCCACGGCACCAAGGACTTCTTTACCAACAACCTCGACAGCATCATGCAGACCGTGCAGAAAACCAGTCGCTCCCTGGCGTTGCTGCTGTCGTTGATCGCGGTGATCTCGTTGCTGGTGGGGGGCATTGGCGTGATGAACATCATGCTGGTGTCTGTCACCGAGCGCACCCGTGAGATCGGCATTCGCATGGCGGTAGGGGCGCGGCAGTCGGATATCCGCCAGCAGTTCCTGGTGGAGGCGGTGATGGTGTGTTTGATCGGCGGGCTGATCGGGATCTCGCTGTCCTATGCCCTGGGCTTTCTGTTTTCGTTGTTTGTGAAGGAATGGGAGATGGTGTTTTCCCTGGGCTCGATCATCACGGCGTTTGCCTGTTCGACGTTGATCGGCATTGTGTTTGGCTTTGTACCGGCCAGGAATGCGGCGCGGCTGGACCCGATCGAGGCGCTTGCCAGAGATTGAGGTTTGTCAGCCAATAGAGATTAAATGTGGCAGCGGGCTTGCTCGCGAATGCGGTAGTTCAGCCAATGAATCTGTTGACTGACACACTGCATTCGCGAGCAAGCCCGCTCCCACATTTTGAACAGGTATGTCTTAAAAGCCTGTGTTGTCCTCAGTGGCATACATCCATCGCAACAACGAATGCCGCCCGCTGATTCCCAGTTTGATCGACGCGCGCTTCAGGTAGCTCTCGATGGTGTTGACCTTCAACGCCAACTGCTCCGCCAACTCCGGCGCGGTCCGCCCGGCGAGCAGGCCCACGCACACCTCAAGCTCACGGTTGGATAGGGTCAGCCCCGACTGTACCAACCGTTCTTCGATGCGCCTGCGCAGGGTTTCGAGGCCCTGGTTTTCCAGCACCACCGCGTCGCTGTCCTGACGGCACGGTTGGATCGCGGCGATGTGCTTTTCCACCATGGGCAGCAGCAAGGTGGAGAAGTCCTGCAACATGCTGCGCTCCTGGGGCGAAAAGCTTTCGGACTGGTGCGAGCGATACACCGACAAGACGTAGCGCACGTCATCCTTGCGGCGGGTGAGGTGCAATTGTGCGGCCGGTTGTTCGTCGCCCAACGCCTCAACCGAATCGGTGTAGACCGGGCTGATCTTGCGGCGGGTTTGCCCGTCGGCGCTGACCTGCAATTGCGTGATATGAGTGGCGTCCACCGCCAGTTGGGTGAGGATCAGGTCATGCAGCATGCGTGGGAAATGGCGGCTGCCGGTGCTGGCGATGACTTTGCCAATATGAGGGAACAGCTGTGAGTTCATCATTTCGTCCATGAGGCGTGCAGGTATTCGGCTTTATAGCAGCGGGGATTAAGGTGCAAGCCAATGCGAATAACCTACCGTGATAGTCCTTCCCGCCGGACCTATGCTAGTACAGCCTGGCGACGGGAAGGGGATCCAATCTTAAATAATCGGATTAAAAACTCACAAGCTTAGAAGGACGTGTGAGGGTAGGCGTGCACTTGGCGAGTGCCTGCTGCACATCCGCCAACAGGTCGGCCACATCCTCAAGCCCCACCGACAAGCGCACCAACCCTTCGCTGATACCGTGCGCTGCACGTTCCTGCGGGGTGTAGGTGGAGTGGGTCATGCTCGCCGGGTGCTGCGCCAGTGACTCGGCATCACCCAGGCTGACCGCCCGGGTGAACAGCTTGAGCGCATTCATGAAGCGCCGACCGGTTTCGATGCCGCCCTTGAGCTCGAAGGCAATCATGCCACCGGGTAGTTTCATCAGCTGTGTCGCCAGTTCGTACTGCGGGAAAGAGCGCAGTCCCGGGTACGTCACCGACTGCACGGCGGGATGCGCCTGCAGGGCTTCGGCCACGGCCTGGGCATTGCTGCAATGACGGTCCATGCGCAGGGCAAGGGTCTTGAGGCCGCGCATCAACAGCGAAGCGTCCTGGGGCGACATCACCGCCCCAGTCAAGTCCTTGAGGCCCTGCAGGCGAATGCGCTGGGCCAGTGCCTGGCTACTCACCGCAATGCCCGCCGTGATATCGCCGTGGCCGCTGAGGTACTTGGTGGCCGAATGCACCACCACATCGGCGCCCAGGTCGAGGGGGCGTTGCAGGTAGGGCGTGCAGTAGGTGTTGTCGACCACCAGGGTGACGTTCGGCTGCTCGTGGGCGAGGGCGGCCACGGCAGCGATATCCACCAGTCGCAGGTTGGGGTTGGCCGGGGTCTCGCAGTAGATCATGCGGGTGGCGGGGCTAAATGCGGCTTGCAGGGCCGCCAGATCAGTCAGGTCGACATGCCGCACCTTGATACCGAATTCGCCGATGCCATGGTGAAGCAGGGCAAAGGTGCAGCCGTACAGGGTCTGGCTGACGATCACTTCATCGCCAGGGCGCAGCAGGGTCCAGAACGTCGCGGCGATTGCGCCCATGCCGGAACTGAACGCCACTGCGGCCTCGCCGTTTTCCAAGGTGGCCATGCGTGATTCCAGCAGCGCCAGGGTTGGGTTGGAAATGCGCGTATAGAAGTGGCCGCTCGCTTCACCGGCAAAACAGGCGGCGCCGTATTCGGCGGTTGGGAAAGCAAAGGTGGCTGACAGGTAAATCGGAGGGACGAGTGCGCCGTGATGGTCTTTTGGGTCATAGCCGTGGTGGATGGCGCGGGTGGAAAAGCCGAATGCATTGTGTTTATTGTTCATGTCGGACGCTCCTTATTTCCTACAATGCTATGCTCATAACCACAGATGAACTTTGCAATATTTGCTACTAATTCCCGCGTCCTGGGATGAAAATCTTATAAAAATAAAGAATAGAGGCACGTTATGCCCGTCAGTCTGGACCGTACCGACAAAGCCCTTTTAAACGCGCTTCAAGGCAATGCCCGTCTCACGGTGGCCGAATTGGCCGACCGCGTGTCCCTGACCACCTCGCCGTGCTGGCGGCGGGTGCGGAACCTGGAAGAGAGTGGGGTGATCAGCGGGTATCAGGCGATTCTGTCGCCCAAGGCGCTGGGGTATGGGGTGACGGCGTTTGTCAGCATCATGATGGAGAGTCATACCCAGGAGATTGCCCGGGCGTTTGAGCAGCGGTTGTTGGAGATTCCTGAGATTGTGGCGTGTCATAACGTGTCGGGGCGGTATGATTTCTTATTGGAAGTGGTGGCGAAGGATCTGGAATCGTTTGGGGAGTTTGCGCGGGAGGTGTTGCAGACGTTGCCTTGCGTTAAGGAGATTTATTCGAGTTTTTCTTATAAGTCGGTGAGGGGGTTGAGGGTGATTCCGTTGCCGGGGTGATGGGGGGCTGGTGTGTTGTGTACATATCCGTTGCTGCGGTGATGGCTGATATTGGTTCCGCCCTTACGGCGGCTCACTTTTGAACAGCGCAAAAGTAAGCAAAACGCTCTTGCCCCAACACTCGGCACCTCGCTTAGGCTCGGTGTGCCGTAACGAAGGCTTGAATCCGTGGGCCGCCGCGATGGGCCATCCTTGGCCCAGCGCGGCTAACCCGGCGTCCTGCC
>NZ_JAFCVS010000007.1:341189-580349 GCF_049897165.1 Pseudomonas sp. TWR1-1-4 | reverse complement strand
GCCGCGCTGGGCCAAGGATGGCCCATCGCGGCGGCCCACGGATTCAAGCCGGAGTGAGGGCACACCGAGCCTAGGCGAGGTGCCGAGTGTTGGGGCAAGAGCCTTTTGGTTACTTTTGGGCTCTTTTCAAAAGTGACCCGCCGTAAGGGCGGAACCATAAGCCGCCATAACCTAAATAATGGATATGTACTCAGCAGCGCTAAGCCCTACTCAATCCCCACCTGATTCCGCCCATTATGCTTAGCCGTATACAACCCCTTATCCGCCGCCATGATCAATTGACGACAATCCGTCCCCTGCTGCGGCGTCATGGTCGACAGCCCGATACTGATAGTCAGACTCGACCCCTCAGTCGGCGCGTTATGCGGAATCTTCAGAGCAGCCACCGCCATGCGCAGCTTCTCGGCCACCAACCGCGCCCCACCTGGCGAGGTATTAGGCAGCACCAGGGCAAACTCCTCCCCCCCATAGCGCGCCGGCAAATCCGAAGGCCGACTGCTCGCCTCACGAATGGTCGCCGCCACCTTGCGCAACGCCTCATCCCCTTCAACGTGCCCAAAACTATCGTTATAGGTCTTGAAGAAATCCACATCAATCATCAACAACGACAACTGAGTCTGATCACGCATGGCCCTACGCCACTCCAGCTCCAGGTATTCATCAAAGTGACGACGGTTAGACAGCCCGGTCAGGCCATCGGAGTTCATCAGCCGCTGCAATACCAGATTGGTGTCCAGCAACTGCTGCTGGCTGACCCGCAACGCACGGTAAGCCGCATCCCGCTGCAACAGGGTCATGTAGGACCGCGAGTGATAGCGAATGCGCGCCACCAACTCGATGTTGTCCGGCAGCTTGACCAGATAATCATTGGCACCGGCAGAAAAAGCCGCGCTCTTGATCAGCGGATCTTCCTTGGTGGACAGCACGATAATCGGGATATTCGCGGTGGCCGGGTGAGTGCGGTATTCGCGCACCAGCGTCAGGCCGTCGAGGCCCGGCATCACCAGATCCTGCAGGATCACGGTCGGCTTGATGCGGATCGCCTGGGCAATCGCCTGGTGCGGATCGGCGCAGAAGTGAAAATCGATGTTTTCTTCATGAGCCAGGCCACGCCGCACGGCTTCACCGATCATGGCCTGGTCGTCGACCAGCAACACCATGGCGGCATTTTCGTCGGTCTTGATGTCGTCGATCTGTAAATCATTCATGTGCAGTCACCTGAATTACTACCTGCCAGCCAGCACCGCGGGAAGTCCTGTTCATTTTGCAAAGACCTCCAGCAATCGGGGCGCAATTCTATCCAGTGGGCGAATTTCAACAGCAGCATCAATCGCCGCCGCCGCTTTGGGCATGCCATACACCGCCGAGCTTTGCTGATCCTGGGCGATGGTCAAATAACCTTGTTCACGCAGTAACTTGAGGCCCTGGGCCCCATCGCGCCCCATGCCGGTCAGCAGTACGCCGACGGCATCGCCATTCCAGTGGCTGGCCACGCTTTCGAAAAACACGTCGATCGAAGGTCGGTAGATCTCGTTTACCGGTTCTGCGGTATAGGCTAGCGTGCCATTTTTCAGCAATCGAATGTGGTGGTTGGTGCCAGCCAGCAGCACCACGCCACTTTGCGGGGGTTCGCCTTCACGGGCCAGGCGCACCGGCAGGCCGGAGGCGCTGCTCAGCCATTCGGCCATGCCGGCAGCGAACACTTGGTCCACATGCTGCACCAGCACAATGGCGGCGGGAAAGTCCCGGGGCAAGCCTTTGAGCAGGATTTCCAGGGCAGCCGGGCCACCCGCCGATGAACCGATTGCCACCAGGCTCTGGCGTTTCCCGGTAATTCGCGGCGCAACGGTTTCAGCGCGTACGCGGCTGCCGCGCTGGCCGATCAGCCAGCCGATATTGAGGATCTTGCGCAGCAGCGGCGCCGCCGCATCCTTGGGATTGCCCACGCCCAGGGTCGGCGTGTCCACCACGTCCAGGGCGCCATGGCCCATGGCTTCGAACACCCGGCTGACGTTGGCCTGGCGATCAACAGTCACGATAACGATGGCGCATGGGGTCTCGGCCATGATCTGGCGGGTGGCTTCCACGCCGTCCATCACCGGCATGATCAGGTCCATCAGGATCAGGTCCGGCGTCAGCTCAGCGCAGCGCTGTACCGCTTCCAGCCCATTGGCGGCCACCCAGACAACCTGATGCGCGGGCTCGAAGCTCAAGGCGCGGCGCAAGGCCTCCACCGCCAGGGGCATGTCATTGACGATCGCAATCCTCATGCCCGCGCGCCTCCGATCAGTTCCACCACGGCGTCCAGCAGGGCGTCATCATGAAAACTGGCTTTGGCTAAATAATAGTCGGCACCGGCGTCCAGTCCACGACGACGGTCTTCTTCGCGATCCTTGTAGGACACCACCATCACCGGCAACGATTGCAGGCGACTGTCACGGCGCAAGAGTGTGACCAATTCAATACCGTCCATACGAGGCATATCAATATCAGTGATCAACAGGTCAAAGTCTTCGGAGCGCAAGGCGTTCCAGCCGTCCATGCCATCGACCGCCACCGCCACTTCATAACCACGATTGAGTAACAATTTGCGTTGCAACTCACGCACGGTCAGCGAGTCATCCACCACCAGCACCCGTTTACGCGGCGCTTCGGTGGCCTGCTGGCTGCGTCGCGCGATACGTTCCAGGCGGCCGGTGTTGAGCAGTTTGTCCACCGAACGCAGCATGTCTTCCACGTCAACGATCAACACCACCGAGCCGTCATCCAGCAAGGCACCGGCGGAAATATCCTGGACCTTGCCCAGACGATCATCCAGCGGCAGCACCACCAGGGTACGCTCGCCGATAAAACGCTCCACGGCAATCCCATACACGGCATCGCGCTCGCGGATCACCACGACCTTCAAGGTGTCCGACGGACTCTGCCCTGCCGGCCTCTGCAGCAACTGGCTCGCGGCGACCAGGCCGACATGCCGGCCTTCGTGCCAGAAATGCTGGCGACCTTCCAGTTGCACGATATCGTCCGGCGCCAGGTCGCACATGCGTTCGATATGGGCCAGCGGGAACGCATAGGCTTCCTCGCCAACTTCCACCACCAGGCTGCGCACCACCGACAAGGTCAGCGGCACTTCCAGGTGGAAACGACTGCCCTGCCCCGCCGTCTGTTCCAGCACCACTGCGCCCCGCAGTTGGCGGACCATGTGCTGCACCGCATCCAGGCCGACCCCGCGCCCGGACACTTCGGTGACCTTGTCGCGCAGGCTGAACCCCGGCAGGAACAGGAACGTCAGCAACTCTTCTTCGCTCAGGCGCAGGGCGGTTTCCAGCGGCGACAGATGCCGGTCGACGATGGTGCCGCGCAGGCGTTCCAGGTCGACGCCATTACCATCATCGCTCAATTCCAGCACCAACAAACCGGCCTGGTGGGACGCGCGCAGGCGGATCAGGCCTTCAGCCGGCTTGCCGGCGAGCAGGCGCTGCTCGGGCATTTCGATGCCGTGGTCGACGGCATTGCGCAACAAATGGGTGAGCGGCGCTTCAAGTTTTTCCAGCACGTCGCGGTCGACCTGGGTTTTTTCGCCCTCAATCTCCAGACGCACCTGCTTGCCGAGGCTGCGGCCAAGGTCACGCACCATGCGCACCTGCCCGGCCAGGACATCGGCAAACGGGCGCATGCGGCAGGCTAGCGCCGTGTCATACAGCACCTGGGCGCGCTGCCCGGCCTGCCAGCCGAACTCGTCCAGCTCGGCGGTTTTTTCCGCCAGCAGGGCCTGGGCTTCGCTGAGCAGGCGGCGGGTGTCAGCCAGTGCTTCCTGGGCTTCCAGGTTCAGACTTTGGGTCTTGAGTTGCCCGTCCAGCGTATCCAGGGCACGCACGCTCTGGCTTTGAATGCGCTTGAGGCGCTGCAAGCTGGCCAGGTAGGGTTTGAGCCGCTGGGTTTCCACCAGGGATTTGCTCGACAGGTCGAGCAGGCTGTTCAGACGCTCCGCGGTTACCCGCAGCACACGTTCGCCGCCTTCGGTCATGCGTTTGTTCTGACGCAGCGGCTCAGCAGCCACTGGCGGCGCGGGCTCGGGCTCCGGCGGCAGCTCTTCAACGACAGCCGCCGGTTCTGGCGGCGGCGCAGGCTTGACCGGCGCCTGGGACGGATCCAGCAGGCGTTCCATCAACGCCACATAGGCTTCGATATCCGCCGGCCCCACGTTATTGTCGGGCGTAGCGATGCGCATCAGCAGGTCGGTGCCTTGCAGCAACGCATCAATATGTTCGGGTTGCAGGTACAGGCGGCTTTCCTGGGCGCTGACCAGGCAATCTTCCATCACATGGGAGACGCTGACCCCGGCGTCTACGCCGACGATACGTGCCGCGCCCTTGAGCGAGTGAGCGGCACGCATGCAGGCTTCAAGCTGATCGGCCTGGGTCGGGTTGCGTTCCAGGGCCAGCAGGCCCGCGCTCAGGACCTGGGTCTGCGCATCGGCTTCCAGGCTGAACAGTTCCAGCAGCGAGGCATCGCGCATCTGGTCGGGGGTCATGTGAGGCTCCGGGTCACGGCGGACAACAATTGCGCCTCGTCCAGCCACCGCAGGCTGCGGCCTTTCCACTGCAGCACGCCTTGGGTGTAGCGCGCGCTGGCCTGGGTGCCGGAGGCCGAAGCCGCCTTCAAGGTGCGCTCATCGATGGCGTGGATCCCGTCGACTTCATCCACCGGCACCACCACCGGGCCATCCTGTGCGGCGATGATCAGCATGCGCGGCATGATGCGGCTGCCGCTGGTGCCGTTGCTGGTGACATCCAGGCCGAGCAGTTCCACCAGCGAAAGGCACGCCACTAGCGCACCCCGCACATTGGCCACGCCGAGCAAGGCGCGCGAGCGTTGGTGCGGCAGGGAATGTATCGGTTGCAACGGCGCGACTTCCACCAGGCAACGGGTGGCAATGCCCAACCATTCTTCGCCGAGACGGAACATCAGCAAAGAACGGGTGACCACGTCTTCGCCCAGCTCGACAGTGGCATGCGGGCGATGCGCATCCTGCTGCAAGGCGTAGCGGTCCAGCAACCGCGTGGCTGCTGCCGAGTACACCGAGCAGTTGCGGCAATGGATATGGTCCGCCAGCAGCGGGCAGGATTTGTCGCCATGAATGCCGATGCGGTTCCAGCAGTCGTCGATGGCTTGGGTGTTGGCCAGGGTCAAGTCCAGGCCTGCGGTGTCGAGCGCCTCGGTGTTACTCATCGTTTGGACTCACTGTCAGCTCGCTCGCTACGGGCAGCCCGCGCCTGCAAGCGGCGCGCTCCCGCACTGTCGCCCTGGGATTCGAGCAACGCGGCCAGGTGCATCAAGGCCTGCGGGTGCTGGGGTTCCAGGTACAAGGCTTTTCGATAATAACCCTGGGCTTCCAGGGCGCTGCCGGCCACGTCGCTGAGCAGCCCAAGCCAGTAGAACACCTGGGCGGCCGGCGGGTGGTTGCT
This sequence comes from Pseudomonas sp. TWR1-1-4, assembly GCF_049897165.1. Taxonomy (NCBI): domain Bacteria; kingdom Pseudomonadati; phylum Pseudomonadota; class Gammaproteobacteria; order Pseudomonadales; family Pseudomonadaceae; genus Pseudomonas; species Pseudomonas sp. TWR1-1-4. The sequence goes on along the minus strand of NZ_JAFCVS010000007.1, from coordinate 574,881 downwards.
CAAATACTGTTCGCACGCGGCGCGGGCTTCGGCACTCTTGCCTTCATTGGCCAGGGTGGCGATGCGACTGAGCAAGTCGCCCGCATCGGTGTGCGGCGTCTTGATCGGCACCACCTGGGCGCTGGCCGTGCTGAACGGCCGTGGCTTGCTCGGAATCGGCGCCGCACTGCGTTGCGGGATCGGCGCGGCGATCGGCACAAACACGGGCTCAGGCTTGACCGGCTCGGCATGCCGACTGTACGCAAACGACTGCGGCACCCCAATTGAACGCATGCCATGGCGCCCCAGCAGGCTGCCCTCGGCCGGGCCGATAAACAGCACGCCGTCCACGTGGGTCAGGCCCTTGAGCACGTCGAACACTTGCTTCTGCGTGGGCTGGTCGAAGTAGATCAGCAGGTTGCGGCAGAACACAAAGTCGTAGCTCGCATCATTCGCCAACAAGCCCGGATCGAGCAGGTTGCCCACTTGCAGGCGCACCTGTTCGCGCACACGGTCGGCAATGTGGTAACCATCGCCGTATTCGGTGAAATGGCGATCGCGAAAGGCGATATCGCCACCGCGAAACGAGTTCTTGCCATACACCCCGCGCCGCGCACGTTCCACCGACAGCGGGCTGACATCCAGGCCCAGCACCTTGAACTGGTGCGGCGCGAGGCCTGCGTCCAGTAATGCCATGGCAATCGAATAAGGTTCTTCACCCGTGGAGCACGGCAGGCTGAGGATGCGCAGTGCGCGCATCTGCTTGATTTCGATCAGCCGCGCCTTGGCCAAGCGGGCCAGGGTCGCGAACGATTCGGGGTAACGGAAAAACCAGGTTTCCGGGACGATCACCGCTTCGATCAGCGCCTGCTGCTCATCCTCGGAACTTTGCAGGTGCTGCCAGTACTCGCCCGCCGTTTGCGCATTGACGGCCTGGCTGCGCTGGCGCACCGCGCGTTCGATGATGGCTTCGCCCACCGAGGCGACATCCAGGCCGATGCGCTCTTTAAGGAAGGCAAAGAAACGCGGATCGCTGCTCATAGGCTCAGCTCGGCAGAAAACAGTACGGTGCGCACCTCATCGGTGAGCAGGTCATTCACGCCGATCCATTGCATCAAGCCCAACGCGTCTTCGCGCACCGGCCCCAGATACGGCGCCTGGCGGTTGTCGAGGCCGTAGGGCTGAAACTCCGCCGGATCGCAACGCAATGTGTCGGTGGCCTGCTCCAGGATCAGTCCGAGCCAGCGTGCCTCGGTCCAGGGCTCGGGCTGGTAATTGACCAGTACCAGCCGCGTGCTGGTGCGCGCCTGGGCGGCGGTGCCAAAGGTCAATGCGCTAAGGTCGATCACCGGCACCAGCGTGCCACGGTGGGCAAAGATGCCCGCCACCCACAGCGGTGCATGGGCGATGGGTTTCAAAGGCAGGCGCGGCAGCACCTCGGCCACTTCCGTGGCCTTGAGGGCGTAACGTTCGTTGCCGATGTGGAACACCAGGAACAACGCCTTTTTCGCTGCCGGGACGGCACCGCGTTTAGCCGCGAGGTCGCTCATCAGACTTTGAAACGCGACACGCCGCTGCGCAGACCGACCGCCACCTGGCTCAGCTCATCAATGGCAAAGCTGGCCTGGCGCAGGGACTCGACGGTCTGGCTGCTGGCATCGCCCAGTTGCACCAGGGCGTGGTTGATCTGCTCGGCACCGGTGGCCTGGGCCTGCATGCCTTCGTTGACCATCAATACCCGCGGCGCCAGGGCCTGTACCTGATGGATGATCTGCGACAACTGCTCGCCCACTTGCTGCACTTCAAACATGCCGCGACGCACTTCTTCGGAGAACTTGTCCATGCCCATCACGCCCGCCGACACCGCCGACTGGATCTCGCGCACCATCTGCTCGATGTCGTAGGTGGCCACGGCAGTCTGGTCGGCCAAGCGACGCACTTCGGTGGCAACAACAGCAAAACCGCGACCGTACTCCCCGGCTTTCTCGGCCTCGATCGCCGCGTTAAGCGACAACAGGTTGGTCTGGTCAGCGACCTTGACGATGGTCACCACCACCTGGTTGATGTTGCCGGCCTTCTCATTGAGGATCGCCAGCTTGGCGTTGACCAGATCGGCCGCGCCCATCACCGAGTGCATGGTTTCTTCCATGCGCGCCAGGCCTTGCTGGCCGGAACCGGCGGCGACCGAAGCCTGGTCGGCGGCGGTGGACACTTCGGTCATGGTGCGCACCAGATCCTTGGACGTGGCCGCGATTTCGCGGGAGGTGGCACCGATTTCGGTGGTAGTCGCAGCGGTTTCAGTGGCGGTGGCTTGCTGCTGCTTGGACGTGGCGGCAATCTCAGTCACTGATGTAGTGACCTGCACCGACGAACGCTGGGCCTGGGACACCAGGGCGGTCAGCTCGGTCATCATGTCGTTGAAGCCGGTTTCGACGGCGCCGAACTCGTCCTTGCGCTCCAGGTTCAAGCGCTTGCTCAGGTCGCCGTCGCGCATGGTTTCGAGGATGTCGACGATGCGCTGCATCGGCGCCATGATCGCGCGCATCAGCAGCAGGCCACACAGGCCGGCGGCGAGGATGGCGACGACCAACGACACAAACATGCTGATTTTCGCTGCGGATACCGCATCATCGATCGCGTTGGTCGCACGGTCGGCGACGTTTTTGTTCTCGGTGATGATGTCGTTGAGCTTCATACGGCCTGCGGTCCAGGTCGGCGTCAACTGCGTGTCGAACTCTTTGCGTGCGGCAGCCAGGTCACCGCGTTGCAGGCTGTCGAGCACCGTGGACAGGCTCTTGTTATAGGCCTGGTGCAGGGTTTCGAACTTGTCGAACTCGGACCGATCGTCACCGCCGGCGATGGTTTTTTCGTAGTTATCCATCTGCTGCAAAATGCGTGCTTCAAAGGACTTGAACTCCGCACGGTCGGCGTCGCTCAACTGCTTGTTTTCACGCAGGCCCAGCAATTCGAGGGTCTGCAGGTAGCTGTCGACCCACGCGCTGCGGATCATGGAGCTGAGGTAGACCCCCGGCACCGCATCATCGCGCACCGCAACTTCGCTGGTTTCGATCTTCAGCAACCGTGAATAGGAGACCACAACCATTAACAGCATGATGGCGATAATGACCGCAAAGCTTGCCAAGATCCGTTGGCGCAAGGTCCAGTTCTTCACAGTAATTCCTCGAAGGGCCGATCAAATGCGAGGGAGTATAGCTGAGCAGAAGCCCTCATTTATCAACGGGTTTTGATGTAGCGCTCACAGAATGCAAAAACACCCCGGGCCTTTACGGCATCCGGGGTGCTCTCAATAAAGCCATGGGATCAGAGCGAGGCTTGGCGTACCTGTTTTTCCAGTTCCAGCTTCAACCCCGGCTCCAGTTTCAGTTGCCGCGCCAGTTCGTCGAGATAAGCCTTCTCCATGAAGTTTTCCTCGTCCACCAGCATCACGCTGGCGATGTACATCTCGGCGGCCATTTCCGGCGTGCCGGCAGCTCGCGCCACGTCGGCTGGATCGAGGGGCTTGTTGAGCTCAGCGTGCAGCCAGCTTTGCAGTTCGCGGTCGTTGTCCAGCTTGGTGAATTCGCCTTCGATCAATTCGCGCTCGCGCTCATCCACATGGCCGTCAGCCTTGGCGGCAGCGACCAGCGCCTTGAGGATGCCTTGGCTGTGTAGCTCAACCTGGGCCGGTGGCAGGCGGTCAATGGTCTGCGGCTCACCTTTCGGGGCATTGGCCTGTTGCGCCTGCCAGTTGCCATAGGCTTTGTAGGCAATGACGCCCAAGGCCGCCAAACCGCCATAGGTCAGGGCCTTGCCGCCGAACTTGCGGGCTTTTTTGTTGCCCAGCAGCAGCCCCATGGCGCCGGCCGCCAAGGCGCCGCCGCCTGCGCCACCGAGCAGACTGCCAAGGCCACCACCGCCGAGCAAACCGCCCAGTGCACCTTTGTCGTCCTGCTTACGCTGGCCGCCAGCCTTGTTTTGCAACATGTCCTGGCCAGACTTGAGCAACTGATCGAGCAATCCACGGGTATTCATTCGTAGCCTCCAGACACTAGGGTTCATAGGACCAATAGGCTCCCAGCGTAAAACTAAGTGCCAAAAAGCCTCGATCTAGAGTGCTTCCAGATGTAACGCGATCGCCCTTCACTTAAATCGATATACACTCGAACAAATCTATAAAAACACCCCACTGGTAATTCCAGCATGATGACCTTGCGTCAAATCCGGCATTTTATCGCCGTGGCCGAAACCGGTTCGATCTCCGCTGCCGCGCAGACAGCGTTCATTTCCCAGTCCACCCTGACCCTGGCGATCCAGCAACTGGAGCAGGAAATCGGCGTCAACCTGTTCAACCGTCACGCCAAGGGCATGACCCTGACCCATCAGGGCCATCAATTTCTGCGCCAGGCGCATCTGATCCTGGCCACCGTCGACAACGCCAAGCGCAGCCTGCAGCAGAGCACCGACCAGGTCGCCGGGCAGTTGATCATCGGCGTGACGAGCCTGGTGGCTGGCTATTACCTCGCGGATTTGTTGACGCGATTCCAGCGCGCCTACCCCAATGTGGAAATCCGCGTGATGGAGGATGAACGCCCGTATATCGAACATTTGCTGGTCAGCGGTGAAATCGATGTGGGCGTGCTGATCCTCTCCAACCTCGAAGACCGCCACGCCTTGCAGACCGAAGTCCTCACCCACTCCCCGCACCGCTTGTGGCTACCGGCACAACATCCACTGCTGGAACACGACAGCATTAACTTGGCCGATGTGGCGCGTGAACCGCTGATTCAGCTGAACGTCGACGAAATGGGCCACAACGCCCAGCGCATGTGGACCGGCGCAGGCCTGCAACCTCGTGTGACCTTGCGCACCGCTTCCACCGAAGCCGTGCGAAGCCTGGTGGCGGCGGGCCTCGGCGTGTCGATCCAGCCGGACATGACCTACCGGCCCTGGTCACTTGAAGGCGACATCATTGAAGCGCGCCCGATTGCCGACCTCAGCCAGACCCTCGACGTGGGCCTCGCCTGGCGCCGTGGCACCGCCCGGCCTGCGCTGGTCGACCCGTTCCTCACCGTCGCCCGTGAACAGCCCCACCCGCGCAAGCCATCTATTTAATCGAATGCTGCATTCAGTATTTAGTATTTGTTGACCTCGCGCCTGACCTCTAGTCTCTGTTCATCCCCTAAGAGAAGGTCAGGCGCCTTGTAAGAGAACGCCCATGGCCACACAAGAAAAGAGATCGCGAAAAATGTCCGGCGCGCCCACCCCGCTGCTCACTGCGTTGCTGATCGACGGCGAACTGGTCCAAGGCCAGGGTTTTGCCGAGCCGATCCTCAACCCGGCCACCGGTGAAGTGCTCACCCAAATCGCCGAAGCCAGCACCGAGCAGGTCGAAACCGCGATCCTCGCCGCCCACCGCGCCTTTGCCGGCTGGTCACGCACCACGCCGCAGCACCGCTCGAACATCCTATTGGGCATCGCCGACGCCATCGAAAAACAAGCCGACTACCTGGCCCGTCTGGAATCTCTGAACTGCGGTAAGCCCTTGCATCTGGCGCGTCAGGATGATTTGAGTGCCACCGTGGATGTGTTCCGCTTCTTCGCCGGGGCTGTGCGTTGCCAGACCGGACAGTTGAGCGGTGAATACCTGCCGGGCTACACCAGCATGGTGCGTCGCGATCCGATTGGTGTAGTCGCTTCGATTGCGCCGTGGAACTACCCGCTGATGATGGCCGCGTGGAAGATCGCCCCCGCCTTGGCTGCCGGTAATACCTTGGTGTTCAAGCCGTCGGAACATACGCCGCTGTCGATCCTGGCCCTGGCCCCCGTGCTTAAAGAGCTGCTGCCACGTGGCGTGATCAACATTCTGTGTGGCGGCGGCGAAGGCGTCGGCAGTCACTTGGTCAGCCATCCCAAGGTGCGCATGGTCTCGTTGACCGGCGATATCGTCACCGGGCAGAAGATTCTGCAAGCCGCCTCCAAAACCCTAAAACGCACGCACTTGGAACTGGGCGGCAAGGCCCCGGTGATCGTGTGCAACGACGCCGACCTGCAAGCTGTGGTGGAGGGCGTGCGCGCCTACGGCTATTACAACGCTGGCCAGGACTGCACCGCCGCCTGCCGCATCTATGCCCAGGCCGGCATCCACGACAAACTCGTCGCCGAACTGGGCGCGGCGGTCAGCAGCCTGCGTTTTGCCGGTAAACGCGATGCAGACAATGAACTCGGCCCGCTGATCAGCACGCGCCAGCGCGACCGCGTCGCCAGTTTTGTAGAGCGCGCCCTCGGCCAGCCGCATATCGAACGCATCACCGGCGCCGCCGTGCATTCCGGCGCGGGCTTCTATTACCAACCCACCTTGCTCGCCGGCTGTAAACAAAACGATGAAATCGTGCAGCGCGAAGTATTCGGCCCGGTGGTCACCGTGACCCGCTTCGACGAGCTGGAACAGGCAGTGGACTGGGCCAACGACTCCGAATACGGCCTGGCCTCCTCGGTGTGGACCCAGAACCTGGACAAGGCCATGCAGGTCGCGGCGCGCCTGCAATACGGCTGCACCTGGATCAACAGTCATTTCATGCTGGTCAGCGAAATGCCCCACGGCGGCTTGAAGCGTTCGGGGTATGGGAAGGATCTGTCCAGCGATTCGCTGCAGGACTACAGCGTGGTGCGCCACATCATGGCGCGACACGGCCAGCATCTTTAAAACAACAACTAAGCTCATGCGTTACCGGTTTGAACAACTGCCCCGACCATAATTAAAGAAGAGGGAACCCCATGTCTGCGCACAAGACCGCACTGCTCAGTGCCCTGACCACCGCGCTGCTGGCCAGCGCCAGCCTCCAGGCCGCCGAACCACTCAAAGCAGTGGGCGCCGGTGAAGGCCAGTTGGATATCGTCGCCTGGCCCGGCTATATCGAACGTGGCGAAAGCGACAAGGCCTACGACTGGGTCACCGGTTTCGAGAAGGAAACCGGCTGCAAGGTCAACGTGAAAACCGCCGCCACCTCTGACGAAATGGTCAGCCTGATGGCCAAGGGCGGGTATGACCTGGTCACCGCATCGGGCGATGCGTCGCTGCGGTTGATCGTCGGCAAGCGTGTGCAGCCAATCAACACCTCACTGATCCCCAATTGGAAGAACATCGACCCGCGCCTGAAAGATGCGCCATGGTATGTGGTCGGCCAGCAAACCTACGGCACCCCGTACCAGTGGGGCCCGAACGTGTTGATGTACAACACCAACGTGTTCAAGACCGCGCCCACCAGTTGGAACGTACTGTTCGACGCGCAGAACTTGCCGGACGGCAAGCCGAACAAAGGCCGTGTGCAGGCGTATGACGGCCCGATCTACATTGCCGATGCGGCGCTGTACCTCAAGTCGACTAAGCCGGAACTGGGCATCCAGAACCCCTATGAACTGACCGAAACCCAGTACAAGGCGGTGCTCGAACTGCTGCGCGCGCAACAGCCGCTGATCCACCGCTACTGGCACGACACCACCGTGCAAATGAGTGACTTCAAGAATGAAGGTGTGGTGGCCTCCAGCGCCTGGCCGTATCAGGTCAACGGCCTGCAGAACGAGAAACAGCCGATTGCCTCGACCATTCCGAAGGAAGGCGCCACCGGCTGGGCCGACACCACCATGTTGCACACCGAGGCCAAGCACCCGAACTGCGCCTACAAGTGGATGGACTGGTCGCTGCAGCCGAAGGTCCAGGGCGACGTTGCCGCCTGGTTCGGTTCGCTGCCTGCCGTGCCTGCGGCCTGCAAGGAAAGCGAACTGCTCGGCGCCGAGGGTTGCAAGACCAATGGTTTCGACCAGTTCGAAAAGATCGCCTTCTGGAAAACCCCGCAGGCTGAAGGCGGTAAGTTCGTGCCGTACAGCCGCTGGACCCAGGATTACATCGCGATCATGGGTGGCCGCTAAGGGTCCCTGCAGAGACTGCTTCTTGTGGTGAGCAGGCTGGCCCTGCGCGGGGCAAGCCCGCTCACCACAAAAGCCCGATTTTCACCGTTTCAGCGCAGCACACATGCATCCTCGTTTTTTCAGAAGTCCAGGCCGGGCCGCTGCGACGACCCGCGCCTTTTTGGAGCACCGCACCATGACGCTTGCAGTCCAATTCACCCACGTTTCCCGTCAGTTCGGCGAAGTGAAAGCCGTTGACCGGGTTTCCATCGATATCCAGGACGGCGAGTTCTTTTCCATGCTCGGCCCTTCCGGCTCGGGCAAGACCACCTGCCTGCGCCTGATCGCCGGGTTCGAGCAGCCGAGCGCAGGCTCGATCCGCATCCATGGCGAGGAAGCCGCCGGCTTGCCGCCGTATCAGCGTGATGTAAACACTGTGTTCCAGGATTACGCGCTGTTCCCCCATATGAATGTGCGCGACAACGTGGCCTACGGCCTCAAGGTCAAGGGCGTGGGCAAGGCGGAACGCCTGAACCGTGCAGAAGAGGCGCTGGCGATGGTCGCCCTCGGCGGCTACGGCGACCGCAAACCGGTGCAACTGTCCGGCGGCCAACGTCAACGGGTCGCCCTGGCCCGCGCCTTGGTCAATCGTCCACGGGTATTGCTGCTGGATGAACCCTTAGGCGCCCTCGACCTCAAGCTGCGCGAGCAGATGCAAAGCGAGCTGAAAAAGCTGCAACGCCAACTGGGCATCACCTTTATCTTCGTGACCCACGACCAGACCGAAGCGCTGTCGATGTCCGACCGCGTAGCCGTGTTCAACAAAGGCCGCATCGAGCAGGTCGACACCCCGCGCAACCTCTATATGAAACCCGCCACGTCGTTCGTCGCGGAGTTCGTCGGCACCTCCAACGTGATTCGCGGCGAGCTGGCCCAGCGCCTCAGCGGCACTGCGCAACCCTTCTCGATCCGCCCGGAACACGTGCGCTTTGCCGAAGGCCCATTGGGCGCCGGCGAAGTGGAAATCAGCGGTCTGCTCCACGATATCCAATACCAGGGCAGCGCCACCCGCTATGAATTGAAACTGGAAAACGGCCAGGCGCTGAACATCAGCCAAGCCAACAACCAATGGCTGGACACCAGCAGCGGCCATCAGGTCGGCCAGTCCATCACCGCTCGCTGGGCACGGGAAGCCATGACCCCGCTGACCGACAGCGCAGGCGAGGTGTGACATGAGCCTGGCCCTTTCCCATCCGCCGATGCGCAGGTTTTCCAACCTGCTGTACCGCAAGCCCAACCTCTACCTGGCGATGCTGCTGGTGCCGCCGCTGATCTGGTTCGGTGCGATCTACCTCGGTTCGCTGCTGACCCTGCTCTGGCAAGGTTTCTATACGTTTGACGATTTCACCATGGCGGTCACGCCGGACCTGACCCTGGCCAACTTCGCCGCGCTGTTCCAACCGTCGAACTTCGACATCATTGTGCGCACCCTGAGCATGGCGATCGTGGTGTCGATCGCCAGCGCTGTCGTCGCCTTCCCGATTGCCTACTACATGGCGCGCTACACCACGGGCAAGACCAAGGCGTTCTTCTACATCGCGGTGATGATGCCGATGTGGGCCAGCTACATCGTCAAGGCCTACGCCTGGACCTTGCTGCTGGCCAAAGGCGGCGTGGCGCAGTGGTTCGTGCAGCACCTGGGTTTGGAGCCGGTGTTGCAGTTCGTGCTGGGCATTCCCGGGGTGGGCGGCAGCACCTTGAGCACTTCGCACCTGGGGCGCTTCATGGTGTTCGTCTACATCTGGCTGCCGTTCATGATCCTGCCGATCCAGGCGTCCCTGGAACGTTTGCCGCCGTCGTTGCTGCAAGCCTCGGCGGATCTTGGCGCCAAGCCGCGCCAGACGTTCATGCAGGTGATATTGCCACTGTCGATTCCGGGGATTGCCGCCGGCTCCATCTTCACCTTCTCGCTGACGCTGGGCGACTTCATCGTGCCGCAACTTGTAGGGCCACCGGGTTACTTCGTCGGCGGCATGGTCTACGCCCAGCAAGGCGCCATCGGCAACATGCCCATGGCGGCGGCGTTCACCTTGGTGCCGATCGTGCTGATCGCGGTTTACCTGTCCATCGTCAAACGCCTGGGGGCCTTCGATGCACTCTGAAAAATCTTCTATGGGCCTGAAGATCGCCGCTTGGGGTGGACTGGTTTTTCTCCATTTCCCGATCCTGATCATCTTCCTCTACGCCTTCAACACCGAAGAAGCCGCGTTCAGCTTTCCGCCCCAGGGCTTCACGTTGAAGTGGTTCAGCGTGGCCTTCGCCCGGCCGGATGTGTTGGAAGCGATCAAGCTGTCATTGCAGATCGCGGCCATCGCCACGCTGATCGCCATGGTGCTCGGCACGCTGGCCTCGGCGGCGCTGTATCGCCGTGAGTTCTTTGGCAAGCAAGGCGTGTCGTTGATGCTGATCCTGCCGATTGCGCTGCCGGGGATCATCACCGGTATCGCATTGCTGGCGACCTTCAAGACGCTCGGGATCGAGCCGGGGATGTTCACCATCATCGTCGGCCACGCGACCTTCTGCGTGGTGATCGTCTACAACAACGTCATCGCCCGCCTGCGCCGTACCTCCCACAGTTTGATCGAAGCCTCGATGGACCTGGGCGCCGACGGCTGGCAGACCTTCCGCTACATCATCATGCCCAACCTGGGCTCGGCGCTGCTGGCCGGCGGCATGCTCGCCTTTGCGCTGTCGTTCGACGAAATCATCGTCACCACCTTCACCGCCGGCCACGAACGCACCTTGCCGTTGTGGTTGCTCAACCAACTGAGCCGCCCCCGGGATGTGCCGGTGACCAACGTGGTCGCGATGCTGGTGATGCTGGTAACGATGTTCCCGATTCTCGGTGCCTACTACCTGACGCGCGGCGGTGAAAGCGTGGCCGGGAGTGGCGGTAAATAACGTTGCAGCTGGAGGAGCTCAGTTCAAATGTGGGAGCGGGCTTGCTCGCGAAAGCGGTACATCAGATACACATGTGTCGACTGACACACCGTATTCGCGAGCAAGCCCGCTCCCACATTAAGAGCCGGTTTCTTCAGGGAATTAACACTCGTTTTGAGGAGAGCTGAACCATGCAAACCAAACTCTTGATCAACGGCCACCTGGTAGAAGGCGAAGGCCCGGCCCAGGCGGTATTCAACCCGGCGCTCGGCCGCGTGCTGGTGGAAATCAACGAAGCCAGCGAAGCCCAGGTCGACGCCGCCGTTCGCGCAGCCGATGCGGCCTTCGAAAGCTGGTCGCAAACCGCGCCCAAGGACCGCTCGCTGCTGCTGTTGAAACTGGCGGACGTGATCGAAGCCCACGGCGAAGAGCTGGCCAAGCTGGAATCGGACAATTGCGGCAAGCCCTACAGCGCCGCGCTGAACGATGAGATCCCGGCGATTGCCGACGTATTCCGCTTCTTTGCCGGCGCCAGCCGTTGCATGAGCGGCTCGGCCGGCGGCGAATACCTGCCCGGCCATACCTCGATGATCCGCCGCGATCCGGTGGGTGTGATTGCTTCCATCGCACCGTGGAACTATCCGCTGATGATGGTCGCCTGGAAAATCGCCCCGGCCCTCGCCGCCGGTAATACCGTGGTGCTCAAGCCGTCGGAGCAAACCCCGTTGACCGCGCTACGCATGGTCGAACTGGCCGCTGAAATCTTCCCGGCCGGTGTGCTCAACCTGGTGTTCGGCCGTGGGCCAACCGTCGGCAGCCCGCTGGTGAACCACCCGAAAGTGCGCATGGTGTCGTTGACCGGTTCCATCGCCACGGGCGCAAACATCATCTCCAGCACCGCCGACAGCGTGAAGCGTATGCACATGGAGTTGGGCGGCAAGGCACCGGTGATCATCTTCAACGATGCAGACATCGACGCCGCCGTGGAAGGCATTCGTACCTTTGGTTTCTACAACGCCGGTCAGGATTGCACGGCGGCCTGCCGGATTTATGCCCAGGCGGATATCTACGATGCGTTTGTCGAGAAACTCGGCGCGGCGGTCGCCAGTATCAAGTATGGCTTGCAGGATGACCCGGCCACCGAGCTGGGCCCATTGATTACCGCGCAGCATCGCGACCGCGTCGCGGGCTTCGTTGAACGCGCCGTGGCGCAGCCGCACATTCGCCTGGTCACCGGTGGCAAGGCAGTGGAAGGCAATGGTTTCTTCTTTGAACCGACCGTGCTGGCTGACGCGCAGCAGGACGACGAAATCGTGCGCCGCGAAGTGTTCGGGCCGGTGGTGTCAGTGACCCAATTCACCGATGAAGCGCAGGTGCTGGGCTGGGCCAATGATTCGGACTACGGCCTGGCGTCATCCGTGTGGACCGCCGATGTAGGACGCGCCCACCGCTTGGCCGCACGCCTGCAATACGGCTGCACCTGGGTGAACACCCACTTCATGCTCGTCAGCGAAATGCCCCACGGCGGTCAGAAATTGTCCGGCTATGGCAAGGATATGTCCATGTACGGGCTGGAGGACTACACCACCGTGCGCCATGTGATGTTCAAGCACTAACCCCAGCGCCACCTCTGTAGGAGCCGGCTTGCCGGCTCCTACAGGGGTCTTATAACAATAAAATTTAGGTTCCTCCCCATGGATATCACCCGCCGCGACTTCCTCAACGGCGTCGCTGTCACCATCGCCGCCGGCATGACCCCACTGCAAATCCTGCAAGCAGCCCCCGATGGCCGTTACTACCCACCCGCCCTCACCGGCCTGCGCGGCAGCCATGCCGGCTCGTTCGAAGTGGCGCACCAGATGGGCTGGGAAAAGAAGGTCTTCGACACCGACACACTGCCAATCACTGAGGACTACGACCTGGTGGTCGTGGGCGGCGGCTTGAGTGGTTTGTCGGCGGCGTGGTTCTACCGCGAGAAGCACCCCAAGGCGAAGATCCTGATCCTGGAAAACCACGACGACTTTGGCGGCCACGCCAAGCGCAATGAATTCCAGGCCGGTGGCCGCATGATCATCGGCTACGGCGGTAGCGAAGCATTCCAGTCGCCCAATCACCTGTACAGCAAGGAAGTGAACGGGCTGTTGAAAAAGCTCGGGGTGAACATCAAGCGCTTCGAAACCGCCTTCGACCGCCAATTTTACCCAGGCCTTGGGCTGTCGCGCGGGGTGTTCTTCGACAAGGAAAACTTCGGCGAAGACAAACTGGTGACCGGTGACCCGACGCCGATGGTGGCCGACGATATTGCACCGGACCAGTTGAATGCCCGCGCCATCCGCGACTTCATCAATGACTTCCCGTTGCCAGCGGCAGACCGCCTGGCCCTGATCGAACTGCACACCGCGCCCAAGGATTACCTGCCGGGCAAGACGGCCGAAGAAAAGGCCGACTACCTGGCGGCTACCAGCTACCGCGATTTCCTGCTCAAGAACGTAGGATTATCGGAAGGTGCGGTGAAGTACTTCCAGAGCCGCACCAATGACTTCATGGCGTTGAGCATCGATGCCGTAGCTGCTGCTGACGCTTATAGCGTGGGTTTCCCAGGCTTTGCCGGGATGAACCTGGCGCCGATCAGCGAAGAAGCGGCAGCGGAAATGGAAGAGCCCTACATCTACCACTTCCCGGATGGCAATGCCTCGGTCGCGCGGTTGCTGGTGCGCAGCTTGATCCCGGGCGTGGCACCAGGGCACACCATGGACGATATCGTGCTGGCGGCGTTCGACTACGCCAAGCTCGACCAGCCCAAGGCAGCCGTACGGCTGCGCTTGAACAGCACGGCCGTCAGCGTGCGTAACGTTGGCAACAGCGTGCATATCGGCTATAGCCGTGGCGGACAACTCGCACAGGTGCGCGGCAAACGCTGCATCCTGGCCTGCTACAACATGATGATCCCCTACCTGTTGAAGGATTTGCCGGCGCCCCAGGCCCAAGCGCTCAGCCAGAACGTGAAGTACCCGCTGGTGTACACCAAGGTGGTGATCCGCAATTGGCAGTCGTTCCAGAAGTTGGGCGTGCATGAAATCTACGCGGCGACCCAACCTTACAGCCGCATCAAACTGGACTATCCGGTAAGCATGGGCGGCTACGACCACCCGCGCGACCCGGCGCAGCCAATCGGCTTGCACATGGTCTATGTACCCACCAGCCCCAACAGCGGCATGAACGCCCGCGACCAGGCCCGCGCCGGGCGGGGCAAGCTCTATGGGCAGACGTTCGAGCAACTGGAAGCGCAGTTGCGTGACCAGTTACAACGCATGCTCGGGCCGGGTGGTTTTAACCATGAGACCGACATTCTGGCGATCACTGTCAACCGCTGGTCACACGGTTATGCGAGCTTCTCCAACAGCTTGTTCGACGATGCGGACCAGAGCGAGGCGTGGATGAACCTGGCGAAAAAGCCGGTGGGGCATGTGAGCATCGCCAACTCGGACGCGGCGTGGAGTGCGTATGCGCATGCGGCGATTGATGAGGCATACCGCGCAGTCGCTGAAGTGAGCTGACCTGAGGACTTGTAGTGAGCGGGCTTGCCCCGCGCTGGGCAGCGAAGCGGCCCTAACCGGATCACCGCATTCCTTCAGGTATTTCGCGGCGCCTGGGTTTGGGGCTGCTTCGCAGCCCAGCGCGGGGCAAGCCCGCTCACTACAGGCTGGCGGACCTTGAAATGTCTTGTCGCATTTGCAACGCCATCATCCCGCTATCAATCAATTTTCCTACGTCATCGAACCGCTTAAGCTATCCGGCGTCTGTTTAATGTCCGTTGTGTTTGGCCGAAGGCATGTCCGAACCGTAATTTCTGATCCGCTACGTGCCAGGAACGGCGCGGGATTTGCTCACGACAGGTTGTCTCTATGCACCGCAGGAATTTGCTCAAAGCGTCCATGGCCATTGCGGCTTACACCGGTTTGTCGGCCAGCGGCCTGCTCGCCGCCCAGGCCTGGGCCGGGAACCGTGCCGCTGATGGCAAGGCCGTGGCGTTCGATTTCGACTCGCTCAAGGCCCAGGCCAAACAACTCGCCGGGACCGCTTACAAGGACACCAAACAGGTGCTGCCGCCGACACTGGCGACCATGACCCCGCAGAATTTCAACGCCATCGGCTACGACGGCAACCATTCGCTGTGGAAGGAATTGAACGGTCAATTGGACGTGCAGTTCTTCCACGTCGGCATGGGCTTCAAGACGCCGGTGCGCATGCACAGTGTCGACCCCAAGACCCGCGAAGCGCGCGAAGTGCATTTCCGCCCATCGCTGTTCAACTATGCAAAGACCACGGTCGATACCAAGCAATTGACCGGTGACCTGGGTTTTTCCGGCTTCAAGCTGTTCAAGGCGCCGGAGCTGGACCGCCATGACGTACTGTCATTCCTCGGCGCCAGCTACTTCCGCGCAGTGGACAGCACCGGGCAGTACGGCCTCTCGGCCCGTGGCCTGGCCATCGACACCTACGCGAAAAAGCGCGAGGAGTTCCCCGACTTCACGCAGTTCTGGTTTGAAACCCCGGACAAGAACGCCACCCGCTTCGTGGTCTACGCCCTGCTCGACTCCCCGAGCGCCACCGGTGCCTACCGCTTCGATATCGACTGCCAGGCCAACCAGGTGGTGATGGCGATCGACGCACACATCAACGCGCGTACCACTATCGAACAACTGGGCATCGCGCCGATGACCAGCATGTTCAGCTGCGGCACTCACGAACGCCGTATGTGCGACACCATCCACCCGCAGATCCACGATTCGGACCGCCTGGCCATGTGGCGCGGCAACGGCGAGTGGATCTGCCGCCCGCTGAACAACCCGGCCAAGCTGCAATTCAACGCGTTCGCCGATAAAGACCCGAAAGGCTTCGGCTTGGTGCAGACCGACCATGAGTTCGCCAGCTACCAGGACACCGTGGACTGGTACAGCAAGCGCCCGAGCCTGTGGGTGGAACCAACCACTGCGTGGGGCGAGGGCTCTATCGATTTGCTGGAAATTCCTACAACCGGTGAGACCCTGGATAACATCGTGGCCTTCTGGACCCCGAAAAAACCCGTGGCGGCCGGCGACTCGCTCAACTACGGCTACAAGCTGTACTGGAGCGCCCTGCCACCGGTGAGCACACCGCTAGCCCAAGTCGACGCGACCCGTTCAGGCATGGGTGGCTTTACCGAGGGCTGGGCTCCGGGCGAGCACTACCCACCCGTGTGGGCGCGCCGTTTTGCCGTGGACTTCAAGGGCGGCGGCCTGGATCGCCTTCCACAGGGCACCGGGATCGAGCCGGTAGTGACTTGCTCCCATGGCCAGGTCAAGGATTTCAGCGTGCTGGTACTGGATAACATCAAGGGCTACCGCATCCTGTTTGACTGGTACCCGACCAGCGACAGCGTGGAGCCGGTGGAGCTGCGCCTGTTCATCCGCAGCCAGGACCGCACCTTGAGTGAAACCTGGTTGTACCAGTACTTCCCGCCGGCTCCGGACCAGCGCAAGTAAACCTGATCGCCCCCTGTAGGCGCTGGCTTGCCAGCGCCTACAGGTGCTCAGAACCGCGACACACTTTTCATCGCCCCAATCAAATAGCGCATCGCCACCTGATCGTTCTCGGTCAGGGCGCGGTACTGCGCCAGTAATTCCAGTTCATCCGAACTCAGCCTTCGGCCACGCAAAAACACCCTGCGGGCCAGAAACGACACCACCACCCCCGCTACACCATAGGACTTGGCCATGGACTGCTTCTCCTGATATCCATCAAATACTCCCGTTGCCCCTAACCGCCTCCCACGAAGCGCAATGCCTCACTGGGCAAACCGACTGACTTCCTGGGCCAGAAATCAGGCTTACCCTAAGCGTAGAAACCTTATTGCTCAGCGTGGGACTTTTTTAGAGTAATCACTTAAATATTTGCTCCGGTAACCAAGACCTACAGTCCTTTCTCACCTAACGGTCGGTAGAGATGAATGTCATGGGGCTCTTGTGCAAACAGTTCTGGATCAGGTTGCTGCAGCAACCGGCAGCCTTGGCGTAGGTAAAAGTCCACGGTATTGCGCGATTCCGTGGCCGAGATGTACAACGCATCCGCTCCGGTTTGGCGGCCGTGCTCACAGGCCAGCGCGAACAAACGCCCTCCCAGCCCCAAGCCGCGCGACGCATGGCTGACGTGCAGGAACTTCAGTTGGCGCATACGCAACGTTTGGTTATGGAGGGGGCGATTGTCAGTTAACGCACGTTCCAACAGCATGATGGCCTCCTCCTTTTAGGCGACCCAGGATCAGGCTTGCGTCAAATGCGAGCAAGAAAAAACCCACCGGGTCAGGGTGGGTTTCATCGACCGCTCAGCCAGGCTCAGTCACGCAGGTCCGACTCATGAATCGGCTGGTCCCGGTGCGTGGCGCGCTGATACTGAGCTGGCCAGATGGCCTTGCGTCCGCCCAGGTCATCGTCGGCATGCAACGGCCAGTACGGATCACGCAACAGCTCACGGGCCAGGAAGATGATATCGGCCTGGCAGGTGCGCAAGATGTGCTCAGCCTGGGCCGGCTCGGTGATCATGCCAACGGTGCCGGTGGCCATGCCCGACTCTTTGCGCACGCGCTCGGCGAAGCGCGTCTGGTAACCGGGGCCGGTAGGGATCTCGGCGTTGGCGGCGGTGCCACCGGAGGAGACGTCGATCAGGTCCACCCCCAGGTCCTTCAGGCGACGCGCCAGCTCCACGGTTTCATCGGGGTTCCAGCCGTCTTCCACCCAATCGGTGGCCGACACCCGCACAAACAGCGGTAATTCCTGGGGCCAGACATCACGCACGGCCTGGGTCACTTGCAGCACCAGACGGATGCGGTTTTCGAACGAGCCGCCGTACTGATCCTGACGCTGATTGCTGATCGGTGAGAGAAATTGATGCAACAGGTAACCATGGGCCGCGTGTATTTCCACCACTTCGAAGCCTGCGGTCAACGCGCGCTTTGCGGCGGCAACAAAATCGGCGATCACTTGCTGGATCTGCCCTTCGTCCAGCGGCTTGGGCTGGGTGTGCTGAGGGTCGAAGGCAATCGGCGATGGCCCTACCGGCGTCCAGCCGCCATCCTCCGGTTTGACGCTGCCGTGCTTGCCGATCCAAGGCCGGTGAGTGCTGGCCTTGCGCCCGGCGTGGGCCAGTTGAATGCCGGCCACCGCGCCTTGGGCCGCGATAAAACGAGTAATACGTTGCAGCGGTTCGATTTGTGCGTCGTTCCACAGGCCCAGGTCCTGGGCGGTGATGCGGCCATCGGCAGTCACGGCGGTGGCTTCGGTGAAAATCAGCCCGGCGCCACCGACGGCGCGGCTGCCAAGGTGCACCAGGTGCCAGTCATTGGCCAAGCCGTCGTCGCTTGAGTATTGGCACATGGGCGACACGGCGATGCGGTTGAGCAGGGTCAATTGACGGAGGGTATAGGGTTCGAGCAGTTGACTCATGGCGCACCTCTTCTGGTTCTGTGGGCACTATTCAAACAGTGCTTAGAGCCTAGTCGACAACGCTGGATTGCACAGGGTTCAGAAGGAAAAGCGGGGACCGATTGCCGGCCCCCGTATTGCAAAAGCTTACATTTCGACCTGGGTGCCCAGCTCGATCACCCGGTTTACCGGGAGTTTGAAGAAGCGCAGGTTGCCGTTGGCGTTCTTCAACATAAAGGCGAACAAAGCTTCGCGCCAACGGGCCATGCCCTTGATCCGCGAGGCGATGACCGTTTCGCGACTGAGGAAGTAGGTGGTGCGCATCGGGCTGAAGTCCAGGTCATCCAGATGGCACAACTTCAGCGCCTCCGGCACATCTGGCTCATCGGTGAAACCGAAGTGCAGGATCACTCGGAAGAAGCCTTCGCCGTAGGCATCCACCTCGAACCGCCGTGCAGCCGGTACGCGGGGAATGTCCTCGTAGACCACCGTCAGCAACACCACTTGCTCATGCAATACCTGGTTGTGTAGCAGGTTGTGCAACAGCGCGTGGGGCACGGCGTCCGGGCGCGCGGTGAGGAACACGGCGGTGCCCTGCACGCGATGAGGCGGCTGAACGCGGATACTGCTGATGAAGATCGGCAACGGCAGGCCACCTTCGTCGAGACGTTCCACCAGCAATTGCTTGCCGCGCTTCCACGTGGTCATCAGCACGAACAGCACGATCCCCGCCAGTACCGGGAAGGCACCGCCCTGGATGATCTTCGGCACGTTGGCGGCGAAGTAAAGACCGTCCACCAACAGGCAGCAAACCAGGACAGGAACAGCCAGAATCGGCGGCCATTTCCACAGCAGTAGCATCACCGCCGACACCAGGATGGTGGTCATCAACATGGTGCCCGTCACCGCCACGCCGTAGGCCGATGCCAGTGCGTTGGACGACTCAAAGCCCAGCACCAGCAGGATTACGCCAACCATCAGCGACCAGTTCACCGCGCCGATGTAAATCTGGCCCTGCTCGGCGCTTGAAGTGTGCTGAATGTGCATGCGCGGGATGTAACCCAGCTGGATCGCCTGGCGTGTCAACGAGAACGCACCGGAAATCACTGCCTGGGAGGCAATCACCGTGGCCAGGGTAGACAACACCACAAGCGGGATCAGCGCCCAGCTCGGCGCCAGCAGGTAAAACGGGTTGCGCGCGGCTTCCGGGTCACCGAGCAGCATGGCGCCCTGGCCGAAATAATTGAGCACCAGCGCCGGCAGCACCAGCATGAACCAGGCGCGGGCGATGGGTTTGCGGCCGAAGTGACCCATGTCGGCATACAGTGCTTCGGCGCCGGTCAGTGCCAGCACCACCGCGCCGAGAATGGCCACGCCAATGCCGGGATGCGCCTCAAAGAAGCGCACCGCCCACATCGGGTTCATCGCACTGAGCACTTCAGGGTGCAGGGTGATGCCATACACACCCAGGCCGCCCAGTACCAGGAACCAGGTGACCATCACCGGCCCGAAAAGCTTGCCGATGTGGTCGGTGCCGTGTTTCTGGATCAGGAACAGCGCCACCAGCACCACCAAGGCGATGGGCACGACCCATTTTTCCAGGCCGTCGAAGGCCAGTTCCAGGCCCTCGACCGCGGACAATACGGAAATCGCCGGGGTGATCATGCTGTCGCCGTAGAACAGCGCCGCGCCGCACAGGCCACACACCACCAGGAAGCTACGCAACTTCTTGCGCTCCCCCGCCGCCCGTCGTGCCAGTGCCGTGAGCGCCATGATGCCGCCCTCACCCTGGTTGTCGGCACGCAGCACGAACAACATGTACTTGATCGACACCACCCAGATCAGCGACCAGAAGATCAGCGCCAGGATCCCCAGCACGCCGTCATGATTGACCTGAACCCCATAACCGCCGTTGAACACCTCTTTAAGGGTGTAGAGCGGGCTGGTCCCGATATCGCCGTAAACCACCCCGACCGCTGCCACCAGCATGCCAATCGGCTTGGCGTTTGAATGCTCGGCACCTGCTGCCTGACTACTCGCGTGACCCATCAACCACTCCTGCCCTTTTGACCTGCGGTCTTTTATTAACAACGCGTCTAAGCTGACCCTAGCATGCGCTGTTTTACTTCTCGTAACAGACGTTTTGTTGACCTTAGGACTTTACCTTCGCGCAACGGCGCGAAGCATAGCGCAGCACTCGTCGCATTTCGCTGTTCAAGTGATTTGGGTGGGTTTTTCTGATGCCATTAAAAGAGATCAGGGCATTTTGGCGCCTATTTGCCTGCATTGATCACATCACGGCTGGCCGTATATTTTCGCCCGGCTCAATGTTGCTGCCTTAGCGGCGCATGTAGGCAGTCCCCGCAGGCTTATCCGATCAATAAACCATGCTCCTGCATGGCCCGCCCAGTCGATATAGAAACTCAATCATCGACTTGTCTCTTTTAAGGTACAGTCCTCATGTACGAAGTGAAACACGTACTCTCCGTCAATGGCGTGGATATCTACCAAGCTTGGCTAGATACCGTGCAAGACACGCGTTCAAAAGCAAGAATCACCACGAGAGTGGACCGAGCGGCGCTTGGACACTTTGGCATTACCGAGCCGGTGGGTGATGGGGTGTTTGAGATGAAGCTCGACTTCGGTCCCGGGTTTCGCGTGTATTACGCAATCCAGGATCGAAAAATTGTTTTCCTGTTGGGCGGTGGCTCAAAGGCCAGACAGCAGAACGACATCGATCAGGCCAAGGCCCTCTGGAAATCTTACAAGGTGCAGCAAAAATGACTATTCGCACTCGTTCTCATGAAGACAGCGTCCTTGAAATGCTTCGAAACGACGAAGCCTTTGCACTCGAATACCTTTCTGTCGCACTTGAAGAAATCGATGAGGCAGGGGGGGAGGATGCATTCCTGGTCGCTGTCCGTCGAGTGGCGGAGGCGCGCGGCGGCATGCTCAGCTTGTCGCAGAATACGGGGCTCAATCGAGCAAATCTCTACAGATCCATCGCCGTTGGCGGCGACCCTAAGCTCTCCACCCTTCTGAAAGTGCTTCAGGCATTAGGTGTAGGCATGTCTAAAGTTGTATCGCACCGCACGGAGCAAGACGTTCGGGCTTAAGAGTGGAGCAGCGGTTGTGGGAATGCGTCCATGCAGCACTCGTCGCATTTCCCTGCATAAAGCTGGTCAAGTGCGCTGCCCGTCGCTAGAATTGCGCACTTTTTGATCAGAGGCGCACCAAGCGCCCGTCCGCAGCGTTGTCGTGCCCGACTGGCGGCGTCATTCAATACCGAGGTTAGACATGTCCACCACCATCGCAAAAGCCAACCCCAAGGTTGGCTTTGTTTCCCTGGGTTGCCCTAACGATACTCAATCTACAATTTTTATTCTCTCTACCTTTCTCTCTATCCATGGGCAGGGATTGTGCCCCTTCAGTTCTTGAAGTTACTGAGGATTACTAGATGGACCATAAGCAGTACTGCTGTTGGCATGTCGAGTTTCTATTCAAGCGCCTCACCCTCGTAAAAAACAGCGCTTGCAGATTAGATAAATGCGGGCTATATCTACTATATTGACAATTAGTCCAGCAAAAGGAATCGTAATGCTAAGGAATATAGTAAAAAGCCATCTTGGGGGATGCGTCATGATTGCCTCTTATGGAGAACCTAATTTCACACTTCTAGGATCGGGATTTATCTGCAGCAACAAGGGATACTTTTTAACCTGCGCTCATATACTGGATATAACAAAGCCGATCTATATCGCAATACCGCCTGAATCAGAAAGTTTCCCTACAATTCACGGTAACAAATTCAACTTCTCTGAAGTATCTGTAGCTCAATATGACCCATTAAACGACGTAGCACTGCTAAAGCTGAAAGGGGAAGCTATAACTGCCTGCCCTCCTCCCAGCAGTTTATTGGGAGATGAGCGCAGCGTTGATATCGGCACTACAGTATGCTACTTCGGTTTCCCTTTTTCCTTCAATATACCCAAGGTCTCTCAATCGATTATCAGCGCGAAAACCTCTAATGAGCATGGGGCAAGAAATCTTATGCTTGATAGTAGTGTCAACAATAATAACAGCGGAGGCCAAGTGGTAGATATCAGTACAAATAAGGTCATTGGCATCGTTTCCGGGCGATTTGCGCCTGGTGGTACTCAGGCCGTCGCATGGATTGGGGGACAACCAATTGGCCAGGACAGCAATATATCTTTCGCATCAGGCATCAGCTATGCAGTTGACTTGTTGAAAGCAGAGGATATCTATGAATGACATTAACAACGATGAAATTCTCGATGCCATCTCTGAACTAGCACCGAAACACATGCATCAATATTTAAAGAATGCTTTAGAAACACCAGACTTTGACTTCGACAGAGCCGGGATGATCTTAACCGGCGAGATCAATTCCAGCAGCATGATCGTCAAAACTTCTAGGGTTGATCGGCAAGACAGTTTATGGGTTGTAGTTAAAGATGAGGTCTATGACTTTCTTTGCACTAAATCGGTCGCATACAGGACTGAAAGAACTGAGGCAGGAACAAGCATAAAGAATGTGATATCCATAGTCGCAGCAGCGGTGGCAGGAAAGCTTCATTTAGCGTTAGGCGTGATAACTGGGATAGTAACATTAGCTGTAATAGGGGCCTTCAAATTGACTAAAAACGCTTGGTGCAAGCTCCAAACTGAGCGCCGTGCGTCAAACAGCTAGAATGTTAAGACGTGCTATGTGCATGTAGGTCAATATGTCCTGCTAGCCACGATTTTCCCGCTTCCTAGCTTACCCTGTCTGTGCCTCCCGATTTGATTCGACAGGTGAGTTGAATACGTACTAAAAACTAAAAAGTCGCTGCTGAAGCATTTTTTGATCTTTTGATCAGCTAACACGGGGCTTCAAGTAGAGCCCCGTTCGTGACTGCCCTATGCGCTGCTGTGCAAAATGGTTGCCTTTCTCTTCCAGACTTTGCAATCAGTGAAATTGCCGGTCGCTAGCTGAGCCCGCCGGCCAGCCTTGGCTTGAGGCCCGCTTTCACCAATTTGGAACTTGCACAAAAAGAGGACGCAAACCCCGTCGGCGGGAGGGGGATAAGTGCTTTTTCTTTCAGTTTTTTCTTGCTCACACGGACTTTGAGCTTAACGCCCAGTCGGCACTTCGTCGGATCAGCACCCAGCCAGACACACACGCCAATATACTGTCTGCATATACAGTATATTGATGAGCGAGTAGGACCGACGCAATGACGAGCGCAAGTGACTTCACACAGAGCAGGGTGACCGCCTCTTGGCTAAAGCTGCTGCGAGATGAGGCGGCATTGCTGCGCCACCCTGGGTCTCACCATAGAAAGCTACTTGATGAGGCTCACGCTCTGCATCGAGCTGAGCTGATTGGTCGTGATGATCTGGCCGATCGACTTGAACAAGCGGATGGGGCACTGGAGTACGCCGTAGAGGCGCTCCTGGATGAGCCAAGCGACCACTAGGGGGGGGGTTACTTATCGTGCACATGCTAGTAACCCCGATGCGCTGCAAGGGCGTGGCCCTGGACCTACAGGAACGGAGGCGTTATCCAGCGTTAAGGGGTGACGTATTGGTTGCTCCCGCAACGAGCAACGAACTGGGGAGAAGCTCGAACGTAGCGAGGGTATCGAAGGGGATGCCCTTGGAACCTGATCCGTTGCCTCGGTTACTCGATGCGAACCTATCCGGAATGGCTCCGACAGGTTTTGTTCTAAGTGGCATTGAATACGTCGATGGATGTGCTTACGCACAGTCCTGGTGGTGTCGGCTGGAGTAGCACGGAGTTAGGAAGACAGGGGCCAAAGCCCCTGTCTAGTAGCTTGACAAGCTACTCAAGAAACAGAGTTACCAATTTGGCTAACCAGAAGGCCAACCGAAGTCCTTGAATAATGCTGTCAAGGACATTACGCGTTATCAATATCATCATATTAATTTAGCTCCAGAGCTTAGTAGCACCCGCCACCTAGTAAAACGGTTTCGGACTTTCCCACCTTGCCTGTTAACTCGCCACGCTAGTTTCCGAATGATGACACTTACAAAAATTCGTAAGTTACGATGATACCGATACTAAGTAAGGATCATAACTAATTATGTTCGTAAAGTATTCGAGCTTGACGTGCCAGTCGCAGAGCCATAACCTTTGAGTCGCCAGATACAAAGATATACAGCTGCAGGTGGTGATTGAGATGCTACCACGGTTTTTTCCTTAGGGAATCCACTCCAACGTATCTTCACAGAGCCCGCCCCGTGCGGGCTCTGTCGTCTTTGGCCGCCGGCCACCACGAAATTACGGCCGGCCAACTCGCCGGCCTAGTGTTTTCGCGGGCTAGACGTGTAAACATTTTTTTTACCTTTTTTTTATGTCTACTATTAATAGGACTTAAAGACCTATCACCAATCCGACGAACGGTAATCGGCCGGCCGTTAGTTATTACGCCCGGCCGCTCTGTATGTGATTTTTAAACTACAGGCAATACAAGTAATCGCTATCAAACATGAATGGTCAGCTTACCTACAGCGTGACGTTTTGAACTTTTGATAGCATTTTCTGAGCGTCAACAGAATTGATAGTGAAGGCTGCAGCGTTACCTGGTACTGGCGTCGGCCCGTGGGTGTGGCCCGCCAGTTGAGAATTCATCTGCTGGACCAGGTCGAGCAAATCGCACAGCACCTGCAGCACGTTCACCCCTTCTGATCCCAACCAGGTCTTTGGCGCCACGAGCCGTTGGCTGACTGCCGCCACGCTCTTACGCAACCCCTGGATCCTTTCCTCCATATCGCCGCCCACCATGGCGTTGTGCTTCTGCCCCACCACTAGGTTCAGGTCGCGGCCAGTGGCTTGGTGCAGGTCGTCGACGGCCGCCAGACTCGCAGATCCACCCGACAGCAGCTTGAGCGCGCCCAGCGCCTCGATTTTCTTGATCCCACCCACCGACTCGGTTGAATGGTTGTCCACCGTCCTGGTGTGGCTCTGGAAGCTCTCCGTGTTCTGCATCGCCTCCACTTCTCGTTCGATCGCCTTGTCCTGGATCTTGCCGTCCGTTTGGCGCAGCCAGTTGCCATCGGCATCGACGCGCTGTTGGCATGCTTCGCTGTGCTGCCACACCTGGTCGCCCTTCGGCACCCGGGGCAGGCTCAAGCCGTGCGGCAGAATCTGCGTGATAAAGGGCTTCGCTGGTCAGTTGCAGCCACTGAGGGTCTTTTCCATTGCGTACGAGTCCGCGATAGGTTCCAGACATCCAGCCTTCACACTGACGGCGGATGGCGGCTTTAACGCGCTTGCTCTTTGTGTCGGATTCTTCATGAGCGCGAATCATCACCAGAAGCGAATAGACCAAGTCCATGGGCTGAGCCTTCAAGCCTGCCCTATTGTATTCACGCCCATCACTTGCGGTTACTACAGTAATGCCAGCGTTGATGATCTGCGCCAACTGAGCTTGTGCCTGGATAGGCTCAGCTCGACTTAGGCGGTCTAGACCTTCAACAACCAAAACAGAGCCATTACCGATACGGCCATCCTCAATCGCACGGAGAAATACACCCAATGCTCCCTGTTTAACATGACGCTGGTGATAAGCAGAAAGCCCTTCATCTTTCAATGTGAGTGTCGCATCCAGCGGCATACCTCTTTTTGCCACCCATACTGCAGCATATGCAAGCTGACGGTCTGCACTACTTCCTGTCGCTTGACGAGGATCAGAAAACCTCAAATAGCTGTAAACCTGTCCACTCATGATCAAGGTGCTGCGCCAGTATCATTACCACGCCCAAAAACACCTTTCAGCTTTTCGAACGCTTTCCCCAGGGTCTCAACAGATTGAAGCATATAGTTAAAATCGTTAGCGTTAATTTCCTTAAGTTCAGGCCATTTCTCAGACTCACCCAAAACACGCAATATATCCTCTTGAGATTTAGCAGGATCATTCTCAGAAAACTCAACCACTACGCAATATGCGAGCATATATTTATTATAGGACGACCTAACTTTCATATAAGAAAATGCAGAATCACCATAGTGCCGGTACTGTTTCAAATACCATGAACCTAAAAACTCCATAATTAGAAATACGGCCGTCGTCGAAACCATACCAACTATGACACCAGCACTCAGCTGAAAATTTATGTAGTAGAGGTAACCCTGCCATACAATGATACTAAAGATATATAACCAAATACCGCCCCTGACAAAGCTACGACCGACCTCAAGCAATCTAGATGCTTTTTCTTCTGCATAGTCTATTTGGTGATCAAGCGACTCAATGATGGTCCGCATATGCACTGAGAACTCATATCCCGAAGCCGCTTTACGAGACTTCTCAACTACCTCTTTTATATTATCCAGTTCGGAAGCATCTTCCACAACGACCCTGACATTTTCCCCAGAATGAATTGGCGACCAATATGAGTACCTTGACTTTTCAATTCTGTTACGCTCATCCAGCTCAACAAACGAAACAGAATCTGATGATAATGTATCGGTCCAAATCCGATAAAGCAGCAATGAAGCTCCCGTAACGACAAGCACCACAACCTGCCAGCTATAAAACAGATCGCGCTTCATGGAACTTGTAAAAGGGAGCACGTCAATCAGCAATGTAGCCATGACAAGCGACATGAACACAACGACTGTCATGTATACCTTTTGCGACTTGGTTGTCCTCTTCTTTACTTGTACGAGATCTTTCTTACGAGCCTCAACTTCTTCACTATCTCGATTTTCTTCAAGTGTTTCATTGGCCGACATTCTCAGGACTCCCTTCTGAATTTGAGAACGATACTCGTTAATGATAATTGTTTTTGCGCATTTTTTGATCAGCGATTAGAATCGCGCGCCACGAATTTTGACCAGGGTAGACCCTGCAGGCTGTGAGTATATGAGTAATAATCCACGTGTAGGGTTTGTATCGCTAGGTTGCCCGAAGGCTCTGGTCGACTCCGAGCGCATCCTCACGCAACTGCGTATGGAAGGCTATGACGTTGTGTCCACGTACCAGGACGCCGACGTGGTGGTGGTCAACACCTGCGGCTTCATCGACTCGGCCAAGGCGGAATCCCTGGAAGTGATCGGCGAAGCGATCAAGGAAAACGGCAAGGTCATCGTGACCGGCTGCATGGGCGTGGAAGAAGGCAATATCCGCAATGTGCACCCGAGCGTGCTGGCGGTGACCGGTCCGCAGCAATACGAGCAGGTGGTCAACGCCGTGCACGAAGTGGTACCGCCGCGCCAGGACCACAACCCGCTGATCGACCTGGTGCCACCGCAAGGCATCAAGCTGACCCCGCGCCACTACGCGTACCTGAAGATTTCCGAAGGCTGCAACCACAGCTGCAGCTTTTGCATCATCCCGTCGATGCGCGGCAAGCTGGTCAGCCGTCCGGTCGGTGACGTACTCGACGAGGCCCAGCGCCTGGTCAAGTCCGGCGTCAAAGAGTTGCTGGTGATCTCCCAGGACACCAGCGCCTACGGCGTCGACGTGAAATACCGCACGGGTTTCTGGAACGGCGCGCCGGTGAAAACCCGCATGACCGAACTCTGCGAAGCCTTGAGCAGCCTGGGTGTGTGGGTACGCCTGCACTACGTCTACCCGTACCCGCACGTGGACGAGTTGATCCCGCTGATGGCCGCCGGCAAGATCCTGCCGTACTTGGACATCCCGTTCCAGCATGCCAGCCCGAAAGTGCTCAAGGCCATGAAACGCCCGGCCTTCGAAGACAAGACCCTGGCGCGTATCAAGAACTGGCGTGAAATCTGCCCGGAGCTGATCATCCGTTCGACCTTCATCGTCGGCTTCCCCGGCGAAACCGAAGAAGACTTCCAGTACCTGCTGGACTGGCTGACCGAAGCCCAACTGGACCGCGTCGGCTGCTTCCAGTATTCGCCGGTGGAAGGTGCCCCAGCCAACCTGCTGGACCTGGCCGTGGTGCCGGACGACGTCAAGCAAGACCGCTGGGAGCGTTTCATGGCGCACCAGCAGGCCATCAGCTCGGCGCGCCTGCAACTGCGCATCGGCAAGGAAATCGAAGTGCTGATCGACGAAGTCGACGAACAAGGCGCGGTCGGCCGTTGCTTCTTCGATGCGCCGGAAATCGACGGTAACGTGTTTATCGACGATGCCAGCGGTTTGAAGCCAGGCGACAAGGTCTGGTGCACCGTGACCGATGCCGACGAATACGACCTGTGGGCTGAAAAGCGCGACTGATCGGCAACACACCAAAAAGCCCTGCATTTGATCAAGATGTGGGGCTTTTTTAGGTCTATCGTTTGCTCATCGCCAATCATCGGCAGGGGCAGCGGGCATGCGTCGGCATTCGGTTATCCACACACCTAAAACCAGCGATTATCAAAAACTGACTGAAATCTGGGAGTCCTCGGTGCGGGCCACCCACGATTTTTTGCCGGACAGCTATATCGAACGCCTGCGCAACCTGGTGCTGACTCATTACCTGGACACGGTGATGCTGATTTGCACCAAAGACCCGCACCAACGCATCACCGGGTTTGCCGGTGTCGCCGCTGGCAAGGTCGAGATGCTGTTTATCGACCCGCAGCACCGGGGCCAGGGCCTTGGCCGGCAACTGCTGCGTTATGCGGTCGAGCATTTGAACGCCGACGAGCTGGAAGTGAACGAGCAAAATCCCCAGGCACTCGGCTTTTACCTCAAGCAAGGCTTCGAGGTGATCGGACGCACGGAGCACGATGGGCTGGGCCAACCGTATCCGTTGCTGCACATGCGTTTGCGCTCTTCTGGGGGAGCTGGCTTGTCGGATCCCACAAAAAGCCACAGCACTGAAATGGGGCCGGGATTAACCGCGCCCACACAGGTACAATAGCCGCCCCCTTTTGCTACGGCCCTTGTCATGACTGACCCCATACGCCTCTCCAAACGCCTAATCGAACTGGTCGGTTGCTCCCGTCGGGAGGCTGAGCTGTTCATCGAAGGCGGCTGGGTCTCGGTGGACGGTGAAGTGATCGACGAACCGCAGTTCAAGGTCACCACCCAGAAGGTCGAACTCGACCCGGACGCCAAGGCCACCGCGCCCGAGCCGGTGACCATCCTGCTGCACGTCCCGGCCGGCGTGGATGCCGAGGCGGCCATGGCGTCGATCAGCGCCGATACCCTCTCGGAAGAACACCGCTTCGGCAAACGCCCGCTCAAGGGCCACTTCCTGCGCCTGACCGCCAGCGCCGACCTGCAAGCCAAGGCCAGCGGCCTGCTGGTGTTTACCCAGGACTGGAAGATTCTGCGCAAGTTGACCGCCGATGCCGCCAAGATCGAGCAGGAATACGTGGTGGAAGTCGAAGGCGACATGGTTGCCCACGGCCTCAATCGCCTGAACCACGGCCTGACCTACAAAGGCAAAGAGCTGCCGGCGGTCAAAGCCAGCTGGCAGAACGAAAACCGCCTGCGTTTTGCGATGAAAAACCCGCAGCCAGGCGTGATCGCGCTGTTCTGTGAAGCGGTTGGCCTCAAAGTCATTGCCATTCGTCGTATCCGCATCGGCGGCGTGTCCATCGGCAAGGTGCCGGTTGGCCAATGGCGTTACCTGTCCGGCAAAGAAAAGTTCTAAGCCGCCGCCCTTTTCCCGACACCGCCTCTTTTGCGCGGTGTCCTCAGTTGAATACCAGGATTGCCCACCATGATTCACAATGACGTACTGCGCAGCGTGCGCTACATGCTCGACATCAGCGACAACAAGATGGTCGAGATCATCAAGCTCGGCGGCATGGACGTAACCAAGGACGACCTGCTGACCTACCTCAAGAAAGATGAGGAAGAAGGCTTCGTGTTCTGCCCGGATGACGTCATGGCGCACTTCCTCGACGGCTTGGTGATCTTCAAGCGCGGTAAGGACGAAAGCCGTCCGCCGCAGCCGATCGAGACCCCGGTGACCAACAACATCATCCTCAAGAAGCTGCGCGTGGCCTTCGAACTGAAGGAAGATGACATGCACGCCATCCTCAAGGCCGCCGAGTTCCCGGTGTCCAAGCCTGAGCTGAGCGCGCTGTTCCGCAAGTTCGGCCACACCAACTATCGCCCGTGCGGCGACCAGTTGCTGCGCAACTTCCTCAAGGGCCTGACGCTGCGAGTTCGTGCGTAAGCCATGAGTTACAACGTCTCGCCCGTCGGCTTCGTGCGCTCCTGTTTCAAGGAGAAGTTCGCCATCCCACGCCAACCTCAGTTGGCACCTGCCGCCCGTGGCGTGCTGGAACTGGTGGCGCCGTTCGACGGTGGCGAAGCCGTACAAGGCCTGGAGCAGGTCAGCCACGTGTGGTTGCTGTTCCTGTTCCACCAGGCGCTGGAAGACAAGCCACGCCTGAAAGTGCGCCCGCCGCGCCTGGGTGGCAACACGTCCATGGGCGTGTTTGCCACCCGCGCCACCCACCGACCCAACGGCATCGGCCAGTCAGTGGTCAAGCTGGAAAAAGTGGAG
The DNA here is from genome assembly GCF_049897165.1 of Pseudomonas sp. TWR1-1-4. Taxonomy (NCBI): domain Bacteria; kingdom Pseudomonadati; phylum Pseudomonadota; class Gammaproteobacteria; order Pseudomonadales; family Pseudomonadaceae; genus Pseudomonas; species Pseudomonas sp. TWR1-1-4. The sequence goes on along the minus strand of NZ_JAFCVS010000007.1, from coordinate 544,147 downwards.
CCAGGACGGCTGTGGATTTCCGGGATTGATCTGCTCGATGGCACGCCGGTGCTGGATATCAAGCCGTATGTGCCGTATGCCGACGTGGTCGACACGGCGACCAACGACATCGCCAGCGCCGCGCCACAGCTGATTCCGGTGCAATGGCTCAAGACAGCGCTGCAGCAGGCACAAGGCCACGCTCAGCGCCTGGGCGAGCCACTGGTGGAACTGATTGATCAGTGCCTGGCACAAGATCCACGGCCGGCGTATCAGACGCCGGGGCCGGAGCGGGAATATGGCGCGCAGTTCTGGGATGTGGATGTGCGTTGGCACTATCCCGAGCCTGGGGTGATTTGTGTACTGGAAGTACTCCCAGCCCACTGAAGAAACCGGAAACAAAATGTGGGAGCGGGCTTGCTCGCGAAAGCGGTGTATCAGTCAATAACTCTGTCGACTGACACTCCGCTTTCGCGAGCAAGCCCGCTCCCACATTTTTTAGATCTGTGTTGTTACTGACCCAGCATTACTTCTCGACGAATGCGCGCTCGATCAAGTAATCACCCGGCTCACGCATCCGTGGGGAAACTTTCAGGCCGAAGCTGTTCAACACTTCGCTGGTTTCGTCCAGCATGCTTGGGCTGCCGCACAGCATGGCGCGGTCATCCTCGGGGTTGATCGGCGGCAGGCCGATGTCGCTGAACAGCTTGCCGCTGCGCATCAGGTCGGTCAGGCGACCTTCGTTTTCGAAAGGCTCACGGGTCACGGTCGGGTAGTAGATCAACTTGTCACGCAAGGCCTCGCCGAAGAATTCGTTCTGCGGCAGGTGCTCGGTGATGAATTCGCGGTAGGCGACTTCGTTGACGTAACGCACGCCGTGGCACAGGATCACTTTTTCAAAGCGCTCGTAGGTTTCCGGGTCCTGGATTACGCTCATGAACGGAGCCAGGCCAGTACCGGTGCTGAGCAGGTACAGGTGTTTGCCCGGCTTCAAATCGTCAAGCACCAAGGTGCCTGTCGGTTTTTTGCTGATGATGATCTCGTCGCCTTCCTTCAAGTGCTGCAATTGGGAAGTCAGCGGGCCATCCGGGACCTTGATACTGAAAAACTCCAGATGCTCTTCCCAGTTCGGGCTGGCAATGGAGTAAGCGCGCATGAGCGGGCGGCCGTTGGGCTGTTGCAGGCCGATCATCACGAACTGACCGTTCTCGAAGCGCAGGCCCGGATCGCGGGTGCACTTGAAGCTGAACAGAGTGTCGTTCCAGTGATGAACACTGAGGACACGCTCGTGGTTCATGTTGCTCATGTACGGGGGACTCCTGGAAATGGGTCTGCGCCAAAGATGGGATGCGCAATTGCACAGCATTCTAATGGCGGCGACAATATCTGTTAACTGGATTATTAAGATAAGGGTTATCGGTTATATCGATATGCGATTTACTCTCCGTCAACTGCAAGTCTTCGTCGCCGTCGCCCAGCAGGAAAGCGTCTCGCGCGCTGCTGGCCTTCTGGCCTTATCTCAATCCGCCGCCAGCACCTCGATCACCGAGCTGGAGCGCCAATCCAGCTGCCAATTATTCGACCGCGCGGGCAAACGCCTGAGCCTCAACGCCCTCGGTCATCAGCTATTGCCCCAGGCGGTTGCGCTGCTCGACCAGGCCAAGGAGATCGAGGACCTGCTCAACGGCAAGTCCGGCTTCGGTTCCCTGGCGGTGGGCGCCACCCTCACCATTGGTAATTACCTGGCGACCCTGTTGATCGGCAGTTTCATGCAGCAACACCCCGAGAGCCAGGTGAAGCTGCATGTGCAGAACACTGCGCATATCGTGCACCAGGTGGCGCACTACGAAATTGACCTGGGTCTAATCGAAGGCGACTGCAGCCACCCGGATATCGAGGTGCAAACCTGGGTGGAGGATGAACTGGTGGTGTTTTGCGCGCCGCAGCATCACCTGGCCAAACGTGGCATGGCAACCATGGATGAGTTGACCCAAGAGGCGTGGATCCTGCGGGAACAGGGCTCAGGTACTCGTCTGACCTTTGACCAAGCCATGCGCCATCACCGTAGCGCGCTGAATATCCGCCTTGAGCTGGAGCACACTGAGGCGATCAAACGCGCGGTGGAGTCAGGATTGGGGATTGGCTGCATTTCGCGGCTGGCGCTACGCGACGCATTCCGGCGTGGCAGCCTGGTGCCGGTGGAAACCCCGGACCTGGACCTGGCCCGGCAGTTCTACTTCATCTGGCATAAACAGAAGTACCAGACCTCGGCAATGCGCGAGTTCCTGGAACTATGCCGCGCCTTCACCGCCGGGGTTCAGCGCAGCGACGAGATCGTGCTGCCGAGCATTGCCTAAGGGTTAGATCAGAATCACGGCCCAGACCAGGGTGATCATGGTCAGTGCGACGAACTGCGCGGCGCTGCCCATGTCCTTGGCGTTTTTCGACAGCGGGTGGCGGTCCAGGGAAATGCGGTCGATCGCCGCTTCCACTGCCGAGTTAAGCAATTCGACGATCAACGCCAGCAGGCAGACAGCAATGAGCAAGGCACGCTCGACCCGGCTGACATTCAGGAAAAAGCTCAACGGGATCAGGATCACGTTAAGCAACACCAACTGGCGGAACGCTGCCTCGCCAGTGAACGCCGCGCGCAGGCCATCCAGCGAATAACCCCCAGCATTGAAGATACGTTTGATACCGGTTTGACCCTTGAAAGGCGACATAGACGTTGGCAACTGAACTAAAGGAGTGGGGAAACTAGATCACGCAAAGTCAAAAAAGCGTGAATCGGTAGCCGCTTAATGCTGCGAAATTGACTCAAGTTGTTGCAAGAGCAGCGCCGCCTGGGTGCGCGTACGCACGCCCAGCTTGCGGAAGATCGCTGTAACGTGGGCCTTGATCGTCGCTTCCGACACGCTCAGCTCGTAGGCAATCTGTTTGTTCAACAAGCCTTCGCAGACCATGGTCAGCACCCGGAACTGCTGCGGTGTCAGGCTGGCAAGACCATCACGGGCGGCCTTGGCTTCGTCGGACACGTTGATTTCTTCAAACGCTTGCGGCGGCCAGGACACATCACCATCCAGCACGGTGCGTACAGCCTTCTGGATATCTTCCATCGCACTGGACTTGGGAATGAAACCGCTGGCGCCAAACTCCTTGGAGCGCACCACCACGTCGGCTTCTTCCTGGGCCGAGACCATCACCACGGGAATCTGCGGGTATTGACCGCGCAACAACACCAAACCTGAGAAACCGTAGGCACCGGGCATGTTCAGGTCGAGCAGCACCAGGTCCCAGTCGGATTTTTCGGTGAGGCGGGCTTCCAGCTCGGCAATACTGGCCACTTCGACCAGGCGGACGTCCGGCCCAAGGCCCAAGGTCACGGCTTGGTGCAGCGCACTGCGAAACAACGGGTGGTCATCGGCTATCAGGATTTCGTATGTGGCCATTGATTAAATGATCCTGTTTTTTAGGGGTGCCCTGATCGGCGCCCAGCATGCCCAGCGTAGCCTGGAGGGTCAAGCGCTACGCCCGTGGGCATTTTAGCGGGTTGCGGGTTCGTGGTGCCATCATGCAAACGTCGTCTGGTTACACCTTCGGAATATAGGGAGCAAGACGCGCATGAACTGTGTCCGCCGGATCCAGAGGCATCTGGAACTTGGCGGCCAGGTAATGAGTACTGAAGACATCCAGGTAGGCATCCAGGACTTCACTGGCCATCCGATCATCGGCCAGTTCCAGACACAGCGCGGCGACCTCGGCGGTGCAAAAATGATCATCGCGTTTGGAACGACGCAGTTTGTAGCGCGATAGCTGCTCGGGCGCCAGGCTGAGCACCGGCAAATGCTCCAGGTAGGGGCTTTTGCGGAACATCTTGCGCGCTTCACTCCAGGTGCCATCCAGCAGGATGAACAGTGGGCGCTTGCCCTTCTCCACCTTCACTTCGCTGACAACACGCTGCGGCGCGACGAATTCGCCGGGGAACACAATGTAGGGTTGCCACTGCGGGTCGGCCAGCAAGGTCAGCAGTTCAGGATCGACTTCGGTGCGCGACCAGGCGAACGCCGTGGTGTCATCAATCACATCGGCGATCAGCCAGCCGGTATTGCTGGGTTTCATGGGTTCCACGTCATGCATCAGCAGGCACATCGCTGAGGTGGCGGCGACTTTTGGTCGCCAGGCACACAAGCAGTACTCAGGAATGACACGGCAGCCGGGACAACGCTCGGCACGCGAGCCACGATTGAGGAACGGACGGACGGCACGGGCCAGGCGCTGGGTGCGCAGGCGGGACACGGCGTGGCTCATCGGATGCGCCGGTGGGACGGGTAAATCGACACGGTGAAAACTCGTGGACGGCTGAGGTGGCGGCAGTTTACCAGCGATACGCCTGGCTGTAGTGGCAAGGGCTCACCTATAATTGCGCGCCACTGAACGCACAGCGCAGTGGCTGGTCTATGCACCAGTAACCGAATCAGGAGAGTTTCATGCTGCGTTCCATGCTGCGCCTTGTCGCCCCATCCGTCGCCCTCGCGCTGGTATTGCCCGTGTGCGCCCAGGCGGCCTCGCTGCTGGAGGCCCAAATGAACCGGAAGCTGCAAAGCGTCGCGGCTGAGAGCAACAAAGATCTACCCCGGGAAATCGACGAAAAGACCCTGGAAGTGGCCTACACCGTTGAAGGCATGCAACTGATCGATCACCTGAGCGTCTTGCCCGACCGCGCCGAACAGATGCGCGCCAATCCCAAGGCGGTGTATTTCCAACTCGGCCAGAGCGTATGCCTGAACAAGGGTTACCGTGAGCTGATGGCCAAAGGCGCGGTGATGCGTTACGAAATCACCGAGAACAAGACCAACCGCCCTGTGGCCTCGGTGAAGTTCGTGGAAGCGGATTGCCCGGCACCGACAAAAAAGAAAAAGTAACGGTTTGACCTTCGCGCGCTGCCGTCCGGTGGCGCGTACTCCCCCGCTTCAACGCCTCCCAGGCAGCTAGACTCCGTACTGAGCGACCAATAAGTGGTTGCCAGCCAAGGGTTTTCCGGCCCATGATCAAATCATCCCGCCCATTCATACACAGCGTTTTTCATGCTGTTCTGTAACATTTTCAGGGCAAAAGAAGGTTGCCCCCGCGGCAAACAGCGACACAAGCAGTGTCGTAGCCTCCGGCGAAGGTGCCCTGCAAGAAGGAGAAGTTGAATGCCTTACGAACCGAATGACCGCCTGCTCCGACATTTCGAAGAACACGGCACCGACCTCACCCAGCAGGTCGACGCACAACTCCAGCTGATCGCCCCCAACAGCCCGAATATCCCCCTGTATCGCGACATGATCCTCACCGTGCTGCGCATGGCCCAGGACGACCGCAACCGCTGGAACGCCAAGATCACCCTGCAAGCCATCCGCGAGCTGGACAATGCCTTCCGCGTGCTCGAACAGTTCAAGGGTCGCCGCAAGGTGACGGTGTTCGGCTCGGCACGCACCCCGGTGGAAAGCCCCCTGTATGCACTGGCCCGTGAAGTCGGCGCGGCACTGGCGCGTTCGGACCTGATGGTGATCACCGGCGGCGGTGGCGGCATCATGGCCGCCGCCCACGAAGGCGCGGGCCTGGAACACAGCCTGGGGTTCAACATCACCCTGCCGTTTGAACAGCATGCCAACCCAACCATCGATGGGACTGAGAATCTGCTGTCCTTCCACTTCTTCTTTACCCGCAAGTTGTTCTTCGTCAAGGAAGCCGATGCCCTGGTGTTGTGCCCAGGCGGTTTCGGCACCCTGGATGAAGCGCTGGAAGTGCTGACGCTGATTCAGACCGGTAAGAGCCCGCTGGTCCCGGTAGTGCTGCTGGATGCGCCAGGTGGCGGGTTCTGGCAGGGTGCCCTGGACTTCATCCGCAGCCAGTTGGAAGCCAACCGCTACATTCTGCCCACCGACCTCAAGCTGATACGCCTGGTGTACAGCGCCGAAGAGGCGGTGGAAGAGATCAACCAGTTTTATGCCAACTTCCACTCCACCCGCTGGCTGAAACGCGAGTTTGTGGTGCGCATGAATCACCCGCTCAGTGAACAGGCATTGGCCCATTTGCAAGGCGAGTTCGCCAGCCTGCGACTGAGTGGAGAGTTCCGACAGCTCGCGTATACCGGCGAGGAACATGATGAGCCGAGGTTCAGTCATTTGACGCGGCTGGTGTTCAATTTCAACGGGCGCGACCAGGGCCGGTTGCGGGAGTTGGTGGATTACATCAACTTGCCGGAGAACTGGGCACAGGCCCAGGGCAAGGCGCAGCAGCGGGTGGCGCCGGAGCCGGCGTGATTTTTTGAGGGCAAAAAAAAAGACCCACTATTTTCATAGTGGGTCTTTTGTTTGTTCAGAAGCTCAATCATCGATGTCCCGGCCGCTCAACAAGCGGCTGATCATCTCCATCGAAAACCCGCGATAGCTGAGGAATCGTCCCTGCTTCGCTCGTTCCCTGGCATCAATCGGAAGATGACCAGAGAACTTGCGCCGCCAGGTGTCCTCCAACTGCGCCTGCCAACTGATCCCGCACTCGCGCAGGGCAAGATCGACATCAGCGCGTTGCAGGCCACGCTGGCTCAGCTCTTCGCGAATACGCGCCGGGCCGTAGCCGGAGCGGGCTCGGTAGGAGATAAAACTTTCGAGGTATCTGGCTTCGGAAAGCAGCCCCTCTTCCGTCAGGCGGTCGAGGGCGGTTTCGATCATCTCGGGCTCTGCGCCGCGCTGACGCAATTTACGCGTCAGCTCGACTCGACCATGCTCGCGGCGAGCGAGCAGGTCCATTGCAGTGCGCCGAACGGCGACGAGTGTATCCAGTACAACTGTCATTGTGTGCTTCAGATGTCGGTGTCAGCTTCTTCCACTTCTTCAACCGGCTCGCGATTGGCGGCAGCTTTCACGTCTGGAGCGGCAGTCAGCAGCTTGTCGCGGATCTGCTTTTCAAGCGTGGCAGCGATATCCGGGTTGTCTGCCAGGAACTTGGCCGAGTTGGCCTTGCCTTGGCCAATTTTGCTGCCGTTGTAGGCATACCATGCACCGGATTTCTCGACGAAACCGTGCAGCACACCCAGGTCGATCATCTCGCCGTTCAGGTAGATGCCCTTGCCGTAGAGAATCTGGAACTCGGCCTGGCGGAAAGGCGGGGCCACTTTGTTCTTCACGACTTTAACGCGGGTTTCACTACCTACAACCTCGTCACCTTCTTTCACCGCGCCGGTACGGCGGATGTCCAAACGGACCGAAGCGTAGAACTTCAGCGCGTTACCACCGGTGGTGGTTTCCGGGCTGCCGAACATCACGCCGATCTTCATACGGATCTGGTTGATGAAGATCACCAGGCAGTTGGCGTTCTTGATGTTACCGGTGATTTTACGCAGCGCCTGGGACATCAGACGGGCTTGCAGGCCCACGTGCATGTCACCCATTTCGCCTTCGATTTCAGCCTTGGGCACCAGGGCGGCCACGGAGTCGACCACGATCACGTCGATGGCGTTGGAGCGCACCAGCATGTCGGTGATTTCCAGGGCTTGCTCACCGGTGTCCGGCTGGGAAACCAGCAGGTCGTCAACGTTGACGCCCAATTTGCCGGCGTACTCAGGGTCCAGGGCGTGCTCGGCGTCGACGAACGCACAGGTGGCACCCATTTTCTGCGCCTGGGCAATCACCGACAGGGTCAGGGTGGTTTTACCGGAAGATTCAGGACCGTAGATTTCAACGATACGGCCTTTTGGCAGGCCGCCAATGCCGAGCGCGATGTCCAGACCCAGAGAGCCCGTGGAAATAGCCGGGATCGCCTGACGGTCGTGATCGCCCATACGCATTACGGCACCCTTGCCGAATTGACGTTCGATCTGACCCAGGGCCGCAGCCAAGGCTTTCTTCTTGTTGTCGTCCATTAAAGTCCTCACGTAATCAATAAGGCCTGGTCGGCCAACACCTGTATAAGTAGACAGTATTGTTCCACAAAGATCAGAGATCGCCTACCCCTGATTTTCTATTTCTGCTGCAGCTCGTCGCAACAAGCCCTCTAGCGCGGCCTTTACCGTTTGTCGGCGGACCTCATCGCGGTTGCCGGTGAAGTGCTCAAGCTCGGCCGTTATCTCTTCGCCCACGCCAAACGCCAGCCATACGGTGCCGACCGGTTTGTCTGGCGAACCACCGTCCGGCCCTGCCACACCACTGACGGCGACAGCAAACCGCGCCAGGCTTTTTTCCTGGGCGCCACGGACCATTGCCTCCACCACTTCCTGGCTGACCGCCCCCACTTTTGGAAACAACGTTTCCGGCACATTCAACTGCCGGGACTTCTGGCGGTTGGAATAGGTGACATACCCCGCCTCAAACCAGGCCGAACTTCCCGGGATCCGCGTGATGGCTTCCGCGATTCCGCCGCCGGTGCAGGACTCGGCAGTGGTGACGTGGGCATTGAGCACCTGCAAACGGCGCCCTAGTTCAGCAGCCAGTTGAGTGATTTCCTTCACGGTCGTCTCCAGACGTGGGCGGGGGTTTGCCTACCCTACAGGAGCCAATCGCACGCGCAAGTGACGGACTGTCTCAAGACGCAAACGGGCGAAGGCACGTCTGTACAGTTCTCACACGTTTAAGAAACGCAAAACGCCGCCTTCGCCCGCGCCCACAGCTGCAAGCGATCCTCCAGCCCATTGAGCCCGCCGTTGATACGCCGGGTGATGGTGGTGAACTGATCCTTGTCGGCCAGTTCATTCAGGCCATTGCTTTGCCAGAACCAGGCCGCCGACTCGGCCGCCCATTGCGGCTGCTCCAGCAATGTCGGTTCCCGCAACAAACGCTCATCGCCAAACAGTGCCTGGCTACAGGCCAGGTAGTTGCGGCGACCGGTAATCTGGATCAGCCCCCTGCCCCGATACTTCTGGCCGTCGCCGTCCGCTTCGGGCGTGTTACCCAGGCGCACGGCCAATGCGCCGGTGTCGTACTTGCTCAAATAGGCATCACTGCCCAGTTCACGCACGTAGCGCAACTCGCCGGACTCATGACCGACTTGAGCTAGAAACGCAGCGATGCGTTTGGGTTGACCGATCTCAAACCTGGCCATGGCCGTGTTCAGCGCAGGCAAAAAAACGCCCGCGCCAAGGCGGGCTCCCGGCAGGATTTGAAGCAGTTGAGACAGTGTTATCAACATGGTTCCTCACTCGGCCGGGGACAAACCACTGGCCTTGATTGCACATCGGTAGCTCTCTTTGCGCTTGCCACTGGCAATCACACTCTTGATCGACCAACGCCCCCGCATAAAGCCAGGCCAAGACTCGTCCAACAGCAGCAACCCTTCGGCGCCGAACAACGGGTTTCCGGGGCAAATCACATTGACCTGCAACCCTTCACGCCCCACTCGGCGCATCTCGCCCTCAGCGGCAGTCCTGGCTTCCGCCTCGCTCTGGTAGCGCTGCGTCATCACCTTGAACGGCGCGATACCCACTTCCATCACGTGCTGTTTGCCGGCGGCTGCGTCCCACCAGCTCGCTTGCGCGCCGGAGTAGGTCGCTCGGCTGGATTCAGTGAAGCTGGCGGAAATAAACGCACGATCCCCCGGACGGTTGTCGCGGGTGATCGACAACTGCACATCCGGCAAAACCTTGCCCGACAGCGATTTGATCTGCCCTTTACGGCCCAGCACATACAGCTCGTCGACGGGTTTGGCCACCGCGTCGAATCGCTTGGCCAACCGCGTCAAAAACGCCATGTCACTTTCATTGGTCTGGTCGATATGCTGGATCTGCTCATCTTCCAAATCGTGCGCCACACGGGGCGAGAAGCCGTAGCGCGTGGTCAATTGACGAAACAGCGCCCCCAGGCTGATCGGCCCGTGGCTGGCGGTTCGTCGCTTCTTGAACTCAGGCTCGTCAAAAGGTGCGGCTGTTGCCACCAGCACCACGCGCAGCGGAAACAGCGATGGCGTACGCTGAGTGATCTTGAACCGCCCTTTATCCACCAGGCCGGATTCCAGGTAGCCGACGCGCAGGCCGATCTGACCGCCCAGGCTGGGTAACCCTTCAAGGCCTTCGATGTCGAGGGTCAGCTTCAACTGATCGGACGCAAACCCCGCCAAATCGGTGTGCTCCCATTCCAATAACCGCTCATTGAGCAACGCGGCATTGGCGCCGTAAATTTCCACCACCGGTGTAAATCCAAGTGTCATGGTGACTCCTTAGTCCCAGGCCGAAACCGGCTGCTTGGCAATCGGTTGTACCGTTAGCTCGGGCACAATGATGCTGACGCCGGCCGGCAATACTGCGCCCTGCTCGGCTAACTGCGGGTTCAAGCGCCATAGCACTTCCTCGGCCGCATCGTCACAGCGACCCAGCTCGCGGTAGAGCAACAGGTTCACCGAATCCCCCGCAATACTTCTCACCCTACGCATTGACGAACTCCTCCAGCACCACGACCCAATTGATCACCATCGCCGTGCCGTCATCGATGACGCTGGACTGTTTTTCGTCCACCGATTTGATGGTCCACAGCCCCCAACTAAGGCCAACGCCGTCGACCAGAGGCAACGGCACACGAAGGGTTTGCAGCGCACGCAATTCCTCCAGCCGCGCCATGCCCTGCGCCCGTGCGGCCTTACCACCAAAGGTGAGGGTTTCGAGCGCCTGGCCGACCTGGCTGGATTTGGGTTTGCCGGCAATGATCTCCAGGCTGACCCAGCCACCACTGCTCGCACGGTCAAGGGTGTCGTAGGCAAAGCCACGAGATAGCCCAAAAATAAACGTGCCCAATGCCATCTGCTGTCGCATCACGCCACTCCTGTATCGGTCAGCGCCGAATCGCGTCGCGTCGCCAGCAGGCTGTCCATCGGCAACGGCGTGAATTGGGCTTCAATCTGTTGCACCACTAGCGCCGCCAGTTGCTGATAGCTGGCCTGCTCGGGTGCATTGATGGTGATTTGCGGGGCGAATGTAAGTTGACGGTTGTCAGCCTGGGCGTTGCTCAATTGCTTGCTGACATCGGCGGGCGCGGCGAGGCGGTCGCTTGGCCCGAACAACTTCTCACCGAGCCAAGCACCCGCTTCACTGCCCAGCAAGCCACCGATCGCGCCGCCGACAGCCGTACCGACACCGGGGAAAATCAGCGTGCCTATGGCTGCTCCGGCAGAGGCTCCGGCCCAGGCACCACCTGCCGTGCTGAGGCCGGTGCCGACGGCCTTGACGTCACCGTCGCGTACACCCTGGATCACACCCAAGGTGGCTTCAGCGGTTCTCAAGGGTGCGAGCCGCCGAATGCCGACGGATTCGAGTTTGGCGAAAGCATCGGTCAAGGCACCCGCCGGAATGTCTGGCCGAGTGGCCGCTGGCGTTGCGGTGCTCGCCGCGGTAAAGGACTGAAAGCCTTGCGAAGTCGCCCCTACCTGAAAGCTCGCTGACGAGCCGCCCAATAACTGCCGGCCTCGTTCGACCAGGCCGCTTATTCCGGCACTGCGCCCGCCGATTTTTTTGCGGCCTTTGTATTTCTTTGCAGCCGTGTCGATGACCAAATCAATCGCTTTTTCTGCGATCTTGCTTTTCAGCGCGTCCAACAATTCGCTTCCAGCCGCCTTGATCGTGCTTATCACCGCACCATCAGTAGGCTCCTTGGGTTCATCCTTCGGCGCGCTCGCGGCAACATCAGCTGCCTTGGGCACCAGAGCGTCGCTGGTGATGAACAACGTAGTGTTGAGCGTCTCCAACGTCTCGCGCAGTCGTACTTGTTCCTGGGTCAAGGCGTTGATATCCACACTGAGTGTGGCCAACGTAGCGTTCAAGGCCCACTGTGGCTGCGAGGCAGCCTCCAGGCTTACGGGTGCCCCGGCGCTTGCGGAAAACGGTGCCAGCACATTGCCAAGGTCCGCGTCGCCGATCATCCAGCGGAAATCCTCCTGGGCAAGCCGGATCCCATATTTAGTCTTTTGCATCCCGCTTACTCCTGTTTAACGCCAAGGCGAGTGATCGCAATGTCGTAGCGGCGCAATGCTTTTGCGGCATCCCAATCCAGGATCTCCGCCTCATTGACCGAGTAAACCAGCGGCACCACATCGAGGATCACGTCGATGTCGCGTTGCGAAAGAAGTCCGCCGGTTGATTTAAAAAATCGTCGATGCGCTCCTGCAGTTCGGTCCAGTCAGGTACGGTGAGATGGGCAAGATCGGGGATCATCAAGCCGCTGCAATGAGCGGTGATGAACTCGGCGCGCTCTTTGTTGGTGGCGAGCTTTTTCATCACCTTGGTGGCGCGCAGGGCGGGCATTTCCAGGGACAACTCGGCGAAGATACGGCCGGCAGCGTCGAGAGGCTGCAGCAGTTGGATGGGCTGTTCGTGAGTCGATTCCGCTTGTTTATCGAGGAAGAACGACGCAGGACGTGTCGACATCTCATGTACATATTGGGCGATGGTCACGTAGTCCGGGCGCTTGAGTTGGTCGAGCTCTTTTTCCGACAGACCGGTGGCGAGTTTCGCCAGTTCGAAGAACTGGTCGTCCTCGTCCTCACCGGCCCGGGCCAGCGCATCTTTTTGCGCGGCGTAGTACAGCGGCTTGAGTTGAACCTGCTCAATCGTCGCGCCGGTATCGGCGGTGATCGGCGAGAGCAGGCGGTGCAGCGGTGGCATCCAGGCCATGGGGCAATTCCTTGAAATGAAAGGGAGACGTGTAGGAGCCGGCTGCCGGCGATGCAGGCGACTGGGTTTGTCGGGTGAACCGAGGTGATGCGATCGCTGGCAAGCCAGCTCCTACAGGGCGCGTGTGGGCTTTAAGGCATCAGCACGGCGCGGCGGGCGTCGCCGAGGATGTCGACGCCGTTGAGCACGAATTTCTGGGTGCGCACGTCGATGTCGATCACCGGAATGCCGTTTTCCAGGCGGTTGTAGGTGCGGCAGGAGAGTTCCAGGGTGGTGGTGGGTTTATCGCCCATTTTCAGCTTCGCTTCTTCCAGGGATTTGAGCTTGCCGCCCACGGTGTGGTAGGTGAAGTAGGTCTTGCCGTCCTGGTCCTGACCAGCCTCGCGCACGTTGAGCAGAATGTCGTCACCCAGGCGCACGCCCAACGCCAGCATGATTTCCGGGCCCGCACCTTGCAGGATCAACTTGGCGCCGAGTACCTTGCCGCTCTTGGCCATTTCCTCGGCAATGAAACGCCCGCCTGTCATGGGTTCCATGTCGAATTCGATCTTTGGCGGGGTGAATTCCTCAACCGTCGCGGACAACGGCAAACCTTGAAGGGTGGCCGCAATGGCCTGTCTGACTCGGTTGGTAAACATTAGAGAACGTCCTCCAGGAACTGCTCGATGATTTCATCGCGGGCATTGAGTTGATAAATCATGTGTTCGTTCGGCGCGTAGCGGCCGTAGTCGATGACGATGAACCAAGTGCCGTTCTTGTACTTCTCGACACTGTTCAATTCCGGGTGCAGGTACACGCTGCCGCCGGGGATGGTTTCGTCGGCGACCAGGGTTTGCAGCCAGTCGTTGATGCGCTTGACCTCCTGGTCCATGAAGGACTTGGTGAGGTTCTTGGCCATGGCTTTCTGGCCGGCCTTGACCAGCTTGCGGCTGATCGCGTCTTCGAGGCCGACGTAGCTGATGAACTTGCCGGTGATGGAACGGTTACCCAGCAGCGAGAAGCCGCCGAGAATGGTGCGGGCGTAGTAGCTCACGCCGTAGCGGTTGAGCAGGTCGCCTTCGGTGGAGGTGTCGAGGATGTTGTACTCGACGACGCGGGAAACGTCCTCGGCGAACGTCACCTGGTTGCCTGGACTCTCCCATTGCTTGACCTTGGCCAGTGCCGCGATGGCCAGGGACGACGGCGCGAGGAATACGTTTTTCTTCGCCGCCTTGGAGTACACCGACGGCATGTTGTGCACCAGCAGGCAACGGTCGAAGCCGAGGTCGGCACCGCCCAGTTCACCGCTGTAGGTCACTTGGTCAGCGACGCTTACGTCTTTGCCATCCAACACCACGCGGGCTTTGATGCGTTTGCCGAACGAGGCGAACTCACCGGCCACGGCCTTGGTGCCGGTGAAGCCGGGGGCGCCAATGATGGTCAGGTCTTCCGGTACGCTGGCCAGTGCGGCCAGGCCCAGCTTGCGACCGGTCACCGGCTCGTCGCCGCCGATCACGTTATTGAGCGTGTCCGCCGGGGTGGCACCCTCCTCCACGATCACCACATAGACCGGCACCTTCACCACTTTGAGGATCTGGTACACGGCATGGAACAACGTGCCCGACTCAGTGCCGGTCGGGTCCAGCAGCGCCTGGGTGGTGAAACTGTTGATGCGAAACGGCGCATTCTTCGGGATCGACACATGGGCGTTCGGCGCTGTGCCGACCAGGCCGATCACGTTGTCGCCCAGGCCACCCATGGCCTCGGGCGATTCGGTGGCATTCACGGTGATGCCGTTGTGCTCGAAGTTCAAAACCTCAGCCATGGTTAGTCAGCCTTCTTTGGGGTGGAGTTGAGGACGCTGGTCAGTTCCAGGCGGCCGGCGGTGCGCAGGGCGGATGCTTCGACGTCCAGCAGATTTAGTTCCTCGCCGACGGTGGACCAATGGCCGCCCCCGGTGGGGAATGGGATTAGGACGGTGTAGGTTTGGCGGTTTTGCATGAGGGGAAATCTCCGGGTGGAAAACGCCAAAGCCCCTGCGGGAGGGGCTTTGGGAAGGCGAAAAAAAACCGCTTTCGCGGCATATCGATTATTTGAGGAACCCCGGCTTTTCTGGCCATACAACGGTGAAAGGGTCTCCAACATCTTGCGGGACATCTCGCAACAATTTGCGGTATGCCGCAGCTTGAGCACGCTGCCCCTCATTCAATGGGCTGTCCTGAACTTGAGTATGATCGGACTCACGCAACAGCTGATCGCGGCGAACACGAATAGACGACCACTGCAAAAACTCCAAACCTTCCTTATTAAGAACAAGGGACGGAACAACGTCCATAGACATCTCACTCATTTAAAAAACCACCGTTGGCGAAAGAGAAAGTTTTGATTGAATGTCCCCAAGCTTAATCGACCGATAGCGACCAATCTGCATCGTATCAATCCTCAGCGACGTCACATACACATTGGGAATCTTGATCCGGCAAACAGCATTACCCGCCGAATCTGCATAAATGCTTGGATCGAACTTACCAAAGCACGATTGATTAATGACGGCTCGCTGCGGTGCATAGACATAGCCGGCGAACGTCTCGTCCATCACCAAAGAGCTGCCATAGCTATAGCCACGAATATTCAGCCAAAACATCTGATCATCCGTATTAATAGAAAAAGGCAATTTGAAGTGAGCGTATACATTCATCGACGAACCCAGGTCAGTAGCAACCATCCCACCCGTTGCCCCTACGTTGTAAGGTGCTCCGGTTCCCCAGATAAGTCCCTGAAAGACGCTCATCAGCAATGTTCCAGGCTGGCCTGCCTCACCAACTACATCCTTGAGCGCTCGAAACTGATCAAACTCTGCGCGCGCCTGATCCATGCGCGCATCGATTGCGCCGATTTTTCCATTTACAGTGTTGGTCAGGTTGTTAGAGGCCTGAACCAAACTAGCGATTTGCGTTTCCGTACTCAAAGCACTTACTCCTTAAACTCGTTTTTAGACTATTCAATCAATACAGAGAACCACGACCACGTCACTCCATCACTAAACAAGCCTGTAAAACTATTTGAACTCAAGTGTTATGACGCGAAATAAAACACCGAGATGACGAGCCATATTATCTATATTGGCAGTCGCCACTGCGGCCAATTCTTCAGCGATAAGGATATTCAAATTCTCGTCACCCACCACAATCGTCACGCTGTCCGCCGGCAACGGCGCAATATCCAGCGTGAACTTTTGCAGCACCCGCGCCGCCGCCGCTTTATACGTCAGCAACTTGCCAGCCACGGAATACACTGCCAGCAAGGTCCCACTGGCGAGATAAAAACCGAACTCGCCAATTTCATACTCACCCTCGCCATCGAACAGCGCAGCCATCCTGAGCTGACGATTGCCCAGGTCCTCGTAATCCACAATGGCGACCCGTTGGCGCTCATCGCGCAAGGCTATTTCCGAGCCGTCAGGGTGGTAGCGGCCGGTACCGGCGCCGATGTGGGTGATTTCGCCTTTCAAGCCTTGGTTCTTCGCCTGCAGCACTTCATCCAAACCCTTGGAGGTGAAGCGCACCAGGCGCGTAATGTCATCTGTCATGGCTGCGCCCTGAGGTCGTAGTCGTTAATGGTGTAGTGACAGGTAGTCCCGACACTGTTAAGCCGAGTAGCCAACGCCAACTCTGGTAGTGCGCTGGTTAGAGACAACTCAGCATCACTCAACGAAGCATGTGCGACTTGAGTGAATGCAAGGTGCCCTTGGGTCTCGAGAACGATGGTAATCGTTGCCAGGTCCCGTTCACTTTGCGCGGCATTGATGCGGCGGATCAGCCGGTTGTGGTCACCGCTGGACCAACTGCGCCCGATGATCGCCTGCACGTCAAAGGTGTAAGGCACGCCCAAGGGCCGTTGCTGATACCAGGCGCTAATGTTGGGGGTGAAACCCAATGACTCCACCGCATGACTCAGCGCCTTCGGTGTCCCGGCCTGGCGCTGTATCTGCCAGGACAACGCCACGGTCAGGCGTTTTTCTGCCTCACTGGCGTCAGCATCCCATTCACTGACGCCACGGTCGGCGGCCAGATATGGAAGAAACGCGGTGGGCGTTTGCAGCGGATTCATTAAGGCCGAAAACGGCGGACTTACTCGGTCCAGCAGCTTGCCAAACCCGAGGTCCAGAGCTTTTTCCAGCGGTGAGCTGTTAGCCGGCAACAGGCTCGCTTTAGGCGCACTCATAACGTACGCACCTCCACCTCGACACCCGCGCAATACGGAGCCTGGAAGGCCGTGCTGATGATCGGCTCCAGCGGTTCGAGGATCTGCAGTTGCGCAGCGCCGGCGCTGTGGATGGCGTAGTCGATCCAGCTGGGGTCGACACGGCCTTCCAGGCGATGGCAGGAGTCGGCGTAGGTTTGCAGCAGTTTTTGCGCTGCGACTTGGGTCAGTCCTGAATCTGGACCCGAGTTGATCTTGGCTACCACGCGAATCTTGTAGCGCTGAATCTGCGCGCTTTGGACGCTGACCAGATCAGTCTCCGGTCGTACATCCGGCCGTGCGAAATGTCGCCGCACGCCGTCAAGCAAATCGGCGGAGGCCGTGCCATCGCCCTCCCTGGAAAGCACGGTGACCATCACCTCGCCTGGGGCGGTACGCCGGCCGTTGCCGTCCTTGACCTGGGCTGCGTAGCCGTCCGGGTCAAAGGTGTAGCTGACGGTCACCACACCGGGGGTGGCGCTTTGCACATTGACCGATGGCCGCTCGCCGAGGGTGAACACCTCACGGCGATACTGCATGCGCGAACCCGCTGCCGGGGCGTGGGGGGCCAGGTAATAACGCAGACGCGCGTCGTCGTCGCTTTCTAGAATCGGCGGCACGGGGGGGAACGCCGCCGGGTCGCCGGGATCGAGCACTTGACGCTCCAGACCCATGTCGGCCAGGCGTGCGTCCAGGTTGCTGCCGGCGGCCCACCACGCCAGCATCTGCTTGATGCGGGCGTTGTACTTGCGCTCATGGGTTTGCAGACGCACGCAAAACGCTTCCAGGGCCAGGGTCAGCAGTTCGCTCTCATTGTCGAGGCTGACCTTGAGTTTGGCGGCGCTTTGCGGCGCGCGGGTGGCGACGTAATCGACGACGAAGGCCTTGAACTCAGCCAGCAGAGGCTCAAACTCATCGACCGTGATGATGGCCGGTTCCGCCAGTTGGTTCTGGCCTGGGATCAACATGCTCATGTCACGACCTCGAAGGTTTGTTGGCGGTTTTTCCAGGTGCCGGCAAAACGCAGCAACAACCCGGCGCCCTGCCGGGTGGCGACGATGACCTGGGGTTGGAAGTCGGCGATGCCGTTTTGCGTGTTGTAAAACGCCTGGGCGGCATGGCTTTGGGCGAGGATCAACAGGTCATCGCCCAGGTTCTGGCCGAGCAGTTGTGGGATCAACGAACCGTACAACGGGCGTTTCTGCCGAGTGCCGACGGGGGTGGTCAGCGCTCGGGTGGCGCGCTGCACGAATTGCAGCCAGTCATCGACGGCTGCCCCGGTGTTCCTATCGATTCCGATCATGGCAAATCCTTATGCGCTGCTGATCACGCGACCCTGGTGATCCACCACCGGGCCGCTCAAATGCACGCCGGCGGCATCCAGCAACACGCCGGTGGCGCCGAGTTGCAGGGTGATGCTCTTGGCGTTCAGGGTCAGGCTGGCGGCACCGACTTTGAGGTCGACCTGCTCGCGGGAGCCGCTGAACGTGGTGGGACCGTTGACCCAGTTGAAGGTGTGGCTGGCGTCGTCGTAGTCGCTTTGGGTGCCGTCCTGATGGCGACGCCGTGTCAGCGATGCAACACTAGAAACAGGCGGAAAGAGACTACTGTTGAGGCCGAATAAGGCTACGGACTGTGTCCCCCCTTCCCCGCCGCCATAATTGAGCAGCAGACAGTGTTCGCCGACAGAGGGAATGCGTGTTTCCGTTTGTGCCCCAGCGCTCGGGTTGAAAAACCGGATCGCCGGGCTGAGCAAGTCGCCGTGACTGACCTTGCAGGTGTTACTCGCGGCGTCGACTTCCTGGCATACACCAATCCGACAGAAGCTTTCGGCGCGCCGATACAGGTCCTCCAACTGAGCCTCCATTTCTGCCAGGCGCTCGACAATCGGCCCCAGTTGCATACGTAGCAATGCATCGAACATGGATTACTCCTGCAAGGGGCGATATTGATCCGGATCGTTGATATCGGAGACTTCCCAGGTGCGGGCAAATAAAGGCTTGCCTGTAGGATCTTCGAGCAGTAATGGTCCGAGGTAGAGGTTTTGGGTGAAGGAAACCGTCCAGGTGTCGTAGTCCGTTTCTGCACTGGTGGGCGCGGAAGGGGCTGCGACAATGGCGGCAGGCAGGTCGCACTGATCAGGCGGGAGGCCCCAGCGGTTATCCAGGGTCAGATCCATCAATTGGCTGGCCAAGTCGCAGGCATCAAAAGGTGCCGACCCGATAGCAACCATGGCCTTGAGTGAAACCGACAAGGCATGCGCCTTGCGCCCTGCAAGGGAGCGCACGCCCGGACCGTTGCGCTCCACGCTGATCAAAATGCCGGCTTTATCACCTGTTCCGGGAAAGTCTTGGTGATTGCCTACGTGCAGCTGTGGGAAAGCGCTCTTTAGCGCGTCCCCAATCGCCGCAGGTAGCTGGGAAGGTTTTTCGAGAAGTGTCATCTGCTTGCATCCTTGCAGCGATTACTGCTGATCCGGGCGAGAGGTAGGGGCCTCGTTGACCCCGATGCGCTTGGCCGCCCAGCGTTCATAAAGGCCGATGGCCACGTCCGCACCGGCCATGGCGGTCAGGCAACCAATGGCGCCAGCGGTCCAGATCGACATGCCGGCGGCGTAGCACAGCATCAATGCCGATACCCCGCAGACCATGCACGCCCCGGACCGCAGGGCCAGGCGCCGGATCAGCGACCAACCACGGGCGCCCTCCTTATCGGCGCGCCACATTTCGCCGGATACACCGCCGATCAGCGCCAGTACGATTACCAGCCAGATAGGCATTTCCGCTAACGCTTGCTGCTCGTTTGTCATGTCACGCCTCCTGGCTGAGCACTACCGGCACGGGGCCGGCTCTTGGGTAAATCCATGTGTAGGTAGGCATTCCAAAAAGCCCGGTTGCCCAGGCTTTTCAGTAATGCGGTCCAAACTCGATCTTTCGGCGCGACTGGCGCGGTACGGATCTTTCCTCGATGTTTTTCCGACCACGATCCCTGTCTGCCGGATAACTGCTTCTGGTGCTTTACGCTGCACACCCGGGTCAGTTGCCAACCCTCTGAACCGTTAAGGCCGGTTCATCGCTGCCTGTTTGTTAAGCGGTGAAACTAAAGAGCGTCGGCGTCCTTGCCGGTGTTGCTGGCGTCCTTGCCATCGCTCGGATGGCGTCCTTGCCGGTGCTGCGTGACTTCCTTGTGTTGACTGGCAGCATCCTTGCCGCCTCCACCAGACCTTGTTGGCTGGCTTGAGATGAAGAATATGCATGTATGCATATACAGTCAATGCACAAATGCATTTATTTTCAGCATGCAAATGCACCAATGCATTTGCGTCCTTGTGGACAGCGGGTTTGGTGGTTTTTTCCAGGCGAAAAAAAGCCCGCTCGTTGGCGGGCTTTGTCTTACAGAAGAAGGTTAACGGGCGTACATACCCCACCAGAACACATGACCCAGGATACTGATTTGCTCATCCTGGATATCCTGGAAGCTGTAGTCCTCATCCGGGTGCTCATCGCGATTGAAACTGCGCAGGCGAATCCCGGAAGGCAGGCGGTAGAGCTGTTTCACCCGCAGCTGGCCGTTGTGGTTGATGGCATACAAGTCACCATCGACGATGTCACCAATGCCACTCTTGCCCGCATTCACCCCGACCGTCGCGCCGTCGCGCAGCACCGGCAACATGCTGTTGCCGCGTACCGTCACGCACTTGGCCTGGTCGAACTGCACACCGTTATGCCGCAGGCTGCGCTTA
This sequence comes from Pseudomonas sp. TWR1-1-4, assembly GCF_049897165.1. Taxonomy (NCBI): domain Bacteria; kingdom Pseudomonadati; phylum Pseudomonadota; class Gammaproteobacteria; order Pseudomonadales; family Pseudomonadaceae; genus Pseudomonas; species Pseudomonas sp. TWR1-1-4. Next base: position 523,571 of record NZ_JAFCVS010000007.1, on the reverse strand, counting down.
CCGAACCGCAGGCTGGCTTTCTCGCTTTCCTCGATGACGAATCTTCCTGATCCAGCAGCCAATTCAACCTCACGCAGAAAGGGGATCGACACCTCGTCATCATTAACGGGGGTGTCATCGTCCCACAGGCTTATATCCTTGAGTTCCGAATGCATCGGGTCGCGCCCGTCCTCCCGCGAAACGCCCACCGCCACGCGCCCGCGCAGTTGGTCGGTGCTCACGCGGAAGTACTCGGCGATGCGGGAAATGTGCTTGTCCGACGGATCAACGATCTTGCCGCTGAGGATCCGGGACAGCGTGGATTGAGGCACGCCGGTACGCCGGTGAAGCTCCGTGGGGGAGATCCGGTCGCGGTCCAGCAGTTCGCGTAAGACGATAGAAACGTTGCGTTTTTGCATAACGCAGATAGTGACGGGAGATTTCGGGGTTGGCAAATGCTAATTTGCATTATTTATGCATAAACGATGCATTTCTTGGGCCCTTTTAAGTGTGGTGATGTGGACTGCGAACCGCAGACCTCGCGTGTTAACCTTGCGCCCATCGCAAAATCGCAGGGCGGAATGCCCCACCTTTGCTCCACTCCTTTCAACGAATTTGCCTACTACCCAATGAGTAAAACCACTTCAGACCTGTCCTCCCACACCCCAATGATGCAGCAGTACTGGCGCCTCAAGAACCAGCACCCTGATCAGTTGATGTTCTACCGCATGGGCGACTTCTACGAGATCTTCTACGAAGACGCGAAGAAGGCCGCCAAGCTGCTGGATATCACCCTGACGGCGCGTGGGCAGTCGGCGGGGCAGTCGATTCCGATGTGTGGGATTCCTTACCATTCGTTGGAAGGTTACTTGGTCAAGCTGGTGAAGCTGGGCGAGTCGGTGGTGATCTGTGAGCAGATCGGCGACCCGGCCACCAGCAAGGGGCCGGTGGAACGTCAGGTGGTGCGCATTATTACGCCGGGGACGGTGAGTGATGAGGCGCTGCTGGATGAGCGTCGCGATAACCTGATTGCGGCGGTGTTGGGTGATGAGCGTCTGTTTGGCCTGTCGGTGCTGGATATCACCAGCGGCAACTTCAGCGTGCTGGAGATCAAGGGCTGGGAGAACTTGCTGGCAGAGCTGGAGCGCATCAACCCGGTTGAGCTGTTGATCCCGGACGATTGGCCGAAGGATCTGCCGGCGGAAAAACGCCGTGGGGCCAAGCGCCGTGCGCCGTGGGATTTCGAGCGTGACTCGGCGCTGAAAAGTCTGTGCCAGCAGTTCTCAGTACAAGACCTTAAAGGCTTCGGTTGCGAAAACCTGACCCTGGCCATCGGCGCCGCCGGTTGCTTGCTGGGCTATGCCAAGGAAACCCAGCGCACCGCCCTGCCGCATTTGCGCAGCCTGCGTCATGAGCGTCTGGACGACACCGTGGTACTCGATGGTGCGAGCCGTCGCAACCTGGAGCTGGACACCAACCTGGCCGGCGGGCGTGACAACACTCTGCAATCAGTGGTCGACCGTTGCCAGACCGCCATGGGCAGCCGCTTGCTGACGCGTTGGTTGAATCGTCCGCTACGCGACTTGAGTGTGCTGCAGGCGCGTCAGACTTCTATTACGTGCCTGCTGGACGGCTATCGCTTTGAAAAGCTGCAGCCACAGCTGAAGGAAATCGGCGATATCGAGCGCATCCTGGCACGGATCGGCCTGCGTAACGCGCGTCCGCGTGACTTGGCGCGCCTGCGTGATGCCCTCGGTGCCTTGCCACAATTGCAAGCGGCGATGACCGAACTGGACACGCCGCACCTGCAACAGCTCGCGGTCACCGCCGGTACTTACCCGGAACTGGCGGCGTTGCTGGAAAAAGCCATCATCGACAACCCGCCAGCAATCATCCGTGACGGCGGCGTTCTGAAGACCGGTTACGACAGCGAGCTGGACGAGCTGCAAGCCCTGAGCGAAAACGCCGGCCAATTCCTGATTGACCTGGAAGCCCGCGAAAAAGCCCGTACCGGCCTGGCCAACCTGAAAGTCGGCTACAACCGCGTGCACGGCTATTTCATCGAACTGCCGAGCAAGCAGGCCGAGTCGGCGCCGATCGACTATCAACGTCGCCAGACACTGAAAGGCGCCGAGCGGTTTATCACCCCAGAGCTGAAAGAGTTCGAAGACAAGGCACTGTCGGCCAAGAGCCGTGCCCTGGCGCGGGAAAAGATGCTCTATGAGAACCTGCTGGAAGACCTGATCAGCCAGTTGGCACCGCTGCAGGATACCGCCGCCGCCCTGGCCGAGCTGGATGTGCTGAGCAACCTGGCCGAGCGCGCGCTGAACCTTGATCTGAACTGCCCGCGCTTTGTCAGCGAGCCATGCATGCGCATCGTGCAAGGTCGCCACCCGGTCGTAGAGCAGGTGCTGACCACGCCGTTCGTCGCCAACGACCTGTCGCTGGACGACGATACCCGCATGCTGGTGATCACCGGTCCGAACATGGGCGGTAAATCCACCTACATGCGCCAGACGGCATTGATCGTGCTGTTGGCGCATATCGGCAGCTTTGTGCCGGCGGCCAGTTGCGAGCTTTCCCTGGTGGACCGCATTTTCACCCGGATCGGCTCCAGCGACGACCTGGCCGGTGGCCGTTCGACCTTTATGGTGGAGATGAGCGAAACCGCCAACATCCTGCATAACGCCACCGAACGCAGCCTGGTGCTGATGGACGAAGTGGGCCGCGGCACCAGCACCTTCGACGGCCTGTCCCTGGCCTGGGCGGCAGCCGAACGCCTGGCGCATCTGCGTGCCTACACGCTGTTTGCCACGCACTATTTCGAGCTGACCGTGCTGCCGGAAAGCGAACCACTGGTGGCCAACGTGCACCTGAACGCTACTGAGCACAACGAGCGCATCGTGTTCCTGCACCACGTGCTGCCGGGGCCAGCCAGCCAGAGTTACGGCCTGGCCGTGGCCCAACTGGCGGGCGTGCCGAATGACGTAATCACCCGCGCCCGCGAACACCTCAGCCGCCTGGAAACCACGGCGCTGCCCCATGAAACCGTGGTAGCCAGCCCTGCCAAAGCCTCCAGCAAACCGGCTGCGCCACATCAGAGCGACATGTTCGCTAGCCTGCCCCACCCGGTGCTGGATGAGTTGGCAAAGCTTGACCTGGATGACTTGACGCCGCGAAAAGCGCTCGAAATGTTATATGCACTGAAGACTCGGATATAACGCTAAGGCCAGCAAGCTGGTAGACTCTCGCGCGGTTTGGGATGCTGCAGGCTATTAGCCTGGCCTGCAGACTATCGCTCCCGAACCTCGCGAGCCCTGCCACAAAGGGTTTCGCCGCCGCCGCCTGAGGAGAGAATTAGAAATGACCTTCGTCGTTACCGACAACTGCATCAAGTGCAAGTACACCGACTGCGTGGAAGTATGTCCGGTGGACTGCTTCTACGAAGGCCCGAACTTCCTGGTCATCCACCCGGACGAGTGCATTGATTGCGCCCTGTGTGAACCTGAATGCCCGGCCGTCGCTATTTTCTCCGAGGACGAAGTCCCGGCAGAGATGCAGGAATTCATTCAGTTGAACGTCGAGTTGGCGGAAATCTGGCCGAATATCACTGAACGCAAAGACCCGATGCCGGATGCAGCGGAGTGGGATGGCAAAAAAGGTAAGATTGCAGACCTCGAGCGCTGATAGCGTCGCCTCCCAAAAGGCCCCTTGCGGGCCTTTTTGCGTTTCTGGAAAGCAGGTTTCACTTTCCTACAGGCAAAAAAAAGGGGCGGTATGACCCGCCCACATTTTTTCCCTAGTCCCTGTATTCCTTTTCATCATCCTGATGAATCGCATCCTGCGACGTTCCCTAAACCATCGTTCCTTGATGGCTGTGTCAATCCGTGGACACAGGGCTGATGTTAGAGAGTTCCAAAGGAAGTTCAACGGGATCCATTGCTGCGACGGACAGGCTTTCATGCTCAGCAGAGAATAATTAATTGTTATTTTTCAACAGGATAGAAAAAACTATCGACGATCTGGGACGTACTTGGCAGGCAAAAAAACCAAACGCTTACGAAAAAGTAAGCAAATGCTTACACGACCAATTGCGTAAATGAGAAATAAACCCGCCTTGACCACCGTCCAGCCATGAAAAAGCCCCGACACCGTCGAGGCTTTTTCCCTTCAATGCCCTCAGTCGTCGCTGACGGTGATGGTCGGCATCGCCGGCGCAGCGGCTTCCTGCAGCACGATACGCGCGCCCACATGGCGGGCCAGCTCCTGATACACCATGGCTATCTGGCCATCAGGGTCCGCCGCAACAGTCGGCTTGCCACCGTCCGCCTGTTCACGAATCACCATCGACAGTGGCAACGAAGCCAGCAGTTCCACCCCGTACTGGGTGGCCAGCTTCTCGCCACCGCCTTCACCGAACAGATGCTCGGCGTGGCCGCAGTTGGAACAGATGTGCACGGCCATGTTCTCCACCACGCCCAGCACCGGGATATTGACCTTGCGGAACATTTCCACGCCTTTTCTCGCGTCGAGCAATGCCAGGTCCTGGGGCGTGGTGACGATCACCGAGCCAGCCACCGGGACTTTCTGCGCCAGGGTCAGCTGGATATCACCGGTGCCTGGAGGCATGTCGATCACCAGGTAGTCCAGGTCGCCCCAGGCGGTCTGGGTGACCAGTTGCAGCAAGGCGCCGGAGACCATCGGCCCGCGCCAGACCATCGGCGTGTTGTCATCGGTAAGGAAGGCCATCGACATCACTTCCACGCCCAGGGACTCGATCGGCACGAACCACTTCTGATCCTTGACCTTAGGCCGTGTACCCTCGGCGATGCCAAACATCACGCCTTGGCTCGGGCCGTAGATATCCGCATCAAGGATGCCCACGCGTGCGCCTTCGCGGGCCAGGGCCAGGGCCAGGTTGGCCGCCGTGGTGGATTTGCCCACGCCGCCCTTGCCGGAGGCCACAGCCACCACGTTCTTGACGTTGGCCAGCCCAGGGATTTGGGCCTGGGCCTTGTGCGCGGCGATCACACACTGGATGTCGACCTTGGCCGAACGCACGCCGTCCAAGCCCTCGATGGCCATCTGCAGCATCTGCGCCCAACCGCTCTTGAACAGACCGGCGGCATAACCCAGTTCCAACTGGACCGACACTTGGTCGCCCTGGACGTCGATGGCACGCACACAGCCGGCACTGACCGGGTCCTGGTTCAAATAAGGGTCGGTGTACTGGCGAAGCACGGCTTCCACCGCTGCGCGATTGACGGCGCTCATGGGCTACTCCCGAAAAAGACTGACTGAAACAGGCGGCTATCCTAACCGTTCCAGCGGCGTTACGGCATGCTTTCGCAGGTTCGGAAGATTCTGAAACAGCGCCACGGGGTGAAATATATTTCCCGGCGCTTTATAGTGGCCGACCTCCGTTTCATCAAGTAGCCGAGCCCCATGTCCGAGCCACGCAAGATCCTCGTCACCAGCGCCCTGCCCTATGCCAATGGTTCCATCCATCTTGGCCATATGCTTGAGTACATCCAGACCGATATGTGGGTGCGCTTTCAGAAGCATCGTGGCAACCAATGCATTTATGTCTGCGCGGACGACGCCCACGGTTCGGCCATCATGTTGCGCGCCGAAAAGGAAGGGATCACCCCGGAACAACTGATCGCCAACGTGCAGGCTGAACACAGCGCCGACTTTGCCGAGTTCCTGGTGGATTTCGACAACTTCCACTCGACCCACTCCGAAGAAAACCGCGAGCTGTCGAGCCAGATCTACCTGCGCTTGAAGGAAGCCGGGCATATCGACCAGCGTTCGGTGACCCAGTATTTCGACCCGGAAAAGAAAATGTTCCTGGCCGACCGCTTCATCAAGGGCACCTGCCCGAAATGCGGCACTGAAGACCAATACGGCGACAACTGCGAGAAATGCGGTGCGACCTACGCGCCCACCGAGCTGAAGAACCCTAAGTCGGCAATCTCTGGCGCCACCCCGGTGCTCAAGGACTCCCAGCATTTCTTCTTCAAGCTCCCGGATTTCCAGCAGATGCTGCAAACCTGGACCCGAAGCGGCACCTTGCAGGACGCCGTGGCCAACAAACTCTCCGAATGGCTCGACAGCGGCCTGCAGCAGTGGGACATCTCCCGCGATGCGCCGTACTTCGGCTTCGAAATCCCGGGCGAGCCGGGCAAGTACTTCTACGTGTGGCTGGACGCGCCGATCGGCTACATGGCCAGCTTCAAGAACCTGTGCGACCGCACGCCGGGGCTGGACTTCGACGCGTTCTGGAACAAGGATTCCACTGCTGAGCTGTACCACTTCATCGGCAAGGACATCGTCAACTTCCACGCGCTGTTCTGGCCGGCAATGCTTGAAGGTTCGGGCTATCGCAAGCCGACCGCCATCGCGGTGCACGGCTACCTGACGGTCAACGGCCAGAAGATGTCCAAGTCCCGTGGCACCTTTATCAAGGCGCGCACCTACCTGGACCACCTGTCGCCGGAATACCTGCGCTACTACTACGCCTCCAAACTGGGCCGTGGCGTCGATGACCTGGACCTGAACCTGGAAGACTTCGTACAGAAGGTCAACTCGGACTTGGTCGGCAAGGTTGTCAACATTGCCAGCCGTTGTGCCGGGTTTATCCACAAGGGCAACGCTGGCCTGCTGGTGGCCGAGAACGCCGCTCCGGAACTGACCGACGCCTTCCTGGCCGCTGCGCCAAGCATCGCCGATGCCTATGAAGCCCGCGACTTTGCCCGTGCCATGCGCGAGATCATGGGCCTGGCCGACCGTGCCAACGCCTGGATCGCCGACAAGGCACCGTGGTCGCTGAACAAACAGGAAGGCAAGCAGGCGGAAGTACAGGCGATCTGCGCCACGGGTGTCAATCTGTTCCGCCAACTGGTGATATTCCTCAAGCCGGTGCTGCCGTTGTTGGCCGCCGACGCCGAGGCGTTCCTCAACGTGGCGCCGCTGACCTGGAACGATCACACCACGCTGCTCAGCAACCATCAGTTGAACGAGTTCAAGCCGCTGATGACCCGTATCGACCCGGTCAAAGTCCAGGCGATGACCGACGCTTCGAAAGAAGACTTGGTCGCCAGCCAGACCGATACCGGTTCGGCTGCGCCCGCGGGCAATGGTGAGTTGGCCAAAGATCCGATTTCTGCGGAAATCGACTTTGATGCTTTCGCTGCCGTAGACCTGCGTGTCGCGCTGATCGTCAAGGCCGAAGCCGTGGAGGGTGCCGACAAGCTACTGCGCCTAACCCTGGACCTCGGTGGCGAGCAACGCAACGTGTTCTCCGGCATCAAGAGCGCTTATCCGGACCCATCCAAGCTGGATGGTCGCCTGACCATGATGATCGCCAACCTCAAGCCTCGGAAAATGAAGTTCGGCATGTCCGAGGGCATGGTGATGGCGGCCGGCCCGGGTGGGGAAGAGATCTACCTGCTCAGTCCTGACAGTGGTGCGAAGCCGGGCCAACGGATCAAGTAGCCTGCAAAGTTTGTGTTTGTGGTGAGCGGGCTTGCCCCGCGCGGGGCTGCGAAGCGGCCCTAAAACCAGGCACCCGGTTCTATCTGTAAAAACCGTGGTGGCAATGATGGGGCCGCTTCGTGCCCCAGCGCGGGGCAAGCCCGCTCACCACAAGAAAGCGCAACCACCCCAGCCCAGTTTGCTTAACCGGCATGTCCATGATCATCCCATGAACCTCATTCAACGTATCGACGCGCTGCTGCCGCAGACCCAATGCGGCAAATGCGGGCATCCAGGCTGCAAACCTTATGCTGAGGGTATTGCTCAAGGCGAAGCGATCAACAAGTGCCCGCCCGGGGGACAGGAAACCATTGCGGGTCTTGCGCAATTGTTGCGCGTGCCGGTGCTGGAACTGGATATCAGCCGAGGGGAAGCTCCGCCCCAGATCGCCTATATCCGCGAGGCCGAGTGCATTGGTTGCACCAAGTGCATCCAGGCCTGCCCGGTGGATGCCATTGTCGGCGCAGCCAAGCTGATGCACACGGTCATCGTCGATGAGTGCACCGGTTGCGACCTCTGCGTCGCGCCCTGCCCCGTTGACTGCATTGAAATGCGTCCGACCGCCACCGTATTACCGATTGTGGGTGGCCTGGCCACCAACGATCAGCAACGGCAAGGACGAGCTCTCAAGCGCGACCGGGCAAGACGCCGTTATGAACAACGCAACGCACGACTGCAACGGGAAGAAGCGCAGAAGCTCGCTGAACGCCTGGCTCGGGCCAAACGCTCAGTACCGGATTTACCTGTGCCAGTCGGTACAGCACAGGACGCAGCGATCAAGAAAGCCAAAATCACGGTCGCCATGAGTCGCGCACAACTGCATAAATCCTTGAAGGCCTTCGGCCACCCACCAACCTTTGATCAACAGTCGCAGTTGATCGTCCTGCAGCAGCAGTTCGAAGCGGCAGAGCAAGCGCTGACCGCGCTGGAACTGGGCACCGCACCGAAGGCAGTAGGTACGACTTCGAATACTGCCGACCTGAAGCGCGCGAAAATCCAGCTGGCAATGCGCCGCGTGGAATTGAAGAAAGCCCATGACTTAAACGCCAGCCCGCAACAACTGGCCGAGGCGCAACACAACTTAGACGAGGCGCAGCGCCAAGTGGATGCCCACGGCAACACCTGACCCGCAAAACCTGTATTGCTACAATCCCGCCGATCGACTGCCAGGGAAACCCCACCCCATGAACGCCGCAAAACGCCTGGAAATTTTCCGCAGGCTCCACGAAGACAATCCAGAACCCAAGACCGAACTGGCCTACACCACGCCGTTCGAGTTGCTGATTGCGGTGATCCTGTCGGCGCAATCCACGGACGTCGGCGTGAACAAGGCCACAGCCAAGCTGTACCCTGTGGCGAATACTCCCGAAGCAATCCATGCATTGGGTGTGGATGGGCTGTCGGAATACATCAAGACCATTGGCCTGTACAACAGCAAGGCCAAGAACGTCATCGAGACTTGCCGCCTGCTGGTGGAACTGCACGGCAGTGAAGTGCCGCAAACCCGCGAAGCTTTGGAAGCCCTGCCAGGCGTCGGGCGAAAAACCGCCAACGTGGTGCTCAACACCGCGTTCCGGCAACTGACCATGGCGGTGGACACCCATATCTTCCGGGTCAGCAATCGAACCGGCATCGCCCGTGGCAAGAACGTGGTGGAGGTGGAAAAGCAGCTGATGAAGTTTGTGCCCAAGCCCTATCTGCTGGATTCCCATCACTGGCTGATCCTTCATGGCCGCTACGTTTGTCAGGCCCGCAAGCCGCGCTGCGGCAGCTGTCGCATCGAAGACCTGTGCGAATACAAGGACAAGACGTCCGACGATTGACAGATCATTGATTTTCTCGATCAATCGATTGAAAAAATCTTTTTTACCGGATCATGGATTATCGTTATAAGGAGCGCCAACGGCAGTCTTAGCCCGGAGTGAACCTTATGAGCACTGGCAAAGAGCAACTGGAAGTGGAAGACGACCTCGTTGAGTCGGACGACGATGGGGCAGAGGCGCCTGTGGCAGAGGTGGCCAAGACCAATTTAAGCAAACGCCGCACTATCGATAATCTTCTGGAAGAACGACGCTTGCAAAAACAGCTGGCCGATTACGACTTCGACCTCTGATCGAGCGATCGACAACCGGAAGCCTCCTTCGCGGAGGCTTTTTTCTGCCGGTGCCCCGGGCAATACGCTGTGCTATGCCCTCCTCTATACCAGGCCGTTACGCTGGGCCAGCTCGATCAGGTCCACCAGCGAACGCGCATTGAGCTTAAGCAGCAAACGCGTCTTGTAGGTACTGACGGTCTTGTTGCTGAGAAACATGCCGTCGGCAATCTCCTTGTTGGTCCTGCCCCGCGCCAACTGCTGCAATACCATCATTTCTCGCCCGGAGAGGCGCTCGACCATATCGGCCTCGCTGGCATTGCCCATGGTGGAGCGTACCGAGTTGAGCGCCTGGTTCGGAAAATAGCTGTAGCCCGACAGGACCGCCTTGATAGCACTCAGCAACTCGGTCAGGTCCTGTTGCTTGCAAACGTAGCCTGCCGCTCCCGCCTGCATGCAACGCATGGAAAAGTGACCAGGGGCCTGAGATGTGAGGACCAGCACCTTGAATGGCACAGCCTGCTTGGTGGAAGACAACCGGCAAATAACTTCCAGGCCGTCAAGTTTTGGAATACCGATGTCCAGTATCACTATGTCCGGCATATGCTCCCGCGCAAGTTGCAACGCATCGACACCGTTATCGGTCTCGGCAACGACCTCATAACCATGACGTTCCATTAGCATACGCACAGCAAGACGAATGACGGGATGATCATCCACGATCAGCACTTTATTCATGAGAAAGTCCAATTTCGCTGTTCGAATTATTTAGAGCAAGCACAATAGCCTAGTCGTTTCCTAGTTGGCATAGCGTTACCCCCCAAGCAACAGCAAGCAGAGACCCACCCCACAGCGATAAAGGAATTGCCCTACAAAAAAACGCCCTCTCGGAGGGATCAGGTTTTATGGATCCTTTCAGAACTTTCCGGGGGCCTACATACTTTGAGTGAAATATCCGTGGCTTATAGGGGGCTGGGTAAACGTGCCGCACATGACTCTCAGGAAATGCCCCTTGTCTCTCGCCCGCCGCAGGGGGAAACGGCCAGAATGAGGCGTCTGCTTTAGTTCCATTTAACATATTCACTTACATCCTTAATTCCTACAGACCATTCAGTGTTTTGTCTCTTCTCCGCACTTGTATGAGTGAATTATCTGTAAGACCAGTTCCTACATAGATGTAAAAAATTCATTCCCCCTACAACATTTGAACAACAATTCATTCAAACCCCATTTTTGATAAAGGTTTTGAGGAAAAACATCTACGGCTGTTTAAATCGTTATAAACATAAAAGTCTTCACAGAATCACAGGCAAAAAAAATGGCCCCTTTAGCAAGGGGCCATTCTTTACAACACGTTGAGACTTAGAACAGCGAGCGACCTTTGTTGGCCGCAATGCGCATGCGCAATGCGTTCAACTTGATAAAGCCTGCCGCGTCCGCCTGGTTGTAAGCGCCGCCGTCCTCTTCAAAGGTGGCGATGTTGGCGTCGAACAGCGATTCATCGGACTTGCGACCGGTAACGATCACGTTGCCCTTGTACAGCTTCAGGCGCACAACGCCGTTCACGTGAACCTGGGAAGCGTCGATCATCTGTTGCAGCATCAGACGCTCAGGGCTCCACCAGTAGCCGGTGTAGATCAGGCTGGCGTACTTGGGCATCAGCTCGTCTTTGAGGTGAGCCACTTCACGGTCCAGGGTGATGGACTCGATGGCGCGGTGGGCGCGCAGCATGATGGTGCCGCCTGGGGTTTCGTAGCAGCCGCGGGACTTCATGCCCACGTAACGGTTCTCGACGATGTCGAGACGGCCGATACCGTGTTCGCCACCGATACGGTTCAAGGTCGCCAGTACGGTGGCCGGAGTCATCTCGACGCCGTCCAGCGCGACGATGTCGCCGTTGCGGTAGGTCAGTTCCAGGTATTGCGGCTTGTCGGGAGCGTTCTCCGGGGAGACGGTCCACTTCCACATGTCTTCTTCGTGCTCGGTCCAGGTGTCTTCCAGCACGCCGCCTTCATAGGAGATGTGCAGCAGGTTGGCGTCCATCGAGTACGGGGACTTCTTCTTGCCGTGGCGCTCGATCGGGATTGCGTGCTTCTCAGCGTAATCCATCAGCTTTTCACGGGACAGCAGGTCCCATTCACGCCAAGGGGCAATCACCTTCACGCCAGGCTTGAGCGCGTAGGCACCCAGTTCGAAACGCACCTGGTCGTTGCCCTTGCCGGTAGCGCCATGGGAAATGGCGTCGGCGCCGGTTTCGTTGGCGATTTCGATCAGGCGTTTGGCGATCAGCGGACGTGCGATGGAGGTACCCAGCAGGTACTCGCCTTCGTAGACGGTGTTGGCGCGAAACATCGGGAAAACGAAATCGCGGACGAACTCTTCGCGCAGGTCGTCAATGTAGATCTCTTTCACGCCCATGGCTTGCGCCTTGGCACGTGCAGGTTCGACCTCTTCGCCCTGACCCAGGTCAGCGGTGAAGGTCACCACTTCACAGTTATAAGTATCCTGCAGCCACTTGAGGATCACCGAAGTGTCCAGGCCGCCGGAATACGCGAGAACGACCTTGTTTACGTCGGCCATGCCATCACTCCACGGGGTTGTACGGAAAGGCGTCGATTCTACCGACCAAAACCGCGAATTTACAGGGGCGCGACAGCAAATGAAGATAAAGCGACAGATTATGTCGAACGGGCGACCGATGGTCGCACCTTAGGAGGTGTGCGCGGGGTTGCTTGTGCCGGTGGCCGTGGGGGCCGGTTTCTCGGGGGCAGCCACGCGCTCTAGCTGAATATTCACGCGGCGGTTGCGTGCCCGGTTGGCCGCATTGGTGTTGGGCGCCAATGGGTAGCTTTCGCCGTGGAAACGCAGGGTGATCTGCGATTCCGGGATACCGTTGGCCTTGAAGTAGTCCATGACCGCCAGGCCGCGACGGCGCGAGACGTCGCGGTTGGTGAGTCGGTTGCCGCTGTTGTCCGAATGACCGTTCAACTCGATATGGTTGACGGTGGGGTCGGCTTTCATGAACGCGAGAATCACGTCGAGTTTCTTCTTGGCGACCGCGTCCAGCTCGATTCCGCCCCCCGGGAAACCGACTTCAGTCTGTTTGACCTGGTCATAATTCATCGGCAACAGCTTGGCGGTGCACAGCTGGTAATCGTTGTAGGCCTTGTTGAATTTAACCGGCAGCAGCCGGATTTCCGAATAGCCGCCTTCACGCCCATAGTGCCGCACGGTCGGGCTGCGCCCTTCCAGCAAGCCATTGAACAGGCGCCCGGCCTGGGCCTGGGAGCTGTTGAACAGTACATCGCCACTGCCGGCACGCACGGCGCCGAGGTTGATATCGCCTCGCCCCGGCTGCCACGGCGCAGCGGCGGCCAGCAACGTGGCCGAACCGGCTCCCAGCGAGCCGTTGTAGGCTTTCAGACGAAATGTCGCCTGCTCGCCGGCCCGGCGCACGAACTCACCCGAACCGAAATCGGTGATTGGCTGGGTCAAGCGGCACTCGAACTGGTCGCCTTCCACCTTCCACTCAATATTCTCCAGACGTGTCTGGAACGTGAGGGCCATCGCAGGCAGGCTGGCGAACACACTGAGCAGGGCTAGATATTGCTGGCGCACGTGAGGCTCCACTGGTTTCTACAACACTTCAAAGCGTCATACATCGATAAGGCATACCAAAGGCTATCGGTTGCATCCTGCAAAACTTGATAGCGAGTGCCTGAAAGCGTCTTTTCCGGTAGCATTCCCACCAGATTGACCCGCCTGGAATCCCCAATGTCCGACCGCCTGACCCTGCTGCGTCCCGACGACTGGCATATTCATCTTCGCGATGGTGCTGCGTTACCCCACACCGTGGCCGATGTCGCGCGCACGTTTGGCCGCGCCATCATCATGCCTAACCTGGTACCTCCGGTGCGTAACGCCGAGCAAGCCGATGCCTATCGCCAGCGTATCCTCGCTGCACGACCGGCCGGCAGCCGCTTCGAACCGTTGATGGTGCTCTACCTCACCGACCGCACCCAGCCCGAAGAGATTCGAGAGGCCAAGGCCAGCGGCTTCGTGCACGCCGCCAAGCTGTACCCGGCCGGCGCGACCACCAACTCCGATTCCGGCGTGACCAGTATCGACAAGATCCTGCCGGCCATCGAAGCCATGGCCGAAGTCGGCATGCCGCTGTTGATCCACGGTGAAGTCACCCGTGGCGACGTGGATGTCTTCGACCGCGAGAAGATCTTCATCGACGAGCATATGCGCCGTGTGGTCGAGCTGTTCCCGACCCTCAAGGTGGTGTTCGAACACATCACCACAGCCGATGCCGTGCAGTTCGTCAGCGAGGCCTCCGCCAACGTCGGCGCGACCATCACCGCGCATCACTTGCTATACAACCGCAACCACATGCTGGTGGGCGGGATTCGGCCGCACTTCTATTGCCTGCCGATCCTCAAGCGCAACACCCACCAGGTGGCCTTGCTGGATGCAGCGACCAGCGGCAATCCGAAGTTCTTCCTCGGCACCGACTCCGCGCCTCATGCCCAGCACGCCAAGGAAGCGGCGTGTGGCTGTGCCGGTTGCTACACCGCCTATGCAGCGATCGAGTTGTATGCCGAAGCGTTCGAACAGCGTAACGCCCTGGACAAGCTCGAAGGTTTCGCCAGCCTCAACGGCCCGCGGTTCTACGGCCTGCCGGCGAATACTGACCGCATCACCCTGGTCCGTGAAGACTGGACCGCCCCTGCCAGCCTGCCCTTTGGCGAGCTGACTGTCATCCCGCTGCGCGCCGGTGAAACACTGCGCTGGCGCCTGCTGGAGGAAAGCAAGTGAGTGAAGACCATTACGATGACGAACACGAGCACAGTGGTGGCGGTTCGCGTCACCCGATGGCCGAGCGGTTTCGCGGCTATCTGCCGGTTGTCATCGACGTAGAAACCGGTGGCTTCAATTGCGCCACCGACGCATTGCTGGAAATCGCCGCAACCACCATCGGCATGGACGAGCAGGGTTTTGTGTTCCCGGAACACACCCACTTCTTCCGCGTCGAACCGTTTGAAGGCGCGAATATCGAAGCCGCCGCTTTGGAATTCACGGGCATCAAGCTTGATCACCCACTGCGCATGGCGGTGAGTGAAGAAGCGGCGCTGACCGATATCTTCCGTGGTGTGCGCAAGGCGTTGAAGGCCAATGGCTGCAAACGCGCGATCCTGGTTGGCCACAACAGCAGTTTCGACCTGGGTTTCCTGAACGCCGCCGTGGCGCGGTTGGACATGAAGCGCAACCCGTTCCACCCGTTCTCTAGCTTCGACACGGCCACCCTCGCCGGCCTGGCGTATGGCCAGACCGTGTTGGCGAAAGCCTGCCAGGCCGCCGGTATTGACTTTGACGGGCGTGAGGCTCACTCGGCTCGCTACGACACTGAGAAAACCGCCGAGCTGTTCTGCGGCATCGTCAACCGCTGGAAAGACATGGGCGGCTGGGAAGACTTCAATGATTGAGGTCATATCCCGCGCATAAAAAAACCGGCCTTCTCAGGCCGGTTTTTTTGTACCTCGAACCTGGCTTACAGCTTGCCAGCGTTCTCGGTCAGGTAAGCCGCAACGCCTTCTGGCGAAGCGTTCATGCCTTTGTCGCCTTTTTTCCAGTTGGCTGGGCAGACTTCGCCGTGCTCTTCGTGGAATTGCAGGGCGTCGACCAGGCGGATCAGCTCTTCCATGTTACGACCCAGTGGCAGGTCGTTGATGATCTGGGAGCGGACAACGCCCTTGTCGTCGATCAGGAAAGCACCACGGAAGGCCACGCCGCCTTCAGACTCAACGTCGTAGGCCTTGGCGATGTCGTGCTTCATGTCGGCAGCCATGGTGTATTTGACTTTGCCGATGCCGCCATCATTGATGGCGGTGTTGCGCCAGGCGTTGTGGGTGAAATGGGAGTCGATGGAAACAGCGACCACTTCAACGTTGCGCGCCTTGAAATCGTCCATGCGGTGGTCCAGAGCGATCAGCTCCGAAGGGCAGACGAAGGTGAAGTCCAGCGGGTAGAAGAACACCAGGCCGTATTTGCCTTTGATGGCTTCAGACAGTTTGAAGCTGTCTACGATTTCGCCATTGCCGAGGACGGCTGGGACGTCGAAATCCGGGGCTTGTTTGCCGACGAGTACGCTCATTGGGTATCTCCTGATGTAGAGGTGACGATTGAAGTAAAAGGACCGGCCTCGAGTCTGCCGTTAATAAGCGACAGCCCTGTGACGCAGTCACGCTTCGTGAAGACCGACCATCATACACTGAAAAAACCGTTCGTCAGTGCGGGCGCGGTGCCAGCAAATACCCTACGAATCTACTTTGACAATCATTCTCGTTAACATTAAGATCCATCGCACTTAAGCCTTAAACCCGCGACGGTTCTCCCTTATGTATGTGTGCCTCTGTACTGGCGTCACCGACGGACAAATCCGCGAAGCAATCTATGAAGGTTGCTGCAGCTACAAGGAAGTGCGTGAAACCACCGGCGTTGCCAGCCAGTGCGGTAAATGTGCTTGCCTCGCCAAGCAAGTGGTACGGGAAACCCTGACGCAGCTGCAGACAGCCCAGGCCGCGCTCCCCTATTCAGCAGAATTTACACACGCCTGATTGGGCGTGTTTTAAAGAACCGGACTTAGTGTCCGGTTTTTTTATGCCCGCAATTCAATTAGTTAGCGTCAAGACGCGGAACACAAACATTCTTATTCCGATTAATTTTCATTTATTATTCAATAACTTAGGTTTGACACTAGGGAATTCGCCGCTCAAACTCCGCCTTATACACAGCTATTACAGGGCAGGACCCCAGTCATGAAAGGCGACATCTCAGTCATCCAGCAACTCAACAAAATCCTTGCCAATGAACTGGTCGCGATCAATCAGTACTTTCTGCATGCGCGCATGTATGACGATTGGGGCCTGGAAAAGCTGGGCAAGCGCGAATACAAAGAATCCATCAAGGCCATGAAAGATGCGGACGCACTGATCAAGCGCATCCTGTTCCTGGAAGGCCTGCCGAACGTGCAGGACCTGGGCAAGCTGAACATCGGCGAGCACACCCAGGAAATGATCAGCAGCGACCTGAAGTTCGAACACAAGAGCCACAGCGACCTCAAGGCCGCCATCGCTCACTGCGAAAGCAAAGGTGACTTCGGCAGCCGCGAACTGCTGGAAGACATCCTCGAAGACCAGGAAGAACACATCGACTGGCTGGAGACCCAACTGGGCCTGATCGACAAAGTCAGCCTGGAAAACTACCTGCAATCGCAGATGGGCGAAGAATAAGCCCCCAGCTCGCAGGTACAAAAAAGCCCCGCTCTCTCACGAGAAGCGGGGCTTTTTATTGCGTCCGGATCAAGCTTCAGTCTTGGCTGCCGCTTTTGCCGCTGCATCTTTGATCAACGACTGCAACGAACCGTCTGCGGCCATTTCAGTGATGATGTCGCTACCGCCGACCAGCTCACCGGCAACCCACAGTTGTGGGAAGGTCGGCCAGTTGGCGTACTTCGGCAGGTTGGCGCGGATTTCAGGGTTTTGCAGGATATCCACATAAGCGAATTTTTCGCCGCACGCCATGATGGCCTGGGACGCCTTCGCGGAGAAACCGCACTGAGGAGCGTTTGGCGCGCCCTTCATGTAAAGCAGAATGGTGTTGTTGGCAATCTGCTCTTTGATCGTTTCGATGATATCCATGGAACACCTCGGCTGGAACTTTGCGACTCACAGGTCGGCACGGTGGCGCATTGTAACGCAAAATTCCAGCCTGGTGCTCAGGCGGCTGCTACCTGCACCGGCACGCCATTGAGCGCTGCATTGCCCGATAGCTCGTCCAGCTGCCGTTCGTCGGTCAAATCATTGGCACTCGCCCCTGGCTGTCCACTGGCGATGGTCATCTTTACTCCCGGCCGTCCGTGACCCCAACCATGGGGCAGACTGACCACGCCGGGCATCATGTCCAGGCTGGCCACCACTTCCACTTCGATCATGCCGATGCGCGAGCTGACACGGACCCGCTGGCCATCGCTCAATTGACGACTGGCCAGATCGTCCGGATGCATCAGCAATTGATGGCGCGGCTTGCCCTTCACCAGCCGGTGATAGTTATGCATCCAGGAATTATTACTGCGCACATGGCGACGACCGATCAGCAGCAGTTCGTCATCGACAGGCACCGGTTGCGCGGCAAAACGCACCAGGTCGGCAAGGATCACTGGCGGCGCCGCTTGCACCTTGCCATCAGCGGTTTTCAAACGCGCTGAAAGGTTGGGTTGCAGCGGCCCTAAGTCCACGCCGTGGGGATGATCCGCCAGCATGGCCACCGACAACTTGTGGCTGGATGCATCACCGTAGGCGCCCGCGCGCAGACCGAAATCAATCATTTGCGCAGGGGGCATCGTCGGCTTGAGCGCGACACCATTGTGAGCAGCGAAGGCTTTGGCCAGGCCCACAAAAATCTCCCAGTCATGCAGCGCGCCCGCAGGCTTGGGCAAGATCGCCCGATTGAAGCGGGTGACGTTACGCACCGCAAACATATTGAAGGTGGTGTCGTAATGATCGTTTTCCAGCGCCGACGTAGACGGCAGGATCAGGTCGGCATAGCGCGTGGTTTCGTTGATATAGAGGTCGATGCTGACCATGAACTCCAGCCCATCGAGGGCCTGTTCCAATTGCCGGCCGTTCGGCGTCGACAACACGGGATTACCTGCCACCGTGACCAATGCACGGATTTGTCCTTCACCCTCGGTGAGCATTTCCTCAGCCAAGGCCGACACAGGCAACTCGCCACCGTACTCCGGACGCCCGGAAACCCGACTCTGCCAGCGATTGAAATGCCCTCCACCGGTCGACGCCACCAGGTCCACCGCCGGCGTGGTGCACAACGCGCCTCCGACGCGGTCCAGGTTGCCAGTCACCAGGTTGATCAACTGCACCAGCCAATGGCACAGCGTGCCGAATGCCTGGGTCGACACGCCCATGCGCCCATAGCACACGGCTTTGTCGGCTGCAGCAAAGTCCCGTGCCAACTGGCGGATCTGCTCGGCAGGCACCGCACATTGGCGGCTCATGGCCTCGGCGGTAAACCCAGCGATGGCGCGCCGTACGTCCTCAAGGCCTTCAATCGGTAAATGGCTGTCGCGGGTCAGGTTCTCGCTGAACAAGGTGTTGAGCACGCCGAACAACAACGCCGCATCACCGCCTGGACGCACGAACAGATGCTGGTCGGCCATCGCCGCCGTTTCACTGCGCCGCGGGTCGATTACCACCACTTTGCCGCCCCGCGCCTGGATCGCCTTGAGGCGCTTCTCCACGTCGGGCACGGTCATGATGCTGCCGTTGGACGCGAGCGGATTGCCCCCCAGGATCAGCATGAAATCGGTGTGATCGATGTCCGGGATCGGCAGCAACAGGCCGTGGCCGTACATGAGGTAACTGGTGAGGTGATGGGGCAACTGGTCCACAGACGTCGCGGAAAACCGATTGCGCGTCTTCAACTGGCCCAGGAAGTAGTTGCTGTGGGTCATCAACCCATAGTTGTGCACGCTGGGGTTGCCCTGGTACACCGCCACCGCATTCTGCCCATGCTGCGCCTGGATGCCTGACAACCGCTCGGCTACAAGCGCGAAGGCGTCTTCCCACGCAATCGGCTGCCATTCGCTACCGACCCGCAACATGGGTTGGTGCAGGCGGTCGGGATCGTTCTGGATATCCTGCAACGCGACGGCCTTGGGGCAGATATGCCCACGGCTGAAGCTGTCCTGAGCGTCGCCCTTGATCGAGGTAATCGCCAGGCTACCGTCCTCGGCTTGGGTGGTTTCCAGGGTCAGGCCACAAATGGCTTCACACAGGTGGCAGGCACGGTGGTGGAGAGTCTTGGTCATGGCCAGTCTCTTTTATAGGGGCTTTGATCCCACTATGGGTCGAGACCGGCGGGGGCGCCACCAATGTTCGTCCCGTGAATCGCCCTGCATCAGGCCAGGCCATGGACAAGCGTGAGCAAATGTTTCAAAACCCTGCATACCGCCTCTGAAACCGACGCAGCCTGGCCTGCGCCCGCCCCCGCACGTTGCAAAAGGTCTCGGCGCCAGTGTACAAATGGCTCGCTGCTGTCTGGAAATAGTCTTCAAAAGCGCCCCGGCGCCCTGCTTGAACACCCTTAAAAACCGTAGCCCTATTGGTAAGACGCGACATTTAATTATAAGATCGCGCCTTCCCCTATTTCGTCGCCCCGTGCGGCTTTCGCCGCAGGTCTCGCCCGTTGTCACAATAAACAAGGCTTTGAGTATCTGCGGTCTGTTGCAAAAAGGTAGTTAATGATGAGCGCAAGGCACTTTCTCTCCCTGATGGATTGCACGCCCGAAGAGCTGGTCAGCGTGATCCGTCGAGGCATTGAGCTTAAAGACCTGCGTAACCGCGGCGTACTGTTCGAGCCTTTGAAAAACCGCGTGCTCGGCATGATCTTCGAGAAGTCGTCGACCCGCACCCGCGTGTCATTCGAAGCTGGCATGATCCAATTGGGTGGCCAAGCCATCTTCTTGTCCTCGCGTGACACCCAACTGGGGCGTGGCGAGCCGATCGCCGACAGTGCAAAGGTGATGTCGAGCATGCTCGACGCCGTGATGATCCGTACCTTTGCCCACAGCACCGTGACCGAATTTTCCGCAAACTCCCGCGTGCCGGTGATCAACGGCCTGTCCGACGACCTGCACCCGTGCCAGTTGCTGGCCGACATGCAGACCTTCCTTGAGCACCGCGGCTCGATCCAGGGTAAGACCGTGGCCTGGATCGGCGACGGCAACAACATGTGCAACAGCTATATAGAAGCCGCGATCCAGTTCGATTTCCAACTGCGCGTTGCCTGCCCGGAAGGCTACGAGCCTGACGCGCGCTTCCTGGCCCTGGCCGGCGACCGCGTGACCCTGGTGCGCGACCCGCGTGACGCGGTGATCGGCGCGCACCTGGTGAGCACTGACGTCTGGACCTCCATGGGCCAGGAAGAAGAAACCGCCAAGCGCCTGGCCCTGTTCGCCCCGTACCAGGTGACCCGCGCCCTGCTCGACCTGGCCGCGCCAGACGTGCTGTTTATGCACTGCCTGCCGGCCCACCGTGGCGAAGAGATCAGCACCGACCTGCTCGACGACCCACGCTCGGTCGCCTGGGACCAGGCTGAAAACCGCCTGCATGCGCAAAAAGCCCTGCTCGAATTCCTCGTCCCGCCGTCGTACCACCACGCATGAGCCATTCATTACTGCTGAACCTGCGCAACCTGGCATGCGGCTATCAAGATCAACGGGTGGTACAGAACCTCAACCTGCACCTCAACGCCGGCGACATCGGCTGCCTGCTGGGCTCCTCGGGTTGCGGCAAGACCACCACGTTACGTGCGATTGCCGGGTTCGAGCCGGTGCACGATGGCGAGATCAGCCTGGCGGGCGAAGTGATCTCCAGTGCCGGTTTCACACTGGCACCAGAGAAACGTCGTATCGGGATGGTGTTCCAGGACTACGCACTGTTTCCTCATTTGAGCGTGGCCGACAACATTGCCTTCGGTATTCGCAAGCATCCGCAGAAAGACCGCGTGGTGGCTGAGTTGCTGGAGCTGGTCAACCTGAAGAACCTGGGCAAGCGCTTTCCCCACGAGCTTTCCGGCGGCCAGCAACAACGCGTCGCCCTCGCCCGCGCGTTGGCGCCGGAGCCGGCCCTGTTGTTGCTGGATGAACCCTTCTCCAACCTGGACGGCGAGCTGCGCCGCAAGCTCAGCCATGAGGTGCGCGACATCCTCAAGGCACGCGGCACCAGTGCGATCCTGGTGACCCATGACCAGGAAGAAGCCTTTGCAGTCAGCGACCAGGTCGGGGTTTTCAAGGAGGGTCGTCTGGAGCAGTGGGACACACCCTACAACCTCTATCACGAACCGCAGACGCCCTATGTCGCCAGCTTTATCGGCCAGGGTTACTTCATCCGTGGCCAATTGAGTTCGCCGGAATCGGTCAGTACCGAACTGGGTGAATTGCGTGGCAACCGCGCCTACACCTGGCCTACCGGCGGTGCGGTGGACGTGTTGCTGCGCCCGGATGACATCGTCTACGCACCGGACAGCGCGTTGAAAGCGCGGATCGTCGGCAAGACCTTTCTCGGCGCATCGACCTTGTACCGCCTGCAACTGCCGACCGGCGCGCAATTGGAGTCGATTTTCCCGAGCCATGCCGACCATCAGGTCGGCGCGGATGTGGGGATCCGTGTGGCCGCCGAACACCTGGTGCTGTTCCAGGCCTCAGGCAGCACCGCCGCGCAGATCCCTCAAGTCGAATCCGGCGTGAGACGCTACAGCCCGGTATAACGCCCGGTCATGCCCGGCCAATTTCTGCGAATTTGGCCTGGGTATGTTCAGCCAGCACAGCCGCCGGCAATTCAACTTCCAAGCCCCGTCTCCCCGCACTTACAAAAATCGTTGCGAAGGGTTGCGCCGTTGCATCGATAAACGTGCGCAGGCGTTTCTTTTGCCCCAACGGGCTGATGCCGCCCAGCAGGTAGCCGGTTGAACGCTGAGCCGCCGCCGGGTCGGCCATTTCGACTTTCTTGACGCCTGCCGCATGAGCCAGGGCCTTCAGGTCCAGACTTCCGACGACCGGCACCACCGCCACCAACAATTCGCCCTTCTCGCTGCTCGCCAACAAGGTCTTGAACACCTGCGCCGGGTCGAGGCCCAATTTTTCCGCGGCCTCCAGCCCATAGGACGCCGCCTTGGGGTCGTGTTCATAACTGTGAATACGATGTTCGGCGCGAACTTTTTTCAACAGATCCAATGCGGGGGTCATGACGTCTCCGGGCGTGGCAAACAGATGGCCAATTCTAGGCCAAGCCCACACAAAACGCTCTAGCCCGCCCACTCTTAAGGTGCGCGCGCATTGTGAGAAGCGTGATCATTCACCAGACCAATAGTTTGAAAGTGACTGACAGTTCACTTTCGACCTTTGACAGCCGTCATTCTTGTCTATATTTTTTCGTTTCCGAATACTGTAGGAATAGACCCGCAGTATTGAAGCAGTAAGCCGCGACCGGGATGGGGATCCTTGCCACGGTGAAAATCGCGCAACAATCCGTTGAGGTTGTGCGCCAGACAAGAACAACAACTGAGGTTTTCCATGACAACTGCTCTTCAACAGCCTTCACTTTCGAGCCAATGCATGGCCGAATTCCTGGGGACTGCGCTTCTGATCTTCTTCGGTACAGGATGTGTCGCTGCGCTCAAGGTCGCGGGTGCCAGCTTTGGCTTGTGGGAGATCAGTATCATCTGGGGGGTCGGCGTCAGCATGGCGATCTACCTGAGCGCCGGGATATCCGGGGCCCACCTCAACCCGGCCGTCAGCATCGCGCTGTGTATTTTCGCTGACTTCGACAAGCGCAAACTGCCCTTCTATATCCTCGCCCAGATCGCCGGCGCCTTTTGCTCGGCGGCCCTGGTGTACACGCTCTACAGCAACCTGTTTTTCGATTACGAACAAACCCACCACATGGTGCGCGGTTCCCAGGCCAGCCTGGAATTGGCGTCGGTATTCTCCACCTACCCCCATGCGCTGTTGAGCACCGCTCAGGCGTTCCTGGTGGAAATGGTCATTACAGCAATCCTGATGGGCGTGATCATGGCCCTCACCGATGACAACAACGGCTTGCCACGCGGCCCGCTGGCCCCGCTGCTGATCGGCCTGCTGATCGCGGTGATTGGCAGCGCCATGGGCCCGTTGACCGGCTTTGCGATGAACCCGGCACGGGATTTCGGGCCCAAGCTGATGACCTTTTTCGCAGGCTGGGGTGAAATGGCCTTCACTGGTGGCCGTGATATTCCTTACTTCCTGGTGCCGATTTTCGCGCCGATTGTGGGTGCATGCCTCGGTGCTGCGGCCTATCGCGGGCTGATCGCCCGCCACCTGCCGAGCGCCGCACCTGCTATAGCTGAAGAAACACCTGACACGGCTGTCAACGGCAAGACGCGTATTTCCTGATACCGCCGGCCGGGTCCCCACTGCCTCTTTGCGGACCCGGCTGACTCCTTACTTCCTTATTTTCCGTCCAAGGCAATCGACATGACCGACATTCAGAATAAGAACTACATCATTGCCCTTGATCAGGGCACCACCAGTTCCCGCGCGATCATCTTCGATCGTGACGCCAACGTGGTCTGCACCGCCCAGCGTGAATTCACTCAGCATTACCCACAAGCCGGTTGGGTCGAGCATGACCCGATGGAAATCTTCGCCACCCAGAGTGCGGTGATGGTCGAAGCGCTGGCACAGGCCGGCCTGCACCATGACCAGGTTGCTGCCATCGGCATCACCAACCAGCGTGAAACCACCGTGGTGTGGGACAAAGTCACCGGTCGTCCGATCTACAACGCGATCGTCTGGCAGTGCCGCCGTAGCACCGAGATCTGCCAGCAGCTCAAGCGCGATGGCCACGAGCAATACATCAATGACACCACTGGCCTGGTCACCGACCCGTACTTCTCCGGCACCAAGCTCAAGTGGATCCTCGACAACGTCGAAGGCAGCCGCGAGCGTGCGC
This sequence comes from Pseudomonas sp. TWR1-1-4, assembly GCF_049897165.1. NCBI lineage: Bacteria > Pseudomonadati > Pseudomonadota > Gammaproteobacteria > Pseudomonadales > Pseudomonadaceae > Pseudomonas > Pseudomonas sp. TWR1-1-4. Next base: position 499,394 of record NZ_JAFCVS010000007.1, on the reverse strand, counting down.
GCAACGGCGAACTGCTGTTCGGCACCATCGACAGCTGGCTGATCTGGAAATTTACTGGCGGCAAGACCCACGTCACCGACTACACCAACGCCTCGCGCACCATGCTCTTCAACATCCACACCCTGGAGTGGGACGCGAAGATGCTGGAGATCCTCGACGTACCGCGCGAAATGCTGCCGGAAGTCAAATCCTCCTCGGAAATCTACGGCCGCACCAAGAGCGGCATCGCCATCGGCGGTATCGCCGGTGACCAGCAAGCGGCACTGTTCGGCCAAATGTGCGTCGAAGCCGGCCAAGCCAAGAACACCTACGGCACCGGTTGCTTCCTGCTGATGAACACCGGCGACAAGGCGGTGAAATCCAAGCACGGCATGCTTACCACCATCGCCTGCGGCCCGCGCGGCGAAGTGGCTTACGCCCTGGAAGGCGCAGTGTTCAACGGCGGTTCCACTGTGCAGTGGCTGCGTGACGAGCTGAAGATCATCGCCGATGCCACCGACACCGAATACTTCGCCGGCAAGGTCAAGGACAGCAACGGCGTGTACCTGGTGCCAGCCTTCACCGGCCTGGGCGCCCCGTACTGGGACCCGTACGCCCGTGGCGCACTGTTCGGCCTGACCCGTGGCGTACGCGTGGATCACATTATTCGTGCAGCCCTGGAGTCGATTGCCTACCAGACCCGTGACGTGCTCGACGCCATGCAACAGGACTCCGGCGAACGCCTCAAGGCCCTGCGTGTGGACGGCGGCGCCGTGGCCAACAACTTCCTGATGCAATTCCAGGCCGACATCCTCGGCACCCAGGTCGAGCGCCCGCAAATGCGCGAAACCACTGCACTCGGCGCGGCCTACCTGGCTGGCCTGGCGTGCGGCTTCTGGGGCAGCCTGGACGAGTTGCGCGGCAAGGCGGTGATCGAGCGCGAATTCGAACCACAACTGGACGAAGCGGCCAAAGAGAAGCTCTACGCCGGCTGGCAAAAAGCAGTCAGCCGCACCCGTGACTGGGAGCCCCACGAAGGCGCTGAATAAGCCAACGTCCGGTTGTAACTGGCAGGGAGCGGATTCCTGCGTCATCATGGGCCACTTTTGTATGGCAGCCCAAAGGACGCCCCATGAATCTGCCTCCCCGCCAACAACAAATCCTCGAACTGGTCCGCGAACGCGGCTATGTCAGTATCGAGGAAATGGCGCAGCTATTCGTTGTCACCCCGCAAACCATCCGCCGCGACATCAACCAACTGGCGGACGCCAATCTGCTGCGCCGCTACCACGGCGGCGCGGCCTATGACTCCAGTGTCGAGAACACCGCCTACGCCATGCGCGCCGACCAGATGCGCGACGAGAAACAGCGCATCGGCGAAGCCATCGCTGCGCAAATCCCCGATCACGCCTCGCTGTTCATCAATATCGGCACCACCACCGAATCCATCGCTCGCGCGCTGCTCAACCACAATCACCTGAAAATCATTACCAACAACCTCAACGTCGCCACCATGCTCAGTGCCAAGGACGACTTCGATGTGCTGCTGACCGGCGGTAACGTGCGGCGCGACGGTGGTGTGGTGGGCCAGGCGAGTGTCGACTTCATCAACCAATTCAAGGTCGACTTTGCGCTTGTGGGTATCAGCGGTATCGATGAAGACGGCAGTCTGCTGGACTTTGATTACCAGGAAGTACGCGTATCCCAGGCGATTATCGCCAATGCACGCCAGGTGATCCTGGCGGCGGACTCCAGCAAATTCGGGCGCAACGCCATGATTCGCCTGGGCCCGATCAGTTTGGTGGACTGCCTGGTGACCGACCAGCAGCCAGTGCCGGCGCTGGTGCAGCTGTTGAGCCAGCATAAGGTTCGGCTGGAAGTCGTGTAATACCCCCACCTTGTAGGAGCCGGCTTGCCGGCGATAGCGACCTCATGGACGCCATCGCCGGCAAGCCGGCTCCTACCGTTTTATGTTCACAAATTTTCCTTTCCCGCCGCTTCGATGAGTTTTTTCAATCGAAGTCAGGTGGCTGTGCGCGCGTTTATCAGCTACCATTTTCGCAAATGAACATTAATGTTCGAATTCCAATACGAAAAGATCGCGAGGCCAGCCGATGAACCCTTCTACCTTGCCTGCCCCACCGCTTGCCGAAGTCTATGACGTTGCCGTTATCGGTGGCGGGATCAATGGCGTCGGCATTGCAGCAGACGCAGCCGGGCGCGGTTTGTCGGTATTCCTTTGCGAAAAGGATGACCTGGCCAGCCACACGTCATCCGCCAGCAGTAAGCTGATCCACGGCGGGCTGCGTTACCTCGAACATTACGAATTCCGCCTGGTGCGCGAAGCCCTGGCCGAGCGTGAAGTATTGCTGGCCAAGGCCCCGCATATCGTCAAGCAGATGCGCTTCGTGTTGCCGCACCGCCCGCACCTGCGCCCGGCGTGGATGATCCGCGCCGGCCTGTTCCTGTATGACAACCTGGGCAAGCGCGAAAAGCTCGCCGGTTCGAAAAGCCTCAAGTTCGGCCCCGACAGCCCGCTGAAAAGCGAAATCACCAAAGGCTTCGAATATTCCGACTGCTGGGTGGATGACGCCCGTCTCGTCGTGCTGAACGCCATGGCCGCCCGCGAAAAAGGCGCGCACATCCACACGCAAACCCGGTGCATTAGCGCCCACCGCAGCAACGGCATGTGGGAAATGAACATGGAACGCGCCGATGGCAGCCTGTTCTCGATCCGTGCTCGCGCACTGGTGAACGCCGCCGGCCCATGGGTCGCCAAGTTCATCAAGGACGACCTGAAGCTGGATTCGCCTTACGGCATCCGCCTGATCCAGGGCAGCCACCTGATCGTGCCGAAACTGTACGAAGGCGCTCACGCGCACATCCTGCAGAACGAAGACCAGCGCATCGTCTTCACCATCCCGTACCTGAACCACCTGACCATCATCGGCACCACCGACCGTGAATACACCGGTGATCCGGCTGCAGTTGCGATCACCGAAGGTGAAACGGACTACATGCTGAAAGTGGTCAACGCTCACTTCAAGAAGCAGCTGAGCCGCGACGACATCGTCCACACCTACTCCGGCGTGCGTCCGCTGTGCAATGACGAATCGGACAACCCGTCGGCCATCACCCGCGACTACACCCTGGCATTGTCCGGCGGCACGGGCGAGGCGCCGATCCTGTCGGTGTTTGGCGGCAAACTGACCACCTATCGCAAGCTGGCTGAATCGGCGATGGCGCAACTGGCCCCCTACTTCACCCAGATGCGCCCAAGCTGGACTGCTACCGCCAGCCTGCCCGGCGGCGAAGACATGACCACGCCAGAAGCCTTGGCTGACGCCATCCGCAGCAAGTTCGACTGGGTACCGAGCGAGATCGCGCGCCGTTGGTCCACCACCTACGGCAGCCGCACCTGGCGCCTGCTCGAAGGCGTGCAATCGCTGGCCGACCTGGGCGACCACTTGGGTGGCGGCCTGTACACCCGCGAGGTTGATTACCTGTGCACCGAGGAATGGGCAACCCAGCCTCAGGACGTGCTGTGGCGTCGCACCAAGCTGGGTCTGTTCACTACTCCGGAAGAACAGGCCAACGTGCAGCGATACCTGTCCACCGTTGAGCAGAACCGCAGCAAGATCGAAGCAGCCTGACGGACCAGTACTACAAAAGCCCCTGCGCCGAACGGCCCAGGGGCTTTTTTTCGCATTCGGTTTTCCGAACGCCGCAGTGCCATCAATTCGGTTTGCCGGATCCAAGGTTTGAAAGAACGTCGTCATATAAAGTTAATTTTCTTATAAATCAAATAGATAACCTTTAATTCCAGGTATGGCACGACTCATGCTCTACACTCTTGGACGATTGCCTGGGACGCCTCAGGAGCCGTCATGGGCATTCGCTGTACAAGAGAGCCGTTTAGCCGGCTTCATAAAAAAAACAAATGTCGAGGAAGTATTGATGCGCATCGTTCCCCATATTCTGGGCGCAGCTATCGCTGCTGCTCTGATCAGCACTCCAGTTTTCGCCGCCGAACTCACCGGCACGCTGAAGAAGATCAACGAATCCGGCACCATCACTCTCGCTCACCGCGACAGCTCCATTCCCTTTTCCTACATCGCGGATGGTTCGGGCAAACCCGTGGGCTACTCCCACGACATTCAGTTGGCCGTCGTCGAACAGCTGAAAAAAGACCTGAACAAGCCCGATCTGAAGGCCAAGTACAACCTGGTGACTTCGCAAACCCGTATTCCGCTGATCCAGAACGGCACTGCGGACCTCGAGTGCGGTTCCACCACCAACAACGCCGAACGCGCCCAGCAAGTTGATTTCACCGTCAACATCTTCGAAATCGGTACCCGTCTGCTGGTCAAGAAAGACAAGGATGGCAAGCCGAGCTACGCCGACTTCGCTGACCTGAAAGGCAAGAACGTCGTGACCACCGCTGGCACCACGTCCGAGCGCATCATCAAAGCGATGAACGCCGACAAGCAGATGGGCATGAACGTCATCTCCGCCAAAGACCACGGCGAATCCTTCCAGATGCTGGAAAGCGGCCGCGCCGTTGCCTTCATGATGGACGACGCCCTGCTGGCAGGTGAAGAAGCCAAGGCCAAGAAGCCGGACGACTGGGTCATCACCGGGACTCCGCAATCCTTCGAAGCCTACGCGTGCATGGTGCGTAAAGACGACCCAGCCTTCAAGAAAGCGGTCGATGACGCCATCGTTGCCCTGTACAAATCCGGCGAAATCAACAAGATCTACAGCAAGTGGTTCGAGAGCCCGATCCCACCAAAAGGCCTGAACCTGAACTTCCCGATGAGCGACAAGGTGAAGGAGCTGATCGCCAACCCAAGCGACAAGCCAGCGCCTGACGTAAAAATCTGATACCTGACTAAGCTTATCTCCTGAGGGAGCCACCCTCCCTCAGGCGTCTGTTACTACCTGCTGGCTTTATTTTGGAACACTCGACCTGGCGGTTTTCGAGCCGATCGCGTGTGCCTGGCGTTCTCCGTCAGGCGGGAAAGGATCTTCCCCAAGCGGGTGCTTGTACATCGATCGACTTCGAGGGGAGACCCTAATGAATTACAACTGGGACTGGGGCGTGTTCTTCAAGTCCACTGGCGTGGGCAGCGAGACTTATCTCGACTGGTACATCGCCGGCTTGGGCTGGACCATCGCCATCGCTGTCGTGGCATGGATTATCGCCTTGCTGCTGGGGTCCATTCTGGGCGTCATGCGCACCGTGCCAAACCGCATCGTATCGGGCATCGCGACCTGCTACGTGGAACTGTTTCGTAACGTGCCGCTGCTGGTTCAGCTGTTCATCTGGTACTTCCTGGTACCCGACATGCTGCCGCAGAACCTGCAGGACTGGTACAAACAAGACCTCAACCCGACTACCTCGGCCTACCTGAGCGTTGTCGTGTGCCTGGGCCTGTTCACCGCCGCCCGTGTGTGTGAGCAAGTGCGTACCGGCATCCAGGCGCTGCCACGCGGCCAGGAATCCGCTGCGCGCGCCATGGGCTTCAAGCTGCCACAGATCTACTGGAACGTGCTGCTGCCACAGGCCTACCGGATCATCATTCCGCCGCTCACCTCGGAATTCCTCAACGTCTTCAAGAACTCCTCCGTGGCGTCCTTGATCGGCCTGATGGAACTGCTGGCGCAAACCAAACAGACCGCCGAATTCTCGGCCAACCTGTTTGAAGCCTTCACCCTGGCCACGCTGATCTACTTCACCCTGAACATGAGCCTGATGCTGCTCATGCGCCTGGTCGAGAAGAAAGTCGCAGTGCCCGGCCTGATCTCCGTGGGGGGTAAATAATGGACTTCGATTTCAGCGGCATCATCCCCGCTATCCCAGGCCTGTGGAACGGCATGGTCATGACCTTGCAGTTGATGGTCATGGGCGTGGTCGGCGGCATTGCGCTGGGTACGGTCCTGGCGCTGATGCGCCTGTCGTCCAGCAAACTGCTGTCGCGCGTTGCCGGCGCTTATGTGAACTACTTCCGCTCGATCCCGCTGTTGCTGGTGATCACCTGGTTCTACCTGGCGGTACCGTTCGTGTTGCGCTGGATCACCGGCGAAGACACGCCGATCGGTGCGTTCACCTCGTGCGTCGTGGCCTTCATGATGTTCGAAGCCGCGTACTTCTGCGAAATCGTACGGGCCGGCGTGCAGTCGATCCCCAAAGGCCAGATGGCGGCGGCACAGGCAATGGGCATGACCTATGGCCAGACCATGCGCCTGATCATCCTGCCCCAGGCGTTCCGCAAGATGACCCCGTTGCTGCTGCAACAGTCGATCATCCTGTTCCAGGACACCTCGCTGGTCTACACCGTGGGCCTGGTGGACTTCCTCAACTCCGCCCGCTCCAACGGCGACATCATCGGCCGCTCCAACGAGTTCCTGATCTTTGCCGGTGTCGTCTACTTCATCATCAGCTTTTCCGCCTCGCTGCTGGTCAAGCGTCTGCAAAAAAGGTTTGCCGTATGATCTCTATCAAGAACATCAACAAGTGGTATGGCGACTTCCAGGTGCTGACCGATTGCAGCACTGAGGTTAAAAAAGGCGAAGTGATCGTGGTGTGCGGGCCGTCCGGTTCGGGCAAATCCACCCTGATCAAGTGCGTCAACGCGCTGGAGCCGTTCCAGAAGGGCGACATCGTGGTCGACGGCACCTCCATCGCCGACCCGAAGACCAACCTGCCGAAACTGCGTTCGCGCGTGGGCATGGTGTTCCAGCACTTCGAACTGTTCCCGCACCTGACCATCACCGAGAACCTGACCATCGCGCAGATCAAGGTGCTCGGCCGCAGCAAGGAAGAAGCCACCAAGAAAGGCCTGCAACTGCTCGACCGCGTCGGCCTGTCAGCACACGCCCACAAGCACCCTGGCCAACTCTCCGGTGGTCAGCAACAACGCGTGGCGATTGCCCGCGCCCTGGCCATGGACCCGATCGTCATGCTGTTCGACGAACCAACCTCGGCCCTCGACCCGGAAATGGTCAACGAAGTACTCGACGTGATGGTGCAACTGGCCCACGAAGGCATGACCATGATGTGCGTGACCCACGAAATGGGCTTCGCCCGCAAAGTGGCCGACCGCGTGATCTTCATGGACGCCGGCAAGATCATCGAAGACTGCCCGAAAGAAGAATTCTTCGGCGACATCAGCGCCCGCTCCGAACGCGCGCAGCACTTCCTTGAGAAAATCCTGCAGCACTAAGCACTACATAGCGCCGACTGTGGAAACCGGGCCAATGTGGCAGGGGGCTTGCCCCCTCCCACATTGGCCCGCACAGGCTGGCAGCTCTGGTTGACCCAAGGCATCTGTGATGAAATGCGACCCCAACCAATTTCGCGCCGCACCGCCATCACTTGCCGTGAAACCACGTCTGATCCGCCAACTGTTCCTGCCGCCGTTGATCATCGCCCTGATGATCGGCCTGGGTTATATCGGCTTCTGGATCAGTGAGTACTATGGCATCCGCACCCTCAGCGACACCGGCGAACGCCAGCTGGAGTTGCATGCCCGCACCGTCGAAAGCGAACTGAGCAAATACACCTACCTGCCCAGCCTGCTGGAATTGGAGTCCAGCGTCTCCACGCTGCTGGCCGATCCGAACCAGGAAACCCGCAAGACCGTCAACGATTACCTCGAGGGCCTGAACCGACGCAGTCGCAGTCGGGCCATCTACGTGATGGACACCACTGGCCGCGTGCTGGCCACCAGTAACTGGCGCGATGCCGACAGTTACCAGGGTGAAGACCTGTCCTTCCGCGCCTATTTCCAGAACGCCGTACGTGGCCAGCCTGGCCGTTTCTACGGCATCGGCAGCACCAATGGCGAACCCGGCTACTACCTGGCGCACGGCCTGGAAGAGCACGGCAAGATCATCGGCGTCGCCGTGGTCAAGGTGCGCCTCGAAGCCCTCGAAGAGCGCTGGCAGCGCGCGCGCCTCGAAGCCTTTGTGAGCGACGAGAACGGCATCATCATCCTTTCCAGCGACCCGGCCCGCCGCCTCAAGGCCGTGCGCCCGCTGAGCGATGACACCAAAGAACGCCTGGCCCACAGCCTGCAATATTACTGGGCGACGTTGAACGAGCTGGAACCCCTGGCCCGTGAGCGCCTCAACGAAGGCACCGAGAAACTAACCTTCCCGGCCAACAGTGAAGTGGTCAACGACGAGCACGAAGTCAGCTACCTGGCGCAAACCCGCCCGCTGAATGACACGCCGTGGAATTTTACCCTGCTCACGCCGCTCAACGACCTGCGCCGTGCCGCTATAAACCAGGGCATTCTGGTGGCCGTTGCGTTTGGCTTGGTCGCATTTTTGCTGATCGCCTGGAATGAGCGGCGCAAGGTCATCGCCACCCGCCTCGCCGCCCGTGAAGCCTTGCAGGAAGCCAACAGCCAGTTGGAACGGCGAATTGCCGAACGCACCGCCGACCTGCGCGCCAGCAACGAACGGCTCAAGGGCCAGATTCGCGAACGACGCCAGGCCGAAGAGACGCTGCGTCGCGCCCAGGATGAGCTGGTTCAGGCCGGCAAACTGGCCGCTATCGGCCAGATGTCCACCAGCATTGCCCACGAATTGAACCAGCCGCTGGCAGCGCTGCGCACCTTGTCCGGCAATACCGTGCGCTTCCTTGAGCGCGGCGCCCTGGACACCGCCAGCGCCAACCTCAAGACCATCAACGAACTGATCGACCGCATGGGCCGCATCACCGCCAGCCTGCGTTCCTTCGCCCGGCGCGGCGACGACCAGGGCGAAGCCAGCCTGGCCAAAGCGGTCGACGCGGCGTTCCAGGTTCTCGGCGCACGCCTGGACAGCCTGCCACTGACCCTGCACCGCGACTTTTCCCACGCCCAATTGCAAATCGACCAGACGCGCCTGGAGCAGATCCTGGTCAACCTGATCGGCAATGCCCTCGACGCCATGCAGGCCCAGCCCGCGCCCGAGCTCTGGCTGGAAGGCAGCAGCAGCGAGGGCAAATATCGCCTGCACGTGCGCGATAATGGCCACGGTATAGACGCCGAGGCGCGCAAGCATTTGTTTGAACCGTTCTTCACCACCAAGCCCGGCGAGCAAGGCCTGGGCCTGGGCCTGACGCTGTCCGCCAGCCTCGCGGCGGCCACCGGCGGCAACCTTGCCGTGGAGCACCCGGCCAGTGGTGGAACGGCCTTTGTCTTGTGCCTGCCGTTGGCGGGCGCTCAAAAAGCTGAGTCGACATGAATACAGACGCTAAAGCCATTAAAGACGAACTCACGGTGCTGATCGTCGAAGACGATCCTCATGTGCTGCTCGGCTGCCAGCAGGCGCTGGCCCTGGAAGACATTCCCAGCGTCGGCGTGGGCAGCGCCGAAGAGGCGTTGAAGCGCATCAGCGAGAACTTCGCCGGCATCGTGATCAGCGACATCCGCTTGCCAGGCATTGACGGCCTGGAGTTGCTCACCCGCCTCAAGGCCCTGGATAAAAGCCTGCCGGTGGTGCTGATCACCGGGCATGGCGATATCTCCATGGCTGTCGGCGCCATGCGCAACGGCGCCTATGACTTCATGGAAAAACCCTTCTCCCCCGAACGCCTGGTCGACGTGGCGCGTCGCGCCCTGGAACAGCGCGGACTGGCGCGGGAGGTCTGGTCACTGCGCCGCCAATTGGCCGAGCGCGATTCGCTGGAAGGCCGCATCATCGGCCGTTCGCCGGCCATGCAAAACCTGCGCGAGCTGATCGCCAATGTCGCCGACACCTCGGCCAACGTGCTGATCGAAGGCGAGACCGGCACCGGCAAAGAACTGGTTGCGCGCTGCCTGCATGATTTCAGCCGGCGCCACGCCCACCAATTCGTCGCCCTGAACTGCGGCGGCCTGCCGGAGAACCTGTTCGAAAGCGAGATTTTCGGCCACGAAGCCAACGCCTTTACCGGTGCCGGCAAGCGTCGCATCGGCAAGATCGAACACGCCCACGAAGGCACGTTGTTCCTCGATGAAGTGGAAAGCATGCCGATCAACCTGCAGATCAAACTGTTGCGGGTGCTGCAGGAGCGCACTCTGGAGCGCCTGGGTTCGAACCAGAGCGTGGCCGTGGATTGCCGGGTGATCGCCGCCACCAAGTCGGACCTTGATGAACTGAGCCGTGCCAATCAGTTCCGCAGCGACCTGTACTATCGCCTCAACGTAGTGACGCTGGAACTGCCACCGTTGCGCGAGCGCCGCGAAGACATCCTGCAACTGTTCGAACACTTCCTGCAGCAGTCGTCGCTGCGTTTTGACCGCAGTGTGCCGGAGCTGGACAACCAAACCCTGTCGAGCCTCATGAGCCACGACTGGCCGGGCAACGTGCGTGAACTACGCAATGTCGCCGAACGCTTCGCCTTGGGCCTTCCGGCCTTCAAGAAAAGCGGCTCCAGCAGCGGCAGCCAGGGCCTGGCCTTTACCGAGGCGGTAGAAGCCTTCGAGCGCAACCTGCTCAACGATGCCTTGCAACGCAGCGGCGGCAACCTGACCCAGGCCAGCCAGGAACTGGGGATGGCCAAGACCACGCTGTTCGACAAAGTCAAAAAATACGGGTTGAGCCACTGATGGATCTGGTATTGAAGGCCGCCCTGGGCGCGGCCGTGGTGTTGATTCTGGCCGCGCTGGCCAAGACCAAGAACTACTACATCGCAGGCCTGGTGCCGCTGTTTCCGACCTTTGCCTTGATCGCCCACTACATCGTCGGTAAGGGCCGTTCGGTGGACGACTTGAAGACCACGATCCTGTTCGGAATGTGGTCGATCATTCCGTACTTTGTGTACCTGGCGACCTTGTATGTGATGGTGGATCGGATGCGGCTGGAAGCGTCACTGGCCGTGGCAGCGGTGGCGTGGTTGATGGCCGCGACGATATTGGTCAGCATCTGGGTCCGCGTTCACGCCTGACCCAACACGCTCCCACATTTGAACCTCAGGGTATCAGCGGACGATCTTGTCGACCTGGATGCCCAGCTTCTTCAGGCGATACCAGAAGCTGCGCTCCGATATCCCGATCTTCGCTGCCGCCGCAGCCTGCACGCCGTTGCTCTCCTGCAACGCCGCGAGTATGTAGGCCTTCTCCACCTCCGCCAGCGCCGCATCGAGGTCCTGGGGAATGCCCGGCCCGTCGCTGAGGATCGCCGTGACATCGCCTTCACTCGGCCTGGACGCAAACAAGTAACCCGGCAAGTCGATGTCCTCGATCACCGGCGACGCCGCCACGATGGTCGCGCGTTCTACGCAGTTCTGCAGTTCCCGGATGTTGCCCGGCCAGTGATACGCCGCCATTGCCTGCAACGCCTCAGGGCTGAAGCCAGTGATACGCTTGCCGGCCGTGGCGCTGAGTGTCTGGGCGAAGTGACGGGCCAATGGTGCGATGTCTTCCACCCGTTCGCGCAAGGCCGGCAGGGGAATCGGGAACACGTTGAGGCGGTAGTACAGGTCTTCGCGAAATTCCTTGTTGGCGACTGCATCCAGCAGGTTCTTGTTGGTGGCGGCGATCACCCGCACGTCCACTTTGCGTTCACGGGGATCGCCCACCGGTTCGATCACCCGTTCCTGCAACGCCCGCAGGATCTTGGCCTGCAACGCCAGGGGCATATCACCTACTTCATCGAGAAACAGCGTGCCCTTGTCCGCCTGCTGGAAGCGCCCTACCCGGTCCGCCACGGCGCCGGTAAACGCGCCTTTGCGATGGCCGAACATTTCGCTTTCCAGCAACCCTTCCGGGATCGCCGCACAATTGACCGCCACGAAGGGTTTGTCGGCGCGGCTGCCATGCTTGTGGATGGCACGGGCGACCATTTCCTTGCCGGTGCCGCTCTCGCCGGTCAGCAGGATAGTAGCGCTGCTGTCGCGCACCGAGTCCACCGCTTGCAGCACTTTGCGAAACGCCGGGCTGTCGCCCACCAGGCTGTCGAACTGGGCGTGTTCGTCCAGCTCGGCACGCATGCGCGCGTTGTCGCGCATGATGTCGCGAAATTGCAGGGCCTTGGCCACCGTGATGTCCAGCTCGTCGATATCAAACGGCTTGGCGATGTAGTCGTAGGCGCCGTTGCGCATCGACTGCACGGCGTTTTTCACCGTGCTGTAGGCGGTCATCACGATCACCGGCACATGGGGGTAGCGCACCTTGATCTCGGCCAGCAGCGCCGGCCCGTCCATGCCAGGCATGCGCCAGTCGCTGATCACCAGGTCGATGTCTTCCTGCTCCAGCACCTTGAGCGCGTGCAGGCCGTTGCCGGCGATAAACACCTGCACATCGTTCTGGCCCAGGGCCGACGCCAGCAGGTCGCAGAGCTTGGGTTCGTCGTCGACTACCAGAATGTTATGCGTCATGACTGTCCTCTTCGTCTTCGCCACTCGCCGGAATGTACAGGCTGAAGGTGGCGCCGGCATCTTTCTCACTGGCACATTCGATGCTGCCGTCGTGACTTTCCATGATCGAATAGACTTTGGCCAGGCCTAAGCCGGTGCCCGACGCCTTGGTGGTGACGAATGGCGTGAAGATGCGCTCGATCATGTCCGCCGGAATACCCTGGCCGGTGTCGGCGATGCTGATCAGCGTGTTCTCGCCTTCCGTGCGAATACCCAGGGTCAGGCGCCCGCCTTCAGGCATCGCGTCGATGGCGTTGAGAATCAGGTTGAGGCACGCCTGCTTGAGCTGCTTGGCATCCGCGTAGATCGTCGCCCCCGGCGCCTGGTCATCGATGTGCGCGTCGATGTTATGGGTGGCCAGTTCCGGGGCGCAGAAACCGAGGATTTCTTCCACCAACGGGCGCGCAGGCTGCAACACGCGCAGCGGCGGGTTGGGCTTGGCGAAGTCGAGGAACTCGGTGATCAGGTCGTTGATGCGACTGACCTCGCTGACCACATATTCCAGATGGCGCTTGTCGGTGTCCGCCAGGTCGGCGCGGCGGTGCAGCAACTGTGTGGCCGTCTTGATGATGCCCAGCGGGTTGCGGATCTCGTGGGCCAGGCCCATGGCGACTTCACCTAGGGCATGCAGGCGATCACGCCGGCGCAGCTGGGCTTCGAGGTAATGCAACTCGCCCAGGCGCTCGGTCATATGGTTGAAGGTGCTGCTCAACTGCGCCAACTCGTCGCCGCCACTGACCACCACGCGGTGCGCGTAATCGCCGGAGATCACCGCGCTCACGCCTTGGGAAAGGTCTCGCAGCGGCTTGGTCAGGCGCCGCGACACTAACACCCCCGCCGCCAGCGACAATGCCGAGCTGAGCAGGAAGATCAGCACGAACAGATTGCTCTGGTTCACCAGCCCCACCAGGCTGGTGTGGCGCAGCAGGCCGCTGAAAATCACGCCCTGCAAGTCGCCGGCGTCGTTGAAGATCGGCCAGTACAACCCACTGTAGTTATTAGTGAACTGCTCGCTGGGCTGCTTGGTGCTGCGCATCGCAGTTTCGACGTTCTTGGGGATGCGCGAGGGGTGATCCTCGAAGCGCTGGGTGGAGAATATTTCGGAGAACCCATCGGGGTTGGCCAGGTACAGGCGCAGGTCGAGGGAATGCACATCGGCCACGCTGGTGAGGAAACTGCTGTCCAGGTACGTGGCCACCAGCAGCAGGTAATCGACGCCGTCCTGGGTGGTCTCGAAGGTGGACACCACGATCCCGGTGCTCACCCCGGCCACCTGCACGGTCTGCAACACCGCGTTGCTGGTCAGGCTGATCTGTTTGACGATGTCGTCGGAGGCGGTGCTGAACACCAGCTTGTGGTCGCTGACGCGGATCAGTGCGACCACGTCGATGTCCGTGGCATCTGCAATGTCGGCAGTCAGCCGGTCGTGCTTGGCCGCCTGCCGGTTGGAGGGCGGGCTGGTGTAGCGCAGGAACAACTTGGCCATGCGCGCGTTGTCGTGAAGGATGTCGCCAATCTCGTCCTTGACGATCTTGGTCGACTCCTGCAGCCAGATGCGCACGTTGCTGTCGAAGATCTGCGAAAGCGTGGTTGCCGCCAGTTCGGCGGCGATCATGGTGGGAATCACGCTGACCAACCAGAACGCCAGCACCAGCTTGCGCTGGACGCTCCAGCGCGAAATGGCAAAGGGGCGGGCTTTCTGGCGGGTCTTGGTGATCATCAGGTTTCGCTTATCGCAGCAGCCATGGCAGGGTCGGAACGATCCGGTCGAATAAACAGTTTTACGAGCTTGAGCAGGCCGTTGACCAGCCGGTTGCGGTGGCGGAAAAACACGCTGTTGCCCTGAAACTCGCAGCCCAGGCGCAGCTTACTGGCATACCCGGCCTGGCCGCACTCATAGACGGCAATATTGTGTTGAATACAGTAGTCCACATTGGTCAGCCAGCTACGGAAGTACAGGTTGTAGTCGCGGGTGAACGCCACGTCATGCCCGAAAAACTTGTCCACCAGCCGGTGTTCGTCCACCAGGATCAGGTTGAACGCCACCAGTTGCTCGTCCACCCAGTAAAGAACACAGACCGCCCGCTCATCAAGCCGTTCCAGCACTCCGGTGAAGTAGCCGGCGGGCAGCCGCTCGAACTGCAGCTCGGCACGCGTGAGCGTGGCTTCGTACAGGCGCATGACCTCGGGCAGCACGTCGTCGATAGTGCGCCGCCACTCCACCCGTGGCCCGGGCGCGCGCAGTTTGCGGCGCAGGTCCTTACGCGTGGATTTTCCCAGGGAGCCCAGGTAGGCGTCCACCGAGCCGTAGGGCAGCGGCAACACGCCCGTGGGCAAGCTCGGCATGCTCTGGAAGCCCGCTGCGCGGCAACTCTCGAGCCAATGCGGATCTTTGCTCGGCGCATCCTTGACCGCCACCAAGCCGATACCAAAGTCATCGGCATCCTGGCGCGCAGCTTCCAACAGATGCTTGAGCAGCAGCGGGCGGCGCACATCCGCCACGCCGCTGGCAAAGCCGACGTCGCAGCGTTCGGCCACCGGCGAGCCGAGGGCATACAGCCCCAGTTGCAAAAGCCCCGGCCACAGTCGCTCCACACGCTCGGTCAAGCGCTTGCCGGCGCCCGACACCGTGGTGTCGAGGCGATAATGGGTGATGAACGCCGCGGCCACAGCCACCAGCGTTCCATCTTCGTAAACCGCCAGGTAACGCCACTGGAAATCATTGATGGCGGCGTTTTCCACGGCGACGTAATAGTCCCAGTCCTCCAGGGCTCCCGGGAAACAGTCGTTCCAGGCACTGCGCTGGAGGGCCCGGATGGTCGGGAACGCTTGGGCGGTAATCACATCGGTCCCTTATTTCTGTAGTGAGCGGGCTTGTCGAATCGTCGCACCGCCCGCGCTGGGGGGCGAAGCCGCCCCATTTCCGGAGCTGAGTTTTTCCAGTTAAACCGCAATTGCAGTTTTTAGGGCGGCTTCGCCACCCAGCGCGGGCGATGCGGCGATTCGACAAGCCCGCTCACTACATAGAGCTCGCTCGTTGATGAACGCTGCACTCAACTCGATCACCCGGCGGTATTGCAAATCGACGGTGATCATGTGGTAGCAGTTGTCCAGCAGGATCTTGGTCACCGGGCCACCGAGGTGGCGTTCCACATAGTCAGCGTTCCAACGGCTGGTGATGTCGTCCTCAATGGAGTGCAACACCAGCGCCGGCACCTTTATCGACGGCATGCGTTTTTTGACCTCGGCGTTCATCCAGTGCAATTCGCGTACGGTCACGCCTTCCATCGTCAACAAGCCCGCTTCGCTGCTCTCACCTTCTTTCATCTGTCGTTCAACGATGGCGCGCAGGCGTTCGTTCTTGATGCCGTAAGGTGGTTTTTCGGTAAACCGGAACAGGCGCACGCCAAAAGGAATGCGGATCAGCAGCGGCGTGATGAACGCCATTTTGTTGATGCTCCAACCGTCGTACTTGAGCGTGGTGGAGTACATCAATAACCCGGCGACCTGGTCCGGATGCTCCGACGCCAGGTACATCGACATCACCGCGCCCATGGACAAGCCACCGACGAACACCTGTTCGTGGCGCTGTTTCACACCGACGAAGGTCTTGCGCACGCCTTCGTACCAGTCACGCCAGCCAGTGGCCTGCAGGTCGCTGTTGTCACCGCAGTGCCCGGCCAGGGTGGGCACGTAGACCGTGCAATTGCCCACCTTGGCCAGGCCCTTGGCAACCTGGCGCAATTCCGTCGGGGTGCCGGTCAGGCCGTGGATCAACAGGATCCCGACCGGACCATCACCGAGAACGAAACCGGCAGTACCTTCACCGAGGTCGATCTCTGCTGTGTTCACCGGTTGGTCGCTCGCACCAGCAGTTGCTCAAGCAGCTTCAGGCCCAGTTCGATTTCCGGGTAGCTGATTTCCAGGGACGGTGCCAGGGTGATCACGTTCTTGTAGTAGCCGCCCACGTCGAGGATCAGCCCGAGTTTCTGGCCATCCACCACCATGTCGCCCTTCATGCCTTCTTCAACCATGTAGTCCAGGGTCGCCTTGTCCGGCGTGAAACCATCCGGGCCGCAGATTTCGCAGCGCAGGGCCAGCCCCAGGCCGTCGACGTCGCCGATGATCGGGAAACGTTTCTGCAGGTCTTGCAGGCCTTCGAGGAAGAACTTGCCCTTGGCCATGACCATCGCGCCGTAGTCGACTTCGTTGGTCATCTTGAACATTTCCAGGCCCACCGCCGTGCCCAACGGGTTGGAGGCGAAGGTGGAGTGAGTCGAGCCTGGCGGGAAGATCTTCGGGTTGATCAACTCTTCACGGGCCCAGATGCCGCCCAGTGGGTTGAGGCCGTTGGTCAGCGCCTTGCCAAAGACGATCACGTCCGGTTGCACGTCGAAGTGTTCGATCGACCACAGTTTGCCGGTGCGGTAGAAACCCATCTGGATTTCGTCGGAGACCATCAGGATGCCGTGCTGATCCAGTACGTGCTTCAACTCACGGTAGAAGTTCATCGGCGGGATCACATAGCCGCCGGTGCCCTGGATCGGCTCGACGTAGAACGCGGCGTATTCGCTGGAACCGACTTTCGGGTCCCACACACCGTTGTACTCGGTCTCGAACAGGCGGGCGAATTGCTGCACGCAGTGGCTGCCGTACTCTTCCTTGGTCATGCCTTTAGGGCCACGGAAGTGATACGGGAACGGGATGAACTGCGCGCGCTCGCCGAAGTGGCCGTAGCGGCGACGGTAGCGGTAACTGGAGGTGATCGACGAAGCGCCGAGGGTACGCCCGTGGTAGCCGCCTTCGAAAGCGAACATCAGGCTCTTGCCATTGGTGGCGTTGCGCACGACCTTCAGGGAGTCTTCGATGGACTGCGAACCGCCGACGTTGAAGTGCACGCGACCGTCGAGGCCGAATTTCTTCTTGGCGTCGACCGCGATCATTTCGGACAGCTCGATCTTGCCTTTGTGCAGGTACTGGCTGGCGATTTGCGGCAGGGTGTCGATCTGCTGTTTCAGTGCATTGTTCAGGCGTGGGTTGGCGTAGCCGAAGTTGACAGCCGAGTACCACATTTGCAGGTCGAGGTAGGCCTGGTCTTCGGTGTCCCACACGTAGGAGCCTTCGCAACGGCTGAAAATGCGCGGCGGCTCGATGTAGTGGACGGTGTCGCCGTAGGAGCAGTATTTGGCTTCTTTATCCAGAAGAATCTGGTCTTCGGCGGTAGCGATACGGATATCAGACATGGTGGAAGAGTTCCTGATTTTCGTTAGACAGGCTGTCAGCAGCAAAGGAGGTGGCGTTGGCGGCGATGCCTTGCGGCAGTCGGGCCAGCAGCGCAGGCAGTTCGGCAAAGGTGTCGAAGCGTGCGTGAGGAATGTTGTTGGCTTCGCAGTACTTGGCGAGGCTGCCTTTGGCGAACACGAAGTCAGCGGTGGAAGCCACGCACATGTCGGACTTGCCGTCGCCGATCACCAGCACGCGCTTGTTGCGCGGCGTGGACTTGCACTTGCAGTTGCCGGAGGCGGCACGGCAGGCATCACTGGAGTACGGAAAATCGATGCGCCAGCTGTTCTGGTCGACCTGGCGCAGGCGGTTGGCGAGGATCGGCAGCAAGGTCACGTAGTTGCGTGAAAGGATCCGCGCGATGCCCTGCTCGATGCCGTCGCTGACCACTTCGATGGAAGCGCCCAGGCCGATTACGTGATCGACGAAGTCCGGGAAGTCCGGGTCGATCTCGACGCTGTCGAAATACGCCAGCAATTCGGAGGGAGTCGCCTTGATCAGCGCCAGTTGACGGCTCAAGCATTCGCGTGAACCGATATGCCCATCCAGCCATTCCTGTTCGATGGTTTCCCACTCGGGGCCGGCGAAGCGTTGGAGGACGTTGTCGATGACATCGGTGGGGGTAATGGTCCCGTCGAAGTCACACACGATATGCCACTGGATCATCGTTGTTTACCTTGGAGGAGCGCGCTGTGTGCGCTTGCAACAAGGTGTAGAGCAGGGAGTGTGCCAACTGGCCACCGCCCAGCGGGGCTGGGCCTTTGCCTGGCATGGCCGGCGATTTGTGTCGCAGGAGCTACAATTTTTGTAGCTTGCTACAAACAAGATGAGTGCTTGCGTGGAAAGGATGCTTTGCGCGTTCATGCGCGCATATTCAATCAAGGAACTGTGACCATGTTGAGGATCACATGCGCTGCATTCGCCGGTTTGCTTGGCCTGTGGAGCTATTCAAACGCTGCCGTGGCCGAGGGCATCACCGGTGAAGTAGGCGCGGGCGTCAGCTACCAACCTCATGACCCTACCGGCAGCCGCTACGAAACGCGGCCCGTTCCCTATTTCGACCTGGACTGGGGCGATGTCAGCCTGAGCACCGATGACGGCTTGACCTGGAGCGCGCTCAGCACCCAAGGCCTGACCGCCGGCCCCTATATCAATTACCTGTCGGGGCGCACGTCCAATGGCGATCTCCAGGGCCTGCGCAATGTGTCGGACATGGCGGAAGTCGGTGGTTTCATCCAATACGCCCCGGCTGATTTCTGGCGGGTTTACGCGCAACTGGGTCAAGCCGTGGGCGGTGGGCATTCACAGAGCGGTATCCTGGGCAAAGTCGGCGGCGAACTGGGCTATCCCCTGGGCGGCGGGATCATCGGCAGCAGCGGCCTGGTCGCGCATTTCGCAGATGCGCGCCAGACCAACACGTTTTTCGGCGTAGACGACAACGAGGCCGCTGCCACGGGCTTTCGCCCCTACAACGCCAGCGGCGGCTTCCAGAACCTGACGCTGACCCAGAGTTTCGAGTTTCCCCTGGCGGCTAAATGGTCATTGCTGACCAGCGCCAGTTGGGTTCACCTGGTGGGCTCGGCGGCCGACAGCAGCATCGTCCGGCAGACCGGCGAAGTGAACCAGGGCCAGGTGCAAACAGCCATCAGCTACAAGTTCGATTAGGTTGGTCTGGGGTTTGCAATGAGGCTCTGGAATCCATTTTTCCAGGACACTCTTCATGGCTCGCCCCGCTTACCGCCTGTTGCATCATTCGCTGTGGGACCTGATCCCCATTGCCCTGGGCCTGGCGCATTTCGCCTTTGTCATCTGGCTGGTCACCGCGTTCCACAGCCTGAGCTGGTGGGCGCTCGTGCCCCTGGCGCTGGTCTATGCGATCAGCCTGTCGTGGAGCATCAACAGCATCTCCCACAACCAGATCCACAACGCCTACTTCAACCATCGTGCGATGAACCGGGCGTTCGATTTGCTGCTGTCAGTGACCATCGGCTTTTCCCAGACGCTCTACCGCGACATCCATAACCGCCATCACCGTGGCAACGCCGACCTGCCGGGCCCGGACGGTAAAACCATCGACCCGCTGTCGATCTACCAGCGCGGCCACAATGGCCAGCCGGAAAACCCGTGGGCTTATACTTTCCTGAGTTTTTTCCGCGACGATCCCAAGCCGTTCTACGACGAGATGAAGCGCAAGCGCCCGGCGGATGCGCGCTGGGTCAAGGTCGAGATCGGCGTGACGGTGGCGTTCTATATCGCCCTGGCCTTCTACAACTGGCAGGCGGTGCTGTGGCTGTTGCCGTTCTGGTACCTGGGCCAGTGCCTGTCATCGCTCAACGGCTACTACGAACACTTCGGCGGCAACCCGGACCTGCCGATTGCCTGGGGGGTGAGCTCCTACAGCGTGCTGTACAACCTGATCTGGATGAACAACGGCTACCACGCCGAGCACCACTACCGGCCCAAGATGCACTGGACCAAGGTAAAGGCGTTCCATCGGGAAATTGCCGAGCAACAGCGTGAGGCGGGGGTGAAGCAGCTTCCAGTGTCACACGGGTTGGGCTTTCTGGTGGCGCACAGAAAACCCTGACTCGCCACTAACCCCTGTGGTGAGCAGGCTTGCCCTGTGCAAGGCAAGCTCGCTCACCACAAAAATCAAACCAGACCACAGTGATCAGTTTTCTTCGCCTTCGGCCAGCAGGGCGATGCCGGCGATAATCACCGCCACCCCCACCCAGTGCAGCGGGCTGATATGTTCCCCCAGCCCCAGCCACGACCCCAGCAACACCACCACAAACACCAGTGAACTCAGCGGAAACGCCAGGGACAGGCTACTGCGCCGCAGGATCAGCATCCACACGAAAAACGCGCCGATGTAGCTGGCGATAGCCGCCAGAATCCCAGGGTTACGCGCCACGTCCGCCAGCCACTGCCAGCTCAAATCCATCTGCCCCAGTTGATCCCCGGCCACTTTGGTAAACAGTTGGCCGGCGCTTTCGGTACAGATCAACAAGGCCCACAGCACCACCGTGCCGAGGCGCCCGTGCAACCATCCGTTATTCATAATCTGCGTACTCATGCCTGACTCCCCGCAATCGCTACCAACATCACGCCTAAAGTAATCACCAGCGTGCCCAACCAACGGCGGCGGCTGACGGTTTCGCCCAGCACCACCTTGCCCGCCAGCACCACGCCGCAATAGGCCAGCGCGGCAGCCGGAAACAGTAGGCTCAACGGCGCACGGGACAAGGCTTCGAGCCACACGAAGAACTCGACGGCATAGGCGCCGATCCCGGCCCACAACAACGGCGCATTGAACACCTGGCCCCAGAACGCATTCAGGCGAAAACCGCCGTCCAGTTCAGGCAAACGGTCGAGGCCGATCTTGAAACACAACTGGCCGATCACATCGAGCACGATGGAAAACGCCACCAGCAACACCACGGTCAACGTCACGGGAACAGCTCCTCAAACAGGTCGATCAGGGCTTCATTGGTGGCGGCGTTGCGCTGCAGATCTTCGGCGCTCCAGCGCTCGGGCGGCGGCTGGTCGGATTTAGCCTCCCAACGCTTGAACGCGTTGCTGAAGGCTGGCGTGGCGAACTCGCCGCACACGTCGATGCCGATGATGCGTTTACGCGCTGCCAAGGCTCGCAAGGCTTGCAGCAGATGGGTTAGGCGCATGCCGCCCTGGTCCCAGTTGGTGGCCGCGTCTTCGCTGGCGAGCACGTCTTTGTCGATGGTGATCCAGATCGCTTCGGTGGGCAGGCTGGTGATCATCTGCTCCAGGAAGGCCGCCCAGTCCAGCTCGGCCAGGTTGCGCCAATACAGGTGGTTTTCCTGCTGCTGGTGACCGGCGCCATCCCCTACCCGGCCCCAGACTTTCGACGGCGGATGCTGCCAGGGAAACAACTGCAAGTGCCCGCGCTTGAGAGCGCCGAGGTTACCGCCGCGCAGTTGCGGGTTGTGCAGGTCGTCGCTGCACGGGCCGAGGGTGACGATGCGCTTGATCGCCGGCATCTTCAGCGCGCGGTTGACCCACGAACCACAGTGGCGCTTGGGCGCAAAGCGTACCCAGTCGGGGTGGTTGTCGAAGTGGATCAGGCTGATGGGCTCTTTCAGATCGGCGAGAAAGGCCGGGGTGAGGTGATGATAGTCGCCGGAGCCGACAAACAGGATTTCCGGCCGCGCATCGGTGGGCCGGGGCCGTTGGGCCAGGCGTTCGGCGAAGCGTTTCCAGGTTTTTTCGGTGGACCACAGGCGCAGCTTGGGGCCCAGGTCCAGCAGGTCGATACGCGTGGCACGGCCGCTGGCCAGACGCCGGGCAATCGGTGCCTGGCCGGTGAGGCTGTGGTCGAGGTCAAGAATGTTCAAGGCAGTGTCCCCTAAGGCTTTAGGGGGTCAATGCAAGGGACGGGCCAGCACAACTCTTGAAGACGGTGACTGACCAATGTGGGAGCGGGCTTGCTCGCTCCCACATTTTGAACCGTGATCGGCTTTAGTTTTTCGCTTCGTTGATGATCTGGCGGATCGCCCCTACAAAGGCTTCCGCCGGCTGACCGCCGCTGACGGCGTACTGATCGTTGAACACGATGGTCGGCACCGAGGTCACGCCACGGGAGATCCACAGTTGTTCTTGCTCGCGCACTTCAGCGGCGTATTCATCGGAGGCGAGAATCTCCGCCGCACGCTGGATATCCAGGCCGACGCTTTCGGCGATGATCGCCAGGGTGGCATGGTCGGACGGGTCCTGCCCATCGGTGAAGTAAGCCTTGAACAGCGCTTCCTTGAGGTTGTACTGCAAGCCTTCCAGACCGGCCCAATGCAGCAGGCGATGTGCGTCGAAGGTGTTGTAGATGCGGCTCTGGCCATCGGTACGAAAGGCAAAGCCCAGCTCGGCGCCCATGTCGCGGATGCGCGCACGGTTGGCCTGGGATTCTTCAGCGGTGGAGCCGTATTTCTCGGTGATGTGCTCGACGATGTTCTGACCGATGGCAGGCATGTTCGGGTTCAGTTCGAACGGTTGAAAATGGATCTCGGCCTGCACCTCGGCGCCAAGCTGGTCGAGGGCTTCGGTCAGGCCGCGCAGACCGATGATGCACCAGGGGCAGGACACGTCGCTGACGAAATCGATTTTCAGGGGAGTACTCATGACAGGCAACCTCGCAGGCGCAAATGGGCCACAAAGGTTGCACGATACACCAATGTCACAACACCTTCGAAGGCTCGCCCGGGTCAATCTGCGCCCAGTGCGCCGTGTCTTCACGATGGGCTTGCAGGTACGGCAGCACCGCCGTCAACAGCGGCGCCTTGAACGCTTCCTGGAAACGATGGGCCATGCCGGGGATCAGTTTCAACTGGCTGCCCTGGATATGCGCCGCCAGGTGTACGCCATGCATCACCGGCAACAGCGGGTCGGCGGTGCCGTGCACCACCAGAGTTGGCACGCGCAGTTGGTTGAGCAAGGGCACGCGGCTGGGCTCGGCGAGGATCGCCATGATCTGGCGCTTCACGCCGTCCGGGTTGAAGGCGCGGTCGTAGGACAGCGCCGCCTGGTGCAACAGCGCCTGGCGATCATCCGTCACATTCGGGCTGCCCAGGGCCGCCAGCAAATCGGCTTGCTGCTCCAGGGCCACTTCACGGTTCGGTGCGCTGCGCCGCGACAGCAGTTGTACCAACGCCGCATTCGGCGCCGGCAAGCCTTCGGCACCGGAGCTGGTCATGATCAGCGTAAGGCTCTCGACCCGCTGCGGCGCCATCGCCGCCAGGTGCTGGGCGATCATGCCGCCCATGCTCGCGCCCAGCACGTGAAATTGCTGGATCTGCAACGCGTCCATCAAGCCGATGGCGTCGTCGGCCATGTCGGTCAGCGTGTAGGGCGCCGCCACCGGCAGGCCGAGCTTGTAGCGCAGCACTTCAAAGGTCAGGTTGGCGTTGGCAGGCGCCTGGCGCCAGGTGGACAGGCCGACGTCACGGTTGTCGTAACGGATCACCCGGAAACCCTGTTGGCACAGGGCGACCACCACTTCATCCGGCCAGTGGATCAATTGCCCGCCCAGGCCCATCACCAGCAGCAACACAGGATCAGACGCACGGCCGATGCTCTGGTAGGCAATGCTTACCTGAGCCAAGTCGACCGTTTGGGTCGGGACATTGACGTCACATCGAGAAGCCGCAAAGGACGGCAGGCCGAACAACAGAGCGGCCAGTAAAAACAACACGCGCATGAAAAACACCGAAACGCAGAACCCCAGTAGAGCGCGAGTCTGATGAAGTTTGTTCAAGCGCGCTGCCACAGTTGCATGACAGTTTGATGAAGAGTGCTCAGCGGTCATTGTCGACCTCCTTATCGACAGGCATGCCAACATGAGACAAACTCACGCCATTCGAATTCGTCACAAATTGTATTCATGGAGAGCCCGTGCTCGAGATCCGTCACCTCAAGACCCTGCACGCCCTGCGCGAAGCCGACAGCCTGGTCGAAGCCGCCGAGCGCCTGCATTTGACGCAGTCGGCCCTGTCGCACCAGTTCAAAGAACTGGAAGAGCGCTTGGGCATGCCGTTGTTCGTGCGCAAGACCAAGCCGCTGCGCTTCACCAGTGCCGGCCTGCGCCTGTTGCAACTGGCCGACGCCACCCTGCCGCTGCTGCGCGGCGCCGAGCGCGACATTGCAAGGTTGGCCGGCGGCACTGCCGGGCGTTTGCACATGGCGATCGAATGCCATAGCTGCTTCCAGTGGCTGATGCCGACCATCGACCAGTTCCGCGATGCCTGGCCGGAAGTCGAACTGGACCTGGCCTCCGGTTTCGCCTTCGCCCCGCTGCCAGCGCTAGCCCGTGGCGACCTGGACCTGGTGGTGACCTCCGACCCGCTGGAACTGCCAGGCATCACCTATGTACCGCTGTTCACCTACGAAGCCATGCTCGCGGTCGCCAACCAGCATGCGCTGGCGAACAAGGCGTACATCGTGCCGGAAGACTTGCTGACCGAAACCCTGATCACCTACCCGGTGGAACGAGACCGCCTGGACATTTTCACCCGCTTTCTCGAACCCGCCGATGTGGAACCGGCTCAGGTGCGCACGTCCGAGCTTTCGGTGATGATGATGCAACTGGTGGCCAGCGGCCGTGGCGTGTGCGGCATGCCCCATTGGGCGCTGCATGAGTACAGCTCGCGTGGCTACGTGAAGGCCAAGCGCCTGGGTGAGAAAGGTTTGTTTGCCACGCTATATGCGGGAATCCGTGCGGACATGCTGGATGCGCCCTACATGCGTGACTTCCTGCTGACGGCCAAGGACACGTCGTTTTCCACCTTGGATGGGGTCAGCGCGGTGCGCTAAACCGCAACCTCGCGCCACATGTGGATCTTATCGAAGTAATCCACACCGACTCGCACCGCCAGCGGCTCCAGGCCGTACTGGATGAAGCCGCAGCGCTGGTACAGGGCAAACGCGGCTTCATTGCCGGCGGTGACCGTCAGTTGGATCACTTTGAGGCGCGGCTGTGTGCGCGCTTCGTCGAGTGCCGCTTCCACCAACTGACGGCCCAAGCCTTTTTGTTGGTGGTCCGCATTCACGTACATGCCGAACAGGGTCACCTTGTGCCGCGCTTTTTCTCGCGGCTCGAAGGCAAGGCCGACAATGCCGGCCAACTCATCCCCGTCAAATGCACCGAGCAGGCAATCCAACGGGCTGCTCAAGCGTTTTTCCCACCAACCCAGTGGCATCGCCGCACGCTCCGCCACGCTGGAGGTAAAGGCCTGGGGATAGGCGCCATAGGCCTCCAGCATCAACGCCCGATACGCTTCGGCGTCGCTGGCCGCCAGCGTGCGGATGATCATGCCGTCAGCGAGGCGCGGTAAAACGGCAGGATCAGATCGCGTGTCAGCGGGGCCAGTTGCAGGCCGCCGTCACCGGCAGGGTCGATCCAGCGCACTTCTTCAATCTCGGCGGCAGGCGTGACCGCTACATCGATCTGCACCTGGAACAGCTCGGCTTCCACGGTGAAACCCGGCTCGTTGACCGCAGGCGCGGAAAACTTGCCGAGATAGACGGCGGCGCTTGGCTCGATACGCAGGTTCAGTTCTTCGTGCAGCTCACGGGCCAAGGCCTCGGCAGGCTGCTCGCCGGCATCGATCTTGCCGCCGGGTTGCATGAAGGCCTGGGTGCCGCGCTTGCGCACCAGCAGGGTCTGGCCGTCGCTGCCGATCAGGAGGGCGGCGGCGATGCGAATAGTGGAAATGCTCATGAAAGGTTCGCTGTCTCTTCGGGTAGTTTGATGAATATGGTGTATTTCGCGCCCTCCATCGACTCGAACGCAATCAGCTTGTCCACCAACGGCAGGTTCAGCACTTTGCCGGCGTTGAGCAGCAGCATGCCGTTATCGGCGTTGAGATTGCGCGCCAGGACCATGCCGGCTTCCAGTTCACGGGTGGTCAGGGCCTTGACCGAGGGATCACCCAGCGTCACATCACTGAGAAACGCGGCGCAGGCCTGGACAAAGTCTTCGACCAGCTCTGGATCATAGAGGCGCCCGGCGTACTTTCGGATGTACAGCAAAGCCTCGTCGCTGTTCATCTGCCGCTCAAGGATCAGGCCTTTTTGCAGTTCGATAAAGTCCACCGCCAACTTCAGCAGTCGCGAACCGAAGGGTATCGCATCGCCCTTGAGGTGATCGGGAAAACCGCTGCCATCCCAGCGTTCCTGGTGATGACGGATGATCCGCGCCGCGTCCTTCATCGGTTCCAGGGTCATCAGCAGGGATTCGCTCTGGCTCGGATAGCCTCGGTATTGTTCACGGTCACTGCTGTGCAACTTATCGGCGGCGGCAACCAACAGGCTGTCGCTCCAACTGAGCTTGCCGATGTTGTAGAGCGCGGCCGCCATGGTCAGGTCGCGCGTAGCGGCTTCATCCATGGACTGGGCAGCGCAATAGACGCGGACCAACTCGATCAATTGGCGGTTGGTCTGCTTGTTCTTGGGCAGGCGCAGGTTGGCCAGCAACGAGAAGACTTCAGTGCCTGTCACGTAGCTGCGTTTGAGTTCTTCGTAGGCCAGGTCGAGCATGTCGGCGGTTTGCTGCAACTCGGAGGTGCGCGCCACCACGCGTTTTTCCAGGGTGGCATTCAATACCTTGAGCTGATCGTTCTGCACCCGGGTCAGGCGTTCAAGCCGTTGGTGCTCAAGGGCCTGCTGCAGGATCAACTTGAGTTCGTCGTCATTCCAGGGCTTGCCGATGTAGCGGTGGATCTGCCCTTCGTTGATCGCCTTGATGATCGTCGGCAAGTCGGCATAACCGGTCAGCAGGATGCGGCTGGTGGTGGGGTACAGGCGATGGACTTCGGCCAGTAACTGCGCCCCGTCCATACCCGGCATGCGCGCATCGCTCATGATCAGGTCGACGGGCTGCGCCGCCATGATTTCCAGCGCCTGGGCGCCACTACCGGCCAGCACCACATCAAAGGGCTGGCCGCGCAGCAAGCGGCGCAGGCTGTTGAGGATCGACTCTTCATCGTCGACCAGCAAAACGGTGGGTCTTGTCGCGGTATGTTCATCCATGCCTGCTGCGCCTTCAAATTAAACCAAATCGAGCTAAATTCAACCTCTGTGCCAAGCTGTCTTCCCTTGCTCAACGCGCGGGGTCGATTTGACGCCAACTGGCCCCCGATATCAAGGCCGCTCGACTATGCTGTCACATTAGGCTGTATCTGCCTCAGCAGTGGAATCAGGGAAGGAGTCGTTATGCCGTCGGACCTTTTATCGGTACGGAGCGCCCCATGAGTGCGGACTCGGCACGGGCCAACCGGCGCATTCTGATCGTCGATGACACGGCCTCGATCCACCAGGACTTTCGCAAGATCCTCTGCGCCGATCCCAATGGCGAACCGTCGCTGGAGAGCCTGGAAGAAACCCTGTTCGGCACCACCGCCAAAGCGCGCCAGGCCTACGAGCTGGACTCCGCCTACCAGGGCCAGGAAGCCTTGGCCCTAGTGAACAAGGCGCTGGCCGACCAGGCACCGTATGCCCTGGCCTTCATCGACATGCGCATGCCACCTGGCTGGGACGGCCTGCAAACCATCGAACAGTTGTGGGAGGTCGATCCCCGCCTGCAGATCGCGCTGTGCACGGCTTACTCCGATTACTCCTTCGAGGCCATCGAAGCGCGGCTCAAATACAACGACCAACTGCTGATCCTGAAAAAGCCCTTCGATCACCTGGAAATTCGCCAGATGGCCAGCGCCCTGACCTGGAAATGGCAGCTCGCCCAGGACATCGCGCTCAAAGTGATTGGTCTGGAACGAACCATCGAAGAGCGCGTGCAGGAGCTGCTCAAGGTCTCGCACCTGCTCCAGTATGACGCGTTGACAGAACTGCCCAACAGCACGCTGCTCGGCGACCGGCTGACCCAGGCAATTGCCCTGGGCCGACGGCATGACACCCAGTTGGCGGTGGTATTCATCGGGCTGGACCGTTTCAAGCGTATCAACAATGCCTTGGGCTATCCGGTGGGCGACGAGGTGCTCCAGCAGGTCAGCCAAAGCCTGGTGGAGGCAGTGCGTGAATCGGACTCGGTATTTCGCTACGGTTCCGACGAATTCGTGATCCTGCTGCAGGATGTGCAGCATCCCCAACAATCCCAGCACGTTGCTCAAAAAATACTGAATGCCGTCAGCGCTACCCGCCATGTCGCAGGGCATGACCTGAGCATCACCGCCAGCCTGGGCATCAGTATTTACCCCAATGACAGTGGCACGGCGGTGGAGTTGATCAAACACGCCGAAACCGCCATGCACACCAGTAAAGAGCGGGGTTCCGACCGTTTCAGTTTTTACACCGATGACATGAACCACCGCGCCCAGCATCGACAAAACCTGGAAAGCGCGATACGCCAGGCCCTCGAGCGCGAGGAGTTTGTACTGCACTACCAGCCGAAGCTGGACTTGAAATCCGGGCGAATCGTCGGTGCGGAAGCCCTGATTCGCTGGTTCCAGCCGCGCTCGGGCTGGGTCAGCCCGGCCGACTTCATCCCGGTCGCCGAAGACAGTGGCTTGATTGTGCGCCTGACCCAATGGGTACTGCGCCAGGCCTGTGAACAGGCGCAAGCCTGGCGCGCCATGGGGCTGGCGCCGCTGTGCATATCGGTGAACATCTCGGCCATCGACTTTCGCCAGCGGGATTTTGTCGACAATCTTGCCACCCTCCTCAAGCAAACCGGTCTGCCGCCGACACAGTTGGAACTGGAGATCACCGAAAGCGTGCTGATGCAGAATGTCGACGAGACTGTCGATATCCTTAACAGAATCAAGGCGATGGGCGTGCGGCTGGCCCTGGATGATTTCGGTACGGGTTACTCCAGCCTGAGTTATCTGCGCCGTTTTCCCATCGATGTGCTGAAAATCGACCAGTCATTCGTTCACGGCCTGAAGGTCAATAGCCAGGACGAACAACTGATCAGCGCTATCATCGGCATGGGCAAGAGCCTGGACCTGAATATCATCGCCGAAGGCGTGGAAACCGTCGAACAACTGAAATTCCTGCAAACCCAGCTGTGCGAAGAGGGCCAGGGCTATCTGTTCAGCAAGGCCGTGCCGTCGAAGGATTTCGCCCGGTTGCTGCAAGCGGGTAGCGCCACTCTGATGCCCGACCAGTAGCCTTATGCTTGCAAGGAGTGCTCGCTTGAATGAAGTATTGACCTGCCGTTTCGGCGTCGTGTTCATGTTATGCCTGGGCTTGGGCATGCCTTTGATGGCCGCGCCGTTGGACGAAGCACTGAAACCTCTCCCCGCAGTTCCGATGTTGGACCCGGCCAAGGTTGAGCTGGGGCGCCAGCTGTTCAACGAGCCGCGTCTGTCGGTCAATAACACGCTGTCCTGCGCCAGCTGCCATCGTCTGGAATCGGGAGGTGCCGACAACAAGCCATTTTCCATTGGCTTCGATGGCAAGCCCGTGGACATCAACACCCCGTCTGTCTTCAACGCCAGCCTGAACTTCAAACAGTTCTGGAATGGCCGCGTCGATACGCTGGAGGCACAGATCCAACAGGTAGTCATCAGCCCGGTGGAAATGGGCAGCGACTGGAAAACCGTGGTGCAGAACCTTTCCGCCCTGCCCGCCTACCAAGCGGCCTTCCAGCGGGCCTACCCCGATGGCGTCACCGCCGCCAACGTACAAAACGCCCTGGCCACTTATGAACGTACATTGCTGACGCCCAATTCGCGGTTCGACCAATACCTGCTTGGCGACACCAAGATTTTCACGATCCAGGAAAAATACGGCTACCAGCGCTTCAAGGACTACGGCTGCATCGCCTGCCACCAGGGCATCAATATCGGCGGCAATATGTTCCAGAAGTTCGGTGTGATGGGCGACTACTTCAAGGCGCGCGGCAAAACGGTGGAGTCGGACCTGGGCCGCTATCTGCTGACCCAGGACGAAGAAGACCGACATGTGTTCAAGGTACCCAGCCTGCGCAACGTCGCCGCGACCGCGCCGTACTTCCACGATGCCTCGGCCAAGACCCTTGAGGAAGCGGTCGACGTCATGTTCAAGTATCAGTTGGGGCGCAATCCGTCCCAGGAGGACAAGGACCTGATCATCCAGTTTCTCAAGACCCTGAGCGGCGAATGGGCGGGCAAGCCTTTATGAGCATACCGTCATGACCCTTTCCCGCCGCCGTGCCGGCCAAGTGTTGCTGGGCCTGATGACCCTGCTGCTGGCGTCCACCCTGGTGTTTCTGTACCTCAAGTCTTCCCGTGACCAGACGGCTACCTATACCCAATCACGGGACCTGATCCGCCAGCTCCAGCAGCTCAATGCCCAATGGGACAGTGAAGTACTCAAGGCCAGGATCGCCCTCACCCACAATTATGACCCCCTGGTGGCGCCGCTGCAGGAAATGACCCGGATCTGGGCCGATCTGGAAAACCGCGACTTCTACCACGACCCTGCGGACCTGCCTGGTTGGCAAGCCAATCGGGAAGCTTACCAAGCCGCGATCCAGGAAAAAGCCCGGTTGGTGGACCAGTTCAAATCCCACAACGCCGTGCTGCGCAACTCCCTGGCCTTTCTGCCGACCGCCGAAGATGACATCCAGGCCCAGTTCAATCGCTACGACGATGAAGGCCGCCTGCAACTGCACGATGTCGCCACCGATACCTACGACCTGTTGCTCAGCAGCCTGGAGTTCGCCCAGGTCACCAGCGACGACCGCGCCGCCGATATCCTGGTGGGCCTGGGCAAATTGGCGATCAACAAGGAGCGCCTGCCCCCTGAGTTTCAGGGGCCTGTCGAGATCCTCAGCAACCATATTTCGCTGATCCTGCGCGAGCAGCCGGTGGTCAACGGCCTGCTCGACCGGATTGCCGCCGTGCCGGTCGCCGAGCGTCTGGACGACTTGACGACCCACCTCAACCAGGATCAGCAAGCCGCCGACCTTGTCGATCACCAATACCATCGCTACCTGCTGATTTTCTCCACCCTGCTGGTGGGTTTGCTGCTTTACCTGGCGATGCGCCTGCTGCGCAGTTTCGCCGAGATCAACCGGGTCAACCGTGCCCTGCAAGCGGCGAACGAAACCCTGGAGCAACGGGTGGAACGCCGCACCCAACAACTCAAGGATGCCCAGAGCGAACTGCTCGACAGTGCTCGCCAGGCGGGCATGGCGGAGATCGCCACCAACGTGCTGCACAATGTGGGCAACGTACTCAACAGCGTGAATATCTCCGCCGATCTGGTCACTCGAAAGCTGCGCAGCAGCAAGGCACTGGGCCTGGGCCGGGCCGTGCAGTTGATCAACGAGCGCCAAGGTGACCTGGGCACCTTCTTCACCGAGGATGAAAAGGGCAAGCTGTTGCCGGGTTACTTGAATCAACTGGTCGACGCCATTGCGCTGGAACAACAAGGCATGACTGATGAACTGGCGCAATTGAGCAAGAGCGTCGACCACATCAAGGACATTGTCGCTACCCAACAACACTATGCCGGTGCCTCCACGCTGAAGGAGCCAGTGCACATCAGCGCCCTGATGGACGATGCCTTGCGCATGAACGCAGGGGCGCTGAGCCGGCACAACGTCACGGTGGTAAAACACTATGCCCAGGTGCCGGAAATCCTGGCGGATAAACACCGGTTGCTGCTGATCATGGTCAACCTGATCAGCAATGCCAAGTACGCGATGTCCAACCTCGTCGACCGGCCGCGGCAAATGACGCTTACGGTCCAACCACGCGATGACGCAACCTTGCAGATCAGCGTGAAAGACGACGGCGAAGGCATACCGGCGGAAAACATGACCCGGATCTTCACCCACGGCTTTACCACCCGCAAGGAAGGCCACGGCTTCGGCCTGCACAGTTGCGCCCTCGCAGCGGTGGAAATGAATGGCCAACTGACCGCCCATAGCGACGGACCGGGCCTGGGCGCCATGTTTACCTTGACTATCCCTATGGTCCTTGCCGGAAACCCCACATGAACCAATCTCCTAACCGGCGTCTATTACTGATCGACGACACACCGTCGATTCACGATGATTTTCGCAAGATCCTGATGCCTGTCGTTGAAACCAACCAGGCGCTGGACGCTATGGAATCGGCGCTGTTCGGCGACACGACAAAAGCCCGGGCCCCGGTGTTCGAACTGCATTCGGCGTATGGCGGAGAAGAAGGCCTGCAGTTGCTCGTCACGGCCATGGAGCGCAAACAGCCGTATGCCCTGGCCTTTGTCGACATGCGCATGCCCCAAGGCTGGGACGGCGCGAAAACCATAGAAGAACTGTGGAAAGTCGCTCCCGACCTGCAAGTGGTGATCTGTACCGCGTACTCGGACTATTCCTGGGAAGACCTGCTGGAGCGGCTGCACGCCCATGATCGGTTGCTGATACTGAAAAAACCCTTCGACAACATCGAAGTCCAGCAGATGGCCAACACCCTGGCCAACAAATGGGACATGGCCCGCCGCGCCTCGCTGCAAACCACCCACCTGGAGCAGTTGGTGGAACAGCGCACCCAAGCGCTGCAAATGGAGATTGACGAACGCAAGCACCTGGAAAGCCAATTGGTCCAGTCGGAGAAACTTGCGTCGCTGGGGCAGTTGGCGGCCGGTGTGGCCCATGAGATCAACAACCCGGTGGGGTTTATCTCGTCCAACCTCAGCACCCTGGAGGGCTACTTCAACCAGCTGCAACAGATGCTGGATGCCTATCAACGTGCTGAAGCCTTGGTGACGCCACCGGAACAAAGCGAGCAGCTCAAAGCCATGCGCGTCGGGCTGGAACTGGACTTTCTCCAGGAAGACATTCCGGTCCTGATCAAGGAGTCCAAGGAAGGCATTGGTCGCGTGGTGCAGATCGTCAAGGACCTGAAAAACTTCTCGCGGGTGGACAACGAGCAGACCTGGCAATTTGCCAACCTGCAACAGGGCATCGATTCGACATTGAACATCGTCGCCAGCGAACTCAAGTACAAAGCCGATGTAGTCAAACACTACGGCGCATTGCCAGAAATCGAGTGCCTGGCCTCACAGCTCAACCAAGTGGTGATGAATCTGGTGATCAACGCGGCGCAAGCCATGGGGCCAGAGCGCGGCACCATTACCATCAGCACTGGCGTGGACAGCGAGAACGTGTGGTTGGAAGTGGCAGACAACGGCTATGGGATCGCGCCGCAAACCCTGCAGAAAATCTTCGATCCGTTCTTCACCACCAAACCGGTGGGCGAAGGAACGGGGTTGGGGCTTTCGCTCTCTTACGGCATCGTTAAGAAACACCGTGGCGACATCTCCGTCAGCAGCGAGCTGGGCAAAGGGACAACGTTTCGGGTGGTGTTGCCGATTCGGCAAACGGCGGCGTAGGACACGCCGCCGAGTCGCGCTCATGCGTCGGCTTTTTTGGGGCTCGAACCGAACGAAGCGAAACGCTTGTTGAAGCCGGCAATCCGGCCCTCGGCCTGGGTCTTGCGCTGTTGGCCGGTGTAGATCGGGTGCGAGGCACTGGACACGTCCAGCGGGATGTAGGGGTAAGTGTTGCCATCACTGTGCTTGTGAGTGCGGTCGCTGTCGGCAGTGGAGCCGATCAGGAAGAACACGTCGGCGGCAGTGTCGTGAAACAGCACGGTGCGGTAGTCGGGATGGATACCAGCTTTCATAAGGCCTCCGGGGCGTTTGGATGCATTTGATGTGTTATACAGTAACACAAATAGTGCACCCAAACGAGAACCGATTGCAATAAGAATAGGCCGGCAGCTTCTATGCGGCTTCCTGGAAGTCCATTTCCGGTGGCTGTCGGGAGAAGCCACGCGTGAGCACGCTCAGGTAAACCAGGCCGATCGCCAACCACACCAGGCCCAGGTAGATCGCCAAGTGATCGAGGCTGACCATCAGCCACAGGTCCGCCAGCAGGCCGATGAACGGGAACACCAGGAACAGGATCAATTCGCGCACGCCACGCTGCTTGGCGCCGATCCAGTAGTGGAAGATCACCGACAGGTTGACCAGGCTAAACGCCAGGAATGCGCCGAAATTGATGAATGAAGTGGAGGTGGTCACGTCCAGCTTCAACGCCAGCAGCGCCACCACTGCACACAACAGGATGCTGTTGACTGGAGTGCCGAAGCGCGCATGCAGGCTGCCGAAGAACGACTTGGGCAACACACCGTCGCGGCCCATGGCAAACAACAGGCGCGAACCGCTGGCCTGGGCCGACAGCCCCGAGGCGAACTGGCCGACAATCAGGCCAATCAGGAAGATCGACACAAACAAGTCGCCACCGATATTGCGCGCGATTTCATACGCCGCCGAATCCACATTGCTGAACTCGAACGACGGATGGGCCACCTGCACAAAGTAGGACACCGCCACGAAGATCAGCCCGCCAATCAAGGTGATCAACATGATCGCCCGGGGGATGGTGCGACGTGGGTCGCGGGTTTCTTCGGTCAGTGTACTGACCGCGTCAAAGCCCAGGAACGAATAGCAGGCGATGGCCGCGCCGCTCATGATCAATGGCATGTGCATCTGGCCATTGAAGAAGGGGGCGATAGTCCACAGCGGCTTGCTTGCATCACCGCCGATGTAGTGAATGCACAGTGCGACAAAGGCAATCAGCACCAGGAATTGCACCAGCATCAGCAAGGCGTTGATGCCGTTGGCCAGTTTGAGGCCGACGATGTTAATGGCGCTGGTAACCCCGATGAATGCCAGCACCCAAACCCATTGCGGCACCGCCGGGAAGGCTGAGTTCAGGTACGCCGCACCAATCAGCCAGATGGCCATGGGCAAGAACAGATAGTCGAGCAATACCGCCCAACCGGCGATAAAACCGAGCTTGGGGCTGATGGCCTTGCGCACGTAGCTGTAGGCGGAACCGGCCACCGGAAACGCCGAAGCCATGCGCCCGTAGCTCATGGCGGTGAAAAACATCGCCACCAGCGCAGCCAGGTAAGCGGCGGGGACCATGCCCGCGGTGGATTGAGCCAGGATGCCGAAGGTGCCGAGCACAATGATCGGCGTCATATAGGCGATGCCAAACAGCACCACCGCCCCTAACGACAGGGTGCGTTGCAAACGAGCCATGGGTGATTCTCCGCGCAATTATTAGATTTATGGCAGAACTGAAGTCGGTGTTGCACACACTGTTTTTTAGAGTTATTACCCGTGGCGAGGGAGCTTGCTCCCTCGCCACGGGGGCTAGCGTTGAGCTTGTGGGATCAACAGCTCGCGCGCGCCATCGCTGCGCTCAATCACCTCTCCCGGCAATTTCATGCGCTGGTCGTCCAGGTAGCGGTAGTCCGTGCGAGCCGCCGCCAATTGGTCGAGATCCAGCTCAACCGCGAATTGCCCCTCCTCACGCCCCGCTTCAAACAGCAGCGTGCCGAACGGGTCCACCAACGCACTGCCGCCGGCAAACACCAGGTCACCATCGCCCGCTTCCACCCGGTTGACCATCAGCGCAAACGCCTGGTTTTCCTGGGCACGGGCCATGATCGCGGTGCGGTGGGTGGGACCGTACGGGTCCATGTTGCCGTTGGTGACGATCAGCAACTCAGCGCCCAATTGCGCCAGGGCACGGGCGGTTTCCGGGAACTCGATGTCGTAGCAGATCAACAGGCCTACGCGCAGACCGTTCCACATGCAGGTGGGGTAACGGTCACCGGGATTAAAGACGCCTCGTTCCAGCGGCCACAAATGGGTCTTGCGGTACCGTAGGGCGATACCGTCGGGGGTGATCAGCAAAGTGGTGTTGTAAAACTGGCCGCCATCGAGTTCGGCAATGCCAATGACCACGGCGATATCACGTGCACAGGCGGCGTCGATAATGGCCTGCACGGTGGGACCGTCCAGCGGTTCGGCGATGTCGGCGACGGTCTCGGCCGTGGGGAAACCGGTCAGGTGAGTTTCCGGAAATACGATCAGTTGCGTATCGTCGGCGCACGCAGCAATTGCCGCCAAGGCGCGTTCAAGGTTGTAAGCTGTATCGTTATCACGACCGGCCAACTGGGCAAATTCGACCTTCATGGGTATTCCTTGTTCTTTATCTGTGCCGCAGTATGCGCAGCCACAACCCCCCAGGGAATCACGCGGCGGGGGTAACCCGATAGGGGTAGATCGATGACCATGTCGCTGCAAGACATCGCCTGGCACCGTGCGGTGGGGCAAATGATAGACGCGCTGGACCAGCCCAATTTCTGGACCCAGCTGGTCCGATTGCTCGACCAGTACGTGCCGTGCGACAGCTGGGTGGCTCTGCTGTTCAGCAGCGAACACCGCCCGTTGGTGTTTGCCGAATGCCCAGGCGCCGACGGCACGCCGGACCAGCTGTTCCAGGACTACCTCAACGGCCTGTACCTGCTCGACCCCTTCTACATCGCCAGCCGCGAACATGCGCGCACGGGGCTTTTGCGCCTGGCCGAAGTCGCGCCCGAGCACTTCGAACTCACCGAGTACTATCAGCGCTACTTCCGCCTGAACGTGGTCGCCGATGAAATCCAATTTAATTGCCATCTGCCGGATGGGCGTACCCTGTGCCTGTCGCTCGGCTCGAAGCAACGCTTCAATCCGCAGCAGATTGCCCTGCTGTCGCTGATTCAACCCTGGGTACTGAGCTTGCTGCGCCAACGCCTGCCCCATGAACTCAAGCAGGTCAGCACGCCGCAACCGATCCAGAATGATGACTGGGGCGCGCAACTCACTGCCCGTGAACTGGATGTGGGCCGCTTGATGCTCAGCGGTTGCTCCAGCAAGGAAATCGCTCGTAAGCTGCAAATCTCTGTTGAAACCGTGAAAGTCCATAAGAAACACATCTACAGCAAGCTAGGGATCAAATCCCAGTCAGAGCTGTTCTCGATCTTTCTACAGGCGCAAAACGCCTAGCCGATGAGTCCGAACCAAGGAAAACCGTATGAGCCTGTCGTTACTAAGCCGTTACGCCTTCTTTGCCGTGTGCGTCATTTTCACCCTCGCAAGCCTTCCCTTTATCGAACATGAATGGCTGTGGCCGATCACCGTGGTCACGGGTGTGCTGAGCCTGATCGGTATCTTCGACCTGCTGCAAAGCCCCCACGCCGTGCGCCGCAACTACCCGATCCTGGGCAATATCCGTTACCTGGTGGAAGCCATCCGCCCGGAAATCCGCCAGTACCTGCTGGAGTCCGACAGCGACGCCCTGCCCTTCTCCCGGGCCCAGCGTTCACTGGTGTATTCGCGCGCCAAGAATGAAACCGCCGACAAACCCTTCGGCACCCTGATCGACGTGTACCAATCGGGCTTCGAATTTATCGGCCACTCCATGCGCCCGGCGCCGTTGAGCGACCCCAGCGCATTTCGCGTGATGGTCGGCGGCCCGCAATGCACGCAGCCGTACTCGGCATCGGTGTTCAATATCTCGGCGATGAGCTTTGGCTCGTTGAGCGCCAACGCGATTCGCGCGTTGAACCAAGGCGCCAAACTGGGCAACTTCGCCCACGACACCGGCGAAGGCAGTATCAGCCCCTACCACCGCGAAAACGGCGGCGACCTGACCTGGGAATTGGGCAGCGGCTACTTCGGCTGCCGCACCAGCGACGGCCGTTTTGACCCGGAACGTTTCGCCGTGCAGGCGCAGAACCCGCAAGTGCGCATGATCGAAATCAAGATGAGCCAGGGTGCCAAACCCGGCCATGGCGGGATTTTGCCCAAGCACAAAGTCACCCAGGAAATCGCCGATACACGCGGCATTATGATGGGCGAAGATTGCATCTCGCCGTCACGCCACAGCGCGTTTTCTACGCCGCTGGAACTGATGCAGTTCATCGCGCAACTGCGTGAGCTGTCCGGCGGCAAACCGGTGGGCTTCAAGTTCTGCCTGGGTCACCCATGGGAGTTCATGGGCATCGCCAAGGCCATGCTCGAAACCGGCATCCTCCCGGACTTTATCGTGGTGGACGGCAAGGAAGGCGGCACCGGCGCAGCGCCCGTGGAGTTTACCGACCATATCGGCGTGCCACTGCGCGAAGGCCTGCTGTTTGTGCACAACACCCTGGTGGGCCTGAACCTGCGCGACAAGATCAAGCTCGGCGCCAGCGGCAAGATCGTCAGCGCATTCGATATCGCCAGCGTGCTGGCCATCGGCGCCGACTGGGCCAACTCGGCGCGCGGCTTTATGTTTGCCATCGGCTGCATTCAATCCCAGAGCTGCCACACCAATAAATGCCCGACCGGCGTCGCGACCCAAGACCCACTGCGCCAACGCGCCCTGGTGGTGCCGGACAAAGCCCAGCGCGTGTTCAACTTCCACCGCAACACACTCAAGGCCTTGGCGGAAATGCTCGCCGCCGCCGGTCTCGATCATCCATCGCAGTTATCGGCCAAACACTTGGTACGGCGCATGTCGGCAACCGAGATCAAGCTGTTTTCGCAACTGCATGTGTTCCTCAAACCCGGTGAGTTGCTGACCGGTGAAGTGAACGGTGAGTTTTACTCGCGCATGTGGCAGATGGCGCGAGCCGATAGTTTTGAACCCCATGAAGTGGCTGCCGCCTGAGGGAGCATTACCGTGTTGAAAGTCATCGCCGAAGATTTCATCAAGCCCGAACACCTGGAAACGGTGCGCCCCTGGTACGCAGAACTGGTGGAAAAAACCCGCCAGGAACCGCTGTGCATCGCCTACGATCTGTTTGTTGACCAAAAAGACCCGGGGCATTTTATCTTTGTCGAGCAATGGCCTGACCAGGCCGCACTCGATGTC
Source organism: Pseudomonas sp. TWR1-1-4 (assembly GCF_049897165.1). NCBI lineage: Bacteria > Pseudomonadati > Pseudomonadota > Gammaproteobacteria > Pseudomonadales > Pseudomonadaceae > Pseudomonas > Pseudomonas sp. TWR1-1-4. Next base: position 460,533 of record NZ_JAFCVS010000007.1, on the reverse strand, counting down.
CACTGCCAGACCGAACACTTCACCCGTCTGGTTCCGCAGATCAATGCGTATGAAGCCAAGCCGTGTAGGGTATTGTTGATGGATGCGTTTTAAACAATTTTTCCCCCGCTGAACCGGACCACCGACGGCATTGTTGAAACAAGGAGATTCACATGCCGCTACTCGACTTCGCCGCCATCGCTGGGCAACTGCCCGCCACGTGGAAATCAACGCGCCTGGGCCAGGTCGGCCCGGCGCGGATCAAGGTGTTGCGCATGGATGAGCAGGCCTACGAAGAAGAAACCCACGACTACAACGAAGGTTTGCTGGTGATCAACGGGTGCTTGCGCCTGAGCATTGGTGATGCAGAAATCAGAGTGGGCGCGGGCCAGATGTATCTTGTCGAAGCGGGTATCGCCCATGGCGTACTTGCAGGCAGCCATGGCACTTTGGTTATCCTGGATGTATAGAGACATTCAGTAATACCCAACCTTTGCAATTACTTACAAATACCGCCAACCTGCGCCCGCCCGACGTGCGGCGTACGACAACACCCGCGTTCGCCTGTCATTACTAAACCCTTCGTACAAGAGCCCGCTGCCATGCTGAACGGACGCGACCCACGCATCGATTTTTTTCGGGGCCTGGCGTTGATCTTCATTTTCTGGGATCACGTCCCCCACAACCCCCTCGGCCAGATCACCCTGCGCAACATCGGATTCAGCGATGCGGCGGAGGTGTTTGTGTTCCTCGCCGGTTACGCCGCCGTACTGGCCTACGGCAAGATCCTGCAACGCGACGGCTACTGGATTGCCTCACTGAAAATCCTGCGTCGTACCTGGGTGTTGTACGTGGTGCATATCTTCTTGCTGGCGATGCTGATGGGCATCGTGTTCTTCGCCAATAGCCATGTCGAAACCCGCGACCTTGTCGAGGAGATGGGACTGACGCACTTCGTTACCCATCCGCAACAGGCCCTGACAGATGAGTTGCTGCTGCGCTTCAAGCCCAACCTGATGGACCCGTTGCCGCTGTATATCGTGCTGCTGGCCGGCTTGCCGCTGGTGTTGCCACTGATGCTGCGCACGACCTGGATGGTAGTGGTCGGGTCAGCAACGATTTACCTGTTGGCCCCCTGGATGGGTTGGAACTTAAGGGCCATTGCCGATGGCGTGTGGTACTTCAACCCGGTCACCTGGCAATTTTTGTTTGTGCTGGGCGGCGCGGCGGCTATCCATGCGGGGAAGACACGTCCTGTGGACACTCGCCCGCTCCTGCACCGCCCCCTGTTCGTGGTGGCGGCTCTGTACGTGATGGCCGCGGGGATCCTGACGCTATCGTGGCGCTGGCCAGAGGTGCATGACGCTTGGATGCCCGCGCAGCTCAGCGACTGGCTCTACCCCATCAGCAAGACTGACCTGTCACCCGTGCGCCTGCTGCACTTCCTCGCGTTGGCCTATGTGACGGCAAAGTTGCTGCCGAGTCGTGCGTGGACCGAAAACGGGTTGGCGCAGCACACCTGTCGCATGGGCCGTTACTCGCTGGAAGTGTTTTGCCTTGGCGTGGTGCTCGCGCCACTCGCGGACATGATCAATGCCTTGGCAGGCGATGCATTCGCCATGCAAATACTGACGGCAGTTGCTGGCGCGGCATTGATGGTGATGCTGGCTGCGTGGCTGGAATTCAACAAACGACTGGATCAGTCGCTCAAATTGGCGGCACAGCCGCAGTAGGCAGCATGGCCCGTTGCGCGCAACGGGCCATTCCCAGTATCAGGCCGAACGCGCCGAAGGCGAGGCCAGGTTGGTGGGTTGCAGCTTGAACACGTAGAACAACACCGTCAGCAGCACCAGGAACGCCGGCCCCACATACAGCGCCACTCGGGTATCCGGGAAGTACGCCATCAGGCCAACTACCAGCACCAGGAATGCCAGCGCCAGGTAGGAACTGACCGGGAACAACCACATGCGGTACTTGAGCCCTGCCCGTTCGGCCGGGCTCAGGCCCTTACGGAACTTGAGCTGGGCCAGCAGGATCATCAGCCAGGTCCAGATTGCGCCGAAGGTGGCGATGGACGTCACCCATACGAAGACTTTCTCCGGCACCCAGTAGTTGAGCAACACGCCCAGCAGCAACGCAAAAATCGACAGCAGCAGTGCCTTGCGCGGTACGCCATTGCTCGACGTCCTGGCGAAGGTCGCTGGTGCCTGGCCGTTCTGCGCCAGGCTGTAGAGCATGCGCCCAGTGCTGAAGATGCCACCGTTGCAGGACGACAGTGCCGCAGTGATCACCACAAAGTTGATGATACCGGCGGCGGTCTTGATGCCCAGGCGCTCGAACGTCATCACGAATGGGCTGCCCTGGGTGCCGATTTCATTCCAGGGATAGATCGACAGAATCACGAACAATGCGCCCACGTAGAACAGCAGAATGCGCCAGAACACCGAGCCGATGGCACTCGGAATGGTCTTCTGCGGGTTCTTCGCTTCACCGGCAGTGAGGCCGATCATCTCCACACCCAGGTAGGCGAACATCACCATTTGCAAGGACATCAATACGCCTTGCACGCCATTGGGCATAAAGCCGCCATGGGCCCACAAGTTGGAAATACCCAGCGCCACGCCGTCATTGCCAAAGCCGAACGCAATAATGCCGACGCCGCCGATCACCATCGCAATGATGGTGACGATCTTGATCAGCGCGAACCAGAACTCGAACTCACCAAAGGCCTTGACCGCGATCAGGTTGATGCTGCCCATGCTGATCAGCGCCGCCAGGGCCCAGATCCAGCGCGGCGTGTCGGGGAACCACACGCCCATGTACACGGCCACGGCGGTGATTTCCGCCACGCAGGTCACCAGCCACAGGAACCAATAGTTCCAGCCGGTCAGAAAGCCCGCCAACGGGCCGAGATAGTCTTGGGCGTAACGGCTGAACGAGCCGGCGACGGGGTTGTGCACCGCCATTTCGCCAAGGGCGCGCATGATCACCAGGATCGCCAGGCCGCCAATGATGTAGGAAAGCATGATCGCCGGGCCGGCCATTTCAATGGCCTTGGCCGAGCCCAGGAACAGGCCAACACCGATGCAGGCGCCGAGAGCCATCAGGCGAATATGCCGTTCGCCCAGTTCACGTTTCAGCGGGCCGCCCTGAGCGGTCTCGCCATGGGGCAGGTGGTTGCCAACTGGCATAAGGGTACAACCTCGTCTTGTTATTGGATTGAGCCACTGGGTGCCGGAGGTCATGACGGGTCGGTCATGACGCCTTTACACCGGGCTCGCCTCATGGGCCAGCCCTTCTGGCGGGGCCAGATCAGCGGGGGTGCAGTATAAAAAGCTCAACCCAGGGATTTTCACTCAATAAACGGCAAGATTCAGCGAGAAGTCTCGGCAAAAGCCGCTTTTTCGGAGGAGCTTTACCTGGACAGCGTAGGAATCGTCGCCGATAAACGGGCGCCGAGTATTGCACAGCTAGGGTGCAGCGTCATTGCAACGGCCGCCACGTCTCACCACCACCCTTGCCACAATGTTGTGTCGAAGAACAGGCGCCTGGCCATGCCCGCTGGTTTCGAGCTGTCGTACATCAGTGCCAGCAAGCCATCCGCCAAATTGCCGCCCTGCAAAAAACCACCGTACTGACGGGCTGCGTTCACGTGGCGGTAAACAGTGTTCCTCCAGACCACACGCTGACTGGAGACCCGTTCCCCCATAAATGGACCAAAGCCTCAAACAGCAAATCCGCTAGGCGCAAGACAAATTCCTTGACCACGCCCAGCAGCGTCTAAGCTTTCACATACGTCCGATCAATCTGCGTGAATGGATCAATCGACTATGGGCGCTTTATGGCAAACCGATTCGAACAGGGCTGCGTTAGCAACCGACAGCCCGGATCAACCGCCGTTGCCACAAAGCCCCCGCTCGCGAAGGCTGTGGTGGCGGCTGGTGTGGCTGATACTGTTGATCGCCCTGGCAGCGCTGTGCTGGGCCGCCAGTCAGGAAATGCGCACCTCCCGCCTGCAGGCCGAGTACCTCAGCCCGTTGGCGGCGGCGCTGAGCTATGAGGTCACACCCGGCACCAGCGAGGCCGTGGTTTATCCGGGCGATGGTCCCTTCGACAAGCGCCTGGGCTACAGCGACCTGGATGAGTTCCTGCCGCGCCTGCTCAAGCGCAACTACCTGGTCCAGGCACAGGCGCGCTTCTCACCGGCGTTGATGGATTACGCGCAGCGGGGGCTGTTCGTGCCCTACGCAGAAAAAGTCCAGGCCGGCCTGAGCATCACCGATTGCCGCGCTACGCCGCTGTACAGTTTCACCTACCCGCAACAGCTCTATGCCAACTTCGCCGCGATCCCGCCGCTGGTGGTGCAAAGCCTGCTGTTTATCGAAGACCGCGACCTGCTGGACCCCAAGCAACCCATGGCCAATCCGGCGGTCGACTGGCCGCGCTTTGCCAAAGCGGCCTGGTCGCAGGTGGCCAAACTGCTGCATTTGCCCGGGCAAACCGCCGGTGGCAGTACCCTGGCCACGCAGCTCGAAAAGTACCGCCATTCGCCCGATGGCCTGACGCTGTCCGGTGGCGAAAAAATCCGCCAGATGCTTTCCGCCAGCGTCAGGGCTTACCAGGCCGGGCCCAATACCTTGGGCAGCCGGGAAAATATCCTGCGTGATTACCTCAACAGCGTGCCGCTGTCGGCGGTGCCTGGGCACGGTGAAGTACACGGCCTGGCCGAGGGGTTGCGGGTGTGGTTCGGCGCAGACTTCAATCAGGTCAACCGCGCCTTGAGTGACACCGAGCAAGACCCGAAGCGCCTGGCCGAACGCGGGCTGGCGCTGCGCCAAGTGCTGGCGTTGATGATCGCCCAGCGTCGCCCCTCCCACTACCTCAACAAGGGCCGCGAGGAGCTGGCGCAATTGACCGACAGCCATATCCGCCTGCTGACGCAGAACGGCATCCTCCCGGCCGGTTTATCCTCCGCCGCCCTCGCCAGCCACCTGGGCTACCGCGATTGGCAGCAGCAGCCGACGATCCAACCGGTGGAAACAGACAAAGCGATCAACGTCGCCCGCAGCCGCCTGGCCAGCCTGCTCAACCGCTCGCTGTATGACCTCGACCGCCTCGACCTGTCGGCCACCAGTACCCTGCAATCGGCGCTGCAACGCCAGACTACCGATTACCTCAAGCACCTCGCCGACCCGACGTTCGCCGCAAAAATGGGCCTGCTCGGCCCGCGCCTGCTCACGCCGCAAAGCACGCCTCAGGTGCGTTATAGCTTCACCCTGTTCGAACTCACGCCCGACGGCGCACGCGTGCGGGTGCAAACCGACAACACCGACCAGCCGTTCGATATCAACGAAGGCAGCAAGCTAGAACTGGGTTCCACCGCCAAGCTGCGGGTGCTGACCACTTACCTGCAAATCATCAACGAACTGCATGAGCGCTACAGTGCAAAAACACCCGCCGAGTTGAAAAGAGTCGAAGTGCCCGAGCAAGACCCACTGTCGCGCTGGGCGCTGGATTATCTGCTGCGCAACAGCGACCGCGACCTGTCGAAGATGCTCGATGCCGCTCTCAACCGCACGTATTCCGCCAGCCCCGGCGAAGCATTTTTCACCGGCGGCGGCCTACACCGCTTTCATAACTTTCGCAACGAAGATAACAGCCGCAACCCGACCCTGCGCGATGCCCTGCGCGAGTCGATCAACCTGCCGTTCATTCGCCTGATGCGCGACCTGGTGCGCTACACCACCTACTCCGGCGAAGACAACAGCGCGCGCCTGCTCAAGGACGACAACGACCCGCGCCGCCAGGAATACCTGGCCAAATTCGCCGACCACGAAGGCACCGCGTTCCTGCTCAAGTTCTGGAAAAAATACCGCAACAAGGACACCCAGACGCGCCTCGACACGTTCATGGACAGCCTGCACCCCACCGCGATTCGCCTGGCGGCGGTGCACCGCTACCTGTTGCCCCAGGCTAGCCAGGAGAGTTTCAATCGCTTCGTACGTTCACACCTGAAAAACGCCGAAAAACTCACCGATGCACGTCTGCAAACGCTCTACCAAAGCTACGGCCCCGGCGCCTACGACCTGCCGGACCAAGGCTATATCGCCAAGGTGCATCCGCTGGACTTGTGGCTGCTGGGCTATTTGCTCAACCACCCTGAAGCGACCTTTGGCGAGGTGGTCAAGGCCAGCGAATTCGAGCGCCAGGAAGTCTACAGCTGGCTGTTCAAAAGTCGCCATCAGAGCGCCCGTGACAGCCGGATTCGCACCATGCTGGAGATCGAAGCGTTCCTGGAAATCCATGAGCGCTGGAAGGCCGTGGGTTACCCGTTCGACCATTTGGTACCGTCACTGGCCACTGCCATCGGCAGCTCAGGCGACCGCCCCGCTGCGCTCGCCGAACTGATGGGGATTATCCTCAACGATGGTGTGCGCCTGCCGGTACTGCGTATCGACAGCCTGCAGTTTGCCGAGGGCACCCCCTATGAAACGCGTGTGATCAACGCCCCGAATCGCGGGAAGCGCGTGATCTCCAGCGAAGTCGCCAGCGCCTTGCGCGGAGCGCTGTCGCAAGTAGTGGACGCGGGCACGGCCAAACGCGTGGCCGGCAGCTTCACGCTGGCGGACGGCACACCGCTGGCCATGGGTGGCAAGACCGGCACCGGCGATAACCGCATCCAAGCCATGAGTACCGGCGGGCACATTCTCAATTCCAAATCCATCAACCGCACGGCAACCTTTGTGTTCTACATCGGCGAACACCACTTCGGCACACTGACCGCCTTTGTGCCGGGCACCTCCGCCCAGCACTTCACCTTCACGTCGGCGTTGCCGGTACAGGTGCTCAAAGGGATGGCTCCGATTCTCTACCCACTACTGCAACCTCGGGGTTCCGCCACGTGCCTGCGGTAAGAGGAAGGGATCACGTAGTGCTTATTTAGACCTGGCGCTCGCTCGACGCCGATTAGTCTGGGCATCAGCGTGCGGCCCCTTCCCTGATACCGGCCTGCACGATTCCCCCTATCGCGACAGGAAACCCGCGCTATGCCTTCACAACCCCAACCTTCAACCGAAGACCTGATACGCCGTGCTTCAGTGTGTGTCACCGCCATCGAGCACCTGCTGGACGCACAGCCAGACCTGACAACGGTCATGGCCACCGAACTGCGCCAGGCATTGGCAAAACATGTGCCTGCCAGTACGCCGAACCCGGATACGGTTTATCTCAACGAGTACGTTTACGACACTGCGTCGCAGGCAGATCAAGACAGCACCGCACGGACACCCCGCATCACCCGCGCACGCAACCTGACCCAGGTGCTTCAAGAGACGATTGCCACCCAAAACATGCCAACCGCGCTGACCAAGGAGCCGGAGACCGGCGCCATCAACCAGGCAGTCGGATTCTATGCAAATGCCAACGGCGCCGGCCGCAGCAATGAGATGGCGTCGTTGGAAGTCGCTGCAGTCAATCAGTTGATCAGCGATCTGCAACTCAACTGCCAGACGCTGTACTTGAACAGTCTCAGGGCGTTCTGGTCATCGCCCCACGCGAGTACGGGTGCACTGAGTGTCCTGGAGGCTGTGAGTCAAAAGCAGCGTGAGGTATTTACGCTGGAGGCGGACCTGAAACTGCAGGATGCTCGGCAACAGCTCAGCCAAGCCGAGCAAACCCTAAAGAAAACGCCTGAGGATACCCACGCGCAAGCGGCCGTCACCACGGCCCAGTCACACCTGGAGGTGGTGATCGAAGGCCGACAATTGATCGAAAACTGCGTGCTCCATGAAACCACGAACAACGCCACACCGCCGCTCATACTCGGCCTCACGCTGGAATTGACCGACCAGCCTGAATGGGCCGCACCACTCAATGGCTGCTTCGTACTCACCGAGCACCTGCATGGGACACGACCGACCGTCCTGTATACCCCGCAATTCGGCGTTGAGTTCTTCATGAATTTCTCCACCCTGGAAAATACCTTGCGCCTACGCCTGGTGAGAAGCGACGAAAGAACCGTGCTGCTCGCCAACATCCTCGCCAGCGAACGCTCCGCTGCCACCGACGCGTTAAGAAGTCGGCAGGCACTCACCTATCCCTCGATCACCGGCCCGGTATTCAGTGCATGTCTGCACGCCCAACGTCGCCAGCAAGAGGCCGATATCGAACAGGCCTTCGGTGCGTCCCACACCACGTTCGAAACCCTGGCAGCCAGCGTACGGACCACCCTGGCACTGCCCCTCAAGGGCAACCCTGGGCTGATCGCCCGCATGCCCGAATCGCCCGACCTGACACGCGCCTCTCCCGTCCCACTGACCTTGCCGGACGTTGGGCAACAAACGCACCTGATACAACAGTGGAACTCTCTTAACCAACAACTGGACCAGGTACTGGAAAAGGACAAACATCCCTCGCTGGGCGGTGTGCTGACGTCGCTGCTCAAAGAAACCTACCCAGATCTGCCGGCCGACACCGAGTTGCACAGCCTGTATGTCAACCGCTACCTCATTGACAGCGATGGCCTGCGTCATTTTGAGTCTTCCCGCCCATTGCTCGAGGCGGTGTGTACCTTGTTGCTTTGGGACAACCCCGCAGAGCAAGCGTACGAGGATCAAACAGCACAAGAAGAGGGCACCGCCACGCTCGACACGTTCGCCGAAAGCGTCTTCAGCAGCCCGACCGCTTTCAACGAAGTCGACCAGTTGGCCCAGACCGGCACATTGCTGGAACTGGCTCACACCCTACAGACACGACTGGCCGAACAGATCACCACCTATTGGCGTACGCCGATAGCGCCGGATTTGGTCTGCCCACAGGTTCGGCTGATCGATGTCCAGCGCCAGGTCCTGGAGATACAGGCACGCCTGCGCGTGGCCGACAATACCCTGAGCCCACAAGCCAAATTGCTGATTGATCGTGCCCTGCGTTACCCGACCCAGGCCCGACGTGAAGCACGCTTCAGCCATGGCAACCGCCCCGGTGTGTATCAGTTGACCGTCGACACTGGCCCCGCCGCGCGTGCGCGTATGGCCGCCAGCTTCGTTCTGACCCTGGATGACGGCTCCAGCCCTGTCGCTCCCCATTGGCCCCATGGGCACAAAAACCTCAGTACTTACACGGCCGGGGTTGGCGCAGTAGTGCTGTATACCCCGGACATGGGTTTTGAAGAATGTGCGTCCCTGCAAGTCCTGCATGACACGCTGAAAGCCCGCATCAACGCTGGCGAAGACGCCGGCAGGTTGTGTATCAGCGGCTTGCCGCTGGCGGTTCAGCATGGCAAAACCGGGCTGTGGGGCAACGACCTGAGTACCACTTATGCGCCGATAACCGACGACTTCGTGGCTGACGGCATCCAGGCGCTGCTCGACAAACAGCAGTCCGACATCGAGACCATTCTGGGCCTGACGGAGGGCGAATCGGACAATGAAAAAAATGGCCGCGTGGAACTGGCCGAACTGTTGGATTTGGCCGGGCCATTTATGGCGCGCAACCGACTGCTGAAGCATCACTGGCGGCCAGATTGGGAAAAGCGCTTGAGCTCGGCGGACCAGAAGGCTCTGCAAGACCAGGCCGACACCACCCAGGCCAAACAGGATGAACTGACCAAGCAATGGCAAGCGCTTATTCCAACATTGGCCGAGTATGCAAAGCGACAGGTACTGACAAAGATTCGCGCCTTCCTGACCGAAAAAGGCCAGGACTATCCCGAACAGGGCATCGACCCGGACAAGACGATAGTCACCCAGACCACCCGAACACGGGTCGTAGCCGATGGAGGAGGTTTTGGAACTGCGCATACCAGTTCCACGAGCAAGCGGATGAGCCTGACCAACCTGCTGTTGAAAAACACCAAACCCTGGGAAAAGAGCCTCACCTGGGTCGAAAACGACGATCTGGATGCCACACTGACCACCCCCCTAGGGAACTGGGTGCGCGATACGCGTGGGCGTCCCATCACCGTGGACAAACAACGCCTTGAGCTGTGGGTCAAGGACCTGAATGTTGGCCACCAGTACACGCAAAACGTGCTCGAGAAATACCTCGCCCCGCAGGCTACGGCAACCGAGGCCCGCGCCTTGAGACAGGCGTGGCGCGCGAGCCAGGCATCCGTTATTGACTATGCGGCCCTTTCGGCCCGGTTGAATCCTGATATCTACCTCAAGGAAACACACAGTGCCCCCAAGCAAAAGAAAGCAGCCGCTTGGATGGCGGCGGTGCAGGCCGCTCCAAACCCCGCGACACGCCCACGGGTCGACGGGCACGCAGTGATCGCCAATGCACTGATGTTCAACCCTGCCAACAACGCCACCGAAGGCCGTGGTGGACAAACCGTGAATGGCGTTCTGATTCTCTCCACTGCTGCCGATGAGATGCGCGTACTGTATACGCCGCATGCGCCCGACGGTTTGGAGCTAAGGGAACTGGCCAACGAGGCTGAACTGATCCGGCTGATGCAGGGCTCCGCCTGGTTGGATTATCTTCGCGCACACTTACCAGCCGATACACGCTTGATCAATTCGCGCCTGGCCGCACACCAAGGCGATGTCTGGGCCGGGCTGTACCGGCAGAACTATCTTTACCTGCTGAACAAAGCCGACGAGCAAAGCGTGACTAACGAAGAGCTGAACGCCCAGTCCACCCTCAATAAAGTGCTGTTCGGCGTTGAAGTGGCAACCACCGTACTGAGCGGGCTTCCCTGGAGCGGGCAACTGGCCTCTTCAGCCTCCAGGTTCGTCGGCCGGGTCGGGCGCACCACGGTCCATGCCTTGCGCAGCCTGGGGCAAAGCGCGGCGGGCCTTGTCGTACGTCGCGGGCCACGCGCACTCATGCTGTTTGAACTTGCAAAGGCCACCACCACGGTCGCCGGAGTGACGCGCACGGCCAGCCTGGGTATCAAGCCACTGCCCATGCTACTGAGGCCCGCGAGAAGCATACGGCGACCGAACCTGACGAAGTACCAGAATGACTTCCGGCAAGAAAGCACCCGCCTGCTGGTGAAAAATGGCATCCCGCCAGGAGCCGAACTGGCGGAAGGTACAGGTATTTATCGAGTCCCCGGCTCGCCACCCACCTATCTGGTACGCGGCGTCGGTGAAAAGGGCAAAGAGCAGGTGTTTCGCATTCAGAACGCTTTCAACGTCTATGACCGCAATGGCTTGGTCGCCCCCGTACTCACGCCCTCTGGAGGCTTGACCCCGTTCCGGTTGCGGCGCCTGCCGAACAAACAGTGGGAATTGGACACATGGCAACGCGCGCCCGGCGGCGGACCAAAAAGCGACAACAGAGTAATCGAAGCACTTAGAGAATGGGACGCACACGTCAAAGCCAACGCGGCGTTGCCCAACCCGGTCACCACGCTGGACCCAGCCGCTTTTTTCAATAGTCGCAATATCACGTACAACTCGTGGAACAAGTTTGTAAAGTCAGGCGGCACAATTACCGAACGGGGCAAGGCGCGGCTCAATCCTGAGACGTTTAAACACCTGTCAGACAAACTGTTCATGAAATGGGTAAACATGAAGCAGCCGACCAAAGCAGCTGCAGCTGAATTTGCGAAATTACATAACATTCGTCCAGAGCGTATAACCATTTTCGTGGACGCGAAGAAAGGGACGTTGAACAACCTTGGCAAGGCCCGTTTGGACAGACTGACAAAACCCTCCGACGGATTTTTCACCCGCGTCACCGACAAGCATTATCAAGACTGGTATCAGTTGGCCCTTCGACCGGAGAACCAGAACAGTGCAGCGGCCTGGAAATTTGCCGTTGACCGGGGCCTCCACCCCTCTTCCTGGGCCAAATACGTGAAGCCCGACGGCACCTTCAATATGGCTATTCCTACTGTTGCGGACCGCGTCAACCGACTGGGACTTGGCGTCCCGATAGACTTGACGATTCCGGGCCCGTCCAAGCCTCCCGTCTGATCCACAAGGCTGTTGATTGCAGGAGCGAGCTTGCTCGCTCCACGCGGGAAAACCCGAGCTTCACCCTCAAGGCCGAAGGGCCGCAAACGGCTATGCGCACCTACACACCTCGGCGGTTTGACCTGATCATTGATGATGAAACGGCGATCCCGCCATCTCGCGCCGCCAGGCAACTAGCCCCTCTGCCCGTTGGCGGTACTCGGGTAGGGCGGCTACACCTCGGAGTCCAAAATTACCGTGACATTGCCTTCATAGGGGCTGGCGACAGCGGGTTGCAGCATGTCCTCGACATATTCACGGTGGCTGCCGTTGTGGTGCCGGGCAGGCCCAGCAGCAACCCACTTACCAGCGCCGCGCCGGTGAGTTGCATCAGCCTGCTCGGTGTCGAGGTGCTCAAACGCTGTACTCCGTTCATGGGCGCAACGCATCGAAAATAATCTGTACATTGCCAAAATACTGCCGGGCACATAACCGTCATCGGGCTTCAACGCGGCGATTTCCAGCAGCACGCGTTTGCCATTTTTCGCCTCACCTTCCTCCACTACCCGCTGAGGGCTGAGGCCCTGCGCTTGTTGATTGAAGATGACCTTCAGCGCAATCGTGCTGGCACCGTTGGACAGCATCGGCTCGTAGCCAAGGGTGCTCATCGCACTGGCTCCATGCGCATGGGAAGGGGCATCAGCCTAGCGGGAGCGTCAGGGCACGCCCATCACCAGTACACCACTGCCACTGATGGGCCCGGCGGCAGGTAGCGACCCGGGTCTTCGAACAAGCGTAAACGTCACGTCGTCGCCGCCAACACTGTTGGTAATACGGGTGAGGAACGAACCGTTGACTTGAACCGCAGACCCCGCACGAACAAGAGCCGTGCCTACGTCCGGATTGGTCATTGTCAACAGGTGTGTGTTGAACGATGACGGGGTGCCTTTGTAGGAGATGGTTATCGGTGTGGTAATCCCGCCGTCCGGGCATGAGTAGGTGAGCCTGCGGTCACTGCGCACGGTGGTTGTCAACGGGTCGGTGCCTATGGCTCGCTGATGGACATTGCCAAAATTGATTTCGATCGGGTTGTTATTGTTGATCGTGCACGTTGACGGGGAAATGGAGAAATTGTTGGCTGCGGTGTACGTCAGAGCAAGCGTTGAGCTACCGGTATTGTAATTGTTTGTCTGGTCGAGATTTAACCTTCCGAGAACATCCCCTATTCGAATATCGATAGGATTCGTTGGGTTGTTGCGTATCAAAATATAGGGCGTTACATCGACCGGAATGCCTACACCGTTGTTAGGCATAGTCGTGGTTCGGATACCATTCGGAACCGGAGAATTGTAGAAACTTCCGTTTATTCGCAAGCCCGTGCCTTCGCCGGTAAATTTCGGACCCGGCACCCAGGCGGGCCCAACTCTCGCCGACGTTGCCCAGAAGTCGGTGTACCAGGGTTGGCTACCGCCAAAGCCCGAGAATCGACACTCCAGCCTCGCCCCTTCAAGCATGATCCGGGTCCTGTCCGCACTCAGTTGAACGTTAACGGGGACTTGCAGGTTCAGCGTCCCGCCGGCACCTACAAATACCCACGCCCCCCCATTCACTCGGCAATCGGTCGCGCTCGCGGTCGTAGTAACGCCTATCAAGGCGATAAGCCCAAGGACGCCATAAAGTCGTTTCATTTTGATCTCTCGTTGCGCCTCTACCCTGGCGTGCGTAGTGAACAGCCGCCCAGGCGAGGGTTAAGGTTTGTCTGAGGCGCTTACGGATAGTCCAACGTAAACGTGGAGGTCACCGTAAAGGTGCCGTGCCCGATGGTTTGATCGCTGATGGCCTGCGGCTCGCCCTGCACGTAGGCCTTGAGCTCGATCACATTGCTGCCATTGCTCAACACCTGTTCATCGCTGACGGCATTCAGAGGCAATGGCTTGTTGCTTGGCGTCTCCAAGCCGACCCCGATACCCGAGGCGCCACTGCCACCATCCAGCGCGAACAGCCCTGGTAGTGCGGTGTTTTCCCTGCCGCCGAACTGGATAGTGACCGTGTTGCTAATGGTGGTGTCGCAGTCCTCCAGGTGCAGCTTGAAACCCCTGCCCTGTGAACGTGTGTTGAGGTAGAGGTGCTTGCTGGTCACGTCCCAGAGTTCGAAGGTGATTGCCTCGTCACCGGGACGCAGGGTGCAGGCTTGTTCAACCAGGTTGCCCTTGAAGCTCAGGTTGTCCGCCGCTTTCGCCTCGGGCATCAGCCCGCAGGTCAGCAGTAACGCCAGCCCGGCACATGACCAAGCCTTATGAACCTTTTCATATCGCATGAACTCAGCTCCTACTCGTACTCGGCCAACAACGTGGCCACTGCTGCGAACCTCGCGGGGGCCAGCGTTGCACCGGGCTGTTTGACCGGCACCACTTCCAATACCGGCGGTGTTGGCAGGGATATGTCCAAGCGCGTATTGAGTGGAAACGGCACGTTGTTCTGATACACCCGGATGCCCAGCGCAGGCACATTGGTCTGCACCGCTGAGGCGTCATACGGCGTTGGTGTACCGTTTACGCTCAGCTTCAGTTCCCACGGCAGCGTGGCCGGGCCGCAGCTGATGGTGTAAGCGACCCCCCTGCGGTACTTCACACCATCGACGCGCTTGACCCCGACATCTCCGAAATCCACTTCAATCGTGTTTCCCGCGTCAATCGTGCAGGGCGGCGGCTCGTTCAGCGTCCCGCTAAAGGTCAGGTTGGCCGACGCACCGCTGCACAGGCTGATGGAGCACAAGGCGAGCAACGCTCGTGGCTGCCAAAAGGTCATTGATCATTCCTCTTCATTGATAGTCGACCACCAGGGTGGCGGTCGCATCAAAGGCTCCTCCCGTCAGTGTGCTGCCCGCGCGCTTGACGGGTACCGCCTGCACCACCGGAAAGTTTGGATAGGTAAAATTCACGGCGGTATTGAGCGGCCAGTCGGCGCCGTTCACGAACAGCTTTACGCCAAGGTCCGGCTTGCGGGTCACGAGCACGCGGTCATCAAACGCAGCACCCGTGCCCTTGAGTTCCAGGGTCAAGGCGTTGCTGAAAGGCGAATCACAGGTGACGGTATAGGGCACGCCACGGCGGTAATTCACCCCGTCGACCCGTGACGTCAGCAGGTCATTGCCAAACGGCACATCAAGGGTCGTGCCGCTGTTGATGACGCACGGCGGCGGCGCGATGATGACCGCACGGATAGTCAAATTGGTGTTGTTGGCCTGCACACCTTGGCTGACAGCCCACAGCAGGCCGCCACCAAAAAGCAGGGTTAACTTAGCCATCGTTCTGCCCCTTACTCATAGTTGAGCCTGAAATCCACCACGGCCCGATAGGCCCCACTGGTCAACGCGGCGGCGGTGCGTGTGGGCTGTACAAGCCAGGTCTGGGTGTTGCTGCCCAGCGGCAAGAACAACGGTTCGCCCCTTGAACCCAGCTGTACATCCCGCCCCAGTGCATCGGTCAATTGCAGGCCCATCCCGGTCACGCCTTGCACTTTGACCAGGCGTGAATCCTCGTCATCGGCGGGCGCGAAAAAAGCCACCGACAACACCGGTTGAAAGGCACTCCAAGTCAGTCTCCCCGTACGCTCACTGCGGATGCTGCCGGCCGTGCGCTGGCAGTCGGTAAAGCGCAGTTGAAACGCCACCGGTTTTGCCTGATCGCCGGGCCGTTGCAACTGGCTGGCCGACACCGCGCCCAGGTCGATCGTTTGATGCAGCGAGGTCATCTCCAGGCTGCACGGGGTTTCATGCATCGCCCCGGTAACGTTCAACCGCCCATTCATGCCCTCGACATCCTCAGCGTGCGCTGGCCCGACAATGGCCAGTAACAGGCCGCCCAAGCCCTTCACAATCTGCAACTTCATGACGTTCTCCAGCAGCAGGGGCTACTTATCAGGCGATACTTGCGCGCTCACGGTGCAAGCGCTTCCGATGCAGGTGAAAGCCAGCAGCGGGCGTCCACCGTAGTCATTCACGTAGGCCAGGTGAGGGGTAGTGCCGAGTTCCTTGGCCGTTGGCCCCAGGGTCAATGCACCTTTGGGCGGGACCATCAGCGGCTCGAAGCCCGGCACGGTTTTGCCGTCTTTGGTGCTGCGCGCATCCACCAGGGTCACGTAGTAAGGCGTCGGGTTGTTCACCTGATAACGCTCGCCGGCGAGGGTCAGGGTCAGCTTTTGCTGCCAAGGGTTCGACAAGTCTTGCTGGCTCGGCGTGATGGCTTGCGGTCGGTAGAACAACTTGATCCGGGTTTGCAGCGCAATTTGCAGGGTGTTGGCCTTGTCGCTGCGCGGCGGAATTTCCCGCAGATTGAAGTAGAAGACCGTCTCGCGGTCCTGCGGTAACGACTTGGCCGCCGGCAGCGCCTGCACTTTCAGCTGGCTCTGTTTCCCAGGTTCCAGGCGTTGGACCGGTGGCAGCACGATCAAGGGCGAAGTGATTTTTTTGCCCGCTTCATCCTCGATCCAGCCTTGAGCCAAATACGGTAATTGGGTGTTGTTATTGGTGATGTTCACGCTGGTGGCATCTTTGCTGCCATCAAAAATCACGCGGGTACGGTCCAGGCCAACAGCGGCGTTGACGCTCTGGCTCAAGCCAAGGGCCAGCAGCATTAAGGCCTGAAATGAGAGGCGCATGTTCAGCTTCATGAGGATGTGTTCTCCGTGTCGGTAGGCTTCCCGGTCAGCGAGGCTGGTTCAGGTGCAGATTGATCAGTGGCGGCCAGGCGGCAGCCCAGTTGCAGGGCATCGGTCAAGGCGTCGGCCGGCAAAACGACGGGCAGCGTGAGGGTGCATCGCTCGCTTCCTCCCCAACTCACGGTCATCGCTTCGCCCGCCTGAATGCCGCTCAGGTAAACCTGCCCGCCGTCATTCACGATCCCGGTGTCTTGCTGTTTTGTGTTTTTCACCACCGCGCCGAAGGGCGGTGAACTGCCATCCGGCAGGCGCAGCACTGCCATGGCCTTCTCACCGGCAATCACGTCCAGGGAGCGATAACCAATGGCCCCTTCGGTGAGGGTCAGTTGTGTGACGGATTGAGTGGCTTCGACGTTGCTCGGCAAACTTTCCAGGTCGACACTGGCCGCCGTACGCTGGTAACTGCCGATATCGGAAATCACCGCCTTGCCGAAAACGTTGCTGCGCGTCGGCGTGCCGTAACCGCGCACAGGCACATCAGACACACCGCCTGTATCCACCATCAGACGGGTGCCGCCAGTACTGTTGGTTCGATGCAGCGCTCCACCGTAAGGCGTGAGCGTGCCGCCACCGCGAGCCGACGCACTGAGGCTGGTGTAATTACCTTCTTGTTGGCTGACGGTGAGGTTGATGTCGGCGTAGTCGCCGATATGACTCAGGTAACCACTGGCGGACCTATTGCCGGCGCTGAGTTGGTAGCTGTTGCGTTCATCGAGGCGATCGCTGTAGCGCGTTGAAAAACGGTTTTTGCCTGCGCCTCTGCTAGCGTCCATCGACAGCGTGCCGGTGCGGCCCAATGGCAGGCTGACCGTCAGCGCCATGCCGTTGTCCTTGTAGTTGTAATCCAGCGTGCGGTACAGGTTCAGGGACAAGCTCAGGTTCTTCACGGTACCCACATTGAAGTAGCGTGATGCCGACAGGTTCCAGCGTTGAGTGGCGGGCCGCTCCCAATACGTCTGCTTGTTGTAGCTGGCGTAAACGGTGGTGCTCAGGTCACGAAATTGCTTGTTGACCGTCGCGGTATACAGGGTCTTGCTGCCGCCGATCGGTTTCCAGGATCCGTTCACGCCGGGCCCGGCGAGTTCACCGTTGCGCCCGTAATGGCGAGCATCGAGGTATTCGCTCATGCTCAAGTAGTTCTTCTCGGAAAACCGGTAACCGGCAAAGGTGACTTGGCTGTCGTACTCTTCAAAGTGCTTGGAGTATTGAAGGCGGTAGGATTTGCCCGAGAGCGTCTCGTTCCACACCGTTGCACGGGACTGAGTGGCATCGAGCGACACCGCACCAAACGCCAACAGGTCACGACCAACCCCGGCCGTCAACGCGCGGTAGTTGTTATCGGTGATACCGCCGCCAAACAGCGACCAGCCATTACTGATGCCCCACGAAAACTCGCCACTGCCGAAGAAGTTGCCATCCGCGCCGTACTGAAGGTTGGACGGTCGCCCCGTCGCCAGTTTGTAACGGACTTGCCCCGGGCGCGTCAGGTAGGGAACGCCTGCGGTATCGACCTGGGAGGTGTGTACCGTGCCGTCCTGCTCTTCGACCCGCACATCCAGCCTGCCGGTGACGGCGTCGTTCAGGTCCTGGATACGAAACGGCCCGGCCGCAACCAGCGTTTCATAGAGCACACGGCCCTGCTGGCTGATGATCACCCTCGCGTTGGTTTTGGCCACCCCGACCACTTCCGGCGCGTAACCGCGCAAGTTGGGCGGCAACTGGCTTTCGTCCGAATTGAGGGCGGCACCGGTAAAACGGAAGCTGTCAAACAGGTCCGAATACAGGTAGTTTTCGCCCACCACCAAGCGGGCTTTCAGCGCAGGAATGGCGCGATAAGCGTAGTAACGGCTCCACTCCAGCCGCTGAGGACTGGGCGCCGCGTCGCGGCCTTTTTCGACACGCCCCTGCCAATCTGCCCGAAGGCGCCAGGCCCCGGCATTGGCCCCGAGCGTTCCGTTACCCGTGAGGTTATTACGAGCCTCGTCGTTCTTTCGGTAGCTGGACAGCGCGGTCAGGTTGTAGTCAACGAGCAATCCCGGCACCCCTTCATCCCAACGCGAGGGCGGGTCCCAGTTAATGTCGCTGTACTCGAGGTAAGCTTGGGGCAGGCTGATGCTCAGCGTGGCGGTAGCCAGGTCGCCACTGACCTCCATGCCTGCCAAGCCTTGAATATCCAGGCACTGCCCGCCTTTCCACCAGGTAAGGCTGGCCGCGCCGGACGCCTTGAGGCCCAACTGTTCCACCAGGCCTGGTGATAAGCAGGCTTGACTGCCTTTGGGATCATTATCCGGTGGGTAAAACGCCACCGACTGCTCAGACAGAGGCTGAGTATTGATCTGCACGACCATCGAGTAAGTACCCGGCAGGATGAACCCGCTTCGCGCAAACTGAGACAGGTCAATATTGGAACGATCACTCAGATCAAGAACGTCGGTATTGAACTCGATATCCCCGGCACCCAATGCCGTACCCGCCAGTGATATCAACCCGCCAAAAAGGCTTGGACGCAGCGTATTTCTGACCTTCGATGTATTCAACATGCAAGCAGCCCATCAATGTTCAAAAGTATTCCAACTTGAACCGCACGGCGGCGTTGTGAGGCCCGGCTGCCAGCGGTAATCCATTGCCAACCAGGCGCAGCGTGTAGTGAAGTGTCATATCGCCCGCCACCAACGGAAGCAGCGCCATCGGCACACCCGGGACACTCTCCTGGCCCGCAGCGTCCTCGATATGCAGAGCCACTCCCTGCGAGCTGCCGAAGAGAGCAAACGAGCGCCCTTCTCTGTCGGTGGGCGCATCAAACGTCACACGCATGTGCTGCCAGTCCGGCAGGCTCGCCCCGGGCCGCGAAGGGTCAGGACGCGTCAATGAGCAATTAACCAGACGCAACTGGAAGGGATGGATTTCCCCCCGCGCGTTTCGCAAAAGCCGACCGATGGGCTCGGGGTTCATCTCGATGACTTGATCGACACTGCCCAGTTCCAGCCCACAGGCTGAGTCGACAACTTCACCTGCGAGCGTGACCACACCCTCGCCTTGCGCAGGCGTCTGGGCGACAGCGCAAGAGCTGATGAGCATCGTTAATGAAGAGGCAATAGCGAGACTTATAACTTTGTTCACCTTTATCTCCCGCCAAGTTCCCCCCACCACCGCAGTGGCGGGGGGAAAACTTACTGATAAGCCAAGGTGAAGTTGGTGACTGCGCTGAATTCACCAGGGACGATTGGCGCGGTCGCGGCGCCTTGTACATAGGCACCGAATTCCAACGTGTTATTACCGGTGGAAATAGCTTGCGGGGTGGTAGCGACACCCAGCTCGATAGGTTTACTGCCATGGGTCATCATGATGCCCACGTTGCCCGCGCCTCCCACCGTGCCGATTGCACCGGGAACAGCGCTTGATGGCGCAGCAGTGAAGGTCGTGGTGACTGTGTTATCGGTGAGGCCGCTCAAATCGCACCCTTCAAGCTCGATCAGCACGCGCCGTGCTTCAGACTTGCCGCCCGCTTCCAACTGGTGTTTGGCAATCGCACCAAGGTTGACTGTCTGATCGACAGAGTCAGGCTTGATCGAGCAAGCACCCGAGTGGACCGACCCCACGAACGTCACCGTTCCATCGGCGGCATGAGCAACGGAAGCCGAACCCACCAGGAGCCCGACAGACAACAGCACAGTTTTCATTTTGGTTTTCATTTGCACGTACTCACACAGTATTGAATGTCATAGAGAAACCCTGCCGCAGGAGTGCGTAGGACTCAGTCAGCGTCGATCGGGATATAGCGTCTGATTTGATACAGATAAACGTGTGAATCACGCCATTAAGCGCGAAGCAACTTTTCCAACTATTTGTATTGCAAATCAGCACCCGTTCGAGGCGAGGTAAGTTTCCATCTGACACGTTGAGTACGTAAGCCGGGCAATTCAGACAGCGGCGTAGCCTAGTTATACCGAGAGATATAGGAAAAGTATGGCAACTTGCCAAAAGTTGAGAAATGCCTGTAAGAATTGAACTACACGAACGTTAGTTGTAAAAACTCAATGTAGAAACAGTATGTAAGACCTGGATTACACATACTAAAAATCCAATAGCGATGATTTGGGACATCCCAACCACACATCAAAGCATGCACGAGCACTGGGAGACCGTCTGTCGAAAGCCCTTGCGTCGAAGATAAGATATATCTTACGTTATATCTAGACACACACAGAGGCTCCTACCATGCGAGACCATCCTCACCCGCGCGACGGTTTTGACCCGCGCTCCGGCCGCGGTCGCGGTCCACGGGTATTTGCGCCCGGCGATTTGAAATTGCTGCTGCCCGCGTTGATCGCCGAACAGCCCTGCCACGGCTATGACTTGATCCGCCAGATCGAAAGCCTGTTCGACGGCGCCTACAGCCCTAGCCCTGGCGTGATTTACCCGACCCTGACCTTCCTCGAAGAAAGCGATTTGATCCAGGGCGACGCCGATGGCGGAAAAAAACGCTACACAATCACCGACGCCGGTCGTCTCTTCATAAGCGAGCAACAGGTCGCCCTGGACGGCGTGCGCATGCGCATCGACGTGAGCAAGCGCTCACTGCGCGGCCATGACCGCCCACCGGAAATCCATGAGGCGGTACATAACGTGCGTCATGCCCTGCACTCGCACCACGGGCGCTGGAGCCCGGAAGAAATCGTTCGTGTCGCGGCGCTGCTCAATCGCACCGCTCAAGCCATTGCCGACGGGAAAGACCAATGAATACTCAAGCCATCCACCGCGTGACCCACGAAATCAAACGCCGCCGCCTGCAAGTGTTGCGGGTGGTCGACATCACACCGCGCATGCGTCGCATCACCCTGGGCGGGCCAGAGCTGGCGGGGTTTGTCAGCCTGGGTGCCGACGATCACATCAAGCTGCTGTTTCCACAGAACGCCGCCGAGCAGGCCGCGCTGGAAAGCCCGGCCTTCACCATCAAGGGCGACGGCCCACAGCCGGCCATGCGCGACTACACGCCGCGTCGCTTTGACCTGAGCATCGGTGAGTTGGATATCGACTTCGTGCTGCACGGCGATGGCCCGGCCTCCACGTGGGCCGAGCAGGCAAAGGTCGGCCAGCACCTGTACATCGGCGGGCCACGGGGCTCGATGATCGTGCCGGACATCTTTGACAGCTACCTGCTGATCGGCGATGAAACCGCCCTGCCCGCCATTGCGCGACGCCTGGAAGAACTGCCGGCGGGGCGCAAGGTGCTGGCAGTGCTTGAGATCGCCAATGCGGCTGAAAAGCAGGCACTGAAGAGTGCTGCCGATGTTGAGGTGATCTGGGTGATTCGCGGCCAGGATGATCTGCTGGATACCGTGCAGAAACTGACGCTGCCCAGTGGCTCGCTGTACAGCTTTGTCGCCACCGAGTCCAAGCTGTCACGCCAGGTGCGGCGGCTGTTGCTGGATACCCACAAGGTTAATGAAGAGTTTCTCAAGGCCGTGGGCTACTGGCGTGCCGAGGGCAGCGAAGAAGACTAGGCGCCTCGAACACACTGAAGATCAAATGTGGAAGCTGGCCTGCGATAGCGGTGCATCTGTCGACTGACACTCCGCCATCGCGGACAAGCCCGGCTCCCACATTAGATTTGTGGTGGTTTCAGAAACCTGTCCAACCCTACTACTGCCAACGCAATCAGTAAAAACCCCACCAATATCCCCCCAGCATTCACAAACACCTGTGGATAACCAAGAGTCCCCACATCAATGAACGGGTATTGATACTGCCCGAGCAAATCCCCGCGCAGCAGCACATAGCCAAAGTACACCAGCGGGTAGATCACCCACCCCGCAACGTGCTTGAGCTGCAAGTTGCCCTTGGGAACGCACCGCCACCAATAGATAAAAAACAGCACCGGCATCACGTCGTGCAGCAATTCGTCGGCAATAAACTGAAAGCCTTCGGGCTGCCACAAATGCCGCAGCAACAGGTTGTAGGCCAGGCTCACCACCACGATGCTCACGGCGACCCCACTGCTGACTTTGGGCTCAAGGAAAAACCGCTTTGCGGCTGAATCGCGGTCGACCCACGCATAACTCAACACCACCGCCGCCAGGGTGTTGGTCAGCACGGTGAAGAAACTGAAAAAGTTGATCAACCCGCCCAGCAGGCTGGCGCCAGACTCCCAGCGCGAATAAAAAATCAGGTATTGCTGAATCACCAACCCTGTCCAACCAGCCAGCGCCGCAGCTGCCACTAACCGCTTCATGGGTTCAATCCAGCGGGCGTTTGGTACGCATCAGTTTCACGTACAACCCTTCGACTTTCTCCCGCGCCCACGGCGTTTTGCGCAAGAAGGTCAGGCTCGACTTGATGCTGGGGTCGCTCTTGAAGCAGCGGATATCAATACGCTCGGCAAGGCCTTCCCATTCGTAATGTTCCACCAGGGTGGTGAGGACGTGCTGCAGGGTCACGCCGTGGAGTGGGTCGTTGCTTGTCGCGGTCATGCCGGGCCTTTACAAAAAGTAGAAATACAGCCGGTCACTTTAGCACGAAGAAAAAAGTTCCCGTTCTCAACGAAAAAGAGATGTTATATTGTAACTATACCTTACGAATCTTTTAGTCGTTTTGCCAAGGAATGTGTCTGATGTCTTTCTCCTCTCTGTGGCGCCTGTCCCCGCTTACCGCCGCCCTGTTGATCTGCTCCGAAGCCCACGCGCTTGAGCTGCAGCCCCAAGTCATCACCGGCAACCCGCTGGGCAGTGAACAGCTCGCCTCGCCCACCACCGTGCTGGAAGGCGATGACCTGACCCTGCAACAAAAAGGTAGCCTCGGCGAAACCCTGAACAAACAACCGGGCGTGTCGTCTTCGTACTTTGGCCCAGGCGCCAGTCGGCCGATCATTCGTGGCCAGGATGGCGACCGCATTCGCATCCTGCGCAATGGCGTGGGCGCGCTGGATGCGTCGTCGCTGTCTTACGACCACGCAGTGCCACTGGACCCGGTCAACGTCGACCGCATTGAAATCGTGCGCGGCCCGGCGGCGCTGTTGTATGGCGGCAGCGCCATCGGCGGTGTGGTCAACACCTTCGACAACCGCATCCCTACCGAGGCCATCGAAGGCATCCACGGTGCCGGTGAACTGCGCTACGGCGGCGCCGACACCACCCGTAGCAGCGCGGGCAGACTGGAAGCCGGTAACGGCACCTTTGCCTTGCACCTGGACGCCAACGCGCGGGAATTCAATGACCTGAAAATCCCCGGCCAGGCACGCAGTCGGCACGCGCCGGCAACCGAAGACACTCCGGGTAAAAACGCGCGCCTGGGCAACAGTGACGGACGCCAGGACGGCGGGGCCGTGGGCGGTTCCTACACCTGGGACGACGGTTATGCCGGCTTGTCCTACAGCAATTACGACGCGAACTACGGCTCACCGGCCGAGCAGGACGTGCGTATCCGCATGAAGCAGGATCACTACGCGTTTGCGTCGGAAATCCGCAACCTGCAAGGCCCGTTTACCTCGGTGAAACTCGATGCCGGCTACACCGACTACGAACACCGCGAAATCGAAGGTGGCGAAACCGGCACGATCTTCAAGAACAATGGCTACGAAGCGCGTGTTGAAGCCCGCCATCAGCCCATCGGCCCGCTCGATGGCGTGGTTGGCGCACAAGTAACCCGCAACGAGTTCTCGGCCCTCGGTGAAGAAGCCTTCGTGCCGCAGACCGACACTACGGCCGGCGCGCTGTTCATCCTCGAAGAAATGCAAGCCACCGAACGCCTGAAACTCAGCCTCGGCGGCCGCCTGGAGCACACCAGCGTCGACCCGGACGCCAAGGGCAACGCACGCTTTGCCGGTGCCGACAAATCCAACGATTTCACCGCCGGCAGCCTGTCTTCCGGTGCGGTCTACACCCTCACGCCGGTCTGGTCCCTGGCCGCGACTCTGGGTTACACCGAACGCGCACCGACCTTCTACGAGCTGTACGCTAACGGCGCCCACGTCGCCACCGGCACCTACGAGCTGGGCGATGCCAACCTGAAGAAAGAAAAAGCCGTGTCCAGCGACCTGGCACTGCGCTTTGACAATGGTACTCACAAGGGCAGCTTCGGCGTGTTCTACAGCCGCTTCTCCAACTACATAGGCCTGCTGGGCAGCGGTCGCACGCTGAACGATGAAGGTGAAGAAGACGCAGGCGGCATCCCTGAGTACAAATACTCCGGCGTGCGTGCACGTTTCGCCGGCTTCGAAGCCCAGGATCACTGGAAACTTGGCGAAAGCGCCTACGGTAAGTTCGCGCTGGAGTTGTCGGGCGACTACACCCGCGCCACCAACCTGGACACCGGCGAAGCGTTGCCGCGTATTGCACCGCTGCGCTTGAACAGCGGTTTGCTGTGGGAACTGGACCGCTGGCAGGCGCGCATTGACGTGGAACATGCAGCCGGCCAAGGCCGAGTGCCGGACAACGAGAGTGGCACCGATGGCTACACCACGTTGGGGGCGAGCGCGGGTTATCACTTCAACATGGGTGGCAGTCAGTGGTTGGCGTTCGTGAACGGTGAAAACCTGACCAACCAGACTGTGCGGTATGCCAGCTCGATCTTGCGCGACATTGCACCGGCGCCGGGTAGAAGTGTGCAGTTCGGCGTTCGAACCACCTTCTAAAAACACCGCAAAAAAAACAGACCTGTGGCCCGCTTCCTGTGGTGAGCGGGCTTGCCCCGCGTTGGGTTGCGCAGCAGCCCCAAAACCTAACCTGAGATGTGTCTGAAACAACGAGGTGGCGTTATTAGGGCGGCTTCGCCACCCAGCGCGGGGCAAGCCCGCTCACCACAATCACTGTTACCAAATCTGAAATGATGCATCTTGCGATTGACGCTTTCTCTCGACGCGCTCTCCCTTTATCCTTGCCGCAACAAACTGAAACGTTTCACGTCCGCGGTCGACCCCATCTTGCCGAATTCCCCCTCCGCCCAAGACAGCGCTGTCTTACATCGACCTGCGCCTGGGGATAAATCGCCCGCCTGTGGATAACCACACTTATCCCCAGAAAAACCGAATTAACGCTGAACCAAGCCCGTGTCGAATCGTCATCT
Organism: Pseudomonas sp. TWR1-1-4; assembly: GCF_049897165.1. Taxonomy (NCBI): domain Bacteria; kingdom Pseudomonadati; phylum Pseudomonadota; class Gammaproteobacteria; order Pseudomonadales; family Pseudomonadaceae; genus Pseudomonas; species Pseudomonas sp. TWR1-1-4. Next base: position 434,872 of record NZ_JAFCVS010000007.1, on the reverse strand, counting down.
ACAGTGAAGAAACACGGGGATACATAATTCCAACGTCACGGAGAAACACACTATGAGCACTGATGGTGCTTCAAGCCCAAGCCGCCTGCTGCCCAGGTTGCTAGGCGTCTTGCTGCTGATCATGGGCCTGGCCTTGCTGGCCGGGGGTATCAAGCTGACGATGCTCGGCGGGTCGCTGTACTACCTGCTGGCCGGTATCGGCATCACCCTGACCGGCATCCTGCTGCTGGCCACCCGCCGCGCCGCGCTGGGCCTGTACGCACTGGTGCTGTTCGCCAGTACCGTGTGGGCCCTGTGGGAAGTCGGCCTGGATTGGTGGCAATTGGTGCCGCGCCTGGCGCTGCTGTTCGCCCTGGGTATCGTCATGCTGCTCCCGTGGTTTCGCCGTCCGTTGCTGCGTGGCCGACCTGCCCCGCTGGGCACTGGCGCGCTGAGCGTGGCCGTGGTGCTGGCGGGTGCTACCGCCCTGGCCAGCCAATTCACCAACCCCGGTGAAATGGTCAAGACCGGCCAACTGGACCGCGACGCAGTCCCTGGCATGGCCAGCGCTGCACCGTCACAAGCTGATGGTGACTGGAACTCCTACGGGCGTTCGGCCTACGGCGATCGCTACTCGCCACTGGCGCAGATCACCCCGGAAAACGCCCACAAGCTGGTGCCGGCGTGGACGTATCGCACCGGTGACATCCCTGGCCCGAACGATCCAGGCGAGACCACCGCAGAAAACACCCCGCTGAAAGTCAACGGCATGCTCTACGTGTGCACGCCGCACAGCCAAGTGATTGCCCTGGACCCGGATACCGGCAAGGAAATCTGGCGCTTCGATCCGAAGATCAGCAGCCAGGGTGCCGAAAACTTCAAGGGCTGGGCACACATGACCTGCCGTGGCGTGTCGTATCACGATGACGCCGCCTACGCTTCCGAGCAGAGCCCGACCGGCAGCGCCAGCCCGGCTGCCGCGCCGAATGCCTGCCCGAAACGCATTTTCGTACCGACCGCCGACACCCGTCTGATCGCTCTGAACGCCGACACCGGCAAGATGTGCGAAGACTTCGGTGACAAAGGCCAGGTCGACCTGCGTGCCAACATCGGCAGCTTCGCCCCAGGTGGTTACTACTCCACGTCGCCACCGGCCGTGACCAAGAACCTGGTGGTCATCGGCGGTCACGTGACCGATAACGTCTCCACCGACGAGCCGAGCGGCGTGATCCGCGCGTTCGACGTGCACACCGGCAAACTGGTGTGGAACTGGGACAGCGGCAACCCGGACGACACCACTCCGTTGGCCGAAGGCAAGACCTACACTCGCAACTCGCCGAACATGTGGTCCATGTTCGCCGTGGATGAAAAACTCGGCATGCTCTACCTGCCGATGGGTAACCAGATGCCCGACCAATACGGCGGCGACCGTACCGACGACTCCGAGAAATACGCCGCCGGCTTGACCGCCCTGGACATCGACAGCGGCCACGTGAAGTGGACCTTCCAGTTCACTCACCACGACCTGTGGGACATGGACGTGGGTGGCCAGCCGTCGCTGATCGACATCAAGACCGCTGAAGGCGTGAAGCAAGCGGTGATGGCGTCGACCAAGCAAGGCAGCATCTACGTGCTGGACCGTGCGACCGGCCAGCCGGTAGTGCCAATCCACGAAGTGGCTGTACCGCAAGGCGCTGTAGCCGGCGACCGCACTTCGCCGACCCAACCGAAGTCCGACCTGAACTTCATGCCACCGCCGCTCAAAGAGCGTGACATGTGGGGCGTGACGCCGTTCGACCAACTGCTGTGCCGCATTGATTTCAAATCCATGCGCTACGACGGTGCTTTCACCCCGCCATCGCTGCAAGGTTCGATCGTTTACCCAGGTAACTTCGGCGTGTTCGACTGGGGTGGCATTTCCGTCGACCCGGTACGCCAGATCGCGTTCGTGAACCCCAGCTACATGGCATTCAAATCCAAGCTGATCCCGGCCGCCGATATTGCCAAGCAAGGTCCACGCGTCAGCGAAACCGAAGGCGTGCAGCCGAACAAAGGCGCGCCGTACGGTGTGATCCTCGAAGCCATGCTCTCGCCAATGGGCCTGCCGTGCCAGGCGCCGGCGTGGGGTTACGTGGCGGCGGTCGACTTGACCACCCACAAGACCATCTGGATGCACAAGAACGGCACCGTGCGTGACAGCGCGCCGGTTCCGATTCCGCTGACCATGGGCGTGCCTAGCCTGGGCGGCACCTTCACCACGGCCGGTGGCGTGGCGTTCCTCAGCGGTACGCTCGACCAGTACCTGCGTGCCTATGACGTGAAAAACGGCAAGCAACTGTGGGAAGGCCGCCTGCCAGCCGGCGCGCAAACCACCCCGATGACCTACACCGGTAAAGACGGCAAGCAGTACGTGCTGGTCATGGCCGGCGGTCACGGTTCCCTGGGGACCAAGCAGGGTGACTATGTGATGGCGTTCAAACTGCCGGATTAAGATTGACTGGCAGCAAAACAAAGGCGGCTCCCCTCACAGGTAGCCGCCTTTTTTATAACCGTAGGAGCCGGCTTGCCGGCTCCTACGGGGGGAGTGTCAGACTGGGGATCGCTCGCGGCGCATCCACATCTCGAACGCCATCGCGTTCAACGGCCGGCTGATCAGGTAGCCCTGGGCGGTGTCGCAATTCCACTGCTTGAGCAGCTTGAGGCTAGGGGCGAATTCCACGCCCTCGGCGACGACCTTGAGCCCGAGGTTGTGGCTCATTTCAATGGTGGAGCGCACGATCACCCCGTCGCCACTGGTGCTATCGAGGTTGCGTATGAAGGATTGGTCGATCTTCAATTCCTGCACCGGCAGGCGCTGCAATTGTGCCAGGGATGAATAGCCAGTCCCGAAGTCATCCACCGACAAACTGATACCGCAGTCGCGCAACTGCTCCAACACACTGAGAGCCTGTTGCGGGTTGTGCATGATCGCGCTTTCGGTGATCTCGAAAATCAATTGCTCGGCCTCAACCTGATATTGCATCAACAGCGCAGTCACGCGAATCGCCAGGTCATCATCAGCCAAATCATCCACCGAGATATTTACCGACAGCTGGATCAACATGCCGCGCCGCGCCCACTCGGCGATCTGGCGGATGGCTTCTTCGATCACCCACAGGGTCAGGCTGCCCATGCTGCCGGTGCGCTCGGCCAAGGGGATGAACTCTGCCGGAGACACCTGGCCCAAGGTCGGATGTTGCCAGCGCAACAAGGCTTCGGCCTGGCGTACATAGCCGTGCTTGAGGTCGAGTTTGGGCTGGTAGCACAGGAACAACTCACCCTCGATGGCAGCACGGCGCAGGTCGCGGATCAGGGTGATCTGGCGTTGGTGGGCCAGGTCGCGGTCCTGCTGGTAGATCTGCAAATGCCCCGGCAGGCTGGCCGCGTCATGCCGAGCGATGGCGGCGCGGCTGATCAACTCTTCCACTTGCTGGCCGTCGGCCGGGTAGGCAGCGATGCCGATGCTCACTTCGTGGCGCAACTCGTCGTTGCCAATGCGTTGGGGTTCGGTGAGCAACGCGTAGAGGCGGTCAGCGCGGGCCACGGCGCGGTCGACCTCGGTGTTTTCCAGCAACAGCAAAAACTCACTGCCGGCGATGCGCGCCGCCGTATCACTGGCCAACAGGCTCATGGACAGGCAGCGGCTGGCTTCGCGCAGCATCTCTTCGACGCCCTCGGGGCCGAAGCCTTCGTTGATCACGCGGTAATTTTCGATGCCGACGTACAACAACACCACCGGCCGCCGCGCACTGATCGCACTGCCCAGCCGCTCCATGGCCAGGGCGCGATTGGGCAGGCCGGTCAATGGGTCATGCAGGGCGTTATGCGCCAACTGCCGCTCGCGCACGGCGATGCCGCTTTGCATGGCATTGAAGGCGCGGGCCAGCAAGCCGAATTCATCATGGCTGCGCACCCGCACCGGCGTGCGGTAATCACCGGCACCGATACGCTCGGCCGCCTGCACCAGGGCATTGAGCGGGCGCGATACTCGTCGCGCCAGAAACAGCGCACCGGCCAACGACACCAGCAGCACCGCCAAGGCAATCCCGAGGAACTGCCGGTCCAGCGGCGCAAAGGATTCCAGGGCATGGTCGAGTGGGCTTTGCAGCAGCACCCGCACTTCATCGCCATCGCCGGTATTGGCCAGCGGCAACACCTGGCTGAGCACACGCTGGCCATAGAACAAATGGATTTTCGGCTCGGGGTCGACATGTCCTTCGCGCAGCAGGCTGAGGGTGGCAGCCTGATAAGCATCCGGTTGAGTGCTGTACAACTGGCCGGGCGTGCCGTTTTGCACGCTGAGGAACGACACCTCCAGATTGCTCATGGATCGCAGTTCATTGGCGAACAGCTTGTCCATGGGAAAGCCCATGACGATGCGCGCGATGGGCAACTCGTCGATCACTTCATCCTGTACCAGCAGATACGGCCGCCCATCCAGGGCCACGATCAGCATCTGCAAGCCCGAACGCCGGGCATGGCGCAGGGCGTCGTCATAGGGAAAAAGCTGGCCGCGCGTGAGGATCGGCAAGGTGCTGACCATGACCTTGCCATCCAGGCCCAGCACAAACACTTCGCTGGAACGGATGCCCGTGCCGTGGCGACGTAACGCGGCGAGAATCGGCACCGTCTTGGCTTCGGCCACGGCTTGTTTGAACGGGAGGTCGACGGTCAGCCAGTCGAGGCCGTACTGCAGGCGACGCCCGCGCAGATCGATCAAGCGCTCGAACACTTGGCTGCCGGTTTGCAGTTGGACTTGCGCCTGGTTTTCCACGGCGCGGGTGGTGGCGGTCTTGACGGCGAAATAGGTGGCGCCGACCACTACCAGCAGTAACAGCGCCAGCACCCCGGCGATACGGGTTTGGAACGTGTGGCGCCACCTCATTGCAGTGCCCTCTGGCAGCGTTCGCCTCTCTCTGCCACTACGTCCCTTTGTCATGTGCATTCCCTGCGACTGCTGACCTGGCGTCAAAAAAATATCCATTTTGATTGAATATTGGGTGTTAGGAGATTAGCTGGGACTTTGGTTAAGTGCACCCAATAAAACCGGGGAATTTCGTGGCGGTTTTTTGGCGACAATGGGTTGGCTGGGGGGGGGTTGAGTTGGGTACATATCCGTTATTTGGGTAACGGCCACTTTGGGTTCCGCCCTTACGGCGGCTCACTTTGGAAAAGCCCCAAAGTAAGCAAAGGGCTCTTGCCCCAACACTCGGCACCTCGCCTAGGCTCGGTGTGCCCGTAATCCGACAGGGATTTGGGGGGCCGCCGCCACGCGCCATCCATGGCGCGGGGCGGCTAAACCGGCATCCCTGCCGGTTTACCCCCCAAATCCCTGCCGAATTCCGGCCAGCGTGTTTGACGGGGCGCCTAAGATCAAGATCAAAAGCAAAAGCACAGCGGCCTGACAGCCGGCTTGAGTGGTGTGAAGCAAAGGCAAAGGCGGTCCTGTAGGAGCCGGCTTGCCGGCGATGGTCTTCAACGATGACGCGGGGGAACCAGACAAACGCGGCGGTCTCACGTTTTTCGCCGGCAAGAACTAGGCGTCCCCCCGGCTCCTACACGGGACCGCGTATCTACGATGCGAAGCGAGTCGCTCTTGATCTTGATCTTGATCTTGATCTTGATCTGAGGCGCCCCGTCAAACACGCTGGCCGAACGCAGGCTTGAATCCGTGGGTAACCCGGCAGGACGCCGGGTTAGCCGCGCTGGGCCAAGGATGGCCCATCGCGGCGGCCCACGGATTCAAGCCGGAGTGAGGGCACACCGAGCCTAGGCGAGGTGCCGAGTGTTGGGGCAAGAGCCTTTTGGTTACTTTTGGGCTCTTTTCAAAAGTGACCCGCCGTAAGGGCGGAACCCTAAGTGGCCGTTACCGCAGCAACGGATATGTACTCAATCAATCAAACACACCGAGCCCGCATAAAATCCCCCCACCTGCGCACCAAATAATTATGCTCATCCATCACCGAATTCCACACCGCAATATGCCCCATACGCGCCTCATAAGCCCCCCCATCCCGCACCTCACCCACATCAATCAAAGGCAACCCATCACTCCCCAGCAACTCCTCCCGAGCAGGCTTGCCGGCATACCAGTAATCCCACTCCGCACTGCTCAAGTGATCCCGACTACGCGCCGGATTGCCAATGTAATACCCCTGGCGCGCCATCACCGCCCCGGGCCACCCCGACAACCACCAATTCAAATACGCATACGCCGCATCCAGCACCGGCCCCTTGGCATGCCGCGATAACGACAACCCCCCAAACCACGCGCGATACCCTTCACGCGGCACCGCCAGACGGTATTTCACCCCGGCGCGATGCAGGCGCATCAAGGTCGGCGACCACAGGCTCTGGATATCGATGCTAGGGCTGAGCATCAATTGCGCCGCCTCTTCATCATCAGACCAGAACGCCGCAAAGTGCCCCTCCTTCTGCTTGCGCACCAGAATGTCAGCCAGCACGTCGATCTCTTCGATGCTCATATTGCCGATGTCCCTGAAACTGGCCAGCCCTGCGCCCTGCACCGCCAATGCAGCATCCAACGCACCAATCGCCGCGTCACTCTGCAAAGCCGTGCGCGCACGCCAGGCGGGGTCCAATAGCCAGCCCCAGCTTTCGTTACCGTGGCAAAAACCTTCGGGCAACCGTTCGGGCCGATAGGCGAAACTGTCGGCGTTGTGGGTCAGGGGCAACATGCTGATGCGATCGGTGACCGTGCTGCCAAGGCTCCCATCGTGCTGCACGAACAAGCGTTCGCTGGGCACACTGCCGCTGCCCAGGCGGTCATCGGGCGACAGGCGCCCACGCTTGGGCAGGTCATTGATCTCGTGCCACAGCGCAATACGCCGGGTGTCGATGGGCTGGATCGCCCGGGCCGGCCACACGAAGTCGACGTTGTGGAACCATTGGTCGTACAGGTCGTAGCTGTCGGGTTGCATCACCGCAATGCGCTGGGCCTGCTCGACATCGTGCACCTGGTAGACCAGGCGAATACCCAGTTCCTGCTCGGCGCGTACGCGCAGGCATTCAAGCAAGGTGACGGAGGTGCCGAGGACGCGCAGAGTAATCATGCCGCGAACCGCCGCGAGAACACTTCAAACGAGCGCCTTAACAGCGCAGGGTCAAGCCCGCGCAGGATAAACACTAGGCGCGATTGCCGGTCGCTGCCCGGCCACGCAGGCAGGTGCACCGGCGCATGCAGGCAATGCTGCACACCATGAATGACGATGGGAGCGTTACTGGCGTTCACGTTGAGCAGCCCTTTGACACGGAGGATTCGTTCGCCGTGGCATCTTAACAGCATCGACAACCACACCCCGAAACCCACCCAGTCCAGGGGCTGGTCGAAAGTCAGGCTGCACACTTGGGCCGCGCCGTGGGTGGTGGCGGCGGTGCGATGCAGTTGCCAGCGACTGACTTCCACGGCAGGTTCGGCGCTGCGCAGGCCTTCGCCGAGCAGCAGTTGATCGCCGCTGTGGATGTCATGGGTATCGAGGATCGGCGTACCGGCATTCAGCGCGTGCAAGTGAGCGCGTAACGCCGTGCAATCGCCAGCCAGGTCGGTCTTGCTCAGCAGCAAGCGATCCGCAGCGGCCACCTGGGCCAGCCATTCCGGGTGCAGGCGTTCTTGCAGAGTGGCGTGGCTGGCGTCGACCAGGGTGATCACCAGGCCGATATGGAAGCGCCCGCGCAATTGCACGTCGTTGTTCAGGGTGGCAAGGATAGGCGCCGGGTCGGCCAGGCCGGTGGTCTCCAGAATGACGCGCTTGAACGCCGGGACTTCACCGCGCTCGCGGCGCTGCAACAGGCCGAGCAGCGCGTCTTTCAACTCGCCGCGAATCGAACAGCACACGCATCCGCTGGGCAGCAGCACGGTGTCCGGTGCTACCTCTTCCACCAGCAGATGGTCGATGCCGACATCACCGAATTCGTTGATCAGCAGCGCGGTGTCGCCCAGGCTTTCACCCTGCAGCAGGCGCTTGAGCAAGGTGGTCTTGCCGCTGCCAAGGAAGCCGGTGATCACATTCAGAGCCATACTCATTGTTTACTACCTCAATGATGCCCCTGTAGGAGCCCGACTTACCGGCGATGGCGTCCTTCAGAATGCCATCGCCGGCAAGCCGGGCTCCTACAAGTCCAGGTGATCCAGCAAGTGGGGGTCGAGGGGGTCAAGCGGACGGCCGAGCATGGTCTCGGCCGCCTGCCAGAGTTGATCCAGGCCGCTGGCCAGTGCCTGCTTACCGGTGGCGCCCAACAGCAGATACGACGCGCCCTGGAAGTCTTCGACCTTAAGCCGGAACACCGCCAGCACCTGATTGATAGCGGCGATTCGGCGCAGGCGTTCGCGGCGTCGGGGCAGTTCGTCGCCCAAAGGATCGCTCCAGTGCAGGTCTTCGCCGAGCAATCCGCAGAGTCCGCACATGGCTATACCCCACTCATGGCATAACGTCGCCAGAGTTCGGGCCCAGTGTCTGGCCGACGAACAGGTTGCCACCGGGCTCGCTGGCCAGCAGCACCGCCGTTGGTGCAACTTCATCCGCCAGACCGAAGCGCCCCAGAGGCAATTCCTTGGCCTTGGCGCGTTTCCAGTCGTCGCTGATACCGCCCACCAACGGCGTCTCGATCGGACCTGGCGCGATGGCGTTGACCAGCACATTGTCCTTGGCCACTTCCAGGGCCAGGGACTTGGTGAAACCGATCACCCCGGCCTTGGCGGCGGCGTAATGGGTCAGCTCGGCGCCGCCCTTGATGCCCAGTTGCGAGGCGACGTTGATGATCCGCCCCCAACGTTGCGCGAGCATGTGCGGCAAGGCGCGCTGGCTGGCGACAAACACACTGGTGAGGTCGACACGCAGCATGTCGTTCCACATCTCGATGGACAGGTCGACACAGCGCGCCTGGGTGAGCATGCCTGCATTGTTGACCAAGATATCGATGCCGCCGAAGTGTTCGACGCAACGGTCGACGCTCGCCTGGGCACCATCAACAGTTCCCACATCGGCCAAGCATTCGAACACCTCGGCACCGAGGTTGCGGCAGGTGATCGCTGTTTCCGCGAGGCTGGCGGCGTTACGGTCGGCCAGCACCAGGCGCGCGCCTTCAGCGGCGTAGGCGCGGGCGATGGCGGCACCGATGCCGCTGCCGGCGCCGGTGATCACGGCGCGGCGATTAACGAGTTGAGACATACAAATACTCCTGTGAACACATAACCCCTGTGTGATGCTGTCAGTCCGGCCAGCGTACGGTCAGGCCGCCGTCGATGACGATGCTTTGTCCAGTCAAATAGCTCGATGCCTCACTGGTCAGGAACTGCACCAGCGACGCCACTTCATCCGCCCGCCCTACCCGGCCCAAGGGGATAGCCCGCGCCGCTTTCGCCAAGCCTTCCGGCCCCAACGAGTTCTTCGCATCCAGCGACTGCGGCGTCTCGATCAACCCAGGGATCACTGCATTGCAACGAATGCCCTTGGCCGCCAACTCCACCGCCAGCGAACGACACAACCCCGGCACGCCGGCCTTGGCCGCCGCGTAATGGCTGTGCTCCTGCCAGCCATACACGCCGCCGGCAATCGACGAAATCGCCACCAGGGCGCCGCCAGCATGCATATGCCGGGTCGCCGCGCGGAAGGTGCGCATGACCCCCGTGAGGTCGACATTAAGCATCTCGTCCCACAGCGCGTCGGTCATCTCCAGCAACGGTGCGCGGCGCAGCAGGCCGGCGTTGGCCACGGCATAATCGAGTCGGCCGAAATGCTGGATAGCTTGCGCCGCCAGCGCGTCCACCGAAGCGGTGTCACCCACGTCCAATGGCAACATCCGGCACTCGCCACCCGCCTCTTCCACCCGGCTGACGGTGGTCTGCGGGTCATGGGGATCGGCCGGGTAATACCCGCCCACCACCGCCACGCCATTACGGGCATAGGCCACGGCGAGGGCTTGGCCGATGCCGCTGGCAGCACCGGTAATCAAGGCAACTTTACGGCTCATCAAACACTCCTTACTGAACGGTTTCCGGACGCACATGGCGTGCGGCAAACATCAACGCGCCGGACAGGAAGCACGGCAGCGCGCCGAACCACAGCGCGGCGGTCTGCCAGTCGCTGCCGGCGGACAACACCTGGGTCGCGCCAAAACCTGCGACCACCGCGCCGATCGGGCCCATGGCGTGGATGATTGCGCCACCGGTGGCGCGGATGCTGGTGGGGAAACTCTCACTGATAAAGAACAACGCCGCCGAGTACGGCCCGATCAGGAAGAACAAGCCCAGGCTGTATAGCCCGACCACCATCGGCATATTGCTCGGGCCAAACAGCATCCCGGCGAACGACAGGCCGCCAAGCATCCAACCCAGGCCGATCACGTTGCGACGGCCGATCTTGTCGCCCATCCAGCCGTGGCTGAGGTAACCGCAATAGCCCACCAGGTTCGACAGCACGAGGATGATCAGCGAGTTCTCGAACGAGATGTGGTGCACGCTGATGATCACCGAGGTACCGAGCACGCTGAACACCTGGATCGCCGCCCAGTTGAGCAGCAGTGCCGCGCCGATCACTAATGTGGCGCGCCGCGCCGGGCCACGGAACGCAGCTTTTAGGCCGGCCTTGCTGTGTTCGTCGTAGTCCACGCCGTAGGTCATGGCGACGTTTTGCGCTTCTGTCACTGCACCGCTTTTACGCAATTGGCTGATGCGCTGGTGGATCTGGAACTGCGGGCTCTCCTTGAGCTTGCGCGCCATGATCGCGATGACGATGGCCGGGATCGCGGCGAAGATGAAGCAGCCCTGCCAGCCAATGATCGGCAGCAACAGCGCGGTCAAACCGGCGGCAATCAAAGCACCTACCGGCCAGCCGCCTTGCACCAGGCTGTAGATAAAACCACGGCGTTTGGTCAGGCGCGGATCTTGCGAAGCGCCATACAACTCACTCAAGTAAGTGGCGTTGACGGTTTCTTCGGCATAACCCAAACCACCCAATGAACGGATCAGGATCAGCGGCGACTTGCCCCACGCGCCGCCAATCGCAGTCAGCGCCGAGCACAGCGCGGAACCTGCCACCGTGAAGATGATGCCGGTGCGGCGCCCCAATTTGTCCACCACAGGGCCAATGGCAAACGCCACCACTGCCGTGCCCACCGCCACCCACGTCGCGATTTCAGCTTGCTCCACTTCACCCCAACCAAAATGCCGGCCGATCTCCGGCAGCAAAGTGCCGAAGAGGATGAAGTCATACACCGCAAATACCCAGGCGAAAAACGCGATCCAGGTGGCGAAACGCACCTCCTTGGAAGTCAGTTGCCGGGGTTTCCAGCCAGTCAGGTCAAGCTTGTTGTAGATGGACATGGGTCGCGCCTCAAGGGTTTGTGGCCCCTCTGTAGGAGCGAGCTTGCTCGCGAAGAACGCATAGACACCGCGTTCACCCAGAATGCCCGCGTTATCGTTGACGATTTTCGCGGGCAAGCCCGCTCCTACAGGGTGGGGGTATCAGGTACGGGGTTGGCGGCGGATGAAGTCGTCGGCGATTTCGTCGAAGGTGACGAAGCGCACGCCGGCATGGCTCTGGATGTGTTCGATCAGGCGCTCAAGCATCAGCAGCACTTGCGGGCGGCCGGAGACGTCGGGGTGGATGGTCATGGTGAACACCGCGTGTTCGTGTTCGCGGTAGACCCAGTCGAACTGGTCGCGCCACATTTCTTCAAGGTGACGCGGGTTGACGAAGCCATGGCTGTTGGGGGCTTTCTTGATGAACATCATCGGCGGCAGGTCGTCCAGGTACCAGTTGGCCGGGATCTCCACCAGATCGGTTTCTTCGCCACGTACCAGCGGTTTCATCCAGGTGTCGGGATGCTGGCTGTAGTCGATCTTGGTCCAGCTGTCGCCCTTACGCACGTAGTAGGGGTGGAAGTCGTTGTGCATCAGGCTGTGGTCGTACTTGATGCCTTTTTTCAGCAGCAGTTCGTTGGTGACCTTGCTGAATTCCCACCACGGCGCTACGTAACCCGTCGGGCGTTTGCCGGTGACCTGGGTGATCAGCTCGATGGATTTATCCAGGACGATTTCTTCCTGCTCGGCGGTCATGGCGATGGGGTTTTCGTGGCTGTAGCCGTGCACACCAATTTCGTGACCGGCGTCGGCCACGGCCTTCATCTGCTCGGGGAAGGTTTCCATCGAGTGGCCAGGGATAAACCAGGTGGTACGCAGGCCGTAGCGTTCAAACAACTTGAGCAGGCGCGGTGCGCCGACTTCACCGGCGAACAGGCCACGGGAGATATCGTCCGGCGAATCTTCGCCGCCATAGGAACCGAGCCAGCCGGCGACGGCGTCAACGTCGACGCCGAATGCACAGAGGATGTCTTTAGCCATGATGTGTCTCCTTAAATAGTGAGTACGGATTCGACGGACAACGCTGCGCGCAGCAGGCGAGCGTCTTCCCCCGTCGGGGCGCTGAGCAGCAGCCCGGTGGGCAGGCCCTGGGCATCGCGGCCGCTGGGCAGGGTCACGCCGGGCATGTCGAGCAAACTGCCGGGCATGGTCAGGCGCAGGGTGGCGAGGTTGGTTTTCACAAACAGGTCGTCGTCGGCTTCCAGCGGCGCCAACGCCGGGGCGACGTGGGCAACGGTCGGGGTGATCAGGAGGGCGCCGTCGAGGTCGTCGACCAGTTGCTGTTGCAGGCGGCGGCGGGCGTCGACCAGGTGCAAAAGCTGGCTGGCCGGCAGCGTGCGCGCGGCTTCGAGGCGGCGACGTACACGCGGGTCGAGTTGTTCCGCGTCGGGGCTGTCGAGCAAGGCTTCGTGCAGGGCAAAGGCTTCGAAGGAACCGAGCCAGCCGTGGTGTTTGATCAGGTCCAGGGAGGCCTGGAAGGTCGGGCATTCACGCTCCTCGATCAGCGCGCCGTGGGCCTTGAGTTGCTCAACGGCGCGCAGCAGATTGTTGCGCACGGCGGGTTCTACGTCTTGTTGCGACAGCACAAAACGCTGGCCCTTGAGGCTGCGAGCGGTGTGGGTTTGAATGCGGCCATGCAGCAGATCGTCGATGGCCAGGGCATCACGCACGCTGCGAGTCAGCGGGCCGAGGCTGTCGAGGGTGTGCGCCAGGGGGAACACACCGTCGCGGCTGTAGCGTCGGCTGCTGCTGCGGTAACCCACCAGGCCGTTGAACGCCGATGGGATGCGGATCGAACCGGCGGTGTCGGTGCCCATGGCGATGGGCACGATTCCGGCAGCAACGGCCACCGCTGAACCGGACGACGAACCACCTGGAATGCGTGGTTGGTCAATGCCAAGGGGATTGTGCGGCGTGCCGAAATGCGGGTTCAGGCCCAGGCCGGAGTAGGCCAGCTCGCTGAGGTTGGTCTTGCCCACGCTGACCATCCCGGCGCGGCACAGCAGGCCCACGCTCGGTGCGTCGAGCAACGCAGCGGGCGCGTTGCGGCGGTAAGCGGCGCCCGCAGTGGTGATGCTGCCGGCCACATCGAACAGATCCTTCCAGGCCAATGGCACACCATCTAATCCGCTCAACGGCTGGCCGGCGCGCCAACGGGCGGCAGAGGCTTCGGCTTCGCGGCGCGCACGCTCGGCGGTCAGGTTGATAAAGACTGCCGGGGCCCGGCTCGCCTTTTCGAGTGCCTGCTCAAGGGCTTGCACGGGGTCGCTGCGACCGCTGGCGAAATCCTCGGCCATTGAAGTGGCGTCTGACATCAAGGTGCCCCTCACAAAATGTATTTATTAATAAAATGTACATTTTACAGAGGCAGCTTTCGTGCCAGTCTTTCTGAGACAACGTTTACGCAATCGGAGGATTTTGCCCAGAACTACGGGATAGATGGCGTTAACCAGTCAGAAAAAATCTTGCAAGGCCGCAGGAAAGCGCCTTCAATGAAATAATGTATCTTTTATTAATAAATACATTTTGGTGCAGAAAAGTAACATTCCCCCATTCCGAGCCCCACAAAGGTGCCGCCGCTGTGGCGCAGGGTGACAGGCGCAACTTATGAGAGAATCCCCGGCCACCGTCCCACAAGCCCCAGAGAAAGCGATGAAAGCAGCGTCCGCCCCGGCCTCCCGTTACGCGATGATTCACCAGGTATTGCGTGATGCGATCGTCAACGGCACCGCACGCCACGGCCTGGTCTTGTTGGAAGCGCCGCTGGCCGAATTGTTCGGCACCAGCCGTGTGCCGGTGCGCCGAGCCCTGGACCTGCTGCATGAGGAAGGGCTGATTTGCCGCTTCAACGGCCGGGGCTACCTGATCAACCCCGACGGCCTGGCGATGGAGCCGCTGCGCCTGCCCTTGAGCCATGCGCACCTGGGCCTCAACGGCGAAGACGAGTTGGTGGACACGCGGCCGCTGGGCGAGCGCATCGTCGAAGAGATCGGCGCGGCGCTGTCCACCTGCATCGCTTTCGGCCATTACCGCCTGGACGAACAGGCCGCCGCCGACCACTACGGCGTCAGCCGCGCGGTGGTGCGTGAAGCGCTGATGCGCCTGCGTGACCGAGGCCTAGTGGAAAAAGAGCCCTACTCCCAATGGCTGGCCGGCCCCTTGACCGCCCGTGAAGTCACCGAAGACTACGAGCTGCGCGCCTGCCTGGAGCCCGAAGCCTTGCGCCAAAGCGCCCCAAACCTCGACCGCCAATTGCTGGAAGCCATGTTGCAACGCGTGCTGGACGCTCAGGACAGCCCCCACTGCAGCCTGGAGGCCATCGAACAGATCGAGGAGGACTTGCACCAGCGCTGTCTCGCCGGCCTGCAGAACCGCAAGATCGCGGCGCTGATCCGCCAAGGACAAAGCCCTATGATCATCAGCCGGATTTTTTACCGTTTGCTGGGGATCGGCGCCGATCCGGCCATGCTGGCCGAACATCGCCTGATTCTGGAATTGCTGCTGCACGGCGCATTTGATGCGGCGGCGTTGAACCTGCGTGAGCATCTGCAACGCGCACGGCAGCGCATGCTGCAACGGTTGAAAGTGTTGTCCGTGCTGCCAGAACAGCCATTGCCGAGCTATCTGCACAAGATCAGCTGAATTCATGCAATTTGTTGCTAACTTCACGCGACCATTGAAACCACCGCTACCCCGCCCCATCTAACCTGCATACTTCCTTATGCAGGTGCCCCATGAGCGACCAGCAAGAATTCCCTGATTACGACCTCAACGACTACGCCGACCCCGAAAACGCCGAACACGAAGCGTCATCCAATACCGGCCTGGCGCTGCCCGGGCAAAACCTGCCGGACAAGGTCTATATCATCCCGATCCACAACCGGCCCTTCTTCCCGGCGCAAGTGCTGCCGGTGATCGTCAATGAAGAGCCGTGGGCCGAGACCCTGGAGTTGGTGAGCAAATCCGACCACCACTCCCTGGCCCTGTTCTTCATGGAAACCCCGCCGGAAGACCCACGCCACTTCGATACCTCCGCCCTGCCGCTATACGGCACCCTGGTGAAGGTGCACCACGCCAGCCGCGAAAACGGCAAGCTGCAATTCGTCGCCCAGGGCCTGACCCGCGTGCGCATCAAGACCTGGCTCAAGCACCACCGCCCACCGTACCTGGTGGAAGTCGAATACCCGCACCAGCCGAGCGAGCCGACCGACGAGGTCAAGGCCTACGGCATGGCGCTGATCAATGCGATCAAGGAACTGCTGCCGCTCAACCCGCTGTACAGCGAAGAGTTGAAGAATTACCTCAACCGCTTCAGTCCCAACGACCCGTCGCCACTCACCGACTTCGCGGCCGCACTGACGTCGGCCACCGGTAACGAGTTGCAGGAAGTGCTGGACTGCGTGCCCATGCTCAAGCGCATGGAAAAAGTGCTGCCGATGCTGCGCAAAGAAGTCGAAGTCGCGCGCCTGCAAAAAGAACTGTCCGCCGAGGTGAACCGCAAGATCGGTGAGCACCAGCGCGAGTTCTTCCTCAAGGAACAGCTCAAGGTCATCCAACAGGAACTGGGCCTGACCAAGGACGATCGCAGCGCGGACGTCGAACAGTTCGAGCAACGCCTGGAAGGCAAAGTGCTGCCGCCCCAGGCGAAAAAACGCATCGATGAAGAATTGAACAAACTCTCGATCCTCGAAACCGGTTCGCCGGAATACGCGGTGACCCGCAATTATCTGGACTGGGCCACCTCGGTGCCGTGGGGCGTGTATGGCGAGGACAAACTCGACCTGAAACATGCGCGAAAAGTGCTGGATAAACACCACGCGGGCCTGGATGACATCAAGAGCCGCATCCTCGAATTCCTTGCGGTGGGCGCCTACAAAGGCGAAGTCGCCGGCTCCATCGTGCTGCTGGTCGGCCCGCCGGGCGTGGGCAAGACCAGCGTGGGTAAATCCATCGCCGAGTCCCTGGGCCGGCCGTTCTATCGCTTCAGTGTCGGCGGCATGCGCGACGAGGCCGAGATCAAAGGCCATCGCCGCACCTACATCGGCGCCCTGCCGGGCAAGCTGGTGCAGGCGCTCAAGGATGTGGAAGTGATGAACCCGGTGATCATGCTCGATGAGATCGACAAGATGGGCCAAAGCTTCCAGGGCGACCCGGCGTCGGCCTTGCTGGAAACCCTCGACCCGGAGCAAAACGTCGAATTCCTCGACCACTACCTGGACCTGCGCCTGGACCTGTCCAAAGTGCTGTTCGTGTGCACCGCCAACACCCTGGACTCCATCCCAGGTCCATTGTTGGACCGTATGGAAGTGATTCGCCTGTCGGGCTATATCACCGAAGAAAAAATCGCCATCGCCAAGCGCCACCTATGGCCGAAACAGCTGGAAAAAGCCGGCGTGTCGAAAAACAGCCTGACCATCAGCGACGGCGCGCTGCGTGCGTTGATCGACGGCTATGCGCGCGAGGCCGGCGTGCGTCAGTTGGAAAAACAACTGGGCAAACTGGTGCGCAAAGCCGTGGTCAAGTTGCTGGACGAGCCGGACTCGGTGATCAAGATCGGCAACAAGGATCTGGAGAGTTCCCTGGGCATCCCAGTGTTTCGCAATGAGCAAGTATTGTCCGGCACCGGTGTGATCACGGGGCTGGCCTGGACCAGCATGGGCGGCGCGACCTTGCCGATCGAGGCGACGCGTATCCACACGCTCAATCGCGGTTTCAAACTCACCGGGCAGTTGGGTGAAGTGATGAAGGAGTCCGCGGAAATCGCATACAGCTACATCAGCTCGAACCTGAAGTCGTTTGGCGGTGATGCGAAGTTCTTCGATGAGGCCTTCGTGCACTTGCATGTGCCGGAAGGTGCGACACCGAAAGACGGCCCGAGCGCCGGTGTGACCATGGCCAGTGCGTTGTTGTCCCTGGCGCGCAACCAACCGCCGAAGAAAGGCGTGGCAATGACCGGTGAGCTGACGTTGACCGGGCATGTACTGCCGATTGGCGGCGTGCGCGAGAAAGTGATCGCGGCGCGGCGCCAGAAGATCCATGAGCTGATCCTGCCGGAGCCGAACCGTGGCAGCTATGAAGAGTTGCCGGAATACCTGAAGGAAGGCATGACGGTGCACTTTGCCAAGCGCTTTGCGGATGTGGCCAAAGTGCTGTTCTGACTGCTATGAGATGCCCGGCCTGGCCCCTGTGGTGAGCGGGCTTGTTGTGGTGAGCAGGCTTGCCCTGCGTTGGGCTGCTAGCAGCCCCTCTTAAAAAACACCCCATTTTCCTGGAAAAGTGGGGTCGTCAGTTTTGGGCCTGCTTCGCAGTCCAGCGCAGGGCAAGCCTGCTCACCACAACAAGCCCGCCGCGGTCTTGTCACACCTTGTCTCATCTTCGGTTATGCTCGCCCTTCGTCGTGAATCAACGGAGCCCCCATGACCGCTGCCCGCCTGCTTCTCCCCCTGAGCCTTGCCCTGCTGGCCGCGTGCGCCAGTGCACCGAAGCAAAATATCACCGTGGACAATCAGAGCGCCTGCCCGCTCCAGCTCAAAAGCGGACAAAACCTGATCCTCACCCTGCCAAGCAACCCCACCACCGGCTACCGTTGGGCCATCCAGGATTCCGCTGGGGGCGTGCTGCGCGCGTTGAGCCCTGAGGTCTACAGCAGCACGGAATCCGGCGTGATCGGTGGCGGCGGCCAGTCGACCTGGCGCTTCCAGGCTTTCGCCACCGGCCAGGGTCGTTTGCGCCTGACCTCCCAGCAACCCTGGGAACCGGAAGCCGAACCCGTCGAAACCTTTGACTGCGCCATCACGGTGAACTGATATGCCATGGCTGATTCTTGCGTTGATGGGCGCCGGCACCTTTATCTACGGCCTTGCCACCCATGCCACCTTGTTGTGCCTGTTGGTCAAACCTTTGCCGGTACTGGCACTGCTGGGCTGGCTGCATGACGCGCCGCCCACCGACTATCGACGCTGGATCAGCCTGGGGCTGATCTTTTCCCTGGTGGGCGATGTACTGCTGGCCTGGCCGGGCGACCTGTTCATCTTCGGCTTGGGTGCCTTCCTGTTTGCGCATTTGGCGTACCTCAAAGCCTATTTCAGTGACTGTCGCCGCTTGGCGCTGCTGCCGCTGGTAGTGGCGCTGGGCGTGGGTGCGATCCTGCTGAGCATCCTGATCTCCCATGGCCTGGGCGACCTGCTGATTCCAGTGGTGGTTTATGCAACCGTGATCAGTGCCATGCTCTGGCGTGCGTTGGCGCGACTGGGCAGCGACGTGCCGAAACGCTCGGCATGGCTGGCGGCGGCAGGTGCGGTGTCGTTTGTGTTTTCTGACACGCTGATTGGTATCAATCGGTTTGTGGTGGCGTTCGATGCCGCGCCTTATTTGCTGATCACCACGTATTGGCTGGGCCAGTGGGGCATCACTGCCTCGGCTTTCCATCAGAAACACTCCAACCCTCTGTAGGAGCTGGCTTGCCAGCGAAAGACCCACAGGCGCCACGTTCATCCAGAATCTCTGCGTAATCGTTAACGACCATCGCAGGCAAGCCAGCTCCTACGCTAAAATGCCGGCCTTTCCCCAATCGTCGCCGGAACAACCGTGAGCAAAGAACCCGATCGCCTATTCGCCCAGCCCCTGCCCCAGGTGCCGGACTTCGCCTTTAACGAGGACGTGGTGCGGGTGTTCCCGGACATGATCAAGCGCTCGGTGCCCGGCTACCCGACCATCGTCGAGAACCTCGGCGTACTCGCCGCGCAGTTCGCCCAACCCAACAGCGTGCTGTATGACCTGGGATCCTCGCTTGGCGCGGTGACCCAGGCCCTGCGCCGCCATGTGCGCACCGACGGTTGCCGGGTGATCGCTGTGGATAACTCGGCCGCGATGGTCGAGCGTTGCCGTGAATACCTCAATGGCCAGGACTCGATGTTCCAGGAGCTGCTGCCGGTCGAGGTCATCGAGGGCGATATCCTCGCGCTGCAGTTCCAGCCGGCCTCGGTGGTGGCGTTGAACTTCACCCTGCAATTCATCGCGCCCGATGAGCGCCTGGCGCTGCTCTCGCGCATCCGCCAATCATTGTTGCCGGGCGGTGCATTGATCCTTTCGGAAAAGCTGCGCTTCAATGATCCCGAAGAACACACGCTGCTCACCGATCTGCACATCGCGTTCAAACGCGCCAACGGCTACAGCGAACTGGAAATCGCCCAGAAGCGCAGCGCCATCGAAAACGTCATGAAGCCCGACAGCCTCGAAGAACACCGCGAACGCCTGTTGGCGGCAGGGTTCTCGAAAGTCGTGCCGTGGTTCCAGTGTCTTAACTTTGCCTCGTTGATTGCCTTGCCATGATTGATCTGTCCCCCCTCGCCCGCCATCTGGTCGGCACTCCTTTGGCCGTGTGGGCCCAGGGCCTGCAAGCGCAACTCGATAGCAAGATGGAAAAGGGTCATGGCGATCTGGAGCGCTGGCAGAGTGCGCTGGATGCACTGCCAAAAATCCAGCCCAGCGAAGTGGATTTGCTCAACGGCCTGACACTCGATACCGACTGCGACGAAGACACCCGTGTGCAGATGCATGCCGCGCTGATGGGCCTGAGCCCTTGGCGCAAAGGGCCGTTCCACCTGTTCGGCGTGCATGTGGACACCGAATGGCGCTCGGACTGGAAGTGGTCCCGCGTGGCACCGCACCTGAACCTGAAGGGCAAGCGCATCCTCGACGTGGGCTGCGGCAACGGTTACTACATGTGGCGCATGCTCGGCGCCGGGGCCGACAGCGTGATTGGCGTTGATCCGAACTGGTTGTTCTTCTGTCAGTTCCAGGCGGTTCAGCGTTATCTGTCAGAACCCAAGGCTTGGCACCTGCCGTTCCCGTTCGAAGACCTGCCGTCGAATCTGGAAGGCTTCGACACGGTGTTTTCCATGGGAGTGTTTTATCACCGCCGTTCGCCCATCGAGCATTTGCTCGCGCTGAAAGACACCCTGGTCAAGGGCGGCGAACTGGTCTTGGAAACCCTGGTGGTCGAAGGCGATCAGCAACAAGTGCTGGTGCCGGAAGATCGCTACGCGCAGATGCGCAACGTGTGGTTCCTGCCGTCGGTGCCCGCGTTGATGCTGTGGCTACGGCGTGCCGGGTTCAGTGATGTGCGCTGTGTGGATGTGAGCGTCACCACCGTCGAGGAACAGCGTGGGACAGAGTGGATGAAGTACCAGTCGCTGAGTGATTTCCTTGACCCGGAAGATCACAGCAAAACCATCGAAGGGCTGCCGGCGCCGATGCGGGCCGTGATCATCGCCAAAAAATAAACGCACCACCCCTGTAGGAGCCCGGCTTGCCGGGCTCCTACAGAGAGCGAGTCAGGCTTTTGCCCGGCGCGCCTTGAAGAATTCGCTCAAGACCGTCCCGCACTCTTCTGCCAGTACCCCGCCTTCAAACAACACCCGATGATTCAAAAAGCCCTGGGTAAAAAACTGCCCCTGGCTTTGCACGATCCCCGCCTTGGGTTCCAGCGCGCCGTACACCACCCGCGCAATCCGCGAATGCACGATCAGCCCCGCGCACATGCTGCACGGCTCCAAAGTCACATACAGGGTGCTGCCCACCAGGCGGTAATTGCTGATAGCTTGCGCGGCGGCGCGGATGGCGACCATTTCGGCATGGGCGCTGGGGTCGTTGCCGCTGATGGGACAGTTGAAGCCACGGCCGATGATTTCACCGTCCTGCACCAACACAGCGCCTACGGGGACTTCACCCAATGCAGCGCCTTGGGCGGCAAGGGCCAGGGCTTCGCGCATGAAGTCCTGGTCGCGGCTGCGGTCGATGATCGCGGTGGGGCGAAACTGGCGCATCACGCCACCTCGATGGCGGCCATCAGGCCGGTTTCCATATGGTCGATCACATGGCAGTGGAACATCCACACC
Organism: Pseudomonas sp. TWR1-1-4; assembly: GCF_049897165.1. Classification (NCBI taxonomy): domain Bacteria; kingdom Pseudomonadati; phylum Pseudomonadota; class Gammaproteobacteria; order Pseudomonadales; family Pseudomonadaceae; genus Pseudomonas; species Pseudomonas sp. TWR1-1-4. Next base: position 413,575 of record NZ_JAFCVS010000007.1, on the reverse strand, counting down.
CCAGGGTTATCTGCCACCAGCGCCACGCGGGCGCGCTCGTTTTTACCCAGCAGATAGGTGTCGGTGAAATACGGGATCACCTTGTGGCGGTTCGAGGCGATCACCTTGAAGCTCATGCCATGCAGGTGGATCGGGTGCTGGTACTGGGTCATGTTCTTCAATTCAAAAATGTAACTCTTGCCCTTTTCCAGCTTGGCAATCGGGCGGTCGGCGCAGGTCTTGTCGGTGATGTCCCAGGCCTTGCCGTTGATCTGCCACAGGCTGGGTGGCTTGCCATTGTCGGTATTCACGGAGACCGAGCCCACCCACTCGAAATTGAAGTTGAGTTTCTCGGCATTGGCCAGGTCCGGCTCGGCAATCGGGTTGGCCGGCAGCGCTGGCGGCCATTCGGTCGGCGCGTCGGTGTTGGTCACCGAACGGAAGGTGCCCAGGCGCACCGGACCATTGCGGATCGACAGTTCTTCGCCAGCCGGCGGTGCCTTGATCGCCAGGCAGATGCGCATGCCCGGGCCCAGCCAGTATTCCTTGCCAAGCGGTCGCGGCTCAATGGGGTTACCGTCCAGCGCGTAGATCTGTGCTTCAACGTCGGGAATATTGATGCGATAGGTCAAGGTGTTGTCGAGGTTGAGCAGCCGCACGCGCGTAATCTGCCCGGCCGGCAGATCGATCACTGCCTGGGACACGCCGTTGATCGTCGACAGCCGCCCCGCCGTGCCGCCACGCGCCGCTTCACGGGGAATGCTGAAGGCCACGAAAGCGCCCTCTTCGTCCACGTGCCAGCTTTTCAGGCTTAGAGTGCGTTCATGTTTGAAACCGGTGGGTTCGCGTTCCTCGATGATCAGCGGGCCGACCAGGCCACGGCCGAGTTCTTCGCTGCTGTTCACGTGGGGGTGATACCAGTAGCTGCCGGCGTCGGGCACGCGGAATTTGTAATCGAAATATTCACCGGGCAGCACCGGCAATTGCGAGACGTAGGGTACGCCGTCCATTTCCAGTGGCAGGCGGATGCCATGCCAGTGAATGGTCGTGGCGACCGGCAGGTGGTTGATAAAACGCACCCGCAGCCATTCGCCCTGGCGCACGCGCAACTCGGTGCCCGGCGCGGATGGGCCGAATGCCCAGGCTTCGGTCTTGTGCCCCGGTACCAGTTCCACGTCCAGCGGTGCGGCGATCAGTTCGTAATCGTGCCCGGCCTCGGCCTCGGCGACTTTCCCCAGCCAGTAGCGGTAGGCGCCACCGGCACCGGCGCCCACTACGGCCAGGCCTGCGAGACCACCCAGGATTTGTCGACGGGAAAAGGATCGGGACACAACAACCTCACGTATCTGCCGCAGGCCCAAGGCCTGCAAAGGGCAGATACGATACACCTGCCCCGGCTGTAGGAGCGAGCTTGCTCGCGAAAGACCTGAGAACAACTCGAAAAGCCAGGCTCCCCGCGTCATCGTTAACGACCTTCGCGAGCAAGCTCGCTCCTACAAAATGATCGACGGATCAGGCCTTGGCAGCGCCCAGGATCAGGGCTTTCATCTCAGCCACCGCACCTTTGAAGCCGACGAACAGCGCATGAGCCACCAGCGCATGGCCGATGTTCAGCTCGTTGATGCCCTTGATCGCGGCCACGGCTTCGACGTTGTGATAGTGCAGGCCATGCCCGGCGTTGACGATCAGGCCTTCCTTGAGGCCGCAGCTCACGCCGTCGATGATGCGCTGCAGCTCGTCGGCCACTTCGGTGGGCGTGGTGGCATCGGCGTAGCGGCCGGTGTGCAGTTCGATGGCCGGCGCACCGACACGACGCGACGCTTCGATCTGGCGCTCGTCGGCATCGATGAACAGTGAGACTTCACTGCCGATTTTCGACAAGCGCTCCACGGCAGCCTTGATCCGTGCTTCCTGGCCGGCCACGTCGAGGCCGCCTTCGGTGGTCAGTTCCTGGCGGGTTTCCGGCACCAGGCAGATGTGCGCCGGGCGGATGCGCTCGGCGAACTGCATCATTTCTTCGGTGACGCCCATCTCGAAGTTCATGCGGGTTTGCAGCACCTCCTTGAGCATCAGCACGTCACGCTCCTGAATGTGGCGGCGGTCTTCGCGCAGGTGCACGGTGATACCGTCGGCACCCGCTTCTTCGGCGTCCAGCGCGGCCTTGACCGGGTCAGGGTAACGGGTGCCCCGGGCCTGGCGCAGGGTAGCGACGTGGTCGATGTTGACGCCAAGAAGAATGCGATTGCTGGTGGTCACGGAAGCGCTCCTGAAAAGGGAAAGAATCGGTGCACAGCATACACGGGGATGTCAGGGCTTTCGAAACAACTCGCGACTGACCAACGGCCGGCCGCCCAAGTGCACGGCCAGGGCCTGGCGCATCAGGCGCTTGGCGGCGGACAAGGCGCCGGGGGCGGTCCAGTCGGCTTCGCTCATGGCCAGCAATTCCGTGCCTTGGAACAGGCCGGGTTGCAGCAGGTAGACGCGTTCGAGACCGGCATCGACTTGCAGGCGGTACATGCCATCAGCGGCGATGGGGTCGCCGTGCAGGTCGTTGGCCAGTTCGAAGCCGTAGCCCAGGTCATCGAGCAGGCGCCATTCGAAGGCGCGCAGCAGTGGTTCCAGAGGACGGCCTTCGGCCAGCGCCAACAAGGTGGCAGCGTAGTGATCGAAGACGGCCGGGTGCGGGTCTTCGGCGGGGAGCAGGCGGATCAACAGTTCATTGAGGTAGAGACCGCTGAACAGCGCCTCGCCATTGAGCCAGGCAGAAGTACCGACGCTTTCCATGCGACCGACATTTTTCAACTCGCCTTTGCCGCGAAACTCCACGTCCAGAGCCACAAATGGCCGTGCCAGCGTGCCCGCCTTGCCGCGCGCACTGCGCAAGACAGCGCGCAGGCGGCCTTGGGGCGTGAGGAAGTCCACCAAGGCGCTGGTCTCGCGGTAGGCACGGCTGTGCAGGACGTAAGCGAGTTGGCTGGGGGGTGGGGATTGGGACATTGAAGCCTCATTGCTTCTGTGGTGAGCGGGCTTGCCCCGCGCTGGGATGCGAAGCAGCCCCAGTCAAATAACCGGGGTTCATTCGGTCAGATCTCGGGGCCTGGTGTTAGGGCTGCTTCGCAGCCCAGCGCGGGGCAAGCCCGCTCACCACAACAAGCCCGCCCCGCATCACCAGCGGTGCTCTTACAGGTCGCCGTAGCCCAGCGAGCGCAGTGCACGCTCATCATCGGACCAGCCACCCTTCACCTTCACCCACAGGTTGAGCATGATCTTGGAGTCGAACAGCAACTCCATGTCCTTGCGCGCTTCGGTGCCGATGCGCTTGATGCGCTCGCCCTTGTCGCCAATGATGATCTTCTTCTGGCCGTCACGTTCGACGAGGATCAGCGCATGGATGTGCAAGGTCTTGCCCTGCTGCTTGAACTCTTCGATCTCGACGGTGATCTGGTACGGCAGCTCGGCGCCCATCTGGCGCATGATTTTCTCACGCACCAGTTCGGCGGCAAGGAAACGGCTGCTGCGGTCGGTGATCTGGTCTTCCGGGAAGAAGTGCTCGTTCTCCGGCAAGTGCTCGGCGATCACACGCTCCAGAGCCTCCAGGTTGTGACCGTGCTGGGCGGAGATCGGGATGATCTGCGCGTTCGGCAGTTGTTCCTGCAGCCAGCTCAGGTGCGGCATCAACTCGGCTTTGTCTTCGATACGGTCGGTCTTGTTCAGCGCGACGATCAACGGGCCGGTGACGTACTGCACACGCTCCAGGACCATCTGGTCTTCGTCGGTCCACTTGGTGCGGTCGACCACGAAGATCACCACGTCGACGTCTTTCAACGCCGCCGAAGCGGTCTTGTTCATGTAGCGGTTCAGGGCTTTCTCGCCACCTTTGTGCATGCCTGGGGTGTCGACGTAGACCGCTTGCACGTTGCCTTCGGTCTTGATGCCCAGCATGTTGTGGCGGGTGGTCTGCGGCTTGCGCGAGGTGATCGCGAGCTTCTGGCCGAGGATGTGGTTCAGCAGCGTGGACTTGCCCACGTTCGGGCGGCCGACGATGGCAACATAGCCACAGCGTGTTGCGGTTGAATCAGTCATGGCCATTCTCCACGCCCAGGGCAATCAGTGCTGCAGCGGCCGCTACCTGTTCGGCAATACGACGGCTCACACCCTGACCTCGGCTTTTTTCGTTCAGTAAGGTGATTTCACATTCCACGAAGAATACGCGGCAATGCGGCTCACCCTGGATATCCACCACTTCGTAGCGTGGCAGTTCGCAACCACGGGACTGCAGGAATTCCTGCAGGCGGGTCTTGGGGTCTTTGTTGGTGTCGACCAGCGTGAGGCTTTCAATCTCGGAGGTCAGCCACGCGGTGACGCGCTCCTTGGCCGCTTCCATGCCTGCATCGAGGTAGATGGCACCGATCAGCGCTTCGAGAGCGTCAGCCAGGATCGATTCACGGCGGAAACCACCACTCTTCAGTTCACCGGAGCCCAGGCGCAGGTACTCACCCAGGCCGAAACCACGGGCCAGCACGGCCAGGGTCTCGCCTTTCACCAGGCGGGCGCGCAAGCGCGACAACTGGCCTTCACGGGCTTGGGGGAAGCGCTCGAACAGGGCTTCACCGGCGACGAAATTGAGGATGGCATCACCGAGGAATTCCAGGCGCTCGTTATTGCGCCCTGCAAAGCTGCGGTGTGTGAGGGCAAGGACCATCAGTTCCTGGTCCTTGAAGGTGTAGCCGAGCTGGCGCTCGAGACGACTTAGAGAAACGCTCACGGTTTACCCATATCTGTTTGGTGGCACCGGCGGCCATCGACGATTGACGCAGTGTTCAAATTCAAATCCTGGTTGGTGCAGCATGAGGCAGGACAGATTTGTCCCCACCCCAGAAAAGCATTCGGCGCTGTGTTCACAGCGCCGCCTGTATTACTTGATCAGCCCGACCCGCGAGAAGTTCGGCAAGTGGCTGAGTTTGGGTTCCGGCCAGCTCATCCAGACCGCGAAGGCCTTGCCGACGATATTCTGGTCGGGAACCATGCCCAGCAGGTCCTTGGGAATGTTTGGGTCATCCCAGTACCGGCTGTCATTGGAGTTGTCGCGGTTGTCGCCCATCATGAAGTAGTGCCCGGCCGGCACTGTCCACTGGCCGTCAGGCTGGGCACGGTAGCGGCTCATTTCCTTGCGGATTTCGTGCTCTACCGTACCGAGTTTTTCCTGGTACAGCTCGGCGCTGCCCAGGCTGTTCGGCTCGGAGCCGATCAGTTTCTCGGCCACCGACTCACCATTGATAAGCAGGCGCTTGTCGCTGGTGTAGCGGATCACGTCGCCCGGCAGGCCGACCACGCGCTTGATGTAGTTGACGTTCGGGTCGCTCGGGTAGCGAAACACCATCACGTCGCCGCGCTGCGGATCACCGACTTCGATGACCTTCTTGTCGATCACCGGCAGGCGGATCCCGTAGGAAAACTTGTTCACCAGGATGAAGTCGCCGACGTCCAAGGTAGGTTTCATCGACCCCGAGGGGATCTGAAACGGCTCCACCAGGAACGAACGCAGCACCAGCACGATGAACAACACCGGGAAGAACGACTTGCCGTATTCAACCAGCAAAGGCTCTTTGTTCAGCTTCTCGATCACCACGCCATCGGGCTGGCTGACGCTGCCCTGATAGGACGCGATAGCCGCCCGCCGACGCGGGGCGAAGAACACCAGATCGAGCAACGCCAGGAGACCGCAAACGGCAACGGCGATGACCAGCAACAGCGGGAAATTTAGCGACATAGGACCTAACTATCCAACCTGAGCACCGCAAGGAAGGCTTCTTGTGGAACTTCCACGTTACCTACTTGCTTCATGCGTTTTTTACCGGCCTTTTGCTTCTCAAGCAGCTTGCGCTTACGGCTTACGTCACCGCCGTAGCATTTGGCCAGTACGTTCTTTCTGAGTGCCTTGACGGAGGTCCGCGCAATGATCTGCCCGCCAATGGCGGCCTGGATCGCTACGTCGAACATCTGGCGCGGAATCAGTTCTTTCATCTTCTCGGTCAACTGGCGACCTTTATAGTGCGCGTTGTCCTTGTGCACGATCAGTGCCAGGGCATCGACCTTGTCGCCGTTGATCAACACATCCAGTTTCACCAGATTAGCCGATTGGTAACGGTCGAAATGGTAATCCAGCGAAGCATAGCCGCGGCTGGTGGATTTGAGGCGGTCGAAGAAGTCCAATACCACTTCGTTCATCGGCATGTCGTAGGTCACTTGGACCTGGGTGCCGAGGAACAGCATGTCGCGCTGCACGCCACGCTTTTCAATACACAGGGTAATAACGTTGCCCAAGTGCTCCTGCGGAACCAGGATATTGGCCCGCACGATAGGCTCGCGCATGTCTTCGATCGCCGAGAGATCCGGGAGCTTGGACGGGTTGTCGACGTAAATCGTTTCACCGGTTTTCAGCAACAACTCGAAAATAACCGTTGGCGCGGTGGTGATCAGGTCCAGGTCGTATTCGCGTTCGAGGCGCTCCTGGATGATTTCCATGTGCAGCATGCCCAGGAAGCCACAGCGGAAGCCGAAGCCCAGGGCGTCGGAGCTTTCCGGGGTGTACTGCAACGACGAGTCGTTGAGGGTCAGCTTTTGCAGGGCCTCGCGGAAGTCTTCGAAGTCATCGGAACTGACCGGGAACAGACCCGCGTAGACCTGCGGCTGGATGCGCTTGAAGCCTGGCAGCACGTCGACATCCGGCGTGGAGCTCAGGGTCAGGGTGTCACCCACCGGCGCGCCGTGGATGTCCTTGATACCGGCGATGATGAAACCCACTTCACCGGCTTTCAGATCAACGGTCGCGGTGTGCTTGGGGTTGAAGACACCGACGCTGTCCACCAGGTGGATCTTGCCGGTGGATTTGACCAGGATCTTGTCGCCCTTCTTCACACGGCCGTGGCGCACGCGTACCAGGGAGACAACGCCCAGGTAGTTGTCGAACCAGGAGTCGATGATCAACGCTTGCAGCGGATCTTCGTAGTTGCCGGTCGGGGCTGGAATGGTCTGCACCAGACGTTCGAGCACTTCGTCGACACCCAGGCCGGTCTTGGCGCTGCAGGTGACGGCGTCGGTGGCGTCGATGCCGATGATCTTCTCGATCTCTTCCTTGACGCGCTCAGGCTCGGCCTGAGGCAGGTCGATCTTGTTCAGCACGGGCATGACTTCCAGGCCCTGCTCGATCGCGGTGTAGCAGTTGGCAACCGACTGCGCTTCCACACCCTGCCCTGCGTCAACCACCAGCAAGGCACCTTCACAGGCCGCCAGGGACCGGCTGACTTCGTAGGTGAAGTCGACGTGGCCTGGGGTGTCAATGAAGTTCAGTTGGTAGGTGATGCCGTCTTTGGCTTTGTAATACAGCGTAACGCTGTGGGCCTTGATGGTGATCCCGCGCTCGCGTTCGAGGTCCATGGAGTCCAGCACCTGGGCTTCCATTTCACGCTCGGCAAGGCCGCCGCACATCTGGATGAATCGATCGGCCAGCGTCGACTTACCATGGTCAATGTGGGCGATGATGGAGAAATTGCGGATATGACTCAAATCACTCACGGATCAACACTCAAAAAGGCTGCAGGCAGATTGCCCGCTGAAAAATAGCCGGGAATTGTACCTGATGCTCAGGCCAGACGTCATCTTTGCTGACCAGAACAAAAATGCCCCGATCTCTCGACCGGGGCATTTTTTGTTCATAAGCGCGGAATCAACCGGCCCGGCGCAACAGCCAGAAACCGGCCAACGCGCAGATGGCCGTGGGCACCAGCACCGCAAACAGCGGCGAGAAGCCAAACACCAGGCTCGACGGGCCGAGCAGGTCCTGGGCAATGCGGAAGGTGAAGCCCACCAGCACGCCCGTGAATACGCGCTGCCCCAAGGTCACAGAACGCAATGGGCCAAAGATGAAGGAAATTGCCATCAGCACCAACGCGGCAGTCACCACCGGTTGCAACACCTTGACCCAAAATGCCAGCCAGTAGCGGCCATTGTTCAAGCCCTGGTCCTTCAGGTAGTGGATGTAACCCCACAACCCGGAGATCGGCAGGCTTTCCGGGATCATCACCACGGTATTCAACAGTTCCGGCTTGAGGGCAATATCCCACTCCTGGCTCGGCACGTTGATCACTTCGGTGCTGGCCTTGGTGCCCTGGCCGACGTTACGAAAATAAGTAGTGGTAACGTCGCTGAGTTGCCACTTTTCACTGCCGTATTGCGCACGTTTGGCGAAGCTTGACTCCAACAGGTGACGCTCTTTGTCAAACGTATAGCGCGTGACACCAATCAACAGGCCGCCCGGCTGCACGGCGTTGATATGAATGAATTCTTCGCCCTGGCGGTGCCACAGGCCGTGCTTGGCGCTTTGTGCATCGCCTGAACCCTGGGCCAGGGCGCGATTGGCCTGGGCCGTGGTTTCGGCCGGCGGCGCGACGTATTCGCCGATCAGCACGCTGCACGCCATCAGCAGCAGCATGGGTTTCATGACCGCCCAGACGATTCGACCAATGGACACGCCAGCAGCGCGCATGATGGTCAGTTCGCTATTGCTGGCCAGGCTGCCCAGGCCGATCAGGCAGCCGATCAGCGCGGCCATCGGCATCATGTCGTAGAGGCGACGTGGCGCGGTAAGGGCCACGTAGCTCAGCACGTCCCACACGGTGTAGGTATCGCTGACGTTGCCGACTTCATCGATGAAGGCAAACAACGAGGCCAGACCGAGGATGATGCCCAATACCGCCAGGATGGCGATCAGTACGCTGCTACCAATGTAGCGATCGAGCTTAGCCACGAGCCAACTCCTTCTGGCCACGACGGCTCATCATTTTCAAACGGATCGGTTCCCAATAGAGCAGGCCCAGGCCAATCACCAGGAAGATCCCGTGCACCCACCACAGGCCGAGGGTCGGCGACAGCTTGCCTTTCTCCAGGGAGCCACGGGCGGAAATCAGGATGGTGAGGTAAGCCATGTACAGCAGAATCGCCGGCAACAGCTTGAGGAAGCGGCCCTGGCGTGGGTTGACGCGCGACAGCGGCACCGCCATCAAGGTCACGATGAACACCAGCAACGGCAGGGAAATCCGCCATTGCAGCTCGGCAATCGAGCGCAGTTCCTTGCTACCGAACAGCTCGGTGGTCGGGATGGCGTCGCGGTCGGTGACTTCGTCGCTGATATCCGGACGGGCCAGCATCACGCCATAGGTGTCGTACTTGATCGCACGGTAATCGGCCATGCCCGGGCTGCCATCGTAGCGATAGCCATTTTCCAGGATGAGGTAGCGACTGCCGTCAGGACGCACTTCCTGGCGACCGGAATCGGCCACCAGCACGGAAATGCCACGGTCTTTCTTGTCCTGGCCCAGACGCTTCTCGGAGATGAACACGCCGCCCAAGTTGGCACGGTCGTCGGTCAGGGTTTCGGTGTAGGTCACCCGCGAACCGTCATTGAGCGCCTGGAAGCGGCCGGGTTCAAGGGTGTCGAACTCGGTCATCGCGTCCTGTTTATTCAGTACCAGTTGGAACTGCATGGCACCTTGTGGGGCCAGGCTCAGGCTCAGCCAGGCCACGATCAGCGCAACGCCGGCGGCCGGGATCATGGTCATGCCCAACAGGCGCTGTTGGCTCATGCCGGTGGCCGAGAGCACGGTCATTTCGCTTTCGAGGTAAAGGCGGCCGTAGGCCAGCAGGATCCCGAGAAACAGGCCGAGCGGCAGGATCAGCTGCAGGAAGCCCGGCAGACGAAAGCCCATGATCAGGAACAGCGAGCCCGGATCCAGGGCGCCGGAGGCAGCCTGGGCCAGGTATTTGACGAAACGACCACTCATGATAATGACCAGCAATACCGCACTCACGGCACTCAGGGTCAACAGGACTTCGCGGGACAGATAACGGAAGACGATCAAACCAGACACTCCAGGGTTGTCAGGCTAAGGCGGCCAAACAAGCAAGCATACCGAGTCAGCCCGTTTGCACGGACCGGCTAAAAAGATGGCGCATTATCCTGTGATTGACCGCGCCTGTCACTGCGCAACCTCATGCACATGCACAAAGCGGGTGACAAGGGTTGTCAGCCTCCGCCGGCGAGGTTCAAACTGCGGCCTTTGTCGCCGGCGGTTTACACAGCTGCCTGGTATTAAAGCCGGAGTACAGACTCCTGGCTAACCGACCTTTATAAGGGACCCGAAAATGGAATTGGTTGTAAAAAGCGTTAGCCCCGAAACGTTGAAAACCGCCACCCTCGTGGTCGCCATTGGCGAAGGCCGCAAGCTCGGCGTTGCCGCCAAGCAACTCGACGAACTCAGCGGCGGCGCCATCAGCGCAGTGCTCAAGCGCGGCGACCTGGCCGGCAAAGTCGGCCAGAGCCTGCTGTTGCAGAGCCTGCCCAACCTGAAAGCCGACCGCGTATTGCTGGTGGGCGTGGGCAAGGACGTTGAACTGGGCGACCGTCCGTTCCGCAAAATCATCAGCGGCATCCTCACCACCCTCAAGGGCCTGGGCGGCACTGACGCCACGCTGGCACTCGATGAAGTCGTGGTCAAAGGCCGCGACAGCTACGGCAAGACCCGCCTGCTGGCCGAGAGCCTGGTGGACGGCGGCTACATTTTCGACCAGTTCAAGAGCACCAAGGCCGAACCGCGCGCCCTGAAGAAAATCACCCTGCTGACCATCAAGGCCGCCCAGGCTGAAGTTGAGCGCGCCGTGACCCACGCGACCGCCATCGCCAACGGCATGTCGTTTACCCGCGATCTGGGCAACCTGCCGCCGAACATCTGCCACCCGACTTTCCTGGGCGAACAAGCCAAGGCGCTGGGCAAAGAGTTCAAGGGCCTGAAAGTCGAAGTGCTGGACGAGAAGAAGATCAAGGAACTGGGCATGGGCTCGTTCTATGCCGTGGGCCAGGGCAGCGACCAGCCGCCACGCCTGATCGTGATGCAATACAACGGCGGCAAGAAGTCCGAGAAGCCTTACGCCCTGGTCGGCAAAGGCATCACCTTTGACACCGGCGGCATCAGCCTCAAGCCGGGCCTGGGCATGGACGAGATGAAGTACGACATGGGCGGCGCCGCCAGCGTGTTCGGCACCCTGCGTGCCGTGCTGGAACTCAAGCTGCCGATCAACCTGGTGTGCATCCTGGCCTGCGCCGAGAACATGCCGAGCGGCGGCGCGACCCGTCCGGGCGACATCGTCACCACCCTGAGTGGCCAGACCGTCGAAATCCTCAACACCGACGCCGAAGGCCGCCTGGTGCTGTGCGATGCCCTGACCTACGCCGAACGCTTCAAGCCACAGGCCGTGATCGACATCGCCACCCTGACCGGTGCCTGCATCGTCGCCCTGGGTTCGCACACCTCGGGCCTGCTGGGCAACAGCGATGAGCTGATCGAGCAACTGCTCAGCGCCGGCAAAGCCGCAGACGACCGCGCCTGGCAACTGCCGCTGTTCGATGAGTACCAGGAACAACTGGACAGCCCCTTCGCCGACATCGCCAACATCGGCGGTCCGAAAGCCGGCACCATCACCGCGGCTTGCTTCCTGTCACGCTTTGCCAAGAACTTCAACTGGGCGCACCTGGACATCGCCGGCACGGCCTGGACCAGCGGCGGCAAGGACAAGGGCGCAACCGGCCGTCCGGTTCCCCTGCTGACCCAGTACCTGCTGGATCGCGCCAAGGCCTAACGCAATCCTCCCTGTAGGAGCCGGCTTGCCGGCGATGGCTTCCTGATTCAAGGGACTCATCGCCGGCAAGCCGGTTCCTAGAAGGGGTATGCGCACGCCCAGGAAATGCAATGACCCAAGTCGACTTCTATATATTGCCCAGCGCCGACCCGCTCGCGCGCCTGGACTTTGCCTGCAAACTCACTGAAAAAGCCTGGCGCATGGGCCACCGCATCTACCTGCATTGCAGCGATGCCGCCCAACGAGATGAGCTGGATGCTCGCCTGTGGCGCTTCAAGGGCGAAAGCTTTGTGCCTCACGGCCCTGCCGAGTCCGAACCCGAAGGCCTGGTTGTCCTGGGTTTAGGGGACAGTTGCGGCGATCACCAGGACCTGCTGGTCAACCTGGACCTGAAAGTGCCGCCTTTCGCCAAGGCATTCGCCCGCGTGGCGGAAGTGGTGGTGGAGGACCCGGCTATTCGTCAGGCCGCGCGGGAGAGTTTCCGTTTCTACCGCGAACAGGGCTATCCTCTGCAAGATCACCGGCTACAACGACTTTGAGCACATGATGGACAATCCCAACCCTATAAAAAAAGACGATCACCTGCTGGACGACCTGGAGTCGATCCGTCAGTTGCTCGGTGATGATGACTTGCAACCGCCGCTGTTGACCGATTCGGTCGAGGGCGAGGTACAGATTCCGCTGTTGTTTGACATGGTCGGCGGCAAGCCCGTTGCGCCGGCACCAGTGGTCGAGACCGCCGCGCCTGCCGCTGTCGAAAAAAGTACCGACGCGCTGCTGCTGCACCTGGACAACGAACTGCGCGCCGCTGCGCAGTTGATCATGCAAGACGTGATCGATGACTTTGCGCCGCACATCGAGACCGAGATCAAGCGCCGGCTGGATGCACGGATGGAGCGGTTGCTGAGCCAATACCAGAATTGAAGCCAACGCAGATCCCCTGTGGGAGCGGGCTTGCTCGCGAAAACGGTGTGACCGTCAGCACATGCATTGGCTGATCCACCGCTTTCGCGAGCAAGCCCGCTCCCACATTTGCCGCCCATACATTTCAAGCCCGTCTTCGCCTCGCCCTGCGCCCTATCCCCCGTTATACTTGCCGGCTTTCCTGAATAAATGCCAACTAGGGTCCCGCCGCGCATGGATAAGACCTACCAGCCGCACGCCATCGAAACTTCCTGGTACAACACCTGGGAATCCGAGAACTATTTCGCCCCGCAAGGCGCGGGCGATTCCTACACCATCATGATTCCGCCACCGAACGTCACTGGCAGCCTGCACATGGGCCATGGCTTCAACAATGCGATCATGGATGCGTTGATCCGTTTCCGCCGCATGCAGGGCCGCAACACCCTGTGGCAACCGGGCACCGACCACGCCGGTATCGCCACGCAAATGCTGGTGGAACGCCAACTCGAAGCCACCGGCCAGAACCGTCACGACCTGGGTCGCGAGAAATTCCTGGAAAAGATCTGGGAATGGAAAGACCAGTCCGGCGGCAATATCAGCCGTCAGATCCGTCGCCTCGGTTCGTCCGTCGACTGGAGCCGCGAGCGCTTCACCATGGACGACGGCCTGTCGGAAGCCGTGAAAGAAGCCTTCGTGCGCCTGCATGAAGACGGCCTGATCTACCGCGGCAAGCGCTTGGTCAACTGGGACACCAAGTTGCACACGGCGATTTCCGACCTCGAAGTGGAAAACCACGACGAGAAAGGCTTCCTGTGGAACCTCAAGTACCCGCTGGCCGACGGCGCCAAGACTGCTGAAGGCAACGACTACCTGATCGTCGCCACCACTCGTCCGGAAACCATGCTCGGCGACGCCGCCGTCGCGGTTAACCCGAACGACGAACGCTACCAGGCGCTGATCGGCAAGTTCGTTGAACTGCCATTGGTCGGCCGTCGCATCCCGATCATCGCGGACGACTACTGCGACCCTGAATTCGGCACCGGCTGCGTGAAGATCACCCCGGCCCACGATTTCAACGACTACGAAGTCGGCAAGCGCCACAACCTGCCACTGCTGAACATCTTTGACAAAAACGCCGCCGTACTGCCGGCCTGCCAGGTGTTCAACCTGGACGGCACGCTGAACGAGAGCATCGACGGCAAGATCCCGGCTGAATACGCCGGTCTCGACCGCTTCGAAGCGCGCAAGCAGATCGTCGCCGCCTTCGATGCTGCCGGTTTGCTGGTGAGCGTTGACGATCACGGCCTGAAAGTGCCGAAGGGCGACCGTTCCGGCACCGTGATCGAGCCGTGGCTGACCGACCAGTGGTACGTGTCCACCAAGCCTTTGGCAGAACCTGCCATCGCCGCCGTGGAAGATGGCCGCATCCAGTTCGTGCCGAAACAGTACGAAAACATGTACTTCTCGTGGATGCGCGACATCCAGGATTGGTGCATCAGCCGTCAGCTGTGGTGGGGTCACCGCATTCCGGCCTGGTACGACGAGTCGGGCAAGGTCTATGTAGGCCGCGACGAAGCCGAAGTGCGTGCCAAGCACAACCTCGGTGCCGACATTGCGCTGCAACAGGACAACGACGTACTGGACACCTGGTTCAGCTCGGGCCTGTGGACCTTCTCCACCCTGGGCTGGCCGCAGCAGACCGAATTCCTCAAGAAATTCCACTCCACCGACGTGCTGGTCACTGGTTTCGACATCATTTTCTTCTGGGTTGCCCGGATGATCATGCTGACCATGCACCTGGTGAAGAACGAGGACGGCACGCCGCAGGTACCGTTCAAGACCGTGTACGTGCACGGCCTGGTGCGTGATGGCCAGGGCCAGAAGATGTCCAAGTCCAAGGGCAACGTCCTGGACCCGCTGGACATCATCGACGGCATCGACCTGGAAACCCTGGTACAGAAACGCACCTCCGGCCTGATGCAGCCGAAACTGGCAAAGAAGATCGAGAAGCAGACCCGCGACGAGTTCGCCGATGGTATTGCCAGCTATGGCACCGACGCCCTGCGCTTCACCTTCTGCTCGCTGGCCTCCACCGGTCGCGACATCAAGTTCGACATGGGCCGCGTCGAAGGCTATCGCAACTTCTGCAACAAGATCTGGAACGCTGCGCGCTACGTGCTGGATAAAGGCGAAGACTGCGGCCAGAACGGTGAAGCCTATGAGCTGAGCCTGGCCGACCGCTGGATCATTTCGCAGCTTCAGCGCACCGAAGCCGAAGTGACCCGCCAGCTCGACCAGTTCCGTTTCGACCTGGCCGCACAGGCCTTGTACGAGTTCATCTGGAACCAGTATTGCGACTGGTACCTGGAACTGTCCAAGCCGGTGCTGTGGGACGAAAACGCGCCGGTCGAACGCCAGCGCGGCACCCGTCGCACCCTGGTTCGCGTGCTGGAAGTGGCGTTGCGTCTGGCGCACCCGTTCATGCCGTTCATCACCGAAGAAATCTGGCAGCGCCTGGCGCCGCTGGCCGGTATCGAAGGCAAGACCATCATGCTGCAACCTTGGCCGGTGGCCAACGAAGCGCGCATCGATGAGGCAGCCGAAAGCGATATCGAATGGCTCAAGACCCTGATGATGGGCACGCGTAACATCCGTGCCGAGATGAACATCGGGCCGGGCAAGCCATTGGCGGTGTTTGTGAAGAACGCCAGTGCCGAAGACCAGCGTCGTCTCACCGAGAACGATGCGCTGCTCAAGAAGCTGGCGAAGCTGGAGTCGATCACCGTATTGGCAGCCGGCGAAGAAGCACCACTGTCCGCGACCGCACTGGTCGGCGAGATGGAAGTGCTGGTGCCGATGGCAGGACTGATCGACAAGGGTGCCGAACTGGCTCGTCTCGACAAGGAAATCGGCCGCCTGCAAGGCGAAGTACAACGCGTGGGCGGCAAGCTGTCCAACGCGGCCTTCGTCGACAAGGCACCGGCTGAAGTGATCGAGAAAGAACGCGCCAAGCTGGCTGAGGCTGAACAGGCTCTGGGCAAGCTGGCGGAGCAACATGCGCGGATCTCCAGCCTGTAAGGGGACCGCGTGTCAGAAAGAGGCCTTCGGGCCTCTTTTTTTTGGGTGTGAAAACCCAATCGATGTGGGAGCGGGCTTGCTCGCGAATGCGGTCTATCAGACACACACCCAATGACTGACCCACCGTATTTGCGAGCAAGCCCGCTCCCACATTTAACCGAGGTCAACTTCGGAATGTGTGACAATACCCACCACTTTTGAAGCAACCCCAGAATCGACGTAGCCCATGACCGCCCCCAGCACGCCAAAACCTCCGCGCAAGAAGCCTAAAACCGCCGCCACGGCCAAGCCCGTCGCGCCGCGCAAAGAGGCGACATTGCACCCACGCAACCGCCACACAGGTCGTTACGACTTCCCGGCGCTGATCAAGACCACGCCGGAACTGGCGAAATTCGTGATCATCAACCCGTACGGCAAGGAAAGTATCGACTTTGCCAGCCCGGATGCGGTGCGGGTGTTCAACCGAGCGCTGCTGAAAGCCTTCTATGGCATCCAGCACTGGGACATTCCGGCCGACTACCTGTGCCCACCGGTGCCGGGGCGTGCGGACTACGTGCACTTCCTGGCCGACCTGCTGGCCAGCACCAACGACGGCAAGATCCCGCGCGGCTCTATCGTCAAGGTGCTGGACATCGGCATGGGCGCCAACTGCGTCTACCCGCTGATTGGCTACATGGAATACCGCTGGAACTTCCTGGGCTCGGAAGTCGACCCTATCGCCGTGGCCGCAGCCAAGGCCATCGTGCAGTCCAATGACCTGAGCAAAGTCATCCAGCTGCGCCAGCAGAGCAATCCCAAGCAGATCCTGCTGGGCCTGCTGGAGCCGGGCGAGCGTTTTGACCTGACCATGTGCAACCCGCCGTTCCATGCGTCCATGGATGAAGCCACCAAGGGCAGCGAACGCAAGTGGCGTGCCCTCGGCAAGGCGGACCCAAAGCGCAAGTTGCCGGTGCTGAACTTCGGCGGCCAATCGGCCGAGTTGTGGTGTGAAGGGGGTGAAGCGCGTTTTGTGACGCAACTGATTGCCGAAAGTGCGCACTTTGCCCATAAGGTGCTGTGGTTCAGCACGCTGGTGTCGAAAGCGTCGAATTTGCCCGCGATCGAGACGGCCCTGAAAAAGGCCGGCGTGCTGGAGAGCCAAGTCGTGGAAATGTCCCAGGGCCAGAAGCAGAGCCGGTTTGTGGCGTGGACTTTCCAGACCAAGAACGAGCAACAGATCTGGCGCCAGCGCTGGGTTCGCGACTGACAAATAGCAGGCAACAAAAAACCGTGCCCGGATCGCTCCGGAGCACGGTTTTTTTTGCTGCGTCTTACTTGTTAACAGCGTCGGTCAGGCCTTTGGCCACAACCAGCTTGATAACTTTCTTGGCAGCGATTTCGATGGCGGCGCCAGTCGAAGGGTTACGGCCAGTACGGGCAGGACGCTCGGTCACTTTCAGTTTGCCAACGCCTGGCAGAGTGATTTCGCCGCCGTTTTCCAGCTGGTCAGCAACAACTTGGCTCAGTTGGTCCAGCAGAGCGCGCACGGTGGTTTTCGGTGCGTCTACTGCTTCAGCCAGGTCAGCGATCAGTTGGTCTTTAGTAATAGCCATTGTGGTGTTCCTTCCCTATCAAATTCATATGGATTGCAGAGTGCAGTGTCAGCCGTCGAGCCCGACCGTCATGGCCTGGCACCCCCGGCTATAACCACGGAGATCGGGGTTATAGATGCTTGAAACGGGGATTGGTTCGACCTGACAGATGCTGAATGCACGCTTATCGCCGAGACTTGGCGTAAGACGGGGCAAAACTAGCACAGAGACGGGGAAATATCCGCTTCTACCTACCCATTTGGTCAGCTTTATCGCTCTAAACCGTGAAAAAAAGGCATATAGCCCGTCGGAGGGCGGCCAAAACACCCTTCGAAGCCCGTCTCGGCCAATGGTGCGGTACACTTGGCGACTTTTCGGGGAGGCCCACCGCTCCCCGCTCAACCAGCCGAGAAGCCTATGCCGATCCGTCATTGCATCGTCCACTTGATCGACAAAAAACCCGACGGCACACCTGCAGTTCTTCACGCCCGCGACTCCGAGCTTGCCGAATCGGCCGCCATCGAGAACATGCTTGCCGACCTCAACGAGAGCTATAACGCCAAGCAAGGCAAGGCCTGGGGTTTCTTCCATGCCGAGTCCGGCGCGCACCCGTTCAGCGGCTGGTTGAAGGAGTATTTCGACGGTGGGCAGGACTTCACCACCTTCAGCCGCACGGCGGTCGAGCACCTGCAGAAGCTGATGGAGGAGTCCAACCTCTCCACCGGCGGCCATGTACTGTTCGCCCACTACCAGCAAGGCATGACGGACTACCTGGCCATCGCCCTGCTGCACCACAGCGAAGGCGTGGCGGTGACCGACGAGCTGGACGTGACCCCCTCGCGCCACCTGGACCTCGGCCAATTGCACTTGGCGGCACGTATAAACGTGTCCGAGTGGCAGAACAACAAGCAGTCCAAGCAGTACATTTCCTTTATCAAGGGCAAGAACGGCAAGAAGGTCTCGGAGTATTTCCGCGACTTCATCGGCTGCCAGGAAGGCGTCGACGGCCCGGGCGAGACCCGCACCCTGCTCAAGGCGTTCAGTGACTTCGTCGAAAGCGAAGACCTGCCGGACGAGTCCGCCCGCGAGAAAACCAAGACCCTGGTGGACTACGCCAGCAGCCAGGCCAAGCTCGGTGAACCGATGGGGCTGGAAGAATTGTCAGGGTTGATCGATGAAGATCGGCCTAAGGCGTTCTATGACCATATCCGCAACAAGGACTATGGCCTGTCGCCGGAAATCCCGGCGGATAAACGCACGCTCAACCAGTTTCGCCGTTTCACCGGTCGCGCCGAGGGTTTGTCCATCAGCTTTGAGGCGCACCTGCTGGGCGACAAGATCGAATACGACGAAGCCGCCGGCACCTTGATCATCAAGGGCCTGCCGACCCAACTGACTGACCAGCTCAAGCGCCGCAACTGATGCTCGGCGGGGTCTTTAAAAAAGTCCTGCTGGTGTTGCTGGTCGTGGTGGTGATCCAGAACTGGGGCAAGATCGAACGGGTGTTCAACCCTTCACAAGTGGCGCCGGAGCACGTACGTGCTTCAGCGCGTGTGGTGCTCTACTCGACCGAGTGGTGTGGTTACTGCAAGCAGATCCGCCGGTTCCTGGACCAGAAAGGCATACCCTACCAAGCGTTCGACATCGAGAAAGACGCCCAGGCGCGCAAGGCGTATGAGGCGCTGGGGGGCGCAGGGATTCCGTTTGTGGACGTGAACGGCACGCTGATTCGCGATTACAACCCAGAAAAAATCATGGCGGCGCTGAAGTAAATCAGCGCACCACGATCATCCGCCCCAATAATGTGTGCTGCTCAAAGCCGAGCACGGCCTGCAACGCATTCAACACCGCTTGCGGGTCCTTGCTCGGGAAGCTCCCGCTGACGCGCTTGGCGCCCATCTCTTCGTTGAGCAACAGGATGCGGCCGGGGTAGTAGCGACCCAGGTCCTTGACCACGTCCGCCAACGGCGCCTTGTAGTAGTTGAGCCAACCGTCGCGCCAGGCCAGGCGCGATTCACTGTCTACCGCGTGCAGAGGGTCCGCAACACCCTCGGCGTAGGCCACTTGCTGACCCGCTGTAAGAATTTGCTGCTGGCCCTGTTTGGACGGCGTCACGCCCACCCGCCCGGACAACACCGTCACCTGAGCGCCTGCCGGTTGCAGGCGCACTTCGAATTGCGTCCCCAGCACCCGCGCCTCACCGCTGCCCGCCTCCACCACAAAGGATTGCCCGGTGTGGGTCACGCTAAAAAAACCGGCACCTCGACGCAACTGGATGTGGCGCTCGCCACCGCTGAAGTCCACGGCAATGGCGCTGTCAGCATCGAGGGTCACCTGGGATTGATCGGCCAGCGTGACGGTTTTGACTTCACCCGGCGCCGTCACGTAGTCGGCACCGAGATCATCGATCCAGCGTGACGGCTGCCAGCCGGCCCCCATGGATACCATCAGCAATAGGCACGCAGCCATCGCCAAGACGCCGGACCAACGCACCACCCGTGAACGCTTCGAGGTGGTCATCGCATTGAGGTAGCCCTGCAACGCCAACGCCTCTTCATCCGCCAGCTGGCGTGCCGGCACTTCGCTCAATTCCCAGAGCACCTGGGCCTGGGAATAGGCCTCAACGTGCGCCGGATCAGCCCGCAACCACTGACTGAAAGTGGCTTGGTCGCCACTGCTGGGCTGATCATGCAATAGGCTCAGCCAGGCCAGTGCGGCTTGTTCCTGGGCGGGCGTGGGGGTGGCGTTCACGTTGCTTTCCCTGGCGTGCGTGGGGGCGATGGTTCGCGAAGGCTGGCTTTGCAGGCTTCAAGGGCACGCATCATATGTTTTTCCACGGCACTTTGGGACAGGCCCATGACCTTGGCGATTTCCGCGTACTTGCGACCGTGAATGCGGTTGAGCAGGAAAATCTGGCGCGTGCGCTCGGGCAGGCTGCGCAAGGCGGCTTCGACGTGGCGCAGGTCATTGCCGGCTTCCAATGCTGCCTGGGGTTCGGAACCTTGGTTGTCTTGCTGTTCGGGCAGCCAGCCTTCACTGCTGCGTACCCGTGCACCTTCGCTGCGCAGGTGGTCGATGGCGATATTGCCGGCGCAGCGCAGCAGGTAGGTGCTGAGCTCCTCGACCTGCACCAACGGCCGGCGCCAGAAACGCAGGAATAGGTCCTGCACCAGGTCGGCCGCCGTGGCGCGACACCCCACGCGGCGACTCACCAAGGCTTCCATCTGCGAACGCTGGGATAAAAACACCTGCAGGAAATGCGCACGCCCACCTGCCGCGTCAGCGTGCTGGCTGTCCTGGGATTCGGGTGGCGTGCTGATCATCATGGGCGGGCTCAGAGGGTGGCGAAGGCTGCAACAGGACTGGCGAGCAGACCAATGCCCGCCAGGATCAAGGCCAGCCTTGGCCGGTACGGCAATAACAGCACCAGCAGCAATGCGCTGAGCATCAACACGGCGCACCACTCCACCAGGCCCTGACCCCAACCGGCGACATCCACCGCCGGCCAGATCGACACCACCAGCAGCAACCAACCGATCACCCGCAAACCCAGGCGCCGACGAGGCGTGGGTTTGCTGTGCAGCAACTCGCCGTGGTGACGGTCAGTGGACAGGCAGAGTGCGGTGAACCCGGCGTAGCACATCAGCAGTGCGAGCAGCATTCAGTTCGCCTCCTGCTTCAGCGCCAGCGGGCGTGCGCGCTGAGCTTTAGGCGCCGGCGCGGTGCGACGCTGCATCTTCCAGGCGGCCCAGCCAAGGAATACGCCGCTGGCCAGACAGGTCAGATCAAAGCCAGCCATGGCCCAATCGCCGGTTGCCAACGAAACACCGAGGTGGTGCGATGTGGTCAACGCGTTGAGCAGTGGAATGGCGATAAACAGCAGCGCGCCGAAGCTCAGTTGCTCGACCCAACCCTGGCGGCCACGACGCAGGATCGCGTGCAACAGACTCAGGCCCCAGGCAATAAAGAAGGTTTGCACTTCCCAATCGGAACGGTCGGCAAAGCTCACCGGCAATAAACGGTTGGCCCAGAAAAATGCGGCGATGGCGATCATCAACCCGGACATGCTGGCGATGTTCAGCACTTCCACCAAGCGCAACTCAAACGGCATTACCGCAGCCTTGGCATGTTTGAGCTGACGCTTGCCGAGCCAGATCACCAGCCCGGTGCCGATCATTGCCGTGCCCGCCAAGCCACAGATGAAGTACAACCAGCGCAGGACCGGACCGGCGAAATGGCCCATGTGCAGGCCGTAGAAACTGCCGCCGATGGCTGCCGGCAGCGACTGCCCGCCATTCACCCGCACCAGCTCGCCGGTGGTGCCATTGAAGGAAACGGTGCTGCCGAAATCATGCACCACGCTATCGGAACCCGCGCGAAACACATTGACCGAGGCGTTCATATCGGCGGGATTATTGACCGCCACGCGCCCCACATGGCCACCTCCCCACTGTGCCCGCGCTTGCTCGTACATCGGCACCAGCGGTAACAGTTTTCCAGGCTGGCCCAGCGCCGGCGCGTTGTTGGTGTTCGGGAATACCTCGCTGAAAAAGGCGCGGGTGTCGCCGCCATAGGAAGCAAGAATCGGCGCCGGCATCACCATGCTCATGAAGATCACCAGGCTGCTGTAGGTGATCATCAAATGGAACGGCAGCACCAGAACTCCCACCGCGTTATGCCCGTCGAGCCAGGAACGCTGGCCTTTGCGGGGCCGGAAGGTGAAGAAGTCCTTGAAGATTTTCTTGTGGGTGATGATGCCGGTGATCAAGGCGACGAACATCACCATCGCGGCAATCGTCGACAGCCAGCGGCCCCACGGGTGAGGCATTTGTAGCTGGAAGTGAAAGCGGTAGAAGAAATCGCCGCCCATGCTTTCACGGGCTTCCACAGCCTGGCCGGTAACAGGGTCGAGGGTTTTCTGGATGAAATTGCCGCGTCGGCCGGGGTCGACTTTGTCTTGCCACATCACCGACAAACCAGGATCGCGGCTGTCTGGCAGAGTGATAAACCAACGCGCAGCGGTCGGCGCGACTTGCTGCAGATAGGTCTGGGCGACCGTCAGGCTGCGCGCATCGTCCAGCGGATGGGCCTGCACTTCAGGCTGCATCCAGTGGCTGATCTCATCCTTGAAATACGCCAAGGTGCCCGTCAGGAAAATCGCAAACAGCAGCCAGCCAAAGATCAGCCCTGCCCAGGTGTGCAACCAGGCCATGGCCTGGCGGAAACCCTCTTTCATGTGCGTGCCATCCAGAAGCCCACACCCGCCAGGGTGGCAAATACCGCGCTTGGCAACATCACGCCAAACCAGGCGCGGGGTGCGCTGCGGCAGGCGAAACACCAGAGCACGGCGAGCAGGTAGAACACGAATGAACTCATCATCCCGGTGATCACCGCATCGGCGCGCGACGTGGGCATCCATAGCGCCAGGCAGATACTGGCCAGGGAAGCCATCAGATAACCACCCACCACGGCAGCCAGCACGCGCGAGGTGACGGAGAGGCGATAGGAGACAGGCAGCGAGGTTTTGCTTTTCATGCGGGAGGCGCCAGGTTCATCAGGCCGCAATATTAATGATAAATATTCTCATAAGCAAAACAGAACGGATGAAAGACCTGCCCTGACGGATTGCCGAAGCCCGTCGCGAGCCCTACAATGCGAACAATTCTTGTTCTCTAAAGCATGCCGATGCTTGTGGAGTGTTCGCATTGAGCCCGTCCAATACCGTCGAAGTGTTGTACAACGACCATCACCACTGGCTCACCGGCTGGTTGCGACGCAAGCTCGGCTGCCCGGAAAGCGCCGCCGACCTGGCCCAGGACACCTTCATCCGCGTGCTCACCGCGCGAGAAACACCCACGCTGATCGAGCCCCGCGCGTTCCTCACCACGGTCGCCAAGCGCGTGCTGTTCAACTTCTACCGCCGCCAGGACCTGGAGCGCGCCTACCTCGACGCCTTGGCGCAGATGCCCGAGCACGTTGCACCGTCGGAAGAAGAACGCGCAATCATCCTGCAAACCCTGGTGGAGTTGGACCAACTGCTCGACGGCCTGCCCGTCCAGGTGAAGCGGGCCTTTCTGCTGGCCCAACTCGATGGCCTGACCTACGCACAAATCGGCGCTGAACTGGGCATTTCCATCGCCACCGTCAAACGCCACCTGAGCAAAGCGGCCATGCGCTGCTATTTCGCCCTATGAACTTCTCCACCCAAGTCGCCGAACAAGCCGTGCACTGGCTGATGGAAATGCAGCAAGGCGCACTCAACCCACGCCAGCAAGCCGCCTGGCAGCAGTGGTTGAACGCCCACAGCGAACACCAGCGCGCCTGGGACCACATGCAGCGCGTCAATCAGCGCCTGCGCGGCATGCCCTCGCCCCTGGCCCATGCGGCGTTGAATGCGCCAACTTCCACCAGCCGTCGCCAGGCGTTGAAATTGCTGTTGATCCTCGGCGCAGGTTCCGCTGCCGCCTGGAGCCTGCGCCAGCAACATATCCTGCCGCCGTTGACCGCCGATTACCGCAGCCCCGTTGGCCAGCGACGCAAGGTGCAATTGGCCGACGGCAGCCAGTTGCAACTCAACACCGGCAGCGCGGTGGATGTGCATTTTGATGGCCAGCAGCGGCTGATCCGCCTGCTTGAAGGCGAGATCCTGCTGACCGGTATTGCGGGCAGTACACCGCTGCAAGTGCTGACCGGCCAAGGCCTGCTCACTAGCCAGGCGGCGCGTTTTAATGTGCGGCAGTTCAACGATCACACCCAACTGGCGGTACTCGACGGTCACGTCGAGGTCATGCCCAACACCTACACCGGCCTGCCGCTGAGCGTCCAGGCCGCGCACCAGGTCAACTTCACACGAAAAGGTTGGGACACCCCGCGTGCCGCCGACGCCAACAGCGGCGCCTGGGCCGACGGCATGCTGGTCGCTGCCCACATGCGCCTGGAAGATTTCCTCGGCGAACTCGGACGTTATCGCCGTGGCCAAGTCAATTGCGACCCACAGGTGGCCAACCTGCTGATCTCCGGCAGCTACCCGCTGGACGACAGCGAACGCATTCTCGACCTGCTGGAAGTGAGCCTGCCGGTGAAGGTGCGACGCTTCACCCGCTACTGGGTGACCGTGCAGGCACGCGCCTGAAATTAATTCAAAAAACGGTGAGCCGTTTTCCACCCCTCGCGTGACAGAGAAGGAAAGCCACCTTGATCCTTCCTTCTCAGGACCGCTCTTCATGCCCCAGCAACCGACGCTTCTTGCCCGCACCTTGCGCCAACTCCTACTCGGCGCCAGCCTCAGTCTGACCGTGCTGCCCCCGGTGATGGCGGCCGACGCCAAGCCCTATCACATCGCCCCGACGTCGCTGGAAGCTGCACTGAACCAGTTTGGCCGCGAAGCCGGCGTGTTGATCTCCTTCGGTTCCGAAGTGACGGCGGGTATGCAGAGCAGTGGTTTGTCCGGCAACTACAGCGCCGCGGACGGCCTGCAGAAACTGCTGGAGGGCACCGGCCTGCAAGCCCGTGCAGAAGGCGACAATGCCTACAGCCTGCAACCGGCCACTGCACCGGCCAGCATTGAGTTGGGCACCTCCAGCGTGGTCGGCGACTGGCTGGGCGACGCGGCGCAAACCAATGTGTTCGAACACCCCGGCGCCCGCGATGTGATCCGCCGTGAAGAGTTCGAACGCCAGGGCGCCACCCAGGCCAAGGACGTGCTCAACCGCATTCCCGGCGTCAACGCCCCGGACAACAACGGCACCGGCAGCCACGACATGGCACTGAACTTCGGCATTCGTGGCCTCAACCCACGCCTGGCGTCGCGCTCCACGGTGCTGATGGACGGCATTCCGGTGCCGTTCGCGCCCTACGGCCAGCCGCAGCTTTCCTTTGCGCCGATCAGCATGGGCAATATGGACGCGGTCGACGTGGTGCGCGGCGGCGGTGCGGTGCGCTACGGCCCTCAGAACGTCGGCGGCGTGGTCAACTTCGTGACCCGCGCGATCCCGGATGCGCCCACGGTCAAAGGCGGCTTGCAGACCGAAACCAGCCCATCCTCCAGCCACGACGGCTTCAAGACCACCGGCAACCTGCTGGCCGGCGGCACCGCCGACAACGGCCTGGGCGGCGCGATTCTGTACTCCGGCACCCGTGGTGGTGACTGGCGCGAGAACAGCAACACGCGCATCGACGACCTGATCCTCAAGGGCAAATACCAACTGGATGACGCCAACAGCTTCAACGCCATGGCGCAGTACTACGAAGGCCAGGCCGATATGCCGGGTGGCTTGAACGTCTCGGACTACAAAGCGGATCCCTACCAGTCCACCCGCCCCTACGACAAATTCTGGGGCCGCCGTACGATGTTCAACGTCGGCTATCGTTATGAGCAGGACCGCCGCGAATTCACTGTGAACAGTTTCTTCACCAAGACCTTGCGCAGCGGTTACCTGGACCAGGGCACATTCCTCTCGTTGTCCCCGCGTGAATACTGGGTGCGTGGCATCGAGACCCGCTTCGCCCAAGGCTTTGACTTGGGCCCGACCAGCCACGAAGTGGGCGTCGGCTACCGATACATCAACGAGGCCGGCCACGAGCTGCGTTACCGCACGCCGATTGCCGCCAACCAGCAAATCCCCACTACCAACAGCCGCAACGACCGCGACACCCGTGGCGGCACCGAAGCCAATGCGTTCTTCATCGATGACCGGATCGATATCGGCAAGTGGACCATCACCCCGGGCATTCGCTACGAGATTATCGAGTCGCAGCAGACGAACAACCTGACCAACGTCAAATACAAGGGCGACTACAACACCGCGCTGCCGGCGCTAAATGTGCTCTACCACCTCACCGACAGCTGGAACCTCTACGCCAACACCGAAGGTTCGTTCGGCAGCGTGCAGTACAGCCAGATGCCGAACCGCGTGACCAGCGGCGAAGTGAAACCGGAAAAAGCCCGTACCTGGGAATTGGGTACCCGCTACGACGACGGCACCTTGCGTGCGGAAATCGGCGCGTTCCTGATCAACTTCGACAACCAATACGAAAGCAACCAGACCAATGACTCGGTAATTGCCCGTGGCGAAACCCGTCACCAGGGTATCGAGACCAGCATCAATTACGCGCTCGATGGTTTGAGCCCGGCGCTGGCAGGGTTCGATGTGTATGCCACCTACGCCTACGTCGACGCCACCATTCGCGAAGACGGCCCGAACAAAGGCAACCGCGTGCCCTTCTCCTCCAAGCACAAAGGCACCCTCGGTGTGGGCTACACCGAAGGCCGCTGGAAGCTCAACCTGGACAGCAGCTACCAGAGCAGCCAGTTCGCCGACAACGCCAACACCGAGAAAGAAACCGCCGACGGCGCCAACGGACGCATCCCTGGCTACATGCTGTTCAGCAGCCGTGCGGCCTATGACTTCGGCCCGCAGCTGTCGGACTTGAATGTGGCAGTGGGTGTGAAAAACATCTTCAACACCCAATACTTCACGCGCTCGTTCGACGATAACAACAAGGGCAAATACGTGGGCGAGCCGCGCACGGTGTATGTGCAGACGTCCATCGCGTTCTGATCAACTGCCCGCCAGGCACGAAGGGGTGCCGGCCACCAACGCGTCGATTGCACAACGCGTCTTGGCCGGCATGTGCGTGGCCGTCGGCCAGATGACATGGATCGGGGCGGGTTGCTCACGATAGTCAGGCAGCACCGCCTGCAATTGCCCACGCAGCACGTAGTGGGCAATCAACCAACTCGGCAACCAGGCCAGGCCCACACCCGCGATGGCGGCATCGGCCACGGCCTGCAGGTCATCCATCATCAGCGGTGAAGCCACTCGATTGCGGTGCGGGGTGTTGCTGCGGTAGGCGATGCCGCGATGGCCGGCAAGGTCTTCGATGCATGCAATCGGCCCGACGCGCTGCAAGTACGTCGGTGAAGCCGCCAGCCCCACCGACTGCTCGCCCAGGCGCCGTGCGCTGAGGCGGTCAGTATCGGGTAACGGACCGATCCGCACGGCGATATCGAAGCCCTCCTGAGCCAGGTCCACCAACCGGTCGGCGAAGCTGATCTCGATCTCCAACTGCGGATAACGCGCCATCAAGCCCCACAGCGCGGGCGCCGCATAGTGGTGCCCGAAAGCCAGCGGCAGGCTTGCCCGCAAACGCCCGCGAGGCAGTTGTCGGCCGCTTTCCAGTACCGACTCGGCGGCCTCCAGCTCAGCCAGCGCGCGCAAACAATGTTCGTAGTAAGCCTGGCCGTCCTCGGTCAACCGCTGGCGCCGGGTAGAACGTTGCAACAGGCAGGTGCCCAAGCGCGCCTCGAGTCGCGCAAGGCCCTTGCCCACGGCGGAGCGCGTCAGGTTCAGCCGTTCGGCGGCTTCGGTCAGGTTGCCGCTCTCGACGATCTGCAGAAAGAGTTCGACACCGTCAAAACGTGGCGTGGTCATGGTGCGGTTTGTCGCCCTTGATTCCCTTATGAGTGGAAAACTTATCACGAATAAGGAACTCGATTCCCCTGAAAATAGCCCGATACCCTATCGACAGGAGAGTCCCATGCCACCCGCCGTCACGTTATCGGTCGCCAATACCCGGCGCACGGCCAGAAACGGTCTTGCGCTGACCGCCGTGTGCCTTGTCGCCCTGATGTTCGGCCTGGAAATTTCCAGCGTGCCGGTCATCCTGCCGACCCTGGAAAACCAATTGGGCACTGGATTCCAAGACGCCCAATGGATCATGAACGCCTACACCCTGGCTTGCACCAGCGTACTGATGGCTGCCGGCACACTGGCCGATCGCTTTGGCCGCCGACGCATGCTGGTGCTGTGCCTGTGGGTGTTCGGGTTGGCCTCCCTGGCCTGTGGGCTGGCGAACAATGCCACCACACTGATCGCGGCGCGTTTCGTCCAAGGCATCGGCGCCGGGGCGATGATGATCTGCCAGTTCGCGATCCTGTCGCACCTGTTCCGCGAACCGGCGGCACGGGCGCGGGCGTTCGCGATATGGGGCGTGATTGCTGGAGTGGGCCTGGGCTTTGGGCCCATCGTGGGGGCGTTGATCCTGGCGGTCGCAGACTGGCGCTGGGTGTTCCTCGTACATGTACCGCTGACCCTGTTCACACTGGTGCTGCTGCGGATCAGTGTGCAGGAATCGCGGGATCCCGCTGCACATCGCCTCGACATCGCAGGCATGCTAACCCTGACACTGTCGGTGTTTGCGCTGGTCTATTTCATCACCCAGGGTACTGAAAACGGCTTTGGCACACCGCCCATGCTCGGCTGGGCGGGCTTGGCGGTAGCCGGGCTGCTGCTGTTCATTGTTGTCGAGCGGCGCAGCCCTCACCCAATGTTCGATTTCTCGGTGTTCCGCATCCAGCGTTTCAACGGCGCACTGATGGGTTCGATCGGCATGAACTTCAGTTTTTGGCCGTTCATGATCTACTTGCCCTTGTACTTCCAGGCTGGGCTTGGTTACGACACCGTGACCACGGGCGGCGCCTTGCTCGCCTACACCTTGCCCACTTTGCTAATACCTCCCGTGGCCGAGCGCCTGGCCCTGCGTTACGGTGCCGAGCGCGTCATCCCGTGTGGACTGGGCTTGATGGGCGCAGGCTTCCTGAGCATGGCCGCCGCCAATGCGGTGGCGCAACCGAGCATCGTGCTGGTGCTGATCAGTTGCATCATTGCAGGGGTGGGATTGGCGCTGACCAACTCCCCCACCACCAATACCACCACCGGTGCAGTCTCGGCCGACCGTGCGGGCATGGCGTCAGGCATCGACCTCAGCGCACGATTGATTACCCTCGCACTCAACATCGCGTTGATGGGGTTGGTGCTGCTGTTGGGGATCAGCCATCAGTTGGCAGCTGTACTGCCCGACAGCTCTGTGCTGGAGTGGCCGACCATCAGCCAGAACATCGCGGCGGGCAAGCTGGGGGCATCAGTGGGTCTGGCATTCACCGATGCCCAGGCAGCCCTGCGACATGGCATCGGTTGGGCCATGCTTTACGCGGGCCTGGGTGCAGGTGGGTTGGCGTGGTTGAGCAGGTATTTCTTCCGACGCAGCCAGTAAACGAAAACGGGCCTGCAAATGCAGGCCCGTTTTTAGTGGAGCGTGAGAAAACTATCAGCCGTTGAACACGGCGCGTTCTTTTTCCAGAAACTCCTGCTCAAGCTCATCTTCGTTGACTTTGGTGGTCGGCTGACTCTTCCCGGCAGCGCGTGGCTTGCCTTGCAGTCTGCCGAACAGATGTTCCAACGCATGGTCCAGCTTGGTCGCCGCACCGTCGATCGCCTGTTCCAGGGTATCGGCCTTGTGCAGTACCGACACTGGCTGATGGCCTTTTGGCCGCGCTTCCAGGCGGCAACTTAAATCGTGGGGACCGGGCTTGTCGCCGTTCTCATCCCGCAGGTAGACCTCCACTCGGGTCAGGTCTTCCTCGTAACGTTCGAGCGTGCTCTCAATGGTAGTACGTACCCACTCCTCCAGTCGGATGCTGCTTTCAATATGGTTATCGCTATTGACTTGGATTTGCATAGTTCTTCCCTTATTTCAGCTAGCTCGCGAGAGGTCACAACTGCAACACCGGGTCGGTGAAACCATGACCTCTTGACTACACAATTGAGCAGTCAGCAGAACAATTCAACCCCTTTGCAAAGATAAATCCCACATTACAAATTAAGTCTGACTACGAGCAAAAACGCTGTTAGGGTGGGGAGTTAGTTACATGTTCTTACGCCCAGCCAACCTCACAATTGCCCCTCTCCCAACGGGTGCAATCCGCGGAAAATCCCCGCCTCTTCAACCAGCCAATCATGCACCGCGCGCACGCCCGGATGGCTCAGTGCGCCTGGCGCATACAGCAACACGTAACGTTTGTGGTTAGGCACCGCCAGGCCGAAGGGCACGATCAAGGTGCCGCGCTCCAGCTCATCGTTGAGCAAGGTGCGCCGCGCAATGGCCACGCCCATGCCGGCGATCGCGGCTTCGATAGTCAGGTGGTTGCGGTTAAAGGTATGGCCACGGCGCACGTCGGCATGGTGATAGCCGATAGCATTCAGGTAAAACTCCCACTCGGCGTACTCATAACTCCCACGCCAGGCAGTGATGTCATGCAGCAGTGGGAAATGCACCAGGTCGGCGGGGCCATGCAGCGGTGGCCGGCCGCGCAGCAGGCTCGGAGCGCAGACCGGAAAGATTTGTTCGTCCAACAGGGCTGTGGATAACAAGCCAGGGTAGCTGCCGTCGTTCAAGTCGATGGCCAGGTCGAAGTCGCCCTCATGCAAGGCGATGCTGCTGTCCTCGGCGACCATACGCAATTGGATATCCGGAAAGCGCTGCTGCAAACGCGGTAACCGAGGGGTCAGCCACTTGCCGAGAAACGACGGGATCGAGCGCAGGCGCAGGGTGCCGCTGATCATTCCCGCGTCCAGGCGCTGCAACTCCGCGGCGATGCTGCCATAGGCCTCGCCCACCGTTGTCGCCAATCGCTGTCCCTCTGCACTCAGCTCCACCCCCCGCGCGCGCCGATGAAACAAGCGGAATCCCAAGCGCTCCTCCAACTGGCGGATCTGCTGGCTTACCGCGCCCGGCGTGATGTGCAGTTCCTCGGCGCAGCGGGTGAACGACAAATGCCGCGCAGCACAGGAAAAAACGTGCAGCCAGACATACGTCTGGCCATGAATGGGCCGGGTCATAGTGTTTAGTCCTGCTAAAGGGTGTCTTAGGATAATTCGTTGGTCAGTGCCGATCCAGAGGCTCAGTATCGCGCCAATTCCGCTCGCTCTACAAAACATGGCAGCGATTTCTACTCCATTGCTTGTAAGGCTTTAGCATGGCTATCAGTGTTTTCGATCTATTCAAAGTGGGCATCGGCCCTTCCAGCTCCCACACCGTCGGTCCGATGCGGGCGGCGGCGACCTTTGCCCAGGCCCTGATCGACCAACACCTGCTGAGCGACACTCGCCGTGTAGAAGTGCGCCTGTACGGTTCGCTGTCCGCCACCGGCGTCGGCCATGCCACCGACCGCGCCTGCGTGATGGGCCTGATGGGCGAATGGCCGGACCGGGTCGACCCCACCTCGATCAACGCACGCATCCAGCAACTGCGCGAATCCGGCCGACTGCTTCTCGGAGGTCAGCAGGACATTGCCTTCAACTGGAAGCACGATCTCCTACTGCTGGACGAAAGCCTGCCCTACCACCCGAACGCCATGTCCCTGCACGCCTACGGCGAAAACGGCCTGCTGAGCGAGCAAACCTATTACTCCATAGGCGGCGGTTTCATCATCGAAGCGGCGGAAGCGGCCTCGGGCATTGCGCCGACCAGCGATGTGGAATTGCCCTACGACTTTTCCAGCGCCGTAGAACTACTGGCCTTGTGCAACAAGCACGGCCTGCGGGTTTCCGAGCTGATGATGGCCAACGAACGCGCGTGGCGCAGCGACGCCGACATCCGCAGTGGCCTGTTGCACATCTGGTCGGTGATGCGCGAATGCGTGGAGCAGGGCCTGCGCGATGAAGGCATCTTGCCAGGCGGCCTGGACGTGCCCCGTCGCGCGGCGAAATTGCACCGCAGCCTGCTGGAAATCGGCAAGCCGAATGTCATCACGTCGACCCTGTCGGCCATGGAGTGGGTCAACCTGTTCGCCCTCGCCGTCAACGAAGAAAACGCGGCCGGTGGGCGCATGGTCACCGCACCGACCAACGGCGCGGCAGGAATCATCCCGGCGGTACTGCATTACTACATGAAGTTCAACGCCGACGCGTCTGACGACGATGTGGTCAATTTCTTCCTGGCCGCCGCCGCCGTCGGCATCCTCTGCAAGAAAAACGCCTCGATCTCCGGCGCCGAAGTCGGCTGCCAGGGCGAGGTCGGTTCGGCGTGCGCCATGGCGGCTGCGGGCTTGGCCGACATCCTTGGCGCCACCCCCGAGCAACTGGAAAACGCCGCCGAAATCGGCCTGGAACACAACCTCGGCCTCACCTGCGACCCGGTAGGCGGCCTCGTGCAAGTGCCGTGCATCGAGCGCAATGCCATCGCAGCGGTCAAGGCGATCAACGCGACGCAAATGGCCCTGCGCGGTGACGGCAAACATTTCATTTCTCTCGACCGGGTGATCCGCACCATGCGTGATACCGGCGCCGATATGCATGACAAATACAAAGAAACTTCACGGGGCGGCCTGGCGGTCAGCTGGGTGGAGTGCTGATCGGAGCACTTCTACCCGCCCCCTACGTGAGCCCGCGCAAAAATAATAACGAGGCAATACCGATGACCGATGTACGTACACCTGCTGCTGAAAATCCTGCTGCTACAGCAACAACCGTGACCACCGGCTGGACCAAACACGACACCACCTGGATGCTGGGCCTCTACGGCACCGCCATCGGCGCCGGCACGTTGTTCCTGCCGATCAATGCCGGCGTCGGCGGCTTCTGGCCGTTGATCGTACTGGCCCTGCTGGCCTTCCCGATGACCTTCTTCGCCCACCGTGGGCTAACGCGCTTTGTGCTGTCAGGCAGATCCGGCGACATCACCGAAGTGGTCGAAGAGCACTTTGGCGTCGGTGCGGGCAAGCTGATCACCCTGCTGTATTTCTTCGCCATCTTCCCGATCCTGCTGGTGTACAGCGTGGCGCTGACCAACACCCTGGGCAGTTTCATGGAACACCAACTGCACATGACCGCACCGCCTCGGGCGATCCTGTCGCTGGTGCTGATTCTTGGCCTGATGGCCATCGTGCGCTGCGGCCAGGGCGTGATCGTCAAGGCCATGAGCGTGCTGGTGTATCCATTCGTCGCGGCACTGCTGTTGCTGGCCGTCAGCCTGATCCCCAACTGGAACGGCGCGTTCTTCGCCTCCGCCGGTGATGGCATGCCCATGCCGCTGTTCCTCAAAACCCTATGGCTGGCGATTCCGGTGATGGTGTTTTCCTTCAACCACTCGCCGATCATCTCCGCCTTCGCCGTCGACCAGAAACGCGTGTACGGCGCACAGGCCGAGCGCAAAAGCAGCGGCATCCTGGCCACCGCCCACGGCATGATGGTGCTGACCGTGATGTTCTTCTGCTTCAGCTGCGTACTGGCACTGTCGCCAGCTGACCTGGCAGCGGCCAAGGCGCAGAACATCTCGATCCTGTCCTACCTGGCCAACCACTTCCAGACCCCAGTGATCGCCTACGCCGCGCCGTTGATTGCGCTGGTGGCCATCACCAAATCCTTCCTCGGCCACTACATCGGTGCCAGCGAAGGTTTCCAGGGCCTGATCGTCAAATCACTGCGCGGGCGCAACCGTTCGATGTCGGCCAAATGGCTGGAACGCTGCACGGCGCTGTTCATGGTGCTGACCTGCTGGGCCGTGGCCACCTTCAATCCAAGCATCCTGGGCATGATTGAGACCATGGGCGGGCCGATCATCGCGTGCCTGCTGTTCCTGATGCCGATGTATGCCATTCGTCGCGTGCCATCTTTGCGCCAGTATTCAGGCCAGGTGTCGAATGTATTCGTCGTAGTGATTGGGTTGATTGCGCTGTCTGCGATCGTTTTCTCGGTACTGCCCTGAAATAGATCACCCAACAAAAAGGCGAACCTCGGTTCGCCTTTTTCATGTCCCGCAATAACGGCTCGGCGCCTTATGCGGCACGGCCTTTGCTGTACAGCTGTGGAGGGAAACGGACGTTGTGAAAACCTCAGCGACGGAGTGGCCGATGGTCAGGAGACGCGAACTAATCCCGACACCGGTCGTCAATGACTGCATGTTCTTATCAGGCGGTACGCACCATGGACAATCCTTTTCAGATCATCACCGACACGTTCACCCCTGAATACCGCGTCAACTTGAGCATACAACGGCTGGACGGCAGCATCATGCTGACCCTCTCCAACGAACAAGGCGTAGTGGCCAAGCGCATGATCAGCGCCGAACAGCGCAATGATCCAGAGCGCCTCAAACGCCTGGTGCAAAGTATCCAGTTCGGTATTGCCATCGAGCAGGGCCACAGCGCCATGGAGATCCTGGCGGTGATGACGGATGGCGATCACAAGGTCCTGCAGCGACCGCCCACCCGCGCCCTGCCGTTCAGCGTCGGGCTTTAAAGTTCGCCCTTCTCGGTTTCCAGGCTCGCCTCGCCCTTGCGACGCGGGCCTTCGACCTTCACCGAAGGGAACGCCGAGGAGGCATAACGCACCACCAGAATCGCGAACGCCAACAGCAGAATCCCACCGCACAGGTAGATGATTCCCACGTCCGGCGGGTTGTGGTGCGACACGTTGGAGATCAATAGGCGCGTCAGCGCGGTGATCGCCACGTAGATCAGAAACCGCACCGGCATGTGGTTGGTCTTGAAGTAAATGCCGACCATCGCACCCAGTTCCAAGTAGATGAACAACAGCAAGATGTCATCGATCTTGATGTGCCCGTTCTCCAACATCCCCAGAAACTCCATCACCGCCGCCCAGGCCGTCACCGCACCAATGGCGAACAACGCCAGGTAGTGGAACGACTCGACGAACAGATTCCCCAGGGACTCGGCCAGCCCGTGCACTTGCTGGCGTAGCCTTTCGGCCCAATTGATCTTCACGATGATGCTTCCTTAGGTCGACTCGACCGGATAATGCGGGTTGGACGTGACGGTTGTTCTGCATGCAGAAAAAAGGCCAGGGGCAGGTATGAGATGGTGGCGGGGTGACATGAGGCACTCCAAACCTGTATTTACGGGCTACATTAAAAAACTGCTATCCAAACTCGATGGTTTGGCTTAACCTTTTTACTGTATATAAATACAGCTATCCAGAAACACCCGAACACAAGGGCTACTCCCCTTCACTACTGCACCCTGATGACGAGGCCAAAAAATGGCTGTTGAAACCCTGTATCGCAGTACCCGCGACTTGGAGACTACATTCGTGGATCGCAAACTTGCCGACGCACACGACCAGATGCTTGAACTGGCAGAGTCTCTGATGGATGTCCTGTTGAAAAACGTGGAAGGCTTGACTGAAAAGCAGGCAGAAGATGCCGGTATTTTCATGGCCAAGAACCGCGCCGCCTTTGCAGCAGCGTTCAAGAACAACGCCAGCGCCCTGGCCGAGATCGGGCAGCCAGAGGCAGAGTAAGGAGGCCGGCCCGCCTCCGTTGATTCAGGGTGAACCAACAGGTTCAGGCAGACCGGCAACTCATCGTTTTACCGAAGGCTATTTGCGCCTTACGCCTGCCACAGGGTTTTGCCGAAGAAGGTCAACGTGCGGTCCCACGCCAGTTGCGACCACGCGGCGTCGTATTGCGTGTCGGGGATACGGCCGTTGCCGATCGCTGTTTCGTTGGCAAAGGCATGGCGCGCCAGGTAACGGTAGAAGGTAGCGTCCACACCTGCCGCGTGCAGCGTTGACTCCAGCTCCGCGACAGTGTCGATATTGAAAAAAGCATCCTGTGTGCCCCAATGGCCAATCAGCGGTGCTTTGATTTTTGCCGCATCCAGATATTCAAGCGGTGGGAAGCCATACCAGACCACACCCGCGGCCAGCTCCGGAATTGCATTGAGCGCCAACAGCGTCAACGCCCCGCCCATGCAGTAGCCGGTCACGCCCACTTTTTGCGAGTCGGCCTGCAGGTAGCGCACCGCGCCCTTGATGTCCTGGGATACCGCATCGCCAAAATCCAGGCTGTCCATCAGGTGATGGGCTTCTTCCTCTTCCACGGTCGAGGCGCCGCGATAAAGGTCCGGCACCAGCACCCGGTAACCGCACTCGGCCAGGCGGAAGGCCACGCCCTTGATCTGCTCGTTCAGCCCCCACCACTCTTGAATCAATACGATGGCCGGCGCCCCTTCCAGCACAGCGGGGCTGGCCAGGTAGCCATTGACCTCGGCGCCGTCCGGACGCTTGAACGTTACGGAATGCGCTGTTGCTTGATTGGACATGAATATTCTCCGCAGCAAGTATGAAAACGATAGCTGAGCAAGCACCTCAAAGCGCCAGCCCACAGAACCCTATCAGGATTTTTGCAGTTACAAACCCTCCTCTCCCATCGTTATGTACCACTGTGTATTAGCGCACCCGCGCGACATATTCGGGATACAAAACACCGGTCTACTGGGCCTGCCTGAACCTTCCCTGATCAATACGCCGTGACCGAAGGTTCAATCACATAGGACCCGGAGAATAAAAATGCACCACTCAGCACCGGTTGATCGCCTGATCGTCAACACCTACACCAATGGCCTCATCGGCCCCAGCCAGAAGATGCTCGGCCCGCTCGCCGATGGCGGCACGCTTATCACCGGTACTCCGCCGGGGTGTTGGGGCCCAATGATCACGCCCGCATTTGAGGGTGGCCATGAGGTGACTCAACCCGTATTCATCGCCGGCGCAGAGGTCGGTGACGCCGTGGCCCTGAAGATTAAACGCATGCGCGTGACGTCTCTGGCCACTTCGTCCGGTGTCATGCGTTTTGTTGAGGGGCGTTATCATGGCGATCCCTTTGTCGCCAAGTTCTGTTCCAACTGTGGGCAGGAGCATCCCGCCAGCCATGTCGACGGCATCGGCGCCGACGCCATTCGTTGCAACGCCTGCGGGGCGGAGGTCAGCGCATTTCGTTTCAGCCATGGCTACGTCATCGTGTTCGATGCCGAGCATCAGCTGAGCCTGACCGTGAACCAGTTGGTAGCCGACCGCCTCGCCGGCCAGGCACCGGATATGGCGGCGTTGCCGGAGATGTCCGCCCAGCATTCGATTCTGTCCCTGGCCCGCGCCGATATCCCCGGCCTTGCCGCGCACATGCGGCCGTTCCTGGGCAATATTGGCACCACGCCTTCACGGGATCTGCCGGACTCCCACAACTGTGCCGACTTCGGTCAGTACCTGGTCGGCGCGCCCCATCGCTACGGCATGACCCATGACCAACTGCATGCCGCGAAAACCGACGGGCATATGGACACTAACTCGGTACGTGAAGGTTGCGTGCTGATTTGCCCGGTGAGAGTCCCCGGCGCCGGGGTTTACATGGGCGATATGCACGCCCAGCAAGGCAACGGCGAAATTGCCGGGCATGCCACCGATGTATCGGGTGAAACCGAACTGACCGCCCATGTGATCAAGGGGTTGTCACTCGACGGCCCGATCCTGCTGCAAAACCTTGATGACCTGCCGCCCATGGCTCGTCCGATGACTGCCGAGCAACGGTTGCATGTCAAAGCATTGGGCGAGCGCTGGGGGCAGTTCGAGATAGAAGACAACGGACCCATTACTTTTATCGGCAGTGGCGCCGACCTCAACTTAGCGACGGAAAACGGCCTGGAGCGCGCAGCGGCCGTCACGGGCCTGTCGATGGATGAGGTGCGCAACCGCGCAACGCTTAACGGCTCGATTGAAATCAGTCGGCTGCCGGGGACCGTCCGTGTCACGCTCCTGTGTCCGATGCACATTCTGGATCGCATGGGGGTCGGCTCACTGGTGCGTGAGAAGTATCAACTCTGATCGGTGTATCAGCGGTACAGCAAACGCTCGGCCAGCTCATCCGCCACCCGTGCGGGTGAGCGTTTTTCCGCCTGGGCGTGAGCGAAGATCTCGGTGAGGCGCGTGCCAATGTTGGACAGGTGCGCGGTAATCGTTGGCAGTTCCGCTCCGCCGTGCTTCAGCGCGACGTAGATCAGGCCACCGGAGTTGATCACGTAGTCGGGGGCGTAGAGGATGCCGCGTGCCTCCAATTGATCCGCGTTGTCCAGATGAGTCAATTGCGCACTGGCAGAACCGGCCACAGCGGCGCAACGCAATTGGCCGACGCTCTGGCGGTTGAACACGGCGCCGAGGCCACAAGGCGCAAGGATGTCGCACGGCGTGCTCAGTAACGCGTCGTTGGCGATAGGGTGCGCGCCCAACTGCTCCATGGCCAGTTGCACCTTGCCGTGGTCGATGTCGCTTACCAGCAGTTCGGCTCCGGCGGCATGCAGTTGTTCGGCCAAGGCGTAGCCCACATTTCCTAGCCCTTGGATGGCCACGCGCAAGCCTTCGAGGTTGTCGCTGCCCAGGCGCGCCATGGCGGTGGTACGGATGCCGGCGAACACGCCCATGGCGGCATGGGGCGATGGGTCGCCTGCGGCGGTGGTGCTGGTGACATAGCGGGTATGCTGGGCGATGCAATCCATGTCCGCCACTGAAGTACCACTGTCGACGGCGGTGATGTAACGGCCGTCGAGTTGCTCAACGCATCGACCAAAGGCTTCAAATAATGCGGCACGGCTTTCTACGTGGCCGGGACGCAGGATCACGGCGGTGCCCCCGCCCACCGGCAGACCGGCCAAGGCCGCCTTGTAGCTCATGCCTTGGGCCAGGCGCGCGGCATCGGCCACGGCACTTTCGTCGTCGGGGTAGGAAAGGTAGCGACAGCCACCGAGGGCAGGCCCCAGGCGGCTGTTATGGATGGCGATGACCGCCTTCAGCCCGGTGGCCGGGTCGACGCTCAAGTGCAGCGATTCAAGGCGGGTGCTGTGCATGAGAGCAAACATCGTCAAGCTCCCGAATCACTTCTGGTAGTGGGCCAAGTATAGGCTTGCGGCAGAAAACTGCCGGACCAGGCTGGAATAAGCCGTCCGATTTCACAGGTCTTGCGACATAAGCACGCAGGATATTTCCCAAGCCACTGGACGAAAATTGCCAGCAAGGCTAAAACGGGGGCATCTGCCGGAGAATGCAATGAATCCCCGCAAAGCTTTTTTCGCCTGCCTGGAACGCTCCCCACCCGCGCTGTTTGAAGCGGCGTTGTGGATTGCTGCCGAGCATGATCCGGCCGTGAAGCCCTTGCAGATCCTGCAGGAACTGACCTTGCTGCAACAACAGGTGAGCCTGGGCATGCCGCTGTTGCCGGCGGATGAACTGGGCCAGCCGCTGTTGCGGCGCTTGAATGACCTGGGATTTGCCCAGGATGAATTCACGCCCTTGCGCCCCGCCGCAGCCCTGCTGGACAAGGTCTTGCAGCGCAAACGCGGGCAACCCCTGGCCATGGGGCTGATCGCCCTTGAGCTGGCGCGCCGCCTGGAGATCCCCATGGTCGGCGTGAATTTCCCCGGCCATTTCCTTTTAAGAGTCCCCGGCGCCGATCACCTGCTGGATCCCTGCGGCGGCCGGCGCCTCTACCCGAACGATTGCCGCGACCTGTTGCAGCGCCAATACGGCCCCAACCTCAAGTTGCAAGCCGATCACCTCCACACAGCCGACCCGCGTTCGATCCTGCAACGGTTGTCACGCAACTTGAGGCAATTGCACCTTTCCAACGACGCCCCACTCCAAGCCCTGATTGACGCCGAACGCGTGCTGGAACTGGGCAACGCCAGCGCCGCCGATTACCTGGCACGTGCCAGCCTGTATCAGCGCCTGGACTGCCCCAACGCCGAACGCTTCGACCTGGAACACGCGCTGATGCTCAGCGAAGATCCGATCCAACGCCTGCGCCTGACCGAACGCCTGGGCCACCTGCCGCCCAACTCAGTGGTGCACTAAGCCTGCGGCGCTTTGAGAATATCCCCAGACAGCGGGCTCTTCGGTCCTTCAGCACCCGGCGAACGCACCTGAATGATCAACAACGCTGCGATCACCGCCGGTATCGCACAGAAAAAGAAAATCTGCTGCACCGGAATATGCATCGCCAGCAACATACTGCCAAACAGCGGCCCCAGGATTGAACCAAAACGCCCCACGCCCAGCGCCCAGCCCGTTCCGGTGGCGCGCACGTGTGCCGGGTAGAAGTTACTGGCGAAGGCATTGAGGGTCAGTTGACCACCGATGATGCAAAACCCGGCCGCGAACACGCAGGCCACCAGGTAACGCGGGTTGTCATGGTTCAGGCCGAGCAGCAGGGTGCACACCGCAGCCGCGGCCAGCACGCCGGACAACAGCCGCACTTTGCTTTTCAAGCGGTCGGCGAACCAGGCCATGCCGATGGCGCCCAAGGTGCCGGCGAACAGGAACATCGAAGTCACCAGATTGGCTTCTTTCAACGCCAAGCCACTTTCCAACAGCAGCGACGGCAACCAACTGATCATGAAATACAGCAGGATCAAGCTGACAAAAAAGGTCGCCCAGATCAGCAGCGTCGGGCGCGCGTAGCCGTTGCGAAACAGCTCCACCACCGTCA
Organism: Pseudomonas sp. TWR1-1-4; assembly: GCF_049897165.1. Taxonomy (NCBI): domain Bacteria; kingdom Pseudomonadati; phylum Pseudomonadota; class Gammaproteobacteria; order Pseudomonadales; family Pseudomonadaceae; genus Pseudomonas; species Pseudomonas sp. TWR1-1-4. The sequence goes on along the minus strand of NZ_JAFCVS010000007.1, from coordinate 373,241 downwards.
GTTTGCTGCCCTGCTCCTGCGGGTTTTTGGCCTCGGTCGCTGCCGGTGGTTGCCAGCCCGGCAGCATGCGTGACGTAACGCTCTGCAGCCGAGCATAGGGCGGCGCATCACGCAGCAAACGCGGCAAGGATTCCGGCAACAGCCACACCAGAAACGGGAACAACAGCAACGGCGTCACGCCACCCGCCAGGAACACCGCCTGCCACCCGAAGCCTTCAATGAAACCCGCCGCCACAAACCCGCCGGCCGCACCGCCGAACGAGAAGCCACACGCCGCCAACGTCACCATCAACGTGCGCAGGCGCGGCGGCGAGTATTCCGACATCAAAGCCATCGCGCTGGGCATCGCGCCGCCCATGCCGATGCCGCAGATAAACCGCGCGGCCATCAGCGTGTTCAGCGAATTGGCAAATACCATCAGCACCGTAAGCGTGGCGTAGATCAGTACGCAGCCAAGCAGGATGCGGCGCACGCCGAACCGATCCGCCAGCGGCGTGACCAGCAACGACCCCAAGGTCAGCCCCAGCAGGTTGGCGCTGAACACCGGGCCGAATGCAGCCTTCTCCAACCCCCAATCCTGGGCCAGCGCCGGCACCACGTAACCCAGCACCTGGGCGTCGTAGCCGTCGGTCACCAGCAGCAGCGCCAGCAACAAGAGAATCAACCACTGATAACGCGACACCGGACGGGCGTCGAGTGCCGCGCGAAAGCTGGCAATCTGATTGTGCATCGCAAGGTACCTTTGATTTTATTTTTATGGTCTAGCGCAACTGTGTAGGCGCCGGCTTACCGGCGATGGCGGTGAATCAGGCAATGATTGATCGACTGAAATAACGCTATCGCCGGCAAGCCGGCTGCTACAGGGGTCAGGGGGTGTCAGGTTGATTGGCGGGGTGGGCCTTGATAAAGGCAGGATGCTGCGCCGCCAACGCCGCCACCCGCCCAATGCGTGGATACGCCGCCAGCGGCACCTTGAAGCGCTCGGCCGCATACAGTTGCGGAATCAGGAAGGTGTCGGCCAACCCCGGCTGCTCGCCGAAGCAAAACCCTTGGTCGCCGATCAACTGCTCCACCGCGCCCAAGCCCTGGCTGATCCAGTGACCGATCCACTCCAGCAGTTGAGTCTCGTCATGCCCCCATTGGCGCAGCAAGTTCTGGGTGCTGGAGTTATGCAGCGGATGGATATCGCAGCCAATGATCGAGGCTACCGCGCGCTCATGGGCGCGGGTCGCCAGGTCTTTGGAGAGCAGCGGCACCTGTGGATAACGTTCATCCAGGTATTCGATGATCGCCGGCGACTGAATCAACAGCTCGCCCTCCTCGGTACGCAAGGCCGGGACGCGACCTTGCGGGTTGATCGCCAGGTACTCAGGCTGGCGGTGGGCGCCGCCCGCCGGGACCAGCAGGTTGACCGGCACCGCGGTGAAATCCAGGCCCTTGAGGGCCAAGGCAATACGCACCCGGTACGACGAAGTGGAACGGTAATAGGTGTAGAGTTCCATCGCCCTGCCCTCCTAGCGCGCCGCGATCACGGTGCCGCGGCATTCGCCGAAACCGATGGAGGCAAAGCCTTCACGGTTGCAACGCGCACGCAGGATGATTTCGTCGCCGTCTTCAAGGAACTTACGCACTTCGCCGGACGGCAATTCAACGGCTTTTTTGCCGCCTTCAGTCATTTCCAGCAGGCTGCCGAATTGACCGGTTTGCGGACCGGACAATGTCCCCGAACCAAACAGATCGCCTGCCTGCAATTGGCAACCGTTGACACTGTGGTGCGCCACCAATTGCGCAACCGTCCAGTACATATGCAGGCTGTTGCTCAAGGCCAGGCGATGGGCCGGCAGGTTCTGCTCGCGCATAGTGGCGGTGGTGAGCAGCACTTCCAGCTCGATGTCCAGGGCACCTGCGGCCTGGTCACGTTTATCCAACAGATACGACAGCGGTTGCGGGTCGCCCTCAGGGCGCGCCGGTTGCGCTTTGCGGAACGGTTCCAGGGCTTCGGCCGTCACCACCCAAGGCGAGATGGTGGTGATGAAGCTTTTCGACAGGAACGGCCCCAACGGCTGGTATTCCCAGGCCTGGATATCCCGTGCCGACCAGTCATTGAGCAGGCAGAAACCGGCGATGTGATCGGCCGCGTCACCAATGGCAATCGAATCGCCCATCTCGTTGCCCTGGCCGATCCAGATGCCCAGCTCCAGTTCATAGTCCAAGCGTGCGCACGGACCGAAAGTAGGTTCGGTCTGCCCGGCCGGCAGGGTCTGGCCTTTGGGGCGGCGCACGTCGGTGCCTGAGGTACGAATGGTCGAAGCACGGCCATGGTAGCCAATCGGCACGTACTTGTAGTTGGGCAGCAGTGGATTGTCGGGACGAAACAGTTTGCCGACGTTTTGCGCGTGCTCGATGCCGACGTAGAAGTCGGTGTAGTCATTGATCCGCGCCGGTACGTGCATCTGGCAATCGGCGGCGCGGTGCAGCACCTGCGCTTCACGGGTGTGCAGCTTGCTGCCTTCGGCCAGTAGTTCCAACAGGCGCTCGCGCAAGGCCACGCGGGGGCCGCGGCCCAGTTCAAAAAAGGCGTTCAGTTGGCCACCGGCGGTCGCTTCGACGGCGCGACGGGCTTCACCGTCGAATTCATCGATGGCGGCGTGCAGATCCAGGATCGAGTCGCCAATCGCCACGCCAGCGCGTGGTGCCGAGCCGTTGATGCTGAACACGCCCAACGGCAGGTTTTGCAGAGGAAAATCGGTGTGACCATTGGCGGAGGCCACCCAGCTGCGGGTAAGTGTGGGCTGAGTCATGGGTTATCTCCGGTTCGGGTTGAAGGTGGCGGGCAGCGAGGCCCAGCACGCGTCATAAGTGGTTTGCAGTTGCGGGCAGTCCAGGGCGAACTGGGTGGGACGCAGCACTTGGCTGGTCTCGAACATGAACGCCATGGTGTTGTCGATCTTGTGCGGCGCCAGCTCTACGTTGATGGCCTTGGTACAGGTCTCGCCGTCCGGTCCGTGGGCACTCATGCAGCTGTGCAGCGACGCGCCGCCGGGCAGGAAGCCTTCGGCCTTGGCGTCGTAGGCGCCCTGGATCAGGCCCATGTATTCGTTCATCAGGTTGCGGTGGAACCACGGCGGACGGAAGGTGTTCTCGGCCACCATCCAACGCGGCGGGAAGATCACGAAGTCCAGGTTGGCCAGGCCGTGGGTGCTGGTGGGCGAGGTCAGGACGGTGAAGATCGACGGGTCCGGGTGATCGAAACTCACGGTGCCAAGGGTGTTGAAGCGGCGCAGGTCATATTTGTACGGCACGTTGTTGCCGTGCCAGGCGACCACGTTCAGGGGTGAATGGTCCAACTCGCAGGCCCAGAGTTCGCCGAGGAATTTCTGTACCAGCGTTGTCGGTTTCTTCTGATCTTCGTAGTGGGCGACTGGCGTCAGGAAGTCGCGCGGATTGGCCAGGCCATTGCTGCCAATAGGGCCCAGGTCTGGCAGGCGCAACGGGGCGCCGTGGTTCTCGGCGACATAACCACGCGCCTGAGCATCCAGCAGCTCGACGCGGAATTTAAGGCCGCGCGGCAGCACGACGATCTCCAGCGGCTCCACCTCCAGCACGCCCAATTCGGTGGCGATGCGCAGGCGACCTTGTTCGGGGACGATCAACAGTTCGCCATCGGCGTTGAAGAACACACGCTCCATGGAACGGTTGGCGCGATAGGAGTAGATGCTGATGCCTGAGGGCTTTTGCGCCGCCGAATTGGCGACCATGCCTACAAGCCCATCAATGAAATCCGTCGGTTCGCTCGGCAAATCCAACGGATTCCAGCGCAAGCGATTGGGCGTCACCGCCCCCAATGGCCCACCGGCCAATTGCCGCTCCAATTTGATGAAAGCAGGGTGATTGGCCGACGGCTGAATGCGGTACAGCCAGGTGCGCCGGGCTTCACTGCGCACCATGGTAAACGCGGTGCCGGAGAACAGTTCGGTGTACAGCCCGTAGGGCGCTTTTTGCGGGGAGTTCTGGCCGACCGGCAGTGCGCCGGGCAAGGCTTCGCTGGCGAATTCGTTGCCGAAGCCCGACAGGTATTCGAGGTTCATGGATCGTCCTCTGTAGGTCAGTTATTTTTATCGTAATCCAGTTACGCATAACGTAATTTGATCACTATCGACCGTCAAGCTATAAAGACGCCCATTCATCTCTTGGATTCTCGCCCTTCCATGGAAAAGCCCCGCGACACCGGTAAACAGAAAGTCCGCTCGGCCGAAGTGGGCACCGATATCCTCAAGGCGCTGGCCGAGCTGTCCCCGGCCACTTCGCTGTCACGCCTGGCCGAACACGTGCAGATGCCGGCGAGCAAGGTGCACCGCTACCTGCAGGCGCTGATCGCATCGGGTTTCGCTGAACAGAACACCGCCACCAACCATTACGGGCTGGGCCGCGAAGCCTTGCGCGTGGGCTTGGCGGCGCTGGGCAGCATGGATGTTTTGAAAGTGGGCGCGATGCCCCTGGCGGAGCTGCGCGATGAGTTGAATGAAACCTGCTTCCTGGCGGTATGGGGCAATCAGGGCGCGACCGTGGTGCAGATCGAACCCGCCGTGCGCGCCGTCACGGTGGTGACGCAATTGGGTTCGGTGCTGCCGCTGCTCAGTTCGTCCACCGGGTTGGTGTTCAGCGCCTTTCTACCGTCGCGGGAAACCGTGGAGCTGCGTGAACGCGAAATCCAGGCTGGCATCGCCCATGCCCTGGCAGATGACCAGGCCTACGCCACCGCGTGCGAACAAATCCGCAACCGTGGCCTGCATTTTGTGCATGGCTTGTTGATGCCCGGCGTCGATGCGTTATCCGCGCCGGTCTTCAACGCCATCGGCCAAGTGGCGGCGGTGATGACCGTGGTCGGTCCCACCTCGTTGTTCCATGCCGACGAAGACGGCCCGGCGGCGCAGCACTTGCTGGCGGCGACCCGGGCCGTGAGCTGGCGCATGGGCTATCAGCCCTGAACTAGTCGTGCCACTGCACCAGGGCCAGCGCCACGCGGTTTTCCAGGGCGCGGATCGGTGCGGTGGTGCTCAGGTAATTGTTGCTGATCATTGAAAACACCAGGCGCCGGCCCTGGGCGTCGGTGATGTAGCCGCTCAACGACGACACACCGGCCATGGAGCCGGTCTTGGCGTGCAGGTTGTTTTCCGCCGCCGTCCCGCGCAGACGATAACGCAGGCTGCCGCCGCTCATGCGATCGGTGTTTCCAGCGATTGGCAAAGCGTTGTACCAAGCGTCGAACCAAGGCTGTTTGGCCGTCGCCAGCAGCAGGTCGGTGAGGTTCTGCGAGGACACCAGATTGCGCCGCGACAAGCCCGAACCATCGACCTGGCTCAACGTCATCGGGTCCAAACCTTGACGGCGCATGAAATCCGCCACTGCCGCGACACCCGCCTGCGCCGTCCCAGCATTGGACAGCTTGCGCCCCATGGTCTTTAGCAACGCTTCGGACATGTTGTTATTCGACAGCTTGAGCAGCGGCGTGATCAGTGCCTGCAAAGGCGCCGATTGGTGCTCGGCCAACACCCTGGCTGTTACCGGGGTTACGCCGCCGATCACACGCCGCCCCAGCACCTGAATGCCCTGCTGCGCCAGCGCCTGTTCAAACAGATTGGCCACCAGTTGCGTCGGTTCCCACACACTCACCCACTGTCGACTTTGCTTGCCGGGCGCCAACGCGCCGGTGAGTTGCAGCAGGTTGGTGCCGTGCTGGCGAGTGATGCCGTAATTGTTGCCGGGGCCGCTGACAGCGCGGTTGTTCAGTTGCACGTAGTCGGTGGACGGGCTCACCACCACACTGACCGGTTGGCCAACCATGGCGGGCGCCTTTGCCGTGACCAGTACCGTGCCCGCATCAAAATCCGTGTTAGGCGATACGGTCAGCGCGGAAATCTGCGCGCCATAGTAGGTACTTTCGTCGTCCTGGGCCCAGTCCACACCCAGGCGTTCGGCGTCGAAAAAGGTATCGTCAAATACCAAGTCGCCCTGGATCTGGCGCACGCCCTGGCCCGCGAGCTGTGCCGCCAATGTCTGGTAATCAGCGAATTGCGTGGTCGGATCGCCCAGGCCCTTGAGGTACAGATTGCCGGCGAGGCGCTCACCTTGTTGCGCGCCGTTGCTCAGCAGTTGCGTGGAGAAGCGGTATTGCGGCCCCAGTACATCCATCGCCGCTGCGGTGGTGAGCAACTTGAGATTGGAGGCGGGAATCAGGCGGGTTCGCGGGTTGTGTTGATAGAGCGTGCTACCGCTACGGGCATCACGCACCATCAGGGAAACAGTGGCGCCGTTGAGGGCCGGGTCAGCCAGGAGTTGCTCCAGGCTTGCCGGGGTGGAAGTCGGTGAAACACTCGCGCAACCACCCAGCAAAACGCTCAAGCACAGCAGATGTAGCCATCGTCCAAAATGCATCAGTATCGTTTCCGCCAAGACATCAGTGGCGGCAACGCTACCATAAACTCCTTAGAACTCCAGGGTGCTGGACACCGACACCTGCCGCGCATCGCCCATGGACACAAACAAGCGGCTGGCCGCCGAGGTGTAGTAGACGCGGTCGAACATGTTCTTCACGTTGAGCTGGAACTTGACCTTTTGCCCATCGATCTTGGTGTCGTAGGTCGCGAAGGCATCCGCCACGGTGTAACCCGGCAAGGTGAAATCGTTGGCCGCATCGCCTGCACGTGCACCGACGTAACGCGCACCGGTGCCCACGCGCAACTGGTCGCCACCAAAGATGTTGCCGAAGTCATAGGCCACCGCCAGCGAACCGGTGTGCTTGGCAACGTTTTGCAGGCGATTGCCTTGCAGGGTCGGATCCTTGTCTTTGACGTCCAGCGCATCGGTGTAGGCGTAGCTGCCGATCAGGCTCACCTTGTCGGTCAACTGGCCGGTGGCGTCCAGTTCCAGGCCACGGGACCGCACCTGGCCGGCGATGCTGTAGACGGTGTTGGCGCCGGAGCCGACGGAGACCAGCACATTGCGCTTGTCGATGTTGAACAGCGCCGCGCTGGCGGTGATGCGTCCCGGAATGTCGAGCTTGGCCCCCAGTTCCCAGGACTTGGATTCCTCGGGCGTCAGGTCGCCGGTCAAGGTGCTGCCATCGGCCAAGGCGGCGATGGTGGAGTTGGGTTTGAACGATTCGGTGTAGCTGCCGTAGAACGACAGTTCATCGGTGTAGCGATACACCAGGCCCGCACGCGGCACCCAGGCCTGGCCGTTGCCGTTGGTGTTGGCCTTGAACGGCACGCCTTTGCCGGCGTATTGGTCATACATCTGATAGCGCGCGCCGGCGACGAAAATCCAATGTTCGTTCAGGTGGATGGCGTCCTGGAAGAACAGCGAATCACTGCGCAGCAGGTCGGTCTGGGCGCTGTCAGCAGGGCTGACGGTAGTGCCCGCGACTTCATTGCCGTACACCGGATTGTTGTAGTTGAAGCTGGTGGCGCGTGAACTCTGACGAATCAGGTCGGCGCGGTAGATTTTGCGGTACTCATCATCCAGGCCGAACACCACATCGTTCTGCAGGCCGAACACATTGACCTTACCTTCCAGGCTCGCGGTGGCGAAACGGTCCGTGGTGATTGCCCCTTGGGTGCCGTCCATCTTGCGGGTCAGGGTGCCATTGGTGTTCACCGCACTGACGCGCACTTGGCTGGCGTCGTAGGTCTCGCGGTTCCAGCTATAGCCGAAGTGAGCTTTCCAATCATCGTTCAAGTCGTGATCGGCTTCAAAACGGTACAGGTCGGAACGGCCTTCCATGTTGTTGAAGGGTTCATCCAGACGCCGTGTGGCCGGGATGTCCAGCGGGTGATTGGTCTTGGGATCGATGGCGGTGCCACGGTCAAACGGTGTGAGAAATTCGCGGTGTTCGTAGGCAAACAGCAATTGGGTGCTGTCGCCATACCAGGCCAGGGACGGTGCGATCAGGCTCTCACGGTGAGTGCCGAAGTTACGCCAATAGTCTTCGTCTTCATGGTCGACGATCAGACGATAGGCCAGGCCGCTGTCGCCAATCGGGCCAGTGGTGTCGAGGCTGCCGCCGCTGCCGTTCTTGCCGTCGCCGAAGGTGGAGCCGCGTACGGTCAGGGCGGTGGACTGCACCAGTTCAGGCTTTTTACTGACGATGTTCACCACGCCACCCGGATCCTGGATGCCGTACAGCAGCGACGACGGGCCCTTGAGCACTTCGACGCGCTCCGCCGTGGCATTCAATGCACGCCCCTGCACGATGGGCATGCCGTCGCGCATGATCGAACCATTACGGTTGTCGCCAAAGCCGCGCAGCATCACCGCGTCCTGGGTACTGGCCAAGGTGTTCGCCTGGGTGATACCGCTGACGTTGGCAAGGGCATCATCCAGATTGCGCGGGGTCTGGTCGCGCAGTACCTGGGCGGGCACCACGTTGACGGTCTGCGGGGTTTCCAGCAGCAGCGCGTGGGAGCGCATCACCGAACTGGTGGGCGGCGGCTGGTAGCTGGTGCTGTCCTGGGCCTGGCCGGCACCGCTGATGGTCGTGGCGCCGAGGTTGACCGCGCCTTCCGTCGGCAGCGGTTCAAGGGCCAGGGTGCGGGCATCGATCTGGCGGAAAGTGAAGCCACTGTTGCCCAGCAGGCGTTGCAGAGCCTGGTTTGCACTCATCTGCCCGCTGACTGCCGGGGCGCTGAGGCCGTAGGGCGCTTCGTCGGTGTAGATTACGCTGATGCCGGTGACCCGGCTGAAGTCGCTCAAGGCCTGGGGCAACGGTTTGGCCGCCAGCGCAAAGTTAAACTGGGCGCTCTGCTGCTCCTGCGCCTGCGCCTGCGCCATACTCAGCGGCAGCAACGCCAACCCCGATACCGCCAATACCGAGGCTCCCAGCCACTGTTTAACCCAACCGCCCGCCGTCGACTTCATGCTGTGAGAACCCGTGTAGAAAACGCTGTTAATGCGAATAGATCGCAGTTTCAAGCACTACACGGATGGGCGGTGGATTTACCTCACCTTAATTTGCAAATATTTTTGTTTATTGCGCCTGGATGCGAAAACCCATGCGTGGGAAATGCACATGCACGGTGCCGGCACGTTCGTCGCTGCGGCGCAGGATCAGCTCTTCGCGTCCGGCAAACAGAAGTTCGCCCGCCACCGGGTCGGTGCCGTAGTCGGTGGCGCAAATGGTCACCTGCTGGCCAGCCTTGAAGCCGTTCAAGTCCTCAAAGACTTCTTCAGGCAGAACAGCCGGTGCCGCATTGCGCGATACGTCCAGGGCCTGATCGGCGCTCATCTGGGTGGATGTACCGTGGCCGAAACCCAGCACGCGATCCAGCCAAGCGGCGACGGCAGGATAGGCATCCACCAACGGCGACGTCACGGAAGAGCCTTTGAGGAACCACAGTGGGTGGGCCAGGGCAAAGTCGGCAATCGACGGCTCGCCGAACAGGAAATCCCCGGCCGGGTGCTGCAATTGCTGATTGATGCGATGGATGATCGTCGGCCATTGGTGCTTGGCCTGCTCCAATTGCACGCGGGTTGCGGTGCCGCCGCTGAACAACTTGCTGCGGTCAGCCACCAGCACCTGGATCATTTCCGGCGGCACCTTGGCAAATTTGACCGCCAGGGATTCCGGCTGGAACACCAGCGCCACGGCATGGGAAAACACCACCGAATCGGCCCAGGCGGCGAAGGCTTGGGTGACCAACTCCTGGCCTTGAGGAAACAGCGCCGGCGCGGACTTTTCCTGCTCCAGGCGTCGGGCAATCAAGGCGGTGTCACAGTAGATATCCGCGCCGACTTGCAACACCGGCGTTTTGCGATAGCCGCCGGTCAGGGCGGTGAGGTCCGGCTTGGGCATCACCGGCGAGATATGCACCGAGCGCCAGGACAAACCCTTGAAACCCAGCATCAGGCGGGCTTTTTCAGCGAAGGGGGACTGCGGGTAGTGGTGGAGGATCAACTCAGACATGCCAGGCTCCGCTCTAGAAGTGAGCCGCTAGATTAGCCTGCAACACGCCGTTTGGGGACGATGGGAACCCATCAGTCAAATCAATGAACCGCTGGCCGCCAGGCACTCCTTGGCACTCTTTTTCAACTTCTTGATCAACCGCTCCTGACGCAACGCCTCACCCTTGCTCGCGCATTGCTCGGTGTACACCAGCGCCACGGCCGGGCTGGACAGGAAAAACCGCGCGCCCTTGCCGCTCTGGTGAGAAGCAAAGCGGCGCACCGGGTCATTGCTGATACCGCAGTACAGCGAGCCATTGGCAGCGCGTACAAGGTAGACGAACCAGGGTTTGGGTTCAGAAGGATCAGTCACAGGTCGATTCGGCTAATACAGAAGAGCGCCAAGCTTATCAACGACTGGCCTGAAATGCCTTCAAACCACGCAACGCCTGGGCACGCACGGCGTTTTTCACCAGCGGCGTCCAACCCAACAGCAAGCCCTTGGTGCCCAGCGCCTGCCGCGACCAACGCCACAGATCGAAGCTGTCGTGGTGCTCGCAGATCTTGCCGTCGCGAAACACAAAGCGCGCCTGGATATCGTTGACCACCGTGTTGCCGGTAGCACTGAACAAGTACGTCGCCACCCAATGGGCACTGCCACTGCGCTCATCGCTGCGCACGTTGTCGAAGGTCAGGGAAAAGTCTTTGGCCCGCGTGGTCAGCATGCGCCACATGTCCCCGGCATCACGGCCGTGCAGTTCGCCAAACGCAGGGTCACTGAACACCACATCGTCGGTGTAGCAGGCGGCCATGGCCTCGGCGTCCAGGCGCTGGAAGGCGCTGTAGAACTCAGTGATCAGGGCGTTATGGGCATCACTCATGGGCAGGCTCCGCGGGTGTCGAAAAGAGTAGGCGCACGATAAGCTGCCCGCGCCGCCAAGGCTACCGACATTCGCCACGCAAATAAGCGAGCTTACGGCACCATGCCACTACTGCGTGCGTAGGCGAACAAATCCACATCGGTGGAAATGCACAGCCGGCTCATCGCGGTGCTTTTCTGCTTGCTGATGGTCGAGATGCTGCGGTTGACCCGCGCCGCGATCTGGCTGACGGTCATGCCGCTGGCGAGCATACGCACCACTTCGCTCTCCTTGCCGGACAGCTGCGGGACCGCTTGCTGGTCCAGGGTGCCGGCTTCTTCCATTTGCTGGCGCAGGCATTCGCTGACAAACGTCTGGCCGCCACACACCGCCTTGATCGCTTGCGGCAACTCGCGGGCCGACGCACTTTTAGCGACGATAGCCCTGGCGCCGTGGGCAAACGATGCGCGCAGGGTGGCGACATTGGCAAACATGGTCACCAGTATCACCGGCATTTGCGGGTATTGCCGGTGCAGCAGGCCCAGCAAGCCATAACCATCGGCCTGTTGATTGCCCGGCATGGCGAAGTCAGTCACCAGCACGTCGCATGGCTGATGAGCCACCAATTCCAATAGTTGATCGGGACCATCGGCCTCGCCCACTACCTTGCATTTGCCATTGGCCTCGATCACTACTTTCTGCCCAACACGCACAATAGGATGATCGTCAGCAATAATTACACGGAGCATGGGAACCACCTGGATTGCCAGTTGAGTTGGTGCACGGTACCCCTAGTGGCTTTCAGCCACAACCGTTGACGGCCGGCGCTTTCCGGCGCCGCCCCGCGATTAATGAGCCATAGATCAAGACCTACAAAATAAACAGAATTCACCTACGCGTAGAGGCTACAAAACAACCAGAAACGTCCTGCAAAACTACAGTGAGGACAGATATTTCAGGTACAAGCGAAGGTCCTTCAGCAGCACGCCGAGAGGCTGCGCATGCCTCTGCACGCCTTCCCTCGCCACGGCTTCGATCATCTGTATGCCGCGGGTTTCCAGGGCGCCTGCACCCAGAAACGCTACGCTGCCGATCAATCGGTGCAGGTGGTTTGCAGCGGCGCAGGCATCCCGTGTGCGCTTGGCCTCGGCCAGCGCCGCGAGGTCGATTTGCGCCTCTCGCACCAAGGTTTGCAACAGGTGCTTCACTGTCGCCGCGCTGCCGAAGGTGTCGACCAGGCTCATGCGGGTCGGCCAGTCCGGTTGTGCAGGTGGCCTGCGCTGCTCGCGCAGTTCCCCGGTAGCGGGAAGCCATACGGTGAGGATGTCGCGCAGTTGCTCGAAGGTCACCGGTTTGAGCAGCCAGGCGTCCATGCCGGCCGCCAAGCAACGTTGTATCTGCTCGGTTCCCAGGGTGACGGTGAAGGCAATGATCGGCATGCGCCCGGTACCGGCAATGCGCTCTCTGCGCCGTATTGTGCGGGTCATCACGTAGCCGTCCATGACGGGCATCTGGCAGTCCGTCAGCACCAGGTCCACGGGCTGTCGGTGCATCGCTTCAAGCGCGGCCCGGCCGTCTGCGACCATCACAAAGCCGAGCCCCAGTTTTTGCAGAATCCAGCCCAGCAAAATGCGATAGGCCGGGTGATCCTCGACCACCAATACCGTCAAGCCTTGCCACTTTACAGGCAACCCGCTTGACGACGAAAAGGCGCTCCCCGAGCCCTCGTCGGGTGGAGTACCCGGCTGCATGGTCACCTCGATTACACCGCCAGCCAACCAGGTTCGGGCGGCACAACGAACGGAGAAACAGGCTCGCCCATAACGCTGGACGCTCCCTGAGCGTGCGCACAACTCCGAGCATTTACGTGAAGGGCTTACTGCGGGGGAGCACGTACAGTAGTCAATTGCGTGCCTTTAAACGATACAACAACTACGAAAAATCCATTAATCCTACACAAGTCAACTCTGCTTCTGACGACCCTCTCAGCCCTGGACGATTGTCGTATTTATTGTATTTGCGAGACCGCCTCCCAACGATAGATTTCCCGGCGTCCCCAGAGAGGGATGCGACTGACCACTCCAGGCGGTCGCAACGTAGCTGCAGACGGCCACTGGCACCGTCATTATTCAGCCTTGGCACCGGAAGCTCTTAAAACATGAAAAAGTCCCTAGCCGCCCTCACCGCCGTCTTCACCCTTGCCGGTAGTGGCATGACGTTCGCCGCAAGCACCACAGAGCTGACCGTCACAGGCATGATCACTCCAAGCGCCTGCACCCCAAGCCTGTCCGGGAACGTGAATTACGGCAAGATTTCGATAAAAGACCTCGACCCCAACACCCCGACACACCTGGACCCCATCACGATACGACTCAACGTTCTCTGCGATGCTGCCACGTTAATTGCGTTAAGAGGCACCGACAATCGCTCCGGGTCGTCAACCATACTCGACGGCTATGGCTTGGGCCTGACAAGCAACAACGTCAAAATCGGCAACTTCACTCTTTCCCTTGAAAACGCCGTGGCCGATAACGTCGACGTTACGCCCCTCCAATCATCTGATAACGGTCAAAACTGGCAGGTCATTGGGAACGCTATCTGGCAGGGAACGACGCTGGCGGCGTTTGGCATTCCTGGGAATCCACAGCCGACCATGATCCAGAATCTGAATACGGACATTGTGGTGATCGGCCAGATCGACAGAGCCATGGGTTTTCCCTCGGAAGAAACGCCAATCGACGGTTTAGCCACGATTGAGGTCGTGTACCTGTAACTCTTCTTCCACACAGGGCATTCCCCCTAGAGGTTATTCGATCCATGGATAAATCGACCCCTGCAGTATTGGCGGCACTGCTGATCATCTACCTGCCTCAAGCCTCTGCCGCCAGCAGCACCGACCTCAACGTCTCCGGCATGATTACGCCGAGCAGTTGCACGCCCACGTTGTCCGACGGGGGGGCGATTGACCACGGCAAGATCACCGTCAAAGACCTCAATCAAGACAGGCACACACTGCTGCCCCCTGACACCTTGCAGTTGAATGTGCGGTGCGAAGGCTCGACGTTGTTTGCCTTGACCACGCTCGACAACCGTGGCGGCACGGCGGTGATTCCCAACCACCACGGCCTGGGCACAACCCCCAACGATGAAAACCTGGGCAGCGTTGCGCTGGTATTGAGTAACCCTGTAGCGGACACACTGGCGGTGCGCACCATCGTGTCCCTGGATGGCGGCACCCAATGGGCCGCAGGTTCGCATTTAAGCCACCTCAGTCTGCTCGCCATCGCTTCGATGGATGACCCTCCCCGGCCGATTGCGGTGACGACCTTCGATGCGGACATTGTGTTCTACACCCGGATTGCCCGCGCCGACAGCCTGACCCTTAACGATGAAGTGCCCGTCGATGGGCATGTGACCGTGACCATGCGTTATCTGTAATACCCGTACATCCCTGTACACCCTGTATCCCGACCCCGTCAAAGGAGCGTTAACCGACATGAAAAAACTACTCTGCACCAGCGTCGCTGGCCTGCTGATTGGCAGCGCTTTGCCGGCGTTTGCCGCGTCCACCACCGACCTGACCGTCAAAGGGATGATTGTGCCCTCGGCCTGCACGCCGAGCCTGACGCCAGGCGGCACCATCAATATAGGCCGGTTTTCGGTTAAAGACCTTAACCAGGATGCCCAAACGCGTCTGACCCCAGTTACCTTGCAACTGAGTATCAACTGCGAGGCACCGACGCTGTTTGCAATGACTGCCACCGACAACCGCGTCGACTCCAAAACCAACGTAATCGAACTGGGCCTCGGAAAAACTGCCGCCGGCGAGCCTATCGGCGGCTATACCGTGTACCTCGACAAGGTCATCGCCGATCAGGCCATCGTCCAGCCGATTGGGTCAATGAACAACGGCAACACCTGGTTCCGCATGTTTGAAGACGAAGGATGGCAAACCGACATGCTGGTCTCAATTAAACAACCCGGTGTAGTACCGGTGGCGCCTATTCCGGCCAAGGACACGCAGATGGAATTCTTGGTAAACCCGTTCATCCATCCGGCCAAGAATCTGACCATCTCCCAAGACACAGGTATTGATGGCTCGGCCACGATCAGCGTCGTGTACCTGTAACACTGGCGCTTGGCTGTACGCCCGTACCATCCGCGAGCGCCTCGGTTCGGTCAGCCTGTCGGTGCACGGGTCGGTTGGCGACGCGCAGCCGCTGCAACCCCTGATCTCGCCCGACAAGGGCGAGAACTGGACGCCGGATCCGTACATGTATCCGGGCCAGTAGCTGGGGTTTGCCCGAGCGGGCGAGACACTACCGGCGCCCATCCGGCAACTAGTGGCCTCCCTGCGGGTAGACACCTCGATCAGCCCGGCCAACACCTTGACGCTCAACGAGCGGGTGCCCCTCGATGGCTCGATCACGTTGGACCTGCGGTACCTCTAACTAACACCGCGCCGCCGATGCCCGGTTGATTCACCGTGTGCAGGGCGGCCTCTCTGAAGAGACCTGTCATGAAACTGTTTTTTTCCGTTTTTCGCTGGGGCCCCGGGCTCTGCTGTGCTGTGCTGGCAGCACTTGGCGCAACCGCCGCGCGTGCCGATGGCATGGTCCCGGACACATCGGTGGTGATCGTCAACGAGGCTGACGGCGAAGCCAGTGTGTCGGTGACCAACACCGATAACAAACTGGCCCTGTTGCACGTGACTCTCGAAGACATTCCCGAGGACAAAAATACGCTGTTGTTCGTGACACCACCGCTCACACGGGTCGAAGCGTCCAAAAGCCAGCTGGTGCGGTTCATTCTGCAAACGGGCGAGCCGTTGAAAACCCAACGCCTCAAACGCGTGATTTTCGAAGGCATGCCTGCCCAACGCGACCCCGCCAAGGCCGGACGCGCCCAAGTGGGCGTGACCGTACGCCAGAATTTGCCGGTGATCATTCATCCCAAGGGGCTCGCGCCTAATCGCACGCCCTGGCTGGGCCTGACCTGGACCTTGAAGGCCGACCAGCTCAGCGTCCACAACCCCACGTCGTATGTGGTGCGCATGGCTCAGGAACTTCAATTGATGCCGGGCAACGGCGCGGCAATGCTCCCGCGCACCTATGTGCTTCCCGGCGAAACACTGACCGTGACCGCCGGCGGTTCCGGCGCCACCCGCGTGCGCTTGCAACCTGCCACGGTGTATGGCTTTGCCGTCACCGCCCACGACGCGCCCATCACCCTGTGAAACAGCGGCGCCAGGGAAGCAAAGGCGCCAATAATAACGAAGTGGTCACCTACTGAAGGCCACCGGGAAAGCCCCCTGCCGCGATAGGAAATCCGAGTCGGGCCCTTCCCCCCCAAGAAGAGTGCACTTGTGTGAACACAGTCATGAGTTACCGTGACGGCAAAGCCGTGCCCGGCGTTTCACCACGCCTGGCACTAATGGCACTGGCCCTCTGTCCGGGCCTGCTGACACACCAGGCTTGGGCAGAGCCTCCCTCGACGGCCGCGGCCTTTGACCAGCAAACATTGCGCCAGCGCGGGATCGACCCTGAACTCGCGGGCCTGCTGATGCAGGCACCACGTTTCACCGAAGGGCTCCATGCGCTCAGCCTGACAGTCAACGGCCAACGGCGTGGGCGCGTCGATGTCAGCTTCGATCAGCAAGGCACGCTGTGCTTCGACCCGCTGTTGCTGGACGCCGGGCAACTGGTGACGCCGTCATCGGGCCCCGTAGAAGAAAGCAGCTGTTATGACTTTCTCCAGGACTACCCGCAAACCGTGATCGAGCCGGACCCGGCCAGCCTGAGCCTGGCGCTGGTGGTGCCCACACAGGCCCTGCGCCCGGTCACCCAGGACATTTCGGGGTATCACACCGGTGGGTTTGCCGCGTTGCTCAACTATGACGTGACCGGCCTGTACAACCGCTACGGCGGCGACTCCAACCGCTTCGGCTCGGCCAATACCGAGGTCGGTTTTAACGCGGGAGACTGGATTGTGCGCAGTCGCCAGGTGCAAACCTGGCAGGACAGTGTCTCCAGCACCACACACCTTGACGCCTACGCTCAACGCACGTTCGCCAGCCATCAGGCGGTGTTGCAGGCTGGGCAGATCAACCTCTACAACCCGGTACTCGCAGGCGCGCAAATCAACGGCATGCAAGTGCTCACCGAACAGGCGCTGCAAGACCAGAACCAGGGCGCGACCATCGATGGCATCGCCAATGGCCCGGCCCAGGTGGAGGTGCGCCAGAACGGGACCTTGATTCACTCCACAGTGGTGCCCGCAGGCCCGTTCACCCTGAGCAATGTGCCGCGCCTCAACGGGCGCTCCGACGTTGAAGTCACCGTCAAGGAAGCTACCGGCGAAGAACGCCGCTTCACCGTGCCCGCCGCAATGCTCGGACTGGGGCTACCGGCGCCGGGCTTCTCGGTTGCCGCCGGGCGGGTGCGCAATATCGGTGATGGCGAGGGGGTCGAGCCGTGGGTGGTGAGTGCCGGCTACAGTGCCGCGCCACACCCGCAGGTCAGCCTGGGCAGCGGCGTGTTGGCGGCCGAGGATTACCGATCGGCGGGCGTGAGCCTGGGGCTGTTGCCCTGGCAAGACAGCCAGGTGCAATTCAGCGTGGTCGCCTCCGAGGCCACTCGACGTACCCGCGAGCGCGGTGTGCAGACCGACTTGGCGTGGTCGCAGAAACTGAGCGACCGCTGGTCAGTCACGGCGGCCAACTCCTGGCGCACCCCGGGCTACCGCGACCTCACCGAGTCGACCTACACCACCGACACCCGCGAGCAGCAACGTTCGCGCTACCGCGACCAGCAGAGCGCAACCACCTCGTGGTCGCACCCATGGCTGGGGGCATTCAGCGCGGGGGTTTCGCGCTCGTCCTCGTTCCAGGGCGACAGCAGCAGCCGTGCCTTGGCGTCGTGGGGTACCCAGGTCGCTGGAATGTCGGTGTCCGCCACCGCCGAATGGCACATGAGCGGTCGCCGTTACAACGACGACAGGGTGTACCTGACGCTCAGCGTGCCGCTTGGGGAAAATCGCCGTGGCCGCGCGTGGATACGCAATGCCGGCGGCGAACACCACACAGGGCTGGGCCTGAATGAACAGATCAACGATCAGTTGGCCTATCGGGTCGGCGTCGAACGTGACTCGCGCGACCGCGAAGTCGAATCATCCGTAGGCGTGTCCGCGCTGCCGTACTACAGCCAAATGGACTTCAACTACACCCGCTCCGATGCCGAACGCTCCAGCTACCAGGGCGGCGCACGGGGCGCCGTGGTGTTGCACAGTGACGGCGTGACGTTCTCACCCTACCCGGTGCGCGATACCTTCGCTGTACTGTCGATAGGCGACATGGCCGGCATCAAGGTCAACACCCCCAGCGGCCCGGTGTGGACCGACTGGCAAGGCCAGGCCGTAGCCTCCCAGCTCAGCGCCTACGGACGCAGCCCACTCGAAGTGCAAACCCGCTCACTGCCGCGCAATGCCGATATCAACAACGGCCTGGCTGTGGTGACGGCCGGGCGCGGCGCGGTGGACCGCGTCGAGTTCGGTGTAGCCCTGACCCGTCGAGCACTGCTGACCCTGGACAGACCCGTGCCAAGAGGCTCGACGGTGACCACCGAAGACGGCGAATTCATCACCCTGGTCCAGGAAAACAACCAGGTGTTCCTGCCCGATGTCCTCGACACCCGCACGCTGTGGATCAAAGCCCCCGACCAACGCCGCTGCCATTTGCGCTTCGAGTTGCCGGCCAAGGCCGACCCACACGTGTACTACGAAACGGCCCCAGCCCGCTGCCAGACCCCTTGAGGAAAAGCCTATGAAGCTTCACCACTGCCTCACAGCCTTGCTGCTCTGCGCCAGCGCGGTACAAGCCCAGGACGAATGCCGCTTGGACCTCAGCGAATCGCGCCTGGACTTCGGCCTGATGAACCGCGCCGTTCCACCGACCTCGGCAGCAGAACGACTGCTGGGCGAACGGCAATTGTCCCTGACCTTGAACTGCCCGCAACCGCAGGACATGAGCCTGTTCTACCGTGCTATGGCCGCCGGCATCGAGCGCCTGCGTTTCACCGACGGTGGCAGTTACCAACTGCACGTGCGTGACGGCGTGCTGGATGGGCGCACCGTTGAACTTGGCTTGCTCGCAGGCCAGGGCCAGGCGCCGAGCCTGGTCGGCGCAAATCTGAGCTGGCGTGCCGACCATGGCGTCGTGCCGATGATCGATGGCCAACCCGCCATGGGCCGCAGCTTTTCGGTACAACTGCAGGTCAGCGCCTGGGCCCGCGAGGAGGCCGTGCGGGTGCGCGACGCTGTGACCTGGGAAACCTCCGGCCTGGTCGATGCTCCCGCCTCGGGGCGCTCGCGGGAACTGAGCCTGCAAGCGCGCTTCGCGCCGGCGGCGTGCACGCCCAGCCTGTCCAACAATGGCGCCGTGAACTTCGGCAAATTGTCAGTCGGCGACCTGAACCACGACAAAGACACCGCCCTGCCGGAGCGACCGCTGACCCTCACGGTGACCTGCGACGGTCCAGCGCCCTTTGCACTGGTGATGCACGACAACCGCGAAGGTTCCGCCACCGGAGGCCTCGATGAAACGGCCTATGGTCTGGGCCTGGACACTCGCGGGCAAAAAATCGGGCGGTATTACCTGCTTGCCGACCCGACCCAGGCAACCGCCGACCATCTGCCCCAGCTGTATCGGACGGGCTCCACCACCGGCGGCACAGCCTGGAGCAGCGCCAGCGCCAGCCCACTACCTCTGGGCGCGCGCAGCTTGCTCGGCTTCACCGGTACAGCCGGCGGCACCGACGGCCCCCACGCCCTGCAAACCCTCAGCGCGCTACTGAACCTGAAGGCCGTTATTGCGCCACTCAACACCCTGGACCTGAGCAATGAGGTGCGACTCGACGGTTCGGCCACCCTTGAAATCATCTATTTCTAAGCAACATCGGAGCCCACATGTTTTATCGATACCTGATTCTCACAACCATTTTTCTAAGCGTTCTGGCGCACGCGGGCTCCACCACGGAGCTGAGCGTCACCGGCCGGATCACGCCCAGTGCCTGCGAGCCGACCCTGAGCGCTGCTGGGCAGTACGACCTGGGCAAGATTTCGGCCAGGGATCTGAACGTCGCCCAGCCAACCCGACTAACCGCGCATGAGCTGCAACTGAAAGTCACTTGCGAAGCCATGACCCTGCTAGCCCTGGAGACCAGAGATAACCGATCCGGCTCCAGTTACAGCGATAGGCCCTATACATTCGGCCTGGGCCTGATCAACGACGCAATCAAGCTCGGCTACATGACATTAGAGCTCAACTCCATCACGGCGCAGGGAACGCCGATGTACGCCCTCGGGTCGACGTGGGCGGGCTGGAGCCCGACGTCAATTTTGTCGCCCAAATTCCTCACAGCATTCACTCCCGACAAATCAATGGTCGTCCCAGCGCCGGTCCAGCTATTGAACGCAAACGTGCAGATCGTCCCAACCATAGCCCCTGCAAACACACTGCCGTTAACCGAAGAAGTACCCATCGACGGGTTCGTAACCCTGACTGTGAAATACCTATAGGAGCTACCCCATGAAAACGTCACTGATCTTTCTGACCGCCGCTGTAGGGCTGGTCAACGTTTTACCGGCCCATGCCGCCTCCACCACCGACCTGAGCGTAAAAGGCCTGATTACACCGGCCTCCTGCACACCGATCCTGTCGGGCAACGGCAGGGTCGAGTTCGGCAAAATCTCCCAGCAAGACCTCAACCTCACCACCGGCAAGCGCCTGCCACGCAAATCGCTGAATCTGACGCTCACCTGCAACGGCCCAGTACAGTATGCGTTGCGCATGCGCGACAATCGCGACGGTACGGCCCACGTCAACAGCGAGATTTTCTATGGACTGGGCCTCGATAACAGCGGCAACAAGATCGGTTTGTATTCGTTGAGCTTCGACCCCAAGCAGACCGCGGCCGATAGCTGGGCGCCGGTCTATGGCACTGAGTCCACCGTCGGCGGCCTCGCCTGGCGCATGGCCAACCTGAAACCCATCGATATCGGCGCTCGAAGCCTGCTCGGCTTTACCGACATCGAGGGCAGTACCGCCGGGCCGGCAGCAATTCAGAACCTCACCAGCACCCTGACCCTGGAGGTGGTGATCAACGCCAAGCAGAAC
Organism: Pseudomonas sp. TWR1-1-4; assembly: GCF_049897165.1. NCBI lineage: Bacteria > Pseudomonadati > Pseudomonadota > Gammaproteobacteria > Pseudomonadales > Pseudomonadaceae > Pseudomonas > Pseudomonas sp. TWR1-1-4. Next base: position 352,271 of record NZ_JAFCVS010000007.1, on the reverse strand, counting down.
CTGGACCTGAGCACCGACATCATGATGGACGGCTCAGCGACCCTGGAGGTGTTGTATCTCTAGATTTTCTCGCTGCTGACACCGACGTACTTCGCCCGCCCGGCACCGAGGCCCGCCACGATCGCGCCCAGGCCAATCAGGGCGAACACCCAACCGGTGGCGGCCCAACCGCCGGTCCAATCGTGGATCAGGCCCACCGCCAACGGCCCGAGGGACGCCAGGGTATAACCGATGCCCTGGGCCATGCTCGACAGGTTGGCCGCCACGTGAGCGTCCCGCGAGCGCAGCACGATCAAGGTCAGCGCCAGGCTGAAGGTACCGCCCTGCCCCAGGCCCAGCAGGATTGCCCAGCCCCATAAACCGTCGATCGGAGCATACAGGCACCCGAACAGACCGCCGAGGGTCAGCACCATCACCACCACGATGGCCAGGCGCTGGTCCTTGCCGCGCGTGGCCAACCATGGCGCGGTGAGGGCGCTGAGCAATTGCACGATGATCGAACCGGACAGCGCCAACCCGGCTTCGGTGGGGCTCAGGCCACGACTGATCAGGATCGACGGCACCCAACCAAACACGATGTAGGCCAGGGACGACTGCAGGCCCATGTACAGCGTCACCTGCCAGGCCAACGGGTCACGCAGAAGGCCCTTCACGCGGTAAGCGACGCGATGCGCACCGTGTTTCTGACCGACTTGCGGCAACCAGAACAACGCCGCCAGCAGTGCTGGCGCAATCCAGAAGCCCAGACCGATGTTCCAACTGTCACCAAAATAATGGCTGAGCGGCACCGTGGCCCCCGCCGCCAACGCCGCCCCCAGGCACAGCGCCATGGTGTAGACGCCCGTCATAGTGCCGGCCTGCTTGGCGAAGTCACGCTTGACGATACCCGGCAGCAGCACGCCAATGATGCCGATGCTTGCACCCGCGATCAGGCTGCCGGCAAACAGCCCGACTTCACCGAATGAGCTGCGCAGGAGGATGCCGGCAGCCAGTGTCAACAGAATCCCCAGTACGACGCGCTCGGCGCCAAAACGCCGGGCAAGTATCGGTGCCAGGGGCGCGAACAACCCCAGGCACAGCACCGGCAAGGTGGTCAGCAGGCCGGCTTTGGCGGCGGACAGGCCCAGGCTGATCGACACGTCGTTGAGCAACGGCGACAAGCTCGACAGCGCTGGGCGCAGGTTCAGTGCCACCAGCACCAGCCCGAACAGCAACAGCCAGAGACGGCTGACCACCGGAGGGGCGTGTTGCACCACCTCGTCGTCGGCTTCGGCGTCGATCAACAGTTCATCAAGCTTGGTTTCAGGGTTCATTGATCAACTGCCGGCAGAGGGATTTGGCACGTTCCGGGTCTTGATGCTCCACGGCATCGAGCAACGCGATATGCAGGTCGAACACCGCCTGGCGACGAGGCGAGATGGTGAGGGTCTGGCGCAACTGGGCGCCGACAATGGCTGAGAAATACTGATACAGCTCACTCAGCGCCGGATTGTGCGCCGCATCCACCAAGTGTTTGTGGAACACCAGGTCGGCGCTGATATAGGCCTCCAGGTCGCCGTGGTAAAGCGCGGCACTGGCATCGAGGGCTTCACGCAGCTTTTTCAGGTCTTCGTCGGTGCGGCGCAAGGCTGCCAGGCTGATCGCCTCCACTTCCAGGATCTGCCGCGTTTCCTGCGCCTGCGCCAGGGTGCAGTGGGACAACGCCCGCATCGTGCCCAGCGGGTCGGTCATCGAACGCAAATAGCTGCCGTCGCCCTGGCGGATCTCGATCAAGCCGGAAAACGCCAACACACGCATGGCTTCGCGCACGGTATTGCGGCTGATACCGAGTTCGGCGGACAGCTCCGGCTCGGTGGGCAGGCGTTCGCCGATGGCCCACACGCCCTGGCTGATGCGCAAGCGCAGTTGCTCCAAGGCCTGATCCACCAGGGAGCGTTTGATCAGGGGGGCGATGTCTGTCATGGGATTTGCACTTTCGTCCAATCATAGGATGAATTTTCCTACAGCCTATTCGGAGTTGCCTACAAAGGCAACGCACTAGGGTTCTTAGGCAGGAAAAGGAGCAGTATTTTCGATTGGTAAAATTACCCTCTGAGGGTAATTATTGGACTCAGGTGTCTTATGGAAAAGTACACACCTCATTACGATTTGGCGGTGATAAAGGCGGATGTGAGGCGGCTTGGCAGGAGAGCTTTTACCCAGACAGCACAACGGTGCGGCCGGGAACTCCACTCCAGTATCAAGGAGATGCAGCATGCCATCTATGAGTTACAAAACTGGATGTTGTACAAGTCGATGACCACTCATAGGGACCATCGAATTTGGCAGGACGTGTATCACACGCACTCAAAAGATAGGGAGATTTACATCAAGGTCACTTACTCCCCGGACGGTGATCTCCTTCAAGGAGAAGAACCTATGAAGGTAAAAAATTGCTACATCTGTGGCGCCCCCGACGCATTGCATTATTTCGAGGGCCGCAGTGAAACCATGAGGGTCAAAGGTATGGAGCGCCGGGTAGACAATCTGTCCGGCTGGGAATGTCACGAATGCGGCGACGGCTTCTGGGACCCCGACACCGATAGTGCGGATCGTTATGGAGAAGCAGGCGATGAACTCGTCATAGCGGCCCAAAAGATGATTGGCGCTGAGATGAAACGTATCCGCCGCAAATTGCACCTTACCCAAAAAGAGGCGGTGAAATTGCTGTCCGGTGGCGGCCACAACGCTTTCTCTCGCTACGAACGTGGCGAGCTTCTTCCCCCCAAGCCGCTGGTATTATTGATGCGGTTATTGGATCGTCACCCGCATTTGCTGGCGGATGCAGAAGTCTTAGCCGAAGGCGCTGACATGCGTGGCGCCTTCACCTACACCGTGAACAACGACGCTGAAGCACTCAAAGCGTCCTAGCCCCAAAAAAATAAACCCGGCACCAGGCCGGGTTTATTCATTCAACCTTCGATCAATGCAAAATCTGGCTCAAGAACAACTTGGTCCGATCATTCTGCGGGTTGTCGAAGAAGTCATTCGGCGCTGCCTGTTCCACGATTTCGCCCTTGTCCATGAAGATCACGCGGTTGGCCACGGTGCGCGCAAAGCCCATTTCGTGGGTTACGCACAACATGGTCATGCCGTCTTCGGCCAGGCCGATCATGGTGTCCAGCACCTCTTTCACCATTTCCGGATCGAGTGCCGAGGTCGGCTCGTCGAACAGCATGATCTTCGGCTTCATGCACAGCGCACGGGCAATCGCCACGCGCTGTTGCTGGCCGCCGGACAGTTGCCCCGGAAACTTGTGAGCCTGCTCCGGGATACGCACGCGCTCCAGGTAGTGCATGGCAATTTCCTCGGCCTTGCGCTTGGGCATCTTGCGCACCCACATCGGCGCCAGCGTGCAGTTCTGCAGGATGGTCAGGTGCGGGAACAGGTTGAAGTGCTGGAACACCATGCCGACTTCGCGGCGGATCGCTTCGATCTGCTTGAGGTCGTTGGTCAGTTCCACGCCATCGACTACGATGCGGCCTTGCTGGTGTTCTTCCAGGCGGTTGAGGCAGCGGATGGTGGTGGACTTGCCCGACCCCGACGGGCCACACAGCACGATACGCTCGCCCTGCTTGACGTTGAGGTTGATGTCTTTCAACACGTGGAACTGGCCGTACCACTTGTTGACGCCCTGCATCTGGATAATGCCTTCAGGGCTCACAGGCTGTTTGATCGCTTCGCTCATAACAACAACTCCTAACGCTTGTGGCCTGTGTCGAGCTTGTGTTCCAAATGAATGGAATAGCGCGACATACCAAAACAGAAAATCCAGAACACCAGGGCCGCGAACACGTAGCCTTCGGTGGCCATGCCCAACCATTTTGGGTCGGCGGCGGCTTGCTTGACGCTGTTGAGCAGGTCGAACAGGCCGATGATGATCACCAGGCTGGTGTCCTTGAACAGCGCAATGAACGTGTTGACGATGCCAGGGATCACCAGCTTCAGGGCTTGCGGCAGAATCACCAGGCCCATGCTGCGCCAGTAACCGAGGCCCATCGCCGCAGCGGCTTCGTACTGACCTTTTGGAATCGCCTGCAGGCCACCGCGCACCACCTCGGCCACGTAGGCCGACTGGAAGAGGATCACGCCAATCAATGCACGCAGCAATTTGTCGATACCCATGCCCTCAGGCAGGAACAACGGCAGCATCACCGAGGACATGAACAGCACGGTGATCAACGGCACGCCACGCCAGAATTCGATGAAGGTCACGCAGACCACTCGAATCGCCGGCATATTCGAACGCCGTCCCAACGCCAGCATGATGCCCAGTGGCAACGCGCCGGCGATGCCGACAGTGGCGATCACCAAGGTCAGCATCAGGCCGCCCCATTGGCTGGTCGCCACGTTGGTCAGGCCGAAGATCCCGCCGTGCAGCAGGAAGTAGGCAATGATCGGGTATAGCACCAGAAAGCTCAGGCCGTAGACCGCCTTGCGCTGGAAGCGCGAGATGAACAACGGCGCCACGCCAACAATGGCCAGCCACACGGTAAGGTCTACGCGCCAGCGCAGGTCGCCGGGGTAGTAGCCGTACATGAACTGCCCGAAGCGCTGTTGGATAAACACCCAGCAGGCGCCTTCCTTAGTGCAATCGGCGCGCGTGGTGCCAACCCAGTTGGCATCCAGGATTGCCCAATGCAGGATCGGCGGCACCACCAGGTAGATCAGGTAAAACGCCAACAGGGTCAGCAGGGTGTTGAGCCAGCTGGAAAACAGGTTGGCGCGCATCCAGGCCATCGGCCCGAACACTTTGTTCGGCGGCGGCATATCCGGTTTGAAAGTATGTGAACTCATGGGCGTTTCCTCACCGCTCGATCAGCGCAATGCGCTTGTTGTACCAGTTCATCAGCAAGGAAATGCTGATGCTGATCGCCAGGTACACGCTCATGGTGATGGCAATGACTTCGATGGCCTGGCCGGTCTGGTTGAGCACCGTGCCGGCAAACAGCGAAACCATTTCCGGGTAACCGATACCGGCGGCCAGCGACGAGTTTTTCGCCAGGTTCAGGTATTGGCTGGTCAGCGGCGGGATGATCACTCGCAGTGCCTGCGGAATGATGACCTTGCGCAGCGTCGGCCCAGGGCGCAGGCCCAGGGAGCGCGCGGCTTCGGTCTGGCCATGGCTGACGGACTTGATGCCCGAACGCACGATCTCGGCAATAAACGCTGCCGTGTAGACGGTAAGCGCCAGGGTCAGTGCCAGCAGTTCAGGGATGAGTACCCAGCCGCCGACAAAGTTGAAACCCTGCAGCTTGGGCATTTCCCAGTGCAGCGGTGCACCGAAGATCAAGGCGCACAAGGCCGGGATCACGATGAACAGCGCCAGGCCCGCCCAAAACTTATGGAAGGGGACGCCGGTGGCTTCAAAGCGCTTGTTGGCCCAGCGTGCCATCAGCACGATTGCCACGATGGCAACGACGATGCTGACCACGAACGGCCAGAAACCGTCAGCGGCAATCGCTGCCGGCATGTTCAGGCCACGGCTGCTGACAAAGAAGGTATCGCCGAAGTTATGGCTGTTGCGCGGCCCCGGCATGGTCAGGAACACCGCGAAGTACCAGAACAGGATTTGCAGCAGTGGCGGAATGTTGCGGAACACCTCCACATACACGGTCGCCAGCTTGTTAATCATCCAGTTCGGCGACAGCCGCGCCACGCCGATGACGAACCCGAGCAGCGTCGCCAGGATCACGCCGATAAACGTCACCAGCAAGGTGTTGAGCAAACCGATCACAAACACCCGGGCATAACTGTCCGATTCGGTGTAATCGATCAAATGCTGCGCGATGCCGAAGCCGGCACTGCGCTCAAGAAAGTCGAAACCCGAGGTAATGCCTCGGTGCTGAAGGTTGGTCTGGGTATTGTTGAAGAGGTACCAGCCCAGCGAGACCACCGCCACAATCGTGATGATCTGGAAGAGCCACGCACGCACTTTGGGGTCGCTGAAGCTGAGCTTCTGCTTGGGTGCGCCGATTTGTTTTTGCATGAAATGCCCCGAAAATAATGGAACAGAACATCACCCGGCGGTTGGCCCACCGGGTGACAGAACCATCAGCGATCAGCGCACAGGGGGTGCGTATTGAATGCCGCCGTTGTTCCACAGCGCGTTCAGGCCACGGTCGATTTCCAGCGGGGTGCTCTTGCCCAGGTTGCGCTCGAACACTTCACCGTAGTTACCGACTTGCTTGACGATCTGTACGACCCAGTCTTTCTTCACTTTCAGGTCTTTGCCGTATTCGCCGTCAGCACCGAGCAGACGGGCAACGTCGGGGTTCTTGGTAGACTTGGCTTCAGCTTCAACGTTTTTGGAGGTGATACCGGCTTCTTCAGCGTTGAGCATGGCGTAGCCCACCCAGCGCACGATGGCCAGCCACTCGTCGTCGCCGTTACGCACGACTGGGCCCAACGGTTCTTTGGAAATGGTTTCCGGCAGAACGACGTAGTCTTTCGGCGCGGCCAGCTTGCTGCGCTGGGCGAACAGTTGGGACTTGTCGGAGGTCAGCACGTCGCAACGACCGGATTCCAGCGACTTGGCGCTTTCGTCGGAGGTGTCGAAGGTGATTGGGGTGTATTTCAGGTTGTTGCCGCGGAAGTAATCGGAAACGTTCAGCTCAGTGGTGGTACCGGCCTGGATGCAGATGGTTGCACCGTCCAGTTCCTTGGCACTTTTCACGCCAAGCTTGTTGTTTACCAGGAAGCCGATGCCGTCGTAGTAAGTGATGAAGCCTGGGAATTTCAGGCCCATGCCGGCGTCGCGGGAGCTGGTCATGGTGGTGTTACGGGACAGAATGTCGACTTCGCCCGACTGAAGCGCGGTGAAACGCTCCTTGGCGTTCAACTGGCTGAATTTGACCTTGGTAGCGTCGCCGAAAACGGCAGCGGCCACAGCGCGGCACACGTCAGCGTCAATCCCGAGGATCTTGCCGCTGGCATCCGGCACCGAGAAACCCGGCAGGCCGTCACTCACGCCACATTGCACAAAACCTTTCTTCTGCACGGCATCCAGAGTGGCGCCGGCTTGGGCGAAACCGCTGGCACCCAGTACGGCCGCCGCAGAAACGATGGCCAGGGTGGATTTCAATACCTTCATTCAAACCTCCAGTTGCTCTTGTTGTGTCGGAGCTAGAACCTCAGCGCACCCTTATGAGGCGATATTGACCCGTGTTGGCTTTTTTTGGGGTCAAGCGGCATGAAGTTGTCGCAGTAATTCCAGGTTCTTTCCCACAAGCGGCAGGCACTGATAGTGTTACCGTCGCAGGAAAGTTCTGACATCGACCTACACATAGCAAGGCGCGTACCAGAGTGCTGGCTGAGCCGTTTCGGCCCATGAGCAAGTGCAAAAGATTCAGCCTTGCGACATTCTCTTAACAGATCGACAAGCCACGCACCGTTCCGTCGCACTTAATCGGAGCGCACGCACATTAATGGAGCAGACATGACCGACCCCTTGATTCTTCAGCCCGCCAAGCCCGCAGACGCCTGCGTAATCTGGTTGCATGGCCTGGGTGCCGATCGCTATGACTTCCTGCCGGTGGCCGAAGCGCTGCAGGAAAGCTTGCTGAGCACCCGCTTCGTTTTGCCCCAGGCACCGACCCGTCCGGTGACGATCAACGGTGGCTACGAGATGCCCAGTTGGTACGACATCAAGGCCATGAGCCCGGCCCGTTCGATCAGCCTGGAAGAGCTGGAAGCCTCGGCCAAAATGGTCACGGATTTGATCGAAGCGCAGAAAAGAACCGGAATAGACGCGTCGCGGATTTTCCTCGCCGGTTTTTCCCAAGGCGGCGCCGTGGTTTTCCACACCGCGTTTATGAATTGGGAAGGCCCGTTGGGTGGCGTGATCGCCCTCTCCACCTATGCCCCGACTTTCAGCGAAGAGCTGGAATTGTCCGCCAGCCAACAGCGTATTCCCGCCTTTTGCCTGCACGGCCAGTACGACGATGTGGTGCAGAACGCCATGGGCCGCAGCGCCTACGAGCATTTGAAGAGCCGTGGTGTCACCGTGACATGGCAGGAATACCCAATGGGCCACGAAGTGTTACCCGAGGAGATCCGCGATATCGGCACGTGGTTGACCGCACGCCTGGGCTGAAAACCGGCATCAATGTAGCCGTATGACAGACGCACTACGCCGCGCCCGTTTCTTGCATTACACTGGCCGGCGTACATTCCTTAACCAATTAATGAGATCACCGTGCTCGAAGCACTCAAGAAGATGTTCGGCAAAAGCGAGGCCGAGCCGCTCGCGCCTGTTCCCAGTGCTACTGCCCCGACTGCCGGCAGCCGCAATGACGGCCAACAGCTTGGCCGGACCGAGCCTGTCGCCCAGCCCAAAACGCCTACGGTGACACCGCCTGAACCGGCACAAGAAGCCGCACCGGCCCCAAAACCGCGCCGTGAGCGCGCGCCAAAACCGCCGGTGATCCCATGGAAACTCGAAGACTTCGTCGTCGAGCCCCAGGAAGGCAAGACCCGCTTCCACGATTTCAGACTGGCGCCTGAACTGATGCACGCCATCCAGGACTTGGGTTTCCCGTACTGCACGCCGATCCAGGCGCAGGTACTGGGCTTCACCCTGGCCGGCAAAGACGCCATCGGCCGCGCCCAGACCGGCACCGGCAAGACCGCCGCGTTCCTGATCTCGATCATCACCCAACTGCTGCAGACACCACCGCCGAAAGAGCGCTACATGGGTGAGCCGCGCGCACTGATCATCGCCCCGACCCGGGAGCTGGTGGTACAGATCGCCAAGGACGCCGCCGACCTGACCAAGTACACCGGCCTCAACGTCATGACGTTCGTCGGCGGCATGGACTTCGACAAACAGCTCAAGCACCTCGAAGCTCGTCACTGCGACATCCTGGTAGCCACGCCGGGCCGACTGCTGGACTTCAACCAGCGCGGCGACGTGCACCTGGACATGGTCGAAGTGATGGTGCTGGACGAAGCCGACCGCATGCTCGACATGGGCTTTATCCCACAAGTGCGTCAGATCATTCGCCAGACCCCGCCGAAATCCGAGCGTCAGACCCTGCTGTTCTCCGCGACCTTCACCGAAGACGTGATGAACCTCGCCAAACAGTGGACCACCGACCCGTCCATCGTCGAGATCGAAGCACTGAACGTCGCCAGCGAAAACGTCGAGCAACACATCTATGCGGTGGCCGGTGCCGACAAGTACAAGTTGCTCTACAACCTGGTCAACGACAACGGTTGGGAACGCGTGATGGTATTCGCCAACCGCAAGGATGAAGTACGCCGCATCGAAGAACGCCTGGTACGTGATGGTGTGAACGCTGCGCAACTGTCCGGCGATGTGCCGCAGCACAAGCGCATCAAGACGCTGGAAGGTTTCCGTGAAGGCAAGATCCGCGTGTTGGTGGCTACCGATGTGGCCGGGCGCGGGATTCACATTGATGGCATCAGCCACGTGATCAACTTCACCCTGCCGGAAGTGCCGGATGACTATGTGCACCGCATTGGCCGTACCGGTCGTGCCGGGGCTGCGGGGGTGTCGATCAGCTTTGCTGGGGAAGATGACTCGTATCAGCTGCCGTCGATCGAGGCGCTGTTGGGGCGCAAGATCAGCTGCGAGACGCCGCCGACGCATCTGTTGCGCCCGGTAGAACGCAAACGCCCAAGCTGAATACGCAAACCCTGTAGGAGCCGGCTTGCCGGCGATGTGGCCTCAAGCCTTGCACTGTTCTCACGGTCGTCATCGCCGGCAAGCCGGCTCCTACAGAGGTATGTTTATTTCCAGCGATCTGCAGCTGCCTGATCGCTGTGCCGCCCCTCCACCCAACGCGCGCCCTCACTGGTATTTTCCTTCTTCCAAAACGGCGCCCGCGTCTTCAGGTAATCCATCACAAACGCGCAGGCATCAAACGCTGCCTGGCGATGGGCACTGGCTGCCCCAACAAACACAATCGGCTCGCCCGGTTCCAGCGCGCCAATGCGGTGCAGCACTTCCAGCTTGAGCAACGGCCAGCGCTGCTCGGCTTCCACTGCGATCTTGGCCAGGGCCTTTTCGGTCATGCCGGGGTAGTGCTCCAGGAACATTCCCGCAACATCCAGACCGTCATTGAAATCGCGCACATAGCCAACAAAACTCACCACCGCGCCCACGCCGACATTGGCCGCATGCATGGCGTTGACTTCAGCACCGGGATCAAATGCCTGGGCCTGCACACGAATGGCCATGATCAGCCTCCGGTCACGGGTGGGAAGAATGCTACTTCGTCACCTGCCTGCACCGGCTCATCAAGGCTGCACAGCTCTTCGTTGCGCGCGCACATCAGGCTGGTTTCGTTGAGCACTGCAAACTCCGGGTCACTGGCCAGCGCCAGACGCACCGCCTCGACAGTGGCGAAGTCGCCCTCCATCTCCAACGAATCAAAACCCACCGCTTCTGCGTAACGTGCAAAAAACAATACGTTGATGCTCATGCGTGGTCCGCCTTGAAGTGCCCGCTCTTGCCGCCCAGCTTTTCCAGAAGGCGAATGCTTTCGATGGTCATACCGCGATCCACGGCCTTGCACATGTCGTAGATCGTCAATGCCGCAACGCTGGCGGCGGTTAGGGCTTCCATCTCCACGCCGGTCTGGCCGGAGAGTTTGCAGCGCGCCAGGATGTGCACCGAGTCTGCGCCATCGGCGCTCAGTTCGACCTTGACGCTCGTCAACATCAACGGGTGGCACAGGGGGATCAAGTCACTGGTTTTCTTCGCAGCCTGGATCCCGGCAATGCGGGCCACGGCAAACACGTCGCCCTTGGGATGGGCGCCGTCGACAATCATTTTCAGCGTCTCGGGCAACATGCGCACGCGCGCTTCGGCTACCGCCTCGCGGAACGTCACGGACTTGTCAGTGACGTCGACCATGTGGGCGCGACCTTGGGAATCGAGATGAGTCAGCACAGGGATACTCCTGATCAGGAGCATCGATTGTAAACCCGTGGGTCAATTTTGCGCACGGCTGATTGTGCGTAGGAGCCGGCTTGCCGGCGATGGCGTCCTCGAGGGCCCCATCGCCGGCAAGCCGG